>JADJRL010000003.1:3901019-5162779 GCA_016712225.1 Candidatus Defluviibacterium haderslevense | reverse complement strand
TGCGAGTCTAAGTTTTCTACAGCATAAATACCACCTAAAAAGTAAATGAATAATATGCTCAAATATTCTAATAGAAATAGCATCACCATTTTCCTACCATTAATAAAAACAGTAATTAACCAATTAGATATACTACCATTAGATTCCCCAAAGGGAAACATGGTTTATCTATATAATTATGGTGAGGCATTAAAAAATCAATTGCGGGAACTTCAAGGCTTTTTAAAATCTGTAAGTTTCCAATGCTGGATACTTGGATTTATTACAGTAAGGACTCCACCATTAGTTTTAATGTACTTTTCTGTTTAGTAAATCAATACCCTTCACAACATCATCAAAAGTCGAATTGCCTTTGAAATCAACACGATATTTATCATTACTTTCTTTTGTTCCATCAATACTAATTCCACTTTAATTCCTAATCGAATAAATTCATCTAAAATTTGTTTTGTTATTAAAATGCCATTCGTTTGGAGGGAAAATTTAATTGAACATGTGTTTGATATCATGTTTCGAAATAAATCTACTGCTTTAGAAAAAAACTCAAGTGGAACAAGTAATGGTTCCCTCCATGAAAAACAACATTAATAGCCTTCGACTCTTTCTCCTGCACATATTCCGATATTCTTTTTACAGTAGAAATAAGTGTATGGTTTGACATTGTACCTGGTTTTTCCCTCCAGGATTGATCACTAGAATTATATTCATAACAATATGAACAATTTATATTACATCTTGCTTTAACCTTTAGGAAAAACTTTGATTTTGAGCCAGTCATTAGTTTAAGCTTCTACTATTTTAATATCATAAGTGAAAGTTAAAACTAATCAGAATTCACATGATTTGAAAATTCAGTATGATCATTTGATGAGTTTGCATCTTCATTAATCAATCGTTCAGCGACTCGAATAAGTGCTGGTTTTCCTGTCTGAATCAATGCAGCACCTAAAGTTTCTTTTGACTTGTTTTCCATATTGATGACAATTATAAAGGTGAATCTACGAATGCGGAGTAATCTGTGTGATCACAAAATGACTTGTTTGATTCATTAATCAATCGTTCAGCGACTCGAATAAGTGCTGGTTTTCCTGTCTGAATCAATGCAGCACCTAAAGTTTCTTTTGAAATGTTTTCCATATAATTAGTTTAAATTTAAAAAAAAGTCTAAGCTAAAATGAGTATACATCTAAGGTATTTCCAAAACTTGCATCTCTAATTCCTATCCCCAATTTAAGGATGCTAAGCTATGATAACAATTTGTTAAATTGAAAAGATAATAAATATATATATTTAAATAATTTGTAATTATTTTATTTTCAACTAATTAATAATAATTACTTTGTTGGTTGGTAGAAAATTATCTTACTGGAACTATTTTGGAAATTATCTAAATAGATCCTTTTAACCCAGAAGTTACCAATTAACGACAAAGTAATGTCAGGAAATGCTTTATTTAATGTAGTGGCATCATGAATTATATTTTCAGTAGGTGCAATATAAGCCTCTCCAGGATAAATATTTAATTTTGATTTGTTGATTTGGGTATTTCCTCAGATATAATCGCCTCTAGTTCAGAACCACCTCTAAGATCAAAATTGTCAATTTCTAAATCATCTATAAGTTCAATAATTTTCTTATTTAAGAATATAAAATGCCTACTTCTTTGCCTAAATTAATACAAATTCTATTTCTTGAATTCTCCCTATCATTCAATTTTTTTCTGTCCCAACTATCAAGGTGTAAACCTATTCTAAGGTTTAAATTGCGGTCAAATGTAGAAGTTTTCAAATTAGGACTTTTAAAATTTAGCCCTAAATATTGAATTTCACCATCTATATCAAAAATTCATTTAAGTCTTCAGTGAATTTTTCAATTACCATTTTAAATAAATTAGATTTTGAAATATCATTTTATTTGTTTAATATTTTTACAAGTATGAATACCAATATTAAAAATGACATTACAATTTTATTAAGATTAAGAACTCCAATAAAATTTTTATTAGTTTTACTGTTTTCGAACTTAGCTGACATTAAGAAATCGAAAGAAAGGTTATCAATTTTAGTAAAAGTATCATTAGGAATAATAGAACCATATGAGTATGCAGGATCATTTTTAATTTCATATACCATCATTTATTTCAATTCGTTCATTACGATGCTCAATTTCTCGTGCAAAAAATATTGGAAAAGAACAATCCTCCATTTTAAACTGTTTATAAATGTATAATGGTTAATTCTTGCTTAAAAAATTATCTTCCTCAAGTTATTTCTAATTTGTGCAAATTCAATTAATTGTGCTTTTGATAATTCGAATTCATTTCTCTCACATTTCAATTCATATAAATATGAATTGATAGGCTGAATATTGATTAAAAATGAGATTACTAACTTAGGTTCATAATTAGCGAGTAAGTGCCCTGTATTTAACCCTCAATAAATTTTTGCTTATCAAATTCCATTAGAAATTTTTTTTTGAATGTTTGTCCAAATATACATTAATGGAATCGGTATCATATAGAATTATTTTCTTTTCTGGTTGTGAGAATCGAATTTTTCCTTCATCTCTTAGTTTTTGTAGGATAGTCTTGCTCTTAATTCTAAGCTTTGACATAGCTTCACCACCCGAAATCCATTTATCTCCTTTAATCCTTTCCTTTTCCTTTACACGAACTATTAATTGTTTCTTACTTTTGGTATGATTTATTGTATAATGAAATTAAAGTCCAAATGTATATAATATTAAATAAAACATACTAAATTTGAAATATTTAAGTAATTTTTTGCAATTAGGATGCATTAAATACTTGTTTCTTTCTTGTTAAGGAGAAGCAAAAGTTGTACAGTATTCAAATTATTAGATCAGAGATGTTTATGAGCAGTCGCTAAAATCAGATTTTTGTTATTGATTTCAAGGACTTAGCATCATGGGAATCTAAGAAAAGGAAGCTATGGGATAGTGATGATCTAAATATGATAATATTTGATGCTCTATCTTTGACTTCTCAATGGTTGAATCATTAAAGTAAATATCCATTCTGAATGCAACATAAATTTACCAATAATAAGTAAATTTGATTATTTAGCATTTAAAAATGTTGAAAAGCACTATTTTATTTATTGAGGTTCTTTAAGATTTCAACTTCAAAGTCTTTTTTTCAATAATACAAACTTGTCCTCATCAGCTCCAATTTTTTGAAAACCTAGACTTTCAGTTACTTTAGTAGAAATATTATAATCTGACTGGCCATCATTAAGCAAACTAATTTCAATAGAATCATTATGCTTAAATCTATCAGGTAGAATAGCAGCTACCATTGCATTTTTAATGAATCCTTTCTTCCGATTGTTAGAACTAGTGAAAGCATGCAAGTCATCTTCCAAGAGTTGAACAACACTAACACAATTTCTGGATTCTGGATCTAAGATAAAGTAAATATAACTGAATGTTTGAGGATTAGGAGTAGTTGGAGTAGGTAGCCCTAAAACGTTTTTGAATATGACGGAATTAGTAATTTGCCTAGACTCTTTCACATGGGGTAAAGTATCATTGTTGTATCTTAAGATATATTCTGCTAAAGTAATATTTGTCATTTCAGAACCTTAAAATTAGTTATTCTAAATTTCTAGAATTGTCCTTTTGATGTCTTATGGATTTAAGTTCTTCTAATTGGTTTTATCAATCTCAATTTGAAATTCCTTTTTGTCCAAAGTTCATGCCTGAAATATACGAATTGATAGGGTGAATATGTTCCAACAATTCCAACGATACCTTTGGTTCGTATTTAGAAAGAAAATACCCAGCATTAAATCCCTTAATATATTTACTTTCATCTATTTCCATCAGAATGAATTTTTTGAATGTTTTTCCAAATATATATCTATTGAATCGGTATCATATAAAATAATTTTCTTTTCTGGCTGGGAAAATCTAATTTTTCCTTCATCCCTTAGTTTTTGTAGGGTGGTCTTACTTTTAATCCGAAGCTTTGACATAGCCTCTTCATCAGAAATCCATTTATCTCCTTTGATGCCTTCCTTATCTTTTATCCGAGCCACTACTGTCTCAATAAGTGCATAAAATGCTTCATCAGATAGACAAATGACTTCCATTTTTGCGATTTTTCGAATCAATTATTAAGTTGTTGATTTAGGAGATTCCTTAATCCTTAATACTGATAAAGAACTCAAGGTTAAACCAAATTTTGGATGGATAAAAGTTGTATATGAAACTTGGTAATCGATAAGATCTTCTTTATACAAATCAATAAAATTCCAAACATGCAACTCTAAATTTTTGCGCGCATCTTCTGATGATTCACAATGCATTAATGCAATTTCACTAGTCTGAACTTTGATTCTAGTATTTTTCATACTTTTTTCTCAAAAATACAAAATGTTATTTGAAAGAGAAAAAAGATTTAGTTTTTGTTCGACTTATGTTCGACCCAGATATAATTAAAAAGGTTCAACTTTCGCTGAACCTTGTACCTGGGGCGGGACTTGAACCCGCACGAACATTACTGTCCACAGGATTTTAAGTCCTGCGTGTCTACCAATTTCACCACCTGGGCTGGTACAATAGTTATATGTCAATCTATATTGACATGTGCCTAACTATTATATTAAGAGCGGGAGACGAGACTCGAACTCGCGACCCCGACCTTGGCAAGGTCGTGCTCTACCAACTGAGCTACTCCCGCAATTTATTACCGTTACCAGGCCTTTGATTGTTTCATTTCAGTCTAATAAAAGAGTCCGAAACTGAACCATATCAAGGGTTTATCCGTTTGTAACAGGCTAATACTTCTATTAGACTTTTGAATTGGAGTGCAAATATACGAGAGAGTCAAATATTTGAAGCATATATTTAGGAAAAAATATTATTTAGTTGAAATTTTTATATTCGATTATTTATTAATATGTATTATATTTGTAGCTAAGTTTTTATGAGTAAATTGGGAAAAATCTTAGTAGCTATGAGTGGAGGTATCGACAGTACGGTAGCTGCCATCATGCTGCATGAGCAGGGATATGAGGTGATTGGGATCACTATGAAAACCTGGGATTACGCTTCTTCGGGTGGTTCTAAAAAGGGAAACAGGCTGCTGTTCTTTAGATTCCCTCCAGGATGCTCGAAGAGTATCTGTAGATATGGGTTTTCATCATTTTATTTTAGATATTCGGGATGAATTCGGCGATGCTGTGATTGACAATTTCGTAGATGAATATATCGCTGGCAGGACCCCTAATCCATGCGTGATGTGCAACACACACATCAAGTGGAATGCCTTATTAAAGCGGGCTGACGGACTGGATTGTGAATTCATCGCCACAGGACATTATGTGCGCAAGAATAAACTTGAAGACCGGTATTATGTATCCAAAGCTAAGGATTTGGTCAAGGATCAATCCTATGTATTATGGGGACTAACACAGGAAGCTCTTGGAAGAAGTGTGTTTCCGCTAGCTGAATATCTTAAGCCGGAAGTGAGACAGTTTGCTGCTGATCGTCAATACGATAATTTGGCAAAAAGGCCGAGAGTTACGAGATTTGTTTTGTACCTGACAATGATTATAGAGGTTTTTAAAGCGCCGGGTAGAAGGATTAGAAGATGAAGTCAAAGGTGGACTATTTATAGATCAATCTGGATCGGTTTTAGGTTATCATGATGGATATCCTTTTTATACCGTGGGCCAACGTAAAGGTTTAGGAAAAGCATTTGGGAAACCAATGTTTGTTACCGACATAATTCCGGAGACCAATACAGTTGTTTTGGGAGAAGAAATGGAGCTGTCAAGACCAGCTATGGATGTTAGCAAACTGAATTGGTTAAAATATAATACCGTGCCGGGTGATGAGGATTTCGTTACTAAAGTTCGATATAAAGATCCTGGACATGTATGTCAGGTCCAACACCAAGGCGACGAATTAAAAATTCACTTCCATGCTCCTGTTAGAGGTATCGCTCCCGGTCAATCGGCTGTCATTTATGAAGGTGATGATGTGGTTTGTGGTGGTATCATTCGGAATTCGTTATTTAATTTTAATCATTAATGGTAAAGATGCAATTCATAAAAACGATAGTTATAATATTGGTAACAGGTTTAGTTATCAATGCTTGTGATCCTGAAGTTGAAGTATTGGATGAAACTACTTTTGGTTATACTTATACGCCATTAGAGTTGGGTAAATTTTGGATTTATAAAACGGACTCTATTTATTTTCCAAGGAAATTGTGGTTACTATTGATTCAGTAAGTGTTGAAATCATGGAAGAAGTAGTAGATACTTTTCGAAATGCAAATAATGAATTGGTATTTTCTTTAGATCAATACCTAAGAAAAGATTCCAGTGCATCCTGGGAATTGGTTGGAAATTCATTCGTCACTTCGAGTAAAAGCAAATTGATCAAAACAGAGTTTGGTCTTGATTTTATTAAATTAGTTTATCCTGTTGCTAAAAATAAATCATGGAATGGTAATGTTTATATTGGTTCAAGGCAATTGATAACTTTCCAAGGGGAACCCTTTGAACTTTTTAGTTATTGGAATAATAATTCTTATTATTATTTAGATATAAAATCAAAAGAATTGATTTCTTCTGGTTCATTTGAAAACGTTCTCAGTGTTGAGGAAGCTGATTATACAGATGAAATTATTAAAATCAAATCGAATTCTAAATATGCAGATCATATTGGTATGGTGTATCACGAAGCATGGTTTTTAAAAAGAGGTTTCGCCAATCCCAATACTCCTTATGATCCCAAGGCAGAACGTGGTGTTATTATTCGCCAATATTTAATTCAACATAATTAGGTTTATGATTGATTTTATTGAAGCTGGCAAATGTTACAAATCACATGGAATAAAAGGCATTTTAGATGTTGAAATGAATCCAATTTTCAAAAAACATATACTAAGTGAAAAGGTCGTTTTTTTTAAAATAAACGGATGTCACGTTCCTTTTTTTATTGAATCATGTAAAACAGATGGGAGTACTTTGTTGAAATTAGAAGGTGTAGATAATCCTGAGCAGGCAAGAGTATTAAGTCATCAAAGTTTTTATATAGATGAAAATAAATTATCAAAAGCAACAAAAAGATCTGCCAAGATTCAAGGTAAAAGTCAAGGATTAGAGGGCTACTCGATTCATGATCGGACATCGAATTATAATGTTGCTATTACCAGTATTGAAGAATATCCATCGCAGTTGATGGCCAGAGTTATGCATGAGGGTAGATCATTATTAATTCCATTACACGAAGATTTTGTAGAAGAAATAGATGAGGTAGAAAAGATCGTTTTTATGATTTTACCTGAGGGTATTTTGATTTTTAATCTTGCAAATAGGTTGCTCCGCTGGAGCAATAATTTACGCATCTTACGATGCTACAAGGGGTTGCCCTGCTGGGGCAAAGATTTACCCAAGTTTTGATGGTACAAAGATGTAAGCCCGATGGGACAAAGATTTGATCGTCTTTCGATGCAACAGGGAAGTTGGTTCTTCGAGACAAAGATTTATTCATTTTTCTAAGCTATAATGAGTTTGGCTCGTTGTGAAAAAGATTTGCGTATCGTGTGATGCTACAGTAAGGATGGGTCTATGGGGCAAAGATTTACCCAAGTTTTGATGGTACAAGGATGTAAGCCTGATGGGACAAAGATTTGACCGTCTTTCGATGCAAAGATTTATTTATGTTTCGAAGCAATAAGGAGTTTGGACCGTTGGTAAAAGATTTGTGCATCATAATATGCTAAAAAAAGGTTGGTTTTTTTGGGTAAAGATTTATTCATGTTTCGAAGATACTAGGAGGATGGCTCGTTGGGAAAGATTTTACGCATCTTACGATGCTACTAGGAGCATGGTCTGTTGGGACAAAGATTTACGCATTTTGCAATGCTACAAAGAAATTGACCTATTGGGCTAATGATTTTCCAAGTTAAGATTTTATACATAGATTGAACAGAAGGTATATAATTTGTATAATTAAAGTTTCATTAAGATGTTATAGCCTTGGCTTTAAAAATCTCGTACATAGAGATTTATCAAAAGTATTTATCTGACAGAAGAATATTTTTATGTTTAGTATTATACCCAAAATATTTATAATAGCAGTCCCTTTGTTTCAAGTATCCTGAATCTATTTATTTGCCTCAAAACCAAAATTATAAAACCAATGTATTTATTTAAATTACCCCAACGTAGCAATCTCCATATATCAAAATAAAATTTGTAACACCATCGTATGTATTATAAAAGATTCAACAGGGCAAGCTCGTCTTATCAAAATAATAGCTGCAAAACCAATGTATGAATTATCATTGCCCCAGCGGGGCAACCTACTTGTCGCAAAATAAATACCATAAAATGGCATTTATTTTGTAGGTTAATTTTAGATTTTAATTTGCCCCAGCGGGGCAACCTGTTTGATTCAATGAATTTATAATGAGTAACACATATACACAATTGATTATCCAATTGGTTTTTGCAGTGAAGGGTAGAAAAAGTTTTATAAGTGAAACATGGGAAGAAGAATTATATAAATATATAACTGCTGTTGTACAAAACTATAGACATAAAATGCTAGCAATAAATGGTATGATAGATCATATTCATATATTAATAGGTTTGAATCCTGCGATATCCATTTCTGATTTGGTTAAAGATATAAAAAGAGCAAGCAATAATTGGATTAACGAAAAGGGGCTAATCAAAAATAAATTTGAATGGCAAAGCGGATTTGGAGCATTTTCTTATAGTCGATCTCATTTGGATAAAGTTTATAAATATATTCAAAATCAAAAGATACATCATAAAAAGGTATCGTTCAAATCAGAATACCTAACTGAACTAATAGCGAATGAGATTGAATATAAGGATGAATATCTTTTTGAATATTACGAATAGAATATTTATTTAATTAGTTTTTGTGTCATTATTTTCTCAATGGTAAAATATAAGCATGCATTATTATTGTTAAAATGTTTATACTTTGTTTTTTTTATTTTAGAATATGGCGACGTACACCAAATATAACCCATTAATTATAAAAAAAACGCCCGACACATATTTGAATTTTGACAGGATACCATCCTTGAATTTTAAAGCAATTTTCTTACCTAAGAATATTTTCAACAAATCTAAACCAATGATGGTGATACCAATGCTCAAATAGAACATAAGAATTTCTGTGCCACTGGGTTTTAAAGTTATTTTATTGGCAATAGTCGCAACACTCATCCAAATTAAAAATGCAGATGGATTCATGGTGTTAACAATAAAACCTTTTGTGACCAAGACTGTCCATAATTTAGAAGTAGGAAGATATTGATGATCCATTTTTTTTGTTGGTGAGAGCATAATGTTTAAACCAATTAATATAAATGCTGCAGCGCAGATAACTATAAGAATCGGACTGATATCATCTGTGTTTGTAGGTAGTGGAATATTTTTAAATATAAAATAGGTGAGCATTAATAGAATGAAATCACTAATCCAAATTCCTGCTGCAAAAAGAAATCCTTTGCGGAATCCATATTCCATACCTGCTTGTATCAATGCAAAAAACAAAGGCCCCACCAAAAGGCCAATACTAATGCCTAACAATACGCCTTTGATCAACCACTCCATAAAGGAAACCTTTTACTAACTACGCTTAAAGTTATTTTGAAATCAATAACAAGGATCTTTTGAGAATTTTCTCTTTTGAATCTTCTATGATATACATGTAAGTTCCATCATTCATTTGCAAGTCGATGGATGGGTTTGTTGTAGTATTAATTGGTATGCTTTTTATAAAGTTTCCTTGGATTGAAAAAATTGTTATTTTTAAATGTTCACCTTTTATAAGGTCGGAAATAATATGTATTAATCCTTTAGATGGATTTGGATAAACTAACATGGATGAAGTATTTAAATCATCATTATTGCTTACTTTTTGATATTCTATGGCTCCAATTGATCGGTTGGTAATTTCAAAAAGATTTCCATTATAATCTTCAATAGGTGCGATCACCGATTTGCCTTGACCAATGGCTGGTGAGCTTTTTAAAAGATTAAAATTTTCTTGTGTTAAGTTTACAAATAATGGATCCTTGCCTTTGATACTTCCGGTTTCTGCTACAGGTAAATTGTATTGATTAAAACTTGGATTCTGATGATTGTACCATAAGTTATTTGAAAAAATAAATGAAGAAGGATCTGTATTTGGTCCAATATTAACAATCGTTCTAATATTATTTGGGAAATAAATAATGTTATTTGTAAATTCATTCATTCCACAAGGAGCAAAACGATTGGGGTCAACCGTTTCCTGAAGTATTCTAAAAATCCAAATTACCGGATTGATTATGGTATTGTTTACCACTTTACTTCGGATACATCCTACAAATGCAATGGGTGTGTCAGATTCAATGAATATGTTCGACCATACATTTATATCTGCAGCCTCAAATGTTGCATTCTGAGGTCTAAAAAATGCCAACCCGGTACTTCCGCCAATATTGATTGCTCGTTGCCCACCTTTTTTAAAAAGTGTTTTGCAATCCGGATGTATTGACTTCCTCCTTTCATTTGGATACTATTGGCACCCATGTTTTCAAAAGTGCATTTATTAATTCTACCATTGTGGCATCCTACCATATCAATTCCACTACCTGAGCTTCCGAGGCTTCCATTTAAAAATGTACATTCTGATATTGAGAAAAAATCCAATCCTGACAATTTTAATAAGTCATTGTTTCCGGTTGCTTTAATATCTCTAAATATGCAGTGGATTATTGCAATATTTGTAGAAGGATTCACTAAACTTCCTGAATCGTCCATGTTGACACCATTACCGGTTTGTTGTTCGAACACAAACCCTTCGATAACAATATAGGAAACGGAACTTAAATGCCAAGCTTCTGACCCACCTCTATAGATTGCACCGTGTCTTTTTTTTGAAATGACGTAAATATTGTTTTTGTCATTACCTTTAGTACCGCTCAGATATTCGGTTTGGGTATATATACCTTCATTTACAAGAATGGTATCACCAGGTTTGGCTATATTGTAAGCTGATTGGATAGAAGTATAAGTCTGATTGACACCAACGATGATTGTGTTGGCACTAAGATTGTTCTCTGCAATATTGATGAATAATAGTATCAGAAAAAAAATCTAATCATAATGTAATTTTTTGACATTCTGTTTTAATTATTATTTTTAAGAAGTGCTTCTTTTTTATTGATGATGGTAAAATTAAATAATTTTTTATTGATCCCTTACATGTTCCTTCGATACTTTCCACCAACAGCATATAATGCCTGAGTAATTTGTCCTAGGGAGCAATATTTTGTAGCTTCAATCAATTCTTCAAAAATATTTTTATTTTTAATGGCCATCAATTGTAAATTTTTCAAATGATTATCTGAAACACTGATATTGGCTTTTTTCAAATTTTCTAATGCATGGATTTGATCCTTTTTTTCTTCATCAGTAGCGCGTATAACTTCTTTAGGCAAAATGGTTGGAGAGCCATCTTTACTTAAGAAGGTATTGACACCTATTATAGGATATTCACCAGTATGTTTGAGTGTTTCGTAATACAAGGATTCTTCTTGGATTTTACTGCGTTGATACATCGTTTCCATAGCTCCTAATACACCACCTCGCTCTGAAATTCTATCGAATTCCATAAGTACAGCTTCTTCCACAAGTTCAGTTAATTCTTCTATGATAAAAGATCCTTGTAATGGATTTTCATTTTTAGCTAGACCCAATTCGTTATTGATGATGAGTTGAATGGCCATGGCTCTTCGCACCGATTCTTCAGTTGGAGTTGTTATAGCTTCATCATAGGCATTAGTGTGTAGTGAATTACAATTATCATAGATGGCATATAATGCTTGGAGTGTCGTTCTGATATCGTTAAAAGAAATTTCTTGTGCATGCAGGGATCGACCAGAAGTTTGTATGTGATATTTCAACATTTGACTTCTTTCATTGGCATTGTATTTTATCTTCATGGCCTTAGCCCAGATTTTTCTAGCAACTCTTCCGATAACTGCATATTCCGGATCAACGCCATTAGAAAAAAAGAAAGATAAATTCGGTGCAAAATCATCAATATGCATTCCTCTGGAAAGGTAGTATTCTACAAAAGTAAAACCATTCGCTAAAGTAAATGCTAATTGTGAAATCGGATTAGCCCCAGCTTCTGCAATGTGATATCCACTGATCGAAACAGAATAAAAATTTCGAACATTTTTTTGAATGAAATAATCTTGAACATCACCCATTAATTTGAGAGAAAATTCAGTTGAAAAGATACAGGTATTTTGCGCCTGATCTTCTTTGAGTATGTCAGCTTGTACAGTGCCTCTAACGGAGCTTAGTGCTTTGTTTTTTAATTCTTCATAAATAGGCGCTTCTAGAATTTGATCTCCGGATAATCCCAAAAACATCAAACCCAATCCATTATTTCCAGGTGGAAGTTCGCCATCATATTTTGGTCGTGGAAGATTTTGGTCATCAAATTTTGCTTTTAGTGCAGCTTCAACTTTGTGCTCTAATCCATTGGCTTTAATGTATAGTTCGCATTGTTGATCGATAGCAGTATTCATAAAAAAGGCACATATCGTCGCCGCAGGACCATTGATTGTCATGGAAACAGATGTCCTGGGATTACATAGATCAAAACCAGAATATAATTTTTTGGCGTCATCGAGACTACAAATACTCACACCTGAATTTCCAACTTTTCCAAAAATATCCGGCCGGTAATCTGGATCTTCTCCATATAAAGTTACTGAGTCAAATGCGGTAGAAAGGCGATTAGCAGGCATATCTACTGAGACATAATGGAAACGTCGGTTGGTGCGCTCAGGTCCGCCTTCGCCAGCGAACATTCTGGTTGGGTCTTCTTCTTTACGCTTGAATGGAAATACACCTGCTGCATATGGAAATTCGCCGGGCACATTTTCTTGTAATGACCATTTTATGATATCGTACCAACCTTTGTAATCTGGTAGACAAACCCTTGGAATTCTTGAATGCGAAAGGGATGTTGTGAAGGTAGGAACACTTATTTCTTTGTCTCGAACTTTATAAATAAAATGATCGTTTTTGTATTCCTTTTTTTTCGTTTCCCATTCCTCAAGAATAGATCGGGTAATTCCGTCTATAGTTTTTTCAATTTCTAAAGTTTGTTTTTTGATTTCTGGTTTGACATCAGAAGAAACCAAGTCTTCAGTTATTTTTAATGATTGCCATTTTTGAGCTTGTTCGGCTTGTTTTATAGACCATTGATCATATTTGCGATTGCTGTCTGAAATTTCAGAAAGATATCGGGTTCTGCCTGGTGGAATGATATAAATTTTTTCGGATTCACCGGTAGGAAGACCTAAAGTTGATTTCCAAGGAGTGTTTAGTTTTTTATTAATATTTAAAATTAATTTTTCATACAATAAATTCATTCCCGGATCATTGAATTGTGATGCGATTGTTCCATAAACCGGCATCTCATCTATGGATATATCCCATAATTGTTTGTTGCGTTGATATTGTTTTCGGACATCGCGAAGGGCATCTAATGCGCCTCGTTTATCAAATTTATTAATCGCAATGAGATCTGCAAAATCAAGCATGTCAATTTTTTCTAATTGAGTTGCAGCACCATATTCAGGTGTCATAACGTATAGCGAAACATCTGAGAAATCGATAATTTCGGTATCGGATTGACCAATACCTGAAGTCTCTAGTATAATTAAATCAAATGATGCTGCTTTTAAAATGTCTAAAGCATTTTTAATATGTGGTGAAAGAGCAAGATTAGATTGTCTCGTAGCTAAAGATCGCATAAATACCCTGTTGTGATGGAATTCTGGATGGATTGCGTTCATGCGTATTCTATCACCTAATAGAGCACCTCCGGTTCGTCTTTTACTTGGATCTACTGATAAAATGCCAATGGTTTTTTCTGGAAAATCTAAAATAAATCTTCTAATGATCTCATCAACCAAACTTGACTTTCCTGCACCTCCTGTTCCTGTAATTCCTAGAACGAGTGTTTGTTTATTAGATGGACCTTTTGGTATTGTTGCTAATAATTCTTTAGCTGTATCAGGAAAATTTTCAACTGCAGAAATAAGACGAGCTACTGCTCTAACATTCCCTGCTTTTAATTCTTTGACTTCTCCATTTAGTGAAGCTCCGGTCTCAAAGTCACATTGTTTGAGAAGATCATTGATCATTCCTTGAAGTCCCATATGTCTTCCATCGTCTGGTGAATAGATTCTGGTTATTCCATATTGATGTAAGTCCGCTATTTCGGACGGAAGAATGGTTCCACCACCACCGCCAAAAAGTTTGATGTGACCGCAATTTTTTCCTTGAGTAAGTCATAGATATATTTAAAAAATTCATTGTGACCTCCTTGGTAAGATGTAATGGCAATACCTTGTACATCCTCTTGAATAGCGGCATCAACAATTTCCAAAGCTGATCGATTATGACCAAGGTGGATGATCTCGGCGCCACTGGATTGCATAATGCGACGCATGATATTAATGGCGGCATCATGACCATCAAAAAGTGAGGCTGCTGTTAGGATCCGTATTTTATGTTTGGGCTGGTAAACTGTGGTTTCGATCATATAATTTAAGCATAGATTCTGGGTTAAAATTACTCATCATTGAAGATAATTTATGCTTTTCTATCATAAATCATAGATTTTAAAATACGCTATATGCCTATTGATAGCAATACACTATAGTAATTTTCTTTAATTAGAACAAATCCTTGGACTTAAACTAAAATTCAAGATCAGTTAGATCGCCAGATCAGAAATTATGATTCTTACCTTAACAAAGTAATTCCGCCCTTGCGCCATTTTGGTTCTTCATCTATGGCTTCATACTGTATGGCATAGACATAAACACCCGGGTTTACTTTTTTACCTTTGAATTCGCCATTCCATCCAATTTTTTCACCGATTGTACCATTTACTTTTTCATAAAGTTGGTTACCCCAACGGTCGAATATTTGAAATACATTAATTTTCGTTTTATCAGGAAAATGGAAAACGACTTCAAATATGTCATTGATATTATCCCCATTAGGAGAAAATACAGTAGGGATATAAATATCAGCTTCTTCAACACGAACCGTAATATTCATATTATCGCTTACAGTACAACCATTAGCATCTTCCAGAGTCAACAAATAGTTGGTTGTTACATCAGGCTTGGCAGTTGGTTCAAGGCAATCCGTACAACTTAGATTAGCTACCGGCGTCCATGTAATTATGGTAGGAACAAAATTGGTGGATGGTTTGATCAATACAGAAGCGCCCTTATCAATCGTAACATCATTCGGTAGCACCAATTGTAGGGTACTAACTGTGTCGATATTTAGTGTATAGGTAGTATCACAGCCGAATTGGTCTAATATTTTAACTCGATGAGATCCAAAACTTAGATTAGCTAGATCAAGGTCGGGTGTAAAAGGAAGGCTTGCCTGATTATCAATGGATACATTAAACGGACCAATACCTCCTGATATATTATTCACTACAATTCGTCCGGTATTCGGTACATTACAATCCAAATTTTCTTTGGTGAATTGAGCATTTATTGAAGGGGCGATATTAATGTTGACCGTAACGGTAGAATCGCAACCATTTGCAGATCCTTTTTTTACGATTAAAGTACCTGATGTTTTGTTTGCTGAAAAAGTTACATTTTGAATTTTGATACTATCTTTTTTACAAATTGTAGTTGAGAAATTACCAAAAGATTCTTTAACAAATGTAGCATTGACTAATAAGAAGCTGTCACACAATCTGGATGAGCCTTTTATAATTCTTATGGGTCCAGATGGCTTGGCTTTGAAGAAATCCTCTCCAAATAATCTCAAGGTATCATTTTCACAAAGCGTAGTATCCAATTGACCATTGGCATCGGGAATTACCGTGAGGTCAACTTGAACAATGGAATCGCAGCCATTGGTTGATCCATTGGCAACTTTTAATATACCAGTTGTTCTTCCTGAAGAAAATGTTTCACCTTGTAAAACGAGTGTATCTCTTCGACAAATATCGGCTTTATAAACACCAGTTCCATTCTTAAGAATATTTAAGTTTACAAAAATGATACTGTCACAGCCAAATGATGAACCATTGGTTAATGTTAATGTATCGATGGGATTTCGTGCGCTAAAATACCGACCTTTACTACCACCAATGAAAATACTGTCTTCAGGGCAAAGATCGAGTTTTACCAAAGCAGTATTATTAGGATAGTTAAGCGTTACATTGACAATGCTATCACATCCTGTACTTGAAGCTCCCATAAGAGTGACACTTCCGCTTGGCCTTGCAGCATCAAACACTTCAGTACCTATAGTCAATTGAGTATTTGGACACATGTCTCTTTTTAGATCAAAGACCGTAAAGTTTTTAATGGTTAAATCTACAAAAACTACGCTGTCGCAGCCAAATGCGGATTGACCTTTGAGTATAGCCGTGCCTTTAGGATTGTTTTTGTCAAATACTGTTCCTCCAATAGTTTCACTAGCATTGGAACATATTGTTTTAGTGTAAGTAGATAAACCTCTTTCGATTCCATTAAGAACAACAATACTATCGCATCCGAAGACATTTTTTAAATTAGTTATTGAATCAATTGGATTTAATTTTGAAATTTCTTTTCCACCGATTCTAGTGGTATCATTAAAACAAATTGGTACATCAATCATTTGACGTATGCCATTTTGAAATTGAATATTTACAACGAACACAGAATCACATATACTTACTCCATCACCAGTCACATTAAATGAATCTTTAGGATTTGCTTCGTTATAAAGTTTTCCTCTGAATAATATACTTTGTCCCTTACAGATAGTTTGTGAAAAAGTAGACTTGATAGGCTGTGTACATTTATAGCAATTGGAGAATTCTGAATAAATACTTGGAGTCGCGGCTGTATTGCTTTTGAATTGATATGCAGAAATGCTATGTTGATTTGGATAAGCGACATTCAATGTCCAATTACCTAAATTATTTGCTTGTGTTCGTCCGAGTTCAAATCCACCTTGACAATTGGCATTAGGACAGCCGGTTCGTCGGTTTGCATAAACTACTATGGAATCAGTTGGATTTCCGGTACCAACGATTTGATCTCGATTCACAGAAGTAATGGTTGGATTACCTGGTGCAGGAAAGTTGCTACCATTTAATGATACTACATTATTGTTTATACACTGTATTAGATTATCAATATATCGGGCTTTTAAAATCCCAGGCTCTAGATTATTTAGATAAAAGGAATTATAGTTTTTTATATCATTTCGTTCTAAATTTAAAGTATAGGCATTTTGTAGATTAAGAGAGATAAAAGTAAGCCCATCTCTTCCATAATTACGAGCAATGTTATAAGTTGCATTTGTATTTCCATTTAAAATAATATCAGATGTAACTTGATTGAATCTATTTCTGAAAATGTTTAAATCTTGATTTAGATTGTTACTTCGAATTGCAAATGTTTTTTGGAAAATGAAAAAATTATCATTGATTGTATGAGGCCCGCCACCTAGCAGTTCGATTCCAGAAGTTGGTGCAAAGAAAATATTGTTTTTTGATGTGTCTACAGCACCGAAAATATTGTTGGTTATGCTACAAATACCACCACTGGAAGAAATAGCATTATTCGTATTGACAAAAATATTTGAATCTATGGTAACGTTTTTGGATCCTTGCAATGGGTCAATATTTACCGCAGCTTTTGTGGCTGTAATAGAACTCAAAGTATAGTCCGATCCGAAAATGGATTTTTTTAATGTAAAATTCGAACTTTGATTGACCAAAACCGAACTAGCCACCGTAACTGGAACTGTGAAATTATCTCCATTAACGATACAATTATAAATTCGTGCATTGGCAGCATCCTTTGCAGCATCACCAAAAACCAAAATATGATCATTAGGATCTGCATAATTCATGGTGGAAAAACCTAGGCCACTGACAGAAAATTGATTTCCAAGTATAGTCCAAAAAGGAACTCCTCCAAAAATTCTGTTTGAAAAAAAGATGATCACTGATCCAGGTCCTCCGGGTTGAGTTTCTCCAATAATGGTTAAATCATCTTGGTTTACGGTAGGATAGGGTCCACCTGGTAATATATTATGCGGTCCAGCTCCCGTAATATTGAATGTGATCGTACTTGGAACGCCATCTGCTTCAGCTGCATTAATCGCCTCTCTAAGACTACAGTGAACGCCATCGCAAACGCCATCATCTGTATCAGTATTACTATTGACAACATAGTTCTGGGCTAAAAGAGCACTACAAGTAAGAACCCATATCAAAAAACCAAATTTTAGTCTCATCTTAAAAATTTAGAATAAACAAATACGAAATGCAAAGAAAACACATTTATCAGATCTAATACTCAGGGTAAATACTGAAAAAAAGACCATAACAATTAAATTCAAATATCGAGCCATTTAGACCAGATGTCGTTCAGCGTGATAGCTGGAGCGAACTAAAGGCCCGCTTTCTATATACATAAATCCCTTTTTTAAGCCTATTTCCTTATATTCAGCAAATACATCCGGGTGAATAAAAGCTGCAACTTCCAAATGCATCTTAGTAGGCTGAAGGTATTGCCCTAAAGTCAAAATTTCACAACCTGAGGCCAACAAATCATCCATAACCATTAAAACTTCTTCTTTTGTCTCACCCAAACCTAACATAATTCCGGTCTTAGTCCGCTTTCCATACAGCTTAGTACGTTGTATTTGTTCTAAACTTCTGCCATATTTGGCTTGGGGACGAACCAATCGATACAGACGCTCTACAGTCTCCATGTTGTGTGACACGATTTCTTGATCAGCGCTAATCATTCGTTCCAATGCATCCCAATTGGCTTTTACGTCGGGTATAAGGGTTTCAATGGTGGTTTGAGGGCTCTTGATTTTAATTTGTCTGACGGTTTGGTGCCAGATTTCTGCGCCTCTATCCGGTAATTCATCGCGATTCACAGAAGTAATTACTGCATGTTTGACACCCATCAGTCGAATGGCTTCTGCTACTCTTTGGGGTTCATCGGTATCATATTCTTTAGGTTTACCTGTTTTGACCGCACAAAAACTGCAGGATCTGGTGCACACATCTCCCAAAATCATAAAAGTAGCGGTACCGGCACCCCAACATTCGCCCATATTTGGGCAATTGCCGCTTTGACAGATGGTATGCAGTTTGTATTCATCTACTAAATGCCTAACCTTGCGATATTCCTCACCAATGGGTAATTTAACCCTTAACCATTCGGGTTTCCTTGGTTTTGGGTCAGGTGCTGTAATTATGGGTAAATCGATCATTAATTGAAATAAGCAATTGAATTGACAAAATTAATCAAGAATAGTGATCCTCGAGGAGAAAAGATTGATTTGAATGATGTATCGGATGACTTTGGTTATTTTCTCCTGCCGAATTGGAGGTTAATAAAAAAGTTCATCAGCAGAAAAGGGTTATTATCAGTCACCAATATAGGTACCCTTTGGGCATAAATATCAGCTTGAAGTCCAACGTTTAAAGCCTGAACATATTTTTCAAAGGCTCCAGGGTCAAGCGTAAGTGCAATTCTTCCAAAGGCTCCTGGTTTAAATTTAATTTCATTGACACCTTTCCAAAATGAAGATTCCCCTATGATGTGATTTGGATCTAAAAAATCTGCGGCGGTCTCTGGACTGTATTTTATGGCTACAGTTTTAACCTTTCCATCATGTTCACTCAGAACATCCAAATAATAAGGCTTTAATAAACCAACCGTTAGTCCGCCTTCCATTCTAAGTCCAACAGCAACGCCCTTGCGTTTAGTTTTTTCAGAATAATACCGAATGAGTCCTCTTCCAGCTCTAATATTGATGAGCAAATTTTGCTTTCCGAAAGTATAACGACTTAAGGAATTATTTTGATTGTAAATCTGGCTAATCCTTTTTTCTTTCGGGTGTTTTAACATCCCAATATCAAAATGGATGTATTTGGTAAGGTAATAAAATTTGATTTTGCCAATATTGTAGCCCAAATACAGGCCATTGGAGTGGATTGCAATATCAAAGCTATTTTCATTTTTGTATATAACTCCCTTTCGAACACTTTGCTGTACGACGGCATCTGACTGCTTTTGGGCAATAAGATCACTCACGATAAACAAACTTAATACGGCAAGTAACTTTACAGGATTCATAAATTAGGATAAAAATAAGTTATTTTTAGTATTCGGAGTTATTAATTTTACATCAATTTATGATTCGAATACCTATTTATGTAGAACGAGACCATCCCAGATTAAAGTATGTAGCCAACTTTATCCAAAATGCTTATCAAGATTTGGTTTTTGAATGGATTACTGAGGAACCTACTTTTATTAATAAACAAGGGCCTAAAATCAATTATTCACTCCACCCATTATCTGAATTAGAACTATGGATTCCAAATACAGGGCTATTATTTCTAGATTTTACTAAAGATTTCGTTCCATCTTCCAAGATGGGATCAGAATGTCCTTTGATTTTTTGTGATAATCAGGATTCTCAGTTAGGGTTTGATGTTTTTGCAGCTATTTTTTGGATGTTGTCTAGAGCTGAAGAATATGGATCAAAACAAAAAGATCAGCATGGTCGCTTTATTTCGGTTCAATCATTAATGCATACATTACAAAGCAACAAATTTCCTGTAGTTGATCATTGGAGTGATGTATTGATTAAATGTTTATGCTTGAAATTTGAAATACAAATTATTCGAAAAGTAAGGAACACTCATGTGACATTAGGCGTAGATATTGATCAATTTTGGAAATTTAAGCACAAACCTTTTTGGAAAAACGCTTTAGGCTTAATTAGAGATTTTTGTTGGGGTCATTTTCAATCCGTAAAAGAACGTATGCTGGTTGTTATGGATCAGAAAAAAGATCCCTTTGATACGTATGATATTTTCGAATCTTGTAAATTGAATCAAGACCAACTTTATTTTTTTATTTTGAGTGGTGGCAATTCAATTTATGATAAAAATCATGCACTAACATTAAAGTACGTAAAAAAAATATTACAAAAATTAAAAACTTTTTCGACGATCTGTCTGCATCCATCATATCAATCTGCAGAAGAATCAGGTATCATTATAAATGAAAAAGAAAAGCTGGAAGAATCAGCTGGATTATTAATTACATCGAGTCGACAACATTATTTGCGATTTCATACACCACAAACATTTCGAGCATTATTGAAGACAGGAATTCAAACTGATTTTTCAATGGTTTATGCGGATTGTGCGGGTTTTAGAGCTGGAACCTGTCAACCATTTTATTGGTATGATTTGATCAATGAATGCCAAACAACATTACAAATGATGCCCGTCATTGCTATGGATAGAACGTATTTGGATTATGAAAAAAAATCACTTGATGACAGTATAACGGATTTAGAATGTTTAATGGAATGGACCATAAAGTATGAAGGATTGGTTCAAATAATATGGCATAACAGTTCATTTGATTTTAAGCATGAATGGCAAGGTTGGGAAAACTTTTTTGAAAAATTAATTTCACTAATCAAGAAATCAAATTCATTAAATTAGGAGAAACGACTCCTAATTATTCAATACCAACATGAGATAATCTTAGTTTGCTGTGTTTGATACTATAACTAAAATAAATGATTAATCCGGTAAACAACCAAATTGTAAATCCTATCCAATTCGATACAGGTATCTGAGCCATCATATACAAGCAACTTAACACACCCAAAATAGGAATCAAGGATAAATTGTAAATGAATGCTAAAATCCCCATAGTTATACTAACCAATATGAATATCCACATGGGAATTTTATCCTTAAATCCATTCCATGTGGAAATATATTTTTGGGATTGACTGAAAGGTAAATTGTTGAGTAATTTTTCGTAACTTTCATGATCCAGCGTTTGTAAATAATGGTCTATGTCACTACCAGCTTTGGTAAAATTTTTGGGTTCATAATACATGACATGATTTTTCAAATCATCTAATTGTTGTTCTGGTAAATGACTAATTAATTCTGAGGGTGGAATAAGCTGAGGTGCATTGGTTACAAAGGATATAAAACTCGATTTGTTAAAGGTGTAAAGACTAACAAAGACTACTAAAATGCTTATAGGTACAATATATTTTGCATTAAAATAGGGAGTTTTAAATTTAGACTTTGGTCCTTCTGAATTATTTCTCAACATTAATACACCGCCACATACCAAAACAAAAGCAAATAAAGTACCTATACTACATAGATTAGTAACGGTGGTAAGGTTTAGAAATAAGGCTGGAATTGCGACTAGAAAACCAGTGATAATTGTAGCAAAAGATGGCGTTTTAAATTTAGGATGTATGTTTGAAAATGCTTTGGGAAGTAATCCGTCACGACTCATAGACATCCATATCCTAGGTTGACCTAATTGAAAGACCAACAATACACTGGCCATTGCGAATATGGCACTTACTGCTATGATACCACTAATCCAGTTTAGATTAATTTTACTAAATACAAAAGCCAATGGATCTCCTACAGCTAATTCTTTGTAAGAAACCATTCCGGTCAATACCAATGCAATCAATACATAGAGTATGGTGCATATAATGATGGAATACATCATGCTTCGGGGTAAATCTCTTTGTGGATCTTTACATTCTTCTGCAGTTGTAGAAATAGCATCAAAACCAATATATGCGAAAAACACGGCAGACACACCTTTCAAAATACCAGGTACTCCGTTTGGCATAAAAGGATTCCAAAGTGTAGCATCAACATAGAAAGCTCCTACAACTATGACAAGTATAACCACAGATACCTTAACGATAACCATAAAATTGCTTGCATTACGGGATTCCTTAATGCCTCTATATACCAAAGCAGTAATTAATATAATAATGAGTAAGGCCGGAAGGTCAGCTACAAAATGCAATCCTCCTAGTTTGGGCGACATCGAATAAGCATAGTAAGCTGATTGGAGATTCGCATCCAAATTATTGAATACTTTGCCTGCTTGCATCAATTTTGAAGCTTCATCGAAACCATTTTTTGCACTTAAGAGATCCATTTGCATCCATTGGGGCAGATTTATGCCCATACTTTGCAGTAGGCCACAGAAATAATCACTCCAGGATATGGCAACGGTGATATTCCCGATTGCATATTCCATTATAAGAGCCCATCCTATAATCCATGCAAACAATTCACCAAAAGCAACATAGGAATAGGTATATGCACTGCCTGAAACTGGTATCATGCTTGCAAATTCAGCGTAGCAAAATGCTGCAAAACTGCAGGCAATCGCTGTAAAAATAAAAAGAAAGATGACGCCAGGTCCACCTTCTGCTGAAGCAGTCCCTATGGTACTAAAAATCCCGGCACCAATGATTGCCGCAATGCCAAAAGCAGTTAAGTCTCTTACAGTTAATACTTTATGCAGACTATGTTCATGCGATTTTTGAATTTCATTATGGAGTGCTGTGATTGATTTTTTGCGAAAGAGGGACTTTAACATATATAATAATTAATTAATATATCAACATGATCAGGTAAACATACAAAAACCAATGAAATCCATAATCATTTTTTCTTAAATTCAATGTAGGCTTTTGAAAAAAGTACGATCGTGGTATTTTAATCCCATAACAAGTTAAAAGTAGCTTAAAAATTGTAATTAACGAACCTTCAATTTTGATATCTCCTAAAAAATGACGTTCTTGTGCCACATTTTGAAATATTAATGAATTGCCTTATGAAAAAATTGGTTTTATCCTTAATTGCTGGATCTTTTTTTGTTTTTTTTGTTTCATGTGGAGACGATAATAATACCACTCCTAATGAGTGTGATGGCGTTGTAGCCACGTACAATACTACTGTAAAAGGTATATTAAATGCCTCTTGTGCTATTAATGGATGTCACGCAAGTGTTGCTCCATCTGCCGGTTTGGATTTAACCACTTATGCCAAAGCAAAAGCTTCATCTACGGACCCTAAATTTATTTGTACCATCAACCATGGAGCTGGATGTAATCCAATGCCTCAAGGATTACCTAAATTGTCAGATGCTTTTATTAAAATCTTGACTTGTTGGGTGAATAACGGAAGTCCTGAATAATTTTACAACAGACCAGGCATTAGATTTAACTGTTTTAATAAATTTTACTTTTCAATAGCCAAATTGGAATTGGATAGTTTATTCAGCCCTTTGGCTATTTTTTCAAAATCATTTGTATTTCTAGCTGATTGGGGCGTTTTTTATGCCTTACATTTCCTCAATTCTATTATTTTTGAGCCTTTTAAAGACTAAGCCTTCCCGAAAATGGTGCATAACAAGTATTTCGATCTCATTGACCAGTCCTACTACTTTCCTCAGGATGGATTCGATTTGGAAAAAGATGAATTGATATTTAATGGAATTCCATTGATGATGTTGATAGAAAAGTATGGAACACCATTTAAAATGACCTATTTGCCAAAAATCGGAGACCAGATTAAACGAGCTAAAAACTTTTTTAATAAGTCAATGAAGTCAGTGGGTTATGAAGGAAAGTACTATTATTGTTATTGTACCAAATGTTGTCATTTCTCTTATGTATTAGAAGAAGTATTACAACATGATGTGCATTTGGAGACTTCATCAGCTTTCGACATCGATCTCATATTGAATTTATACAAAAATGGTAAAATAAATAAGGATCAAATCATTGTCAACAATGGATTTAAAACCAAACAATATCTTCATAATATTGCCAATCTAGTTAACTCGGGTTTTAAAAACGTTATCCCGGTGTGCGATAATGTATTCGAATATGATGCCTATGAAGAATTGATTCATAAAAAATGTAAAATGGGCATTAGGGTTGCCACTGAAGAAGAGCCCATGTTTGAATTTTATACATCCAGATTAGGTATCAGATCTTCCGAAGTGGTTCAGTTTTGTAAGGAGCGTTTTTCGAATCAAACTAAATTTGAATTGTATATGCTCCATTTTTTTGTGGACACCGGAATAAAAGACACTACATATTATTGGGGTGAGTTGAAGAAGGGAATTAAGACATACATAGAATTAAAAAAACATTTTCCTAGCCTGAGTGCCATTAATATTGGCGGTGGACTTCCCATACGAAATTCATTAGGCAGTGAGTATGATTATAAATACATGATCCATCAAATTGTAAAATTAATCAAGGAAGCTTGTGAGGAAGAAAACATAAAGGAGCCGGATATTTTTACAGAATTTGGTAAATACTCCGTTGGAGAGAGTGGCGCTACTATATTCTCAGTATTAGAACAAAAGCAACAAAATGATTCAGAGATTTGGTACATGATAGATAATTCACTCATGAATACTTTACCCGATAGCTGGGGAATTGCAGAACGATTTATATTGTTGCCAGTAAATAAATGGCATAATGAATACAGACGTGTCAATATAGGCGGACTCAGTTGTGATAATTCGGACTATTACAATACGGAAGCACAGAATCAACAATTGTTCTTGCCGCAATACGAAAGAGATGATAAAACACCGCTATATCTCGGTTTTTTTCATACAGGTGCTTATCAAGATGCATTGTCTGGATATGGTGGCATTAAGCATTGTTTGATTCCTTCTCCTAAGCACATATTAGTGGATCGTGATGAGAATGGTAATCTGGTAGATTGGCTTTACAGTGAAGAACAAACAGCTAAAGATATGTTAAAGATATTGGGGTACAAATAAGAACTTATTTATTGAAAATGCTGTTTACAAAAAACACTAAAAAATTAGTATGAAACCTCAAACCAACACCTACGCAGGAATTCCAAAAAAATATGCCAATCCAAAACATGCTAAAGTGACCCTAACCTCGATTCCATATGATGGAACAAGTACCTGGGGCAAAGGAGCAGATAAAGGATATGATGCCTTTTTAATAGCATCAGAAAACATGGAATTATATGATATCGAAACTAATTCGGAGCCTTATAAACAAGGTGTTGTTTTGGAAAAACCATTAACCGTAAAAAAATTGACACCTGAAGCTATGGTTAAAAAAGTCTATAAAAAGACCCAAGAACTATTAGCAACTAATAAATTTTTAACTTTTTTTGGTGGGGAACATAGTATTAGCATTGGTATTTTAAGAGCTTATGCCGAAAAATATAATAACCTCACTGTTCTGCAATTAGATGCACATACGGATTTGCGTCAATCTTATCATGGTACCAAATATAATCATGCATGTGCTGTTGCAGAAGCACAGAGAAATGCTCATTTAATACAAGTGGGGATCAGGAGTATGGATATTGAAGAAAAACAATATCTTGAAGATGGCAAGGTCTATTTTGCCCATCAAATTATGGATAATGACTATTGGATGGAAGAATCCATTCGCAAAATGACAGATCATGTGTTTATTACCTTAGATCTTGATGTTTTTGATTCCAGTATTATGCCCAGTACAGGAACCCCTGAACCAGGAGGAATGGATTGGTATCAAGTCTTACAATACCTCCGTATGGTATTCCGACGCAAGCATGTAGTTGGATTTGACATTGTGGAATTAGCGCCTAATCCACATAATAAGGCGCCTGATTTTCTAGTGGCTAAATTGTATTATAAAATGCTTGCATATAAATTTGAAAACAATCATAAAGTAGATAGTGAACATGAATAAAGGTCCCATTTCTCAGTTTATAGCACATCACTATAGACATTTCAATGCTGCATCTTTGATTGATGCGGCTAAAGGGTATGATCAGCACTTGTTAGAGGGTGGCAAAATGATGATTACACTGGCTGGTGCTATGAGTACTGCTGAATTAGGAGTTTCACTTGCAGAAATGATCCGACAAGGAAAAGTAGATATTATATCTTGTACAGGAGCAAATCTAGAAGAGGATCTTATGAATTTGGTCGCACATTCACATTATAAAAGGATACCTAATTATAGAGACCTTACGCCTCAGGAAGAATGGGGGCTATTGGAGCAAGGTTTGAATCGGGTTACAGATACATGTATTCCTGAAGAGGAAGCTTTTCGTCGTTTACAAAAGCATATTCATGCATTATGGGCAGCGGCTGACCAAAAAGGAGAACGTTATTTACCTCATGAATTCATGTTCCAAATGTTGAACAGTGGTGTCTTGCAACAATATTATGAAATAGATCCAAAAAACAGTTGGATGATTGCTGCAGCAGAAAGAAACTTGCCCATTATTTGTCCGGGATGGGAAGACAGTACTATGGGAAATATTTTTGCATCATATGTCATCAAAGGAGAAATTAAGGCTTCCACGATGAAGAGCGGAATAGAGTATATGGTATATTTAACGGAATGGTACCGGGCTAATTCTGCAGGTAAAGGTGTTGGTTTTTTTCAAATCGGTGGGGGAATAGCAGGAGATTTTCCAATCTGTGTGGTGCCAATGATGTATCAGGATCTAGAATGGCATGATGTTCCTTTCTGGTCTTATTTCTGTCAGATTAGTGATAGTACTACTTCTTATGGATCCTATTCAGGAGCAGTGCCCAATGAAAAAATAACCTGGGGTAAATTAGACATCAATACACCAAAATATATTGTGGAATCAGATGCCACTATTGTAGCTCCATTAATTTTTGCTTGGGTATTAGGTTGGTAATAATATTTTCATTAAGGAATTAAACTTTTATTGAAATAGTTAGTCTTAGATTCATTATCCACTAAATTTTATTTTATGAAAACCAACTTATTTTTAACTTTTATACTCGGTATTTTCGTTTTAGTTTCTTTAACATCCTTTAGTTCATCTTCAAATATTAATGGTTGGGAAAAATTAGGTCAGCGACTTGTTAATAGAAGCGTTGATCATGATGTTATTATGGTAACTAAGATGGAAGGCACATTTTCTAAACTAAAAATCAAAGTCCGACGCTCTGGAATCAATATGGATAAGATGGTCGTTCATTATGGTAATGGTGAATCCCAAAATATAGAAATTCGCGAAAATATCCTTAAAGGCGGCGAGAGTAGAGTCATTGATTTAACAGGAAATAAACGCATCATCAACCGCGTTGAATTTTGGTATGATACCAAAGGTGGAGCGATGAATGACAAGGCATTAGTTGAGCTTTGGGGCAGGCATTAAATCAAAATCGAGATAAATATTAAAATCCTCTGGTGTTTATTCGCTAGGGGATTTTTTTTTATTAGTAGGTTAGGCTTTTAGATAATGATCCATTTTAATTCATTGGATTGCTTTATTAAGAACTAACTAATTAAAATGTAGTTATTTACATATTAATAAATAAAAATTATAATTTACTTGAAACAATGTACAAACAATTAATGTTTATACATTAATTGTACTTACATGGAATTAGTAGATTATCTTAAGATGTCCAAACCATTCAGTAATGATCGCCACAAGGCGCATTTAAATCTAGCTGTAACAACGTCCTTGTTGCATGCAGAAATCGAGCACGTACTTAGGCCTCTTGATCTTACTACACCTCAGTTTAATATTTTGAGGATATTGAGGGGAAAGCACCCTAATATGGTCAGTGTAAAAACAATCACTGAGCGAATGATTGATAAAACATCCAATACATCAAGATTGATTGATAAGTTGATGACTAAACAATATGTCACTCGTATAGAATGCCCTAAAGATCGACGAAAAGTAGATATATCTATTACTGAAGCAGGTTTGAATATTTTGCTTGAAGCCAGTTCATTGGTGGAAAATGCAGTAGGTCATAGCTTAAATGCAATATCCGATAATGACGTTAATGAACTCAACCGCATCTTGGATTTAATCCGAAATGCCACTCAAAGTGTATAATTTTTTTTTAAAACAATAAAAACAATAAACATGAAAAAAATCGCAATTTCTTTTTTGACGCTGTTTGTCACTGTTTCTATGATCAGTGCTACTGTTAATCCACCTGTAAAAATGGCTGTAGATGCTGCTAAGAGTACAGTTAAGTGGACTGGAACAAAGATTTCTGGAACGCACACAGGAATGATTAAAATTAAATCAGGAGAATTAGTAATGGATCAAAACAACCTTACAGGTGGAATGATCGAAATCGATATGACAACGATTACAAACACCGATATGCAAGGAGAATATTCTGATAAATTAGTTGGCCATTTAAAAGCTGATGATTTTTTTGGTGTTGATAAATTTCCAACAGCAAGTTTAAAAATCACTAGTGTTACTCCTAAAAGCAATGGTAATTTCACTGTAAAAGGGGATTTAACCATCAAAGGAATTTCTAATCCAATCGAATTTGATGCAATGGTAGATGCAACTAAGAAAAAAGCAACTAGCAAAATTGCAATTGACAGGACCAAATACAATATCAAGTATGGTTCAAGTAGTTTCTTTGATAATTTGGGAGACAAAGCAATCAGCAATAATTTCGACTTAGATATTGAATTGGCTTTGGCTCCAGTTGCTACAGCTCAAAAAGCAAAAGCTCAGACCAAGAAGAAAGCTACAATGAAAAAATAATTGGTTTCTTTATAAATCAATAGAAAGCATTTGAAATGCTGTAAAAAAAACACCGATGATGTAATATCGTCGGTGTTTTTTTATTTTTATCAAATTCACAGTTCTGTCGATATCCTGATATTTTCCAGGAATACCATAAATAGGGAAAAATCCCCTTTCAGCCGAATCAATATATAGTAACTTCGTAACATAATATTTTTGAGTTATTTCAAATTGGGGTTTATTTAGCCAATTCAGAATAAAACATAATGGAAGAAATGTAATTTAGTTTAAAATATTAATATATGAGTAATCATGGATTTATGGAAATTTGGTTTGGGAAACTAATCAATCATATCAATCGAATATTTGCCACATTTGCGCATAATTGGTTTTATATTGTACTCATCTTATTATTTCCCTTGGCATTATATTATGTAGGTCAAGGTGGAGAAATAATCAATTATTTATTTTCACATGGGAATGGTTGGAATATTTTTTTTATACTCTTGAGTTTCGAGTTATTGTTCTATACGGTGTGGGCTATACCTACATGGTCTTGTTATGGGATCAGTTATTTATTTGGCAGATTAGCTCCGAACATTAGGGAATATGCCAATCTTAATCCGGAACAATTATTTGGACAATTGATCCAAGAATATAATGGTGATGGAAATACCTATTATCCCATTCGCAATTTTTCAAATTTGCCGATCATTATTTTTATTTATTTATTGATCAACCGGTCGCTACCAGATAGTCTGTTTAGTATTTTAGGAGTATTCCTTTTTATCACAATAATGTCTATTGCAGGTCATTATACTAAATATTTAATCACGAGCCGTATTGAATTTAGATCTTCGATCTATAAACATCAGTTCATTTGGAAGGGATTATTAATCCACTTAATACTTATCTTATTCAGTTCCTTGTTGTGGATGTTTTTTGATTATAAAGTTTGGTCCATTTTATTTATGGTTATACTTTTTTTATGGAATAATGCGTATCATTATTTTATTGAAAAACTTCCTGCCCATGTATCAGAAATTGATCAAACTTCAGCATTATTTAAGATTGGCAATCAAAGATATTCATCAGTATGGATATTAGTAATTGTAATATTGGGTCTGTTCGGATTTTTAACTGCATCGCATCAATTACATTTATTGTCACCGATCGTTATTGCAAATATTTTAGTTGGATACTATATTTTATTTATTGATGCCTTCATTAGAGCACCTTGGATTTTGTCGGAATACATTTATAAAAAAAATGCCCTTGAATCTAAACTTCGCAATTCTTTTGGTTTGATTTTTAATGTATTTAGATTGGTTTCAATTGTAGGTGTTGGAATCTTAATTTATATCTCTTTCATTAGTACCGCCAATAGACATAACATTAGAGAATACGATGCTGATATTCATCAATCGTTCGATTATCATAATCGGAAGAATTTGCTCCAATATTTTGATGGATGGATTATCAATAAGAAGCTTTCCAAAGATGATACCATAGTGTTGGTTGCTGGTCAAGGTGGAGGTTCCAGAGCAGGAGCATGGCTTTCTATGAATTTGGATTCATTGGCAAAAATGGATACTACTTTTAAACATCGCTTATTTGCCATGTCCACAGTTTCTGGCAGTACATCTGGAGCCAACATGTTATTGAATAAATGGTATCTTGAATCCAAAGGTATTTATCCAAAGGAAGCGTATACATCATCATTACATTTTTTCAAATCCATTTATAGTTATAATTATTTATCAGCATCTTTTTGGGGATTATTATTTAGTGATTTTTTTAGAGGAATTTATTATTATACTGATGGATTTCAAACGGATCGAAATTATTACCATCAGAAAGATGAAGTTGCTACATTTAGTGCATTATATGATACTCAATATGTTGATGAAATCAATGAAAGTTTACAATCAGATTACTTGTATCATTTCATGGATAGTAATCAATACAAAAGCCCTTTGTTTTTTATTAATACGGCAAATACACAAACTGGCAATAGGGCTATTTTATCTCCAATTGGAAACAATGATACTTTGTTTTATACTGCAGTCGATCTATATCAAAAATTTCAAATCAATCACAATCTACCTGAATCTAGTGGCAAGAAAAAACAACTGCCTTTAATTGCAGGAGTCATGTTAAGTCAATCTTTTCCATTGATTTGTGCTTATAATTATGTGAAAGGAGTGGGGAATATGATCGATGGAGGATTGTATGAAAATACAGGCAGTAATACCACGTATGAATTATTTCACTATCTCAAAACCTATCGTCCTCAATACAAGTATAAAATAATGATACTACTTAATTCGGATACTCAGCCAGACAAAAGTAAAATGGTAAACTCTGACTTTCTAAATACATTTAAATCAGTTTCAGCATCGCCATTTACGGGTCATAGTTATTATTGGTTGACTAAACTCAAACGAGATATCAGGCCGGGAATTGATCATATGATCGAATTAAAACTATTGGATCATGAGCATAAATGGGCTAAGAATATTCCTTTAGGTATCATGTTGACACCTTCTTCATTGGATACTTTATACAGTTATATAAGATTTTAAAATACTACAAGGGAGTTGACAAAGAATTAAATTCCTAACCATGCTTCTGCTGACTTATAATTCAACCAGTCTTTAATGTCTGAATTAAAAGGTATTTCATGGATTAATTTACCAGGAACCAATTCTCCTAAAGGAAAAGGATAGTCCGTACCTAGGGCAATTTTTTCATGTCCGAATAAAGCAATTAATTTATGAAGCATATCTGCATCATGTACCAAACTATCTACCCAAAATTTTCCTAAGTAGGTATCCGGATGATGGGGATTATTAATGGCCATTAGATCAGGTCTAACTTCGAATCCATGTTTGATTCGCCCGTAGGATCCTGGAAAAGCACCACCTCCATGTGCGAAGGCTATTCGAAGATTAGGAAATTGTTCCATAACACCACCAAAAATCATACTGCAAATAGCCAATGATGTTTCAGCCGGCATCCCTACCAACCAAGGCAACCAGTACTTAGGCATTTTTTCTTTGCCAACCATATCCCAGGGGTGAACAAAAATACAAGCACCCAATTCTTCCGCTGCGGCATAAAAAGGAAAAAGTGCAGGGTCATCCAGATTCCAATCATTGATATGTGAGCCCATCTGAATACCTGCCAGACCCAATTCATTCATGCATCGTTGTAATTCGATGATGGCTAAATCCGGATCCTGTAAGGGTAAGGATCCAAGTCCAATAAAGCGATCAGGATATTGTCGAACTATGGATGATATATGATCATTTAAAAATCTAGCAACATCATAAGTATCCTTAGCTTGTGCCCAGTACGAGAACAAAACGGGGATGGTACTCAACACTTGAATATTAATTTGGGAATTTTCACATTCTTGTATTCTAACCTTTGGATCCCAACAATTCGAATCTAACATTCTAAAAAAGGCACCATCAATCATCATTTTTGCCTGACAATTGGATTGATGTTCCAAATTGACAAAGCCACCATATCCAAATTTTTCAGCCCATTTTGGAAGCTGTTCAGGAATGATGTGTGTATGTATATCTATTTTTTTTGTGGACATTTCTTAGAACTTTTTGGGTTCGAGTAATACATGATACATCAGGTCTTGAATGGTGTATGTTTTATAGAATGACTGGATGTAGAACATAGCATAATATGACTCCGACGTTTTTTATTTACTGGAATGGTAAAATCCTAAAGTTGTTTTTAATTCATCTGGGAGAACTGGTAATTCAGATCGGGGAATGAGCAAAGTTGAAATATTATGAAAATCCAAAAAGATCTGATGTTTTTTTACAGTTTCCATTAAATATTCATGTCCTGATGATCCTCCTGTTCCTGTTTTCCTACCTAACATACGCATCACCATTTGTGCATGTCGATAACGCCAATTGGTTAACAATGCATCCATTTCAGTAATAGCTTGTAGCATCCGATATGGTTCTTGTAAGATCGGTTCGTCTCGGTATAGTTGGATTAAAAGAGCAGCAATGGTAGCTTTGTATGATAATCGAATTTTTCCTTCCTTAATTTGATCATTGTGGAAGGATTCATTAAAAATATTAGCAAAATAGGAACCAGCATCGCCATTCATACGAATACGCATTTGTTTTTCGTGCTCATGTAGATAATCTGAGTCTTGAATAGCGGTGCGTTCTTTTTCTAGCATGTGTTCTACAGCAACAAGATATTGCTCCCTAAAATTAAATCTTTTGAACTCTAAGAAAGGCGTTCGTTCAAGCCATTTTTCTACAAGTGTGAATAAACTATCGGAAGCTTCTAAACGCAATATTTCTTCTTGTTCCTGATTCGCAAATTCAGCATAATAGTGGTTGCCAGTATAATTGTGTCGTTTTTCTAATTTTAATCCTAGTTTGATTTCCATTTTACGAAATTGGAAACTTTGAAATCCAGAAGCTGGAAATAAATAAGATCGAAAATCTAAAAAATCCAATGGCGTCATGGTCTCCAATACAGCAATTTGTTGAATCAATAATTTGAGAATTTCATTGATTCGTTCTAATCTGCTGACTGCGATACTAATGTTTTTTTCATCCACTTTTTCTTCACTAAACAATAGCATGACGGAATCTAATTCATGGAGCATTTGTTTAAACCATAATTCATAGACTTGATGAATAATGATAAATAACATTTCTTCATGAGCTTCCTTTCCAAATGATGCACTTCGGGGTTGTTGTGCATCTAAAAGTTTTTCAATTTGTAAATAAGATGCATAGTGAATGGCGGCGTATTTTTTTTCTTCGCTCATAAGGGTTTATATGCGGTTGCTTTAATTTCAATCAGTAAGTGTGGATGTGGAAGCTGATGAACAGCGACTGTGGTACGGCTCGGTCCTGAATAATCAAAATATTGACCATAGACTTCATTGTAGCCTTTGAAATCATTCATATTAACAAGATAGGTTGTGATTTCAACGAGATCATTTAAATCGGCACCTTGGCTGTGTAAGATATCTTTAATATTTTCAATGACAGCTCGGGTTTGTTTTCGAATATCCAGATTTGTAGTTCCAAATTCGTCAACTTCAACACCTTCAAAGGAGTTGTCAGGATTTCTGGAACTGGTGCCGCTTACAAATAAGAAATCTCCGGCCCTTTTTATGTGTGGAAATTTACCTCTGGGTTTAGATTTTCCTTCAACCAGAAAGGCATCTGTTTTATTTGTCATAGCCCAAAGATAGGTTAAAACTAAAATTCTCCTTAATATTGCTCAATAAATATAGTTTATGAAACGAATATTGGGTCTTTATTTTCTGACCAGCATTTCTATACTGTTAACAGGGCAGAATTTAATCACTAATCCGGATTTTGAGATCTGTCAAAATTGCAATTCATCCGGATACGTTGAATTTAGTTATACCAATGGAGCTAATAAACCTATTGATTGGTTTGGTGCAAGTCCGGGATCATCTGATATTAGATCTACTAACCCAAGAACCGGAAGGCGTCATGGAGGATTCTTTAGTTTTGGAAAATATGAATATTTGGCTAATACTTTAACCCAAACATTAAAGCCGGGAGCAGTTTACCAAATGAGTTTTTATCTGAAAGCTGATGTAAGTTCCGGATATGCTTTGGATGAAATTGGGGTAGCATTCCATAGTGGACAACCAAAATATGCTCAATTCGGACCATTAAATCAACTCAAATTAGCCTATTCAAGTCCAAATAATGAATATACTAATCCCAATCAATATGAAAAATATACCTTTGAATACACGGCTTGCGGTGATGAAGATCATCTGATCATTGGCTGTTTTAAAGATTTAGGTGAAAGCGATACTTTGTTTATCGGAGGAGCAAAAGGGAGACCGGGAATTATATATCCTTATACATTTATTGATGATGTTGAATTGGTATTAATTAAGGACGCACCAGAGTTACTTTCGTCAAATATCACCTTATGTCCAGGTAAGTCTAACAAAATAGTATTGCCCAACAAGTCCCTCCTAAAAAAAATAATATGGAGCGACGGAAGTACGGGTACTGAATATGATATTAAATCCAATGATGAGATTGTATGGGTTTCCGTTCATTACAATGAATCATGTCCTGAAATAAGGGATACCATTCAAATTATTCGACCTAATCCTTACGTAGATCTTTTTCCAAAAGATACTTTTATTTGTGAAGGGTCTGATATTGAGTTAAAAATTGAAGGTCAGTTTACAAGTATTCCAAAATGGAATACACAGGACACTGGAAACCGTATAATTATAAATCAGGCCGGAATTTATTCATTTACCACCTCCGATGTATGTGGTGTTATTGAAGATTCCATTGAAGTTCGTTTGGTCAAAGAATCTGATAATTTGGTATTGGCTGACAGTATATGTTTTACTAAAGATTTAACCATTTTCATTGACTCAAGTACCTATAGTCAGGTGTTATGGAGCGATGGGCAATCAGCTTGGGCATTTAGGCCAAAGAGCGCAGGGACTTATACGGTAAAAGCCCAAAAATTATGTACCATCACCGATAAAATAGTACTACAGGATCAGCTTAATTTGGATGAATTAGTTCAGGTTCCAAATCTATTTACACCAAACGGAGATATGGTAAATGATGAGTTTAAGCCAGTGATCATGAAATTGGACCCAAATAAAATTTTGTCCTATGATTTTCAGATTTTCAATCGATGGGGGAAAAAAGTATTTGGTTCAGGAATAGTATCTGAAGTCTGGAAGCCAAATGAACAGGCACCAATAGATAGTTATATCTATAATCTTGAAATGAGGGTTCAAAACTGTATGAATGATGAATTGGTCATTCGCAAAGGTTCAGTGAGTTTAATTCGGTAAGGGTTATTTTCTTTTGGGCGAATACATGCCGTTGATGACTTGTCTGATATCCTCATCATATTCCAAATGATTCATTTGTTCCACAATCCAGGGTTTTCGCAGCATGACCCAAGCAGATGTAGGCTTGACCCTATATTTCTTAGGGTTAGGTAGGCTTGCAGCAATCATAGCAGCTTCATCTCTGGTCAAAAATCTGGCTGATTTCTTAAAGTACTGCCTGGCTGCAGCTTCAATTCCAAAAATACCTTCACCCATTTCCACCGTATTTAAATACATTTCGAGGATACGTTCCTTGGTCCATAACAACTCGATCATAAATGTGAAATAGACTTCCAAGCCTTTCCGAAACCAGCTTCGACCTTGCCAAAGGAAAATATTCTTGGCTACTTGTTGGCTAATCGTTGAAGCTCCATGTTTTCGTTTATGTTTTTTCTTATTGTGCTCAATGGCTTTTTCGATACTTTCAAGGTCAATGCCAAAATGATTCATAAAGGTTTGATCTTCTGCTGCCAAGACTGCAAGGGCTGCTTCAGGTGATATTTGGTCGATACACACATAATCCCTATGTAAAGAGTATCCTTCAAAAATACTGTTGATTTGTGTAGTCGTAATGGGTGGAAAGAAAAGGATTAAAAGTATCATATACACCCAATGCAAAGCTATGACTAGAGCAATGATGACAAAAGCCTTGCGCAGCTTAGTCAATTGTTTGAACCAAGATAAAATTCGAAAGAGCAGGTTCTTCATTTGGCTCCAAATTAATATTTTTTTTAATTAACCTAATAAAATATATATTTGACACTGATTTTAAGGGTTTACATTAGATGGTCCATGACTGAGGTGATATGTATTATTTGAAATTTGTTTTATTATTTTTTGTACTTACGTTTTTTGTCCTTCCATTATTCAATATTGAAGATCCACTAAGGACTATTGCTTTGAGATATTTTTCTTCACAAACAGAGGCAAATCTGGTGGAACATATTTGTAAACCGGATCGAACTTATTGGTATGAATACGATGTGGCATCTTCCCATTACAGACAGCGGTACGATGGATATGTAGAGCGTTTAGATGCAAAAATTCCTGAAAACAACAGATGTCAGGGTAAACTAACTGAGCCCACCCGTATAGATATTAAATATTTTGGAGGGTTTTCATATTGGAGTGAACCTGTTGAAAGTATACAAGAAAGTATAGTGATCATTTGGATGTATATCTTAATCAAATTGGGTGGTGTATTTATTTTATTATGGACGTTTTTGAGAAAATAATTCAGACTTCCTAAATCAGGAACATAAAAAAGCAATAAATTCGTGATAGACTGGTAATCCAAATTAGTGCTTCCCCAAATATAATTAAAATTCCTTTTTGTTGATTCCTTATTTATTTTTCGATTTACCTTTGTGTCTAGGTAAAGATTATTTTTATTGCAATTTTGTTGATAAAAAATATGTTCTCTTTATAATATGATTATTGTGTTCCTATAAATCTATACGAAATGAATACTTTGAATTTGAATCAAATCACCTTGAGGCCATGGTCTATTTCGGATTTGGAACAATTGGTAGAATATGCCAATAACCCTATGATTTCAAATAATTTGACAAATGCATTTCCGCATCCCTATTTAGAAGAGCACGGACGACGGTTTATTGAATTTGCAACCAAGGATGATCCCATTCATGTTTTTGCAATTGACCTTAATGGTAAAGCCATTGGTGGAATAGGCGTGCACCCTCAGTCGGATATTTTTTGTTACAATGCAGAATTAGGATATTGGATTGCTGAACCTTACTGGGGTCAAGGGATTGCAACGTTAGCTATACAACAGATCGTTGAATTTGCTTTTAAAACTTTTGACATCAACAGATTGTTTGCCAGACCTTTTGGTAGTAATCTTGCTTCACAAAAAGTACTTGAAAAAACAGGATTTATTCTTGAAGGAAGATTTGAAAAAACGTTTTTTAAAAATGGAAAATTTGAAGATGAATTGATTTATGCTATTAGAAGAAAGTAATTTTGTGAAATTCAGAGATCCTTGCCCTACGCAAACTAGAAAAATGGTTTAAAAATTATTTTTGGTGTATGACATTCTTCTAAAATATTAATTTGCGTTATAATTAAAAACTTTTTGTTCTTTTTTCATGAAAAAAAAGAACCAAAAATTCTAGCCTGCCTGACTGACGTCAGTCAGGCAGGGCTGTAAGGTCTAAGCCTAAAATAATTCCATGAAACCTAAATTCAAAAAACTCGCCATGGCCTAAGTTCATTTGTTTGTCTTTACACTTGCTCAGTTCGCATTCCTTTTATTTTGTTTTGTCTTCTGTTGTGCTCATACAGTTTTGAATTTTTAACGGTTTCATTCCATCATTTTTTAACGGCTTACCCCTTAAGGCCGGTCCGAATTTCAATAGCTACTTATTTTTAAATATTAGTACTCGAATTTAATTTGCGAACTTTCCCAATAGATGATCATACTGTCTTGAATAGGTCAAGTAGTTCTGAAATTAAAATATTTTATGTAATAATTATTTTATTTCAACATCAAGTCTCGTTTCGGTCCCTTCACTCCACTGTACATTAATTTGTGAAGTGCCTTGACCTTTGATAATTTTTCCACCAGTTACTTTCCAATTGATTTCAGCACAAGGTAAATAGTGAGATAAAGTATAAGTAGCCATTTGGTTAGGGCAGTTTTCTTTTGGGCCCATTATGTTTATTGTTTTATTTTCCCACGGACAAATATGCCTACAAAGGGTAAAATGATTTTGTTTATATCTGATAAAGGCATTGTTGAATATTTCATTTATTTTATTCGGATAGCCAATAATTGGAATATCATTAAGTTGTTGCCAACAATAGGGATTTGTTTTTAGATACAAGCTCGTATCAGAGATAGCATTGGTATTTGAAGGTAGAATAGTTCCATTTCTGTTATTTGCAAATTGAATATGATTGGTTCCGTTTAATTGATACAAACCATTCGATCCGGTAATTTCATTTCCAATAAAATGTTGTTCATTCCCGGATCCTGAATTCATAAATATTCCATAGAGTTCTGCTCGATTTCTATAGAACGTATTGTAGGGTCCATTCAGTCCATGTGAATTATCAATGACTATATTTTGGCAAATATTACCTTCAAAAAGATTTTGAAAGGTCCAATTGCCATGAAGGACTAAATCGCCCGCGGAATTTGATGGCAAAAACGTTTCTTGCCAAAAAGGATCGAAAGAATAATTATAAGCAACCACATTTCCGTTGGCACAAGCTTGGAGCAGGACGGAATGTCTTAAATGTTCGAAAATATTATTTTCGATTAAACAATTTCCAGAAGTCATTTCTAATTCTACGCCATAACCGCGCCCACCACCACCATAGCCATAGGATCGTGTAAAATAGTTTCCTTTAATTTCTATATTGCTCGAATTATTCAAACTAATGTGTGCGAAATTCGTGTATCGACTGCTTATTCCATGAATCCATGAGCCAACAGTATAATTGAAAGATATATTCTTGGATTGCTCTGCCGTACTATCCATTCTTAATAATGAAAAACATTCAATGCCTATACCGGATTGGGGTTTTAAAATATAGAAATAAGGTTTATTTTTTAGTGCAAAACTCATTCTAAGTGAATCTTCCAGATAAATTTGATTTTGAAAAACGTTCTTGACCCGAACGATTTGGCCAACATTATTATAAGCCCAAGAAGACGTAATTCGATCTGAATCGGATTCAATTAATTTTATGAAGTCTCCAGCTTTAACTGGTGTTAATGAATCCGTTAAAATGATTTTGGAATGCCTATAAAATGAATCGATCAAAAAATATTTTTTATTGATATAAGTTCCAATGGAAATAATACAATCCCCGGAACCTTTTAAATCAAATATAAATCGCGTACTATCGCTGCCATTTCCTTGAAGGATAACACTATCTTTTAAGCTAATTGTTTTTGTAAAAAAGTAATTGCCAGTAGGAAAGAAAATGACACCAGGTTTGTTAGTTAAAGATTGTATGGCTTGTTGAATGATTTGACTATTATCAAATATACCATCACCTTTCGCTCCAAGGTTCAACACATTAATTAAAGTATGTGGTTCATGTATTAATGTTCCAGCCTTAGACCACTGGCAGGTTCTGTAAGGGGGCAAGGATTGACCAATTAATAAATGTAATGCGATATAAGCTGGAAAGAATAGGATTATCCGAAGCATTGAGCTAAGGTAAAAATATACTTTGTAAATAGTAGAAATATTATTGCAAATCAAGATATTTGAAATTCATAGTCATACAATTAAATTAATTGAGTAGTTGATTTGTGATGAGTTATTTAAATTACAAAGATCTATTTGATTTATGAGTAACTTTCTACCTGAATGGTTGTTGTACTTGTAAGATCAATATATAATTTAATAAAATAATGGAATTTGTAGATTATTATAACATATTGGGCATTGATAAATCTGCAACTGTCAAGGAGATTAAAGATGCCTATCGAAAATTAGCCCGCAAACATCACCCTGATTTGAATCCGAATGACAAAGATGCCAAAGTGAGATTTCAAAAAATTAATGAGGCCAATGAAGTCTTAAGTGATTCTGAAAAAAGGAAGAAATATGACCAGTATGGTAAAGACTGGCAGCATGCAGAAGGGTTTGAAAAGGCTAAACAACATCAAAGTCAATCTTCAGGATCCCGAGGTTCTCAATTTACAGGAGGACAATCTGATGGAGATTTTTCTGATTTTTTTGAATCCATGTTTGGGCGTCAAGGCGGTCAATCGGGTAGTAGGGGACAAGTAAAATTCAGGGGTGAAGATTACCAGGCTGAGGTTCAATTGAATTTGATAGATGCGTATAAGACACACCAACAAACCTTAACTGTAAATGGCAAACAAATAAGGATAACCATTCCGGCGGGCATCGAACATGGCCAAACCATTAAAATACCTGGGCATGGTGGACTGGGAATCAATGGTGGTCCAAATGGGGATTTATATATTTCTTTCATCATCATTAATCATCCAACATTTAAACGAATGGGAGACCATATACACTTAGCAGTTGATATTGATTTATATACAGCAATCCTAGGTGGTGATATCACTATAGATACATTAGATGGTCAGGTTAAACTTAAAGTAAGTCCTGAAACTCAAAACGGAACGAAAGTAAAATTAAAAGGAAAGGGATTTCCAATCTATAAAAAGGATGGCCAATTTGGAGACATGTTTGTAACGTATAACGTTAAAATTCCAACTCATCTTACAGATCAACAAAAAGCATTGTTTACCGAATTATCCAAACTGAAATCTTAAAATCTAAACTTATGTCTACAATAAATTTAGTCTTAATCGATGATTTCTGCACCCATCATCAAATTGAATTTTCATTTATACACGCATTGAATGAAAATGGTCTTATTGAAATCATAAGTATCGATCAGTTGGATTATATAGCGACCGAACATCTGCCTATCCTAGAGAAGTGGTCTCGTATGTATGTTGAATTAGGAATTAATGTGGAAGGCATTGAAACGATTCAACATTTATTGGAACGTATAGAAAATTTACAAGATGAAGTTGCAGTGTTAAAAAATCGATTGGGGCAAGTGGAGGATTGAGGAATTGTTAATAAGACCAATAATAATAGGTCGTATAAACTTTATTTTTAGCTAATCTATGTACTTATATGAGCTGGTAATTTTAATCACTTTAACGAACAAAAATCTAATTTACTCCACTTTCCATTTTTCCGAACCAAAATATAATCTTCCATAAAATTATTATACAAATAAGTATCAAACTCAAAACCTACTATAGTTTTATTTTTAGTATTTATAATTCCATACTTGCCATTCTTTTTAACAATTGAAAATCCATTAATAAAGTATGGCAAGTTATCGTAAGAATTAAAATCATGTTCAAAAATAAATGGAATTTTAAGTTCACCTCTCAAATTAGTAAAACCAATTTTATCTCCTTTTAACACACAGAATAAATCATCTGAATAAGAGTATTGTCCAATGCCAAGCACTTTTTCTTTAAATATTAGTTTGTTATCCAAGTTTGAATAAATAAAACCATCTCTATTTATTATTGGAAAAGGAATGTAATATACTTTTTGAGCATAATAGGAATTGGTCATCTTATGATCAACCAGACTATAAATAGACCTTTCCTTTTGTCTGTTAACACAAACAAGAATACTATCATTGAAATAATACATCCATGCCCATTTGGCTTCTATAAGTATTTTTCCGGTTTTATCTTTTAGGCCATAAAATCCTAAGCTATTTTGATATCTCTTAACTTTGCCTTTATCAAGGTTTTCAACTTTTAAAACATTCCCTTCTTTAGTAATGGGATAATAAGTTGAATCTATATTTCCAATATAACTAAATCCATATAAATTCTCAGGAAATAATTCAGGCTTACAAACGCTATAGTTAAACCATTCTCCAGGGTTTAAATCTATGAAATCAAGTTCTGTATATTTAAACTCAATTACGACTTTGCCTGACTTGTTTATTGCTCCATAAAATCCATTTCTCTTAACTACAATCGGTTCAAAAGAATTAAATCTGACTTCCTCAAACCCCATTGGATTAATTAATTTTCCTTTTGAATTGTAAATAAAGAATAGTGAATCATATTTAAGAGCTGTTAAATTTGTATTTTAATCATACATTATTCTTTCGTATACAGTCTTATGGATAGGATTTCCCTTAATATCTATTAATCCAAAACAATCTCCATTATTTACTATAAATTTATTATTATCCCAATTTGAACCGCATGCAGATATTCCATCATACATAGCCTCAATTATAACCTTTTTTTCTAAAATGTTGTATATTCCTTCTTTTTCATTTTTTGTAAATGCCAAAAGATAGCCTCCATGGTCTTCATCGATATAATCATGATCGAATTCGTATTTTTGCTTCCCATTATAATCATACAACTTCTCCATAAATTTATAACTAATTGAATTCATTCCATCAAATCTAAATCTCGACTTATGAACAAATGGTACCACCGTCTTACCTTCCATATTAAGCACGCCATAATTTTCCCCTGATTTTACCATAAACCACATACCTTCTAGATCTTCTATTTCTTCATAGATTGGTTTAATGATTTCTTGACCATGTATATCTATCACTCCATTTTTACTATTTAACTTAACTTTATATAAAGAAAATTGCTCGCTATTGATCTCCTCGATCTCATCATAATATTTTGAAGTTTCATTTCCAATGCTGTCCAAAAGCACACTTTTATCATCAAACGTATATCCAATCAAAGATCTTTTACTTTCATCTCGAAGATATTTAAATCTCAAGGAGTCTCTTTTATGATTGAATATAAATAGATCTTCTTTATTATCTTTATGCAGAATAATATATTTATTGTTCCGTCTATAAATGTAATCATATTCGAAATCGAGCAACCATCCTTTTTCGATAGAGTACAATCCATCTTTGCCCTTGTATCGACATGAAAAATATCCATCTCCAAGGTATTGTATCCTTTCAAAATTTGTCAAAAGTATAACTTGGCCAGTCAATTTGATTATTCCAAAACTATAATCATCCTGAGTTTTCATTAGACTATCCCCACAATAAATGATATATCCCCCATTGTAGGTCCACAATGTGTCGTTGCTTTGATTCAATAAAATTGATTTTATAATCTTTCCACTTTTATTTCTTTTAACATCAACCCTTAGTCCCATTGCATTGAATTCTTCTTCAAGTTTTTTCCAATCATTATAATCTTGAGCGTTTATTTTTATAAAACAAATAAAGAATAATATTAATGATTTGAAGAACATATTCATTGTTAGTGTTTTTTAAAATTCTATTTTTTATTAAGTTAAATGCATTAAGTTTATAAATACCACCAGAGATTTTAAACTGTACTCACATTAATAGAGTAAATAAAATATTTATATCATTATCGTACTATACTGTTTACTCTTATTGAAGCCCATCTTGTTATAGTGTTGAGAACAATATTAATTAAAAATAATTTTACAATACGCTCTCTTGCCTTCCTTATTTATCAAATTAAGGTAATACATTCCAGAACTTAAGTTCTTCCTTTTAAGAATAATTTTATTTGTGTTCATGTCAAAACTTTGGACCAACTTTCCATCTAAGGACAATACTCGGGCATGGACTACAGCATTATGCCATGATTCTGGTAAAGCAATTTCGGTGACTTGATTAGCTGGATTTGGTATTGCCTTTAATTCTATTATTTTTTCTCCTGCAATGTTTTTTGTTTTCAAAATTGGAGTCAGGGTCAATTTAGCAAAATTTGTTCTTACCGCTTCGTTAAAATCGAAATAAATGTCCGCTACGTTATTGATCAATGTTCCAAAATTAAGACCCGGTTTTGGTTTGATTGAAAACTTGAAATATCCATGGGAATTTGCTTCACTGATATTGCTATCTGCCAACATGATATCTTTAAAATTAACTTCCAACAATCCCTGGTTATTAACTGAATAGGTATAATCGTGACTTGCGGTTAACGCTATTAAACTAGTCCAATCTAAATTATAATCCAACTTATCGGTTATCCTAATATTAAAAGCAGTGTCGGTGCCGGTATTTTGAAAACGAATGAGGTACTCCAGAATGGTATCCTTTTCATATAAAAAATCGGTAGACTTACCATTAACCAAAACAGTCTTATCATTCGGATCAAATGACCCTACATTTTTTTCACAAACAATAGAAGTATCTATTAAACTAGAAAATCCTTTACACTCCTGTTCGTTCACAGTGATATACTTGATACAGTGCTCTTGATTGATTGAAGCCGTACAGGAAACTGTAAATTTAAAATTGATTCGATATGTCTCGCCTGGTCTAATCTCTGATATATTAAAAGTCCAAAGATTTCCACTTAAATTCGTTGGACTTAATGAGGGTTGGATTTTTTCAAAATAATCATCCATGAACACGTTTACTATCGTATTCTTGGATGAAATGGAACCTTCATTTTTTATTGTCAGGTATGCAAAATTGTTATCAAAACATCTCCTCAATCTACTCAACACAACATTGGTGGACAAATCGGCACAATACTCAATAGGCTTGACTAACAGCTCATTGTATTTACTTTCTATGTTTGCTTGAACATTCACTGATGTTGGAAAATTGCATTGCTCCCAAATGAGTGATTTGCTTTTTAAATTGAGCTTGTAATCTCCTGCTGCAAGATATACTTTAAAATTTCCATCTTCAAGCACCGGCACTTCAAAGGAAGTTCTACTTCCAGAAACTTCCAGCTGGAAGGCTCTGGTATTTATTTCAGCACTAGATTTGGCACAGTCTTGATTTTCATCAATAAATACTTTTCCTGAGATTATTCCCAGTTCATTTTCGAATTTCTCGCTGTACTTATATAATGGTTTGAAATCCTTTGACGCGTATAAATAACCATTATTGCCTCTAATTCCAATTAAAGTTTCGTTAGCAGTTAAGTTTAATTCAAATAAACTGACATACGATACCTGCTTTGTCAAAATATTAATAACTTTCACAGAATTTACATTTTGTGAACTTCTAATAAAAGCATTATCATAATTATCAAATAACCAAATCCGTTCATCATTTTCAAGAATTAATTCTTCAATTGTTTTTCCAAAATTCGTTGAATATTTATAAGCATTAAATAATGTAGTTTGATTTAATTCTTCCCAAAGGAAAACATTATTATTGGAAAGAAATACTTCGGATATTAAAAACGGATCGGGTGAAGCTTGAAAACCGTTCCATGTAATTCCATAATCAGCTGAATAATAAATAGAATCCGTATAACTACCACTGTAGATAATATTTTGATTTGAAATTTTAAATTTCTCAACACTTGTTGGTATTTCCAGATTTTCACCTATCAATTTCCAGGAATCCCCTTTGTCATAGGAGATATAAGATTTGTCATAAGCAAATAAAACAATATTTTCGTTATTGTCCATTAATAAATTTTCTGAAGTTGGAAATTCTGGTAGTGCCTTAGTTTGCTGTGTATTGAATTGATCGGTACTTACAATAATTGAATCATAGTTATAATATGCCAGTGTTCCATCTTTCCAAAACAAATTATTATAATTAATATTAGAGGGTAATATCTTCCAAGTTAATCCATCATCCATTGACAACTGACGATTTGAAATTGTTTTGCAGAAAATATTTTTTTCTCCAAATTGTACGATCTCAGATACACCTGGCTCTAGTACAGGCATTTCAAACGTATAGTTATAGCCCTTGTTGTCCAAATAATATGAATTTTGATTATCACTTATTACCAATTCGTCCTCTTTTGATTTGGATATTTCATTCTCATTTCCGACATAATTATTAATTTTCAAGTTATAACTACTATCTTCTACCCACAACAGTCCATCGTTGAGTGATTTGTATACTTTATTATATGAAAGGCCTAATAAACTGCCATCTTCTAACTCAACCATTCTATAAGTATATAGATTATTTGGCAAAGTAAGTTTGAACCAGGTTTGTCCAAAATCTTTGGAAATATTAATTTCAAAATCTATATCAAAAAGCGTTTTTGATTTTTTATGAAAGAACATGCTTCGACAACATCTACTTCCTGTAATTAGTCTGAGTTGCGATCCATCGTCGTTAAACTTCCATATTTCACCAGAAGCACCTGCTGTTTTTCTTACAAAATTGTTATTATTGCCTAAACATAATAACTCTACAGAATGTGTCGACCATGTTTGAATTTTATTGAATTTGGATCCATTTACTGAAATATAAAACTCGCGATAGGTACCAGCATAAATTGTACTTCCATCTGGTGAAAAAGCGAAATCTTCAATTTCGATATCTTTGGACACTGTTATCCACGATTTAGTTGTTGGGATGAACTTATAAAATATTTTACCTGAGGACATAAATATTTCTCCTGTAGGTGATTCCTTCATTTTTGATTTATAGGTGACATTATTTGCTATTTGTTCAAGACCCATTGATATGTTTTCCCATGTTTTGGCCTTGTCCAAAGAACGAAACATCTTTCCTGAAGTAATAAGGGTGTAAATTTCCCCTTTTTCATAAGTAATGATGGAGACCACGGTTGCTGCGCCTGTTGGTCCATTCAATGCTTTCCAACTCTGAGCGCTTGTGCTAGCAATTGCTATTATTGAGAATAGGGCAAGGAAATACATTCTAGCGTACATAATGTTTGGTGTTTTATTGCTTCAAATATAATACTTTGCAATTTATTTACATCAATTTTAACATTTCACCTTCTCTTTTATTAGAATATATATGGGAATCCATCTTTGCAGTATTGAATTTTCATTTATAAATGCCTTGAAGGAAAATGGTCTTATTTAGATAATACAAATTGAACAGTTGGAATAAATAGCGATTGAACATCTGTCCTTTTTGGAGAAAGAGTCGCGGTTGTATGTTGAATTAAGAATCAATGTGGAAGACATTGAAACGATTCAACATTTATTAGAACGGATTGGGGATTTACACCAGGAAGTTACAATGTTAGAAATCGATTGGGTCAATTGGAGGATTGATAAATTAATTTGGGTGCTACCCATAAGCAACATCTTCGAGCAAAGTTTGATTGGATTAGAATTAATGATTAATGTAACTTAGATTGATCAATTGTTTCTATCTAGGATCGATATTGCAAACCATTTTCGGTCTCCAAAACTATGGGATATTGAATATCATAAAAAGCTGTTAATAATGCCTGGGCATGAAAATTGTCTGAACTGTGATTTTTGGGATTCATTGGATTTTTATGATTATTATGGATGTGCATATGTGTCATTAATTCAATAAGAACTTTGCATTGCAAAATTAAATATCATCTAATCATTTCAACACCATCTACCATCTCAACTGATTACCATTCAAACCGATCAGCATTCAAACCAATTACCTAATCACCATCTTTCCATTAAATACATTTCGCTTTGAATCCCTGATCTGATAAACATAAATACCAGAAGCAAGGTCTTTTACATTGATTATATTTTTTTGTGTATTGATATTTTGTTCTAATACTTCTTGTCCATTTATATTATAAAATACGATTTGCGAAGGCATATTAATATTTGTTAGTATCTCAATCGTGACTTGATCTTTTGCCGGATTCGGATAGACCTTATAATGATTAGTTTCATTCTCAGTATCATTTGATCCAGTTTCTATACATGATATAGCATCGCATCCTAAACTATCTGTCTTTACCACCCATGATCGATTTGCTCTAATGCCAGTCAGCCAGCTTTGGCCACCTAGAAAGAATCCACCATCATGACTTAGACTTATGGAACTAAAATGTTCACTTTCATAGTCAGAATTATCAATTCTTCTGGACCAGATGATATCCCCGTCTCTATTAAATTTATAAATTCCTCCGTCTATAAATTCTTGTTCTACAGAATCTTGGCGATAACCACCACAAACAAAATTTCCATCTGATAATTCTAAATAACAACGTATACCTGATTGATAAGTCTTAGGATGATTCTTTATCAATTTTAAATTGCCATCATAATCTATTCTAAAAATTGAATTTCTAACAAATTTGGGCTCTGTAAATTGTTGTGAAAAGGAATTACCTATTATTGTCATTCCTTCGTTTTTTCATTCTGTAATAAATCCGAATCCTTGTTCATCTTCAAGTCCTTCATATCGCTTGTACCACAACACTGCGCCCTGTTCATCAATTTTCGCAATAGTGCCATCATTATTATTTCTATTATTTCCTACCCAAAAACTATAGCCACAAGCATAAATATTTCCCATTGCATCAAAAGATAAATTTAAAAAGTTATCCAATTCGTAACTTGGGATCGAATCATAGAATTCGTGATACCATTTTTGATTTCCTATACTGTCCACACACATGACACTAGCTCTGGCATAAGCAGATGCTCCATTTCCTCTGTCATTGGTCTGGTCGTTGGTACCACATAAGATGATATCCCCATTTGGACTTTGGAGCATCTTCATAAAACTAGGACGATTATAAGAAGTAGGATATAAATGCGATTCTATTAATTCCATATTCAGATCAAATATCCCATACCAGTATGACTGATATTTTTTATCTGCATAATATTTACTACCACAGATGATATACTTATCATCTCCAAATTTCTGAAAGTCTCTGGCATAGACAAAGTTTACTGAATCGGTAATTGGTTTTACCCAGATGACATTTCCATTCGGATCTAATTTAGTGCAGTAGGTGTATAGATAATAGGAAGTATCAACTGCTATTGAAATAGAGACAACCAATGAATTTCCATCTTCTAGTTCAATTACAGGACATATTATGCCTTCAACTGCATATCTTGGTAGCGCGGGACTTGGAAATACAATATTGAATTTAGATTGAGCTTGAAGAACAGAAGTGAATGCAATTAGTATTAAAATTTTTAAAAGAATTTTCATGGTCTGCTTCATTTTTATAATAAAAATAAGGGAAAGAAGCCTTTCCCTTATCTGTGAATAAATTACATTTTAATAAATTTTACAGTCTGGATAAGCTGGTTATTTTCTGTTATTTTAACATAATAAGTCGATGATAATACTTGTGCATGAAAATTGTCTGAACTGTGATTTTTGGGATTCATGGGATTATTATGATTATTATGGTGGTGTATATTTGTCATAAATTAAATAAAGACTTTGAATTTCAAAATTAAATATCATCTAATCATTTCATCACCATCTACCATCTCAACTGATCACCATTCAAACCGATCACCATCTCAACTGATTACCATTCAAACTGATTACCATTCAAACCGATTACCATTCAAACCGATTACCATTCCAATCAATCACCTAATAACCAACTTCCCACTCTGCACCATTTTCCTCCCATCATTTATCTGGTAAAAATACATTCCCGTTATCAAAGAACTAACATCAACATCTGTCTTTCTTCCACTGAATGCTTGTGTTAAAACTATCCTTCCATTCTGATCAAAGCATTTCAGATGATATCTTCTATCTTGAAGATCTTCATCATTTAGATAAATGCTCAGATGATCACTAACAGGATTCGGAAACAAATTAAATAAGTCTCCATTATTTTCTTTCTCTACATTCACAGCAGTAGTACAACCAGGAATGACACATCCATTACTATCCGTCTTTACAATCCAACCCTTACTACTATGATCTTCATCTGAGATCCAGTTCAGGCCAGTGAGATAATAACCACCGTCCGATGCTAAAGCAATATTGTAAAAACCCTCATCTCTATCATCTCGATGTGAAAATTCTCTAGTCCAAATGCTATCACCATCTGGGGAGAACTTAGTCAAATATCCATTTATATAGCTATTAGCATCCTTCTGAATATTTGCAACACAAATATAATTTCCAAATCGATCCTTAACACAATTTTGTGGACCACCATCATAAGATCTAAAAACTCTTTTAGAAGAAATAGTTTTGCCATCTTTATCAATTCTTAATATCAAATAGTTTAAATGCGGATTATTATCAAAAAAAGGCTTACCGATTGATCCAATAGCGATCAATGTGCCATCTGCTAATTCATCTAAGTAATTCAATGCAATTCCATATCCTGACTCTGTAAATTCTTTCCTCCAAATGATTTCTCCTTTTGGATTGAATTTTATAATTAGGCCTCTATTGTATAAGGTGTTTACACTAATTCTTCCTGTAGCATAAATATTATTTTCACTATCCTCTTTTAAATCTAATAATGCCTCAAAAGTATTTATAGGATCTGGTTTTTCAAGCTTTACATATTTGATAATATTTCCTAATCTGTCTGCTAAAATAATTATTGGATCACAACTATCTGGGTAAGTCCCCCCCGTTGATCTTGTATGGCAATCATTTCCTGCAATAAATATATTGCCATTAGAGAGTTCAATAATCCCATATAAGCCTGGTGAATTATACTTTGTATTTATAGTTTTTGACCAAATGGTATCCATTGCATTGTTCAACTTGGCATAGTAAAGACTAAATCCTCTTCGATTATATATAAATTGGGCACCTGAAATTAAAACACCATCACTAATTCTCTTAGTATCAGCCACCCAATATGGATTAATTGAATCTAAAAAATCAATATTTGAAATGATTTGCCCTTTATTGCTCACTTTGGCAATACTAGAGCTGTTTCCATACTTATATGCATATTGGTTAGCAACAAAACTATAAATAGTGTCTTGAATTTCGATAGCTGGGCTAAATATTGCTTCGACTTTATATTCGAATGATGGAATAACTAAGTCAAAATTATATTGCGCATTAATATGGGTTGCTAAAAAAAACAATATTAATAAATAGACAGAAAATCTTTTCATATATAAATTATAATAATCAGAGGAGATTTATAATTCTCCTCCGATTGGTAACAAATTAATTTTTCACACTTTTCAAACTGACAACAATCTTGTTATCATTAATTAAAACAGCAGTAAATACTGCACTTGGCCATAATTTACTATCTAGTTTAACTTGATTCACTGGACTTGATATCGAGACTTCATCTAATAATATTCCTTCTATTGAGTAAATCCTAATTTTTGCATTTATTAATTTTTCAATTAATCCAAATTTAATCATGCATATATCATCGATTGGTGATGGATCAATACTCATGTATGAATCTTTTACGATTTGATCTTTGTCAGGTTCAGAATTAGATCGATACTGCAAACCATCTTCTGTCTCCAAAACTATTGGATATTGATGATCGTAAAAGGCAGTTAGTAATGCTTGGGCAGAATACGCCCCAAGTGTTCTATTATCAGTAATAGACTCCAAACTTGCAATTGCTGATTCGGATAGATTTGTCATCGAAATATTGCTTTGTTTTGCAACGGAAATAACATTAAAAAATGTAATCATATCAGCTTTTTCATCAGAATTAGAAGGTATTGAGTTAATGACTGCTGTCGCTCCTGAAAAATTACCTTGATCTAATAATAACATTGCTCTAGTGAATTTATTGTCCACAGAAGTTTGTGTAGCTAATAAATTATCAGCATCTTCTGTAAGATTATTTTTAAAATAATATCTCAATAATTCATTTATAATTACAGATTTGAATGGACCATCGTCCATACCATCAATTTGAGTTCTATATTCTACTACATTTCCTGGAATTATATCAGGAACAATAAACGTACAGCCGCCAGCTGGAGGAGGAAAGCTATTACAAGTCGACTTAGAAACTTTCGTCGAATTGCAATTGGGTTGTTCTGGATCACTGGGTTTAATCCAATAGGTGAATGGATTGGTAGTATATGAGTTGATATGATTTAATTGAGTTCCTAAACATGGCACATTGAACTTGTCATCTGGTGTAATATTATTAATTTGAAGGAAACCACATTTACCCTGATCTCCAAGTTTTCCAAATACTCTCCAAGAGTTGGTATAAAGAAGATGTGTATTACAATACAGATTAAGACCTGTATTATCTCTTTGTGTTTGTTCACCCATGAATAGTTTAGTAAAAGTATTGTTTAGGTGAAAGCTTGCTGACACTGTATTATCAGAATTAAAACCATATTTACTTGTGTTCTGTGGCATATTCAAAACCTTACCGTCGAAGGTATTGCCTTTTACTGTAATCTTTGTGCTTCCTGTATTCACAATTCCAAATACCGTTGGATTACCTAGATTTACAGGTATTGCCGTGGATGGATTCAATTCGAAATTATTGCCATCAACAATTTTGTGCAATTCTCCTCCATTGATTCTTATCCCAATCTGATTTCTTATAAATTGGTTGGATCCACTAACAGAGATAAAGAATTTTGGATTCAAGTCTTTTAAAGCTTGAATGCCAATATTCAGATCTGTGAAGCTACTTCCTCCATTGACTTGATAATCCGCATCAAAACTTCCAATGCCAACACCCTTCAATTCTGCAGGATGGTCGATTCTCGAATTAAGCCATTCACAAGTTGAAAAATTCATTCCTTTTATATTGTGTCTTGTCCTAAAATAGCTATACAGGTCAATAAATAAATCCTAAAATAGATAGGGCAAGTCAAAATGATTCCATCTAGTTCGTTCTTGGAATAACAAATTGCTCTAAATTTTGTGAATGGGGTGATTATGCTCTTACTTTTATCTTCGTTTTGAAAATTAAAGCTACGAAGCAAGCAAGATACAACTTAAAAAAACCAATATATTTAAACGAAACCAATCATCAAATACTGGGTATCAAGTCCTCCCTTTCAAGCTTGTCCAATTCTTTAAATTGGAGGAGAATTTAGGTGGGTTATATTATTTAAAAAATTCATTTTAATTTAATCGTGCATTGACAAAAAGTTTATTTATCTAATAAAAGACACTTGTTAACTCAAACGATATTGAAATCACAAAGAAAAGTATACAAAAAAAATAGCCCTCACTTTTGGTGAAGGCTATCATTTTTACGGATAAACGTCTAGCTATTTTTTAGGGTTCATTTTTTTAACTTCTTTAACTGAAGCTACCTTTACATGATCTTGAGGATTAACTTCTAGTTTAGGAGTTTCAATGACTACTTCTTTTTTTTTTCAGCAGTCTTAGGTTCAACAGTTTGATTGAATTCAGCAACCATATCTTTCATCATGGTTGTAACTTTTTCTTTAGAAATAGTTAACTCCTCTTTTAATTGTTTTAACTCATCTGAATTTAAAATTTCTGCAATTCTAACTTGAGTGATTTTCAACCAACTGTTCATGAACGCTTCATAATTTGGAGCTTTACCTTCTGTTTGGTATAGCGTCCAGAAATTTTCCATAGTTTCAGTCATGCTTTCTTTAGCTTTTCCGTAAACTTTGTTTTGGAAATTCATGTTTTTTTCGATATACTCTAAGAATGTCTTTCTTCCATTGAAATATTTTTCAGACATTGCCTTTACATCTGATTTAAGATCAAAATCTCCGATGATTGGTTTTGATTGTTCAAACTGAGTAATAAAATCAGCATACATCTTTCCAATTGGTTCTAAGATGGTATTTTTAGTTGTTGATTCTACTTGTTCATTCATTTTATGCATGTTAGCCTGAGCTTCTTTTTGCATAGCTTCGAATTTTGTGAAATAAGTCTCATAAAATTTGTCAAAAGCTTCAGTAGATTTTTTCAAATTCTCGATGGAATTCAAACCCATTAGGCTATCAACGATTTTGTTGAAAGAATCATTTGGGAAGAATGAATTGAAATTTTCTTTAGTGAACATTCCTTTCATTACACCTTCTTCAAGGATTTTTTTCCAGTGTCCTTGCATATCCTCGTAAGCTTTGTAGAAGTGGCTTAAGAAAGCATTGTCTTTCATTGAATCTGTAAATGGATTTTTGAAATCACCGGTGAAAGCATTTTTAGCATCTTTCATCATGGTTTCCCAAGAAGCAATTGTTTCTTTGAATGAATCAGAGAACGTTTTATTGTTTGCTTGGAATTTCTCCATAGCATTTCCATTATAAGATTGGAATAAGTCTTGCCATTTTTGATTGTACTCTTGTTGAACTGCCAACCAGTTTTGGAAGAACTTAGGAGCATTTTGAAGATTTTCAGTTAAATCTTTAGGATTTAATTTTTCGAAGATACCTTTAGTTGCTTCAGCATTTTCTTTCAATAATTCTGCTCCTGCTTTGAAAGGTGTAGATAACGCTTGAATAGAATCTTCAAGTATCGTTTTAGAAGTGTTGGTCCATTGATTGATGGCCTCTTGTTGTTTTTTTACTAGTGTTTCGAAAGTTTCTTTAGTATTCATGGTTTAATTTTTTTTATGATTTAATGCTAATCTTTTTAATTAACACTACAAAGGTATAGCGACTGAGAGCTGTCTTTGGGTTATTTCGGTGAATAGGTCAAAAACAAGGGTGAGTGAGCCGAATATCTAGGTAAGCGATTTAGTGGATTACATGAATAGCAGTTTTGCCATGAGTTCTTCTTTGTATGCAGGGCCGATGGGTAGGGGTTCTTCATCAACAATCAACTCCCCTTCTTCTATTGCTTGAATAAAATTTATGTTCACGATATAAGATCTATGAATTCGACTAAATTGAGGATACGGCAATAGTTTTTCTTCCATGTCCTTCAAGGTATGGCTTACCAGAAATCGAGCATCTTCAGTTTTAATAATAGAGTAAACATCTTTAGCCATGATCCACCGAATCTGGTTAAAAATGATTTTTTCAAGTCTATTTTTTACTTTAACAAAAACACCGTCATATTTGGCCTGAAGCTGATCCTTTTCCAATAAGCACTTGAGTTGTTTTAACTCTAACATTCCATGAATCGAGGGATAATGGTTCATCCATTGGATGGCATTGTGGTCATGAGAAGTAATGCCAATGGTTTGATTGGTTAATGATGTTAAATTGGGATAGTTGATCAGATTATTCTTGAAATGTTCTTCCGTATCTATGTAAATAAATATTTGTTTGTAGTCTTTATGGAGTTCTTTTGGGTTAATATCCCATAAATGATTAAGACCCGATAATTGATGTGTTATCGTAAGATCTTGAGTTATAAAAGCAAAATCTGCCATGGTTTTCGGATGATAATATGGAATAAATACCAGTCTCAAAAATACACAAATAAAAATGATTTAAAGTATTAACAATACATTAGGATATATTTCATTCAAAATATATCTTTAGGCTTTAATCAACAAAAAATCGCGAAAATCATGAACCCAAGAAGTAAAACAATAGCCTTGGTAACAGGTGCTACAGGAGGATTAGGTACAGCTATGTGTCAGAAATTATATCAGGACGGATATACTGTTGTTGCCAATTATAGAAATGAACACAAAGGTTCGGAATGGCATACCAAAAATAAAGAACAGGGTTTTGATTTTAATATGGTGCAGGGTGATGTGACCGATTTTGAAGATATGAGACGGATGATGGAAGAAATTAAAGCGAAATTTGGAGGGGTTTCTATTTTGATTAATAATGCAGGTATTACCAGAGATACACCGCTTTGGAAAATGAGCTTAACACAATGGCATGAGGTTATTTCGTCGAATTTGGATAGTGTATTTAATTGCACCCGCCATGTTATCGAAGATATGATTGAGCAAAAATTTGGACGAATTATTAATATTTCATCAGTCAACGGTCAACGAGGACAATTTGGTCAGACCAATTATTCTTCTGCAAAAGCTGGGATGCATGGCTTTACTAAATCACTAGCGATGGAAGTAGCTAAGAAAGGGATTACGGTGAATACCATTTCGCCAGGTTATATCGGTACCGATATGGTTATGGCTATACGTGAAGAAGTTCGTAATAAAATCGTCGAACAAATTCCAATGGGCCGGCTTGGGGGAACTGAAGAAATAGCCCACCTTGTTTCATTTTTAGCATCAGAGAAGGCAGCTTATATCACAGGAGCTAATTATGCCATAAATGGAGGGCAGCATGTTTATTAGTTGATACACATTAATATTGTATTAACTATTAATTAGAAACTTGAGTTGAATTTATTGAATTCGAGATGGTACTATTTCCTACCTTTGCCGCCGCATTGAAATGGAACGATTTAAAACTGATATACTAATCATAGGTGCGGGTCCGTGTGGATTGTTTACCGTATTTGAAGCCGGATTATTGAAACTACAATGTCATCTTGTAGATGCATTACCCACCATTGGAGGTCAATTATCAGAAATTTATCCAAAAAAACCTATATACGACATACCCGGTTATCCTAGTATTTTAGCTGAAGAATTGGCAGCTAACCTGATGAAACAAATTGAACCGTTTAAACCGAGTTTTACTTTAGGAGAACGGGCAGAACAAATAACAAAACTACCATCAGGTCATTTTGAAATGAAGACCAATAAGAATACCATTATTGAAGCTCCGGTAGTAGCCATAGCAGGTGGATTGGGATGTTTTGAACCCAGGAAGCCAACGATAGTTAACATTGTTGATTTTGAAGATAAGGGCGTTGATTATATAATTAAAGACCCTGAAAAATTCAGAAATAAAAGGATAGTTATTGCCGGTGGAGGAGATTCTGCCCTGGATTGGTCCATATATTTATCTGACATTGCTCAGGAGGTTGTGATGATTCACCGACGCACGGAATTTAGAGGAGCACCAGAATCTGTTTCTAAAGTTGGTGAGTTAGTTGAGAGTGGGAAGATTCGATTGATTACGGAAGCTGAAGTTACCGGTTTAAAAGGTGAACATAAATTGGAATCGGTAGAAATTCAAAGGACGAATCAAGAACCACTTATATTAAATACCGATTATTTTATTCCATTATTTGGTCTCACACCAAAATTAGGACCCATTGCAGATTGGGGTTTGAATTTAGACAAGAATGCCATAGTCGTAAACACCTTAGATTACTCAACAAATGTAGAGGGTATTTATGCTATAGGTGATATTAATACCTATGAAGGTAAACTAAAACTCATCTTGTGTGGTTTTCATGAGGCGACATTAATGGTTCAATCTGCCTATAGAATCATTCACTCGGGCAAAAAACCAGGTTTCAAATACACCACTGTAACCGGAATTAGTGGTATCGAATAATACCAAAACATGGAAGATATTACCATTACGATCATAGATAGAGAAGATGTATCTCATGAATTAGTTATTCCTGCAGACATGGGTCTCAATTTAATGGAATTGTGCAAAGCCAGCGAACTTCCGGTAGCCGGAATATGCGGTGGAATGGCCATGTGTGGATCCTGTCAGGTGTATGTACTTTCATCAACAGAATTACCACCACCATCAAATGATGAAATAGCTATGTTGGATCAGCTATTTTATGTGGAAGACAACAGTCGCTTGGGGTGTCAAATTAAATTGAACGCAACAATAGATGGACTAAAAGTAAAATTAGCTCCTGAACAATAGATGATGGATCGCTTATCTAAACCCTATATAGCTTTAATGCTCACCTGTCTGATATGGGGTACAACGTATTTAGTCAATAAATTGGGTGTCACTCAAATTCCTGTATTTCTGTTTACTTCAACCCGACAGTTAATTTCCGGTGGATTGTTACTCATGTATCTTTTTATAATTAAAAAACATCCATGGCCTGATACCAGGTATTTGTTATTTCAAGGGATGATGGCTTTGTTTATGATTACCTTGGGGAATGGTATTGGAACCTATGGGCTGGCATATATAGATAGTGGTGTATCAGCGATATTGGCTGCAGTGTCACCAGTTATTATAGCATTACTGACTATATACCTAAAACCGGATGAACAACTGAATAGGATAGGTTGGCTTGGAATCATAACAGGATTTGGAGGTGTAGTCATGATATGTTTTGATAAATTGGCTCCTGCTCCAAATCACGATTCCACAGTATTGGGATTTATATTTACACTGATATCTGTAGTAGCTTGGGGATTTGGATCTGTCATCAGCAAAACAAGACATTTCGAATACTCACCACTATTAGCAGCTGGTTTTCAAATGTTTTTTGGGGGCATACCCCTAGCCATTATTGCACTATTTGTTGGTGTTCCTAATGATTTTCATGTTACCACGAATATGCTTATTATTTGGGTCTATTTGATCGGGCTAGGATCGATTGTTGCGTTCAGTTGTTACATTTATGCATTGAAACATTTACCGGCTACATTGGTCAGTATACAAAGCTACATTAATCCTATAATTGCAATATTTTTGGGTGTTTTGTTTCTTCGGGAAAAGGTCTCCTTCCAATTAATTATCGGAGCCGTTTTAACTTTTATTGGTGTGTTTTTAGTGAATTATTCGCAATATAGAAGACGGAAGAAAAGTAATTTGTAGTCCATTATAATATGGAAATACTTATTTACTGTTGTGTACTTTTGAAATGATATCTTCCATGATTTTAGATTTGATATCTTCTGCTATTTTTGGATTGACTTGATTGAGTTTGAAGTGAATTTTATATTTGATTTCATCTTTTGCAATACCAATAATTTTTAACGTTTCATTTCCAAAATCTATGTATTCCGAATATTTATTTAAGTTGTTATTCAAAATATCTTCGAGGTCTTTAATTGGAATATCGAATTGGTTGTGAACAGCAAATTCGACAACATACTTGCGAATTTTTTTCTGTGTGTAATTGACTATATCTGAGAAATACGCTTTTGAATTTGAAAAATAAATGATATCATCATCATCGTTGTGTAAAACGATTTTATAAATATTAATATCAACGACCCGACCTTTAAAATCTCCAATTCTTACATAATCTCCGATAGCTACTTCTTTTGAGAAAGAAAAGAAAATTCCGCATAATACATCATTCACAAGTTCCTTAGAAATAATTGCAATAGATGCTGCAATGATGGAAAGCGAAGTTAACAGTTTAGAAAATTCAATACCAAAAAATCCTAGAATCATGACAATGAATCCAGTACCAGTTAGCAAATAATAAATATTTTGTAAACCAATGATGACATTATCAGAATAGCGATGCCCTAATTTTTTACGTTTGCGATAAATGAATTGTGCAAAACGGATGGTAATATTGACAATGAGCCAAAAAATAATAAAATGAAATAAAGATCTTCCTATTGGTGTATAAAAAGCCGGCGGCAATTTAAGCGTATCGAAAAACCCTTCTTTTAAAATAATTAAAAAGATAAACAGGATGAGTTTAAATATAAACTTCAATATTCGAACCATGAGTTATAACTTTAATGCAAGGTAAACATTCCGGACTGTCTAATGATGATTTTATACTTTGAATTAGAGAAAGATTAACAGGCTATAATTTTAAGCTAGTATGGGTAAAAAAAATATTTTGAGTATTTGGGTTTGAATTGTTTAGAATTAGCCAATTTTTCACCTTCTTTGTTATTAAATTGAATGTATGTTTGGAATTGAGTTTGAATTGACCGGGATTATAGCGATCATGTGTGTTCTCTGCGTATTTGCTGTGTTAGCCTTCGAGTTTGTCAATGGATTTCATGATACGGCTAATGCTGTAGCGACGGTCATTTATACGAAGTCATTGAAACCAGTGTATGCTGTTATTTGGTCGGGGTTTATGAACTTCCTAGGGGTCATGTTGAGTTCCTATTTCTTTGGGATGGCTGTAGCAACCAAGATAGCCTCCATTTTACCCCTAGAAACGGTCTTAAATCGCAATATGAATGAGGCCATAGCCATGATCATGGCTGTTCTGGTTGGTGCCATATTGTGGAATTTAGGAACCTGGTATTTTGGAATTCCTTGTTCGAGTTCACATACCTTGATTGGTTCCTTACTTGGAGCGGGGATTGTATTTTCATTATTACCTGGAAATACCGATAAGGTGGGCGTCAATTGGGGTGAGGCTATAAAAATTGGAAATTCATTATTGATTTCGCCATTGTTTGGATTTTCGATGGCCATTGTGCTCATGTTTATTTTGAAGCGAATTATAAAGGATAAAGCTATTTTTAAAGAGCCGGAATTGGATACACGACCACCATTTTGGATACGAGCTTTGTTAATTACAACATGCACATTGGTGAGTTTTTTTCATGGCTCTAATGATGGACAAAAAGGGGTAGGCCTGATGCTTATCGTTTTAATCGCTTTTATGCCCTTACAATATGCGCTGGCACCGGATTTTAATAAAGCAGCGTGTTCCTCACAATTGTTTAAAATAGAAGAGGCCTTGAATTATGAATCAGCGCATAATTATGAAATGGAGCGTGTGCTATGTAATCGAGCTGCGGATATAAATAGTTTTGCAAATTACATCAACGACATGGATATTAAAGATCCAAAACGAGTAATGAGTGTTAGAAAGCAAATGGGTATTGTAGCTAAAGAATTGGATGTTTTAATCAAAGAACCCAACTTGATCCACAATAGCGAAAGTAAGAAATTAATTAAAAAAGGAATTTCAATGCTTAAAAATAACACCCAACATGTGCCAAGTTGGGTTATTGTACTCATTTCCATAGCATTAGGTATAGGGACGATGATCGGATGGAAGCGTATAGTGGTAACTATTGGAGAAAAGATTGGAAAACGGCATATGACCTTTGCTGAAGGAGCTACCGCGGAACTGATCGCTTCCAGTACTATAGGTCTAGCATCCCAGCTCGGTTTGCCTGTATCAACAACACACGTGCTATCCTCAGGAGTAGCTGGAGCAATGGTTGCCTCTAAAGGTATTAAGAATTTGCAATCCGGAACGGTAAAAAGTATCGTGTTAGCATGGGTATTGACGCTTCCTGCCACTATTATTTTGAGTGGGGGATTGTATTTATTGTTTAGGTTATTTATTTAAAAAAAAGGCACCAGTCGTAAGGCATCAGTCATCATGTAGTAAGGTAATCGGTGATCGGTTTGGATGGTAATCGGTTTGATTTGTAATCGGTAATCGGTAATCTGTGATCGGTTTGAATGGTAATCGGTAATCTGTGATCGGTTTGAATGGTAATCGGTTTGGATGGTAATCTGTTTACGGTCGTTGGCATCAATCGTCAGGCTTGAATGGTAATCGATGATAGGTTAGAAATGTTATCGAACTTCAAGATCATTCTAAGGTCTCATCATGAGGTGTTTCAAGTAAATATAGTGTTTTTTCATAATATTATTTGAGGTTTATATATTTATTTATATAACTTATAATTAGCTTATTATCAGTTATATATAAGTAATATTTTGAACAAAACATATTACTAAAATTAATAAATTATAAAAAATTGGTATATATTTTGATTGTAGGAACTGGACTAAAAGATAGTCATAACATTTATTCCAATTCGTAAACATACATTCATGAACCGATTTAAAACTTCAATTCAAAAGCAATGGCCAACTTTATTAGGAATATTCCTGATGAGTTTAACTGTTTCAGTTATAAGCGCTAGGCCAATTTTAGGACAGAGATCATTTATGCCTACACTGGCATGTAATGATTTGATTCAGATTACCCTAGATTCTAATTGTTATGCAACAGTCACTGCAGAAATGGTATTAGAGGATATGGTAGGTGTTGAAGCAGATTACTATATTGAGGTATCATATCGTGGAGTGGTGCAACCAGATCTCGATTTTGATCATACGGATATCAATAAAACCTATGATTTCAAAATATGGCACATCGCTTCAAAAAATTCTTGTTGGGGTAAAATAAAAATTGAGGATAAACTAGCTCCTAAATTATTATGCTCTAATGATACAGTAAGGTGTGCTTCTCTCTTGGATCCGGATAATATAGGGTTTCCAATTCCAACCTACTATAGTCCATTGATAATTGCACATTCCACTATAGCAAGAAAGTATATCGTATACAACTGGGATGCGTGTGGTTCAGCCATGTTATCTTATGAAGATATTATCGAATCCAAAGATTGTTCATCAGATTTTATTCGTAAAATTTATAGATCATGGACTGCTATGGATGAAGCCGGTAATATATCCCGATGCAACGATACCATTTGCGTATTGGAACCAACAGAAGCAGATATTGTATATCCACATCATTACGATAATATTGATTTACCTTATTTGCATTGCGATGATACGTTTCCACGATTGCCAAATGGGAATCCATCGCCAGAGTTTACTGGTCATCCAGTACCCAATGGTTGCTCAACTTTAAATGCTACGTATTCTGATCTGAAAATTTTTGTATGTGAAAGTTCATATAAAATATTAAGACGATGGATCATTTTAAATTGGTGTACCGGAAAATTAACAGAATACAATCAATTCATTAAGGTCATAGATGATCGTGCACCTGTTTTTAGATGTCCTAGAGATTTTACGGTGGGAATGGTATCTTATACCTGTGCGGCTACAATAAAATTGCCTGCTCCGGATTCTGTACAAGATTGTGGCAGCTGGACTTATGATGTTTTTGTGAAATTAGCTGAAACTGCACCTGGTTTTGAACCTCCATTGACTAAAGATTATATATGGTACAATCAAGTAGATAGTAGTTTTTATTTAGTTGGTGCACCTGCTGGTCGTTTGTGGTTAATTTATATAGTAACCGATGCATGTGGTAATGCAGATACTTGTCAGACTGAAGCAGGGATTAGGGATAATCTACCGCCATTAGCAATTTGTGATCAAAAGACAGTAGTTACACTCACAACAGATGGAACTGCAAAAGCATTTGCTGCGACTTTTGATGATGGATCTATTGACAATTGCGAAATTGATTCATTCAAGGTTAGAAGGATGTCAGATCCATGCAATAATCACACAGATTTATTTGGTCCTTATGTAGAATTTTGTTGTTTAGATATTGGCAATACCGTTTTAGTAGCCTTTGAAGTAATCGATAAATTTAGAAATAGAAATACTTGTATGGTTGAAGTATCTGTACAAGAAAAAGAATCACCTGTCATCATAGCTCCGACAGATGTTACCATATCGTGTGAATTTGATAGAAGTGATTTAAATGCTTTTGGACAAATCAGATATAAAGAAAGTGATCGTAAACCAATCGTTATAAAGGATTACTATTACAGTGCTCCAAATTATATTGCAGGATTGGATGGCTATGCTTACGATAATTGTTTTGTCACAGTAACTGAAGAAGTCGAATACCGATTGAAATGCAATCAGGGTGAGATCATTCGTAAATTTACTGCAACTGATAAACAAGGATTACAAACTATAGCCTATCAAACCATTTATGTTTGGAATCCAAGACCATTTATGACCTTTGATGGAACAGACATTAAATGGCCAAGGGATACCGTAATATATACTTGCCGCAAAGCAGAGACAGCACCAAGTATTACCGGGGCGCCTATTTTTAAAAATGTGAACTGTGCTCAGGTTGCTGCTAATTTTGATGACTTGCGATTAACTCAGGTAGATAGTGTGTGTTATAAAATATTAAGAACATGGACTGTGGTGGATTGGTGTCAATATAAAGCGAATCCCGAATTTGGAATCTGGAAATACACCCAGTTGATTTACATTAAAAATTCAGAACCACCTACTATTTTGTCATGTAATCCATTAGATGTATGCGATTATGCTTCTTATTATGACAGCAAAACCAAATTGTGTTACGCTGCATTTAATATTGAAGCACAAGGAGAAGACGATTGCACTTTAGACAAAGATTTGATCTGGAAATACAGATTGGATATTAACAATAATGGAACGTATGATTCTTTATTGGTAGCTGGAAAAATAGCTAAGGGTGTTTTACCTTTTGGTACGCATCGAATAAGATGGATACTTCAAGATCAATGTGGAAATTACAGTGAGTGCGATCAGGTTTTTGTACTAAGAGATTGTAAGAAACCAACACCATATTGTTTGAATGGGATCACCACAGTAGTCATGCCGTTAAATGGTGTAGTATCTGTTTGGGCGAAGGATTTGAATTTGAATAGTTTTGACAATTGTACTCAACCGGATAAATTAAAATATTCATTTACCTCAGACACTGCAATAAAGAGCATACTATATAATTGTGATAGTTTGTTGGGCCAACAATCCATAGTGAAGACTGTCAGAATCTATGTAACAGATGAGGCAGGAAATCAGGATTATTGTGAAGCTGCAATTATCATTCAAGACAACAATAATGTATGTCCGCATAGTGCGCTCAATCTCTCTGGAAATATTAGCCGTGAAGATTCTAAGAACATTGGAGATGTAGCATTGAACGTAATCAACGGGGATCTCGTTAGAAAGGATTCAACAATGACCAATGTTCAGGGAGCCTACGCATTTGTAAATCTATTATTACCGAATGGAAGTTATATAGCACCATCAAAAGAAGATGTAATATTAAATGGGGTGACCACTTATGATATTTTACAAATTCAGAAACATATTCTAGGTCAACGTTATTTGACGTCACCTTACAAATTGATTGCTGCAGATGTAAACAATTCTAAATCGGTTACAGCAAGAGATATTACTGATCTAAGAAAATTGATTTTGGGAATAACCAATGTTTTTCCTGGAAACAGTGTTTGGAGATTTGTTCCGAAGCATTATGTATTTAAAGATCCAAGCCGTCCTTGGGATTTTCAGGAAAAGATGTTTAGAGCGGATATCGTTGAAAACCAAAATATCATCAATTTCATAGGTGTAAAAATAGGGGATGTGGATCAATCTGCTAAAATAGGTTATAAAAATGAAGCAGTAACAAGATTCAATTCAAATATAGATTTGGTATATGGTAAATCCGAATTGCTCAAATCTGGAATGACAAGAATACCTATCATGACTAATAGTCAAGTTAGTTTTGATGGATTTCAATTGGCTGTAACATCACAATCGATATCTGGTAATCAAGTGAATTTGATTTCAGGAGGAATAGAAATTCAGGATGGAGACTACCATGTGGATGGTCAAACCATTAATTTGAGTTGGATCAGTAATCACAGCGTTCACATGGAAGCAAATGCGATTTTATTTTATATTGAAACCAAACATTCGTTAACGGACTTGTTAAGTATCAATCCATCTAAGATTTTACCTCAAATGTATCTATCTAATGGTGAGATTGCGAACTTGAGATTAAATTCACAGAGTCTATACCAAAATACAGATCGATTTGAAGTAGGACAAAATATTCCAAATCCATTTTCAGCAAGTACCTTAATACCTATAGAAATTTCACAAGCTGGAATTATCACTTTAAGTATCATTGACGTTACTGGAAAAGTGATTTCAAAACGGGAAATATCCATAAATGCAGGTTCTAATCATATAGAAATACAAAAAACTGACATCAATCAGACTGGAGTATTTATATATAAGGTTGAAAGTCGTTTTGGGTCATCAGTGCATAAATTCATGATAAAAGATTAAGGATCAATATATTAAATTAAATTATTATATGAAAAAGCCGGTTTTTTACCGGCTTTTTCATTTGAATAAAAAACATATATAAAAATTTTCATATATTTTTTTTGTATATTTGAAATATTGTGGTATGTTTGCACCGAAGATCTAATCATCTTCTCCCAAATTTAGCAAATTTCGCGTAGTTCAAAACGTAGTTAGTTCGTTTTGGCCATTGTGCCAGAAAGAATTTTAAAACGATTTTAACCAAATAAACTCATACAATGAGCGAACTACGTTACCCACACACTAACTTAATGTTTATTTTAGGTCAAAGACCTAGTTCCATTTCTCAAATTTTACGATTTGGGTTAATGTTGAACCTTGTACTTTTTATTGGATTTTTTAATCTATCGTTAAATGCCCAGTGCATATTAACATCAGGAAAAATTCAAGGACAAGTATTCCTGGATCAGACTTATAACGGTATCTATGACATCGGTGAAAAAGGTATTGCGTTCGTACCTGTGTATGCGTATGACGTAAACGGTTCACTGGCGGCTAATGCAATTACTGATTTAAATGGAAATTATTCTTTGAATGGTTTAACTGATCAATCTTCTTATCGTATAGAATTTCAAAAACCATTATTCTATGAATATTCTATAACCGGTACATCAAATAAGGGAGACCTACAAATGGTTCAAGCCCCTGCATGTAATGTTACATTTGCATTGTTTCAACCAGGAAATTATTATAGCCCAAATAATATCAAACTTGCAGTTACCTGTTTTGTAGGTGGATCTACACTAAGTGAAAATGGGAATTTGGAAACCATTGTAGAAGTCAACAGAAACTTTACCAGTGAGAGTGCTATTTCAAAAATAGTCATGAAAAGCTTAACGGGTTCAGTGTGGGGACTAGCATGGAACAGGACTCAGAAATTATTATATTCATCTGCTTTCATCAAACAGAATGCAGTATTAGGAACCGAAGGTACTGGTGGTATTTATGTAACCAATATGGATACTAGAGTTACTACACCATTTATTAACTTATCTTCATTTGGTATCAATACAGGAAGCACTGCCGGATTGTCATCTTCAGATTGCAAATACGGTGATTTAGTGGGTAAAGTAGGTTTGGGAAATTTGGAAATTTCAAATGATGATCAATATCTGTTTGTAACTAATTTATATACTAAATCCATCGTCATTATACCTACTATCAATCCCAGTAGTGCCAATATTATAGAAATAAAAATTCCTGATCCAGGATGTAATAATGGAGATTATGCTGTTGGTGGTTTGAAGTATTATAACGGTCACTTATATATAGGAGTGACATGTACCGCGGAACAATCTAAATCTAAAACCGACTTCTTCTTTCATGTATATGAGTACAACACTATAGCAAGAACATTTAATATTATATTAAGTACTGATTTTGCAAAAAGTTATTGGCCTAATCCACAAGGTGGTAGTAAGGTGGTATCTCAATGGTTGACGGATATTGATTTTACCAAAGATGGTGAAATGATTTTAGGAATTGCAGATCGCAAAGGTCATGCGTATTGTGAAAGTACATATCCAGTAACCAATCAAAATGGTGATGTGCTCATGGCATTTAAAGATGCTACAGGTTGGCATCTTGAAAACGGTGGTTATGTTAATGGCAGAGCTGGTAACGGAATAGGACATTTAGAAGGCCATGGTGGCGGAGAGTTTTTTGGAGATGATTATTGGATCGTTGGGCCATCCTTGCATCCTGAAATAGCTTTGGGAAGTATCGCTTATTTAGCTAATTCGAATGAAGTTATTTCAACAGTTTTTGATCCATTGTATGAATCATTTGCAGCCGGTATGCATCGGTATAGCGTTCTAAATGGGAAAAAGTCAGCAGCTATACAATTATATAATAAAGCAAGCAGTTCATTTGGCAAAGCCTCAGGTTTGGGCGATATTAAAATATTAAATGGTCCAGCTCCAATTGAGATTGGAAATTTTGTATGGTTGGATAAGAATGATAACGGGATTCAAGATCCTAATGAGAAAGGAATAGCAGGTTTAAAAATTTCTTTATATAATGCATCATGTCAAAAGGTTTCTTCTTTTGTCACCAATCAAAATGGTCAATATTTATTCAATGAAACCAATGTAGATTTAAATGCAGACGGTATCATGGATGGCTTGGCATACAATTCAGAATATTATGTGGTCATAGATGATCATCGATTTGATGCAACAAAGAAATATTTGATTATAGGTCAAGATACTCTGGTTGTTGCTTTAGCAAATGCTGGAATAGGTTTTAATGGCGAATTGGTAGACAGTGACTTGGCATTAAATGATGGTGGAATATGTCCATTGTTTAAAGGATTACCGGTAACCAAAATAAAAACTGGAAATTCAGGACAGAATTATTTTTACTTTGATATGGGTTTACGACCATATGTGGATTCTGGAGAAGTAACCCCTGAAGTGGATATCATTGACCTTGCTTTAATCAAGAAAATTAATTCTTTAGGTTCATTAAAGCTGAATGATGTCATTGAATTTGAAATAGATGTATTGAATCAAGGTACTGTATTAATTGATCAATATGAGATCACAGATTATATTCCTGTACAATTAGCTTTTGATCAAGGATTGAATCCTGAATGGAAATTATCTGGTAATAATGCAATATTTACTAATACATCCCTTATCAACGAAGGTGAATTACAAAAAGTAATTTTGAAATTAAGATTGATTGATGACCGTGCCATTAATAGTATCATTAATACCGCGGAGATATCATCCATAAAAGATGCAAAAGGTGTTGATTTGAAAGATGTAGATTCTACACCGGATCAGGATCCAAATAATGATAAAGGAGGAGTGCCAAATACACTAAGTGATAATCAATTTACCGGAAATGGAATTGATGATGAAGATGATCATGATAGAGAAGCGATATTTGTAAATGATTTAGCTTTGATCAAAGTCTTGTCGAGTGGCGGAACAGTAAAACGTGGAGATGATGTTATATTTGATATTTTAGTAAATAATCAAGGTAATACTGTTATACCTTATTATGAAATAGTGGATTATATTCCTGCAGGTTTTATTTTTAATCAAGCTAAAAATCCGGATTGGACTATTAGTGGTAATGTAGCTAGCCATATTAATTCGAACGATTTAAATCAAGGAGAAATTCGTACGGTTTCTATAGTTTTAGAAGTTTCTCAAAATGCAGTGGCTAATAATTTAATCAATGCTGCTGAAATAGTAGTATTTAAAGATGCAACGGGTCAAGTATTAATGGATCGCGATTCAAAACCTGATCAAAATCCAAACAATGATCCGGGATCTGAAATTGGAACTTTATATGACAATAGTTTTGATGGCGATGGTGTTAGCGATGAAGATGATTTTGATAGAGAAGCAGTACAAATTGCGGATATTGCATTAATAAATAAAACGACACAAATTAATCCAGTTAAATTGGGTGAGTTGGTAACTTTTGAATTATCAGTTTTTAACCAAGGCAATACCCCAATTGGATGTTTTGATTTATTGGATTATATTCCAAGTGGATTTGAATTTGTTGCAAGTGAAAACCCGGGATGGACTATAACTGGAAGCATAGCTAAATTTACAGATACCAGAGTTTTGGAAGTAGGTGCAACTAGAATTATTTCCATTAAATTGAAAGTTATTTCCAGTCAATATAGTGAACTAGTAAATGTTGCGGAGATTGGTCAATTAAAAGATATTAGTAAAATTGAAATCAGTGACTGGGATTCTACCCCAGATGCAGATCCTATAAATGACAAGGGTGGGGTATTAGGATCAGCTACTGATAACATGATTGATGGGGATGGAATTATTGATGAAGATGATCAGGATCCGGCTTCAGTTGATGTATTTGATTTAGCATTAATATTAACAACTGCCAAAGTTACTCCTGTTAAAATAAATGAAGATGTTACATTTAAAATAACGCTATGTAATCAAGGAAATATAGTTGCATCGAATGTAGTTTTAATCGATTATGTTCCAGCAGGAATGGAGCTAAGTTCATTTGATAACAACGGTTGGATATTGCAAAATGGTAAATTGTTAAATACGATTAATGCTCAAATTAATCCAGGTCAGTGTGTTGAAAAAAATATTATACTTAGAATAAAAGAATCAGCAAATTCAACAAATATTACCAATAGGACAGAAGTTGTAACAGCTCAAAACTCAGTTGGTAAAGATATGTCTAATGTAGATGTAGATTCCAATCCTGATGATAATGCTACCAACGATCCAGGTGGTGTTGTGGGAACTTTAACAGATAATGTTTTAGATGGCAATGGAATTTTAGATGAAGATGATGCAGATCCGGAAACAGTCAAAATTGCAGATTTAGCATTGCGTAAAAGACTTGTTCCAGGAAGCGTGTTGAAGTATTTGGGTTCAGTTAGTTTTGAAATCGAAGTTTTCAATCAAGGAAATACGGCACTTAAGAATATAAATGCAATCGACTACCTACCTAAAGGTTTTAGCTTGAGTCCAAGCGCAGTAAATCTGGGTTGGACCATGGAAAATGGAAATGCACTATTTAATTTAAAGAACGTATTGAATCCAAATGAACAAGTAAAGTTAATTCTTAGCTTGGATGCTGGAACTGGAGTTGATTTTGCAAGTTTAAATAATGTAGCAGAAATTACTGGTTTTGAAGATATTAATGGCATCGTATTAAGTGCATTTGATTTCGATAGTAATCCGGACAAAAATCCAGTTAATGATAAAGGTGGAGAGCTGTTTTCAATTACTGATGATTTAATATCAGATCACGGTAATATCGATGAGGATGATGCAGATATTGCAACAGTTGATGTGTTTGATTTAGCATTAACCAAGCGTGTAGTTAATCCTAAATTATTATTTAAAAGTAATGACATTGTTGAATTTAATATTGATGTAATCAATCAGGGAACTGTTTCTTCATTCCAAACTCAAATAGTAGATTACATTGATACTAATTTTATATTTAAACCTGAGTTAAATCCAGGATGGGTTGTTTTGGGTACTAACAAAGTAGGTTTTGTAATTAATGAAGAAATTAATCCAACAGAAACGAAAAGTGTAGGAATTCAACTTGTAATAAAAAGTAAAAGAACTGAGAATTCTTTTTTCAATACAAGTGAAATTGTTTACGCAAGAGATAGCAGAGGAAATGATTTAATTGATTATGATTCAACTCCGGATCAGGATGCAATCAATGATAAATACGCAAGTGGGCATCCGATAAATGATCATGGCATTAATGATGAAGATGATCATGATAAAGTTGAAACCAATCCTGGTAATTTTGATTTGGCTTTAATTAAGGATGTAGATGTTCGTACTGTTCAACGAGGACAAGAAGTTCCTTGGACTATCACAATAGCAAATCAAGGATCGGTAACTGCTAAAGAAATTACGATTGTAGATTATTTGCCAAGTGGTACAACAATGATAAGTCCTGAATGGAGTTTGTCACCAATTAATCCAGATCCGAACAAATATTTTATTGTATTAAATGAGAAAAATGGACGATTACCTCAAGGTGGTCTGAAAGCAGGTGAAAAAGTTCAAGTAAAGATTATTTTAAAAATAAATATAGATCGCAATCCGGGACCTATAGTTAATAGAGCCGAAATATTTTCAGCAGTTAATGATTTTAATGAGCCGGATGAAGATTCAACACCGGATGATGTAATCAACAATGACGGAGGTGGAGATATTTTTACAGATAGCGATGGTTCAGGTAGCGCAGTTCCAGATGATGGAAGTATTCCTGGTGATGAAGATGATGCAGATCCATCTGGTGTCTTCTTGTTGGAATTGGTCAACGAAGAATGCGTTTGTCTCAATAATGCAACAACACCGGATAATGGACAGTTTTCAACGTTTTTTACACTTGAATCAAGAGCTGGTGAATTATGGTTTATAAGATCTGTAACTGGATTGTATAATGTACCAAGTCCGGCACCACCTGCTGCACCTACACCATTTATAACAGGTCCTGCAGGATTTATTCTTCCATTAATGGCAACCAATGGTGTTCTTTCGACTTATGGATTTACTGGTATTCATGTAGATGATATTGGATTCTCAATAGTCATTGAAAATCAATTCGGAGATAAAGTAAGTTTGGGAAATGTAAGATGTCGATATGAAACTTCATCAGTTACAGAAAGTCAAAATAATGTTTGTATAGGATCTACAGTTAGATATGCAGTTGCCTACAGAGAAGGAAGCACTTATAACTGGTCATTATCATCAGGTGGTGTATTTACATCATCTACAACTTCAAGAGCAACAGCCATCATGTGGACTGCTGGTGTTGGAACAACGCACATTGTACGAATTCAAGAATCCAATCCTGACTTATGTCTTGAGCCTATTGATATCCCTGTTACCATTGGAGATCAGATTGGATCTGTTTCTTGTATTGGAGAATTGCAAGTATCATTAAACAATACATGTCAAGCACAGATAACACCTCAGAAATTATTACAAGGTGGACCATATGATTACAATTCTTATGCAGTCATGATCATCAACAAAGATGGCTCCATAGTGCCCAATGCATTATTAACTCATGAACACCTTGGTAAGACATTGGTAGCAAAAGTATTAAATGTTTGTAATGGTAATAGCTGTTGGTCAACCATAGTAGTTGAAGATAAAATTAAACCAACAATTGAATGCTTAAATGATACCATTGATTGCACACGTATGCAATCGTATTTAGGACCATTGGTTCGTGATAATTGTGATTTGAATCCTGTTAAAATACTCGTAGATGAAACAATTGAAGATACCAGATGCAATCCTAGTTATTCTAAAATTGTAAATAGAAAATATGTTGCAAAAGACAACTATGGAAATATTTCCGATACATGTACCATGAAGATCTTCCTTAAGAGAATTGTATTGGATTCTATAGTTTTTCCGGATACATTAAGTCTATTGACAAATAATCCTTTAATATGTAATGGTTTTGCATCAGATTCTTTAGGTCGTCCATTACCATCTGTATCAGGTTATCCACTTTATCATGGTGCACCTATTTGGCCAAATAAGGATAGTAAATATTGTGATTATTTTGCAAGTTATGAAGACATTGAATTGCCAAATGGCAAGAACTGCACCAGAAAAATTTTAAGAAACTGGAAGTTTATTATTTGGTATTGTACCACATTTGATCAAATAGTTTACAATCAACTCATAGAAATTGTAGACACCACTGCACCAACTATAATATGTCCATATAATTTAACAGTTACAACAGGTGGCGGTTATGTATGTGCAGCTAATGTTTGGATACCAGCTCCAATAACTTTTGATAGCTGCGTAAATGATGTTACAGTTGATTTAGTTTATCCGGGTGGATTTATTAAAGACTTCAAAGGTGGTTATGTTGTATTACCAGCAGGACTGGATATCTTAAAATTCAGAGCATACGATCGATGCCATAATGTGGATAGTTGTACTTTTGAAGTATTAGTACAAGATCTTACACCACCAGTAGTTCAATGTGATAGAGAGACCGTAGTTTCTTTAGATCGATTTGGCTTAGCATCAGTTCCGGCTACTAGTTTTGATGATGGAAGTTATGATGACTGTCATATTAAATCTATGCAAGTAAGAAGAATGGATGATGGGGTTCCTTGTCAATTGAATCCAAATGTGTTTGCAGATTCAGTTGGATTCTGTTGTGCAGATATAGGGAAATTCGTAACCGTAATGTTTAGGGTAACGGATCATGATGGAAATTCAAATACTTGTATGGTGACCGTAGAAGTACAAGACAAAACCATACCAAGTATTTATTGTCCGCATGATGTAACTATAAATTGTGAATATCATTTAGATACAAGTAAATTGGATGTATTTGGTACGCCTACTGTTTCTGATAATTGCAATGTTACATTTCAGGAAATTAAAGAAGTACATATTAATCAATGCCGTGAAGGTTACATAGATCGAATCTTTATTGCGGGAAATAGTTTTGGAAGCGATGTGTGCGTTCAAAGGATTACCATTATTAATGATCAGCCATTTGTAGAGGGAAATATTAGATGGCCAGGTGACTTTGATACAACAACCTGTGCAGCTGGTGCTTTAACACCGGGGTCTTTACCATATGGTAAGGGATTTCCAATTATCACTGAAGATATATGTGATTTGGTTGGTATTAATTATGAAGACCATTTATTTAGATTTATCAATGGATCTGATGCATGTTACAAAATAATTAGAAAATGGAAAGTGATCAATTGGTGTCGATTCTACGACATTACCGGAGCTCCTATTATTTATGAACGTGATCAAATTATTAAGATCAGCAATAAGATCAAACCAACATTTACTTCTGGTTGTGAGGATAAACGATTTGATATCATTGATACATCTTGTTTAGGTGGATTTGTAAAATTAATTGCCACGGGTGAAGATGATTGTACACCTGGAGCTGAATTGCGGTGGGAATACCATGTAGATTTATATTCCAATGGTATTGAAGATTATAGTGCACTTGGTATAGGTGATACCATTGATGCATCTAGAGTGTATCCTCTAGGTAAACATAAAATAAAATATGTATTTGAAGATTTGTGTGGCAACAAGGAAGTTTGTGAAAGGCAGTTCGAGATCGTAAATATTAAAGCTCCAATAGCTTATTGCTTGAAAGGACTTGCAGCAGGATTAGTAGCAATGGATTTAAATGGTGATGGAAAAATCGACGGTGAGATGGTGACTTTATGGGCTAAAGATTTCGATCAAGGATCTTACCATCCATGTGGATATGATTTGACTTATTCATTGGGAAGAGATACCAGCGTGCATTCGATGACCTATGATTGTGATAGTACAGGAATCAGAGTAGTAACATTATGTGTAACAGCTACTAACGGTCAACAATCTTGTTGTGAAACTTTTGTTGAAATACAAGATAATAATAAGGTTGATTTCTGTAATTGTGTTGAAAAGCCAGTGAACTTGACGGTTTCAAATTGTACCATCGCTACGGAACCAGCCGATTTGAATTCATTTCCAAAAATTGGAAATTGCAATTGTACGGACGTAAGTTTCTCAAAAAATGATGTGATCGTATCAAATGTGCCAAACGCATGTTATGCCATTGATAGAACTTGGACGGCAACATTTAATTGTCCTGAATCATCAGAAGAATTTACATTTAAGCAACGAATTACAGTGACTACAGATTTAAAAGAAGCTGATATACAATGGCCAAAGGATACCGTTGTCGTAGATAATTGTTTAGGATCAAAGGATACTGTACTTATTGGAAATACGCCACATTATTGTAAGTATGGTGGTAATGTAGATGTTCGATATGTAGATCGTGTTTTGCCACCTGTAGGTGATATTACTTATTGTGAAAGAACATGGACTGTGTTTAGTAAATGTGTTGGTTCTCAATCCTATTCATTTAAACAAATTCTTAAAGTAATTTTTTCAACGGGTGTTAAGTATACAGTTCCAAGTGACATTACATTAACTGAGAATTGTAAACGTTCTTTTTTACCGGATTCTATAAATGGGTATCCGAAAGTAAATTGCCCTTGTAATATCTTTGTTCATTCCTATGTAGATTCATTGGTAACAGGTATACCAAATACATGTTATGTAATCTATAGAAAATGGACTTCGACATACAATTGTCCTCCAGATGTTTTAGGTACATTCAAAGGAACACAAAAAATTACGTTTGCCCTTGATCTCAAAGAAAAAGATATTAAGTGGCCTGTAGATAGTTTTGTTGTTGACAATTGTGGCGGAAGAATTGATACTGGATTTGTTGATCACAAACCTGAGTTATTGTTAGATTTCTGTGGTTATGTTTCTATAACTTTCAAAGACAGTGTTAAGAAAGAAAGTGATACATGTAAGATTATCCAAAGAACCTGGATCGTTGGAAACGAATGCAGTAGTGGCGCGAATAGACAAGAGTATAGATTTAATCAAGTACTCAAAGTATTATTCCCGTATGGTCCAAAACTCCATGTGCCAGCTGACCTTACGGTTACAGATTGTAATAAACCTTTCTTGCCGGATTCTTTAAATGGATATCCAACGATCACTTGTGCTTGTGATTCATTGACATTTACTTATAAGGATGATACGCTTAGAAATAATAATGAAGTGTGTTATGTAGTAGAAAGAAACTGGTCTGTAAGAGTTAGGTGCAGACCTGAAATAGATACAACATTGAAAGGAATTCAAAGAATAACTCGAGATGTTAATTTGGTAGCAGGAGATATAAATTGGCCAAAAGATACATTTATATCACTTACTTGCACACCAACATTAGATCCGAATATTACCGGAAGACCTACATTGAAGAAAGACTTCTGTGGTTTAGTTACATTCACTTTTGTGGATAGTCTAGATAACGGAGGTACATGCAGAACGATTAAGCGCACATGGACCGCAAGAAATGCATGCAGTGCATCACAGGTATTTAAGTTTAATCAATACATTATAACCAAGAACCAGACTCCTCCTGCGATTCAGTGTCCACCAGATAGAACTGTGAATGCGGATCCTGGAATTTGTGGAGCAACCGTAAATGTTGGAAATGCAACTCAAACCAACGATTGCAATACGGGGGTTACGTTTACTAATAATGCACCTACACAGTTTCCAGTAGGTAAGACCAATGTCATCTTTACTGCAACCGATGCATGTGGTAATACTGCAACATGTATTACCATGATTACTGTCATTGAAAATATTCCACCAACTATTATTTGTCCAAATGATACCTTGGTAGACTGTAGTGTAAATACCGATGATTTGACTCAATTTGGTACTCCAAATGCAACGGATAATTGTCCGGGATTAATAGTTACAGATAGCGTAATCAGGAATCAGAATGTATGTGGTATAGGTACCATTACAAGAATATTTACTGCGACCGATGCTTCAGGTAATTCAAATTCTTGTACTCAACTTATTACGATAAATAATCCTGATCCATTAGATAGTTTAGAGATTAATTGGCCTACAACACCAGTAACAGTAGGAGAATGTGCTTCAATAAGTACGGATAGTTTAGGAATTCCATCTGTGGATACTGGAGCTGCGACATGTTTCAAATTGAGAATTACGTTTGCAGATTCTAATTTCTGTAAGCAAAGAAATCGCTGTGAAATTGACCGGGTTTGGACGGTATTCGATAGTTGTTCTGCGCAGACCTTTAATTTTACGCAGTTAATTATTCGTTTTGATACTTTGTCGCCAAGAATATTAGGCGTTCGGGATACCACTTTATTTGCTTCTGATACAGCTTGTAATAATTTTGTGAATTTAGTGGCTTATACAGATGCGTGTGATTCAGCTACAGTGGTATTTACCAATGATTCACCTTATGGAGTAAATGATAAGAATGATGCTTCCGGTTATTATCCTACAGGAACGACCACAGTGACATTTACAGCACAAGATGCATGTTGTAATTTGAATTTCTTAACGATTAAAATTACAGTAATAGATACTGTTGGACCGGAAGTGACTTGCAGAAAAGTAATCAAGAATATTAAAGATGATAGTTGTGCAGTTTATAACTCACATGAATTTATTTTCAGACTCAGTGACAATTGTTCGGATTCAGCTAAAATAATGACTTCATTCAATAAAAATGATTTCACGGATACCATAAGAATTATTTGTTGTGATTCGATTAAAAATGGTAATTATTTAGGCCCTGCAACAGTCTACTTTAAAGATGAAGCAGGCAATATTGATTCATGTGTTACTTTATTGCAAGCATTAGATCCGGATACTATTTGTCCTCATAACTTTAAACTGGCAGTGATCAATGGTTTAATCAGAGCACGCAATAATAATGTGCTAGCTGGAATAGATGTAAGTTTAAATAACGGATTAGCTGGAACTACTTCTACTGCAGGAAATGGGTTTTACAATTTCCGTGATATGAGTTTGGGAGGAGCTTATTATGTAAAAGCTAAACACGACGTTGATCCATTGGACGGTGTGACTACATATGACATTGTACAAATTCAAAGACATATACTTGGAATTAAACCATTGGATCATCCATATAAGTATATAGCGGCCGATGTAAATAAATCTAAATCGGTTACGGCTGCTGATATTGTAGAAATCAGGAAGTTAATACTTGGTAAAGTGGATCGATTTAAAAATAATGAATCATGGCGTTTTGTAGATACAGATTATAAATTTATTGATCCGTTGAATCCATTCCTTGATGAGTTTACAGAGTCATTCTATGTGCCGAAATTAATTAATAATGTATTGGCCAATTTCACTGGAATTAAAGTGGGTGATATTGATGATTCGAATAAATTGAATGGATTAGGTAATCAAGCTCAAACACGTACAAATCAATACACCTTAGTTCATACTGAAGATGTCATGTTAAAAGCTGGTGTCGAGACAAACATTGAATTAAGTATCCCTACTTGGATGCAATTGGATGGTTTGCAGTTTGCATTGAATATAAATCCTGCCTTAGCCAGAGTGTCACAAGTTTTAGGCACTGAAGAGAGTGTTGTCCGAGATGAAAGTATCGGTACGGTATTTATGGATAGAGGTATAGTGAATGTGTCTTGGGTTCGTAATATGTCAGATAAAGGACAATGGAAATTGACATTGAAATTAATTTCAAAATCTAATGTGAACCTTTCTGAAATCCTATCCATTGATCCTGTGTTGATGCCAGCTGAAGCTTATACAACTTCTAATGAATTTAATGTTGTGGCTTTATCTATGAATTCAAATCAAACAGCACATTCACAAGTGAAATTGTATCAGAATATACCAAATCCATATTCACAGTCCACTAGAATACCATTTGAATTAAATACGGATTCAGAAGTGATTCTAAGTGTAATAGATGTTAATGGACAAGTTGTGTACGAATACAAAAAATTCTTTTCAAAAGGATATCACGAAATACCAATTAATAAAACTTCAATACAGAAAAGCGGCATGTATTATTATATGATACAGACAGGACGCGATAAAGTATATAAACGGATGCTGTTCCTCGACTAAGGTGTCACATTTATAAAAATAGTGTGTAGTAATCGGTTTCGTTTTCACGACCCCTTTGATGATTCAAAGGGGTCTTTTTTGTAATTCAATAGTGAGGTGCTTTAGTTTAAGATATATTGTTTGGATGAATTGGTTGATGTATGAGATCGGGACTATCATTGTTTGTTTTCACTGCGGAAATTTGTGAGCAAGCAGGAATGGAGTTGCTTTTTGTAATAAACTCAAAGTTGATTTTATTGGATTACCTTTGTATTGGATAAGAGAATTGCTTGTGCATTTAAGGAATTGGAATTTAATGGCTTAATAAGTTGTTGGTAAATTATGGAATTAAATAATGATTTAAAATTGGCGGTATTAATAGATGCTGATAACGTGCCGTATGCCAATGTGAAGGAAATGTTTGAAGAAATAGCTAAATATGGTATTCCAACATTCAAACGTATATATGCAGACTGGACTAAACCAACTGTAGCAGGTTGGAAAAAAATCTTGTTGGAAAATGCTATCACGCCCATACAGCAATATAGTTATTCCACAGGTAAGAACGCTTCTGATAGTGCATTGATCATAGATGCCATGGATATATTGTATACCGGTAAAGTAGATGGATTCTGTATTGTGTCCAGTGATAGCGATTTTACAAGGCTGGCAACACGACTAAGAGAAGCCGGTATGAAGGTCATAGGAATAGGAGAGAAGAAGACTTTGAATCCCTTCATTACAGCTTGTGATAAATTCATATATATAGAAATTTTGAAGCCTGAAGTTATTAACCCAATAAAAAATGGCAATAAGAAAACATCAAAAGACAATAGCCCAATGGTTAATGAACCCTTGAGCAAAATAGATCAAGGCATCATCAAATTATTTCTGGATAGTGTGTCTGATCTTGCAGATGAGAATGGTTGGGCTTTCTTAGGCGAATTAGGTAATCTAATGCTCAAAAAGAAACCCGACTTCGATCCAAGAAATTATGGTCATCCTAAAATGTTATCCTTAATAAAAGCTGTTCATAAATTTGAAATAGATGAACGTGATACCGGGAAGAAGAATACGAAACATATTTATGTTAGGAGGAAAATCAATTAATTTTTTGTATTACAGAAAATGATCTATACATCCGAAAGTAAGTAAATGTGGTGCTATTGAAAATTTTGTATATATATTCTAAATGGATAAGCTTGTATTTTTTTGGATTGGCTAAAGCCAAGTTACCAAACCAAACCAAACCAAACCAAACCAAACCAAACATCCTCCCAATTCACCATTCAACCCCAAATATTGACAACTCATCCGGTTTGATGATATTCATTTCTATGAGCTCAAATACTTTTGTGCCAACAAAAAAAATGAAATGAAAAATTATTATTTAAATTTAATCTTGTTGCTATTTACAATATCATCTAATAGCGTATTTGCCCAAAGTCCAACTCAAACGATTAGAGGGACCATAATAGATAAACAATCGCAATCAATAATTACGGGTGCTAATGTAATCGTAATGAACCAAAGTCCACAAAAAGGTGCTGTAAGTGATATCAATGGACATTTCAGAATTGATGGAATGATGGTAGGAAGATTTGACCTAAAAGTGAGTTATCTTGGGTATAATGAAGTGGTGTTGTCTAATATAGAAATTACTTTAGGTAAGGAAGTTGTACTAGAAATTGGAATAGAAGAGAATGTCAATTCCTTAGATGAAGTTATCGTGTCGGCGAGCAAAAAAAATGAAACGAATAATGAACTTGTGTCAGTAAGTGGTCGATCCTTTTCTATTGAGGATGTGAATCGATATGCTGGAGGGCGTTCAGATCCTTCGCGTTTGGCAGCAAATTTTGCAGGTGTGAGTTCACCGGATGATTCGCGAAATGATATTGTCATTCGTGGTAACTCTCCAACCGGTGTGCTGTGGCGGATAGAAGGATTGAATATTCCGAATCCTAATCACTTTTCAACAATTGGTACAACAGGAGGTCCAGTAAGTGCAATCAATACGAATGTGATTAAGAATTCAGATTTTTTTACCTCTGCTTTTCCATCGGAATATGGTAATGCGAATGCGGGTGTTTTTGATTTGGGACTTAGAGCTGGTAATTCTGAGAAGAGAGAACATACCTTACAATTAGGCGCATTGACGGGATTAGAAGCTATGACAGAAGGACCTATAAATAAAGAGAAAGGTTCTTCTTATTTATTCGCTTATCGATATTCATTTACAGGCGTGGCACAAGCGATTGGAATTCCTATTGGAACAGCTGCGACACCATTTTATCAAGACCTTTCATTCAAAATTAATGGTGGGTTAACCAAATTTGGAAAATTCACTTTGTTTGGTTTGGGCGGAAAAAGTAAAATTGATTTCTTGCATAATAAAATTGATGAAGCCGATTTATTTGCAAATCCATCCAAGGATAGTTATTTTACGAGCGACATAGGATTAGTGGGTGTTAAACATTTTATTAAATTGAATGAAAGATCTTATTTCAATAGTGTTATTGGTGCGACTTATAATGGATCTGAATTTCTGGAAGATCATGTGGTGCTAGAACCTAAATCTGTAGAACGAGATATTGAAAATAAAACGAGTCAAATTCACTATTCTATAAATTCATCGTTCAATTCAAAAATCAATTCAAAAATGTTTGTGAAAGTAGGATTCATATCTGAACTGATCCAACTTGATTTAGATGCAAGAGAGAAAATCTCTGATACCTTATGGAATCATTATTGGGATTTCAAAGATAGAACCTATCTCCATCAGGCTTATGCTCAAGGTAAGTATAGATTTAATGAAAAATTTACTTTAAATATTGGAGTTCATGGACAATATTTAGCATTGAATGGGTCTTTTACTATTGAGCCAAGAGTAGGTTTAAAATATCAAATGACAGAAAAACAAACTTTGAGTTTTGGTTATGGTGGTCATAGCCAAATGCAACCGACAGATGTTTATTTTTATAGAACGAGATTATCTGATGGAAGTTTTAATCAATCCAATATGGATTTAGAATTTACAAGAAGTCAACATTTTGTATTAGGATATGATGTCCTTCCATTAAAGGATTGGAGAATCAAAACGGAATTGTATTATCAAGAGTTATCAAATGTTCCTGTAACGATAGCGCCAAGTAGTTTTTCAATGTTAAATACCGGAGCCAGTTTTATTCCAAATGATCAGGACCATTTGGTGAATGAAGGAAGCGGAACGAATTATGGAGCTGAGTTAACGATTGAGAAATTTTTTAGTCATGGATATTATGCATTATTAACTGGAACAGTATATGAATCAAAATACAAGGGCAGTGACGAGATAGAGCGGAATACCGCATTCAACGGAACCTATGTGTATAATGTTTTAGGTGGAAAGGATTTCAACATAGGAAGAGACAAAAGACATGTCATTAATATAGGTATTAAGTTGACTCAGGCTGGTGGTCGTTATTTTACACCTGTTGATCTTGAGGCATCTCAAAAAATACATGAACAAGTATTACAGGGTGATTCAAAAGCCTATTCTGAACGAAATCCAGATTTTTTTAGATTTGATATCAAAATGGGGATTACTATGAATAGTAAAAGATTTAAATTATCACAATCTTTTTCATTTGATATTCAAAATGTAACCAATAATAAAAATGTATTTGCTCAACGATACAATCCAGTTACCAATACCATTAATACAGCTTATCAAATTGGTTTTTTTCCAAACTTTGTTTATAAAATACAATTTTAGTCAAAGTATGAAAAATAGTTGGATGAACCATGGACAATATACTTAAATTTGTGCCATGAAAGATAATAAAATCAGATTTTTGTACATGATTATTGTGGGAATATTTATTTCCCTGCTTCTTGATATTATTAAAATTGGGGGTCAGACTTATCATAATCAATTATTTGATTTTATTATTTCTATTTTAATAACCATTGTAGTGTGGGAAGGGAATTTGCGATTGGATCATTGGATGAATATTAGATTTCCTTGGGTTCTGAAACCGATTAAAAGAGTTGCGTTTCATTTGCCTGCAAGTATATTTTTTAGTGCTTTCGTGATTTACCTTTCCATGCTTGCATTCAATAAATATGTATGTCCATTACCCGAAGATACCAAAGAATCATTTATGATTACTTCTTTGGTAATCGGAGTATTAATTTCAATCATACTTTTAACTGTAGAAATTAGTACACAATTTTTTAAGCAATGGAAATCATCTCTGGTTGAAATTGAAAAATATAAAAGTGAAAGTTTACAAGCGCAACTTCAAAACTTGAAAAATCAATTGAATCCACACTTTTTATTTAATAATATGAGTGTGCTTTCTTCATTAGTTTATAAAGATCAGGATAAAGCGGTTGATTTCATCAATCAACTTTCTAAAGTGTACCGATATTTATTGGATAATCGGAATAATGAATTGGTTACCTTGAAGACTGAACTTAATTTTATTGAATCCTATAATTTTCTACTTAAAATTAGGTTTGATAAAAATATTCGATTTGATGTAAACATACCTGAACACTACTTGAGTTGGTATTTACCTCCTATGTCACTGCAGATGCTAATAGAAAATACCATTAAACATAATGAGGTATCTACTGAGCTTCCCTTAACTGTTAGTATAAACATACATCTAGATATGCTTCAGGTTAGTAATAATTTACAGCTCAGAACGATGAATGAGATCAGTTCAAAAACTGGGATACAGAATATTAGGGAGCGATATAAGTATTTCACAGAAAGGAATGTTGAAGTCATTGAAACACCAAATGAGTTTATTGTAAGAATTCCATTATTAGATCAAAAATGAAAGTCATTATTATAGAAGACGAGATGCTATCTGCTGAACATCTTGAACTTTTGCTTAAGCGGATTGATCCTGAAATTGCAATCATTGGCATTTTTGATTCTGTAAAGAAAAGTATCACAGAATTTGAGCGTGGATTGAAAGCAGATTTATTGTTTGTGGATATACATTTGGCAGATGGTTTGAGTTTTGAAATATTCTCAAAAATCAGCATAGAAACTCCTGTTATTTTTACAACCGCTTTTGATGAATATGCTATTCAAGCTTTTAAGGTGAATAGTATAGATTATTTATTGAAACCCATTGGGTTAAGTGAATTACAAGTTGCCGTTGAAAAATTTAAAAAATGGAATTTAGTTAATCAAAAATCTCTTTTAGAACAACTTAGTCACTTATATCATGGTTTTAATAAACAATATAAGACCCGTTTTATGGTTAAAATGGGTGATCAAATTGTATCAATTAAAGCAGAAGATATTCTTCATTTTATAGCAGAGGATGGAATTGTTTTACTGATGTCCAAAGATGTAAAACGATATCCAGTTGATTTTACTTTAGATCAAATTGATGAGATGTTGGATCCGACCGTATTTTTCAGAATCAACCGCAAAGTTATCATTAATATAAATGCTATCCAGAAGGTAACTTCATATTTTAATAGTAGATTAAAAGTTAATGCCATTCAATTATCAGATGATTCTGCTATCGTTAGTCGTGATCGTGTTAGTGAATTTAAAATGTGGTTGGATCGTTAAGTAGAAAAATGAGGGATGATTTGATTTTTATTTTAGAAAGAATATTTAGTTCTCGATAATTGTAAACCTGCTATTTCTCATGTTTTATTTTGAAATTATCATTTGTAGTTGTATTTCTTTTTCTGTTTTTAAATCTTGGAATGTGTAACTGATTCACATAACAATAAATGCATATTTGTTTAAATACTATTCTATTAGATACATTAATTCTTTGTGACCAAATTATTTTCATTAATGTTTTCGGACATTATGGTCTATTACTTTTCTTAAGATTTCAATTCTAGGTTTATTTCCAATTCATTTTAATTAGTGTGAATGTTGGAAGTTTAATCTGTGATTGCATAACTTGTTGATGGGCATTAGTTTAGAACTTTGTCTTGATAAAATTATTTATCACACAATCTAATCTAATGAAAAATTTTACCGCAAATATTTTAGTGACTTTATTTATTTTATTTCAATATAACCTTTCATACAGTCAAGCACCTGATTTGGGTTCTTGTGCTAACTTCGCAGTTTTTACGGCAGTTGGAGCCTTTTCTAATGATGGTGCTACTGTTGTAACTGGAGATATTGGCACAGATGTTGGCGCATTCACAGGTTTTCCACCGGGAGTTGTATTTGGACAAATTCATGTAGCCGATGCTATATCAGCTCAAGCAGCTATTGATGTGGATGTGGCTTATGGTTTTCTAAGTGCAGTCACTTGTGGATTGGTCATTGGTACTACTTTAGGTGGAGGGCAAATTCTCACACCTAATGTTTATTGTACAGGTGCAGCCTCGACATTAGATGGAGATTTGATTTTAGATGCAGATTGTGATCCCAATGGTTTGTTTATCATTAAAATTGATGGTGCGTTTTCCTCAACAGTTTTATCTAGAGTGATTTTAAGAAATTCTGCATCATTGTGTAATGTATACTGGCAAATTAATGGTGCTGTTGAATTAGGTGCAAGTTCTATTTTTAGAGGTAATATTTTAGCGAATGGTGCAATTAGTTTATTGGATGGTGCTTCTCTTTATGGAAGAGCTCTTTCCCGTGAAGGTGCAATTGATTTGCATAATAATACAGTTGATTTTAATATGCTTCCAGCTGCACAAATAATTGTTGCTGACGGACCTATTGTTTTTTGTGAAGGTGACAGTGTAGTGCTATCAGGAAATTGTGGTGGTGTGTGGAATGACGGTTCAACTGGTGCTACGTTAACAGTAACACAAGGAGGTAATTATTTCGTAACAAGTACGAATGCTTGTGGAAGTGTAACTTCAAATCATATTATAGTTGTGGTGAATCCTGCACCCATTTGTACAATAACTGGGAATACAGTAATTTGTCAAGGACAATCGACGCAATTATGTGCAGCAGCTGGTGCAACAAATTATATATGGAATACAGGTGAAGTAAGCAGTTGTATTGTAGTCACTGAAACTGGAGTTTATACAGTAACCGTATCGGATCAAATAGGATGTAGCAGTGTGTGTAGTATTTCAGTAATCGTTAGTCCATTACCTAATTGTACCATTACAGGAATAGATTCAATATGTCAAGGTCAAACGACACAACTATGTGCCCCGGCTGGATTAAGCAGTTATTTATGGAGTACTGGAGAAACAACGCAATGCATCAATGTAAGTGTTACAGGTTTATATTCTATTACTGTTACAGATGAAATTGGATGTAGTAATATATGCAGTATTTTGGTAACCGTGAGTCAACTACCTAATTGTACCATCACTGGAAATAATATTATTTGTGAAGGCCAGATTGCAGTATTGTGCACAACGCCTGGAGCTGCAAGTTATTTGTGGAGTAATGGGAATACAACCAATTGTATAACAGTCGGAATTTCTGGAATTTATACAGTTACAGTGACAGAACTATCAGGTTGTAGTAGTACATGTAGTATAGAAGTGATTGTTAATCCATCACCGATTTGTACAATCACTGGAGGTGGTTCTATTTGTTTAGGTCAATCGTCTCAATTGTGTGGAATTACAGGTATGACAAGTTATTTATGGAGTACAGGTGAAACAACAGAATGTATTTTGATTACTTCTGGTGGGACGTATTCTTTAACAGTAACTAATATGAATGGTTGTAGTAGTGTATGCAGCTCAATAGTGGACGCGAATCCAGCACCAATATGCACAATTACTGGCAATAGCGCACAATGTTTTGGACAAACCGTAAGCTTATGTGCTACACCTGGTATGACACAATATTTTTGGAGTACAGGTGAAGCAACAGAATGTATTTCTGTAAATGTTACAGGAGCATATTATGTTACGGTAACCGATGTTGTAGGTTGTACTAGTGTTTGTAGCGAGAAAGTTGTGTTTACTGCAGGACCGAATTGTCTTATTAGTGGAAGCAATTTTATTTGTGATGGACAAACTACTATGTTATGTGCACTTCAAGGTGTTGCCAATGCAAGATATTTATGGAATACTGGAGAGACAACTAATTGTATAAATGTTTCTGAAGGAGGAACATATACGTTAACTGTAACAAGTGCTAATGGTTGCACCAGTGTGTGTAGTAAAGTGGTTGATTTAATTCTATTGCCCGAATGTACAATTATTGGAGAAGACGGTATGTGTCATGGAGAAACACTGCAATGGTGTGCTCCATTTGAAGTTGGTAATACTTATTTATGGAATACCGGTGCTACAACAAATTGTATTGAAGTCAGAGAAACTGGTACCTATACAGTAACTGTATCTCGCAATGGTTGTTCTAGTGTATGCAGCAAAACACTATTAGTAAAAGATAATCCATTATGTGTGATTACTGGAAGTGACATTATATGTAAAGGAAGCACAACAACTTTTTGCGCACCCGATGTCAGTGGTAATACCTATGTTTGGACTGATCCATCCAATGCAACAAGAACAACAAGATGTATTACGGTTAGTAATCCTGGAACTTATTTTCTAAATGTGTTTAATGAAGGATGTACCAGTACTTGTAGTGCTACTTTAACCGTCAATCCGAATCCGATTTGTTCTATTTCCGGTAACATGCATCCTGAACGTGGAAAAAGTACAGTGTTATGCGCAGTAGCTGGAATGCAATCTTATAAATGGTCTCATGGTGAGACTTCTAGGTGTGTTTCTATTGGATATTCTGGCATGTTTACGGTTACAGTTACAAGTACCAACGGGTGCACTAGTTCTTGTATGGCGATGGTTGTTTACCCTGGCGATAAAGATATGACAACAGGTGGAAATACTTCAAATGATCATATCTCAAATTCTGATGAAGAAAATGAAAACTTGGTTGGAGATACAGAAATTAACGAGTATAATAATTCGGATGTATTTCCAGGACCTAACATTTTAGATAGAAGTGCAGTAATAAGAAATAATGATATTCAGGTTTCAGCATATCCGAATCCATTTCATACTAAAACAACCATTCAATTTCAAATTTTTTCAAATAACGCTCATGTAGTAATTGAACTGTATCAATTAACAGGTCACAAGTTGGTAACATTATTTGATCAGAACGTTGAGCAACAAATGTTTTATTATGTTGATGTCAATGCTGAAAATTTTGCAAATGGTGTTTATTATTATAAAATTACAAACGGTGATCAGATTATAAATAACAAATTGATATTAATGAGATAGACGTGCATAGTAATTCAAATTTGGATTACATGTAGAAAATAATAATTTCTTAATGAACTCATACGTGAATAGCAATGTAAAATTGAAGCATCATCTTAAGACTATTTATCTAAAATAATTTCATTAATTATATATAAGATTTAACTTTTGATGGCTAAAATTTAAGTACAAAACAAATTGATTTTACATATGCTTTAATTCTGAATATTTATCAAATGTGTGAATTATATAACATTATACTCCAATAGTATAATGCAATCGAACAATTAGTTGATGACCTTTAAGTTCTGAAAAATTATTTAATTTAAATCTTCTAATCATGAAATTTGTTATTCAAACCGCATTATTTTTTGCATTTTCAATTTTACTTCCTAAAATTATTTTTTCACAGGCTCCTAATCTTGGTGCCACTTCAAGCTTTGTCTTATTTACTGCTGCTGGCGCTTTTTCAAATGATGGTGCTTCAGTAGCCACAGGTGATATTGGAACAAATGTAGGTGCTTTTACTGGCTTTCCTCCTGGAATAGTGATCGGGCAGATCCATGTCGCTGATGCTGTAACTGCGCAAGCTGCAGCTGACGTTGATGTTGCTTATATGTATTTAGAAGGACTAACTTGTGGACTAGTTATTGGCACTACTTTGGGAAGCGGTCAAATTCTTACGCCAGATATTTATTGTTTGGGCGCTGCTTCGACGTTAAATGGAGATTTGATCTTAGATGCTGAATGTGATCCCAATGCAATATTCATTTTTAAAATCGACGGTGCATTTTCTTCTACAACATTATCAAATGTAATTCTAATTAATGCTGCGTCTGCTTGCAATATTTATTGGCAAATAAACGGTGCCGTTTCGCTAGGAGAAGGTTCTGTTTTTAGAGGAAATATATTGGCTAATGGTGCCATAAGTTTATTAGAAGGATCTTCACTTTATGGAAGGGGTTTGTCGAGAGCAGGTGCCATTGATATGCATAATAATATTGCAACATTAGATTTATTGCCAACAGCTTCTGTAATTACAGCCGGTGGTCCTACAACTTTTTGTGATGGAGGAAGTGTGACTTTATCTGGAAATTGTGGAGGTATATGGAGTAATGGATCTTCCAGTCCATCCATTACTGTTACCACAAGCGACGATTATTTTGTTACTACTACAAATGCATGTGGAAGTATACAATCCAATCATATTATAGTTACCGTGTTACAATTACCTGTTTGCACTATCACTGGAATGGATCCTATATGTGTTGGAAGTTCAACCTTGTTTTGTGCTCCAGTGGGTACAGGTTACGGTTATCTTTGGGATAACGGATCCACAACTCGATGTATTACTGTAAGTATGAGTGGAACTTATACAGTTACCGTTACAGATGCTTTAGGATGTACAAGCAGTTGTAGTAAGACACTAAATATTAATCCACTTCCAGATTGCATTATAACAGGACTTGATTCCATATGTCAGGGTCAAACAACTACTTTTTGTGTACTTAATGCTGGACCTTCAAGTACCTATATTTGGAATACAGGGTCAACTTCAAATTGTATAAATGTAACTACTGCAGGAACATATTCAGTAACAGTTACAGATGACATGGGATGTACTAGTGTGTGTAGTAAATCTATAATCGTCAATGCCTTACCAAGTTGCACCATTACTGGAAATACTACCATATGTGCTGGTCAATCAACACAATTATGTGCGCCGGTTGCTAATGGGAATTCTTACATGTGGAGTAATGGTGCTACAACAAACTGTATTACCGTGTCTAGTGCTGGAGTTTATTCAGTAACCGTAACAAGAAGAGGATGTAGTAGTACTTGGAGTGTCACGGTGATCGTAAACCCTAATCCGATTTGTCTGATTACTGGAACTTCTCCGATTTGTTTTGGAAGCTCAACTTTGTTTTGTGCACCTGTGGGAACTGGCTATAGTTATATATGGGATAATGGATCAACGGGTAGATGTATTTCTGTTAGTGTTGCTGGAACTTATAATGTTACTGTAACTGATGCAGTAGGATGTACCAGTAGTTGCAGTAAGTTACTTACGATTAACCCAGCTTTAATTTGCAACATTGTTGGCCTCGATTCTATTTGTCAAGGACAAACAACAAGTTTTTGTGTGCTTAATAGCGGACCTCCGAATACCTTCATTTGGAGTACAGGGTCCACTTCAACTTGTATCAATGTAAATACTGGTGGTACCTATTCCGTTACAGTTACAGATCCATCTGGATGTATCAGTATATGTAATAAATCATTAATAGTAAATCCGCTTCCTGATTGTACGATTACTGGAAATGGTTCTATATGTTCTGGTCAACCTACACAATTATGTGCCCCACTGGTTACAGGCAATTCTTATTTATGGAATACAGGCTCTACATCTAATTGCATCACCGTTTCAAGTGCTGGAGTTTATACTGTTACTGTTACAAGAAGAGGATGCAGTAGTACTTGTACTAAAACCGTTGTAGTAAGTCCAAATCCGATTTGCACTATAACAGGAGTATCCCCAATTTGTGCAGGAGGCTCAAGCCTATTTTGTGCTCCCGTTGGTGCTGGATATAGTTACATATGGAACAACGGATCAACAACACGATGTATAACTATAAATACTTCTGGAAATTATATAGTTACCGTTACCGATGCATTAGGATGCACAAGTAGTTGCAGTAAATCACTTGTAGTTAATCCTGCACCTTATTGTATCATTAGTGGTCTTGATTCCATATGTCAGGATCAGTCCACAACTTTTTGTGTACTCATTGGAAACTCTACAAATACTTATCTTTGGAATACGGGGTCCACTTCAAATTGTATCAATGTAAATACTTCAGGATTATATTCAGTTACAGTTACAGACCTTTCAGGGTGTACCAGTGTTTGTAATAAATCACTTCTAGTAAATATAAAACCAGATTGTACCATTGTTGGCAACGGTTCAATTTGTACTGGACAGACAACACAATTATGTGCACCCGTTGCATCCGGAAATACTTATATTTGGAGCAATGGCTCTACAGCAAATTGTATCACCGTATCAAGTGCAGGAGTTTATTCAGTTACTGTAACAAGAAGGGGATGCAGTAGTACTTGTAGTAAAAATGTTATTATTACAACTTACCCTATCTGCACAATTTCTGGTATATCCCCAATTTGCTCCGGGAGTTCAACATTATTTTGTGCTCCTATAGGAACAGGATATAGCTATATATGGAATGAAAATACAAACCAAGAAGTTAGAACTCGTTGTTTAAGTGTTTATTCCGGCAAATCTTATACAGTTAAAGTTATTGATAATAATTGTGCAAGTGTATGCAGTAAAACATTAGCGGTAATTCCATCTCCAGTTTGCTTTATTACAGGAAATCTCCATCCTTGGCCAGGAAAAACAACAACGTTATGTGCTCCAGTCGGTATGATGGCTTATAAATGGAATTTTGCCAATGCTACGACAAGATGTATTACAGTAAACATGGGTGGTATGTATACAGTTACGGTAACTGCGGCAAATGGATGTACGAGTTCATGCATGGTAATGGTTACGTATAATGGTTCTTCGGATTTCACAAGTAATGGTTCTGGAAATGATCCTAATACTTCAGCCGAATCCGAACATAATGACCAATCGATTCAAAATATTGAACAAGCTGATTTAACCTATGAAGGAAGCAGTATGATGATTCATGCATTTCCAAATCCATTTTATTTTAAATCTGTAATAGAATTTCGAATATACAACGGTGATTCACATGTAAGTATTGATTTATATGATGTAAATGGTAGCAAAGTTGCTACTTTATTTGATCGTAATATTGAACAAGATAAGTTATATCAAGTAGAAGTTGATGGGAATCAATATCAACCCGGTGTATATTATTACAAAGCAATAAATGGCAATCAATACGTCAATAAAAAATTAATATTGATTAGATAGGTTTAATTGTGGTTAGTTAAACAGCCCTCTGCAATGGGGGCATTTTTTTTGATTTATTAATTTTAAAACCAAAATGATTAGCAATTTGAATTTCTTAACAATTGATTTTAATGTGTGAATCATATAATATTTAACAAAGCATCTGTAACATGTTATTTATACATTGTAAGATCTTTGTAATGGAATAAAAATTTCACTCTATTAATAATCCAACATGAAAATCAATAAAATACTCAACCTAAACATTTTAATTTTCTTCGTCATCTGTAATTTTAATTATGGGCAAGCACCAAATTTGAGATCAGCATCTGGTTTTGCATTATTTACTTCTGAAGGTGGAATAATTAATGTGGGCAATTCATTTATAACTGGTGACATTGGTACCGCTAAAGGTTTAGTCAAAGATTTCTCAACTGGTGTTGTTATTGGTCGATTGCAAATCGAAGACCCTAATTCAAAACAAACAGTTGATGATATTGATTTTGCATTTAAATTTATTGACAATTTGGTTTGTGATGTAGATTTGGTGTCAACTTTGGGCAGTCATCAAAATCTTACACCGAATATCTATTGTATTCATTCTGATGCTATATTGACTGGAGATCTAATTTTAGATGGTCGTGGTGATACCAACGCCATTTTTATTTTTAAAATTCAAGGAGGATTTACTTCAGAGGCCTTTTCAAACATAAAAATGATTCATGGCGCTTCATTGTGGAATGTTTATTGGCTGATGAATGGAGAAGTAATCTTGGGAGAAAATTCTGTTTTTAGAGGTACTGTTATTACGAATGGACCTATAGATTTATTAGAAAGTGCCACTTTGCTTGGAAGAGGTCTTACTAGTAAGGGTAGGGTTACATTGAATAACAATATCATAATATAAAGTGATATCCAGAGCATAAAATTTTGGAACATGTTGAATGGTGTAAATTTATTTTTAAAATTTAGATGAGTTTATTTTATTCGAACAATCTGATACTAGATGCATTGTTTTAAATCATAACATATGAATGCCTGACTGTTTATTAAGAATCATCGTTGAATTCTGTTGGCCTTGAAGTAGCGCATTTTGAACACCCATTATAAATTTACTGTTTAATTAATCTTATTAAAATCTATAAAATGAAAAATTTAAATCAAAAGCTAATTATGCACTTATCTGTTTGTGCATTGTTATTATTTACAGGAATAAAGACAGAAGCACAGAGTGTTGAATTTGGCGTGAGATTAATGCCAACATTTTCTTCTCTTAAGGTAAAAACTTCATCTGGTGGAACAATTCAAGGTCAATATACTATAGGATTTGGTTTTGGAGGAATATTGGGATTTAATTTTACAGAGTTTGTTGGGGCTCAGGGCGAGGTCATTTATTCTTCGATTTCACAAAAATATAAAGAGCAAGATGTAGAGCAAAATTTAAAACTTAGATATATTAATATCCCATTATTGCTATCTCTTAATACTGGTAAATCAAAAAAACTTAATGGAAATTTTGTTGTTGGCCCACAGATAGGTATAAGTGTTGGGAGCAGTATTAAAACTACAGGAGGAGATGGTACTACTAATGCACAAGCAGTACTTTCAGTAAAAAAAGGTGATTTGGGATTTGCATATGGAGCAGGTTTGGATGTTGGAATGAATGAAGCTAATACCGCTCGCATAGGTTTTGGATTTCGCGGTGTTTATGGCTTAATAGATATAAGTAAAGATAATAATAATAATACTTCAAATTCATACTTAATTCTTGATAGGACAAATTTGAAAACATACTCAGCTTATGTAGGCGTGTCTTTTATATTCTAATTAAAAGATTGCTAAGAAACTTGAAATAGTTTTTCAGAAGAACGCAGAGCCTGTTCCTTTAAGGGATGGGCTTTTGTGTTTTGTTCCACATATTTACAATATCATAGATGAAATTGAAGTAACTTGAGCAGAGTTAACGCTTTGATGTGCAGCTAAGTGGGTTTCATTGAATACGTATGATGTATACTAGAAAACAGTTACCAATAGATCTCGGTTTCGATTTATATATTAATAAATTTTATATGTGTGAATTATATAAGATTTTAATTGAATTTAATAAGGCATTTGTGTCTGTCATTTTTAAACTTTGTTGATTACAACAATATAAAAAATAAATATTTGAAGCTATACATTAAATATATGGTCAGTGTTCGTTGCAAAATGGCAGTGAAAGAGGTGTTAAAAAAGCTTGGCTTGCATTTTATTGTAGTTGAATTGGGTGTTGTTGAAATTATGGAAGACCTGAATGCAGAAGCACTCAAAGATTTGAGTCTGTTGTTAAAAGAAGTCGAACTTGAATTAATGGACGATAAAAGAGCCATTTTGATTGAAAAGATAAAAAACGTCATTGTTGAAATGGTGCATTATACAGAAGAACGTCCTAAAACCAATTTTTCTGATTATCTCAGTGATAAATTAAAACATGATTACACTTATTTAGCAAACCTATTTTCTGAAGTTACAGGTACTACAATTGAACATTATATCATTGCACATAAAATCGAAAGAGTGAAGGAGTTGATCTTGTATGATGAACTCAATTTAACTGAAATATCCTATTTAATGAATTACAGTAGTGTTGCACATCTTTCCACTCAATTTAAAAAGGTTACGGGATTATCGCCATCCCATTTTAAACAATTGAAAGATAAAAGAAGAAGCCCTATAGAAGAAATAGGTAACATTTCAAAGCAGAATGTAAATCCATCAATTGATTCAAATTAATATGAGATTTAAAATATGAAACCTTTTTTAGATAGAACAACGTATTTTTTTATTTTGGCTGGCATCATTTTCAGTACTGGGCTAATTGTTTTTTATTATAATAATCAAAAAATTAAAACAACGAGTGACTTAATTAATCAAACGCATACCATAATTCAAACGAGTAATAAATTATTATTGGATATGCTCAATATTGAGACTGGATCAAGGGGGTTTTATTTAACTAGAAATAAACTCTTTTTAGAGCCATTCAATATTGGAATGAAATCAATAAGTGGTGATATTGAAACTCTAAAAGAATTAAATAAGAACAATCCCAAGCAGCATGATAGGATAGATTCATTAGAACATTTTATCAATCAGCGGTTAAGTTTAGCGAATAGCGTCATTGATGAGAAAGATCATTTGAATGTAGCTGAATCCGAATTATTACAAAAGATTAGTGATGGAAAATTAATTGTAGATAAAATACGGCAATTAATTTTAGATATTAATTATGACGAATTTATTTTACTTAAAGAAAGAAGAGATAAATTTGAAGTAAATAATTTAAATGCAAATTTTATAATATTATCACTGGCAATATTTTCTATCTTATTTTTTATATTAATATTTGTAAATATCAGTATTCAAAAATCTAAAAAAATATCTGATGATGAATTCAATATTCAACAAAGATTAAGCTCACAATATTCTCGAACATTAATAGAAGCTAGTTTAGATCCTTTAGTTACGATCAATGCAGTAGGTAAAATAACTGATGTTAATGAAGCATCTATTAAGGTTACAGGTATAGAGCGTGAAAAAATTATTGGTACAGATTTTTCTCAATATTTTACTGAGCCGGTAAAAGCTCAAAGTGCTTATGAGCAAGTTTTTGATAAAGGATATGTTTCGGATTACCCATTGACCGTAAAACATTTAAATGGAACCTTAACTGATGTGTTATATAACGCTTCAATTTATAAAGATGAGAATGGTGTAACGTTGGGTGTATTTGCGGCGGCTCGCGATGTAACGGAGCAAAAATTATTATCAAATTATTCATTGAGTTTAATTGAAGCTAGCCGTGATCCTTTATTTGTAATTAGTCCAGTTGGAAAAATTACTGATATGAATGATGCAACAGTTAAAATTACTGAATTGTCTAGAATGAATTTAATTGGTTCTGATTTTTCTCAGTATTTTACTGAACCTGAAATGGCAGAAATAGGTTATAAAATGGTTTTTGAACATGGATTCGTTGAAGATTATCCACTTACTATCATGGATGGTAAACTTACACCAGTATTATTCAATGGTTCCGTGTATAAGGATGATAGAGATAATGTTTTAGGAGCTGTAGTTGTAGCTCGAGTTATTACGGAACAAAAAAGATTTGAAAAGGAATTAACTGAAGCAAGAATATTTGCAGAATTAGCAACTGCTATGGCTGAAGAAGCGCAAAGCAAAGCTGAAGTGGCTACAAGAATTGCTGAGGATGCCGTAAAAGCTAAACAGCAATTTCTTTCAAATATGAGTCACGAGATACGAACGCCAATGAATGCAATTATTGGTTTTACTAAGGTGGTATTGAAGACTGAACTTACTGCAAAGCAAAAAGAATATTTATCTGCAATTAAGATGAGTGGGGATACTTTAATTGTATTGATCAATGATATCCTCGATCTTGCAAAAGTGGATGCTGGAAAAATGACGTTTGAACAAGCTCCATTTAGAATGAGAAATTCTATTATGTCGATGTTACATTTATTTGAAGCCAAAGTACAAGAAAAGAATTTGGAATTGATAACAGAATACGATAATGAAATTCCAGATGTACTTTTGGGTGATGCACTTCGATTGCATCAGATTATTTTAAATTTGGTAAGCAATGCAGTTAAATTTACTTCAAAAGGTAAAATTACGATTAAGGTTAAGTTGGTTCATGAAGATGTTAATGCTGTGACCATACAATTTGAAGTAGAAGATACTGGAGCTGGAATTTTGGAAAGTAAGATTGATTATATATTTGATAATTTTCACCAAGCTTCAAGTAGTACCTCTCGACTTTTTGGAGGTACTGGTTTAGGATTAGCTATCGTCAAACAATTAGTAGAGGCACAGGGAGGTACTATAAATGTTTCGAGCCAAATCGATGTTGGTTCAATATTTAGTTTCAAATTGGAATTTCAAAAAACGAATGCAATAGCAGATATGGATGAAGCGATTATTGAATTAGATGAAGATATAAAGGATATCAAGGTTTTGGTGGTTGAAGATATAGCATTGAATCAATTGTTAATGAAAACCTTGCTTGATGATTTTGGATTTGATCGTGATATTGCAGCCAATGGAAAAATCGCTATTGAAAGATTGCAAGCCAAATCTTATGATATCATACTTATGGATTTGCAAATGCCTGAAATGAATGGTTTTGAAGCTACAGAATATATAAGAAATGTGTTACATTCTAAAATTCCAATTATCGCATTAACTGCTGATGTAACTACTGTGGATTTAGCTAAATGTAAAGCAGTAGGTATGAATGATTACATTGCAAAACCAGTCGATGAGCGAATTTTATATAATAAAATTGTGAATTTAGTAAAGAAGACTTTAACAAGTAACTTAACAACTGGAGATGAACATGTATTGAAGTCTTCTTCAAAGGAGCCTATTAGACAAATTGATTTGGCTTACCTGTATCAACGTACAAAATCAAATCCGACTTTAATGTTAGAAATGATCAATGCTTACCTGGATCAAACGCCATCTTTGATTTTATCAATGAAGCAAAGCCTTTTAGACCAAGATTGGAATGCATTACATGCTTCAGTTCATAAAATGATACCTTCATTTTCAATCATGGGAATGAATAAACAATTTGAACAAATGGCTAAGCAAGTTCAGGACTATGCTAGTAATATGGAACACAATGAAGGAATACATGATTTAGTAATGCAATTAGAAATTGCCTGTAATAAGGCATGTATGGAATTACAAGAGGAAATTATTAATATAAAAAATACTAAAAGTGAATAAGGGAAAAATCAAGTTATTTCTGGTCGATGATGATGCTGTATTTTTGAAGTCATTAGAAATTGAATTTCTGGATCATGCAGATTTCATAATTGAAACATATGCAACCGGGGAGCTGTGTATTCAACATTTAGATCATTTTCCTGATGTAATTATTTTGGATTATCATTTGGATGGAATTGAAAAATTTGCAATGAACGGTTTAGAGACACTGGATAAAATAAAATCTGTTAATCCGGATATTCCAGTGGTGATGCTTTCGAGTCAAGATAAAATTGATGTAGCTATAAGTTGTATGCATCATAGAGCATTTGATTATGTGGTGAAAAGTGAAACTGCTTTTATTAGATTGCAAAAAATCATAACATCAATTTTCAAGTATAAAAAAATGGAAAAGGAGTTAAAATGGTATATGGAACGTATGTAATGGTAATTATTATTTGTAAAATTTTGTTTCATATTAATTTTTGTTAGTTATGCTATCCGAATCAAAAAAACATCCAATTCATATTCTATTATCAGATGATGATACGGATGATTGTTTTTTCTTTGAAAAAGCAATTGATGAAATTCCAATAGATATTAAATTAGACATAGTTAGAGACGGTGAACAGTTATTGAATTATCTTCATGAACATCAAAGCCAACTTCCAGATATGCTATTTCTAGATCTTAGTATGCCACGCAAGACAGGGTTTGAATGTTTATCCGAAATTAGAGAAAACGAAGCATACAAGAATATTTATATAGTAATGTTTTCGACTTCTTATTCTAGAGACCTTCATTATGAAGATAGCATGATCGTTTTACTTCGAGATTTAGGAGCTGATCAATATATTCGAAAATCTTCTGATTTTACTAGAATTGTAAAAATCATTAACAAGTTTTCTATTCAACGAAACGTGCAAATTGTATAAATTTGGAATATGTACAAAGTATGCATAAGTAATCTTATTTGGAGCCATAACTAATTCTATCATTTATAATAGTAATTTATGAAATCAGATCCATTTGATATTCTACTTTCTGATGCCGATTTATGTGATTTTCAGTTTTTTCAATATGCATTCTGACCGCATGAATTTAGAAAAATTGGAAATTCTACTTGCAGACGATGATTTGGATGATTGTTTGTTTTTTAGAGAGGCTGTTGCAGAATTAGAAATACTGGTAAGGCTAACTGCCACACATGACGGAGAACAACTTATGGAATTTCTCAACAATACTAAGTTAGCGCTTCCTCATGTTTTATTTCTTGACCTCAATATGCCTCGTAAAAACGGATTTGAATGTTTGGCAGAAATTAAAAATAACCTAAACTTAATACATCTTCCAGTAATTGTATTCTCTACTTCATTTGAGCAGGATGTAGTTAATCAATTGTATCTAGGAGGGGCTCAATTTTTTATTAGAAAGCCTGCTAATTTTTCACAATTCAAAAAAATTATTAAACTTGCACTATCCATTATTGCTACTGGAAAATGGACTAAGCCTAACAAAGATTTTTTTGTGCTAACTGTGCATGATTTTGAAAGGTTTAAGTTTGCAATATAAAATATTATTGAAAAGGAATAATTTGCTAGTATAGCATTTAAACAGAATTATATTACGTATACAAATATATAAATAATTATGTCTTTTGAATATAAATTGGACAAAAATGATGAAGTCGATATTAAATCTAGATTAGTTGTAGTTGACAGAGATTTAAGTTTGGCGCATGAAGAAATGCTCTTGCAAAATATACGGATCAATCTGCTTGAAGCAAATTTAGGAAGTTTAGAACTAGAGCTTGTTTATCAGAAAGCAGAAAATGAGAAAAGAGAAATTGAGTTAGGAGTAGCTAATAGGGAATTGGCATTTCAAGATGAAGAAAAGAGAAAACGTGCTACTGAATTGGGCATTGCAAACAAAGAACTAGCTTATCAAGATGTTGAGAAGGGAAAAAGAGCGGCAGAGTTAGGTATTGCAAATCGTGAGCTTGTATTTCAGGACGAAGAAAAGGAGAAGCGAGCAGCAGAGTTAAGTATTGCAAATAAAGAATTGATTTTTCAAAATGATGAAAAAGAGAAGCGGGCTGCAGAATTGGGTATTGCCAATAATGAATTAGTTTTTCAGAATAAGGAGAAGGAAAATCGTGCTACAGAGTTAGGTATTGCTAATATGGAACTTGCTTTTCAAAATGCGGAAAAGGAAAAGAGAGCGGCTGAGTTAAGTATTGCAATTAAGGAACTCATTTTTCAAAATGAAGAAAAGGAGAAGCGGGCGGCTGAGTTAAGTATTGCAAACAGAGAACTAATTTTTCAGAATGAAGAGAAGGAAAAGCGCGCAGCAGAGTTAAGCATAGCCAATAAGGAACTTGCCTTTCAAAATAATGAGAAGGAGAAACGTGCCGCTGAATTGATTATTGCAAATGAGGAGTTGGCATTTCAAAATGGTGAAAAGGAAAAACGTGCTGCTGAATTAATTATTGCCAACAAGGAACTGGCTTTCCAAAACGATGAAAAAGAAAAGCGGGCTGCTGAATTGATTAGTGCGAATAAAGAATTACTTGCATTTACCTATATATCAAGTCACGATTTACAGGAACCCCTACGAAAGATCCAAACTTTTGTAACTATTCTTTTAGAAAATGAGGCTAATAATCTTTCTGAAAGCGGAAAACACCATTTTCAACGTATGCAATTAGCAGCTGGAAGAATGCAACAACTAATTGATGATCTACTTTCTTTTTCACGGATTAGTACTACTGAGCTGCAATTTGAAAAGACCGATCTGAATATTATTATTGATGAAGTTAAAAATGAATTGCGAGATACTATCAATGAGAATCATGCCATTATAGAAACCATTGGTATGTGTTCAGCTAATATTATTGCATTTCAGTTCAGGCAGTTGATCTATAACTTAATCAGTAACGCACTTAAATTTTCTAAGCCAGATATACCATCACATATTATAATTCAAAGCAGAATCGTAAGAGGGTCTCAATTGTTTAACACAAAATTATCTCATGATAGAAATTATTGCCATATAATGATTAGGGACAACGGCATTGGATTTGAACCACATTTTAATGAGCGAATATTTGAGGTTTTTCAAAAACTACATGGTAAAGAAAGTTACGCAGGGACGGGAATTGGGCTTGCAATTGTAAAAAAAATTGTTGAAAATCATAATGGCCTGATCATGGCTACAAGTGAATTAAATCAAGGAGCCCAGTTTGATATTTTTATTCCTAATGATTAAATGACATAAAAAGTAGAAATTTTATTCTTTAGATTTAGAATTTTTAATTAGTGCATATAGCATTAGTAATGCTCAGATGTACCCAAAGTGTGAATTATATAATATCGAACTTTATTTTTATAATTTTATTTTGATTGATCAATTTTATCTTTGAACTATATACATTTCTATTAATTAGAAATTGAAAATTATAAATTTAAGTATGAATTTAACATTGAAGTTGCCACTTTATGCAAAATTTTCTTTAATTTCAATAGGCGTATTGGCTGTTATTTTCATGTTATTTGTTGGACAAGGTATTATTCTTCCATTGCTTTATGCTATTATATTTGCAATACTTTTGAATCCGATGGTTAATTTTATTGTAGGCAAGGGATTGAATAGAAATGTGTCCATATTCATCGCGGTTTTAACTGCTATTTTGATTGTTGTTTTATTGTTGTACTTGATTTCAGGCCAGTTATCATTATTTAGTGATACTTATCCACAGCTTAAAATTAAATTTAATGAGTCTTTAGTCCAATTGATTAATTGGATTTCTGATCGATTTAGTATTAAGAAATCAGCTATCAATAAATGGATTAGTCAAAATCAGATTGAAGCGATTGATAATCTAGGTGGTACTATTGGACATACTTTATTTTTAATAAATGGAATTTTAATAATTGTAATTTTAATACCAGTCTATATTGTTTTATTATTATACTATAAAGTGCTCATCTTGGAATTTGTCCATAAATTATTTGTGGTTGAACACCATACAACTTTAAATAATATTTTTTTTAATTCAAAGAAAATTATCCAAGGTTATCTAACTGGATTGTTATTCGAAATGGTTATAATAGCTATTTTGAATTCCATTGGATTGTTGATTCTGGGTATCGATTATGCGATAGTTCTTGGAATTACTGGTGCAATTATTAATATTATTCCATATATAGGTGGTGTTATTGCTATTGCACTTCCTATGATTATTGCTTTTATTACTAAGGATTCGGCGACTTATCCAATAATGGTATTCCTTGTTTATTTACTGATACAATTTATAGATAATCACTTTATTATCCCGCATATTGTTGCCTCTAAAGTGAAAATTAATGGTTTGGTTTGTGTTATTGTTGTATTGTTGGGAGGTGCTATATGGGGTATTCCTGGCATGTTTTTGTCAATTCCTATTACTGCGATTCTTAAAGTAGTCTTAGATCATACAATGGCTTATAAACATTGGGGTGCTCTAATGGGAAATATTGTACCAACTACAAAAGTCAAATTAAATTTTAAAAAGAAGAAAATTTTAACTTGATTATTTGAATTAACTTGTTGAGGAGTTTTTATATTTTATTTTTAATGTTTTACGTTGAATTTATATATTGATTGTTGAATTATTAGTTGCTTAAAAGATATATTAAGAAATATTTTACTTAAAGACAAATCATGATTGATCATAATTCTGAGTTGAATCGAAAACCTAAATTAGAACATGCAAAAGACAAACTTAGCATATTGGGTGATAAGACTATTGAACGAAAAGATCAAGCTAATCATTTTCTAGTTGAAATTTCAAATGTTTTTATATTTCTTGGATTGATTATTCGTGAATCATTTACAAAGGATTTTGAATTTAAAGAATTTTTGAGACAATGTTTTCAAATAGGATATAAATCATTGCCTCTGATTTCCATAACAGGCACCATCATGGGTTTGGTATTGACTATACAATCTCGACCCGTTCTCATAGATTTTGGTGCTGTAAGTTTACTGCCTGGCATGGTAGCTGAATCATTAATTAAGGAAATGGGGCCTGTTATTACAGCACTTATCTGTGCTGGTAAAATTGGTTCTGGTATTGGTGCTGAATTGGGATCTATGAAAGTTACAGAACAAATTGACGCGATGGAAGTATCCTCTACTAATCCTGTTAGATTTTTATTAGTAACACGAATTTTGGCTACAACTTTAATGGTTCCACTATTGGTTTTATATGCAGATGCCTTAGGGATTTTGGGAAGTTGGGTAGGGGTCAATATTAAGGGTGATGTCAATTTATTTTTATTTATATCGCATGCCTTTGATCATGTAGATTTTTTTGATTTTTTTCCCGCAATTGTCAAAACATTTTTTTTTGGAGCTGTAATTGGTTTGGTAGGTTGTTATAAAGGCTATAATGCGGGTAGAGGTACAGAAAGTGTTGGTTTAGCTGCAAATTCAGCTGTTGTATTGGCATCACTTTTAGTTATTATAATAGATATGATAGCAGTTCAAATCACAGATATGATCATATCATGAGTACCAAAATAGTAGCAATGAGTGAACCTATGAGTAATACCCTTGAAGATGGTAAAGCGGTAATCGTTATAGATAATCTTGTAAAATCTTTTGGTGAACAAGTTGTATTGAACCATACTTCTTTAAGACTATATAAGGGTGAAAATTTGATTGTACTTGGTAAATCAGGTACTGGCAAATCAGTTTTGATTAAATGTATAGTTGGATTATTGAATTTTAATGATGGCACTATTGATGTTTTTGGTCAAAGAGTCAATGATTTGTCAAGAATAGAATTGGGTGAAATAAGAAAACAAATTGGTTTCTTATTCCAAAGTGGCGCATTGTATGACTCCATGACAGTTAAACAAAATTTGGAATTTCCTTTAAGGAGAATTAAAAAACAACTTAGTGAAGATGAAATTAGTGATAAAATTATTGAAGTATTGGAAAATGTTGGATTATCAGATGCCATTAATAAAATGCCTTCACAGCTTTCAGGAGGAATGCGAAAGAGAATTAGTTTGGCTCGGACGATCGTTGTTGATCCGTTAATTATGCTTTATGACGAACCTACAACTGGACTTGATCCTGTTACTTCAGATGAGATCAGTTCACTAATAGTAGATGTTCAAAAAAAATATAAAACCTCCTCTATTATAATAACACATGATATTAAGTGTGCCCGACACACAGCTAATCGTATAATTATGCTTCACGAAGGCATTGTTTATAAAGAGGGTACGTTAAAGGAATTTGAAGAATCAGATGATGAATTAATCCAATCTTTCTTCAAGTCATAATCGAAAATTGTATGCATTTATCATTTAATAATAATTATGGATAACTATTCACAGAAATTTAAAATAAGGTTGGGGCTATTTATTTTAATAGGCTTATCACTTTTTGTATTAGCTATATTTATCATTGGAAAGCAGCGAAATTTGTTTAATCCTGTGTTTAAAATTAACTCTACTTTTTATAATGTTAGTGGCTTGCAAGTAGGAAATAATGTTCGATTATTTGGGATAAACGTTGGTACGGTAGATCAAATCATCATTATTAATGATTCAACCGTCAGAGTAGATATGTTAATTAGAACAGATGTTAATCGTTTTATTAAAAAGGATAGTGAAATTGCCATTGGATCTGAGGGTTTAATTGGGGATAGGTTGTTAATTATTACACAAGGAAGTTCAGATGCTGAAATTGTCGATGATGGTGACAATCTGATTTCTGAGGAACCTGTAGAAACTGATGCGATAATGGCTAGTTTGAGGGTAACAGCTGGTAATGCGGAAATAATTTCACAAGAATTAGCTGAAATTATGGTTAAGATCAATAGTGGTAAAGGAACATTAGGACGATTAATTCAAGACTCAACTATTTCTGCTAATTTCAATCAAACCATGGTAAATTTGAATAAAAGTTCGAAAGGATTAAATGAAAATATGGAAGCGGTTAAACATAATTTCCTTTTAAAAGGTTATTTTAATAAGAAAAAGAAAGAAGCATTAAAAAGGAAGAAAGAATTGAATGATGATTCGGTTAAATCTAATAAATAGTCTAATTGGATATTTCTTTTATTCCGTATATTACAAATTGATGATATATAAGTTGTTAAATGTATATTTAAATGTAATTTTTTAGATGTTTGTTAAGTTTATTTGCATCGTTTTGATTGTATTTTTGGTTTTTAACAATAATGTTCATTGTCAAAATGCTCCTCAAAAATCGGATTCAAATGATATTTACAGATATTTAGAAGTGTATTCGAAACGAAGTAAGTTAACTAAGATGGCTTATCGGTTGATTTTTAAATCGATTGATTCTAATCCAAATCAAAGTGTAGATTTAATTCATGTACCCAAAAGTAAAAATTTGAGGTCTTATAAGAAGTGTGAAGGCAAAATAATCCGAAAAATTCATATTGAAACCATCGATCCTTTTGCATATTCTTTATTAGATAAACGGAAGTATAAACAGAATATGTTTATAAAACTTGGCAATAATGCACATATAAAATCTCAACAAATTACCATTAGAAATTTGTTATTGGTTAAACAAAACCAACGATTTGATTCATTGATTGTCAATGAATCAGAGCGCTTGGTACGGAATCAGACTTTTGTTCAGGATGTTGAAATATCTGTAGAACGCATAATGGGAACAAATGATTCAGTTGATATCTTCATTGTAGTTTTAGATAAATGGAGTTTGGTTCCAGGTTTTACTTCTACAAACTCTAGATTAAAATGGCAATTGACTGATAAAAATATTTTTGGAATAGGTCATGAATTTCATAATGCATATACCAGAAATCGTCAATTGAATCGGAATGCATACAAAGTAAATTATTTTATCCCAAACATTAATCATACGTATTTAAATTCAACCATACATTTTGAAGTAAATGAGTATAAGTATGTTAATGCTAGTTTAAATATTGATAGACCTTTTTTCTCACCATTGACAAAATGGGCGGCTGGTATTAAAATTTCTCATCAATATAATCAGGACTCTTTCTACTATTATAGATTTGGGGCTATGCCATATTATTATAAGTTTAATTCCAGAGATTATTGGATAGGTAGAGCATGGCAAATTTTTAAGGGGCGAACGGAAAATGAACGTACTACAAATCTAATATTAGCTACAAGATTTAAGCATATTAAATATGATAAGACTTCAAATTCGTTTTCCGACACGCTTCTAATTTATTTGAATGAGGATTTATTTTTATTAGGCTTAGGTATATCTTCCCGGAAATATGTTCAAGACCATTATATTTTTGGTTTTGGAATAACAGAAGATGTGCCAGTTGGAAAAATCTACGGTTTAACAGGAGGGGTTCAAGTACGAGGTGCGATACGCCGATCATACATTGGATTGCGATATGCAACTGGTTATTATAACTATTTTGGTTATTTAGGAGGGCAAGTGGAATATGGAACATTTATTCATAGAACAATATTTGAACAAGGTATTATATCACTAAGTTTTGATTATTTTACAAAATTACTTGTGCTAAAAAATTGGAAATTCAGAGCTTTCTTAAGACCTCAAATGCTTTATGGAATACATAGGAATAATTTTGAACGTTTAACTTTAAATGAAGCAAATGGTTTGGATGGTTTTAATAGTAGTCATTTATTTGGGAAGAATAGATTGCTTCTTAATTTCCAGACTCAATCTTATGCTCCATGGCATGTTTTTGGATTTTATTTTGGTCCTTATGTTAATTATTCAATGGGAATGTTAAGTAATGTAGATACTGGTTTTAGGAAAAGCAAGGTTTACACTCAATTAGCTTTAGGAGTTCTTTTAAAAAATGAAAAATTGGTGTTTAGTAGTTTTCAGTTGTCAGTTTCATTTTTTCCTTTGGTACCAGGGGTTGGACAAGATATTTTTAAATTTAATTCGTTTCAAACAACTAATTTTGGGTTTAAGGATTTTGTACTAGATAAACCGTACATTGCAAAATATAATTAATTTTTGAACACTCATTTTTTGAATGCATAAAATACCAAATTATGGCAATTAAACGAATGGCCCACAGTATATTTTTTCTATTGAAAGAAACCTATAAGGAATTTAATGCTGATAACGCTATGAAGTTGAGTGCAGCTTTGTCTTATTATACTATTTTTTCTTTGCCGCCTTTACTTATGATTATTATCAGTCTATCCGGATATTTCTTTGGTAAGGAAGCTGTCCAAGGTGAAATATTTGGTCAGATTAACGGATTGGTTGGAAATGCCGCTGCAATTCAAATCCAAGAAGCCATAAAAAATGTAAAGTTATCCGATAGCAATACCTTTGCAACAGTTTTTGGGGTAGTCGTATTACTTATTGGTGCATCGGGCGTTTTTTCTGAAATTCAGGATTCAATCAATTATATATGGGGCATTAAAGCAAAACCTAATAGAGCTTTTGTAAAGTTTTTAAAAAATCGATTGATGTCTTTTTCGATGATAGGTTCAGTTGGTTTCTTACTTATGGTTGGTTTGATTATAAGTGCAGTAATGGACGTGCTCAATAATCGTTTGTCGACTTATTATCCAAAGGATACTATATACTTGTTTAATGTTATTAATATTGTTGTGGTATTTTTTATTATTACACTTTTATTTGCTATTATATTTAAAGCATTGCCGGATGCAAAAATAGTTCTATATGATTGTATCATAGGATCAGCTTTTACTGCATTTTTATTTATGATTGGTAAATTTGCAATTGGTGCATATCTTGGAAGTTCAGCAATTGCTTCTATTTATGGAGCAGCCGGTTCCGTAATTCTCATTTTAGTATGGGTCTATTATTCGGCGATCATTTTGTATTTTGGTGCAGAATTTACCAAAGTGTATGCACTCACTCATGGTCAGAAAATTATTCCATACAAATATTCAGAAAAAATTATAAAGACTGAATAACTTATAAATAGTGCATTGTATTATAGAATACAAATTACAATATGTTAAAAATTGAGTATGATTCCAGAAAGTTTATTTAAATCAAAAGGAAAATTATTGGCTTACGTGATTTTTGAATATTATTAGATAAGAAATCACCAGGTTTAATACTTGAATGGATTAGATCTAATTCCATTTTTAGAAATGATATCCAATAGTAAGACCAAAGCCTGTATTTTTTGCTGATGTTTTTGAGTCATTTGCAAATTCATATTTGGGGTTTATTTTCAATAGACCTAATTGAGCATCGAGTTGGAATGAAATGTTATTGCTGAATTCATATCCTGCAATTAAATCTGCCCCCGCATCAAGAGGACGAAAATAGGAGTAGTTCCCAGGATCAGTTAAACTTACGGAATTCTTGAATTTTATAGTTTGAGTTAAACTTGCTCCTCCTCCTTCATATTTTACTTTACCACTAATACCTAAAGCCAAATATGGACCAATACCCAGAATTAAATGACCATTGCCAAGCATAGGTTTATAGAGTAAATGAATGGGTAATTCAATATAATTGATTTTGATATTTCGTTTCATCACTACTCCAAAATCTATTTCCTCACCTGTAGCACCTTTTAAACTATAATATAGTCCTGATTGGACAAAGAATTCAGGAGCAATTGGAAACGTTAAGGTAAGTCCTGCATTAAATGCTATCAACAAATCATTACTTAGTTTATTATTATTGGCATCAGAACCATTAATGTTTTGAAATTGGATGCCTGTCTGAATTCCAAATTGGACATGATTTGCAGAATTGGAATTAGATTGTGCGTTGGTTTGTATACTTGATACTATAAAAACAGCACATAATATTAGATTGAGTTTAAATATTTTTTTCATTAACTTTATTTTTGCTGGTGATTTATTTTGTATAGAGATAGTAATGAATTAATTTATCAGATTAATATTTTATTTGCTTAGGGAATTTAAGCAAATATATGTTGATAATTCAAGCGAAACAAAAGGATAAGAATATTTTAATTATTATCAGAGTTGCAACGATTAATAATCAAACATGAACAATTATTCCAAATTAGACTTTGCTTGCAGGTATTAAATTTTTATTATTGATTGCCCACTTGATTAGAATTATTTTCTGCATCTTTTTTCATTTTGCTATTGGCGGAAACTAAAAATTCTACCCTTCGATTTTGAGCCTGACCGTCGATATTAGAATTTGAATATTTTGGAGATGTTTCCCCAAAACCTTTAGTACTAAGTCTGTTGGATTTAATATTGGTTTGTGCAATATATTGGTATACTGATTTTGCACGCCGCTTGGACAATGACTTATTGTACTTATTAGTTCCTTGATCATCGGTATGTCCTTGTATTTCAATATTTGTATCTGGGTACTTTTGAAGTACTTCAACTAAATTATTTAAGTTTAAGCGTGCATCAGACGTTAAATTTGATTGATCAAATCCAAAAAGTATCTTATTGTTGAATTCAATTACAATACCTTCACCTACTCTTTCAACATTCGCATTGGGTATATTTTTTCTTAGGTCTTCAGCTTGTTTGTCCATGGTTCGACCAATTAGCGCACCTGATACTCCACCTACTGTTGCTCCAATTATAGCGCCAAGTGATGTGTTTCCTGATGCTCTGCCTATAACTGCTCCTGTTGCTGCTCCTCCAGTAGTTCCAATGAGAGCTCCTTTTTGAGTTTTATTCCATGATGAACAGCCTGATAAGCTTATAATTAAAATTAAGAAAGTGATATTTGTGATTTTCATAAGTAAAAATTATTTATTACATTTTAATGTATATAATGATATGCAAATGTAAATATTGATTGGTTTTAAATAATTATATGATTTGTTATAATTGTTGTACAATTAATGAGATTAATTCATTTGAATATTTTTTTCTATTAGAATGACTTTTATAACATCATAATTTTAGTGACTTTGTTTTCTTTCATTTATAATTTATTTTTAATTATATAAGTACTATTTTGAATTATGTAATAGTTCAATGTTAGTGCAGCCCCATCTTTGCAGTGTGGAAATTCTTTCACTTCTGACCGTCCAGTTGCGGATACTTAAATCAAATAATATGAACATAAAATCTCTAATGGCTTTACTTGCTTTAGTATGGTTTTTTTTAACAAGTGGATGTAAAAAAGATGATTTTAACGAAATCATTGGTATTTGTCCATTAGTTGTTTCTACAGACCCTGTAAACGGTGCAACAAATGTTCCATTGTTTAAGGTAATAACAGCCACATTCAATGAAGAAATTAATCCTGAAACGATTCATCAATTTTCTTTTACCATTACGGGTAGTAGTCCTATAGAAGGATCTATTTTGTACACCGGTTTAACTGCTACCTTTATTCCACTTGCCCCCCTTAAAGACAGTACTACCTACACTGGTAGAATTACAAGGATGATAAAGGATCTTGATGGGAATGCATTACAAACGGATTATGTCTGGACATTTAGCACTGGGGTAACATTGTCACCTATAGTCATAATTACTGATCCATTCAATCTTGAGACTGGTGTTGTTTTAGATAAACAAATCTCAGCAACTTTTAATGTACCGATGGATCCAAACACAATTAACAATAATAGTTTTATTTTAAAGGATGGTTTTGCAGCTGTTGAAGGCTTTGTAACTTTCAATGGATTGACAGCTTTTTTTACGCCAATAATTCCTTTAAAGCCAAATACAACGTACGCTGGTATTCTAACCTCTTCTATAAAGAATGAGGATGGAACATCACTTGCGTCTAATTATGAATGGACTTTTACAACGATTACATTTGTAGCGCCGTTTGTAATAAGTACCAATCCCTCTAATAATGAAACTGGTGTTGCTTTAAACAAAATAATTACGGCAACTTTTAGTGTGCCTATGGATCCATTAACCTTAACCGCTTTTAGCTTTACAATTAATCAGGGTGATGCAAAACTTCTAGGTGCGATTACATACTCAGGTAATGTAGCAACATTTACACCTACAAGCCCATTAAGTCCTAATACTACTTATACTGGAACTATTTATGCTTCAGTAAAGGATCTTAATGGAATCAATATGACTTCCGATTATATTTGGGTATTCAGTACGGGATCAACTGTTGCACCTACAGTTATTTCTACCGATCCTCAAAACAACGCATTTAATGTAGTTTTATCTAAAAGGATTACAGCTACTTTTAGCGAGCCTATGGATCCATCGACAATTAATTCAACGAGCTTTACAATAAGAGAAAATGGAATTTTAGTTGCTGGCACTGTAACATTCTTAAACAGAACTGCAACTTTTGTTCCCACTTTACCGCTTAAAGCAAGTACTATTTATACTGGAACGATTACAACAGAGACAAAAAATTTGTCAGGAGTATCTCTTGCTAAAGATTATGTATGGACTTTTACAACCGTTTCAAATTTAGCTCCACTAGTAATTTCTACTGATCCTGCAAATAATGGTACAAATGTAGCTTTGAATAAAATTGTAACTGCGACATTTAATATGGCAATGGATCCATTAACTATCAATTCAAATACATTCACTTTAAAACAAGGCGTAAATTCTATTTCTGGAACTATCCTATATTCTGGAAATACCGCTTCGTTTATTCCAACTACTCCTTTTAAATCTAATACGACTTACACTGGAACTATAACTACTGGAGCGAAGAATTTATTTGGTATCGCATTAGCAAGTAACTTTAATTGGTCATTTACCACTGTTACTGTTGTTGCGCCAACAGTAGTATCTACTGATCCAGAAAATAATGCAATTAATGTTCCGGTCAATAAAATACTCACAGCCACATTTAGTGTAGCTATGGATCCTTCGACCATTAATGCACAAAGTTTTTTACTTAAAGAAGGGAATCAAGTAATTCCTGGCTTAGTAACTTATAAAGGTTTAACTGCTACATTTACACCGATAAATGTATTGAATCCAAATTTGACATATACTGCAACTATTACTACACTTGCTAAAAATATTCCAGGTGTTCCATTAAATGCGAATTATGTTTGGACATTTAAAACAACCACTATACCTGCTCCTACTGTTATTTCAACAGATCCAACAAGTAATGCAATTAATGTTTCATTGAATAAAGTTATCTCTGCTAATTTTAGTGCTTTAATGGATCCTACTACGATCAATACTTCAAGTTTTTTAGTAAGACAAGGATCAAATACTATTGCTGGAACTGTATCCTATATTGGTACTACAGCATCATTTGTGCCAACGAACCCACTTAAATCAAATACACTTTATACTGTTACCATTACATCTGCAGTAAAAAGTATTATGGGCGTTTCTATGGCAGCAAATTACGTTTGGAGTTTTACTACTGTAACTGTTCTGCCGCCAACTGTAATATCTACAGATCCAACCAATAATGCAATAAATGTATCTCTGAATAAAATAATTGCTGCATCATTTAGTGTGCCTATGGACCCAACAACAATAATTGCCGCAAACTTTATTGTTAAACTAGGAAATAGTTCAGTGGCAGGAATTATTAATTATTCAGGAGTTACTGCAACTTTTACACCTACTGCTCCTCTTAAATCAAATTCATTATATACAGTAACATTGACTACTGGAATGAAAAATATTTCTGGTGTGTCATTAGCAAATAATTATGTGTGGACTTTTACAACAATGAATACCACACCGCCAACAGTTGTTTCAACAGATCCAATAAGCAATGCTACTGGTGTGATTTTAACTAAAATAATTTCTGCTGAATTTAGTGTTCCAATGGATCCTTCTACCATAAACAGTTCAAGTTTTAATTTGAAACAAGGAGGAAATTTAGTAGCTGGTACGATTACTTATTCAGGAACTACACTTACATTTATTCCTTCCTCAAAATTGTTGCCTTTAACTGCTTACACAGCCACTATAAATACACTTGCAAAAAATCTTGCTGGCATACCTTTAGCTGCAGATTATGTTTGGACTTTTACAACTAGAGCTTCATTGAATCCACCATTAGTTGTTCTTGGTTCTGTTGAAAGATTTGGAATCATTGCCGGTGCCGGAGTCAGTAATCAAGCAGGATTCAGTGAAATTCATAATATGGATGTTGGAATTTATCCAGGATTTCGTTCATCAATTACTGGATTCCCTCCAGCAATAGTAGTCAACGGAGCCATTTTTGCTGCAGACGACATTGCGCCGCCTGGTGTACCAGATATGTTGTTACAAGCCAAGAGAGATTTGACAGCTGCATATAATTTTGCTGCAGGCGCATCAAATCCAGCACCCATTACAGTATCTGGCGATCAAGGCGGATTGACTCTTGCTCCTGGAATATATAAATCAACTTCTACATTTTTAATTGCATCAGGCGATTTAACATTGGATGCTCAAGGTGATCCGAGTGCAGTTTGGATTTTTCAAATTGCTTCAGGTTTTACCACTATTGGAGGTGCAGGTGGAAATGTTATTTTAAGTGGAGGTGCTCAGGCAAGTAATGTTTTTTGGCAAGTTGGTAGTTCTGCAACTATTGGAGATTTTACTTCTTTCCAGGGAAATATTTTAGCATTGACTTCAGTAACGATGAATTCTGGTGCACAGGCTGAAGGTAGAATGCTTTGTATCAATGGTGCAGTAGTATTGACAAGTACAAATATTATCAACAGACCATAAAATTAAAAAAAATGAAATACAATATAAATTTTCAAATGTTATTACGCAAATCTCTTACTGTTTATTTAAGTAAAATAATGTGTGTTATTGTGATAGCAATCATGATACTTCACCAACCAATCCAAGCACAGGAATTGAATTATACAAAACCTTCGTTGTGGTTTGGAGCTGCGGCGGGTGCTAATTTTAATTATTACAGAGGATCTACACATCAATTGAACTCTAGCTTTACGCCGCCTGTGACATTTCATAATGCTAATAGTGTAGGGCTTTATCTGGCGCCTTTAGTGGAATATCATAATCCTGAATCTAGTCTAGGTTTTATGTTTCAAGCTGGATATGATGGAAGGAATGCGATATATTCTCAGGTTGTAACACCTTGTAATTGTCCGGCAGATTTAAGTACAAATTTAAGTTATATTACATTGGAGCCAAGTTTACGTTTTGCCCCTTTTAAATCTCATTTTTATTTGTTTGGCGGACCTCGATTAGCATTCAATGTTGCAAAAGCATTTACATATAAATTGGGAATTAATCCAGCTTATCCTGATCAAGAATTGACTCCAGATGTGAAAGGTGATTTGAGTGATGTCAAAAGTACCTTATTATCCATGCAAGTAGGTGCAGGATATGATATTCCTTTATGTTCGCAAAACCACAGGACTCAATTTGTAATTTCTCCTTTTGTCGCTTATCATCCCTACTTTGGACAGTCTCCGCGATCCATAGAAACATGGAATATCAATACGCTTAGATTGGGTGCCGCATTAAAGTTTGGTTTTGGTAAAAAAATGCCTATAATATTGGGTGCAGAGTTACCCGATCCGATCGTTCGGTTTTCTGTAATTGCTCCTAAAAATATTCCTACCATAAGAAAAGTTAGAGAAATATTTCCTCTACGAAATTATGTGTTTTTCGACAATGGTTCAACCCAAATTCCAAATCGGTATGAATTAATCAGTAAAGAACAAGTTAAAAATTTTAAAGAGGATCAATTGGACATGTTTGTTCCTAAAAATATGTCGGGCCGTTCACAAAGACAAATGATTGTCTATTATAATGTACTTAATATTCTCGGTGATCGAATGAATAAAAATACAGCAATGACGATTAATTTAGTTGGATCTTCAGATGTCGGACCTCAAGATGGAATGGATATGGCTGAATCAGTAAAACAGTATCTCGTTAGTGTATTTAGTATCAATCCTAGTAGAATTGAAACTGAAGGAAAGGTAAAACCAAAAATTCCATCAGAACAGCCTGGAGCTACACGTGAACTTGAATTACTTCGTGCTGGTGATCGTAGAGTTTCTATTGAAAGCAAATCACCAGAATTACTCATGGAATTTCAAAATGGATCAAGTACTTTGTTGAAGTCAGTTGAAATAATGTCAAATCAGGAGGCACCACTAGATAGTTATGTTGCATTTAATGCAGATGGTGCAATGGAAGGATTAAAATCGTGGTCAATGGAAATTACTGATGACAACAATGTAGTTCAAAAATTTGGTCCTTTTTATCAAGACTTGGTTAGAATTCCAGGAAAATCTATTTTAGGAACTCGTCCAGAGGGAAATTATAAAGTAAAAATGATTGGATTAGCAGGTAATGGAAACACAGTTATCAAAGACACTAAAGTACATATGGTGCTATGGACTCCAACCCAAGAACAGGAAGGTAAGCGATATAGCATATTATATGAGTTCAATGAATCCAATGCAATATCAATGTATGATAAGTATTTAACAGATATTATTGTTCCAAAAATTCCGACTGGTGGAACGGTTTATATACATGGATATACAGACATCATCGGCGATGAAGTGCACAATCAAAAATTATCATTGGCCAGAGCAAATGACGTTAAGAAAATTATAGAATTGGCATTACTAAAACAAAAAAGATCTGATGTTATTATTGAAATTTATGGTTTTGGTGAAGATGAAAGTATGTCTCCTTTTAATAATACCTTTCCAGAGGATAGATTTTATAATCGAACAGTTATCCTTGATATAGTTCCAAAAAATTAATTGTGATTACTATCCGAATGTTATCCCTTTATAAGAAACTGCCCAAATTTATTTTTGGGTAGTTTTTTTTTGTTTAAGAATTATTTGTGGTATTGGTCCTGTTATTAATTTAAGGTTTAAGTGAACTAGGAAGTTCAGTGTATATTTTGTAGGAATAATGAAACATTTTCTATGAATCATATAATAAAGCTTTGCGGATTGCTTGTACTTTTATCCATTGAAAGTTAGACCCAATCGGTTCAATTAATTCAAGATTGACCAAATGTTTGACTTCAATAAGATAGCCTATGTAAACTTAGTTTGAATTAATTCTAACCAGAGCATAAAGGATATGTTTTATGGCGACTTTTCAAATTTTATACCTTTGATTTTTATTGGATGGCATGTTTGAAATTTTCATAAGTGAGATTAATAAATTGTAAGTAGTTAAAAAAATAGTAAAATCATGAAACTAGAAATTGGAATAGCAGAAAAGAATTTAGAGAAATGTGTTGCCTTACTAAGTATCATTTTATCTGACGAAATGACTTTGTATGTTAAATTAAGAAAATTTCATTGGAATGTTTATGGGGAAAGTTTTATGGAACTACATAAATTGTTTCAATCTCAGTATACAGAGTTAGAAGAAATTATCGATATAGTCGCTGAACGAATTAATAAATTGGGGGGTAAAACCATAGGAACGATGAAAGAGTTTATGGATTTATCAAGACTTAAGGAATCTCCGGATAAATATCCATCTCAGAAAGATATGATGAAGGAACTATTAGGAGATCACGAAACAGTTGTTAAGCAGTTGCGAAAGGACATTGAGGTATGTGTAGATAAAATAGGTGATGCAGGCACAGCGGATATTCTCACCGGCATTATGGAACAACATGAGACCAATGCTTGGATTCTAAGAAGATATTTAAAATAGTAATGCTGGTATCGTAGACATTTAGCGATGATCAAGTTAATATCATATTTTTATTTTACATATTTACTGAATATCTTGAATATATTAATGTTTGGCAGTTATTTTAATTACCTTAATAATTCATAAGTTATGTGTTTTTCAGCAGGTGCAAGTTTTGGAGCAGGAATTGTTCTTTCCGCCATAGGTATGGCTTCAATAAGAAAAGTCAAATCAATGCCTCAAATACTTTTTGCAAGTATTCCCTTGATGTTTGCAGCGCAACAAATTACTGAAGGACTTTTGTGGATCACGCTTAGGGATCCCTCGTTTGTATCCATACAAAGGAATTTAACTTATGTATTTTTATTTTTAGCTCAAGTGACATGGCCAGTCTGGATACCAATTTCCATATTGCTTTTAGATAAAGGTACAAAGTACAAACGGATTCAAAAAGTATTTGTATTCATGGGAGTTGTTATTTCAATTTATTTGGGATATTGTCTTTTTGTTTTTCCTGTAGAAGCTCAGATAATGGATTACCATATATTATATGTACTACATTATCCACATACCAGAAGTTTGTTTGGAAGCGTCTTTTATATAGTTGCCATTTTAGCACCACCATTTTTCTCTACTGTTAAAAGATTGTGGATGCTTGGTTTGATTGTATTTTTTTCGTTTTTAGTGTCTATACTGTTTTATCAGTATTATTTTGTTTCAGTATGGTGTTTCTTTGCTTCGATTACAAGTGTTTCAGTTTTATTTATATTACGTGAAATTAATGAATCAAAGAATACTGTTTTACCGGTCCCTTCACAATTGATTGTATAATGAATTTTTTATATTTATTTTAATAAGAGTAATCCAAACTATTGAAGAAATACAAAACTTAGATTATCATATTTATTATGAAATGGTTAGCGTGTAAAATAGATCAAAATTTGGAAATTAATCTTTCTAAAATTGCTACAAATGTATTGATAAAAAAGTTTAATAAGCAGATTTTAAAAGATCGATTAAATAAGGAAATCAAAAAGATTTCTAAGCTCCAAAATAGAATATATGCAGAGAACAGTCAATCTTTATTAATCATTTTACAAGGTATGGATGGTTCAGGAAAGGACAGCTGTATCAAGCATATTATGAGAGGTGTTAATCCGCAAGGTGTACAAGTGTTTAGCTTTAAACATCCATCTATTATAGAATTGGAGCATGATTATTTGTGGCGTCATTCTCAAAAATTACCTGAATATGGACAGATAACTATTTTTAATCGTTCCCATTATGAGAATGTTTTAATTTCTAAAGTCCATCCTGAAATTGTCCTAGCGGAACGATTACCGGGCATTAAATCAGTAACTGAAATTAATCATGATTTTTGGTTAAAGCGATATAAACAAATTAATTATTTTGAAAATACCATAATAGAAAATGGTACCCAGGTTTTAAAAATATTTCTTCACATTTCGAAAAATGAACAAGCTAGAAGATTCATTGATAGAATAGAGCATAAAGAAAAGCATTGGAAATTTTCATCTCAAGATATCAATGAAAGAAAATTTTGGAATCGATATCAAGAGGCATATTCGAATGCATTCAAATATACGAGTACAAAGTATGCCCCTTGGTATATAGTACCAGCTGACAATAAATTGAATTGCCATCTGTTGATAAGTCAAATTATTGCAGAGAAATTAAAAGCAATGAACCCATTATTTCCACCCATTGTGGCAGAGGAGAAATTCTCTTTAGAGCGGTTTTCAATGGTTTTACATAAGGAGATTAAGAGCTAATTAAGAGATTTGTATTTGTGTTGTTGATGTTTTTAATATTGAGTTTTGTTTCTTTTGTGGCTGGACTTCGTTTTCTTAAGTGATTCTTAATAATTGATTTGTAGTTTTTTAAAAAAATCTAATATAATATATTATAATACAATATTATATATGTTTAAATAGAATATATATATAAAATTTTATTCCTCTATTGTAATATAATTTTTTTGAATAATATTCATAAATTGGCGTTAATTAAAAAATTTAATTTGATATATTTACATGTTTATTCAATGGATGCTGTTTCATTCAACACTGTTTGAGCGAACATCATAATCTTTATTTGCTATTGATTTAAAATTTCTATACATTATGACAACATCTGCACTCGCATTAATTAAAAAATTACTCGTATTATTTCTTTTGATTGGAGGGCTGTATATTTCTAAAGCGTTTTTAATTCCATTATTTATTGCTGGAGTTGTGGCCACGTTGTTCTTGCCTTTTTGTAAATGGATGGAGTCAAAAAAACTGTATCGTGGATTTGCTACCAGTATTTGTCTATTAGTTATTTTATTGTTTATAGGTGGTTTATTTTTTTTAGTAGGATGGCAAGTTTCAGCTTTGGCATCAGATTTTGTGTTAATTAAACAAAGAGCTTTGGAAACGAGTGCTAATATCCAAGATTATATTTTTAACCATTTTGGTATTACCCTAGAAAAACAATCTCAATTATTGGAAACGCAACAAGCTAATGCAGGGGACATTATTCCCATAATGGCAGGATCTATGGCATCTGGTTTTATTAATTTTTTTCTAACTTTAGTTTATATTTTTGGGTTATTGTATTATAGGGCTCACGTTAAAAAGTTTTTATTGATGTTGGCTCAGCCTTCACATCGTGATGAGGTTGAAAAAGTTATCTATAGAGTTGCTAATGTCTCGCAGCAGTATTTATTTGGACTTTCAAAAATGATAGTTTGTTTATGGATTATGTATAGCATTGGTTTTAGTATACTTGGGGTTAAAAATGCTTTCTTTTTTGCAATACTTTGTGGTTTGCTGGAAATTGTTCCATTCATAGGAAATATTACTGGCACAACGATTACAGTTTTAGTGTCAGCAGTACAGGGTGCAAGCTTACCAATAATTCTAGGTATAATTATTACTTATGGTATCGTTCAATTTATTCAAGGCTGGGTATTAGAGCCATTAATTGTAGGATCACAAGTTAAGATCAATCCATTATTTACCATTATTGCACTTGTGGTTGGCGAATTAATATGGGGAATTGCAGGAATATTTCTCGCCATTCCGTTGATAGCAATGTTTAAAATTGTATGTGATCATGTTGATACCCTCAAACCATACGGATTTCTTATCGGAGAAATTGAAACTGTACATTTGGATTTAAAACCTTCAAAAAAAATTGTAAATTTGTTTAAATCTAAATGATCATAAAATTATTTGTCGACAATTCAATTTAATTCTTTCATTTAATGGAAATAGTAGCTAGTATTTTTAAGCTTTCTGCGGGGATAGGATTATTTCTTTTTGCTATGTATCTTATTGAAGAATCATTAAAAAAGCTCTCTGGTAGAAATTTCAAAATATTTTTACAAAAAATAACAAAAAATCGAATTGGAGCTGTCAGCGGTGGGGCAATTGTGACAGGCATTCTTCAAAGTAGTTCAATGGTTTCATTGATGGTGCTTGCATTTGTTGGTGCAGGTGTATTCACTATGAAGAATGCGATGGCAATAATTCTTGGTGCCAATTTGGGTACTACATTAGATAGTTGGTTGGTTGCAACACTTGGATTTAAAGTGAATATAGAGGTGGCTGCATATCCTTCCATTTGTATAGGTGGATTAATGTTGGTTATTTTTGGTAGTCGGGAATTATTTAAATATATAGCTTACTTTTTACTCGGTTTTGGATTGCTTTTCATTGGCCTTTCATATATGAAAACTTCTATGGAAAGTCAAGTAAGCATGTTCGATTTTTCAGTTTACGCTCAAATGCCACTTATTGTTTTTCTGATTATTGGGTTTATTATTACAATGCTTGTGCAATCAAGTTCAGTAACCATGGCTTTAACTTTAAGTGCCTTGAATGCTGGGGCAATAGGTTTTTTACCAGCAGCGGCCTTAGTCTTAGGCTCTGAAACGGGAACTACCATCAAAATATTATTGAGTTCAATCGGCGGTAATGCATCTAAAAAAAGAGTTGCGCTTGGAAATCTGTTATTCAATATTTTCCTTACCATATTTGCTTTTATTTTTATAAAACCAATTTTATTTGTTATTACTGATATTTTTAGTATTGCCAATCCACTTATAGGCCTGGTTACTTTTTCAAGTTTTGTAAATTTGGCAGGTATTATTATTTTTCTTCCTTTTTTAGATCCATATGCTAAGTTTCTCGAGCGCTTGTTTCGTACTACGGATCTTACAGCAGCAGCATATATCAATCATGCGAATCCATCTGAACCAGAGAGTGCAATGGATTTATTTCGAAGAGAGACAGCATATTTTATATACAATTCTATGATTTTTAATGTAGAGCAATTTGAGCTTAAATTCAATGCACTAGTTGATTATCCTGAATTTGATCAAATCAATGAAAAAAGAAGATTTTACGCAAAAACATCAGACGAAAAATATTTATTTATTAAGCAATTAAATGGTGAATTGTTATCCTTTTATTTGAAATTGCGAAGTAAGTTGGACGAAAAAAACATTTCTAAACTCAATCAATTGATTTCTTCCGTACGAAGTGCAATGTATTCTGTTAAAAGTATCCATGATATTGATCTTAATTTATTAAATTTAAAGCAGTCTTCTAAAGATATAAAGTATTCATTTTTTATAAAGCATAAAACCGAAACTGAATTATTGTATAAACAACTAAAGAGTACATTAGATCATGGGGCAGTAGTCAATATGGATACATTTCATGCCATTTATAATCAGATTCAAAATAATTACAGAGAGGCGTTACAAGGATTTTATAGAGATGCGCATTTGGCTCATATTGAAGATATGGATATGACCATTGCTAATAATTTTAATAGGGAGCTTTATACTTCCAATAAAGCTATACTTATGGCATTGAAGGATTTTCTATTGAATGATAAGGATGCTGAAGCTTTTAATGAAATTCCAATATATTTAACCTAAATTTATTTGTAAATTTCCATTTTGGAATGAATTAAATCAGAAGCTTTTATGAATACCATCAAAGCATTATAGTGATTAGTTATATGTGACATGAAGGATATTGAATTAAATATCATTTTTAATTCTACCCAAATATTGAGATATTGAATTGATTTCCCATGTTTTAATTTTTTATTTTTTCGGAATTGTTTATTATTTTTATATTCAAGTCTTTATTTCTATAAGTGGGAATCATCTAACAATTTTATTAAATCATGTAACATCTAATAAAATTAATTTTAACACCTTTGAGCAGCTTTATGCTTAAATTAAAAAGGTTCTTAATTATTTTTGTTAGTACTGTCATAGTACTAATGATATTTATCATTTTGTTTATATCTCCATTGACAAAATATTTAATTGAGAAGTATGATTTCAAGTTTACAGGTCGACAAATATCTTTATCATGGGCTTATGTAAATCCTTTTACCGGTTATATTTATTTGAAAGACCTTTTTGTTTTGGAGGAATGTACCGATACTACCTTTATTTCTGTAAAGGGCTTGAGTGCACAAATAGCATTAAGCAAAATATTTAGGCAATCATTTGAAATTGATCAGTTGACGCTTGATCATCCTTACGGCATTATCGTAAAGAACGGTACTCATATTAATATTGATGATTTATTAGAAAAATTTGTAACTGATGTCAAATCTAATATTTCAAAAACACCTATTCGATTGACCATCTCAAATATAAAGGTAATTGATGGTGAATTTTATTTTATTGAGAGCATTATCCCTATAAATTATTTTATTAAAAATGTTAATATAGAGAGTTCTGGATTTTGGTCAGATGTTGATAGTGTCTCTGCAAAGTTTTCTTTACTACCGGGTATTGGAACTGGAAATGTACAGGGAAATTTTACTTTTAATACAAAAAGTCTGAAGTACCATTACGATCTTTTGGTGCAACAATTGGATCTAGATATTATCCAGCAATACCTTAAAAGTTTAGCAAATTATGGGGCCTTTAGAGCTAATTTGGATGCTCATATTATATCATTTGGAAATTTGAATGCTAAGGAAGATGTTACCATTAAAGGAAATGTTGCTATTAATGATTTTCACTTTGGAAAAAATATTCATGATGACTATGCTTCATTTAAAAAATTATCCATAGACATTATTGAATTAAGTCCAAAAAATCGAATTTATTTTTACGATACAGTTTTATTGATAAGTCCTTTTTTTAAATACGAAAGATATGATTATCTGGATAATATTCAAACGGTCTTTGGAAAGGACGGATCTAATCTTACTGCTGCTAATGATGTAAATGCAGATTTTAATCTAGTTATTGAAATTGCAAATTATATTAAGGTTATTTCAAAGAATTTTTTTCAAAGTAATTATAGAATAAATAGATTAGCTATAAATGATGGTGATTTGAAATTTAATGATTATGCTTTAGCTGAGAAATTTTCAATGGACTTAAAGCCTCTTTTTATTTCTGCTGATTCTGTAGATAAGAGTCATCTAAGGGTAAAAATGAATTTATCTTCCAAAATTAAGCCTTATGGTACAGCGATAGTTAATTTGAGTATTAATCCTAAAGATAGCAGTGATTTTGATTTAAATTATCATATTCAAAATGTTCCTATCCCTATTTTTAACCCATATCTGATTTCATATACTTCATTTCCATTAGATAGAGGAATTATTGAGATAGAAGGTAAATGGAATGTTAGAAATGGATTTATTAATAGCAAGAATCATTTATTGGTCATTGATCCTCGTGTATCAAAAAGATTAAGAAATAGAAATACCAAGTGGTTGCCTTTACGTTTGATTATGGCTTTTGTTAGAGAGCGAGGTAATGTAATTGATTTTGAAGTTCCAATTACTGGAAATTTGTTAAATCCTACTTTTCATTGGCGTGATGTCGTCTTAGATGTGATCAAAAATATATTTATTAAACCTGTTACTATTCCATATAGAACAGAGGTGCGTACTGTTGAAAAAGAAATCGAAAAATCTTTGATGCTAAAATGGGAGATGAACGACTGTAAAGTTAATGATAATCAATTCAAATTTCTAGGAAAGATTAATGATTTCCTAATGGATAATCCCAATGCTACCATTACAGTAACTCCTCAAAATTATAAAATTAAGGAAATGGAGTATTTGCTTTTTTTTGAAGCTAAGAAAAAATTTTATTTAAATGATAATAATATAAATAAGCCAATTTTTACGTTAGAAGATTCACTTTGTGTAAATAAATTATCAATTAGAAACCTTGGATTTTTAAAATATTTAGATAGAAAAGTGAATGGAAGAAAACTTTTTACCATTCAAGATAAATGCAATCTTGTTGTAGAGGATCAATTAATTGAAGATAGATTTATTAAACTGAATAAGGCTCGAGAAATCGAATTTTTATCTTTATTCAAAGGCTTGGAATCGAGTAGGAGAATTCACTTTACTGAAGGTCATCATATAATATCACCTATTGGATATTCATATTATAAAATTGAATACCGAGGAGAATTGCCAAAATCTTTATTAAAAGCATATGATAGAATGAATGATTTGAATAATGGTTCAACCAGAAAAAAGTTTTACTTAAAAAGGAAAAAAAATACCATTTCTTTATAGCAATCCAAAAATGATAACAACGTCTTTAATTTTTACTTCGACTATAATAAACACATATGAATATTCTATATTTTAAGAAATGGATATTTAATTCTAGTTTTAGTCAATATTTTATAGGTGTTTATAAAGCTAATCATTTTGTATTGAAATTTTTTCGTGTGTTATTTTCGAGACCTTTTCATTTTCGGGAAGTGATTCATCAATGTTATGAAATCGGTATAAAGTCACTTTCACTCATTACGCTTACTGGTTTTATTGTTGGTGTTGTATTTACTAAACAATCCAGGCCATCATTGGAAGATTTTGGTGCCTCATCTTGGTTGCCATCTTTAATGGGTATTGCTATAGTTAGGGCTTTAGGTCCTTTAGTAACTGCTATTATTTGTGCAGGAAAGGTTGGTTCTAGTATTGGTGCTGAACTTGGATCTATGCGTGTTACAGAGCAAATTGATGCCATGGAAGTTTCTGCAATTAACCCATTCAAATATTTAGTTGTCACCCGTGTTGTGGCTACTTCCATTACTATACCTATTTTGGCTATGTATTGTACCTTTGTTGGTCTTTTTGGATCTTATTTTAATGTTCATTCTGAAGAATCCACGAGTATCCTTATTTTTTATAAGAATGCTTTTTCTACCATTTCTTTTCTTGATATATTTTCATCAGTCGTTAAATCAATTTTTTATGGATTTACTATTGGAATGGTAGGATGTTATAAAGGATATCATGCAACACAAGGAACTCGTGGAGTTGGAATAGCAGCTAATCAAGCTGTAGTACTTTCTATGTTTCTTATTTTTATCGAAGAGCTTGTCATTGTGCAAATATCTAATTGGATTAGACATTTTTAAAAGTATGAACAAACCTATTAATATTTCTTCAAATCATAAAATGGAATCAGTTATTCATATTAAAGGATTGCAAATGTCATTTGGAGCTTTAGATGTTCTTAAAGGTATCGATTTGGAAGTTTATAAAGGTGAAAATGTTGGTGTACTAGGCAAATCAGGTTCAGGTAAATCTGTTTTAATTAAATTAATGATTGGCTTGCTTAAGCCAAAGGCTGGTCAGGTTCAGGTATTAGGTCTGGAAGTAGACCAATTATCTGGGAGGAAATTGGATGAAATTCGACTTAAAATGGGCTTTTCTTTTCAAAGTAGTGCACTATATGATAGCATGAGTGTATATCAAAATCTCGCATTCCCATTAACGATGAATGTACTTGATCTTACAAAAAAGGATGTGGATGATGCCATAGAAGAAGTTTTAACTGCTGTTAACTTATTAGATAAAATGCATCAAATGCCAGCAGACTTATCGGGGGGACAAAGAAAAAGAATTGGAATTGCACGAACACTAATTCTAAAACCTGAAATCATGCTTTATGATGAACCTACATCTGGTTTGGACCCAGTCACCAGTGCAGAGATTAATGAATTGATTTTAGAAGTACAGTCAAAATACAACACGAGTTCTGTTATTATTACTCATGACTTAACTTGCGCAAAAACAACTTGCAATCGGATTGCCATGCTTGTGGACGGCCAATTTCTTAAGGTAGGTAGTTTTGAGGATGTATTCAATTCAAAAGATGACCAAATAATAAGTTTTTATAACTATAATTTTATACAATAGCATATGGATGATTTAAAAAACAAACATGCAATACTCGTTGGACTTTTTGTTATTGTAGGATTATCTTTTTTGGTAGTTGGAATATTGATGGTTGGAAATTTGCATGATACTTTTAAGAAGAAAGTAAAATTGGTTTCACTTTTTGAAGATGTAAATGGTTTGCAAACTGGTAATAATGTTTGGTTTTCTGGTGTAAAAGTTGGTACAGTAAGTCAACTTAAATTCTTTGATAAATCCAAAGTGGAGGTCACTATTAAAATTGAAACAAATGTAATGCAGTATATTCATAAGGACTCTAAAGTTAAAATAGGTACAGATGGTTTAATTGGAAATAAGATTATAATTATTTATGGAGGTTCGGATTATTCAAATTTAGTAATAGCTGGGGATACTTTAGAAGTTGAAAAAACATTCTCATCAGAAGATATGATCAATATGTTGCAAGAAAACAATAAAAATTTGATCGCTATAACAACAGATTTTAAAGCCATTAGTCACCATTTAGCTTCTGGTGAAGGAACCATAAGTAAATTAATATATGATGAAGCCATTTATTCAAATTTATCTAATACTACAAGGATACTTCAAAATGTTTCTACTAAGGCCAATTTAGTTGCCATTTCATTAGAAAAATTTACTGATGGATTAAATAGGCACGGAACTTTAGGTAATAAATTAGCAAATGATACCATAGTATATGGAATTATTGAACATGCAGCTTTTAAGATAAAGCAAATGGCAGATACCGGATCCGTATTGATGTCAAATTTGAATCGTGTTAGTACAAATCTTAAGTCCCCATTTGGTGTTATAATGAATGATGAAGCTTCAGGAAAGCAATTGAAAGAAATTTTAGTTAATGTGAATAGTGGCTCAAAGAAATTGGATGAAGACCTTGAAGCTGTACAGCACAATTTTTTATTTAGAGGATTTTTCAAGAAGAAGGCGAAGGTGGAAGGGAAGTAATCTAATGTAGAGTATTCATTATACTTTTGGATATCATAAAAAAATAAAATAATAATATAATATGAATAATTTATTTAGAGGATTAATTTCCGGTTATGGAGCATCAAAACTCGGTGGTGGTTGTTTTGGGACAATTATAGTTTTTATAATTATCAGGGTTGTCCTTGGACAATGCAATTAGATTCATCTGTATTTGACCTTTCCTGTCATGTTAATTGAAGAAATCCTGAATTGTAGGTATGAATTTTATAATTCCTTTAATCTAAAATATAATGATATATTAGATTAAATTTCTCAATCTTGTATTGCGATATATTGTTGCATTTATAAAGTTTGTAATTATGCCTCGAAGGAAAATTCATGCTCATTTCACAGAGTATAGTGATTATCTTGTATATGCATCAAGATATGATTTTAAGGTTCCTTATGAATATGAGGCCTTCTACATAGCACGTTGTATGAGCATTAATAAAGATTGTGCTGCCATTTATATATTGTCTCTGGCTGCAGTAGCCAGTGGAAAGCCATTCGCGAGACAATTTTGTGAGCTTATCGCTTCGATATGCAATGCTTGTGCTGAGGAGTGTGATAGGTTTTCGAATTTTGAATCTGCAAATTTGACTGCTGCGGATTGTCGCAGGTACGCTTTGGAGAGCAGAAAATTGATTTTTATCTAAATGAATTGTATTTTTTGAATGGTGCGCTATTGAATTATTTTAGTTAGCAACTTATACATAAATATTTGGAATATTTAAATCGATGAATTGCGATAAGGTATTTAATTATGGTATTATTTTTTTTTAACAATCTCATCAGAGATTAATTTGGTTATTATGAATTTATTATTAACAAAGGAAAATCCGTCATTAATGAACGCTATAGCCATTAGAACAGGATTATTTATGATGTTCGGTTTTATTATTTTTTTTCTAATCATGTATTGGATGGGGTATGGTAGTCGTGGTGAGTTCCATTTGTTTAATGGTGTTTTTCAAATATTTTGTTTATACAGGGCGATTAGAACCTATTATATCCTAAATCCCGATGATATCTTGAAAGGTAACTATCTGTATGGTGTAGCACAAGGACTTAGGACTTCTGTAATTGGTGTGGGCGGGTTCGCAATATTGATGACTTTGTTTCTTTATTGGGATACTGATTTGATGAATGCCATTCGACTATCTTCTTCAATGGGTGATTCATTAAATCCATTTACAGCTAATTTGTTTATTCTAACGGAAGGTTTGGCCATTGGTCTGATTGTTTCGTATATTTTAACCCGATTGTTTGAAGTTGCAAGCAAAATGATTTAATAATCAATATTTAGTTATTTCCATTCTGGTATCAATAATAATAATAAAGGTATCTGTATAATAGTGTTTGTTTGAAACTTTAGCCTTAAAGTATAGATTTCTTAGCATAACATGCTTTAATTAATTGATGTCGTTTGATGAATTGACTTTAGGACTTTATGAATTTATAAGGATTTATTTTGTTTTGAATATAAATCGAATGTTATTTTAGTTAATCCTTCTTTGATATTAGGTAATGACATTCTTTCCAGTTTATCGTAATACTGTGAATAATATAAATGGTTTCATTTATTATATAAAGTATTTTATTATTTTAATATCAATTTTGCAAAGTAATAATGTTGTTACATTTATTTCGCTTCCGCGAAACCAAAATCAATTAAAATGAAAAATCTATTCTTATTAGTTATTTTATCAGTGGCAGGTATTGCCTCCATTTCAATATTATCAAGTTGCAATTCTCCTGCTGAGAAGGTTGAGAATGCTCAAGATAAAGTGGCTGAAGCCAATAAAGATTTGGAGCAAGCAAATCAAGAGTATTTAATGGATATAGACAAATACAGAAGAGAAACCAATGAAAAAATTGCAGCGAATGAAAAAATTATTGCTGATTTTAATTCTAGAATCGAAATGCAAAAAGCCAATGCTAAGGAAGATTATAAAATGAAAGTTGCAGAATTAGAACAGAAAAATACAGATCTAAAGAAAAAAATGGATGATTATAAGGAAAGTGGTAAAGAAAAATGGGAAGCATTTAAAGTTGAATTTAATTCTGATATGCAAAAACTAGGAGATGCTTTTAAGAATTTTACTACCGATAATAAAAAATAAAATCAATTTATTTTTTTTACAGTTTATAAAATAGTATATGATGAATCAAACAGCATGGGTGATTGACAAAGCTCACAGTGAAGTGTCGTTTAAGATTAGACATTTAATGATTTCGAACGTTAAGGGAGCATTTAAAATTTTTGATGCAAACATTATAACTACGGGAGTCGATTTTTCTACAGCCGAGATCGATTTTTGGATTGATGTTACCTCAATAAATACTGGTGATTTAAAGCGAGATGAACATTTATTAAGTGAGGAGTTTTTTAATGCCAAAGTACATAAACAAATTTCTTTTGTCTCAAGTACGCTTGGAAATCCTGATCAAGAGGGTATACATGAATTATGGGGCGAATTGTCAATGAATGGTATTGTAAAAAATATCAAACTAAATGTACAATTTGGTGGAATTGCAAATGACCCTTGGGGAAATACTAAAGCAGGTTTTGAAGTTACAGGTATATTAAAGCGAAGTGATTGGGATCTCAAATGGAATACTATGATGGAAACAGGAGGACTGATGGTTAGTGATGATGTGAATATTTCCTGTGAGATTCAATTATTGAAAAAAGACATTTCCGACCAAACCATGACATTGCAAAAAGAGGAAGAAATAGTTTCATTTCAAACCAAATAAGCTAACAGTGAAAAAACTTGTGGACAAAACAGTTTTCATTACGGGCGGTCTTTCTGGTATTGGGAGGGCCTGCGCCATGGCAGCTACTCAAGAAGGAGCAAATGTGGTCGTGGTAGGTATGCCGAATGATTTATCATCTCTATTAATGCAGGACATCGTGGCTATTAATCTCAAAGCGATATTTTTAGCTTGCGATGTTTCTAAAATGGATGAATTAAAATCTGCAATTGATAAAACAGTCCAGGTATTTGGCTCTTTAGATGTAGCATTGAATAATGCCGGTATTGGTGGTGAATCCAATAAAGTTGCAGACATGACTGAAAAAGCTTGGCAACAAGTTATTGGCATCAATCTTTCTGGAGTTTTTAATGGTATGAAATATGAACTTATTCAAATGTTAAAGCAAAAGCAAGGGGTAATAATTAACATGTCTTCGATACTTGGAAAAGTTGGATTTGCTCAATCTTCGCATTATGTAGCAGCAAAACATGGTGTTCTTGGACTTACCAAAACAGCTGCGTTAGAATATGCCACAGATGGCATTAGAATTAATGCTATTTGTCCGGGATTTATTGCAACTCCTTTACTTGAAAAGGGTGGAATTACAGATCATTCAGAAATAATGCAACATATTGTTGACTTGCACCCTATGAAGCGATTAGGACGTTCTGAAGAGATCGCTAAGGGTTTTGTTTTTCTTGCAAGTGATGATGGCTCGTTTATGACTGGATCTACGCTGGAAATTGAAGGTGGCTATTTGGCACAATAGAAGTAAATACTGAATTCATGTTTTTTATAAATGCTTAACTTTTAATTCAATTTTGGTTTTCTATTGAATTTAAAATTTCAATAAATTATGCTTAATAATGGATTATAATAGTATTTTAGAAAGTGTTTCTATTTTGGAATGAATAAAAAACAAATATTAATTTTAGGTGCAGGATTTGCTGGATTGAAATTGGCACGAGTGTTAAGTGGTCATCCGGGGTATTCTATTACCTTAATTGATAAAAATAATTATCATCAGTTTCAACCTTTGTTATATCAAGTTGCCACCGCTAATCTAGATGCAAGTAACATATCATTTCCTTTAAGAAATATTTTCAAAAAATGTAAGAATGTTAGCGTCAGAATTACTGAGGTGACCCATATTGATTTATTAAATGATAAGGTCGATACAACTATTGGTCCTATTTATTATGATTTTTTAGTATTGGCAACAGGTGCAGTGACTAACTATTTTGGGAATGCCGAATTAGCACGAATGACTTTTCCGATGAAATCCACTTGGGAAGCTCTAATTCTGCGTAATACCCTCATTCAGCATTTCGAGGATGCAGTGACATCAACAATGCATCAAATCAATAAAAATTTATCTGTTGTTATTGTCGGAGGAGGGCCAACAGGTGTAGAACTTAGTGGCGCTATTGCAGAAATGAAACGCGATGCATTGCCTTTGGAATATCCTGAATTGGATTTTAGCAAAATGGAGGTTTATCTAATAGAGGGAACCAATAAGTTATTGGCATCTATGAGTGATTCTTCTTCTCAGATCGCCAAACATTATTTGGAAGAAATGGGGGTTGTAGTAAAAACAAATACTTTAGTGAAAGATTACAATGGAGTAAAATTGAAAATGCAAGACGGCACTGAAATTGAATCTTCCATAGTGATTTGGGCAGCAGGTGTAAAAGGCAATATTCCTTCTGGAATTAATTCATTATGGTGTTCAGCTTCAAATCAAATTAGAGTTGATGAATTTAATCGGGTAAATGCCAATGATCATGTTTTTGCAATAGGTGATATCTCCATAATGTTATCTGAATTATATCCGAAGGGTTTTCCTCAATTGGCAAGTGTGGCTATGGATCAAGCAAAAAATTTAGCAATTAATTTTAAAAGAATGGCTTTAAATAAATCTATGCTGCCATTTCATTACTACAACAAAGGGAGTATGGCAACTGTCGGTAGAAATAAGGCAGTTGTAGATTTAGCATATCCCAAATGGAGTTTCCATGGATTTATAGCTTGGATTATTTGGATGACTTTGCATTTATTTTTATTGATTAGCTTTAAAAATAGGCTTATTGTATTTATCAATTGGATTTATAAATACTTCACACATAGACAATCTTTGTCCCTATTGTTTAATAAATTAAAGCAATGATATATATTTAATATTTATTAAAATATAAAATGCAATTTATTTAAATAAAATTCAGCATGTTTTAAATGTGTTTTTTATAACTTAAAATAATTGATATGAAATATTATCTTATGATTTTATCAATTGGAGGAATTATGTTGACCTCATGTTCTCCGGGTTTTGTTGGGGAAGAACCAACATATTATGAAGTGGTAAGACCGCAGCGCCCAGGCAATAATCATGTTTGGGTTGATGGAGATTGGACCTATAAAAGAAGATCCCATACTTATGTAAGGAGAAATGGATACTGGATGGAACCTAGAGCTAATAAAACTTTTGTTCCGGGTCATTGGCAATCTTCTAGTCGAGGTCATTCATGGTCTCCAAACAGATGGAGGTAATTTTTTTTGTGATTCCATTGATTTTTATCAATATATTAAATTAAAATTACTTGTTTTTGCAATTTTTATAATACTCTAAGTTATATAGTATGAATTATGATAGTTATTTTGCATAATCGTATAACAATCAATTCACCATTGGGAATTAAATTTGTGACTTGAAAGTTTATCTCCTGAGAAAAGATACTAAATGTTTAGAATATGAATTACGATATGCAGTTTTTTGGAATGAATATTATTTGGTGGTTTGTCTGGTTGGTTGGATTTTCATTTTATTTCTCCTTTTTTGTACCTGTATTAAAGAAAAAAATTCGGCGTACACCTTTGGATGTTTTGCAAAGTAGGTTATCTAAAGGTGAAATAAACGTATACGAATATGAACAAAGAAAGAGATTTATAGAAAAGGATCGTGATTTAATTGCTAAAATGTTTTTTAGTTCAAGGATACTTAATCATTAATGAATAATTCTATATTCTTGTTTTGGGTTTAAGCTTCATAATGGTTAGGGAATGAATGAAGTCATATGGTACACTAAATTTGGTTTGTAAGTTGTTAGATTGAATATAAAAGTTTTGTTGAATTGATTTTCGCTTGATTTAAAGGCATTAGATGAAGATTTAATGCCTTTTCTCTTATTCCTATTTTCGTTTGTTACAATTTTTTTTATTTGTAATTTATCTTCATAATTTACAACTTCTCTATTTCTTTATTTTCATTAATTTATAAGCGATCAGCTGCATCCGTAATTAGTAAATGCTTACTTAACTCGCATTTGTTTTTCATAATTCTTTATGGCCTCACCTTAACTCGAAATTGATTCCCTATAATTCGTAATCTCGTAATTGAATGATTCTCATAATTTCGTAATTCGTAATTAATTATTACCCATAATTTGTAATTGATTTTCGTAATTCAAAGTTATTAGAACATTATGGTCTATTCGATCATCTACTAAGTGAATCTGCATATCATTTTGATCCATTTGATCCATTGTTATTTTCATTTCTTTAAATTCGGAATCTTGCTTGACAATAATATGATAAGTGGTATTTTCAAATTGATAATGTATCGTGAATCCATTCCATTCTTTAGGAATTTTTGGATTGAAGTATAGGGTATTGCCTACTTTGGTAAGTCCAAGGAAGGATTCTGTAATTAATCTAAAAATCCAACCAGCAGCTCCAGTGTACCATGTCCATCCACCACACCCTAGATGCGGTGGTCTTGCATAAATATCAGCAGCTACTACATATGGCTCTACTTTATAGATTTGTATCGTCTCGATAGTTTTTCCATGATTTATTGGATTGATCATATTTAATAATTCCCAAACTTTCTCCTTGTCTCCTATTTCAGAAAATGCCATTGTGAGCCACGCAGCCGCATGAGTGTATTGACCACCATTCTCGCGAACCCCAGGAACATATCCTTTGATATATCCTGGATTGACAGTTGACTTATCGAATGGAGGATCTAAGAGTTGTATGATTTGTGCTTCTTTACGAACTAGCATGTTGTAGGCAGAGTTTAAGGCTATTCGTGTTTTATTATTATTTCCAGCTCCTGATAATACAGACCAACTTTGGGTTATGGAATCTATTTTGCATTCTTCATTTTTGTTTGAACCTAATGTGGTTCCATCATCAAACCATGCACGCTTATACCAATTTCCATCCCATGCATGAAGTTCAATATTTTCTTTTAAATTCTGTGCTTCTTTTTCGCAAACAGCAGCAAATTTTAAATCATTATTTATATGTGCAACTTTTATAAATCGTATAAGCACATCATATAAAAAGAATGCCATCCATACACTTTCACCTTTACCATCTTTACCGACCTGATCAAAACCATCATTCCAATCACCTGAACCGATTAAAGGTAAGCCATGCACACCAAATTTTAATCCGTGAGAAATGGATTTAACACAATGTTCATAAAGTGTATTTGTATGACCGGAAATGGCTGGATGATCGTAATATGATTCTTCAATTGCATTTAATTTTCGACCTTCTAAAAAATGTATTTGTTCCTTTAGAATTTCATAATCTTCTGTTTGTTCCAAATAGACAGATGTAGCATACGGTAGCCAAAGGTAATCATCTGAACATCTTGTACGAACTCCATGGCCAGTTGGTGGATGCCACCAATGTTGTACATCACCTTCTTCAAACTGCCTAGATGCACATAGTATGATTTGTTTTCGTGTCAAATGTGGCGAACAGAGTAGTAAAGAAAGCACATCCTGTAATTGATCTCTAAATCCAAATGCTCCCCCAGATTGATAAAATCCACTACGACCCCATAATCTTGCTGAAATGGTTTGGTATGTTAACCAGCCATTAGTTAATATATTTATTGCAGAATCGGGTGTTTCAATTTGTAGAATGCCTAAAGTTTTTTTCCAATAAATTTTTACCTTTTCAAGGGATAAATTCATGGCTATACTTCCTCGAAATTGTTTGATCATTTGATAGGCTTCCATGGAATGCTTTGCTGCTCCCAGTTTAAATATAGTCTCATATTCTTCACCATCAACAAGATCAAAAGTAACTTGTATTGCAGCACAAGGATCTAGCGCAAGCCCTATTTTACCAGATAACTTTTGTTTAGACATAGCCTCTGGATTTTTTAAATTGCCATTTCTACCAATAAATTCAGTTCGATCAGCAGTAAATGTTTTGTTTAATTGATCCACATCAAAGAAGCCAACGCGATTTTGAAACTCTGTGTTGTAAGAATTTTTTGCAATGATGGCTCCGCTATCTGGATCCATTTCAGTGTGTACATGCATTCCCGTTTTCATTCTATGTGTGCCTAATACCCATTCAATATAACCAGTTGCAGATAGTTTTCTTGTTCTGCCTGAAACATTTTTTATTTTTATTTCGGTAAATTTAATGGATGAATACAAGTCAACAAACACCAACATTTCTGTTTGTATACCGTCTTCTATATGTTCAAATATACTATACCCAAAACCATGTCTAGTTATATATGGTGTTTTGCCACCGGATGGAAGTAAAGCTGTACTCCAGTAGTTACCACTTTCTTCATCTCTGATATAATAGGCTTCACCACTTTTATCAGATACTGGGTCATTATTCCATGGTGTGATTCGCATTTCATGAGCATTTTCAATCCAGGTGTATGCTGATCCACTTTCAGATATTACGGTACCAAAATTTGGATTTGCAATTACATTGACCCAAGGGAGTGGTGTTCTTTTGAATTGATCTATTATAATTACATATTCTTTTCCATTAGATGTGAATCCACCAAGGCCATTGAAGTGATTTAATTCTTTTGGTATAACCATCGGAGTATAATCCATTTTATTTGAATGGATTGGAATAATATTTGGGATGATTAACTTTGAGTATGGTTTTCTTTTTACAAGATCAATTAATGTTCCATCATGATCTGAAATATAAATACGAGCTACAGTTTGGAACAAAATCCGATCTTCATTTGATATTTGGTCAGAAGCCCTAACAAAAATACCACCCGGTCTATCTTTAAATTCGGGAGGAATCAAAGCTTCTATGTCATGTTGAAATTCTTGGCGATATCCATTATGTTCTTCATTCCAAATAACAAGATCTACTTCTAATCCTTTTAATCGCCAATAGGAATGTGCTTGAATAAGTTGTTTTGCTAATTCAAGATGATTCCTATTTTCTATTTTTAATAGTAATATGGGCAAATCTCCTGAAATAGAATATCCCCATAATCCCGATTGTTGCCTTTGATTTTTGATGAGTAACGTAGCATCTGCACGAAACATAATATTCGGAAATATAATTGAACTGGCTAATCTGCTATACAATTGGGCATCTTCTTCAGTTGCATTTATTTGTCGAAGGACAACTTGACTATGTGTCCAGGCCATCTCAAATACACGATCTTTGTGCGGCTTGTCTTGGTATTTATCGATCATCTTTTGACATGTTTTTCTGGTGTCAGCCACTCCAATGATCATATCTATAGTTACTGTTTCTTCAGGCTCAAGTATGAGTTTATTTCGAATAGCAATAATTGGATCTAATACAGAACCCTGATGTCCGGAAAGTGGTCCAGAATGATTCATGGATTCAGGATTAATAGGAGTATTGCCTCGGCCAATAAATACCATACGATCGGTTTCAAAGGATGTTTCCAAGATTTCTTTTCCGTGAGTTTTCATTAAATGAAAAAGCCATGGTGTAGGTTCATCTGCTGATCTCGGTCTGCGTGTACAAATAATGGCATGTTGCTGAGGAATAATTTCAGTTTGGACAAACAAATTGCTGAATCCAGGTTGCATAATATCTGATGTTAGTGGAGCTAATACCACTTCTGCATAACTTGTGATTTCTATAGTCCGATGAATACCTGAATAATTAGTAATTCGAACTCTCCTCATTTCCATATCATCTTCAGGTGATACTACAATTTCAGTATGTGTTAATAGTTCGTTATGTGTTGCGCTAAAATCAATGCGCCCTTGAGAATATACAACTTCATATTTGTCGCTATGTTTTAGCGTAGGCTGAAATGTGTTTGACCAATACATGTCATTTTTCAAATCCTTAATGTAACAAAAGCTTCCCCACTGATCGCAGGTGACATCTTCTCTCCATCTTGTTACGGCTAAGTCTTTCCAACGACTATATCCTGCACCTGAATTACTGATCATAAGATGGTATCTGCCATTAGAAAGTAATTGTATTTCTGGAATTGAAGTGTTTGGAGTTTTTATTATTCTTACTTCACCTCCCACAGCTACATAATTGATATCAGCAAGATCTGTTGTATGAGCAAAAAAACTTGTGGCTTTTGGAATTCGCTCTTGTAATAATAATAGTGTTGCTTTAAATTGTGGTTCTGACTCAAATAATTTTTGCATAGGTTTATCTAATAAAAGATAAGCTAATGAAATCAAACTCATCGCTTGATGGTGTGCCATATAAGAGTGTACAATAGCATGTGATTGACCTCTCGGTAGTCTCGATGTAGTATAATCTATAGCTTCATAAAATCCATATTGTCCTTCGAATCCATACTCCTGCATAAGCTCAAGATTTTTACATGCTTTTTCAGGAGCGACAATTAAAGCAAGAGCTGTAGCATATGGTGTAATAACTGAATCTTCTTCAAGTCCACGCTTAAGTCCAAGACCTGGAGCACCAAATGCACGATATTGATAATGTGAATTGGCATTAATCATATGATAACCGGATTCTGAAATACCCCAAGGTAAGCCTTTTTGTTTTCCATATTTGATTTGCCACGCTACTGCACCTTTACAAGTTTGATCTAATAAGGTGTTGTCATAGGTTGGCATAACGAGCAATGGCATTAGATATTCGAACATTGAACCACTCCATGATAATAAGATTGGATTTCCATCTACATTAGTTAGTAATCGTCCTAAAGCAAACCAACTTTCTATTGGAATTTTTCCTTGGGCAATACCAATAAAAGTGCACAATCTCGCTTCTGATGCGAGTAAGTCATAATAACTCGTATCCATGTGATGTTCTTGAACATTATATCCAATTGTAAATAAATGACTAGTTTTGTTATAAAGAAAATCCCACTCCATATCTGCCATGAGGTGGCATTGTTGGGCCAGGTTTTCAGTTAGTTTAATTCGCTCCGTTAACTTTTGTATGGTGTAATTTATTGATGTATTTAAGGAATCAATTGTAATTTTATCAGAAAGGTCATGTTGATAATATAATGAATCATTTATTTTTAATTTTAAGATGTTTGCTGCATTCAATAGTTCTATCCAAGATGAATGAGCATCGATATTATTTTCTATTGATATTTGATTTGTTGTGATCAATTGATTCTGCCAAGGTTCATAAATTTTAATTTCTTCTAAAAACTGAATGAATTGATGTTTTATTTTTTGAATCCAGTATTTTGACTCATCATGAGCAATGGTAATTAATGGTTCTATGTTTGAGTTGAATAGTTCATTTAATGAATTTAATTGTACAAATATTTCTGAACTAGAATTGATTCGAATTTGAAGCGTATCTGATAGCGCTATTTTGAATGTTTCTAAAGTGTTTTTTTCTTGTGCTTCTAAAGTATCAATAAGTACCAACAAAGTGTCATATAATCCTTCAAATATTTTTGAACATTTATTCTGTTGATACGGCATCATAATTAAACCTTGTCTTAATACCAATAAATGTCCAACTAGATTGCCGCTGTCTACTGTTGAGATATATTTTGGTAATAATGGTATGAGAGATTGTGTATCATACCAATTAAAAAAATGGCCTCTGAATCGTTCCATCTTGGACATGGTTTGTAAGGTCTTGGAAGTCCTTTCTAAATAAGATCTCACATTTATATATCCAAATTCGTAGGCAGTCAAATTGGCAAGTAATGAAAGCCCAATATTCGTTGGTGATGTTCTATGGGCAATCATAGCTATTGGTTGCTCTTGATAATTATCAGGGGGTAACCAATTATTGTTTTGATCTACAAATTGTTCAAAAAATCGCCATGTCTTTCTAGACAATTTTCTAAGAAAAAAATGTTGAAATGGGGTGAGAATGGTTAATTGTTTTGGTTTTGGTCTGCTAACTAACCAAGTAATTGTCGGTGCTATGATCCATAAAGATAAAACAGGTCCAACAACTATTAATTTTGAAGGATCATACAAGAATAGATAGATGCCTATTGGAATTGTTAAAATGGGTTCGAGCCACATGGATAAGTAGGACTTGAATAAACTATTCTCACTGGTTTTTTCTGAATGTGCAGATGAATTCCATTCTAACAATTTTTTTCTACTAATCAGTACTTTCCAAATCGTGCAAATTATGGCATTTAAATTTGAAAAAGCTTCATAAGGAATGCAAATAATTCTAAACAATGTTTTTATAAAAATCTCACCAATGTGGTGAAAGGTGTTTTTTATATGATGACTGATGATGACCTCTTTAGGTTTATTTAAAGTCGCCCATACTAATGAAATAATAATAGGAAGGACGATGATTGAAGCTGTAAGTATTGTCCAAAAAAGAGTATTTTCAAGTAGGAGCCATCCTATAATAATAAGCGCTGTGTAGGAGATTGGTACTAGACTACGTCTGAGATTATCAAATATTTTCCATCGAGATAAACCTGAAATTGGATTTTTATTCCAGGTTCTTTTGAATCCGGGAACATAGGGTAAAAACCAAGCAAAAATTTGCCAGTCTCCACGAATCCAGCGATGTTGCCGCTTCATATCTACATTATAACTTGTTGGATATTTCTCGTACAATTGAACATCACTTAATAGGCCTGATCGAACATAACAACCTTCTAATAGATCATGACTTAGAATACCATTCTCTGCGAATTTTCCATCCAATACTTTAATGAACATATCAACATCATAAATACCTTTACCTATGAACGAACCTTCTGAAAATAAATCTTGATACACGTCTGATGATGCACGTGTATAAGGATCTATCCCGGGTTCATTGCCGTGCATTTTTGCATATAATGAACTTGTAATATCAGGCAATGAAACAGCTACATTCGGTTGAATGATTCCATATCCACGGGTAACTCTTTTTTTGAGATCATCATACCATGGTTGATTCAAAGGATGACTTATTGTTCCAATTAATTGACAAGCAGCGCCTAGTGGAAGTTGTGTATCAGCATCTAAAGTAATAACATATTGAATGAATGGAAATAAAGTTTGCTTTCCTACAATTAATGAAAATCTATTTTTAGCACCACCTCGTAACAATCCATTTAGTTCTGATAATTTACCCCTCTTACGTTCATATCCCATCCATACATTTTCTTGTGAATTCCAATGTCGTGGCCTATGAAATAAATAAAACAAATCTTGCTCTTCTTTTCCATATTTTGAATTTAATTCTCCGATTTTAAGTTGAGCTAATTGTATCAGAGCATCATCTTCTGGCAATGTCTCTTGAGCGGCATCAGTAAAATCTGTTAATAATCCAAAATGCAAATAATCAAATCTGTTGGCTAGAAATCGTACTTCCAATCCTTCTATTAAGCGTTCGATTTCATCCGAAGTTGTTAGCATGACAGGAATAACAACCAGGGTTCGAGCGTGTGAAGGAATTTGTTTTGAAAAATCCATTCTTGGTAATAATTTTGGCTTAACAATCAGTGTTGAAAAAAATTGAACCAGTGAGATAGCAAGTTGGCTAGAACATATTATTACAAGTAATGAAATAAGTATAAGTAAATATGCATTTTTGGTGTCTAAATAGGCCTCATAAATTATGAACGTGCTTATTATTGTTGTAATCCAAAAGATTGAAAATGTATATATTAAAAAGGTATATTTTGAAATGTGTTGTCTCAGTTTTTTTATAGCAGATAATTTCACTCGTGCAAGATGTTTTGTTTTGTGGACACCTTGATCAATGAGATAATATCCAACGTGAAGTGATCGTAAATCATCTGTTTGTTCGTTTGAATGAGTTAAATCTATAGCTAATTGAGCCACTTCAGGCTCTGAGAGCTCACTATTTTTTGAAATGTGTTCTATGACATGCCTATAGCAATCTCGAGTTGTAAAGTCCATTAATCCGTAAGTCCCAAATTGATCATTCCTTAGAATTTGATCTACTATACTATGTGATTCAACAAAATGATTCCATGCAATCCCACTAAACATCCGCAGACTTCCTATGCTGTTACTCATAGATACTTGATCCGCGGATTGTTTCTGTACTTCTGTATTGATTAATTCAACACCAGTCATCCCGATTTCAATGAGTTGTTGTTCTATCCAGTGGAGTGGCATGGCTAATTCAAGTCCTTTTCCTTTTAGTTGTCTTGTGAGTTCTGATACAAAAGCACTTCCCATGGGTGGGTTGGAACGCGCCATATCTGCGATAACAAGGATTAAATTCTTAGGATCTTTTTCAGCAGTATCGATCATTTGTTGAGCCCAATAATCTGCTAGGTTTCGGTCTACACGATCAATTGCAATTCTAGCTGACACGCGACGCAGATTTTCAATTAATGCTAAACGTATCATAATAGGAATGGCCCATAACTCTCCAAGTTTTAACACAGTAACGGACTGATAAGCATTGATATAAGTACTCAGACTGTCAATGTCGATGCGTCCATCACTATGTGATATAATGTGAAGTATAATATCATAAATTCGGGTGACAATTGTTGCGTTACCATGAATCAATTGGGGTAAATTTTCGCTATAACCTTTAGGAAAATCAATTTTTGCATTTCGTATATGCTCTTCAATCAAATAGAAATTGTCGATTAGCCATTCACCTGCTGGTGTGATTTGATTTTTTCTTCTAATGGAATCAGTCAGAAGTTTGCGAACTTCATGTAATATGATTTCATTTTCCGCAAGTCTTGGTAGTAAATGGTCGTGCGATGGATTAGTATTAAGTTTATGTGAGCTCGCAAGTTTTTTGCCGAAGCGTTCCATTTTTTCAGTGGTAAAAAGCTCTGACCTTAATGGTTCTTCATTTGGATAACTACCACGCTTACTTTTTGTGTTAAGTATTGAATTAATTTTACTGAACATTTGACCCGATATTGATATCAAATTCATTATCTATTGGTTGAAATTTATTATGGTGAGATTTAGTTATATAACTTTGAGTAAGCTATGTTACATGTTTTAAAATATTGGTTCAATGGAAACGTTTATCATGTAATAACTTTTTTTTATTATCAGGGACCGATTTAGTTTTATGATTTATGTCAAAATTTTGTGATTCTGTTTAATTACAGAGGAGAATAAGATCTGCTACTTATAATAATATGATCCAATTTTATTTTTTTTGATTTAAATAGTTATGAATAATATCATTATAAAACAGTATTAAGCCATCCTTTTAGTTATAATTTATGTCTTGATACTTTAATAGATAGTCATCACAAAGGAGCGTTTAATTATTGAACAAACAGTTATATGATTTCCTTATTTAGTTACATAATTATCATGTTTATGTAGAGATTTATGTGGGGTTATTTTTTTTAAATCTTTATGGAGTTAATGCTATTTGTAATTCAAATTATGATTAGCGGATTAGAACAAATATTTACGATACATTTTATTTTGGGCTTCAACTGTTGCAAGCTATTTAATGGATCTATACAGAATTTATCCATCTCATAATATTGGTTTGATTGTTTTTAATAGGATTTTCCTTCTTTTAACAAGTGTGAATGTTATAATTCATTATAATTGTTATATAAATGACAATATATGATGAATATTTATCTTTGTATGGCTTGTACAAATTCCTTTTTCTAATAATGAGTATTTATGTGTAAATGATATGTTATGATAACAAACTTTGATTATATGAATTTTGAATCCACAATATTAAAAGACCCAGATCGATTATTGCAAATCGAAAACCACAAATTGGCTGCCAAACTACATGAGGAAGCAGCGAGATATCATAAAGATGCTGTATGTATCTTTGAAAATCAAATAAAAGTAGAATATTTGGAATATGCTATGGCTAATAGGAAGGGTGATCTCACAAGTTAGTAAAATCTTATGTACCTTGTTCCAAGTTTTTTTGAACAACTTAATTTTCTATCGTGGATGTAAATAGGATGATTTCAGAAGGGGAACTTAATGCAGAAATTCTTAGAGTCACTTTGAAGATCCATACTGAGTATCCTGAATTGTCTAAATTTATTGAAGAAATGCCTGTTACGATTCCTAATGTTGATCGACCTGAAATTAATATTTCAATACTTTCTGATTATCTTGACTCCCTGAATTCGTTAATATTTCATTATAAAGAAGGAATCATCCAATGAATGGTTCCGAAGAATCCATTTCTGTAAGATTTTTAAGTTTATAGCTTCTTGAATAAGCTTAAGGGACTCTTTTGATTATTTTATTTCATATTTGATATGTTCTCAGGGTAAGCTTAAAGTTGATTTAAACATTATAAGTGGTTTGTAGGAATTATATAAAATTATCATTTAATGATATAAGTTTTATGTATGCTTTAATACCCATCTTTGTTATATGAATTATTTTATTTGTTTCACTTAGAGCCAAATTATAATACATTATTTTTTAACAATTTTAATTCTTTCAAATCATGGGAAATTTACTTTACACAATCGCAGTCATATTGATTATTTTTTGGGCAATAGGATTTTTAGGTTATCACGCAGGAGGACTTATTCATCTTCTTTTAGTTATTGCAGTTATTGCAATTATTTTGCGAGTGATTCAAGGCAAGAAAATTGTTTAATTCATTTGAGACAAGAAAATCACCAATTTATGAATTCTGATAGATTGAGTTCCGTGGTACTGCCTTTTATGTTAGGTGTAGCATTGGGAGGGATTGCAACAATATGTTATTCATTTTTTAAATGTTCCAATAGTAAATTGCCAAAGGTCAGCAAAAATACTGAAAATGAGACTGAAGGTTATTATGTGGAATAGAATAGTTAAGTTGAATTTTGATTTTTGTATTTGTTCACATTTTATGTTAGCCCTATTTTTAATTTTACATATACTATGAGAACATTTTTTATTTTTTCTATTGTTTTCGTTACATTCAAATCCTGAATTATTTTCCTGAAAGTGTTTTATACAATAATATTTCAAAGTATAACCATTTACGATCAAATGATTAGATATAGTAAATAGAAATACTTGTACTAAAAACGTATTTTTACTTTTTAGACGAATAGTATTATTGGGATCAACTTCAAAAGTTTATCTGACTTTTTCGAAATTGAAGTTATATGTATAAAATTCTTTCTGTGAATATTAGTGTTTTGATAATGTTACAAACATTTATTCATTTTATTTTAAGTTTGATATTAAATACAACATTGCTTGAATGGGTATGAATTATATAATAGGTAATTGTTATTGTATATTTTATTTAATATTTGGCTGCATATCTTTGTAAGGTGGAAATGATTTCACATAATAATTAATATTTTATGAACACAATAGAAGTTAAGGGAAATTGGAACGAACAAAAGGGAAAACTAAAACAAAAATTTGCTATTTTGACTGATAACGATTTGATGTTTGTCGAAGGAAAACGAGATGAAATGTTAGGTAGACTTCAGATTAAATTGGGCAAATCAAAGGAAGAATTACAGACTATTTTATCAGAGCTTTAGAATTCTTCTTTTGCACAAGTGCCGTTTGACGGGGGTTAGGCGGTGCTTTTTTCATTTCATTGATCCCATCTTAAATGTTTATATTATGAATGTTCTTTATTATATTGAGACTGTTGTTTTATTTCTATTTATTGGTGCATTAGTTGCATTCGCTTTTACTACAGGCGCTACTGGACACATCGTTGTAGTTGTTGCTGGTGTTAGTATATTGTATCGTATTTGGTTCTATAGTAAAATAGTTAAGTAATACTACGATCTATTGTGTTTTGTTATTTTTTATTTTATTTATGATTTTTATTTATATTATTGATTATATTTTATGAAAACAAATAAACTTGCTGTTGGTCTATTAGTCGGATTGTCTATTGGTGGTATAGTTGGTGTTTTATTTGCACCAAAAAAGGGCTCAAAATTGAGAAAAAAAATGTTTAATAAGGGAAGTGAATTGACTGAATCATTGAAATCAAAATTTGGAGATGTGATTACTAATGTGGCAGATAGTTTTGAACTTGGACAATAAGATATTGAATAAAAAATAGCTTTAGGTAAATCTAAATGGTCTCAAGTTAAGGATGAGTTTATGAAGTCCAATGTGTGATTTTACTTCGCATTTTTTTTATATTTGTATAAATTTTAATTTATGGAAATTCATGCGATGACCATAGAAGAGATTTTTGAAGAAGTGGAGAATTACAGTATCACCAGTATTGAGTTGATTAAATTTAATGCAATTGATGTTTCGGCTGATGTAATAGCTTCGGTTTATTCTAAATTCATTATCATCATTTGCGATCATTATTTGTTTTTATTATGAATATTGGTTTGTCATTATGGATAGGGGACTTGTTACATAAATCATATTATGGTTTTTTTGTTATTGCAATCTGTTATTTATTGATTGCTGTTTTTCTGTTTATATATCGTTTTCGTTGGATTATTAATCCTATACGAAATGTATTTATTGGTCAATTGCTTATTAGGAAATAATGAGCAATCAAATTTCCCAATTTAAGTTATTGGTTTATGAAACTATAAAACTCAAGATTAAGCAGGTTGAAGATGGCATTCTGATCAAAAATCATGTTGAATGATTATTGACAGTTTACAACCTATTAATTTGGTAAAAAATTCCATTTATGAGTTGGATGCCTTGCCTGATATCAAAATGCGCTTGTTGAATACTTTTGTTGGCCTTACTAGTGATTTTTTGTCCCAGCGTGTATTATTGGCATCATCTATCAATCCAATTCAAAGAATACATGGCATTTCCTTGAAATTTTTTAAGGATAACATTTTATTTAAAACTATTACGTAATATTCCGAATCAATCTAAAGTTAGTGAAGTTATTTTTAATGAACTTGTTTTGCCATGTTATTTGACTTCTTCCACTTCAATGAGTTGATACATCAATCGATTGATATCACTTTTATTAAGCACGAGAATTCCTTTAATTTCGATTTGTTCTGATGTGAACTGAATGGGCTTTTTGGCTTTAACTTCAAGTACCGTCTCTGGACCTGCCTGACCACAAAAGAAACACATGCTGTATGGAAATGCCGAGAACACAAATTCCTGGTGACTTTTAAATCCATCTGTGGGTATAATATATCCTTTTAATTGAATGACTTTGCGCTCAAGTCCCTTCACTTCATTACTGAAGATTGGACGGTCTATCTTGATGCCCAATAATTCATCATATTCTTTTTTATAACTAATCTTGGCTAATATAGGCCAGTAATTGACCTTGTTTTGACAATAGCTTAAGATAGGGAATAGAATAATAAAGAAAACGAGTATGTGTTTCAAAGGATTTTATTTATTAGTGTCACAAATATCTTAATTTTGTTTTAATTAATTGGTAATTATAATTTTGAAACTTATTTTTATACAAAATTAGTCTTAGTTTAACTTAATTTTAATCTTATTATGTCTTTTCGAACCATAATGCCGATTTTACCAACACCTTTCGAAGTCAATCATACACATAAGATTTTTTGTATTGGTAGCTGTTTTGCAGAACATATGTTTCAGAAATTTCAACAATCGCAATTCAAAGTTACTCCAAGTCCTTTTGGAATAGTCTTCAATTCATTGAGTATTGCAAGACAATTGAGTGCAATTTTAGATCAGGACTTGACTCTGGAAGAAGATTTAGTTTATTTCGATCATTTGTATCACAGTATGCTCCATCATAGTTCTTCTTCAAATTATGATCCAAAGGCTATGCTGCATGATTTGAATCAACATTTGGTGCAAGCTAATGCTGCACTTATAGAATCGGATTTTGTATTAATTACTTTAGGCACTTCTTTTTATTATCGTTTGAAAGATTCTGGTAAGATCGTATCCAATTGTCATCGTCTACCACAAGAATTATTTACCAAAGAACAAGCTTCTGTTGAAGATATGGTTTTAAGTTTTTCCCAGATGATGAATCGACTTTGGAAATTGGATCCTAATAAAAAGTTGATTTTTACCGTAAGTCCTGTTCGGTATTTGCGTGATGGCTTTATTCAAAATGCTAGAAGTAAAGCAGCTTTATTGTTATGCTGTGAAATCTTAGAAAAAAACTTTGAAAATGTCTTTTATTTTCCTTCGTATGAATTGTTAATGGATGATCTAAGGGATTACCGATTTACACAAGAAGATATGGTTCATCCAACAAGTCAGACGATCGATTACATTTGGAATTATTTTGAACAAGTTTTTTTTAACGATCGTACTCGATTGATCAATTTAAAAATAGAACGACTAAATAAGAAATTATACCATCGACCACTTTTTTCAGAACATCCTTCACATACAAGTTTAAAAGAAATGGCTAGAGATGAATTAGCCCAATTGAAACAGGATTATCCTGAAGTGAATTTTAAGTTCAACAATCTTGAATTATAATTAATTATAAAAAAATAATATTGAAATGGAATCATTCTACCATAATGAATGGGTGGTAAATCCTGAATTAAGTTCTTCTTCTTTCTTAATTCGTTCTTCTTCGTCTCGTTCTGCTATCGTTTTATCAAACGCATCCCGAGGCAAATAATATTCTTTATTTGTGTGATCATTATACCAATCTGGTTTTTTAATGACTTCATCCTTCTCGCGATAATTTCTAAAAATAAATGCAGTCCATAATCCTGCAATGGCACCGAATAAATGGCTTTCCCAGGAAACTTTCTCATCCGTTGGAATAAATCCTGCAGTATATCCGCTATACATTATGACCATGATTACCATAAGTACCACGGATTTAATATTGCGTCTAAATATTCCTGAAAAAAATACAAAAGCTATAAGTCCATAGACCAATCCACTGGCACCTATATGTGAAGAATTACGTGCGAACATAAATACAGCGAAACCCGTAAGAACCCAAATCATAGAATAAACCGCCCAACCAATACTTCGATAGAAAAAAAAGATCATCATGACCGTCACGAATAGGGGAGGAAGGTTGCTGGCTAAATGTCCCCAACTGGCATGAATATAATGTCCGGTAAAGATTCCATACCATTGACCTAAATCACGAGGATAAATACTCCAATAATATTTTGGTGTAGGTATGATAATAAAAATCAGATGTACAATAATACAAAATACAACAATACCTAATGCTATTTTTAGACTATAGATAAAATGATCCCGTTGTATTTTGATATCTTCTATCATAAATATCTTCGCCAGGTCAATTTTAAAAAGGATTCAACAGATTTCTTTTTGTCTTTATGAGTCCAATCGTATTTAGGAATTATGTGTTCTACGAGATAGGCTTTTGCGGTTTCAAAATCTGATAGTTGATTGAGATCATGAATGACTTTATCAAATGCTGATTTATCGCCGTTGAACAACTCATTTTGAGCAACAATTTTTTCGTTTAGGCCCATTCCAGTGATTAAACTTTTTAATGGCATCAATTCTAATTTGGCAGATAAGTCTGTTACAATCAGGTGATTGAACAAATGATCATATTCAGCTTGCTGGACAGAAGGCGTTGCATTTTGATGTTGATTTGTATTGTTGCTTGATTTTGGATGACTAATTTTTTCTACCTCTGGAGCTGGAGGTTGAATAGGTTCAGAGACCACTTCTTTTTTTATTTTACTAATAGGTGGTGTATATTCTACCGCATTGGTCAGGACTGGAGGTAGAGCAATAGGTTTTGTTTCTTCATCCTCTACCTGAATCGCTTGAATCTGTTGTTCAATTCGTTTGAGGTAATCGAGAAGTAGGTTTTTTTCAGTTTGAGTGAATTCTTCATTGGACGAATATACTTCCAATATGGAGTCCATTTTATTGAGCCATTTTTTAAGCTGTGCAAAATCCATCTATAAATATTTTCTAAATAACGAAAGGAAAACTATTTTAGTTTAATCCCCGGCCTAATTAAGCCAGTGCGATGCAAAATTACATGCTATGGATGGACAATTTCTAAGAATTAAATATTTTATATATTATTTTTTTATATATTTGGGCTATGTTCCTAGAGCCAGGGTTTAAATCTCAACGTAGTGGATGGATTGAAGTGATCTGTGGGTCCATGTTTAGTGGAAAAACCGAAGAATTGATCCGCAGACTCAAAAGGGCTCGTATAGCCAATCAAAAAGTAGAGATCTTTAAACCGAGTCAGGATACGCGATATGATGACCGTCAGGTGGTATCACATGATGAGAATATGATCATGTCGGTTCCAATCTCTAACTCGAAAGATATATTATTACTCAAACCCGAAACCCAAGTAGTAGGTATTGACGAAGCCCAGTTTTTTGATGCTGAATTACCGAAACATTGTCAGACTTTGGCCAATCAGGGCATCAGAGTGATTATTGCAGGTTTAGACATGGATTTCAAAGGTATACCTTTTGGGCCAATGCCATACTTATTAGCCGTTGCAGAATACATCACAAAAGTCCATGCTATTTGCCCACATTGTGGCAATCTGGCCACCCATTCCTATCGCATTAGTTCAGAGGAGTCAACCATAGTACTTGGCGAAAAAGATAAGTATGAACCTAGATGCCGCACCTGCTTCGGAATGGGGAATATTTTGACGTTTCGTTAAATTGGTTTTTAATTGATAATAAAATACCTTTTGTCACTCATGACTTTCTTCACCGATTACCCTACATCCTGATTACCATTCAACCGATTTTCTTCGCTGACGGCTGTTTCCTTCCTTTCCAGATTACCCGATTACCTGATTACCCGATCACCTTCTTCCCACCAACTGACGACTGATGACTTTTCTTTAAATTACTTTAATCCGTTTCACCCTTTTCCCCGTTTCATCAAACCAAACCTCATCTTCAGCATCTGGATCTCCGTGATAGTTGAACGTTATTTCTTCACCGGCTTCAATATCTTTTATAGCTATAATTTCGATAGTAAGATCATCGAGATTTAAAGAGAAGTTTGCATTAGGTTTATAAGAATGGTTATACAGGGAACCATATCCTAGTGCAATAGCTGCCTGGTCATCATCTTCGCCCCAAATAAAATAATAATCATGCAATTCAGTATGATGGATAATATCAACCTCATGCGCAGGAATAATAATCACCGGGCAGATTTCTATAATGGAGCCATCAGGTATTATGGCGGTTGTAAAAACTCCTCGACCGATCTGTCCACTTGGAGCAAAATATAAACTTGGGATGCGTTGCATAATTCGAATGTTAATCTCTTGGTGTAAAATTACTACCTTTGTGGCTCAATCTGAGTTATGCAGCATGTAAAGCTTTTTTCTGGTACACAATCCTTGTATCTAGCCTCACAAATTTCTGATCATTATGGATTTCCTTTGGGCGATTTGAAAACTTCAAAATTTAGTGATGGAGAAATGCAACCCGTTATTAATGAGTCTGTTAGAGGTACATTTTCCTTTTTTATTCAATCTACGTTTGCGCCATCAGACAATTTATTAGAGCTTTTACTTATGATAGATGCGGCCAAAAGGGCATCTGCAGATTACATAACCGCGGTAATTCCATATTTTGGGTATGCCCGTCAAGACCGAAAAGACAAGCCTAGGGTACCCATTTCTTCAAAATTGATAGCCAACTTGCTCGTAGCAGCTGGTGCTAATAGAATTATGACTATGGATCTTCACGCGGATCAAATTCAAGGTTTTTTTGATATTCCGGTGGATCACTTGAAGTCAGAGGCCATTTTTATGCCCTATTTGGAAAGCCAAAATTTGGATAATGTCATTTTTTCATGTCCAGATGTGGGTGGTGTCAAACGGGCCAGGACTTATGCAAAATATTTTAACACCGATCTTGTGATTTGCGATAAATACCGCAAGAGGGCAAATGAAGTGGAGAGCATGACCGTCATTGGAGATGTAAAGGGTAAAGAAGTTATCCTTGTAGATGATATTATTGATACAGCAGGTACTTTGTCCAAGGCTGCTGATGCTTTAATTGACAAAGGAGCCCTTCGCGTTAGGGCTATTTGTACTCATCCGGTGCTTTCTGGAAAGGCCTATGATATTATCACTAATTCAAAAATTGAAGAGCTTATTGTGTCTGATACCATACCTCTGAAACAACAAAATAGCAAAATCCAAGTCCTTTCTTCGGCTAAATTGTTTGCCCGGGCAATTAGAAATACACATGAGCACAGGTCTATCACAGCACTTTTTATGGATAAATCGTAAAAAAATTACATTTATTTTGAGAATATCTATATCTTTGCGCTCCTTTTAAGAATATTAAATATTATTTTATGCAAGTGGTTACATTAAACGGTAAAGAAAGAAGCCAAATTGGCAAAACAGCTGCTAAAAACTATCGTAAAGAAGGTTTAGTGCCATGTGTGTTATATTCTAAAGAAGAGAATATCCATTTTAACGCTGATCCGGTTGAGTTAAAATCTTTAATTTATAGCCCTGATTTCAAGTATGCCGACATTGTTTTAAATGGCAAAACGCATCGTTGTATATTGAAGGAAATTCAATTTCATCCGGTTTCTGATGCAATTTCACATATTGATTTTCTAAAATTAGTGAAAGGAACTCCTGTAAGAGTTGAAGTACCTCTTAAATTAAATGGAGCTCCTGTTGGTGTTAAGTCTGGGGGTAAACTGGTTCAAAAAATGCGTAGCATTAAGATTAAGACCACTCCAGAACATTTAGTTGCTGAGATGAATATTGATGTTTCTAACTTAGACCTAGGTCAAATTATGAGAATTAGAGATATTACGCCTGCAAAAGGTGTTGATATTGTAACTTCTGCAGCAACTCCAGTGGTTTCTGTTGAAATTCCTAGAGCACTTAAAACTACAGAAACAGCAACTCCTGCTAAGAAATAATTAGAAATAAACTAAAATGCATAATAAAGCCTTCCGAGTGGGAGGCTTTTTTTTTGACCCATGATTTCAAATGCTCTTTAAATGATTTTAAAAAATTGGGTTTCTGTTTAAATACCATATTATCAATGAGATATAGTTTTGATAACCAAATACAATCTAAAGTAATACATTAAAGTCCTCCTTTTTTAAGCTTGTCCAGCTAGTTGAGATGGAGGAGGATTTAGATGGGTTAAACACCTATCAAATTTACTAAGAATTATTTAAATACCATAAGATCAATGAGATATAGTTTTGGTAATCAAATTCAATCTATAGTAATATATTTAAAGTCCTCCCTTTTTAAGGGAGGATTTAGGTGGGTTAAACACCTATCAAATTTACAAAGAATTATTTAAATGCCATATTATCAATGAGATATAGTTTAAGTAACCAAATACAATCTAAAGTAATACATTAAAGTCTTCCCTTTTTAAGCTTGTCCAACTCTAGTAGGTGGGGGAGGATTTAGGTGGGTTAAACACCTTTAAAATATCCTAAGATTTAAAAAAAAACTGGCATTACCTGATCACTTCAAATAAAGATCCTCCTTAACAATCTAAGGACAATTTAAAACTAATCTCTATTTAAAACCAAAGTAGATACCTCAACCGTAATTTCTTTTAACCGAGCCTCTATTTCTGGTTTGATGTCTGCCTGATACCGCCCTCCCAAATGTTTGGCAAGGAATTTTTCAGCAGCTGCAATAAAAGCCATACTATTGACAGGTCTTGCAAATCCATGGCCTTCGTCTGGAGCACAGATATATTCTACCGCAAGGTTTTTATCTCGCATGGCAACTACAATTTGATCAGATTCTGCTTTTTTGACCCTTGGATCATTAGCTCCCTGAACAACCAATAATGGAACTTTGATGTTGTCCACAGAAAATAATGGGGATTGTCTTTTGAGTTGGGCTTCTCCTTCGACTGTTGTTGGATCACCCATTCGTTCATGAAATATCTTTCTACCTGCTTCCCAGTAAGGTGGAATGGTTTGTAGTAATGTTAATAAACTAGACGGCCCAACGATGGAAACTCCACATGCATAAAGATCTGGAGTGAAGGTTAAACCTGCCAATGTAGCATAACCACCATAAGAACCACCCATTATCCCCACTCTTTTAGGGTCTACGATTCCTTTTTGGATTAAATATTTGACACCCCATGTAATATCATCTTGCATTTTATCTCCCCATTCTTTGTTGCCAGCATCCATAAATTTTTTTCCAAAACCTGTAGAACTTCTAAAATTGGGTTGAAGCACCGCATAACCCCGATTAGCCAACAACTGGGCGTATGCATCATAGCCCCACGAATCTCTTGCCCAGGGCCCACCATGCGGATTAACGACTAAGGGTAAATTTTTTAACGGTATGCCTTTTGGATGGGTTAAATATGCAGGAATGCTTAAGCCATCTGAGGAAGTATATTCAATGATCTCCATTTGGGCTAAATCATGAATCGGCATAGCTGGACGTGGTCTGTATTGGAAAATCGGTTCTTTTACTTTTCGATCATAATAATATACTGCACCAGGATCTGTATCAGAATACACAGATATCAACCAGGTCATCTCATCTTTAGTGCTATGGCTAAATCCAATTTCCGATCCCTCAAAAGTTTTTTTCAATAATAAATAATCAGCTTCATAAGTTTTGTCTTTCCAATAAATTCTGGTTTTAGCATCTTCATATGAAGTAGCTATCATTTCATTTGTAATATCAGAAAAGGACACAGAACCAAAATCAACTTTGTTCAATGGGTCTGACTCGACTAATATTTCTTCAGTGGTGTTAATATCAAATAATATAAGTCTTGATAAATCATAGGCTTCACCAACATCTGTTACCATATAGACCTGTTGTCCATTGTTATGAAAATTGACCGGGTAGAAGGATTCTAAAATGGTAGAAGAATAAATTTTTATATATCCTTCTGAATCAATTCTAAATAAATCAGTAGATCCATCGTCATTAGATTTCATCGCCAATCGTAACCGGTCCGCTCTGTCAAAAACCCATCCGATAAATCGCTCCGTGTTTTCTTTGATCAATGTTAAAGTTCCTGTAGAAATGCTCAATTCATATAAATCATGCCACGCAGGATCCCGTTCATTTATACCTACATACATTAAGTCAGGATTTGATTTGGGTACTGAAAATATTTGAACCCTGACATGTTCCTTATCTGTCAAATTTCTAGATATGGGAACACTCTGATTGGATTCTATTGGATCACTTGGATTGACTGCATAAATATGATAATTTTCATTGCCGCCTTTATCCTGAACATAAAGTACATACTTGCTGTCCCTTGACCAAAAATAAGAACTAATGGGCCGATTGGTATCTGCAGTAATAGGTCTTGCTGTTGAAAAGTCATCATGAAGCTTTTTAATCCAGATATTCCGGGTTCCCTGAAATGGTTTTATGAAACTCATCCAAGTTCCATCAGGTGATAATTTTGCACCAGATATTTCTGGATCCCCAAAAAATAGTTCCCGGTCAATTAATGGAGGTAATTCATTCAGTGTAATAGTTGTGTTATTGTTATTTTCTGACATATTGTAATGTTTATTAATGTTGCTTAAGTTATGAATAGTTTATTGATTTATTTACTAAAAAAAATGGGACATATGGTAATCCTGTTTTCTAGTGATTTTGGATTTCAGAATAAACTAGAATGATTATTTATAAAGGAATTTCAAATAATTTTAATACTTCATTTCTTTTTTCCATCAATCTATTTTTGTTTTGATATATATTCAGATTGAATAAGTATTTTCCTAATTTGGATTTATGTTTAAATTGTATAAAATAGTAAAACGAAAATTGCAATCCAATAACAACAATGAGACCATTAACAAAGCCTAATATACTGGTCCAAAATATGAGCCAAAATATCGAAAACACTAAAGTAAACAGTACGCTCAGTATGAACTTAACAGGAGCAATGAATTCTTTGTTTTTTATTTTATTTTTGGTAAATTGTTCAGCAATTCCGATTGGAATGACATTGGTTATAAATCCGGGAAGTCCTATGAAAAAATAGAGGACCAATTCGATAAAAAGTATGATTTTTTCGCTCAAGGGTCTTAATAATGCAAATTCTAAAGCTTCAATGTTAGAATAATGGGAAGTATATTCCTGCATTGCTTTTCTTGTTTGTATTTCTTGACTTTTAAGTAACTTTAATATGTTTTTGTGATTAGAAAAATATCTGAATGGTACATCCTCTGTTTCTGTATTGTTCGAATTGTTCAAGACACAAGACAATTGATCGTAAATTTGCTGGTCTGTTTTTTCAGGAATAGACATAATGACATTCCCTAATTCCGTTTCAAGATCTGTTGTTAACTGGCTAATTTTATCATTAACCATGTTGTGATCTTCCATCCATTTTCGCACTGAAATACCCGGGCCAAAAAACAACAATACATTACTTGATGATTGAATTACATTGGAATAATGTATTCCACATGGAACGATGATCAAATCATCCATGTTTTTTTCTTCAATGGATCCTATTGCCAATCGAGCTGCACCTTTTTGCAGCGGTCTTAGATAACGAACCAGTTGAGTACTGGCTTCTGGAAAAATCAGAATGGAGTGATTCTCGCCCAGTTTGTCAAAAGAATGCGAAAAGGTACCTTTATTGTTCCGGAGTTTCTCAAATCCATCTCTGAACCGATAGATCGGTATTTGATTAGTCTTATGCAATAAGGGTTTCAACCAGGCCTTTTCGAACATATCTCCGCGTACCAAAAAATGTAATGTTTGCTCTTGGTAACAGGCGATGAGCAATCCTTCCATAAAGGAACTTGGATGATTAGAAATAAATAAAGTCGGACCTTTTGGAGGTATGTTTTCTGTACCGAATACATTTATTTGGTTAAAATAGTATTGCAGGCACTTCTTAATAAATACTTTTAAAAATGAATAAAGCATAGGGTCGCAAATATAAGATATTAAATATTTGTCCAAAGCCTTAATGTATGAATAAAAAGATGTTTTTTTGTGCAGGAATGAGTAAGACACTAATTATAATTTCTGGCCCTACTGGTATTGGGAAATCTAATTTAGCTATGGAACTGGCATCTGTGTACAAAACCTCCATTGTTTCAGCTGATAGCCGCCAATTATTTAAGCAAGTGGATATTGGAACGGCTAAGCCCACCATTCAAGATCAAACAAAAATCAAACATTATTTTATAGATCATATTCCAGTGAACGGCACATACAATGTGGGACAATATGTTAATGAAGCAAGCTTGGTTATTGACCAAGAATTTGAATCTAAAGGGCATGTTATTTTATGTGGTGGAACCGGACTTTATATCAAGGCTTTAATTGAAGGTATAGATTATTTTCCTGAGGTTGATCCAAGCATTGATCATGAAATCAATGCAATTTTTAATGACAAGGGGATTCTTGCTTTGCAAACAGAATTATTTCGAATTGACCCTGTTTATTATGAGCAAGTTGATCTGATGAATTCCAGAAGGTTGATTCGCGCTATTGGTGTTTCCAGATCCTTAGGTAAGCCTTATTCTTCCTTGTTGACTAATCCCAAAAAGAGTTCTACCTATAACATTGCTTATGTATCTTTAACAATGGAGCGAACTGAACTCTATAACAGAATTAATTCAAGAACTGAGAACATGTTAGAACAAGGATTATTAAGTGAAACAAAATCGCTCATTGAATATCGTAACTGTCAAGCCTTGGACACTGTTGGTTATAAAGAAATGTTTCAATTTATGGATGGCCAACTTTCATATGATCTGGCTGTTGATAAAATAAAGCAACACACCAGAAATTATGCCAAGCGACAAGTAACTTGGTTTAATAAATTTATGCCAAAACCTCATTTTAATATGAACCAGATTGATGAAATGGTTCAATATATCAATCGAATTAGTGAAATATAATCGTGTTTTTATCTGAAAGCACAATCATACATGAACAGTAACTTTGCTTTAACCAAGAATCCAAAGTTGAATTCAAGATCCTAAAAATTCAATGGACAAATTTTAGTTCTTATAAATACCTGTAATATTTTTTAGGACTATTCTCTGGGATTTAATTTTTTATTAAATAGGACTAATCTTATACCTGGAACTCTACGTAATAAAATAAGTATTTCATAAGGCTCTATTTTAGCTTGATCATAGGTGAATAACCAAAAATTCATGTAAGGTGAAATTCTGGAAATGTGTTTTAGGTGTAACGAATCAAATTGCATTTCTAGTTTTTCAGGAGTAAGTATACTATCCATATCAACTTGTAATTCTGAAAGCAGGATGTCCGGATCGTTCATTTCGTCCTTTCTTAAAAGTTGAGTCCAATTGGGTAATCGGATAAATTGACTCAGCTCTTTTTGGAGATTTTCTAACTCCGAAGGTAATGTTGCATTCGATTTAATGGATTTGACTAAATGTCCTTCGGCATCATAATAGCTTAATTCAGTAAATGGTAAATCTGGAATATTTTTGAAATAGGAATTCTTATAATCTGTCCATTTTATGGAAGCTGCTTTGTTTTTTAAAGAACTCAATTGAACCGCATTGATCTGCGTAAAGTAAACTCCTTTTTTTTCAACATTGTTTTTTCCTTCCAATATTAAAATACCATCATCATAACTAGAAATCTTATATTCTTGACATTGACCAAAACAAGGAAATTTTTGCAATACTAAATGCTTTTTCATGGATTCAGTCCTGTGAATTTCTATACGTTTGGTGGTTTTACAAGCATTCAATATTAATCCGAAGCTCATAAGAAATATCGAAGTTTTTAAGCAATTAATTTTCATATTGTAAATGATATATTTTTTTTGTTACATTGAATTGACCGCCCTTAATATTAATAAAATAGATTCCGGTAGGCATTGGTATAGTATATTTAGGAAATAGAATTCCAACACTTTGAATCACAGAAATTGATGTAATTTGCTTTCCGCTTATATCATATAATTGAACGGTACCTGTCCATTCACCGAAATTTTGAGAGTGGATGTACCATTGCCCGGATTGATTCGCTAATGGATAAACCACAAAGTCATTTGCCAAGACTTCATTGCAAGAATTACTAATTAATTCAGATCTATATTGCACCATCATAGCATTTAACCTATCCACTTGGCCTTTTGTAAATAATTGCATGCAACCATCATCCACTAAACTCATAAAATTCATAAACATACTCGATTGATCACAACTGTATTGTGGATATTCAGGGCAATTATAATAGTTGAAGGATTGAGTTGGAGTATCCGTTACATCATCATCAGTTGTGCAGTCATCCTTTTTCTTTGAAATGCTGAGATGATTTAATCCAAGGTAATGTCCTATTTCATGAACCAAGGTATAACCTAAATGAAAGGGATAACTTTTAGGTGCACTCCCAATGTATTTTGGATCAATGATTATTCCATCAATTAATGGATCATTATCCCAAGGAAAAGAAGACATGGCAAAAGGGCATTGTTTTCTCGAACCAATAAAAACATTCAAATATTTTTTAGTGTTCCATATATCAATCCCACCGGTTTGTTTTTTCATAATATCATATCCTCTGCATCCAATATCAACAACCTCAGTTTTCAAACGATTAATTCCGGTTGTGATATTTCCAAATGGATCTGTTTTCGCTAAACAAAAATGTATTCCGGGTATTGCACCTTTAGTTCTAAATTCTTCTGGGATGGACGAATTGTTTTTTGGATCATAATAGCCGTAAATATTATTTAATATTTCTAATTGAGAATATATTTTGGCATTAGATATCGTATCTTGACCAGTTTGATAAACAATATGAAAAACGATTGGAATTTCAATTGTACCATTACGAGATATGAGTTGATGTATTGATTTTGTTGTATTTTCTGAAGGAGTATAACTTTCACACCGTTGGGATAAAATGATAGTTTTATTTTGTATCCAAAACAAGATCATAAGGATTATTATTTTTTTCATAAATAAGTACCTATTTTGGTTTAATGACCATTTCAATACCCGTTGGGATATTTTGCGAATGGTCAAAATCATCTTCTTGTTTGGAACGAATTAGTAATTGGTCTGGATTGATTCCTGAAATACTCATTAATTTTCCAATAGTAATGGCTCTACGAAAATGTATATCATTGGTCTTTGCTTTACTAATTCTTTTGGAATCATAGCCTATAATTTCTATGGAATAGTTAGGATGATTTTTCAAATGGTTGATGATCTTATAAATTAGATTTGATCCATTTTCTTTTAGAACTACAGCCTCATCTTCAAAAATAAATTTTTGCGGAATAAATACATGAATTTCATTTTGGTCAGATTTTATTTCCATTTTTGCTTCTGGTAAATCTTGCGCAAGTCCTGAAATTTTATTGACCAAAGATTTAGATAGGGGACTATTTGAATTTTGAATCTTGCCTACAGGCTTGTTTTCATTAGATTTAGGATCGTATTTAATATGATGTTCTGCACTCAGCTGGGATTCTTTTTTGGCGAGTTCTTTTCGTAAAAGAGCTATAGTATCTTGAAATTTTTTCTTTGCAATATTTAAATTTTCATCTTGATTTAGATTTGATTCAAGGGTCTTAATTTTTACATTTTTGTTTGTGATTTCTGTGTTGAGTTGATGTATTTGAAATTTTAGATCGGCTAATTGCTGCTTGTGTTGAAGATTTACTTTTTGTTGATTGAGACTATCTTTTTTATAACTACCAGCATTATTTTGTTCCTGAATCTTTTTGTTTAATGCCAATAATTGATTGTTTTTATGATCTAGAGAATCTTCCAATTTTTTCAAATATCCATTGTCTTCTATTTTGCTGGCTCTAAGGCTTAAATCAAAAATTTGATTGCTTTTGTCAAGAATATTTTGATTTAGTAATTTGATGGTTTGATCTTTTTTACTGATGTCATTAATTAGATTGGATTGTAGTTCCTTTTGGATATTTATTTCTTGCTCTAATTGGATGATTTTTGTATTTGGATCTGTCAATTCAGTCTTTGCCTTTGAATTTTTAGAGGACGCCTTAAGTTTTAGGATTTCATTATTTTGTGTTTGATTTAATTGAGTTAAATGGACTAATTCTTGTTTTAATGTTAAAAGTTCATTTTTGTTGGTATCTGACTTATTGTCATTTTCTTTTGACCCGTTAGTGTTCTTTAAAGTAGATAATTCTTCATTTAATGCTTGAATAGTTTGTTGATTTATACTGTTATTCCGATTTAATATTTGAATGTGATGAAGGAGAGAATCCATTTTACGGTTGACTTGTATGTTAAGTGGATTCAATGAATCTATATTAAATTTGATTTCATTTTGACCGGTATACTTTTCGTAAAAAGTGGTCAGGACATCTTCCGTTTTTGATAATTGAATTTTTGTTCTCGCCAATTCTTGTTCAAGTTCGAGAGATCTATTGCTTTGGATTTCTAATTTTTGTATATTTTCTAATTGTTCCTGTTGTACGCGTTGTGATTGATTATATTTTTTTGAAGATACGCATGAACTTATTATGAAAAAACTCCAATAAAAATACAGGTATAGGTTTATTTTCATATTAAAATCTAACCATGTGATATTAAAACTAATGTAAAAATACCACTTTTATCTTTATTTGCTGGATATATTACCTTGCTTTTATTGAACTTTTTAATTATAATTCAGTTGTTCTGCTTGTTACCTTGCTAATTAGTGAATGGAACATATCCAAATTGCGCAAATCGATTTATTGTTAACTGATTCCATTATAGAATTAGAGTCCCTGTGGAGGACATTCCACCACGACAATATTTTATTTGGCTATGAGTATTTGGCTGCTTTGGAGGCAAGCCCCCCATCTGATATGTCTTTTTTGTATGCTTGTATCCAACGAGATGGTGTTAATTTGGGTTTAATTTATTTTCAATTAGTCCCATTTAATGCAACAGAAAGGTTGAAATTACATGTTCATGAAGGATATACGCCAACACATTTGGATAGACTTGCTTTAGGTGTCAAACGTTTTTTGGCTCGCCAATTGGATCTTAAAATTATTATTGGAGGTAGTTTATTAGCCGCCGGACCTTATGGTTTTTATTTTAAGCCGGAAGTAGAAACTTCTTTTAGAGAATATTTGATGCACGAGGTTATACGATATTTGATGAAGACCCCATCATGGACTAAAGGAGCTCAGATTTTCATCATTAAAGATTTGCCTTCTTACGCCCGTCTGCCCATGATTTGTAGCTATAAATTGCCATCTTTCTATGAATTCACAGTTCAGCCCATTATGATTATGAATATACTAGCTGAATGGCAACAATTCGAAGATTATATGTCAGCTCTTCAAAGTAAGTATCGGGTTAAAATTAGAAAGGTACTTAAATCTGGTCTTGACATTAAAGAATTAGATTTAGATCTGGAGCTATTAAAGAAGTATAATTCAGCCATTATAGAATTGTATCTTCAGATTGCGAATGCGGCGGGTTTTAATTTGGTTGAGTTGAATGAAAATTATTTTTTAACGCTGAAGGAAAAATGTTCAGAGAGCTTTATTATAAAGCTCTTACTTATTGATGATCAGCCCATTGCTTTTTTTTGTTTTTTTATTAGTGGGCCCTCTCTCAATGCCCATTATGTTGGATATGACAGACATCTGAATAATAAATATGAAATATACCATAATCTGTTATTAAAATTTGTAAAAGAGGCTATTTACCATAGATGTGAAAACATCAATTTTGCCCGTACTGCGATGGAGATTAAAAGTTCTTTGGGAGCAGTACCTGTAGATTATTATTCTTATATTGCACATAGGTCAAGAATTTATAATAAGGTTATTCCTCATTTATTGGAATTTCTAAAACCAAATGAGACTTGGACCCAAAGGTCACCTTTTAAAGATTCACCTAATTTGGCGGTCTGATTAGATGAGTTTATTTCTTTTGTTTCAATAACTTTATTCGCATAGCATTCACTGAACAATATATTGGATTTGATTTTATAAATATTAATTTGGTTTATCATTTTTCCAAAGAAGTCATCAAATTTTCCTGGAATTCTTTGTTGTTTATCTAGATGTCATCCTCTTTTCTGCCTTACTTTAAGTTTCAATTGATATCCGAGGAGATATTACAGCTTTGGAATAAATCTTCTAAATAGACACATTCTAAAAGTAGGTTTCATTATTTGATATAATTTCATTTAATTTTATTTAGTTTTGTCTATCTTTATCTTCAATTGTTAAACTATTATATATGAAAAATAAATCCATCTCATTATCTTTTTTACCCTTTATTTGGCTATTGACTGTCCAAGTTTTGTTTGCCCAAAAATCCTTGATTTTAAATAGACATAATTGCCTTGTTGAAGATACTTATGTACATTCTTTAATTAACTTGAATTATGATAAAAGTCCTTCTCTTTTTCCTTATGCATGGACTCTGGGAAACAATCCTTTTTCTTGTAGAGTTCTTTTGAAATTTGATATGTCTTTATTGCCCGCTAAAGCGAATATAAAAAGTGCTAAATTGTTGATGTACTTTAATCCATATCACGATACCATTTCAGGTACGAATTATATTCATGAAGGAAATAATGAATTTTGGGTAGAACGAATTACTGGTTTTTGGGAATCCAATCTCGTGACATGGTCTAATCAACCCACCACTACTTCTGATAAACGGGTAGCTGCAACTCGGACAAATTCTTATAACCGACAAAATTATGTCATCGATGTTACTGATTTGGTTAAAGATATGAGAGATTCATTGAATACAAATTATGGATTTATGATGACTTTAGCTAATGAAGCACCTTTTAAATTAGCATTGTTTGCTTCTAGTGAAAATTTAGATGAATCCCTGTGGCCTACACTGGTCATCAGTTATGAAGAAAAGCTTACCGGTGTTTTGGATCCTGAAAAAATGTTTCATATAGTTCAAACAAAACCTAACCCATTTAATAGTTCTTTCATAGTTGATATTCCGGAATCAGAAATGCATCAATTTCAACATGCCATTTTTGAATTGTTTAATACAGAAGGTAAGTTGGTTCATTCACAATTCGTTAGTTCACATTTTGAAGTACCTACTTTTACCTTGCCATCTGGGTCATATTGGTATAAGATTTCATTGAATCATGAAACACTTACAACAGGTAATTTAACAAAGCAGTAATCTTTAGCGTACTATTTGAAAACTAATGGGCTGCTACTAAAGTGAATGCCTCAAAAGATGCGTTAATCCTCTGTTAAATAGCCTTTTGGCTTTATGTACTTGTTGTTTTAAGCTATCTTTGCTTCAAATAGTATCATTCTTTTGAAAAAGTTATTGTTATCTGCTTGTTTTATTTTAATAGGTTTGTTTAACATCCAGATTTGGGCACAAGGAGGAAGTCCTGTATTGAATTCAATTCGTGGAGCTTATTTTGTGTCAAATGATGCAAAAGATTCGGTTTATTCTAAGGACCTGAAAAATCCTTCGGTACAAACTATTTATCTGCTTTTGCATGCTGAAATTGATTCCATAGGATTGGATCCGGGACTTACCTCAGAAGGTAGATGGCGTGCTATCAAATTAATTAAATTATTCAAGGAAAGAGAAATTAAAGCCTTTTTTACTACACCTTTTAGACGTAATATTCTAACTCTTCAACCCATTGTCGATTCCTATGGTAAAGAAGTTATTTATTATGATAATTCGGACCTCAAATCATTTTACAAACAATTAGACTTATATAAAAATGGTGATTTTATTGTCATAGTGGATAAGTCCTATGTTAAAGAAATTATAGCCAATTTAACATTGATGCCATTTACAGAGAATTTGTCAATAAATTCATCTGAAGACTTTTTTGTAGTCCAAAAATTTCAAAAAGATAAGCCTAAGTTTTGGCGTTTTAAATATTAGTTAGGTTGGATCTGTTCTGATACCAGTCTGTTAATGACAATTAATCAATGAGGAAAAATAAAATCCCTCGTTATAAAATAATAGTAAATGGTTTTTGGCGATATTTTTGCTTTATTTTGCAAAAAAAAGCGACAAAAACGTACCGTTTAAGTTGAAATGTGTGAAGTTACAATAAGTTATAATTATGGAATTAGAAAGCCGGTATCAGCCTGATGGAATTGAAAATAAGTGGTATACTTATTGGGAAGAAAGGAAATATTTTAAGTCTGTTCCGGATCACCGCCCAGCCTTTACGGTAGTTATTCCTCCTCCTAACATTACAGGAGTCTTGCATATGGGCCATATGCTTAACAATACCATTCAGGATATCTTAATTCGAAGAGCGCGGTTAATGGGATTTAATGCCTGTTGGGTTCCTGGTACTGACCATGCTTCTATTGCAACAGAAGCTAAGGTGGTCCAAATGCTTCGTGAAAAGGGAATCAAAAAATCTGATATCTCCAGGGAAGAATTTTTGAAATATGCCTTTGAATGGAAGGATAAATACGGTGGTATTATTTTGCACCAATTACGCCAATTAGGCGCTTCATGTGATTGGGATAGAACTGCTTTTACAATGGACGAAGTCAGATCAGAATCCGTCATCCGGGCTTTTGTTGATTTGTATAATAAAGGGAAACTTTATCGCGGCAAAAGAATGGTCAATTGGGATCCGGAAGCCAAAACGGTGTTGTCTAATGAAGAAGTATTACATAAAGAAGAATCGGCTCAACTGTTCTATATTAGATATTATGTAGAAGGGTCTCAGGATGAATATATTACGATTGCAACACAACGACCGGAAACGATAATGGCGGATTCCGCTGTAGCAGTGAACCCAAAAGATCCGAGGTTTAATCAGTTTCATGGAAAAAAAGTGATCATTCCATTAATCCATAAATCAATCCCCATTATTCAAGATGAATATGTTGATTTGGAATTTGGAACTGGTGCTCTGAAAGTAACTCCTGCTCATGATCAGAATGATTTTGAATTGGGAAAAAAACACCAATTAGAAATTATTGATATCCTCAATGAAGATGGTACATTGAATGATGAGGCCCGGATTTTTATAGGTGAAGATCGATTCATAGTAAGAAAAAAAATTAAAAAATTACTCGAAGAAGCCGGAGTATTAGACAAAGTTGAACCTTATCAAACCAACATTGGTCGTTCTGAACGGACAAACGCTGTTGTGGAACCTCGACTTAGTTTACAATGGTATGTCGACACTAAATTAATGGCAGAGCCGGCTCTACAAGCGGTAATGGACAAGACCATAAATTTTCTACCAGATAACATGAAGAATACATACAAGCATTGGATGGAAAACATCCGTGATTGGTGCATTTCAAGACAATTGTGGTGGGGCCATAGAATTCCGGCATACTATTATCAAGATGATGTTTTTGTTGCAACTACTCCACAGGAAGCCTTATGCTTGGCCCAAAAAAAATATGCTCACATTACTATTGACGATCTTAGACAGGATGAAGATGTACTAGATACATGGTTCTCATCATGGTTGTGGCCCATTTCGGTATTTGAAGGACCCAACGCTAAAGCCGATTTAGCATATTATTATCCAACTTCTGTATTAGTTACTGGCTGGGATATTATATTTTTATGGGTAGCCCGAATGATTATGGCTGGCTATGAATGGACGGGAACGTTTCCTTTTAAAACCGTTTATTTCACAGGAATGGTGCGGGATAAACTTCGACGGAAAATGAGTAAATCGTTGGGAAATTCTCCGGATGCTCTTGAATTAATAAAAGAGTTTGGCGCTGATGGAGTTCGATTTGGCATGTTAGCTTGTTCACCGGCTGGTGGCGATTTATTGTTTGATGAAAAATTATGCGAACAAGGAAGAAATTTTTCAAACAAAATATGGAATGCCGTTCGATTAATTAAGGGTTGGCATCCAAATTCAGAAATTTCTGTGCTGAAGGGAGATCTGTTGGCTTCAGAACTATTGAAACAAAGGACCAATGAAATCATCATAGAGACTAATGAATTGATGGATTCCTACAAATTGTCAGAAGCCTTAAAAATATTGTATAGTTTTATTTGGGAGGATTTTTGTGGTTTTTATTTAGAAGCTATCAAACCTAAAAATGGTGCCGAGATTTCAGCTGAAATTTATAAAAATACCATTGAAGGATTTGAAATCATTTGTACGCTATTACATCCTTTTATGCCCTTTATTACTGAAGAAGTTTGGCATCAATTAACGCCACGAAATGAAGGTGATGATTGTATTAATTCTAAATATCCAATTGCTCAAACACCTGATGTCGCTTTATTGTCCACCATCACTGAAATGAGAAATGTAATCACCCAAATTAGAGAACTTCGCAATAAATATGGCATTAAAATGAGTTTAGAGGTGCCAATGTATATATTAACATCTGAGCATCCAGATATTTTACAATATGATGGCGTCAGTGAATTATTAATTAAGCTCGGTAATTTATCTACTGTCGATCGAACAACAGAAGACATTTCCAATGCCCAATCATTTATCGGAATGCGGCACAAATATTTTGTTGACCTTCCAATTAAAATAGATGTTGATGCAGAAAAAATTAAACTCCAAAGTGAGATTGATTACACTGTAGGATTTATTAATTCTATTCAGAAAAAGTTGACTAACGAAAAATTTGTTCAAAACGCGCCACCAGATTTATTAGAAAAAGAACGCAAAAAATTGATGGACGGTGAGACCCGATTAAAGTCACTTGAAGAAAGTTTACAAAGTTTATATGGATAATAATGAAAAAACTATTTCATTCGGTTCTCACGTCTCCTTTCTTTTAAATTCTTGATAATTTCTTGGGTAAATTCTTTTTCTGCTTCTTCAAGTTTAGCAAGTTTTTGTGAAGATAATATGTTGCCAAATTTTTCGTAATAAATTTTTTTCAAGGCTAAATCTTTTTCTTGAATTTCAATTTGTTGTTCAACATATTTTTTAGAATCTTGCTCATTCATTTCTTCCTGATCTCTAAGGTCTCTTCTTGATTTTCTGAGTTCCATACGTTTTTTTGTATACTCATTATAGACCGGCCAGAATTTAACGGATTCATCAGCGTTCAGATCGAGTTTTGAAGTAATGTATGCTATTCTTTGAGCTTCGATTTTTTCACGCATGCGTTCTCTATTTTGCATCTTATCTTCACGTGGATCTTGAGCATGTATTATACTCATGATGCACAATCCTAAAATGCTTAGAAATATTTTATTTTTCATAGGTTTATTGGTTTATTGGTATTCTTGTATAAGTTCATCTATAGATTCATCATTGAGTGATTCATCTAATTTTAATAAATTTAAATCATTAGTGTTCATAGTTTCCATTAAGTTTATAGCATCCTCATCAGAAGCATTTTCATATACATAATCTAATAAGGCATCTTCTTCTATAACATTTAAATTGAGTTCTGTTGAGTTGTGTTTGTTGATCTGTATAAGGAATAAACTGACAGATAATACAAGCATCGCTGCAACGCTATAAATCCACGTCCTGTTAAATATTGATTTTTTTACAACAGGCTTGTTCTGAATTTCAATGCGCTTCAAAATATTAGAACTTAATGTATCAAAGTATTCTGGAGGAACGTGATGTGATTCTTTTTTTAAAACAGTTAATTGAGTTAGGTGTATTGCATTTTGCTCGAAATATGCTTGAGGTACCTTGAAAGGATTGTGATTTAATCCTTGTATTTCAGACAAGATCTTGGATTCCATGTTGACTTCAAGACGTTCCGCAAAATGACTAAAATAGTCCTGTGAAACAGAAAATATTTGTACCGGTTTAGGTTTTAAAAAGTCTGGAATATATTCAGGTTCGGTTTTCATTTTTATGTTTATCGATTCTTATCTATGATTAAATACGTTCTTTTGATTTGACGAATTGCTCTATTTTTTTTACAGCATGATGAAATGAAGCTTTTAATGCCCCTTCGCTGGTTTCTAATACATCCGACATGTCTTTATAATTCATCTCTTCATAATACCTCATTTGAAAAACTTGTCTTTGCTTTACAGGCAGATTGAGCAAGGCTTCTTGAAGTGTAAGCTGGATCTCATCTCCGTCGAAATAAGGATCAGCCTTCAAGTTACTTATCGCCGGATGTTCAGATGCACCATCAATACCATCATATTGCCATTTTTTGCTCCTGTCCAAAAAGGTCAAGGTCTCATTGGTCGCGATGCGGTATAACCATGTATAAAGACTACTTTTAGCTTCAAAGTGATCGATACTTTTATAGACCTTTATGAAGGTGTTTTGTAAAACGTCATCTGCATCATCATGGTTTAATACCATTCTTCTGACATGCCAATACAACTTTTGTTGATATTTCTCCACCAAAACTTTGAAGCCCTTTTCCAAGGTATTCGGATTGGCTATCCAATCAAGTATCTGTTGGTCTTCTTCGTGATTCAATGGATTTGACGTTTAGTGATTAGATAATATTATTGATCAAAGGTTTAATCCAATTTAATGAATTCATCAATTTTCTCAAGATAAAGCATAGTCTTGCCGTCTTTGAGTTCAAACATGGGCACGAATTTAGCATTTTTTACCAAATGGCTTTCAGTGTAGGCATTCATCGAATTGATCAGTTGACCATAGCTTTCATCATATCCTCTAAGAATGACAAGGAATTCTACTTCCAAATCATCGGTATCGCCGTCAAAAAGTTCTTTTAATGGACTTTTATCATCAATGGGATGTACAATGGTCCAGCTTAGTGGAAATAAAGCTATTTTTTGAATTTCCAGAGATAGGATTCTTAATATTCGGGTTGAACCGTCTTTTGGGACATATCCAAAGATCATAGAAGCTTCAAGATCCAGGATATTATTTGATATTTCATTAGAGACTCTAACCTGAATGGATTGAATATCTTTATAAGGCGCTAGTAGGACATGTTTTGAAAATAGTATTTTGGATTTAGGTTTTGAAAACTTTGAATATACTAGCCCAGTTATAATGGCAAAAGTTAACAATCCACTCAAAGCTTCGATACCAGATATAATATTAGCTCCATAACCTTGAGGATGCATACCACCATATCCCACAGTTGTGAAAGATTGTACCGAAAAGAAGTAACATTGAGCGAATTCGTGCATCCAACTTCCAGCTTCAATGCCGGAGATTTGATCTATGCCAATTACAAAATAGATAAACGCATAAAAAATATTGATAATAGCATAAAATATAAAGATCATCAACAAAAATGTAGGCCATTTCATGGCGATTAATTCATGGAACAAACTTTTTGTTTTAGTACCGACACGATCTACATTAAAACTGCCGTCTTCTCTAATTAAACGTCCTCTTGATGATGAAAATGCTTTACCAAAGCCTAAATCATCTTTATTGTTCTCGTTTTCTATTTTATGTTGCTCTTTCGCCATCGAAATTCTATCTTTATACTTCTAAATCTACGCATCGCAAAGATATGACTTCAATCTGCAGATTCATTTTAAAAATATTGAATTGGAAAGTATCCGGCTATGAACCTCTGTATGATTTAAAAAAATTTGTTGTTATTGTAGCTCCACATACTTCTAATTGGGATTTTGTCATAGGAATAATTGTAAGAACAGCTTTTAAACTGGAAAAAATCAAATATTTGGGTAAATCCAGCTTGTTCAAGCCCCCATTTGGTTGGATTTTTAGAGCCCTGGGAGGATATCCGGTGTATCGGGAGAAGAGCCATAATTTGGTAGAAAGTTATGTCAAGATTTTTGATGAACATGATGCTTTTGCTATAGTCATATCTCCGGAGGGTACCCGACACAAGGTAACACAATTCAAAACAGGTTACTATTACATTGCCAAAGGAGCCAATATTCCTATCATACCTGTCAAATTCAATTTTGCAGATAAACATATCGAATTTTGTCCAGCCTTTTATTGCACCCAGAATGCCGCTGAAGATTTAGCAACCATTGAAAATATGTTTCGAGGGGTAAAAGGCAAAAATCCTCAATTTGGACTTTGGGAATAAAAATTCTATTGCATAGTCATTTTAGGATTTATTTATTAACCTGTATAGCTATTTTAGGACAAGACACTTTTGGCTTCAGAACAAGTGGCGGCACGTCGCAAGTACCTCTCCGTTATGTTGACGACGTGAAGTATATCTATATTTCGGAATTGAAAAAATCAAATCTGTGATAAACGTGTCTATAATAAAATGTCATTTGTGTTATTAACTAGAACTTAATATAGATAACATGTATTCTAAGACTGTAAGTGAAGAGAATGACCTTTGTATTCCCTTTATTATATCAACCTATCCGTATCGTTAGACCATGCTAACAAATATGTGTTTGAAATTATTTTATATCCCATTTTTATTAGGCGCATCTCCATGGAAAAAAGATTCTATTCGGAGTTCTTTGGTATTGTCTACTCCTGATATAGATATCGTTATTTGATCACCTTTTACAACCCAACTAGCGTTCAAAAATTTACCTTCTTGATTTGCCTGTGGGGCTTCTTCAACGATCACTCCAGCTTCCGTAACAATCGAAAGTTGACCTGATGAATTAACAAATAAATCTTTTGCTCCTTCCAATCTGCATCGTATTTCTTTGTAATCAAAACCCGGCATTACTACGTATTCATATTGGAGCAAATTATTATGGTCTCTAAATATTAGATCAATGCCTGGATAAATTTCCGTGTAAAAAATTTGAGGGTAATTACATTCTTGAATTTCCTTAGCATTCGTTGAAGCCGAAGATATTTGTGCATCGGGTTTTTTCATCCCCATTAATTGACTCTCCGTATTTATACCTTCAAAAACGGCCAATACTGAATTTGATCTTGCACTTTCTGTCGTATTCGTATTGGTTTGTTGTTTAATCTCAGGAATCAATATGAGCGATATTGCCATATCGGAAAATGAATAACCGAAATTAGCATCTTGAGTAATAAAACGTACCTGATTGGTCGGATGAGTAGCAAGTAAATGATCGGAACCATTTATAGTTTGAAAACAAACGGCCTCACCAGGTGGGGTCAACTTACTGTAACCACATGATGGAATTACATTAGTGGCTGATGCTTTAAAAGTAAAAGACACCACGAAAAGGATGAAGAGAAAACTAAATATTGATTTCATATGTAAGTTTTTATTTATTTTAGAAATACATTGTTTTGCTATAGTTGAAAGGGTAGGGCCTAGATCAATTTTAGGAATAAAAAATTTTAATGTAAAAGGAGGGCGGAATTCAGTGCTTTGTGTCAGCCCGATATTATAATTTTGAGAAGAGATTAACCAATTATAAGAATAGGGCAGGGTGGTAGTGTTGAAAGGATGATGTAATGTTTTGTACACGTTCTGCGATTTCTCCATGGTGAAAGAATTGGATGTGTTGAAAGATTCTGATTTATTAAAGTTGGCAAGTTGTTGTTTCATTTATTTAAATTTACTGTATTAGTTAATTAGTACACTGCAAATGTAGTACGTAATATTTAAAAAAACCAAATAAATTTTAATATTTTTATTTATGTAATGTGTATATTATTGATATTCTAATGAATAATGATAAATGTATTAATAAATAAACGCTGAGTTGAAAGACAAGCCAAGGGTTAAAGTCTTGAAATTAAGGAATCGATTAATGAATGGGACTATAGAATGATATATGAAATAGACGAAAATGATCAAAACAGTAAATTAAAAAACCATTCTAGAGAATCAAGCAAAAAGAATGACATATTAGAACATTTCAAAAGAATACAAATAGTAGATGATGTTGAAGATGGAAAAATATCGCCTTATGAATCTTTGGGTTGGACTGTTGATTAACATCTGAGAATATTATCCTCAGATTAATGGCATATAACGATATTTACGAAACTAAGTATTGGTTGTTCGAAGGTCAAGATGGTTGAAAATACAGTCCTTGGAGCCTACAACTCATTTTTAGAAATGCTGTGGATCTTTCAAAAGTGAATCCATATGCTACAGTTCACACACTTTTATACATTTAGGCGATTTTCCTTAACTCCCAGATTAAGTATTTGGAACCCTTGAGTTAACGGTTTTGCAATTCCTTCCGCGAGTGTCCGGATTCCACATCGCTAACTATCTTTGAGATTAAACGCTTGTTATATCGACCTTGCTTTTGCCTGATTTGGGCATTAAATTCCTGATCTTTTTTTACTATAAACTTTTTTTTTGTGTATAGATTTTTAGGGCGGGTCTTTGCGCGAATTAAGTTTAGCATTTCGTCATTTCGGCAATTTTGAAATATATTTTGACATTTTGGTCAATGAGAAGATTTCAATGTTATAAGTAGCGATAAATTAAATTTTAGTATTATTTAGTTTAAATTTAAACGAACGCCGAATTAGGGCGTCTTACTCTCAATAAATGGATATAAATCTTTTAATTAACTTTTAATTAATAGTGTTTTATATCTCCATTTCATATTTTTGACCTCTTTAATACCGGATTATGAAAAAATACATTTACACCTTATTTTGCTTAGGATTTTTAGCCACAGCGTTGATGTCGAATCAAAGTGGTCGGGCTTTTTCTGGTAGAACAGGAAGTACAGGTGCCCCAGGAGATGATTTAACGGTTTGTAAAAGTTGTCACAATGGACCTATAAATGTAAGTTTATCTCTTACTTTGTTCGACAACGGAGATTCTGTACTCATGTATGAACCCAATAAGATCTATACAGTTAAGGTCCGTATCAATCATGTGAATGGGGAAATACCTAAAGCTTTTGGATTTCAATTGGTGGCACTACAAGCAGCTTTAGGAAAGACTGGAACATCGATTAACACCTTCGCTCCTATTTCTAGTAATTCTAAAGTGACAACATTAAATTCAGGAAGACAATATGCAGAACATAAATCTCGAAGTGTGACCAACATATTTGAAGTTGCTTGGACAGCGCCGGTTAAAGGGTCTGGACCAGTTAGTTTTTATGCTGGAGGAAATGGAGTGAATGCTGATAATAGCAGCGCAGGCGATGGATCTTCCAAAATTAGTGTTCAGTTCAATGAAAAAATTACTTCTTCCACAAGTTCGATCCAAAAATCAAATATTAGCCTTTTTCCAAATCCAGCCAATGAAATGGTGAGCGTTCAAGGTGAAATCAATGGTGTATCAAAGTTGGTACTCAGGGATTTAATGGGCAAAGTAATCAGAGAAGAAATGTGGAATCCAAATCGACGTACCATTAATTTGGAGGACCTCAGAGATGGAATATATTTAGCTCAATTCATTCTTAATGATGGCACCACGTTAAAGACCATCAAATTAGTTAAAAGAATTCCAAGATCCTAAACGGATATTTTTGTATTTGATCTTACCGTTGAAGTATTGTTATTTTGTTTAAAATATTTCACTGATCTGCAAATCTAATTTACTTTACAAAAGACGGTTTCTTGAAGTGTAGATTTATCCCATGATTGACTTTTTAGATATGTATCACCTATTTTTTCAATTTGTTTGAGCAATTTACCTTGGATGATCAATTTATCATTAATAAATGCTGATTTGATTCTGAAATGCTTTCTACATTAATAATTTATTCGGACATTTACTGAATGAATTACAGGAGAATAAAGAAAGTAGCAATACTCGGATCAGGATTAATGGGATCTGGAATTGCGTGTCATTTTGCAGGGGCGGGATTTAATGTTTTGCTGTTGGATCTTCCACATGCTTCTGCAGATAGAAATAAAATAGTTCGCGATTCTTTAGCTAAATCTTTGTCCAATAAACCATCCAATATATATCATCAAAAGTTTGTAGCGAATATCCAAATAGGAAATTTTGAAGACGACTTATCTAAAATAAAAGAGGTTGACTGGATACTTGAAGTTGTAATTGAAAGACTCGATGTAAAGCAAAGCCTCTACGAAAAGGTAGAACAATTCAGAACACCAGGTACCCTTATTACAAGTAATACTTCAGGCATATTAATGCATGATTTGATTCAAAACAGATCTCAGGATTTTCAAGCCCATTTTTGCGGCACCCATTTTTTTAATCCACCAAGATATTTACCTCTTTTAGAAATTATTCCAACAGAATATACTTTACCTGAAGTAGTTGATTTTTTAACTGATTTTGGTAAGAAATATCTTGGCAAACAGACGGTACTGTGTAAAGATACACCTGCCTTTATCGCTAATAGAATTGGGGTCTCTGCCATGTTAAAAATATTTTCGCTGACAAGTGAGCTTGGACTTTCCATTTCTGATGTAGATAAACTTACTGGTCCCGCTTTAGGGCGACCTAAATCTGGAACTTTCAGATTATCTGATGTTGTGGGTTTAGACACTGCCTACTATGTTATTGAAGGTTTAAAAAAGAATTGTCCGTCGGATAGTATGTTGCAATCTATTGCATTGCCACCATTTATCCATTTTTTAATGGAACATAAATGGTACGGAAGCAAAAGTGAGCAGGGCTTTTATGTGGCAACTAAGGAAAAAGATGCCAATGGTAAAAAAATAATTCATGCATTAGATCTTAAAACACTGGAATATAAACAAGACACAAAGTCAAATTTAGAAAGTCTGCAAGTCTCCAAACAAATTGATGATTTGCCGAGACGATTAAAAGCCATCATCAAATGTAATGACGCAGGGGCGCAATTAATTAAACAATCTCTTGGATTTCTATTTGCTTATTCTTCTCATAGAATTCCTGAAATTTCAAATACGATTTATAACATTGATGTTGCCTTAAAAAATGGTTTTGCATGGGAACTTGGACCTTTTGAATATTGGGATGCTATTGGTTTTGAGGAAGGATTAAAGTTAATCCAAGAAGCGAATGAACAAGCTGCACCATGGGTTCAAGCCATGAAGGATAAACAAGTAAACAGCTTCTATGATAAATCAGGAAATCAATTGCTTTGCTTAAATCCATTGACTCTAAATTATGAATTAATTCCAGGTCAAGATGATATCATCAGATTCAGTTTATATGATAATAAAAATATAGTCTACCAAAATCCTGAATTAAATCTTTATGATATAGGTGATGGAGTGTTAGCCTTGGAATTTAGAAGTAAACATAATACCATTGGTGAAGGTATTTTACGCGGTATTAATGAATGTATTCTTTTAGCTGAAACCAATGGATGGAAAGGTATCGTTATTGGAAATAATGCGACTAATTTTACGGTGGGCGCCAATTTAATGCTGGTCGGAATGATGGCCTTTCAACAAGAATACGACCAATTGGATATTGCAGTGAGATTGTTCCAACAGACTTCTATGCGTTGCCGATATTCCTCTATTCCGGTAGTTACTGCGACTCAAGGTTATGTATTTGGTGGCGGTACAGAATTAATGATGCATTGCGATGCTGCAGTATGTGCTGTAGAATCTTATATTGGCTTGGTTGAAATGGGTGTCGGTCTTTTACCGGGTGGCGGAGGAACAAAGGAATTTGCATTGCGTCTGTCTGACGAAATGAAGGAGGGCGAAGTTCATATTCCATTATTGATCTCGAAATTTAAAACCTTAGCGATGGCTTCCGTTGCAACATCTGCATATGAAGCTTTTGATTTAGGTTATTTGCAGTATCAGAGAGATACGGTAAGTATTCATGGATCTACACATATTTTTAAAGCAAAACAAAAAGTTTTACAATTGGCTAACGGTTATGTAGCTAAGCAGCCCAGAACAGATGTTAATGTTCTTGGTAGATCAGGCTTAGGGCCATTGTATGCAGCAGCACATACTTTGAAGTTGGGAAATTATGCTTCTGAACATGATATAAAAATAGCCAAGAAAATGGCTTATGTCTTATGTGGTGGAGATTTGTCCTATCCACAAAAAGTCAGTGAACAGTATTTGCTAGATTTGGAACGAGAGGCATTTCTGAGTTTGTGTACTGAACCTAAGACCTTAGAACGCATTCAATATTTGTTGGAGAATAACAAAACACTTAGAAATTAGATACTAAGTTTATTGAGGCAATGAGGTTGTTTGAATTTGTTTGAAGTGGTCTGTTTCAAACTATTGTTTCATTATAAGTAAGGAATTTATCTAAAAACTTGGGTATGTTTAAATACCCTTAATGTCCTGCATAAAATAAATAATCTAAACTTAAAAGCCCTGAAAACCTATTTAGAGCGTTCCGTTGCAAGTACCATTTTAACTTTAAGACTGACACCTATTTGTAGTACATTCACTAATTGCTGAACTTCCAATCGATTATCTATACGAATAACCACCGTCAAATCTGGTACATTGGCTACATATTTACGCAATCTTGGTTCAATCTCTTCGTAGGCTATAGGTTCTTTTTCAATATAGTATTTTAAGTCGTTGGTAACGGACAGATTAATCGGTTTTTTTGAAGTCTGCTCGCTTTGTTTAGAAGAAGGCAACATCAATTTAATGATATTCGGATTGGCCAAAGTGGACACAATCAAAAAGAATAGCAATAAGAAAAACATGATATCATTAAGTGATTCTACACTTAATTCTGCTCCTTCGCGTTTTCTGCCTCGTATATTCATATTGAATGAATTATTGCTTATTTAACAGGAGTATGTAGCATATCCATAAATTCTATACTGCTACGTTCTAATTCATTAATTTCTTCATCTAACATCATAGTCAGAAAATAATAACCTACGAATGCAATTATACCGACCAATAAACCACCTGCAGAGGTTAGCATTTTCTGATATAATCCTCCGGAGATAACGCCAATGGATAAATTGTCTGTTAAAGATATATCGTAGAATATTTTAATAACACCCATAATGGTACCCAAAAACCCAAACATCGGAGCTAATCGAGCAATTAGAGATAAGTGATTGAGTTTCTTTTCAAGTCTAAATGTCTCTACACGACCTACACTTTCGATAGCACTTTCTATCTCTGGCATTGGTCTGCCCAATCGCTGTAATCCTTTTTCAATCATTCTCGCTAAAGGTGTATCGCTACTAGCACAAATACTTTGAATAGTTGAAATATTCCCACTTCCTATATTAGATCGAAGATTTTGCATAACACGTTGATCTTCTTTGACTACTGCACTAATCGTAAAATACCGCTCAATAAAAATATAGAGGGCAATAAATACGAGGAGCACTTGTATCGAAATAATGGTAATTCCCAGAGGTCCACTATTTAGAATGATATCAAAAACACTTTGACTTGCAACACTTGTTCCGGTTGTTGCTGTATCCACTTGAAGAAAAATCGATAAAAACATATAAAGTTTGTTTTCTAATTAACGTTGATTCTTGTCCATTCCAATATATACATTCAGATTTATTATTAATTTCTTTCATGTATCGGAAAGGAGTACAAATGTAAAATGAATTTCTAAGTATTTATAGATTTTATGTATTTTATTATTTAATACTTATGTGATTGTAAATCAATTTATTAAGTATTTTTTGTAAAAAAATAATCGATATTGTTATTGGGATTTTAAAAAATGTAAGGGGAGAATCTTATTTTATTTTCCTTGAGTTTGAACATATCGATTCCACGCTTCTTCAGTATCTATATCCTCTAATTGGATCAATGAGGAATGGCTACAGTTTAATTGATTGAGTTTTTCTATGGTTTTTTCATACAAACTAGATTCGCTCCAGGGCATAGATTTAAAAACCGAATCAATATTTGATTTCATGCCAAGTAGGTAATATCCACCATCTACGGCTGGTCCTATGATGATATCTTTGGTGGTTAATAAATTGAAAGCTTGATTTAAAAGTAAACTTGTAATATAGGGACAATCACTTCCTATGATAATAGCTTTGGAATGAATTTGCAATACTTCATGGAATGCGTTTGACATGCGATCTCCTAGATCTATTCCAGATTGAACCTTTTTGATGAATGTGGTTTCAGACCAGGCATCAAGTTCTATATGATCACTATAGTATAAATAACATTGTGCATTTACTTTTATGCTTTGTTGTCTAGTTATTTCAAGTAGTTCTTTATAGATGTACAATGCTTTAGCTTCTCCGAGAGTTTGAGCTAATCTGGTTTTTACTTTCCCTCGGATGGGGTTTCTAATAAAAATAATGAGCGCGTTTGGGTTGGTTAACATATTGTAGAAATAAAAAACGGCTAAATTTGTTGAAATCTAGCCGTCGTAAAAATAATTCTATAACACCACATTATGAATTTCAGATTTGAATCAATTTGAATTTTAAGTCAAATTGATTTGGTTCTTTAAAATCGCCATTTATTTTTTTTACGCATTCTTCGTTTTTCTCGCCAGGTATCAAATTTATGGGTCAAGTCATCGATTTCTTCTTCCACCTTTCTGGCTATGTTATGCACATTGATGGGTTCTCCTTTCATCGCTAATCGATCTGCTGAATTTCTGGCTTCAGGTGTAATTGCCCATAAAATAATATAAAGTATGGCCGCAAATCCTCCAGCAAAAGCAGTTAATACAAAAAACAATCTGACCCAAATGACGTCCTGTATCCCTATATATTGGGCTAGTCCACTGCACACACCTCCAATTTTTGAATCGGATGGATCACGAAATAATTTTTTTCCGGTTTTGATTCCCCAATCTTCAGTGGTATACTGGCTATTAGACTTAGACTCTGTTGGTTCATTGGTTTGATTCCAATCTGTTCCAAATATTTCAGGTGTTCCCATAATGCTTATGGTTTCATCGACGATTTCAATGGATACAATGCTTCGTCCTGATAATTTTTCTTGAAATAATTCTGCTATCCGACTTTCAATGTCTTGCATAATATCTTTACACCCTTCAGATTTTGAAAAATGATTTTGGAGACTTAAAAGATAGCTGTCAAGTTTTTCGTAAGCGATATCATCAATTGAAAATGGATATTTGCCTACATTGATGTTAAGTACTTTATTCATGGTTAAATTTGGTTTTTTATGGTTAAGTTAACTCCGGATACAAATTGAATCCAGCTTTCAGAGAGTTGAATTAATGATTCTTTTCCAGTTTCTGTGATTTTAAAATATTTTCTAGGTGGTCCGGATGGTGACTCTTGCCAGTAGTATTCTAACAATCCAAAATTCTTTAATCTGGTTAAAATGGGATATAAAGTTCCTTCTACAACAATGAGATCTGCAGATTTTAGTTGACTAATGATATCAGATGGATAAGACTCATTGTTATTAATGATAGATAGTATGCACATTTCCAAAACTCCTTTTTTCATTTGAGCAATTGTATTTTCAATTTTCATAATTACTTTATTTGATAGTGCAAAGTTAATATATAATTTAGTACTATGCAAAACAAAGTACCTGTATATACATAATTAATCGTCAAACTGATTCATTCCTTAGACGAATCACAAATTTTGGAACTGAATAATTCATAATTTCAGTCATCTTTGTTGAAAAATTACATCTCGTGGTTGAAGATTTTAAAAAATTAATCGCTTATTTTCCATTGGCAAAACTCCCATTTGTTTTACAAGAAGGGAGTGAGCATGATTTTGGGTTGGTCAATGAACAGTTACCTTTACCCGTACTTGAAGAATTGTTGGCTCCCTATCTTCCATTTGAGTTAAATGACTTTACTGAAATATTACCTGGATTTCATTGGAGGTCAGCAGAAGGGGGGTATCTTTTGGTCTTTTGGGCTGCACAATTGATGAGATATTCCTTTTTTGTATTCAGCTACTCTAAGGAAGGAGTGTATCTGGATAATGCTGAAGTTGCTGGATTATTTTCTGAAGACGAGACCTTAGTCCGCAGAATGGCTAATATCCTAAATCCTAATTTAATACATATCATTGAAGGGGTTCATGATGCTACTCAAATTAAGGTCAATCCCATGTCCACCGCAAAGTGGGAGATTGAGCTGCTCAAAGATGGAAAATTTATGCAATTAGACGCAGAATAGAAGGCAAAAAAAAACCCATCTTAACTAATGTTAAGACGGGTTTAAATTTCTTTGAATATTATTTTTATCCTTTAGGTATTAAAACATTACCATCATTTTTTGGAACAGTTTCATCTTCGTCAGAAGAAATGTTTCCTTTAACATATAAAGTAATTTCTTCTTCACCTTCGTTAGTTTGAACTCTTACTGTTTTATTAATTGGTCCAACTCTTTGGGTATCATAACGAATTTCAATAACACCTACTTCACCAGGCATGATTGGTTCTTTAGGCCATGTTGGAACTGTACAACCACAACTTCCGCGTGCATTTTTAATAACTAATGGCTCATTACCTTTATTAGTAAAGGTTGCTTTTCTTAAAGGTTCTCCACCTTTCTTAATTTCGCCATAATCCACATTTAGGTTATCAAAAACCATTTTAGGACCATTTGCTGATTTGACCGGAGCGGCCACTGCAGCTGGTGCAGTAGTTTGTGAATACGCTACAACGGAACAAAATAAGATGAGCAAAAAAGAGAATAAATTTTTCATCAAGAATTATTTTTTAAGTATTTTAAACAAATGTATAAACATAATACGATTGTTAGATCCTTTTAATTGAAAAAAGTGTGTTAAACTGGTGTTAAATATAAATATTTTTTAATATAGCTTATCTTGACCTTTAAAATAAAACTTTGATTCCAATCGATTATTTTTGCATCGAAATCTTAGAAATATGTCCAATTATGCTTTAATTCAAGAAATCCTTTCATCCATAAAAGGTAATGATTCAAGTTACAGACAAGAAGTTCTAAAGGATTTTTGGATTTGTTTGGTAAGTAGAGAAGTCTCTTTAACAGGAAGGAAAGAAGTACTATCAGGTAAAGCTAAATTTGGTATTCTTGGCGATGGGAAAGAATTACCCCAAGTTGCTATGGCCAGAGCTTTTGAAAAAGGTGATTTTAGATCCGGGTATTATAGGGATCAAACTTTCATGATGGCCCTTGATTTATGTTCTATCAAACAATATTTTGCCCAGCTTTATGCGGATACAATAAATGATCCATTTAGTGGTGGTCGTCAGATGAATGCACATTTCGCAACACCACTCATCGATGACCAAGGACATTGGAATAATCATACTAATTCTTATAATGTTTCCTCCGACATTTCCAGTACAGGCGGACAGATGGCACGAGCATTGGGACTTGCCTTGGCCTCGAAACATTATAGACAAAACAAACAATTACGGAAAGACTTTTCTCAATTTTCTAACAAAGGGAATGAAGTTTCATTTGTAACTATCGGCGATGCTTCAACATCAGAAGGCGTGTTTTGGGAGACCATGAATGCTGCCGCTGTTCAACAAGTACCTTTGGCAGTTTGTGTGTGGGATGACGGTTATGGCATCTCAGTTCCTATTCAATTACAAACCGTTAAACAAAATATTTCATCAGCATTAAGTGGTTTTGAAAAAACGAATAACCAAGAAGGTATTTCTATTCATCGGGTGCAGGGTTGGGATTATCCAAATTTGGTCAATACATTCCACAAAGGAATTAAAATGGTCCGTGAAGAACATATTCCAGCATTGTTTCATATCAATGAAGTCACTCAACCTCAAGGCCATTCTACGTCAGGATCCCATGAACGTTATAAGAGTAAAGAGCGAATGGCTTGGGAAGAAACCCATGATTGTATTAAAGTATTCGAATCATGGATTATTGAAAAAAAGTTAATAGAACAAGATATCATTGAACAATTAAAATCAATGGCCAAAGAGTTTGTCAAATCTGAGAAAAATACGGCATGGAACGATTTTATTGGACAAACTTTAAATCATAAACAAGAATTAATTTCTATATTAAATGACATATCTGATCTTCCAAAAGCAAATGAGCTAAAGAACAATATAGAAAGTATAAAGAATATTGCCAATTTTGAGATGATTGAGTTGGCCAGGCAGTTTGTATTTGACCATGTCTATGCTGGGTTGGGGTCAAGATTAACTCCTTTAAAAGAATGGTTGAAACAGAGATATCTAGATGCTGATGTTAAATACCATAGGCATTTGTTGTCCGAAACCAATCAATCAGCAACCCAAGTTAAACATCTTCCAGCTATTTATCAAGATTCATCAGAAGAGGTCAATGGTTATTTGATTCTTAATCAATATTTTGATCATATTTTTAATACGAGTCCCGAAGTATTAGGTTTTGGAGAGGATGTTGGTAAAATTGGTGATGTCAATCAAGGTTTTGCTGGTTTACAAGATAAATATGGAGAATTAAGAATTTTTGATACAGGAATTCGAGAATGGACCATTGTTGGACAGGCTATTGGTTTAAGTATGAGAGGCCTAAGGCCAATAGCAGAAATTCAGTATTTGGATTATATCGTTTACGCATTGTCACCTTTGATGGATGATTTAGCAACTGTAAGATACCGTTCCAATGGGATTCAAAAAGCTCCAGTTATCATTAGAACCCGAGGACATCGACTGGAAGGAATTTGGCATTCAGGTTCTCCAATTGGTATGTTATTACATTCCATTCGGGGAATTCATTTATGTGTCCCTAGGAACATGACTCAAGCAGCAGGAATGTATCAAACCTTATTGCAGGGTGATGATCCTGGAATCGTTATTGAGTGTTTGAATGCTTATAGACTTAAAGAAAAGATGCCTGAAAATTTGGGTAGTTTTACAATCCCATTAGGTCAAATTGAAATATTGAAGCAAGGAAGTGACATTACTTTGGTTACCTACGGTTCTTGTGTTCGAATAGCTCAAAAAGCAATTCAATTATTAGAGCGATATCATATTGATGTGGAATTAATCGATGTTCAGACGTTGTTGCCTTTTGACACAGATCATCAGATTGTAACCTCTATACGCAAAACAAATAAACTGGTTGTTCTGGATGAGGATGTTCCTGGAGGCGCCTCGAGTTATATTCTTCAACAAATATTAGAAGTACAAGGAGCTTATCAATATCTAGACTCAAAACCGAAAACCATTTCATCTGCGGCTCATCGCCCCCCATATGGAAGTGATGGAGATTATTTTACCAAGCCTAATGCAGAAGATGTAGTGGCGTGTATTTACAATATTATGACAGAATATGACCCCATTAAATATAAGATTTGATGGGAATTAATATATAAAAATAATATATATATAAATTTTAAACTTACTTTTGCACTAGAAATACATTTAATTGGCTACATCCATTGTTATTATTCCTACTTATAATGAAATTGAGAATATTGAAGATATTCTGAGAGCGGTAATGGCATTGGATCCACATTTTGATGTATTGGTCATGGATGATGGTTCGCCAGATGGCACAGCAGATGCCGTTCGGACACTGCAAATTGAATTTAAAAACAGGATTCATTTAATTGTTAGAAAGGAAAAATCTGGTTTGGGTACCGCTTATATTCTAGGATTTAAATGGGCTTTAGAGCATCAATACCAATATATATTAGAAATGGATGCCGATTTTAGTCATCCTCCCCTTAAATTATTGGAATTAAGAGATAAATGCTTCAGTAATGAGGCCGATGTTGCTATTGGATCAAGATATGTTAAAGGAGGTGGTGTTGTCAATTGGCCATTTCTTAGATTGTTTTTATCTAAATCTGCATCCATCTATGTTCAGTTGATAACAGGAATGAAAGTTAAAGATCCTACAGCGGGTTTTGTATGTTATGCTCGTCGTGTATTGGAAGCTATCCAATTGGACGACATCCAATTTGTAGGTTATGCATTCCAGATCGAAATGAAGTATGCTGCTCATAAATTAGGATTTAAATTATGTGAGGTACCAATAATTTTTCCAGACCGGATTAAGGGGAAATCTAAAATGAATATTTACATTATCAGAGAAGCTTTGACTGGTGTTTTTAAAATGCGGTTTTTTGATAAGTAATGGGATTGAACCATGATCCTGATATTTTTATTAAACTTATAACTATCCTTAAATAATTTATTAGACGATGAGCTAATATAGCCCGAAAACACAATTTCCTGATTTTATAATATTATCAACAATTTATTTACATTAGGGGGAAATTATATTTTTACTGTTGGGATTTTTACGGCTATAACATATTTATTTTTATTTAATGGATGAATTGTTATAACTTTGGACTTTCAACCAAATCAACCCTGGAATGAAATATACTCGAACCAATCTTAAAAAATTAGAGGATTTGTGTCAACAAATTGGCTACAAAGTAAGATATGAACAAGGACATTTTCAATCCGGTTATTGCCGGGTTGAAGCCCGTAAAATTCTCATAATCAATAAATTTTTTGATGTTGAAGGTAGAATGAACTGTTTATTTGAACTCATCCCAATATTGCCCATAGACAGTAGTGTCATCGATGAAGATGCATTAAAAAATTACCAAAAAATTATAGACCTAAGGCCCCAAGAGGAGAAATTAACCGTCTCTTAGAAGTATATTTGCTTATTGAAAATCATTTTTTTAGGTACCGGAACCTCACAAGGTGTGCCCATGATCATGTGTTCATGTGCTACTTGTTTATCTAAGGATCTTAAGGACAAAAGACTTAGGACGTCTATACATATACAGGAAAGTAATGTTTCCCTGGTTATTGATATTGGCCCTGATTTTAGACAGCAGATGCTAACGCATCACATTCCTGATATTTCGGCCATATTATTAACACACAATCATGTGGATCATACTGCGGGAATTGATGATATTAGACCTTATAATGGAATTCAAAATGGGACCATTCCTTTTTTTGGAGAACAATATGTATTGGAAGATCTCAAAAACCGGTTCCATTATATATTTTCTGAACACAGGTATCATGGTTTGCCTCAAGTTGATTTAAAAACAATAGAACCCAATAAAACTTTTTTAATTAATGATTTGCCCATTTTACCCTTGAGGGTTATGCATGGCCATTTACCAATTCTTGCTTACAAGATTAAAAATTTGGTGTATATTACTGATGCTAGTTTGATCGATGAACAAGTGATAGACTCAATGAGGGGTGTGGAATGTTTGGTTATTAATGCGCTTCGGATAGCAAAACATCCAACACACTTTAATTTAAAAGATTGCCTGGATATGATTCAGTTAATACAACCGAGAAAAGCGTATATCATACACCTTAGTCATCAAATGGGAACTCATGCAGCAATAAGTGCCCAATTACCAGAACATGTAGCAATAGCTTTTGATGGTCTAACCCTTGAAATATGAATCGCTTAAACCTATCTTCAAGTCCTTATCTAAAGCAACACGAAAATAATCCGGTCCATTGGTGGTCTTGGGGCTTAGATGCTTTGGCAGAAGCTAAACTAAGGAATAAGCCCATTTTGGTTAGTGTAGGATATTCCACATGCCATTGGTGTCATGTCATGGCACATGAGTCATTTGAAGACATTGAAGTGGCAAACATCATGAATGAGTATTTTATCAATATTAAGGTTGATCGAGAGGAACGACCTGACATTGATCATTATTTAATGGATGCCATCCAACTAATGGGTGTTTCAGGGGGATGGCCCTTACATTGCTTTTTAACACCGGATCTTAAACCTTTTTTTGGAGGAACATACTTTCCTCCTGAGCCAAAGTACGGCCGTCCATCATGGTCTCAAATATTAGTATCTGTTCATCAAGCTTTTGTTCATAAAACGAATCAAATTGTTAACTCAGCTGATAAATTAGCAGAAGAATTAAGAAATCAATATCGTTTAACAATATTATCTGATTCTTCATTATTCGAACAATCGACAATAATAAATGAAGCATTTCAACAAATTAAATCTTTTTGGGATAAAGAATATGGAGGTTTCGGATTTGGACAGAAATTTCCAAATACTACAGTTTTACGTTATCTGATAAACCATGATAATTATCACCCTAATCAGGAGACCAATGAACACCTAAATAAGTCAGTTCAAATGATGTGTCTGGGTGGAATATTTGATCACTTGGCAGGCGGGTTTAGCCGTTACACAGTAGATCGTCAATGGATGATACCACATTTTGAAAAAATGGCCTATGATCAAGCCCTAATACTTCGAACTTTAAGTGAGCTTTATAACAGAACCAAAGATAGCTTTTACCTTTATTTTATTGAAAAAAGTACAGCTTTTTGGGAATCCAACATGAAATTAGACAATGGTTTATTTATAGCTGCAATAGATGCAGATAGTGAAGGGAAGGAAGGGGCATTTTATGTGTGGAAGTTGGATGAAATCAAAGCTATTATTGGTGCGGATAGTGACTTGTTTTTAAAATACTTCAACCTAAACCCTTTTGAGCATTCAGGAGAATTTGTCATTTCATTGAATACAGATCTTTTTTATTTAAATAAAGATGCGAATCAAGTCCTTGGAAAATTGAAATTTCAACTTGAAAAACTTCTTGAAAATAGGAACTTGCGTATTTCACCTTTAAAGGATATTAAGCAAATTTTAGCATGGAATGCTTTAATGATAACGGCGTATTGCCAAGTCTTTAAAAATACAGGCATTCAGGCCTTTCGCGAAAATGCATTAAATGGAATTCGCGCAATAACAGATTTATATGTTATTCAGTCAGGTACCTCCTTATATGCACGAACCCTGACCCACAATAAACAAGAGGGTACAGCCTTTTTAGAAGATTATGCCTATTTACTAGAAGCATTTATAGCCTGTTATCAGATTAGTTTTGACAACCATTATATTACCTGTGCCGAAAACCTAGTTGATCATCTTAATAAATACTTTAAACAAGGTCATTTTCTATATTCTTTAGCATCTATTGAACAGTCAGGCTCTTTGGAGCCAATATTTGACTCCGTAGATTCAGCCATACCTAATCCTAATGCAGTAATTTGTGAGTCAATGATGGTCCTTTATTTAATAACATCTAATGAAAGCTACTTAAATGATGCTAAGTCCATGATTCATAAAGTAACCCAGCCATTAAAAAATGGGTACTTTCAACATGCATCTTGGTTGAGTTTGTTGCTTAAAATGGAACTAGGTTGGAATACAGTAAAGGCTAAAGATCCAATAACTGTAATAAGATATTTTGAAAAATTGTATATAAATGATTTAATTTTGATTTTGGATACCAATTTAAAAAATGATGAAATACAATATTGCAGTGATTCCGTTTGTTATCCAAAGGTGACTAGTCACGCAGAAATGAAAGAACTATACAATCAATTGTACTTTGAAAAAAATTAGAATCTGTTTGGCTCTGGTGGGTTTCTTGTTTTTGATGGGACATCGAGGAACTAGTCAACAATATCCGTTATCCTTAACAAGATTTATACATCCATATCGATTAAATATAGCTACTGGGGGAATAGACGGCAAAGTTACAGTCAGTGGAATATACCGAGATCAGTGGAGTGGATTACCTGGGCATCCGAGAGGTAGTTCCATTAGTATTAGTGCTCCACTGAATGAATGGAGTGGAGCATGGGGAGCACAGTTAGAAGACCAAAGAATTGGGCTTGAGCATCATATAGGATCTTTAGTATCTTATAGTCAAGTATTTCCAATGAATCAAATATTAATAGCCGGAGGTTTAGGCTTAGGTTACCAATACATAAATGTAGATTATAATTCAATTCGAACTCCGGATGGGAATTACCAAGGAACTATCATTGATCACAATGATCCACATTTAGATCTTGCCCGATTAACAGGCCAAAACATCAATGTGCATCCTGCCATTTATTTTCAGACGCATTGGTTTGAAAGCGGTATAGAATTAGAATGGCCATTAATCTATTTTTCAAAAGAAAAAACGCAATTTTATACTAAAAATAAAAATTTGAAGTTTTTAATAAATAAGGAATATAAAGTAGGTAAGTACGAACTTTATAGTCATCTTGTTGTGAATTCTGATTTTGTTCAGATTCAGAGTGAAATATTATTAAAAATTCAAGTTAATGGCAATATTTTTGGAAGTATTTTGTGGCGTGGCTTTAATGAAAACACGCTAGATGGAGTTGGTGGAATGGTAGGATTTAGGCTCAATTCAAAAATTTGGTTGGTTTATGGAGTGGAATTACCATTAAATAAAATAAAAAATCAAATTTCTGGATTGAATCAGGAAATGGGATTGCGAGTTCAATGGAATCGCAGTATGAGTCGATATAAGATCCCTTTAATTTATCATCCAAGGTGGTCTGATTAGTTGATATTTAATAATTTATAAATTATTGCTATTTTATATATTAAAACAGTAAATAATTTTTTAAATTGATAATATAAAGTGTTTTAAAACGTTTTTTCATTAAATCTGGATCGTTAAAATCAAGGTTTTTTAAAAAAAACAATTTTTTATATGTGAGTAATTTGTAAGAGTTATTATATTTGCTCACTTTTTTAGACAATGTAGGTAAAATCACAACCAAATGAGGAATTTGAATCTGTCTCTTTTGGTCTTGCTGACGTTAATAACTTTTTCCTGTGGAAAAAGACAGCAAGACGGTCAACTCACCGGGGTACTCGATAGACCGAAGTGGGGTAGTGTTAATCCTTATGGGATGGTATATGTACCAAGCGGTACATTAACCATAGGTCAATCTGATCAGGATTTTTTTAATACCCATACGCAAACTGCGAAAACCATTTCCATTTCTGGATTTTTTATGGACGACACCGAAATAACGAATAATGAATATCGTCAATTCGTGTTTTGGGTAAAGGATTCATTGGCACATGCTGCTTTAGGTCATTTTGTAGAAGGGGAAGATGGAAATACCGAGAAAATCGATTGGGAACAAGAGATTGATTGGGAAGATGAAGCCCTAAAGGACATGAATTTCCAAGGAGCCGATGCTTTTAAAGGAGTAGCAGAATTAGACTCTCGTAAGTTTATCTACGAATGGGAGTATAAAGACTGGCAAACTGCAGCTCATGTTAGAGATATAAAAAGGAGCTCTATCATCCATAAGGAGAAAACCAACATTTATCCAGATACCTTATGTTGGATTAGAGATTTCACCTATTCATATAATGAACCATTCACTAGAAATTATTTTTCACATCCTTCTTTTGATGATTATCCTGTAGTTGGAATTAACTGGAAACAAGCCAGAGCATTCTGTTATTGGAGAACATCATTATGGAATGCATTTAAAGGTGAAGATGAGCCTAATACAGAGGAGTATCGATTACCAACTGAAAGTGAATGGGAATGGGCAGCTAGAGGTGGCCGCGAGTTAGCACCATTTCCTTGGGGTGGATATTATTTAAGAAATGCCAAAGGTTGTTTGTTGGCTAATTTCAAACCAGGAAGAGGTAATTATCCGGAAGACGGAGGACAATATACTGTGAAAGCAGATGCCTATTTTCCAAATGAATATGGACTATTTAATATGTCTGGAAATGTTGCAGAATGGACTGAATCTTCATATCAAGATAATGCACATAGTTTTGTTCACGATATGAACCCTGATATTAAGTATGATGCTAAACCCGAAGATCCAGAGGCATATAAGAGAAAAGTACTTAGAGGTGGTTCATGGAAAGACATAGGTTACTATTTACAAACAGGTACTCGTAATTGGGAATTTCAGGATACGTCTAAATCATATATTGGATTTAGGACAGTATTGACATTCTTAGGAAGATCTATTAATGATTTCTAGACAATTTAAAATTCATTTTTTTAACAAACAATATTCTAATTAACTCGTAAAACTTAACGTAATGGCTATTTACAAACAAAATTGGTTTAAGTACGCAAAAAATTTAGTAATTGGTGTCGGAGCTTCTGTCGTTATGATTGGTGCCCTTTTCAAAATATTGTCTTTGGAAGGCGGGGATCAAATGTTAACAGCTGGTCTTGTAACCGAAGCATTTTTATTCTTATTATTAGGACTTATTCCACCAGATAAGGATTATTACTGGGAAAAACTTTACCCAGGATTGGAAGATTATGAATCAAGAATCAATCCATTAACTGAAGGTCCTCAAAAAGGTGGAGCTAGACCAATTAATGGTGATGTAGTTGAAAATCAATTAGGTGGTATGTTGGGTGAATTACAAATGATGTCAAAATCTTTAGGTTCATTGAAAGCATTACAAGAAGTTGATTTTTCTAAAACAGGTGACCAAATTAAAGGTATGGGTAATTTTTATACTCGTATGAATGAAGCTATGGCAGAGTTGGGTAATTCATTGGAAGATACAAAGAATTATAAGAATCAAGTTGCTGCTTTAAACAAGAATTTGACGAATTTGAATTCAGTTTATGGCAACATTTTAGGTGCTTACAAAACGATGGGCAGTAGCCAATCATAATCGAGAATTTATTTATAAACCATAAATAGACAAAAACATGTCAATACCTAAGCAGCCCCGGCAGCTGATGATTAATATTATGTATTTGGTGCTTACAGCATTGTTAGCACTGAACGTTTCTGCTGAAATTTTCAACGCCTTTAAATTAGTTAATAAAGGTTTAGAAAAATCTAATAAATCTTTGGATGATGCAAGTGCAAAATTACCTGCATCCATCAAGGAAAGAGCAGCAGCTAAACCTGAATTCCAAAAATACGCTGATCGAGCACAACCAGCAATAGAAATCGGAAAGGAATTTTCTGATTATGTAACTGTAATGGTTGATAAAATGATTGATGAAGCTGGGAATAAAAATGGATCCGTTGATGATGGTGATTATGTTATCAAAGGAGACAGTAAAAAACTTAAAGGTCAAAAGGATAAATCAGTGACTACCCGAAACATGGTTAATGGTGGATGGGGAAAAGAATTGAAAGCAAAAATTCTAGAAACCCGTGGAAAATTTTTAGCCTTAGTAGATACTGCTGATCGTGCAGTGATGGAGAAAGAAATTTCAATGGAGGTAGATGATATATCCTGGACTCATTCCAATAAGAAAAGTTGGGAAGAATATACCTTTAAGCAAATGCCTTTAGGTGCGGTTCAACCAATCTTTACTAAATTCATCAATGATGCAAAATCATCTGAAAATGCTGTTTTGAATTATTTGAGCGGTAAATTAGGTGGTAAAGATGTTGTATTGGATAAATTTACTGTTATATCCTCTCCTAAAAAGTCATATGTAATTAAAGGTGAGCCTTTCGAAACAGAAATTTCACTTGCAGCTTCTACTTCAGGAAGTTCAGCAACAAAAGTGTCATTATCTGTAAACGGATCTAGCTTACCGGTTAATTCAGATGGTGTTGCTACTTGGAAAACTACAGCTGGTGAAGTTGGGATTAAAAAATTCAATGCAGTAGCTTCAGTATTTAATCCAGTTACAAATAAAACAGAAACGTTTAAAAAAGAATTCGAATTCGAAGTTGGTGAACGTTCTTGTAACGTTGCTGCTGAGAAAATGAACGTATTCTATATTGGCGTTGAAAATCCAGTTGCCATTTCTGCAGCAGGTGTACCTTCAGCGCAATTACAAGTTAGTGCAGCAGGTGCAGGAATTGCTATCAACAAAGTTGGAGGTGGTAAATATACTGTAACCGTTGGACAACAAGGTGAAGCCACAATTACCCTTTCTGGTGGTGGTTTGCAACCAACAGCGTTTAAATTTAGAGCAAAGAAAATACCTACGCCAACTCCAATGCTTTCTGATAAGAGAGGAGGAGCCATGCCAAATGGTGTATTCAAAGCGCAACAAGGTGTTATTCCGGTACTTGAAAATTTCGACTTCGAAGCAAAATGTCAGATACAGAGTTTCCGTTTAGTACGTGTGGCTCCTAGACAAGATGCTGAGATAACATTGAATACAAGTGGACGATTTGGAGGTGAAGCTGCTGCAAGCATAAATAAAGCTAAACCTGGTGATCGTTACTTATTCGAAGATATCAAAGCTAGATGTCCTGGTGATGCTGCTGGTCGTGAACTAAGTGATATGTCTTTTCAAATTAAATAAAATCTTTTTCAATGAGTAATTTCAGAATTTCTTTATTGGTTGTTTTCTTGGTCGCTTCTGTCTCGTGGACTTTGCGTGCACAAACTGGAGAAGAGGAGATGACAGAGTCGAGTATACTCGATGACACTACAGGATATATGGATGATATCGTAGATCGGAATTTAGTTCCTGAACAACGATTTTTATCATATGAACCTATTCGGGAGTCTGATATTACTTGGCAAAAAAGAATTTGGAGAGTCATTGACGTTAGAGAGAAAATGAATCTTCCATTCATGTATCCGAATAGAGCTTTTTTCGCAATCTTAATAGATGCAGCGTCTAAAGGTGATATGAAAATTTTCAAAGAGGAGGATTTCAAAAAACCGATGACTGGTGAACAATTGGATAAATTATTACACAGTACTGATACGACTTCAGTTTGGAATCCGGATACTTATTTGGAAGAATTGAAAATCGTAACATCAGATATTGATTATAAAGATATCCAAAGCTTCAGGGTTAAAGAAATGTGGTATTTTGATAAGGAGTCTTCAAGATTGAATGTAAGAATTCTTGGAATTGCACCGATCAAAGATGAAAAAGACGATGCCGGTAATATTAAATATTCAGGACCTATGTTTTGGATTTATTATCCTGAGTTGCGTAAAATTTTATCAAAAGAACGCGTGTTCAATGACAAAAATGACATTTCTCCAGGTACCTGGGCAGATGTTATGGATGGTCGATTTTTCTCAAGCTACATTATTAAATCTTCAAATGTTCAGGATTTACGTTTGAATGATATTTTTAAAGGTGAGAATGATGGTGTTAAGCTATTACTTGAATCTGAACGTATCAAAAACGAACTACTTAATTTCGAACATGATCTTTGGGTGTATTAATCAAAGAAAATTAATTCAAAATATAGAGCCGAAAGAATTTATTCTTTCGGCTTTTTTATTTTTAGAATAAATCCACAGGTGTCTTGTAAAAAATATATTTTAGTTTGTGGAGTTGAACCTTTATTTTTGAAGAATGAAGTTGATATCTTATATTTTCATTTATTTAATTTCAAATCAATATATTGATGCTCAATGGACCATTATTATCAAAAACATACCAGCATCCACACCAAGTAATGCTTCAATATATATTGCAGGCAGTTTTAATAATTGGGATCCGGCTAATCAAGCATTCAAATTAGTTCAGGTAGGATTTAAGGAATTTAAAATAGATTTAAACATTTCTAAAGGAACTTATGAATTTAAATTCACCCGGGGCGCTTGGAATTCCGTGGAAGGTACATCTTCAGGGGTTTATGTTCCCAATCGGAAGTTTAGCTATAATGGTCGCTTGGATACTACCTATTTAGAGATTAGTGGCTGGGAAGATTTAGATAAGTTCAATTCTGGAAATTCAACTGCCGGGCCAAATGTCAGTATCATTACTAATAATTTCTATATACCTCAACTGGATCGGCAACGAAGGATATGGATTTATACGCCACCCGACTATGATCAAACTATAGATAGATTACCAATTCTTTATATGTTTGATGGTCAAAATTTATTTGATCAATATACAAGTTTTGCCGGAGAATGGTGTGTGGATGAGACTTTAGATCAATTATTTAAAGAACAACATTTAAGAATTATAGTAGTAGGCATTGACAATGGTGGTGCTGAAAGACTTGATGAATATACTCCATGGCCTAATCCAAGTTATGGAGGAGGAAAGGGAGATCTAACGATTAGATTTATTGTAGAAACCCTGAAACCTTATATAGATGCTCATTATAGAACAATTGACAAAGCATCTTCCACCGGACTCATGGGAAGCTCTTTGGGAGGACTTTTGAGCAATTATGGAATTCTTCATTATCAAAATACTTTTCATAAAGCCGGTATTTTTAGTCCATCCTTTTGGTATTCGAATGAAGCTTTTTTACAAGCTGGAAAAGATCCTATATCAAATCCTTTAAAAATATACATGATCGGAGGACAACAAGAAGGTTCTAATATGATGCAGAATATATTCCGAATGAAGGATTCATTATTATCTCATGGAATGCGCAATGATCTATTGAAAGTATCCATACATCCGGATGGAATACATAATGAAACCTATTGGAAACGTGAATTCGGAAACGCAGTATCTTGGTTATTCCAAGATGATATTAATAGCATACAAGATTACCCACTTGATTCTGTTCAAGTATATCCCAATATAGTTTATGATCTTTTGCAAATTAATTGTTTGAGCTGTGAAGGCCAAATCATCATTTATGATTCTTTAGGGCAATTCGTGAATGCATATTCTTTCAAACACTCAAAAAGTATTAATGTGAGTCAGTTGAAGACTGGAAAGTATTTTATAAAATTTATTTCTAAGGAGGGTTACACTAATAATAATGTATTTATAAAATTTTGAAAGACTGTTTATAGTTGATGAATAAATAATTTTGAAACAATATTGAAATAAATGTATTCCTTTAATCCATTTCCAATATTAAGCACCACTAGACTTATTTTACGCGAAATTACAGTTGCTGATCAAAATGAGATCTTTGGTTTAAGATCGGATCCAAGAGTTATAGAGTATATTGATAGGCCTAAAGTGCAATCATTGAATGATGCAATAGATTGGATCCAATTCATTCATTCTGCAACAACAAATGGAGAAAACATAGTTTGGGGTATTTGTCTTAAAGGTGCATCAAGACTAATCGGCTCCATATGTTTATGGAATTTTGAACATTCTAATCATTCTGTTGAAATTGGATATAGTTTGGTCCCTGAATATCATCGAAGAGGGATCATGAATGAAGCCATGAAAGCTGTGTTGACATATGGTTTTATGCAAATGAAAGTAACAAGAATAACAGCAGTAGTAAATCCAATGAACAAATCTTCGAATTTACTATTAGAAAAAAATGGATTTATAAATTCAGGTTTTTTAAATCAACAGAATAATGAGCTAAAAAATGTGCTCTATATTTTGGAGGTTCAAAAACATCAGTTATAAGATATCCTTATGAAAGAAGAACTATTAAAATCTTGGAAAAGTAGAAGTCGTGAGAACATTAAAAAGTATAAAATATTTCTGAATCGGATTGACAAAGCAAAGGCCATCCGCATTTTGCCAGTATTGCATCAAGAAGCTTTTAAAAAAATAAATTGTTTAGATTGTGCAGCATGTTGTAAAAATTATTCTCCAAGGTTTAAGCAGCAAGATATTAAGCGGATTGCGAAGTCTTTAAATATGAAGGAGCGGGATTTTGAATTAACCTATTTGGTTTCTGATGAAGATCATGATTTTGTACTCCAATCGAAGCCTTGTCCTTTTTTAGAAAAAGATAATAAATGTCAGATTTATGATGTCAGACCTAGTGATTGTCATCGTTTTCCATATACGGATGAAGATGTTTTTATTAAACAACCAGCCTTGACATTAATGAATGCAAGTTTTTGTCCAGCTGTAAATGAGGTCTTGGAAAAATTAATGGAGATCAAATAGCAATGAATAAAAATTGTTATGGCTTATCAAAAATGTTATACTTTTAAACACTAAAATGGAATGATGAAAAAATTAATTTTCTTTTCGGTTATATTTTTTGGACTTTTATTGCAGAGTTCGGGTCAAGGTATAAGCGCCTTGCTAGAAAAAGCTCCTTTGGTTCCAAATTCTTGTGGTGAGGCTTTTATGGCTTCAACATTGAAAACTGAAGTTGAATTATTGGATAATGGCACTGAATTCAAACGTGTAAAATCTTGGGATGCAGATGTTAGAATTTCTAAATTTGGAGCAGAAGTGGATCTATGGACTGAACGAATCAATGCTCAATTGGAGGGAAATAGTTTTTCATTAACTGGCGAAAACGAAACTGATAAAGATCTCAGATTGCAATTGACTGCCTTGGAAAAGCAAGCCACTGAGTTATTGGCTCAATGGAATAAATATAGTGAACGTTTGAAAAATATTAATCCAGACTTTATACCCCTCAGTGATATGGATTATGGATGTGATCAAATCAGAGCTTCTGCCAATAAATTAAATGAAAATACTAAATTGTATAACGCAATTCTAAAGGAAGGAAGGAATGCCATAATGGATAAAATAAAAGATTTTGAAGTCCAGTTTGGTCCATTGGCAAAAGTTAAAAGCCCTTTGTTTAATAATGAAGTATTAAGTCATGCATTAACCGTAGGATTGATATTAACGGATTGGAACCTTATCGTGAATGTTGCAAATACACATCTTGTTGATACGGCAGTTTCCTTGAATAATGGAATGTGTAAATAATCTTGAAATTCCATGGAGCAGGTTTTTTTAAATACTTTGACAACTGAATATGAATTAAGAGTCATTAAAGAATCTGTTTTTAGAATCACGCGATGTCTTGAGTTATTAAGCGAAAAACAAATTGCATTTCGAATGAATGATCAATGCAATTCAATTGGTAATTTAATTTTACATCTATGTGGCAATGTGTATCAATATATTCAAACTACTTTAGGAAATAATGAGGACATTCGAAATCGCAATTTGGAGTTCGAGCACTCTGGCCCATTTATAAAACATGAATTAGAAAAATTACTCCATGATATAACTCATGAGTCCAATGAAATCATCAAAGGATTAAATATTGTCGATTGGTATGAGGTAAAACATGTTCAGTGTTTTGAGATGACAGGTATTCAAATTGTCATACATGTGATAGAACACTTTTCTTATCATACAGGTCAAATAGCACTTTTAACTAAAATATATACCCAAAAGGATTTAGGATTTTATTCAGGAATGTCACTTTGAGTCTTGTTAAACTTTAGAATTTAAATCCTACCGTCGTTTGAATAAAATGTTCATGTATGCGGTTATTAACCAGCGACATGGGCGCATCGATCGTACCGTTTCCATCAAAATCAGAATTTCCTGTTATAAATGGAACGAAGCCCTCTTCTCTGAAACTATTTTTATAAGCAAAATCCAAATAAACTCTTTTAAATCTAAAGCCAAAACCACCACTGTAGCCTACAGTTAAGTTTTCTGCATTTTTATATGGCGAATTTAAAAATTCAATTCCTGCTCTCAATCTTAATTTTTTGATGACTGCTTCAGCTCCAATTCTAGTTTGCAGTACAGGTTTAAATTGTTTTTTAATATCTGCATTTGCAAGTTGCTCAGCAACTAGTTCATTATTGTTATTGCTTAGTGTTGTAAAGTCAAATTTAGATTTTGAAGGATTAAAATAATCAACATCTATATTAATAAAACCATATTGACTTACATAACCCAATGATCCAACCCATTTCATAGGTGTTGTCAAACGATATGAAAATTGTCCATCTGGAGAATAAGCATCATACGATTGTACAGTATTGGAGTCAATGTATTGATAGTTCAAGGAGTTGTTGTAAAAATCTTTGAACCAATGGTACGTTGGTGTGTGCCAAGCAAGTCCAATTCTCAATGCATTAATGGGTTTATAAATAAGTCCCATTTTCGCTTGAATGCCATTATATTCTGTAGTTAATTTTTCAGTAAATGTTAAACTCTTAAATGGATATAGATCCCCTGATTTGGTTTCGAATTCATGATATTCTTTAGTTGTTTCAAAGGATCCGAATGGACTATTAATGGTCAGTCCTATGGATAATTTTTCCTGATAATTTCCTGCTAATCCAATATTAAAATCATAAGTATTACCAATAGCCTTGACATATTGACTTTTTGGTATTAGGGCTTTTGAAAATGAAACTAAATCTGTAGTATAATATACATTATTTTGGTCTCTTTTGCCAACATAAAGCGCTCCCGTCTCATAAGCCAATCCTGCTTCAAATCCATCAAGGTTGTCTGCATTAATTCCACGACCATCATCATAATTTGGATCTATAGATCTTTCCAAAAATCTACTGGTAATAGAACCTAAACTTTTTCCTTCATAAAAAAATCGTTGTTCGAAATTTCCAGTATTATTTATGCCGATTGAAAAATTTACATTTTTCCAAGCAGAACCTATTGGATTACTGGTAATTACTAATCCAATACTGCTCAAATTAAAATCATTTGAAAGTCTGGAACTTTCCAAATTAGATGCTGAGCCTTGAAGTGTTGCATCTACTTTAGAAATAAATCCATGCGCTGTGAAATTAAAATCAGATTTTCTAAACAATCCGAGGCCAGCAGGATTAATTCCAATGGCTGAAAAATCTGCGCCTATTGCACCGAATGAACCATTACAACCCAGTGCTCTAGCTGTTCCGATGGGTCTTGTCAAATTAATTCGCAAGGCATCAGCAGCTATCTGAGCATTAAGGAATTGGTTAATATAGTAAAAGCTTAACAGAAAAAATATGGTTCTTTTCATGGTTTTAAATTCAATTGATTTTGAAATATTAGGATTTGATAATCACACTTTTAAATCCTATTAAAGGTGGCAATACTTAGTAATTCATGCCACCTTTAATATTCGTTTTTGCATCAACAAAGACTATCTTGGCGATTTTCGGCCATCGGAAGATTCTCTTCTTGAATTTGATGAATTATTATCATTAGATCTTTGTGGTGCTGGCGATTCTTGTCTAGGCGCTGGTCTTGATTCCTGTCTTGGTGATTGATCAAATTGTCTAGGTCTTTCCTGAGGCTCAGTTTGATTCCTACGTTCAGAACGGTTTGGTTTTACCTGTTCTGGTTTGGATTCAAAAAATCTAGGTTTGGAATCTTCAAGTTTAGGCCGATTAGGTCTTGGTTCGGAATTTGGATTGGGTTGGTCCTTTATGGGTTCAAATTCCTTGTATTTCCTATCTGGTTCAGCATCCCGTCTTTTTCTTTCGGGATTAGCAGGAGCAGGATTAGTGGGTGGTGTAGAATTATCCATGCCGCCGGGTTTTCTATCTCTACGTTCATTTGGGGTAGTGACAGGATCGTAGGTCTTGCCATCGTCCACATTATATATTTTTCTTTTTGGTGTTTTATCTACTTCAGGTCTTAATCCAGGATTCGTCGAGTTGTCGATGGTTTCATTATTTCTATTTGGGGTATTAGATTTAAGTCTGACAGGTCCATTTCTGGAAGTATTTGTAAATCCCGATTGCCTACTACCATAATAGGTTCCTTTTGGATTTGGATTGTAGTTATGTTGTCCATTATGATTTCCATTATCGTAGTTCCCGTGATTATAGTAGTTATTGTAGCCATAATAATTGTTGTAGCCATAATAATTGCCACCACATCCCCAAGGGTTATTGTACCCATAATAATATTGGTACACGTTTGTATAAGGTGAATATCCATAATACCAATCATAATGATTCCAATAGGAGTTGTAGCCCCTAGAATTGGCTCTACACCATCGGCGTTGTCTGTAGTAGTCATTATAGCCTCCGAAGCTTACATAAATATCACGATCATAATAATACGGATCGAAATAGAATGGGTCATAGAAATAAACATTGACATAGGCAGGATCATAGAAATCAAATCCTCGATATGGATTGTGGAATCTTTTTATTCTAGATGAATAGTAATAATCATAATCCTCATCATCATAATCTTCCTCATCAGCATCTTGAGATAGAGACTTGTTTTGTGAAGCATCTGACTCTTCTTCTTGAACGGGATCATTTTGCGGTGGATATGATTTTTTCTCGAATTTATAATGATCTTCTTGAAATTTTGAAGGATCATAATATACATCATCGTATTGGGCAAAGACTGATTGTGAGCAAATCAAAAGCCCAAATAAAATCGAAAGGTTAAAAATAGTTGATTTCATAATAAATATAAAATTTTAGTATTTAGATTAAAATTCATATCGAGTGCAATTTATTACATTTGTGCCCGAGTACTGGTTAATATCTTATTAAATTATTCAATTCACTGTGTTAAACTTTTTTAACTAAAGTAATTTTCAAGAGTTTGACCAAAAGGATTAAGAATCGTTTATAAAGGTTTAGTTAAAATTAATTTAAAATGGCAAAAGAAATAACTTCCAGAGAAAGTGATTATTCTCAATGGTATAATGACTTGGTATATAAATCCGGGTTAGCTGATCAGTCTGCTGTTCGTGGGTGTATGGTCATTAAGCCCCATGGCTATGCCTTGTGGGAAAACATGAGGGATATACTGGATGATATGTTTAAAAAAACGGGACATGTTAATGCTTATTTTCCATTGTTTGTACCTAAAAGTTTGTTTGAAGCTGAGGAAAAGAATGCAGAAGGATTTGCCAAAGAATGTGCTATAGTTACCCATTATAGACTTAAAGCTGATCCAAATAACAAAGGAAAATTGATCGTTGATCCCGAAGCTAAACTTGAAGAAGAGTTAATTGTGAGACCAACGAGCGAGGCTATAATCTGGAATACTTACAGAGATTGGATCCAGTCTTATCGCGACTTACCCATATTAATCAACCAATGGGCCAATGTGGTTCGATGGGAGATGAGGACCAGGCCATTTCTTAGGACCACAGAATTTTTATGGCAAGAAGGGCATACCGCTCATGCTTCTGAAGTAGAGGCAATCGAGGAGGCTGAAAAAATGCATGACATTTATGCCCGTTTTGCTGAAGAATATATGGCTATGCCGGTGATCAAAGGTGTGAAGACAGCTAACGAACGATTTGCCGGAGCGGAAGAAACTTACACCATTGAGGCTATGATGCAAGATGGCAAGGCATTACAAGCTGGTACTTCCCATTATTTGGGCCAAAATTTTGCCAAGGCATTTGAGGTTAAATTCCTGAATGATCAGAATAAGGAAGAATTTGTGTATGCCACTTCATGGGGAGTATCTACTCGGTTGATTGGTGCCCTTGTGATGGCCCATTCTGATGATGATGGCTTGGTATTGCCACCTAAATTGGCGCCCCTTCAAGTCATTATTGTACCTATACCAAAACCCGCCCCGGAGATCAAAGAAGTTGCCGATCGAATCATAGCCAACCTATCATCCAAGGGAATTCGGATCAAATATGATATGGATGATCGCAATAGACCTGGATTTAAATTTGCTGAATATGAATTGAAGGGGGTCCCTGTGAGAATTGGGATAGGAGCTAGAGATTTAGAACAAGGTGTAGTAGAAATTGCTCGTCGAGATACCAAGGAAAAGAAATCAGTGCCATTAGACCAAGTAAATGAATATGTAGAACATTTGTTGGTAGATATTCAACAACATTTATATAATCGAGCACTTGAATTAAGGACTGCGAATTCTCACCAAGTAGATGATTGGAATTCATTTAAAGAAATTATCGAGACAAAGGGCGGGTTTATTTATGCGCATTGGGATGGAACGAGTGAAACAGAGGAAGCTATTAAAGAACAAACCAAGGCAACGATCAGATGTATTCCTTTAGATGCTAAGGAAGAACCAGGTGTTTGTGTTTTTTCTGGAAAACCATCTACGCGCAGAGTATTGTTTGCAAAAGCGTATTGATTTAATAATCATATTATAAAAAAAGTAAACTTTAAAAATATAAATCATGAAAAAACATCTGTTAATCTTCAGTTTAGTTTGTATTAGTTTTTCAACGTTCCAATGCAAGCCTAAAGTTCAAGAAGATGCTTCTCGTCCTATGATTGAAAAAAAGGAACAATCTGGTCCAGAATTTACCTCAGCATATATATGTCCTATGCACTGTGAAGGAAGCGGTAGCGCTGCTCCAGGCGTTTGTCCAGCTTGTGGTATGGAATATGAAAAAAATGAAAATTTTAAGGGGGATTCGGTGAAGAAAATTTTTAATCATTAAAATTTGATTCATTATAATATAAGTCCATTTATCGCTTTGTAATGGACTTTATATTTTCTTATCAAGTTAATAATTTAACATTCAACTCACAATAGTTGATGATCAATTCATTGTGCCGTTATTTTAATTTTTTTTTGCATTATTTTTGCAAAAATTATAAGCGTTCGTATACAACAAAATTCACTTGTAATAAGTATTCGTTTTATGAAAAGTATATTTATATAAAACATGAAATAAATTTAATCAAATACTAAAAATCAGAATTTTAACCACATAAATTTATTCTATTATAAATACTCTTAATTGATTTTTTAGATAGCTATTGCTTTTATGAATGAATTGAGTAGTATTTCATCTTGAGAATACTCAAATTTTATAATTATTATATAGATTATTATAATTAATTAAGGAAAATCACCTTAAACAAATAGGGAAAAACACCCTAATTTTTCTGATCCATGTCAATCTACCTTTGCCATGTCAATTTTATTAATTGATAAAAATATTTTTTTTATTCATTTACTAATTTTTAAAATCAATTCAATGAAAAACATTTTTTTGAGTATGGCAATAGTTGCATTATTTTCAATAGACATTTTAGCGCAGGTGCCTAGACTAATCAGCTATCAGGGTGTGCTTACAGACAATCAAGGGAATCTTTTACCTGATGGGAACAGAACTTTGACATTAAAATTATATGATAATTTATTCAGTGCAGTTCCGATTTATACAGAATCACAAACAGTTCCAGTTGTGAAGGGAATATTTAACGTAATTATTGGATCAGTGAATCCAATCACAACTTCGATCAATTTTGATCGAGCTTATTTTTTAGGAGTTAGTGTAGATTTTGGATCTGAATTATCCCCTAGGACGGCATTAACTGCTGCCCCTTATGCGTTGAGAGCTGAAAGGGCGAATGTAGCTGAGACATTAGCCCCTGGTGCAGGAGGCGTAGTGACCAGCCTTAATTCAAGTCAAGGAAATATTTCTTTAGTTGGAAGTGGTGGAACAACAGTCAATCAAGCTGGGTCCACGATAACTATAAGTTCTCAAATTGGAAATGGCATTACGAATCTTCAGAATACCGATGGCATGATGAATATTACGAATCCTAATGGTCCAAATACAGGAATTAATTTAAATACTTCTGGGGTTCAGGAGGAACAAAGTTTGGTTTTTAGAAGTGGTAAATGGCAAATGGCCACACATAATAAATATAATTTTGATACCGATATTTTTCAAGTAATTACTACGTTGCCATTTTTAGGTTCATCATTTGTTGGATTAAAAACAAGTGGTGTCAGTGAAAATTTTATACCAAAATTTCGAAATGGCAAATGGCAATTTTTACCACCATTGGAAATATCTGCAGGTGCAGGAATTGGATTAAGCACTGTTACTCCTGGTCCAGATAAAATTACCATTTCTGCATTAGATATTTCTCCAACCAACGAGTTACAAACGCTAAGTTTTAATACTATTTCAAAACAATTGACCATATCTCAGGGTAATTCTGTTGATCTATCTTCGATTAGTGGTGGACCTTGGACTAATTCAGGAAATAATATTTTTAATTCGAATTCGGGTAATGTTGGAATTGGCACTTCTTCTCCAATTCAAAAATTGCATGTCAATGGTAATTTGAGATTGCAAGGAGGATTATTTCTTGGTTCTGCAGAACAAATTGTGGATGGTGGCGCCAATACTATTGCAATCAATAGTCACTTCAGACCGGATGTATCCGGATCAAGAGACTTAGGAACCACTGGAGCTAAATTTAAGGATTTACATCTATCAGGTAGTGTATTTTTTGGATCAACTGAGACATTAAGTGATGGAGGTTCCAATACTATTGCAATCAATAGTACGCTCAGACCCTCTACAACAAATGCAAGAGATTTGGGAACTTCTGGAGTTAGATTTAAAGATTTGTATTTAACAGGGAAGGTTTTATTTGGTTCTATTGAAGCCTTATCTGATGGTGGTGCAAATACGATAATGTCAAATTCTACTTTAAGGCCTGATATAAATAATGCGAGAGATCTAGGTACAAGTTCGTTAAGATGGAGAGACGTGTTCTGTTCAAGAAATGCATTTAATGGCTCTGACCGGCGAATGAAAAGAGATATCAAACCATTGGATTATGGTATGACAGAATTGAAGAAATTAAATGTATATTCGTATCAGTGGAAGGACACTATTATGGATGATGGATTTAGAAATTTAGGAGTGATAGCACAAGAGTTAAAAGAAATCATGCCAGAATTGGTGCGAGTAGGAAGTGATGGTGAAAAATTAATGTCAGTAAATTATATTGGACTGATTCCAGTGTTGATTAATGCAATCAAAGAACAACAAAATGAAATAGAATTATTGAAACTTCATAAAGTATCTGGTCATACATTCACAGCTAATGAAGTGAAGCAAATAAAAGCAATGTTGTCATCGGAACAGGCTCAACGTTAATGAATTGTTGAGAATAAATTAGGTAGATATTGTGTTTATAAAAGTATATTCTCCTAGTAAAAATGTTTTGTATTATGTTCTATTCATTAAATTTGTATAAAATGAAAATATTAATTTATAGCATGTTAATCATGCATGTTTTTAATCAAAGGTGTTTAAATGCCCAAGCTGTAATTCCTAGTTCAGTTATAGGATGTGGTGCATCTGAAATGAGCTCAGCTAATTTAAAATTGGTCGGCACTATTGGACAAACCATCATTGGTTTAACTAATGGTTCGAATATTTTTAATGCTCAAGGGTTTTGGCAGACGTATAGAAGTAAGGTTGTGAAAACAACGGATTTTAAATTAACATCAAATGTTGAAGTTAGATTAGTTCCCAATCCATTATCTAAAAATGGAACTCTATTAATTGATTTACAAGAAGCTCAAGAATTCGATTTAAAAATCATTAACTTGATGGGATATGAATGCCAACATTTGGGTAGAAAGTCATTAACTTCTGGACATCATAAATTGGCTTTGGATATTACTGGTTTAAGCGAAGGCATTTATTTTATTATTTTAAGAAATCAAAATAATGATATAAAAATACCGTTTTTAAAAATCAATTAAAGATAAAAATTTGATTCATATTAAAAAAAAGTAGTGCATTTATTAAATGCATTACTTTTTTTATTTAAGTTATTATATATGTTTAGGAATGTATTTTGTCTTGTGAATTTTCGTATCAAAAAAGCGGTATGATAAACTTCATAAATAAAATTAAATGTTGGGTAGTTCTACTTCGAGAATCACACTACAACCCCTTCTGTTTGAAAATAAAATACAAGTACCATCAATAGATTTCATTCTGTAATTCATATTATACAAACCATTCCCTTTGGCGTATAGGTCTATTGAATCTTGATGGAAACCAATACCATTATCTTGAATTTCAATTCGGAGTTTACGGGATTCATAAAGCCTGAATTGGATATTTATTTCTGAAGCTTTTGAGTGCTTGATTGAATTACAAATGGCTTCCTTAATTATTAGATAAATATTTTTTCTAAACGCTCCTGATAATACTGGATTGGTGTTCAGTTTTATTTCGCGAAATACGATTGGAATTTGAGTTTGTAATGTTAATTTAGAACACCATCTTTTGGTATATTCTAATAATGAATTGAGATGATCGTCTTTTTCATTCATAGACCAAATGATTTCATGAATTTTTTGATTTAGTTCCACACTAGATTCATGAATTTTCTCAATGTCGGAGATGATATCCTGATGTCCTTTAAAGCATTTAGCTTTGATGTGGGAAGACAATAGCTGAATGGCAGAAATGGGTGAGCCTAGTTCATCATGCATGTCCCGAGCTATTCTTTGTCGTTCTTGTAATATTAAATGTTGGACCATCGATTTATTTTTAGAAATTTGAAATAAACGCCAATAGTAAAAATTTGAGGCTTCATAATAGAGCGTGTAAACCGTACACAAAAATTAAGGCAACACTAAGATTTTATTTTTAGGGAAGACCTTTTGTGTAGAATATTTTAAGACATTAGCTTTTATATAATTAACTACCGACAAGGTTTTTCCTCTTTTTAAATCGGAATTGGAGGAAGATTTAGACTTGATTTTAGTTACTTTACAATTTACTTATTATTGATCATTATAACTCGAATCCTGGTATCAAATGAAGGCTCATTTTGGATTTTATGTCAATTTTAGTATTTATTGTGAATCAAACTAGGCAATGTGGTGTGACTATGCTTACTCAAATTCTGAGCAGATTTTCGAATTGACTCAAAACTAACATTTAGTTACTTATTATATTTCAAATATTTATGTATTTGTTTTTATTATAATATATAAACGAGATCATTTTTGTACATAATTTATGTTGAATAGTTCTGTTTTAAAGCTTATGTTTTTTAGTTAAATTACTTCATTTGTGATGATTTGGAACTATATTTACATGGTCTTATGTTAAGAGGATGATCTTGCATGGACACTTGGCAAAGATTATCCATAGCTTCAATCGTTAACAATCCTTGTTTTGAGGAAGCACATGTTGATCTTCAATTGTTGAATTTTCAGGCATTTTTATTCATTAATTAAATAAAAATAGTAACAAACAAATGGTTATACCAAAGTTTTTGAATCCAACGAATACGTTCAGGACTGAATTAAGAAAACGTATCAGTGATTATTTTGAGGAAAACGGAAAAAAGCAAACAGGCAATATTAATTTATATTTGAAAGCTGTAATATTGGTTTTATCCTTCGCAGGATTATATGTGCATCTTGTGTTTTTTACTTCTGATTATATCGTCGTAAGTCTATTGGAGTGTTTGCTTTTTGGTTTATTAACTGCAGGCATTGGATTTAATGTCATGCATGATGGAGCGCATGGAAGTTTTAGTACAAAAAAATGGCTTAATGAATTGGCCGGGTTGTCATTAAATTTCTTGGGAGCCAATGTATTTATGTGGAAGTCCAAACACAATGTTATTCATCATACTTATACTAATATAGATGGGGTAGATGATGACATTGATGCTAAACCTTTTTTGCGATTATGTGAAAATCAAAAACATTATAAGATCCATAGATTTCAGCAATACTATTTTATTTTTGCTTATTCTATGCTCTATTTGTATTGGATATTTTTTACAGATTATAAAAAATATTTTTTAGGTAAAGTAGGACCTATTCCTATTGCGAAAATGAAACTTAAGGATCATTTGTCATTTTGGGGATTTAAAGTTTTACATTTTTTTATATTTATTGTTATTCCGATTTATTTTTTAGGATTTGTACCATGGGTTGTAGGATTCTTAGTTTACATGTTATCTACGGGTGTTGTTTTGAGTCTTACTTTTAGTTTAGCTCATGTATTGGAGGATGCTCATTTTCCACTTCATGATATGGAAACAGGTATGGTAGAGGATGTTTGGGTTGAACATCAATTAAAGACAACAGCTAATTTTGCGACAAAAAATAAAATTGTTTCTTGGTTTACAGGAGGTCTGAATTATCAAATAGAGCACCATTTATTCCCACAAATATCACACGTGCACTATCCAAAATTGAGTCTAATTGTTAAGCAAGTTTGTCAGGAATATAATATTCCTTATATAGAATACCCGAAAGTAAGTGAAGCTATTGCTTCCCATTATTCACATTTGAAGTATTTAGGGAAGAATTATTAATAAAGTATAAAATAAACAAAACAGTATTGGAATTGAATTTTTAATTTATTCCTGATTGCTGTTTTGATTCTTTAATTAAGTTATACTTTTTAAAGTAATTTTGTATGTGGATTTTCAAACACATTTAAAAGAATACGGTTTGACATTCTTAATTTAAGCTTAGCCAATATCATCATGATATGATGAATAAAATGTGGTCTATTTTATTCTTAGGAACATTAAATCTGAATGATCAAAGGGAAATTCCGCCATCAATACTTATAGTGGCACCATTGATATATGCAGCATCATCTGAAGCTAAAAATGCATAAAGTGCTCCTATTTCTTCCGGCAGTCCCAATCGCTGGCTGGGAACTTTAGATTTCATATTTGCAACCACTTCTGGAGGCATTGCTTGAACCATTTCAGTAGCTATAAATCCAGGGGCAACAGCATTAACTGTAATTCCTTTTCTTCCTAATTCTTTAGCCCATGTTTGGGTCATAGCTATGACGCCAGCTTTAGAAGCCGCATAATTGGTTTGACCAAAATTACCATTTTTTCCAACTACTGAAGATGCATTTAATATGCGACCACTTAATTGTTCTACCATGAATGGGGCTATAGCTCTGGTACAATTAAAAACCCCAGTTAAATTGATATCAATCACTTGTTGCCATTGTTCAGGCGTCATTTTCAATAGAGAGGAATCTTTGGTAATTCCTGCATTATTGACGAGGATATCAATTCTTCCAAAATCTTGTTTTGTTTTTAAAGCTGCTTCCGAAACGGCCTGGAAATCCCCGGCATTGACCTTATAAACTTTAATATCTTCATCTGGTCGATTTAATTCTGTTTTAAGTTGCAAAGCACGTTCATAAGAAATATCCCAAATGGCCACTTTTGCTCCCTGATCCAGAAAAGTTTTAACGGTAGCTTTTCCTATTCCGGATGCTCCTCCGGTAATTACAGCTATCTTATTAAGTAATTTTTTCATATGTATTTAAATTAATTTCAATCAATTAAATTAAAATTAATGAATTGAAAGATTAATATTTCTGATTTAGGGCGCAAATGTAAAGAAATATTTTTTAAACTGAGCCTATTGGATGGGATCAATTATGCGGGAAGAATCAATTACGAATTTTCAATTACGAATTACGTGGAAGAATCAATTATGATTTTTCAATTTTAATTACGAATAGAAATTATGGGGTATATTGATTATTTTGTGGGTGTCATCAATTTAAAGAATTGATCCAGTTTTGGTAAAATAATAATTTCAGTCCTTCGATTAGTCTTACGTCCATCGACTGTATCATTTGATACTTTTGGTAAATATTCTGACCTTCCACCAGCAGTCATTCTGGAAGGATCTACATTATATTTTTTCTGCAACAAACGGACAATAGCTGTTGATCTGCGGGTACTTAAATCCCAATTATCAGAAATACAATCTGAGTTCATGGGTACATTATCAGTATGACCTTCAATGAGGATATCTAAATCTTTTTGATCATTCAGAATTTTACTGATTTTTTCTAAGACACTACTAGCTTGTTCATTGATCATCGCACTACCGCTTTTGAATAACATTTTATCAGATAGTGAAATATATACGACTCCTTTTTTAACTTCTATATTGACATCTTCAGAATTTTCATTAGAAAGAGATCGTTTAAGATTCATAACGAGAGCCATATTAATGGAATCCTTTTTAGAAATGGAAGAAGTAAGATCCTTAATATAACGATCCTTTTCATTCATGGCATCCAGCGATTGCTTGATACTTTCAGCTCCGGTTTTTGAAATAACAGAAAGATCAGATAGACGATCAAGTAAATTCGTATTGGTCTTTTTATACAATTCAATTTGTTCTTCAAGAGATTTAACTTTGCTGTCTTTTGTATTCAAAGAATTTTGGATGTCGTTCATTTTAGACTTATACTCAATAATGACATCATCTTTAGAATTTTGACAATCGGCTAAGGCCTGTTTGCATTTCGTTAATGATTGGGTAAGTTGTTCTTCGTTAGCTTGTGATTGTTTGAGTTTTTTGGAAGAAACGCAAGATGAAACGATTAGAGTAGATATAATGAGCAAGAAAATTGATCTCATAATTCGAAATATTGTATGTGAAAAAATAATTAAACTTTAAACCATCCAACAAAAGAACATAAATATTGGTTATATGTTACATTCTTTTTGTTAAGAAAATTCAAAAATGGAAGAAAACCCCTTAAATGTTTATGGAAAACCGATTCAACCCTGCAGTATGCAACCATTAACCGGGTTCTACAGAGATGGATGTTGTACTACCGGAGTTGATGATCTTGGTATGCATACGGTATGTATTATAGCCGATGAAGATTTTTTGAATTTTTCAAAAAGTAGAGGTAATGACTTAAGTACTGCAAGACCGGAATATCAATTTGATGGAGTTAAGTCGGGAAACAGATGGTGTTTGTGTGCATTGCGATGGGTTGAAGCCTATGAAGCCGGCAAGGCGCCATTGGTTGTGCTTGAAGCAACGAATAAGGATGTGTTAAAAAATATTCCTTTTGAATTATTACTAGAATACAAATACGTTGAGACTGAGGCCGATTAAATTTTAAGAGATGGTAGATTGACTTTACTCTTTTAATTTGAATGCATACCTATTAGCCTGGTTTATTTGATTGGTCATCATTTTTCAAGAAATACTTATTGATGATTTCTTTTGCCCAGTTGCGTCCTCCAAAACCAAATGCAATAGCCAAAGCCAAGCCAATGGATCCAAAGAAAATGCTAACGATATTAGTGATTAAAGTTTCACCAATGCCCATTTGTGTTAAAGAAATGGCAACGGTAAAGAATCCGATGCTGTAAAAAACTAATTTTCCAATGAGCTCTGGATTTTCAAAATTACTTTCCTCAAGACTACTGACCACAAGGCTACTCACAAATTCTGCCAAATAGAACCCAATAATGATAAGTACACAAGAAATCAGTAAATTCGGAATAAATAACAATAATTGATTTAACAGGTCCGAGACCACTTCTAATCCAAGATGGTTGAAAAAATTAACCATCACAATGAGCATGATAGCCCAAAAACCAATCATTGATAAGATACCTGAGAAACCTTTTTTCATTCCTCGTTTCTCGAGAAATCTATGCACTCCAGATTTTTCAGCCATTCGGTCTATACCTAGAGCGTGACTTAGACGTAGGATGACCCATTGAATGATTTTTGCAATCAACCATCCGACCAAAAGTATTAATATCGCATTTATTATGCTTGGAATATACATAATAAATAGTTGTAATATATTTTGAAAAGAGCTTTGGATCTCGTCCCAGATATTCATATTTTATAGTATTTAATTCGATATTGAATCATTTAGTCAGCATCTTTTGAAGAGGCCGTCTCCAGATCTTCTGTAATTTTACGAATAATTTTGAATTCGCTCAAAAAAACTCTTGCCACAACTCTAAATATGGTATAAAATGGAATAGCTAAAACCATTCCAATGATCCCATCCAGCCTTGCTCCAACCATAATGACTATGAAAATTTCCAACGGATGAGCCTGAACGCGTTTTGAAAAAATATACGGTTGAATGATGAAATCATCGAGAAGTTTAACAGCAAGAAAAACGAGCAATACCATAGTCAATAATGGTATGGTCTGAGAATAAAAATTCATATCAAGATTGGAAGAAATGGTCAACATACAACCGAATGCTGCACCAATCAAAGGTCCCAGATATGGAATAATATTCATGATGGCATAAAAGAAAGAAATAAGTAGGGCATTTTTAATTCCAATTAAACTTAACAATGCTGTACTAATAATCATTAGTACGAACATTTGCACAGCAATACCACCAAAATATTTAGTAAGCAGTTCACTAACATCATTAATGACTTCACGAACTTTTTTTTCTGTTCCAGTGGGTACAACGGCTAAAATTATATCAGTAAAAAGTCCTCTTTCTTTTAGAAAAAAGAAGGATATAAAAAGTATTGAAAATATACCAATAAGAATATTTCCAGCCTGACTTAATAAAGAGCCAAAAAATATACTGATGTTCTTAGGATCAAAATAACTGCCCAAAAATGATTTAACCTGATCTGCAGCACTCAGACTAGGTTCAAGTCCTAAAGAACGCAGCCAAATATTTACATTATCAATAGGTTCTTGAAGTGCTAATGAAATACTATTAAAATCTACTTTGGATAGAACAACAGCTTGTTGTATGACAATAGGTATGAACATCCAAAGGATGCTGCCAATGATGGCAAAAATGGTTAGCATGGTTAAGAGTGCACTAATCGATTTTGCCCAAGAAAATCTAAGTAATTTCAATTTAACTAAAAGAAAATTCATAATAGGTTGGCCAATCATACTGATTACCCAACTTATCAGGATATAGCTAACTACTTCACTGAAATAACTGAGTAGGAACAGAATCAATAAAAGTAAAAATCCACCAATGATATAGCGATGATATTTCTGCCACATGAATTGAAATTTATATTTGAGGAACCCTAGGTTACTGACAAATAGCTGATAAAAATAAAAGTAAATCGTTAAATAGCTCCAACAGTTTGAGTTACCGGAAGTATCCAGTTATGTGTATCTGCAATTCGACCTTTTCTAATACCGTTTATTTCAGTTTTGAGTTCTTTTGATAAGGTCCAATTCTGTGGTAGTAAAGTTAGATCACGTCCTTTATATCCTATGCGATTTACATTTGCAACTACCGCAGCCGTACCAGCACCAAAAACTTCAAGTAATTGACCCCGATCATAAGCGATGGCAATTTCTTCCATGCTAACAGGTCGTTCTTCAACGGAATAACCTTTTTCTTTTAATAAATGTATAATCGAATCTCGGGTGATACCTTTAAGTATAGTCCCACTTAAATTAGGAGTTAAAACAACATCTTTCAGTACGAAAAAAATGTTCATAGTCCCAACTTCTTGAACATATTTAAATTCTTTACCGTCCATCCACATCACTTGATCGTAACCTTTTTCTTTAGCTAATTTGGTAGGGTAGAGGCTTCCTCCATAATTCCCTGCAGCTTTAGCTTCACCAACACCACCATCACATGCTCTTACATAATGTTCTTCTACCAATAAGCCAACTGGTTTATTATAATAGGGTCCTGAAGGAAGGGTCATGATCATCAATTTGAAGGTGTCTGAAGATCTAACACCAACAAATTCATCAGTAGCCATCATTACAGGTCTTATGTATAGTGCACTTTCTTCATCACTGGGTATCCATGCCTTATCTAAATTAACCAATTGACTTAGTGCGTCAACAAATATATCTTCAGGAAAAGTTGGCATACACATTCTCTCAGCTGATACATTCAATCGATGAGCATGGTCTTCAGGTCTGAACAATAATGGGGTGCCATCGTCACTTATACTCGCTTTCATACCTTCAAAAATAGCTTGACCATAATGCCATGCCATTGTAGCAGGATGAAAAGGGATTCTTTCTATTGGGCAGATTTCAAAATTTTTCCATTGTGTTCCATCATAATCGGCAACGAACATGTGGTCAGAAAAAACTTTGCCAAATGGGATGTTATGAAAATCAACCTCTGCGATTCTTGATTTTGAGGTTTTGGTAATTTTTATTTCGTGGTGCATACGGTTGGATTTGTACAAAATTACGTATTTTCTAAAAATTCTTTAATTTTACTCAAATTATTATTTTAATAAATATCAAAAAGCCTTGAGAAATTATAAAAGTACCCATATTCAGTATCAAATTCCAAAAGATTATTTGAACAAAGTTAATATTGTAAGCACGATGCCTACATTAGTCATTATTGCTGAACAAAGTCCCGAACAAAACCTTTTTCTGCATAAAATATTAGCATCAGTGCAATTGGTGGATCAACAAAATACCAGTATTGAAATTTTAAAAAAAGATCAGGTATTGAATTTTAATCTACTTAATCTAAAATCTACTCAGGAGATTATTGCATTTGGTATTGAACCCAATCAGTTCATGTTGAATGGTTTTGAATTGAAGCATCATATATATGAGTTTGAAGGATTGAAGTGGTTGTTTTGTTATGAAATCCAAACTTATCAGACTGATGAAACCAAAAAAAGGCAATTGTGGAATGCATTAAAAGCACTTAAGCAACTGAAATGATGGATTTAATATTTGCATCCTCAAACCAGCATAAATTAAAAGAGATCATTCCCTTATTGCCAGAACACATCCATTTAAAGTCATTATTGGATATTGGAATTCATGAAGAGATTCCTGAAACAGGAAACACCATTGAAGAGAATGCCATCTTGAAAGCTCAATATGTATATTCCAGAACAAAACTTAATTGTTTTTCTGAGGATACCGGATTAGAAGTTGCTGCACTAAAAGGAGCTCCAGGAGTTCACACTGCCAGATATGCAGGTGAAGAGCGAGATCCGAATAATAATATGTACCTTTTACTACAGCAATTAGAAGGACAGTTAGATCGCAGGGCAAGATTTAAAACTGTGATTGCGCTATTTTACAATGGAAAATTAGAATTATTTGAAGGCATAATCAATGGTACAATAGCCAATGAGAAAAAAGGTTTAGGTGGATTTGGTTATGATCCGATATTTATACCTGAAGGATTTGAAGATACCTTTGGAAGCTTAGATGGTTCTATTAAGCAACAATTGAGTCATAGGAGCAGAGCGATGAAGAAATTATTGGAATATTTGAATAGTACCGGATAATTCCAAATGCATTAATTAATGACTACTGTTAATTAGAATTGAAGTTTTATCTATCTCATTTGCTAATGAAATAAAACTCACAAAAATTGATGATTTCAATCCTTTTTGTATTTAAGTCAGAAATTGATTTAAAAATAGAAATCAATAATGGTGCAAGTAGCTAAAATAATACTGGCTATACCATTGGTTGTAAAAAATGCTAAATTTATTTTGCTCAAATTGTCTTGAGCAATTAAGGTGTGTTGGTAGATTAATAAAATAATAAAACATAAGGAACCGCCCAACATCCAATAACTCAAATCGTAATCTGCGTAGAGGAGATAGGCACACGAAATAATACATACTGCACAAATGACATGAAGAAAAGATGAAATCCAAAGTGATTTAGAAATACCAAATGTGACTGGTATCGAGTGAAGATTTTCATTGCGATCAAAATCAATATCCTGTAGAGCATATAAAACATCAAATCCAGAAACCCAAGTAATAACGGCCACCCCATATAAAATAGGTAATAGATCAAAAGATGAGGTAACTGCGATATAAGCACCGATAGGCGCTAAGGATAATCCAAGTCCCAGAAATAAGTGGCACAACCAAGAAAATCTTTTGGTATAACTATATGCAAGAATTATGAATAAGGCTACGGGTGATAACAATAAACAAAGGGTATTAATAAAGTAAGCGCAACACATAAAAAGTACCATATTGATGAGTACAAATATAAATGCAGAACGAGAAGATATCAGTCCAGAAGGGATCTCTCGTACAGCAGTTCTGGGATTGCGTGCATCAAATCGACGATCTGCCCATCGATTAAAAGCCATGGCTGCATTTCTGGCAGTAACCATACATGCTATTATTAAAGTCAGTGTATACCAATCTAGATTTTGATGCGTATTTGTATGTATCGCAATAAAATAACCAATTAAAGCAAAGGGCATTGCAAAAATCGTATGACTGAATTTAATAAGTGAAAAATAGGATTTAAAAGGCATAAAAGAAATGTATTCTCAAAGATGAACAAAAAAATAAAGCCCTTGATCACTCAAGGGCTTTATTTTATAATTTAATTCTAATTATTATTATTTAGCAGGAACCGGAATTGTTTCTGGTTTAGCATTTGGGTCTTTCTTAACAATACCGGAAATGGTTAAGTAAGTTTGAGCAGGGTTAGTGTTAGCAGTAACGGTTACTCTTTTAGTTTGTTTAGAACCATCATCAGTACCTTTACCTTTAGAATCAAATTCTACTTTGATTTCGCCAGAAGCACCTGGAGCAATAGGCTCTCTAGGCCAATCAGGAACAGTACATCCACAGCTACCTTTACAATCAGAGATAACTAATGGCTCACTTCCTGTGTTTTTGAATTTGTAAGAATATTTAACTTTAGCGCCTTCTTTAACTTCTCCGTAATCGTAAACCATAGTTTCGTATTCAACAGTGGTTGTTGGTCCAGTAGGAGCAGCAGTAGAAGCAGTTCCATTTAATGCATCATTAACTGTAGCACCATTTGGATTTGCAGCGTCAGCAGGATTAGCAACTGTACCAGCAGCAGCTGGATCAGTAGTAGTCGCTGTCTTATCATTTTTACAAGCAGATAATCCAATGATTACTGCGAAAAGAGCAAAACTTAATAATTTTAAATTTTTCATTTTTATAAGAGTTTAATTTTAATTCAAATAAGACTGTAAAATTATTACGTCTTTAATGAATGACTTTAATCCTTATGCAAACGCTATGTTAATGTTTGTTTAATTTCATGATTTTGAAGTTATCCATGTGTTAAATTCTGATAAGGTCTTGATATTCAGGCAATTTATTTTTTTTAATCCACCTTTGCGAGCTGCATTTACACCATATTGTATATCTTGGATTCCGAGTAAATTATGAGCATCGGGATTTATAGAAATCAGCACTCCTTTTTCTTGTGCATAAGGGATCCAGCTCCAATCTAAATCCAATCTAAGAGGATTAGCATTAAGTTCTATACATACTTGATTGGCTGCACATGCATCAATGATTTTATGATGATCAATAGGATAACCAGGTCTTGATAATAACAGTCGACCAGTTGGATGACCCAAAATTCGGGTATGAGGATTTTCTATGGCATTAATGAGCCGCATCATTGCTTTGGATTCATCCATTTTTAAATTACTGTGAATAGAAGCAATAATCAAATCAAATCCTTTTAAAAAGTCATCATCATAATCCAAAGATCCATCAGCCAAAATATCAGACTCAATAGATTTATAGATATGAAAAGGTGCAAGTTCTTTATTTAATGTATCAATCTCTCTCCACTGCATTTCAACTCGTTCCATCGGTAAACCGTTAGCATATCCCGCAGATTTTGAGTGGTCAGAGATTACTAAATAATTATAACCCAGGCGAATGCATTCCAAAGCCATGTCCTTAACCGAATATATACCATCACTATAGGTACTATGATTATGAATGACGCCTCTTATATCTTGGTTTGTGATCAATAAAGTTTCATCAAATCCATCAAAATGTTTTAAATCTCTGCACTCAGGTGGAATAAAAGACATATTTAAGGCTTTGAATATCTCGGCTTCGGAATTCGAATTTGTTAAATTTTTCGCTTCTGTGGTTAGAGATAAAAATGATTCTGAACCATGAGTGGTAGTAAAAAGCAAAGATGCCCATTGATTAGGTTTAGGAATATGAAATACTACGGGAATACGATTATCCCAAACGCCTTCAATAATGAAGTCATTTTGTTTTGATACATTAAACGCTTCAGGCAATATCTTTATAGGGCGATTAGATATAAATTCAATTTTGTCTACAATGGAATTCATTCTTCTAATGTCACCTGTTATAGTTAATTCAAGTCCAGAATTAAGGTCTTGGATATTTTTGCAAATTTTTTCATAAGTAGGTTTTAATTGATGAGATAAGAATAAATGTTGATTCGATTGATAATACAATAAACTATTCAATATGTCAGCCTGAATCTTTAATCCAAATCCTTTTAACTGGATTAACCTATTCTCCTGACAGGCATATTGAAGTTCACCGGTGATTCTATATTCAATTCATGCCACAACTGCTTTACTTTTTTTGGCCCTAAGCCTTTAATATTTAGAATTTCTCTTATGCCAGCTGGTGTTTTTTCTCGGAATGTTTCAAGAGTTTCAAAAGTATTTTTTGAATGGATTTCAATTATTTTATCTGCGATGGAGCTGGCTATTCCAACCATTGACTTTAATTCTTGAAGACTTTTATCCTCTAAAGGAATGTCAAGTTTTCTAATATTTAGATAAGCATTGGAATAGGTACGGGTTTTGAATTCGTTTTCACCATGAAGTTCCATTAGATTGGCCATTTCATGGAATAAGGAGGCCATGTCTTTATTGGTCATAAGTTTTATTTGTCAAGTTAGTTACAGTCTATATTCTTTGAAAGTACAAATTTCTAATAAATTTGAAGTATTGCATCATTTTTTTACGGTAGAGTTACATTGAAGGAATCATTGATACTGGTTGATGAGTATCTTGTAATTTTAATAAAAGCTCAAATAGCCAAAGTAAAGTAAGAAAATTTCATTACTTTTTGAACCTTTTTTAAAATTAACCATTTGGTTAAATAACATAGTTAATTTCTATTTGGTGGTTCAGTTAGATAAACAACATAGTACGGAGGAGAAAATTTTAAATGCAGCGCGTCAGATATTTATTGATCGCGGCATGGATGGTGCCAGGATGCAGGATATTGCGGATGCAGCCGGAATTAATAAGGCGATGCTGCATTATTATTTTAGAAGTAAGGAAAAACTTTATGGAACAATTGTGCAGCATATCATGTCAAACGCCTTGCCTGCTATGTTTGATTTGCTTGAAAGTGATTTAAAGCTTAAAGATAAATTAAAACAATTTATCATAAATTATCTTGCATTGATTCGTGCCAATCCATTTTTGCCTTTATTTATTTTGAACGAAATGAATCGTCATCCAGACAAATTTGTAAAATGGTTACCCATTAAGAATTTGAAAATATCACGATTTTCAGATCAGGTTAATGAAGCCGTGTCATTGAAGTTGATTCGACCCATAGAACCCAAAGTGCTTATTATGAATATGGCTTCAATGATAGTATTTCCATTTATCGCGAGACCTATGATGTGTGTAGTTCTAAAAATGGATAAAAAATATTTTGATCAATTATTGAGTCAACGGGAAGAACAGATCATTGATTTCGTCATTAGTGCCATTTATTATAAAAATTAATTGTAATGAAAAATTTTAAATATATAGGATTAGCATTGTTTTTCTTTATTAATAAAATGAATGCGCAATCGATTATCAGTCTTGATGATTGTTACCGTTGGCAGTCAGAAAATCATCCATTAACCGCTCAAATATCAGCCATAAATAAATCCGAAAAGTGGCAGGTACAACAAGTCTCTAGACAGAATTGGCCTCAAGCTACATTGAATGGTCAGGCATCTTGGCAATCTGATGTAAGCCATATACCAAACTTACCTTTTCCAGGATTGGTCATTGAATCTCCCTCCAAGGATCAATACAAATTGAATCTAGATATTGCGCAAAATATTTATGATGGCGGGATGATTAAAGCATCAAAAAAAACAGTACAACAATCTATTGCATTAGAAGCTAAACAAGTGGAAGCCAATTTATATGCGATTAAAGAGCAATTGTGTAGGGCTTATTTTGGAGGATTGTTGGCTCAGGAACAGGTTCAAATATTAAAATATAGTTTAGCAGACTTGAATTTAAAAAAAGATAAGGTCGAAAAATTAGTAAAAGAGGGTGTGGCCATTGCATCACAAGCATTGGTTTTGGATGCTAATATCATTGAAATTCAACAGCAGATAGATGATGCAGAAATCAAAAAAAAGAATGCTTTAGTATTTATTGAATCTGTCACCGGTAAAACACTGGCAGAGGAGGCAAAACTGATCAATCCTTTAAGCATTCCACAGTATGATAAAACCATCAATCGACCAGAAACGCAATTACTTTCATTGGATATGGCCAATCAGGAAAATATTTATCAATTAAATATTTCAAAAAATTTTCCTAAAGTAGCATTGTTTGGACAGGTAGGCTATGGTCGTCCTGGTCTTAATTTTTTATCCAATCAATTTGATCCATATGCTATTGTAGGGATGCGACTCAATTGGAATTTAGCTGGAATGTATTTAGGCTCATTTAAACGGGAACGAGCCATCAAGGATTTGAAGTTAGACAAAATTAAAGCTTTGTCTACTTCTGTTAATAATGCATACAAGGTAAGAGCAGATCAGGAAAAAAATGATGCTGAACGTATGAAGAAAGTTATAGAATCAGATAATGAATTGATTCGAATTAGAACGCAACTGGTTAAAATTGCAGAAACACAATTTCAGCAGGGGATCATCAATTCCAATGATTATACCATAGAATCAAATGCTTTATTAAAGGCACAAATATTGCGCGCGGTTCATGACATTCAATATCAACAATCCTTAGCCATTTATAAACTTATTATTGGTCAATAATTATAAATATATGTATAAAATAAAATTTGTTTTACTAATAGTCATCTTAATTGCTTCTTGTAAAACTAAGAATAAAGTTCAATCCAATGGAATTTTTGAAGCTACAGAAATTATCATTTCAGCCGAAGCCACTGGAAGAATATTAAAATGGGAAATAGAAGAAGGAAAATCATTGAAGGCTCAGGATTTAGTAGGACTTATTGATTGTTCACAACAAGAATTGCAAATTGCCCAGGCTGATGCAACCCTCCTAGCTTTGCCGTCTAAGACAACGGAGTCCCAACCTGCAGTTAATGTTTTGATGAAACAAAAAAAATCTCAAGAAAGTCAACTTAATGTATTGAATGAGCAATTAAAGATCAGTGAACGAGAAAAGTTACGAATCCAAAATCTTGTAAAAGCAGAAGCCGCACCTTCTAAGCAATATGATGATATAGAAGGACAGGTTAATATATTGAAAAGACAAATTCAAGTTGCAGAATCACAACTTAATGTTTTCGACCAACAGATTGCTGCACAACAAAGGATGGTGCAATTACAAAATCAAGCTGTATTATCAGAAATGAAACCCATGGAAATTCGAAAAGCCTTGGTGGAAGATTTGAAAAAAAGATGCAGTGTAACTAATCCTATTAATGGTGTCGTTTTATCCGTGTATGCGCATCAATTTGAAACCGCAATACCTGGTAAAGCATTGTACAAAATAGCTAATCTAGATACCTTAGTAGTTCGGGCTTACATCAGTGAACAACAATTAAATCAATTAAAGATTGGGCAACAAATAAAAGTTACAGTTTATCAAGGTGATGATCAGAATAAAACTTATGATGGCGCATTAGTTTGGGTATCTGACAAAGCTGAGTTTACACCAAAAACCATTATGACAGCAGATGAAAGAGCTAATTTGGTTTATGCCATTAAAATAAAAGTACCAAATGATGGATTTTTAAAAATCGGAATGTATGCCGATGTAAATTGGTAAGTTATGGCTTTTATTACAATTGAAGGCATTTCAAAAACTTTTAATAAAGGCAACTTGCAAGCTTTAAACAATGTAAGTGTGCAAATAGATCGCGGTGAATTATTTGGATTTATTGGTCCTGATGGTGCTGGAAAAACTACATTGTTTAGAATAATGACTACACTTATGTTAGCAGATTCCGGTAACATTCAAATAGATGGACTGGATGTTGTTTTAGATTATAAATTACTAAGAAAACAATTTGGCTATATGCCAGGAAAATTTTCTTTGTATTTGGATCTCACCGTTGAAGAGAATTTAAATTTTTATGCATCTGTTTTTAATACAGATATGACTACGAATTATCATTTGATTAAAGATATTTTTATTCAACTTGAGCCATTTAAAAGTAGAAGAGCTGGTCAACTTTCAGGCGGAATGAAGCAGAAATTGGCCCTTTGTTGTGCATTAATCCATGAACCTAAATTTTTAGTTTTAGATGAACCAACTACTGGAGTGGATGCAGTATCACGCAAAGAATTCTGGGGTATGTTGCAAAGGTTAAAGCAAAAGGGAATGACAATAATTGTTTCAACTCCTTATATGGATGAAGCAGCACAATGTGATCGAATTGCATTGATGCAAAATGGGACTATATTGGATATTGGTCTTCCAGATGCCATTTGTGACCGATTTGACAGACCTTTATTCGCTGTACAAGGTGATGATATGCTGTTATTACTAAAAGAATTGCGTGAATTTGAATTAACAGAAGCTTGTTTTGCATTTGGAGATAGTCATCATTTGAGGTTGAAGAAAGGAAATCAAGAAGATGTAATCCAATTCCTTAATTCAAAAGGATTGGGTCATGCGAACGTGACTAAAATCAAAGCCAATATTGAAGATACATTCATGCAATTAATGACTCGATAATGCAAGAAAAAGTAATTGAAGTTCAACATCTAACTAAAAAATTTGGTGAATTTACTGCGGTAGATCATATAAGTTTTGATGTATTTAAAGGTGAGATTTTCGGATTTCTTGGAGCCAATGGCGCAGGCAAGACTACTGCAATGAGAATTTTATGTGGGTTGTTGGAATCCAGTTCAGGTTCAGCAAAAGTAGCGGGTTACGATTTGAAGCATCAATCAGAATTAGTAAAACAACATATCGGTTATATGAGCCAAAAATTTTCATTATATGAAGATTTAACTGTGCAGGAAAACATAATGTTTTTTGGTGGATTATATGGGATACCGCGAGTAGAACTAAAGGAAAAATCAAGTTATTTAGTGGCACAATTGGGATTGGGAAACATTACCAATGAATTAGTAGGGTCATTGCCATTGGGCTGGAAACAAAAATTGGCTTTTTCTGTAGCCATCCAACATCAACCAAAGATTGTTTTTTTAGATGAACCTACAGGAGGGGTCGATCCCATAACAAGAAGACAATTTTGGGATATGATTTATGAAGCTTCAAGTAAAGGTTTGACCATATTTGTTACGACCCATTATATGGATGAAGCTGAATATTGTCATCGTGTGTCCATAATGGTAGATGGTAGAATTGAAGCGTTGGACAGTCCAAAGCTTTTAAAAGAACAATTTAAAGCAGCAACGATGGATGAAGTATTTCATCAATTGGCTCGTCGAGCAAAACGAAATGCAGAATAATAAACAATGAAATTTAGATCAAAAAGTTTTGTATTTATATTTAAGGAATTTAAGCATGTTCTAAGGGACAGGAGAAGTTTATTTTTTCTAATGGCGCAACCCGTCATGATGATGTTGCTGTTTGGATTTGCATTAAGTAATGAAGTCAAAGAATCAAATATTGCAGTTATCGATCAATCCAATGATCTAGAGACGATAAAATTGATTGATCGGTTTGAGCAAAGTAAATATTTTCATGTAGCGGAACGGTTGACCAACACTAATCAGATTGATAGATTATTTAGACAAGGTCGAATTAGGTTAGCTATTATTATTCATTCTAATTTTGCAAATAACCTAAGTCATTTAAATCAAGGACAGATTCAAATTATTGCTGATGGATCAGATCCAAACACAGCAAGCATTGCAACATCATATTTAAGTGCAATTCTCAGAGATTATCAAAATGAATTATTGGGTGATAAAAAGCTGCCTTACAGTATTGCTGTTGAAACCAGAATGCTATATAACCCTCAGTTAAAAAGTGCCTTTAATTTTGTTCCGGGTGTAATGACTTTGATCTTGATGTTATTGGGAGCCATGATGACATCTGTGTCTATCGTTCGCGAAAAAGAACAAGGTTCTATGGAATTATTATTAGCCTCACCCATTAATCCCATTCGTGTAGTTATTAGTAAAGCGATTCCATATTTATTATTGGCATTTTTGAATGTCGTTATTATTTTATTGATCGCTGTATTTGTTTTGAATGTTCCGATACAAGGGAGTGTTTTCTTATTGTTGATGTCTAGTTTATTATTTATTAGCACTACTTTATCTCTGGGGTTATTTATTTCATCAGTAACTGAACAACAACAAGTGGCCATGTTTATTTCCTTAATTGGTTTGTTGATGCCAGCATTGGTTTTTAGTGGATTTATGTTTCCGATAGAAAATATGCCAAAAATCATGCAAATCATAAGTAATATAGTTCCGACAAGATGGTATTATGCCATAGTAAGAGCCATTATGATTAAGGGTTTGGGATTAAGTTCGATTTGGAAAGAGTGCTTGATATTAGCAGGAATGACCTTCTTTTTTATGACTCTTGCGATTAAAAAATTTAAACCGAGACTGCAATGAGACTATCTGCATTTTATATTATGCGAACCATTTTGGAGAAGGAGTTTAGGCAGATCTTCAGAAATCCGACGATATTGAGAATGATCATTGTCATGCCTATTTTTCAATTGATACTCATTCCTCTTGCTGCAGATTATGAAATTAAGAATATAAATATAACCATAGTAGATCAGGATCATTCCAGCTACTCACGACAACTTCTTCATAAAATCGATGCATCAAAATATTTTATTGTGAGAACCTTGATGCCTGATTTTGAACATGCATTAAATAATGTTGAACAAAATGTTTCAGATTTGATCCTGACCATTCCAAATCATTTTGAGCAGCAATTGATCAGTGAAAACAAAGCTACGTTGCAGGTTTCAGCAGATGGTGTTAATGGCACTAAAGCTGGACTAGGATCAGCTTATTTGTCCATGATCATCAATGATTTCAATCGGGAAATTAGAGAAAGTTTAGTTCAGCTACCAAGGCGTTCTGATTTTCCTCAAGTGGAAATTTACAGTTCACTTTGGTATAACCCATTTGTGCGTTATCCCTTATTTATGGTGCCTGGTATACTCGCATTATTGGTAACAATGGTTGGAGCATTGATGTGTTCACTAAACATTGTGCATGAAAAGGAAATTGGTACCATGGAGCAATTGAATGTAACACCCATGAAAAAGTATCAATTCATACTTGGAAAATTAATTCCATTTTGGATTTTAGGGTTGTTGACCATTACCTTGGGATTAGTTGCAGGATTTTTGGTTTATCATATTGTTCCTATAGGGTCCTTATGGACTATATATTTATTTTCAGCGGTCTATTTATTTGCTGCTTTGGGTGTTGGACTTTTACTAAGTACTTTGGTGGATAACCAATTGCAAGCTACATTATTTTCATTTTTCATCATGATGTTTTTTGTTATGATGGGTGGTCTATATACACCTTTAGAATCTATGCCGCATTGGGCGCAGATTTTGGCAGATGGAAATCCGGTGAGTTATTTTATAAGGGTTTTAAGAGCGATAATCATTAAAGGGAGCACATTAGGAGATTTGTGGAAAGATATGCGAGCCATGATCATTATAGCCATAGTGTTAAATAGTCTGGCGATTTTGAATTATAGGAAGCGAATGGGATAATCATTTTAGCGTATTAAAATTAGTATTCTTTCTATCTTTGGGAATTGTAATAGCTTATTAAATAAAATTTAATGATGAAGTATTTTTTCTGTAATTTTTTCTGTTTTATTTTTCTGTCAATAAAAGTAATCGGACAGGATACATTCTCCATGATAGCTATTGATTCTGCTACAGGTGAAATAGGAAGTGCTGGGGCTTCATGTGTAGATTTAATTCCTATAGGTTATGCAACAAGTTTTTTGTCTGATTTAATTCCTGGAATTGGTGGAGCCAATACGCAAGCAGCTTATTTGAGTTTAAATCAGAGAAATGCTAAAACTAGAATTAACAGAAAAGATTCAGCACACGTAGTGCGAGATTGGTTGATTCAAAATGATGCGGAAGTAAATCCTGAAATCAGACAATATGGGATTGTGACTTTTGTGGGTGGAAGTCCACAAGCTGCAGCATATACTGGAAATGATTGTCTTGATTATAAAGGGCATCGTGTTGGTTCAAACTATAGTATTCAAGGTAATATTTTACTGGGTCCTGAAGTATTGGATTCAATGGAAGCCAGATTTGTGAGATCCGGAGGTAGTTTAGCTTGCCGGTTGATGTACGCCATGCAAGGGGCCAATATTGTTGGCGCAGATTCAAGGTGCGCGGCCAATGGCACTTCATCATTATTTGCTTTTTTGAAAGTTACAAAACCATCTGATGTTATCAATAAACCCTATATCTCTTTAGGTGTCAAGACTGCTGATGGAGCTGGGATAGAGCCCATAGATTCCTTGCAGAAGTTATTTGACATTTCCGGAATTAATTGTGGACTTTCCGGTAATCAGGAATTATCAAAGCACCAAAGAATAAGACTCCAAGTCAATCCTATCAAAAATTATATAGAATTTATTTGTGAAAAAGACTTGGATATGAATTCAATGAAAATTGAATTATCAGATCTTCAAGGGAAAAATATTTTGCTACAACGATTGGAACAACAAGGATCTATATTGAGGATTGTACCATCTGTAATTGAACCAGGTTTCTATTTAATTACGCTACAAGAAAAAGATCGAGTGAGTTCATTTAAAATCATTAAACAATAATCTGGATTAAATTTTGAAGATTATTTATAACTATGAAAAAAAATAAAATATACCATTTGTCTCAATGCAGTACTTGTCAAAAAATAATGTCTAGTCTGGATACCAGTTCATGTGAAATACAAGATATCAAACAGTCGACTATTTCTGAAAAGGAGCTGGATCAAATGGCTAAAATGGCGGGTTCATATGAAGCACTATTTTCAAGAAAAGCTATCAAGTATCGTACTTTAGGATTAAAGGATAAAAATTTAACAGAAGCGGATTATAAGAAATTTATTTTAAGTGAATATACTTTTCTAAAACGACCAGTTATAGTCGTAGGTAAAAAGATATTTATAGGTAATGCAGCAAAAGAAGTTGATCAGGCGAGAGAGGCATTAAATGGATAGTTTCAGGGACTTTTGTCTATTTTAATTTGTTCTAAGTGTATTAAACGATAGCCCTAAATGCTCTATAATGTCACTGGCTATTAGACTTTCAACAGACTGTTGCTGCAATGCGTGATCACCGGACAAACCATGAATCCACACTGCAGTGAGTGCAGCGTCCAATGGTTGATAAGATTGAGCAAGCAGTCCTGCAATAATGCCTGTTAAAACATCACCACTACCTGCAGTAGCCATTCCTGAGTTTCCTGTTTGATTAAAGTACACACATCCATCTTCGTTGACCACTGCAGTATTGGCTCCTTTTAGAATAATGATTACATGATATTTTTGCGCTGCTAATCTTGCTTTTTCAAGACGCTCAAAACCATTGTCTGATGGCCCAAAAAGGCGGTCAAATTCACCAATATGTGGAGTTAATATGGTGTTTGATTTGAGCTGATTTAATAATGATTTTTCTTTCGAAATAAAATTCAAACCATCAGCATCTATGACCATTGGTTTGTCTTGATGAAGAATGATGTCAAATATTTCATGTATATAATCTGCATGACCAATTCCAGGACCAATAGCAATACTATTTATTCTATTCCAGGACATTTGTTTTATTTCGAGAAGATTCATGCACATCAACTCTGGTGTCCGAGATAAAATAATATTACAGCAATCCTGGATTGTCGCAATGGTACAAAGGCCAACGCCGGATTTCATACAAGATCTACCCGCTAGACTTGCAGCTCCGGGCATAGTCGTAGAGCCAGCAATAATTAATGCGTGTCCGAAATTATTTTTGTTGGAAAATCTGTTTCGCTTTTTTATTAATGGTTGAATGTCTTTTTCAGTAGTTAAAAAATAAGTACTGGGCGTTTTTTCTATAGCATCCATTGAGAGCCCAATTGGAATTAATGTCAAATCACCAACATATTTTGCTGATTCAGGAATAAAAAAAGATAATTTTGGACATTGAAAACTAATCGTGTAATCACAACATATTGGCGTTCCTTCATACATAGCTTCACTAGGCATTCCTGAAGGTATATCAACGGCAATTTTTATTGTATTTTTTGTATTGATGATATCAAAAATATTTTGCCAATAAGGGATCAATTTTCTATTTGTACCTGTTCCTAATAGTGCATCTATAACAATTCCTTCATTAAGAAATGGGATTTGATCTAAAGGATCATTTTCGAATAATTCAAAGACTTGTATGCCCTGCTTGGATGGCAGATTTTTTTTATTTACTTTGAAATTTTCTGATTCCAATCCAGATAAATGGCATATAATTATTTGTACTGTATAAAATTTTTGAGCGAGCAATCGTGCAATAACCAACCCATCGCCTCCATTATTTCCTGTGCCACAAAATATCTGAACCGGCACCTTGATGTCTTTAAAATGTTGAGTAAACCAATCTGCGAAAGCAGTACCTGCGCGTTCCATTAAATCAACAGATTGAATATTCTGTTCACTTATACTTTCTTCTTCAATTAATTTTATATTTGGAGATGCTATAATTTTGATAGGCATATAATGATATCTTTGTTGCTCAATATACAACGATTAATTATGAAGTCAAGTTTAATTTTGGGAAGCTTTATTCTTACGGTATCGATGATTTCTTGTTCTATTTCAAAACAATCAACAGGATATTCTGACTTAGATCGTTTAGCACAATTGATGGTTGGAACTTTTAATACCAAAGCTCAATCTGCGAGAGATAGTCAATTTTATAATATCCAACTTAAGATGTGCCGTATTTGGACTCAAGATCCCAATCAGTATTGGCTTTATGTAGAACAAGCGACGGCCAAAACTTTAAATAAACCATATCGACAAAGAATTTATAAGTTGGAGCAAATCAGTAAAAAACAATTTGTAAGTAAAGTCTATAATATTCCTTCACCTGAATTGGCTGTGAATGGATGTGCGATTCATCTATATTTTAAAACCATTACTTTTGAAGATATTATCTTAAAGGAAGGATGTACTGTTTATTTAAATAAAATCAAGGATGATTTGTTTGTTGGAAGTACTAAAGAGTCTGGCTGTGAAAGCAATTTGCGTGGTGCCTCATATGCTACTTCTGAAGTGCGAATAAGTAAGGATACCATCCAGTCCTTAGATCGTGGATATGATGCCAATGGTAAGCAGGTATGGGGATCAGAACACGGGGCTTATCAATTTGTAAAAACACCGTAATCTCTTAATTGCTGTCCGGTCCTCGTACAATTGAAAATTTCACAGTTACCATAGTTGGTTCACGTTTGTTTAACATATTATAATTATAATCAATCACCCCAATGAAATTTAATTCACCATCTACTGTTTCACCAACATTTCCATATGAGTTGATGGTAATCGCAGCATTTTTAGGAATGGAACAAGTTATATAGTCGTTGTTTTTATAAGCCAACTCAATATCACCACTGTTATTAACATTAGGGTCTGAAAAAAAACTAGCTTTGAAATTTCCTTCCACTTCATCACCAAGCCATGCCCAATTAATTGAACTACTTTGAGCAAGGGAGTTTTGAGATTTTTCTTCCAGAGGTTGTGCTGAAATTTTAGTACTCAATTTTTGTGTATAGAATTGCAAATCGTAGCTTGAGTTGTTGCTTATCAATTCTATGTTTTGACCTGCTAAAGGGCCTTTTTCAAAGGTGATTGTAAATTGACTTGTGGGTGTTAGCGTATTGTTATCCAGAACACATGATTGAATGGTTATAATCATTAAACTGAGATAAAGGAAAGCCCAAAAATTTAATTTCATATGATTTTAGTTAAAAAAGGTATTTAAAAATGTATTACAATTGTTCACAGATGCTTTGATATTTTACATTCATTTGATCAAAAACAGCATATGAATGACTTATAAATTCCTCATCAATAAAACGTTTTACGCTTTCAAAATCGTATAATTGTTCTGTTTCTAAAAATTTATAGTGTTGTTCAAAAGGTCCAACCTCAATTTTAATTGAGATTTTATTGTTGGATTTAAATACACTAATCAATGCATTTTGATGTGGAACGGTGCCTAATAATCTCATGAATGGAAAGTTTTAATAATAGTCTCTGTATATGATTGATATATCGATTTAAATTCAGGTGCAAGTGTTTCCAGTAATTTTAAATGTTCTGAAATCACGTGGGCGTCCTTGCGAACCGCAGGTCCTGTCTGGCTTTTTGCAGGACCTTCTTCAAGCGATTTTCTAAGGGTTTCAGTTAGTAAGGGTTTTAAAATGTTCAATGGTAAATGCGATTGCTCTAAAATGATTTGAGCAATATAAGTATTGAAGTTAGAAAAATTACTTGCAAAAACTGCAGCCAGGTGTATAGATTTTTTGATTTCAGGAGTAACCCGGAAGACATTAGGACTTATTTGGCGTGCACATTTTTCCAGGGTATCTATAAATTGGGAATTGGATTCAATGAATAAAGGAATAAGATTCCAATCGATGAAATCTTGATTTGAAAAACTCTGCAATGGCCATATAACCCCACGATGACTAAAATATTCAGGAATAACATCGAAGCTTAACATTCCTGAACCATGAACTATATATTTATCCGGAGATAAAAAAGAGATCAACTGTGAGGCTAGTGTTGCTATACTATCATCTTTAGTACAAACAAAGTATATATCAGATTGGGTATTCAGTTTACTTAACTGATCTGTACAAGAAATATTGAGTTTGTCCGCAAGTGAATGGGCATGATCTAAATTCCTTGAATAGACTTGCAATACATCGATACTTAATTCCAGTAATCTTTTTGTAATGGCATGTGCTAATCTTCCAGAGCCAAGTATTACAGCTGAGCGAAACATAAAGATTAGTGTTTGGTTTTTCTAAATAGGGCGCTTACCATTAGCCCGATGACCATCATTAATGATCCCAGCCATACTAAATTAATTCCCGGAAATTCTATGGCTTCCATTACGATGTAATCTGTGCGGGCTACATTTTCCGAAAATTCAATTGGGATCTTTGTTTGAGGTTGATGAAGCGCATATTGGAAAGTCATTACGCCGTTATCTGGATTGATATGATTAAACTGAATGGTCAAGCCAGGCCAAATACTTCGATCAGGAATTGAAAAAGATTTGGTATCTCGAATGATATAAATAGGTTTGAGCAACAATGATTTTTCTTTCGATTGAACGGTTAACTTAGCGGCTATTGATATGTCATCTGGTTTTGGACTATAAAGAGGAGAGCTTGGATTTTTATCGAAGCCTGTTAAGGTGATATTTATGTCATCATTTATTCGATATGATTGACCTTCTTTTAATTCAAAGGATTGAAACGATAATGAATTAAGATCTGGCACTAAAGATTCATACAGTGAATCCGGAATTTGAACCCGGACTCCTAATTTTTCTACATTAAAAGGAAACTTATAGACTAAATTTGATCGGAATATAATGCCGGGTTTAGCTATATAAACCATAGAATCATCCAGATTTCGGACTTCAATAATTGCTTGTAAGCTTTGATCTTCAGGCTCTGATTGTACATCTGTTGGTTTGAATTGGTCGTTCAATTCTTTTAAAATAAAATAATGCTTTCGACCAAAAACAGTATCATTTAAAGTTATTAGCTGAGATTCAAATTGAAGACTATCCTCTGCTTTTTTAGCTTCATTGGCATCCATTTGTACAGCAGGAATTTGTGCAACAAGTGTAAATATATCCTTGCTCAAATAATGTTTAATGGCTGGATTAGATGCGGCTACTTTTAATAATTTATTATCGTATTGGACTTGGGGATATATTCTAAAAGAATCCAATTGTAAACCTGCCGAATCCACTTTAACAAAATCCACAGTATAAGATCTGATTTTTGAGATCATGGTATCATGTCTATAATGAATCCAATAACCTTTCGCGAATTTGGGTTGATCTTTTAATAATAGAAAATGTTTGTCAGCATTTTCTGCATCTAGGCCCATGATAATGTCTTCCTGAAAAAAGCGCTCTGGAGCGATGTTTTTTCTATTCAGTCCAGTAAATAAAATTCCAAACAGGAGTATGCCAAAACCTATATGAGAAATGATAGCAGTCGCCGATTTAGGATTGTTTTTAATAATGGTAGTTAGGATATATAAATTAGATACTATGGCAAACCATCCTGTAAAAAGCAAACTAATAATAGGAATCGAGTGGTTTGAAAAAAGTGAAAAAGTTGCCAAAGTTAATAAACCACTTATGCTGATTACCGCAATCAATTTTTTCCAAAATCTTTGTTGAAGTCCATTCAACTGGGTGCCTAAATAGCGCAACATAAAGGCGATAGCTGAAATGATGCCAATGAATACGCCGATCCACACCTGAAATCTGTTGTGATGCGCCATGACATCGACAGGGGCGCTTCTGTGATAAGAAGCATAAGAAGTATTCATGATTTGCCCTGCTACATCAATTAGTTTATTGAACACCGGAATCGATGTAGTAAATGTCATTAAGCCGGCACTAAAGAGTAAAATCAAGCTTCCTATAAACATCCAAAATTCTCTGGAAGCTATTTTTTCTTCTGTTTTATGGGCCGGTATTTCTTTTTGCCGTTTGATATAGAAATAGGAAGGAATACATGTAACCAAAATGAGAAAACCTAATAATTGCCATTCCAAGCCTAATTGGGTAAATGCATGAACCGAACTATCACCCAAAACACCGCTCCTGGTCAAAAATGAGGAATAAACGACCAACACAAAAGTCAGTATATAGAATATGATACTAGCACGGATGGAATATTTCGTATGAATGGCAATGAGATGCGCGTGTAAAGCAGCTATTAGAACAAGCCAAGGGACTAAGGACATATTTTCGACAGGATCCCATGCCCAATATCCTCCAAAACTTAAAGCTTCGTATGCCCACATTCCGCCCATTAATATCCCAAGTCCCAAAATACCTGCAGACATTAAGGCCCAGGATAAAGCTGGTTTAAGCCATTCTTCATATTTTTTTAAGAACAATGCAGATACTACATAACAGAATGGAATAACAGTAGATGCAAACCCCAGAAAAAGGGTAGGGGGATGTATGATCATCCAATAATTTTGTAATAGGGGATTGAGGCCATTTCCCTTAATTAAGGCTGTATATTCAGCATTTTTAAATAACGGGATGTCCATAGTATGTCGTAGCAATAAGAAGGGATTGCTGCCTAATTTGGAACCAAAGAAGTATACCCCTAATAACATACTCATTAACACCAATTGGACGATACTGAGGATACCTATGATGCTTACGGTGTATATATTTTTTCGTCTTAAAATAAGAAATCCAAGCACACAATTCCAAAACATCCATAATAGAAAAGATCCTTCCTGGCCTTCCCAGAAAGCGGAAAGTATATAACGTGTTGGTAATTCTTCTGAGACATGGGCCCAAACATATTGGTATTCAAAATAATGTTGAGACATTGCAAAGAGTAGCAATGATATTATACCTAAAATACTTAGGGTATGTGCTAAAAAGCCTATTTTTAGCCAAGACCACCAAAGTGCTTTGTCGCCTTCATTTTTTTTATAGAATTGATAAGCTATAATGCCCAGAAAGGCAGCCGAAAAGAAAGCAAATAATACTAAAAAATGTCCTGTATAGTGTACCCATAAATGTTCACCAACATATTGTATGTCGGTCATAGGCTAGCTTTCAGATTTGATGTAAATTTCTTCGTCCTTATACTTTGAAGGACATTTTAATAAGACATCTTTAGCTATAAATTCGTCTTGATTCATTTTTCCGGTGACCACTATTTGTTCTGACAATTCAAAGTCCTGAGGTTTAGCAGCATTGAGTATAACCTGAACGGTTTCACCTTGTTTGTCCGTTACATAAAAGCTAAAGTGGTTCGGATCTTTAATGGGATCATAAATCATAGGCTTAGACTTGTCCAGCTGACCTACAATTTTGACCATTCTACCGGAACTTTTGGCTTCCTTAAAGCTGGTATAACTGGTAATGTCCTTAGATGCGGATACCAATAATACGATAGCTACGACGATTAAGCCCAAACCTAAAATTAATGACTTTTTCATAGATTGCAAAGATATGACATACTCGCTAAATCAACATACTATTGGAATATTAGTTCAGTTGGGTGTAAAAATGTACACCTTATATAAACGATGTAGGGGTTTCAAAAATCCATCCATTGGGCCCTTGGCAAGTTAATGACAATTATAGCCTCGAGCAGGCTATATAACCTAAGTTTACCTGATGCATTAACAAAATTATGAATAGTTCAGGAAGCTTATTTCGTTAATCTTTAATCAAAGTTCTTGATCTTCGTGGATTTTGCTTTGTGCTGGTTTTTGTATAAATGGCTTGATCATAGCAGCTTACTTAATATTCTCCAGCTTCTTTTAAAGCTTGTAATTCTATTTCGGCAGATAATCGAAAATTAGTTTCTTTGATTTTTTTTAAATAAGGTTTTATTGAAGGTATTTTTCCGTTTAGTTTTGCTTTAATAATAATTCCAATAGTTCCTGTAAAATTTAATCCAAGATTTTGAGCAATTTTTCTTGCTTTGAAATCATCAAGAATTAAAGTACAGTTTGGGACTTCTAAAGCTAATGCAATTGCACTGGCTTCTCCTTTATCTATTTGCATTTCTAAAATTCTTTGACTGTATTTATCAGAAACCTTTTCAATAGTAATCCAATTTGGTAGTGTTTCTCCAAATTCTTCAGCAATATCCAAGGTCGTTATAATTTGGTCATAGAGTTGGTTCAATATGTCAAGTTCACCAATTTTGGATAAAATAATAAAGCAACTTGTATCAGAAATAATGATTTTATGCATTTGCTACATCACTTGATAAATCCGAGGCTGGAAAGTTAAATATTGAGACATTGTAATTGTTGAGTAATTCAGCAAATGCTCTTTTAGTTAAACCAGCCAGTTCGGCAGCTTGTCCTAAAGAAAGTTTACCTTGTTCGTATAATCTTGAAGCCAAAAGCATCACAAGTTCACGATTATCAATGTCTAAATGGTCCGGTATGTTTACTGTCAATGTTTTCATAACGTAAATATAATAAATTTTTTATAGTATTTATTTGAAATATTGATGTTAATATTTGCTTTTTATACTATTTAGTTATGGAAGGGATGTTTCTTGATTATATTTTGACATATATTTTTTTGTGCAGTATGAAATGAAGCAACATTTGATTTATATTTTTAATGTTCTTGGCACATCCAGACTTGTCTTGATGCCTCAAATTAAGAATTGATATATCAGGACACCTATTTTGTATATCCTTTATCAAAGTTCTTGAATATCAATTCTTTTGCTTGGAGCAACTTTAGTAAATACGGCCTAATGTTACCTGCCGTATTTTTTCTTCAAGTCGTTTGATAAATATGAAAATACATATTCATGTTCTTGTCGAATACCTAATTTTTCCAATGGCTCCCAATAAATTCTTGGTGTTAATTCAGAAGTATAAGTTGTAATTCTCGTCAATTTACATTTGTTGTTTTCAACTTTGTCAAAGTAATAAATGGCTTCCTTAAAACCTATCCATTTTCGACCAATTAAATTATAATTTATAACGTCCATTTTCAAAACCTTTCCTCTTTCAATTGCTGTAACTTTTTCTACAATTGTGCCTGCTCCGAAGTCGTTATTACTTAATCGGCCACTTCTAAAATAACAAGTTCTTATTCCTCCAATTTCTTCTTTATCTAAAATACATTTTATCGGTATTGGCAAGTCAAACTGCATTAAATATGGTTTTTCTGCAACTAATGTGTCAACTGATTTTATCGCATCAAAAACTTGTTCTGTTGTGTAGCTATAAATTTGTTCAGTTCTAACTTCAACTATTTGAATTTTGTCTTTCTTTAAAAAATGTTCTGTTGGTGCAAAAATTATAAATGGTAAAAGTGGTAGTAATAAAACTGAAAATTTGTCTGTCGATTTAATTACTTTATATCTTTTCATCAAATGAGAAATGATATAACCTATGAATATTAAAGGAACAACTATTGGCAATGTCATAACAATGCAAAGTAGTCCTGAAAGCCCAGGAATAACCATTACAACTAAAATAATACTTGCCGTGATTACTGAACCCCAAATTAGATATTTCTTATTCGGCATTGCACCAATAGAAATTCCTAATACTATTGGTAGTAAGATAAATAATATCCAACTATAATCTACTAATCCAAAAAATAAAAATGCAATTCCTGTCCCAAAGAAAATTATTGTCAAAATTATTGAGAGTTTAAAACTTCTATCTTTAAGTATTTCTTTCATTAGTTATTGAGTGTCAAGGTAAAATTCTGATTAACATTACTCGGCTAGCCTGAAAATCATATAGTTGTAAATCCAAGGCCGCCATAATGACTACACGCTTTTAGATCAAATTTAGTTATTGATTTTCGAAATAGCCTTATTAATCCTCATTTTCTTTTTAAATCGTGTGTGAGATACTAGCTAGATGAGTTAAATTGAATTTTTAAAGCGACCATTCCGTAGCATATGACAGGAATATGAATTCAAATTTAGTATTAATCTAGGTATAAGCATTTTATACCTAAATCTTCTTTGTGAAACACTCTTTCCAATATGGCCCTAATCCTTCTTTATAAAAAAAATACAAACTATCTTGCTTTAAGACTAATTGAGGTGGATGATAAGTCTGCAACGATTTGAAAATACCTCCAGAATAATTAAATAAATGTGTATTTGATACATTTATTTCATTGAAGTTTAAGTTTACAACTGAGTCTAAGTTTGATTTCGATAAAACAAGAATCACTGGATAAGTATCGTGTGCAAATCCAAGAGTAGTATCAACCCAATAATTATTAACTAGAATTCCTGAATATTTGCCTATGACTTTATCGCGTTCATCAACAGCAGATTTTTCACATGTTGTAATAATAATCATTAATAACAATATTGGTATAATCTTTTTCTTTTGTATCATTATTTTTTTATAATCTCAATTTAGCTCTCTACCAGAATAAGAGAAAGTTGAACAGTTTGTCCTCCTCGCAAAGCAAAAAAAACTGGTACATGAAGCTAGAATATAAGGTAAGGCTTGCATTTTTATTTCCAATAGACCGTATTTTAAGGCAATATTCAATGCGAAGCCTAAAAATAATACTTAAGTAGTTAAATTTTCAATATTTAAATGTAAAAATACTGTTGGTAATTATTTTTTAAGCCATTAGGGGATAAAAAGATTGTTTTCGGGCAATTTTCAAGCATGTTTTGCTTTTACAATTTGAGATTAAATGAAGCAGCTTTAGGTACAGAAATTCTAATATACTTGTCATTTTCAAACTTGTCCAGTTGCATCGAAATAATCTTAAAATAGGATGAAATCTATTTTGTTAATTTTTTTTAAAGGTTTTGATTCTCAGGACTTTTGTTTGAAGTGGCTTTTTTATTTACAGTTTAATTTTAGCTGTAGATTATTCTTCTACCCAATATACAAGTGGTTCATTTAAATATCTTTTCATTTCTTTCCCTGTAACCACAGACCTATTGACATCAATAAGCTTTTCAACATATCCTAAGGATAGCCCAGCTTTTCCCTTTCCTGCTTTAGAACTTACGTTTGCTAATAGCATTTTTTTAGAATCATTTAAATCTATAAGCATGTAGTCATAAAAATCTTCATCCTCTTTTTTAACATTAGGTATATCTACTTTGTATATCCTGAAAATAGCTCCACGATAAAACTCTTGTTCATCAGGTATAATTGATAAAGGAATTAATATTTCTTTCATTGTTATTCAAACTAACGGTTGAGCACAGACACTGCACAAGCAAGTGCATAAACAATCAAATTTAATAAATTAATTATTTATTATTGGAAAAAAATATAAGAGAATAACTTTCGATATTTTACTGTGAAGTGTTTATGCCATTTCGCCGGGCATTTATTCAATCTTTCCAGTATATTCCTTTGTTTATTTTGTCCAATAAACGATCAATTATTTTGATTTCTGATTTAATCTTATTATATTCAAGCAAGTATGAATGAGACATTACATAATCATAACTTATTCTTGAAGAAATAAAGGGTATCATTTCATTTTGCTTGAACATTTTTATGAGTAAGTTAAATTCATAAAGCAATGGATCCTGATTTTGATCTATGTAAGTTTTATCTGAAAGTCTTAGTTCAAAAGATTGATGACAACATTCTAAATGAGCTCTGTACAATTTTATAAAAATCAAGGTTAAGTATTTTTCAAGCTCTACTTTTGAAGCACCTCTTAATTCTTTTATAGCATTTATAACTTCATTTTTAATATTACCTAATGCTGGAACGCCCATGTTTGATTCAAAACTTGGGTTATATTGTTCCGCAAAATTTCTTACAATAATTAAATCTTTATTTTGTCCAAAAGATACCTGACTTAATAATGCTGTTAGTAAAATTGATATTTTTAATTGCATACTAATTATTAATTAAATGTCTACAACGCTTGATAACTTTTGGTGAAATGCTATTAGTCTCTAATCCAAAGGTAAGAATTTGTTTATTCATTTTAAGTCAGAAGTGAAAATTTAAATTACAGAGGGCATTATCGAATGTACTCTTTTAAGCTAGTTCTTAATCTCCCGTATAATGCAATATGACAATGCTATCTGATAATAATCTTTTTTTATATCTAATTTGCTCTAGGTCATTAAGTTTTTGATATTTGTTATAGAATGAAATTAATTTAATTTTTTTATAACGAGTTGAATAGCTAATAAAAATTGGATACGTGCCAGCTCCATCATAGTAATATTCGGAATAGGGTTGCAGCTTTAATAAATTTAATTCTTTGGTTGTTATTACATTTAATTCACCCCACCCATTACTAAATCCATTGTATTTACCATCTATTCTTTTAATAAAATTAATATCATCTAATTTTATTTCTATTGGATTTTTGAGTGAAAGTATTAGCCCTCTATAGACAGCAGGTGAACTAAGCAAATCAGTGTATAATTCTAATTTTCTTGCATAACGTAAATAATTTTCTAAACTATCCTTAAATGAAAAGCTTTTTTTACAGTCTTTTTCGTTCTGAGTGCTTTCGAAAAGTTCTTCATAAATGATGATATAACCTTTATAAATTTTATTGTTGCAAGTTTCTATTTTTACCATTTGCAAACTTCCTTCTTCAGGCGCAGAAGAAATAATCTCAGAATTAAGAAAAACAAAAAAGAGTAAAGTAGAAAAAATGTACATAGTATTGTGATTTAAATTAGCTAACATTTTATGGCTTTGCGTTCGTTGTGGAATAGAAACCACAAAGTACAAATTTAGTACAAAAGCTAATAGAAAGTACAAATGCTCAGCCTAAAACGAAAGCCCCACTTTTGCCAAACCCATGCTAGCAACTGTCGTTTTCATTTTTCGCTATTTCGGTTATTCTTTTTACAAATTCACTCTTTGCATTGGTATATGCTTCTCTGTCATACTTGAATTTCTCTGCTAATGAAATTTTTAAAGATTCATATTCTTTTGCAGCTTTTTTGTTCTGGCGTAGATAGTTCCGAAAATATATTCTGTCCCATAATGGGTGTGTCTTGTCGCCCATATGTATGTGAAATACATTTTTATTAAAACCTTCTTTCGTGTAACCCTTCACAAAATGCATATAAGGAATTTTTTCATCTGTCCGCCAAATAAAGTGGTAGCCTAATTCTGACATTTTTTTGGTTATAGTTTCTTTTAAATTGTCAGTTAGAAGTGGTATTTCAATTAAAATGTCAATTGTTGGTTTTGCAGAAAGTCCGTCAATTGCAGTGCTTCCAAAATGTTCAATTTTTAAGGCAATATTGTCGCCAAGGGAATCTTTAATTAATCTACTTTCTGAATTGAAAATGTTAACCCAATTATTGTCATATGGAACAATTTGAATTGGAAATAATTTTCCTAATTCTTCTGGGGTCATGTCCTCTAATTTTTGCTTGTTAACCATATGTTTGTTGTTTGTTTTAGGGTAGCTTGTAACGTTTTAGCTGTTGCCTTCGTGCCGTCTCAATAGATCGGCATGATCGTGCTACGGCTTGTTATAGCCAGTTACTTTTTATTTTCAATTTCATACATTTTTAATAACCTACTTGCCTCTGATCTAATAGTTTCATTTTTATCATAGAGATTGGCCTTAAGATTTTCTAAGGAATATTGGCTCTTCTTCTTGTAGAGTTGTTGCATAATATATAATCTAATAGAATAAGAATTGTCATTCTGATGTTTTAACATAAATGGAACCAAAAGAGTATCTTCGAATTTGGAAAGGTAATGAAGGGATGAAAACTTAAGATTATTTAAAACACTTTCAATTAGATCTTCTCTTGCTACTACAGACATGAAGCGCAATCCCTCGTATAAAAAAGGCTTAGAGATGATATTAAAAACTTCTTTATTCATATTAAACTTTGATAGACCTTCCATCGCCATTTGAATGTGGTGAGTATTTATATACGTTGACATTATTTGATCTAAATAGGGAATAATCTGTTCTGACTTCAGTCTACAAAGTAGTTTCAATTGGTTTTCGTGGTAATAATAATCAGCCTTTCTTTGAGCCCTTCGGTCTTTGAATTCTTTATGAGTTTGATTTAATTGTTTAAGTGGCGGGTATTCTTTATTTTCGGTAGCTCTTAACCAGATATCGTGAATATTATTGGCTAATTTTAAAGAGTCATAAGGCAGCACAACAAATTTTGTTATACAGTTAGCAGTTACTTGTTCCTTCTTTTTATTTTTTTTTAATATTCTAAATTCTTTAGTACATTGTATTGTATATTCGCCAGGCCGATCCAAGTCAACCCAATTGTCTATCCAATGGATATATACTAAGGAATCTCTTAACAAAAGTTTTTGATATCCAACACGCCTACTTTCCATTATAAATTCGTCTTGTATAGATTTTTTTAATGGCACGAGTTTTTTATTTGAGTCATAGACTTTAACTGTGAATGACTCATCTCTACTTAAATCATTAAAGTTCTGTCCATACGGATCATAAAATAATGTAATTGTTTTTTTAGAACGATTATGAATTGAATATTGAAAATACATCGATTGCCCTAACAAAAGTGTGTCAGGAAAATTAATAGAACATTCCAATCCATTTTGAGCTATTGTTACATTAACTATAGCCAAAATGGTCAATAATATTTGAATTATTCGTCTCATCATTCTTTATTGACTATAACGGTTTGCAGATTTGCGATGGGCGGGCTTTTCAGTACTAATGATGATGCGGAGCACAAACCTTTCGGCTACCACTAAACTGTCTGCGGAGCACGAAACCCCGCCTATTGCAAATGTGCTGTTAGCGGTTCGGCTTTATTCATAATATTGTTTCTTAGTTTTTATCAATAAGTCATTTAAGTCCATAGTAGTTTCGTCCATTTCAGTTATGCTAAACGTGAAAATTTTAAATTCTAATCTCTGCGTTATTTCTTCAAAATAGTCTTTTGGGATATTTATTGTGAAACTCAAAACATTAAAAAGTTCATTAGGAAATAATGGCACTATATCGTTGTTTGAAATTTTAATTCCATTTTCTCCTTTGTTCGTTACACTATAATTTTTTGTCCTGTCGTAACTGATACCTATTCCACTTGCTTTGCTGATATTACAAGCAACTTTATATTTTTCGGAGACAAATTGCCCGTCATTTACTATTTGAATTTCTACATAAAACGAGTAATTGTCGTCCGTTGTATGTTCGTAGTCTGGTTTTACTAATAGTGTCTCAGGATAAACTTTGCTTTCTCTCTGTCTTAGATATAAATTTCTAATTTCATATTCCTCCATAGGAACAGACTGAAAATTAAAACGTCTATAATATTTTTTGTCTCCGTTAATATGTGGAGAAGAGTTGGAGTTTGGGATTTTCACTACATATACTGTTTGGCTAAAATCATTGTTAAACCTTATTGGAAATATTTTCAGGTCTATTATTTTCGGTTGAATGTTTGAAATGATAACGTTTTCAAGCCATTCTTTTGTAAAAGTGTTCCCGTCAATAAATGAAACTGAGGTCGCAATGTGATTTTCTTCGTTTATACCATAAAAAATAAGCCCACCGTCTGAATTTGCAAACGCTGAAATGTCTTTTGAAATCTCTTTTTTTACAGAATTGTCTTTTGATAAAGCTTGAGCCGATTTAAACTCAATATTAATACTTTCTTCTAAACAAGAATTTATGATTTCATTTAACGTGTTTTCCGTAAAATTTTCTGTCTCTAATATTTGCATAATATGTTAAGCAGTATTGTCTTTTTTATTTTCTTGTCGTTGTAGTGTGTCGTTTTAAGCTGACCGCTAACTTTTCACTTTACGCATGTTTTTATAAAACATGTGTTTATTTTATATAAATAAACACTGTTAATTATTTGATTTTCAATTATTTAAAGAGTTATAGAGCAAATTGATTTAACGACTTTTTAATTATTAATATCTATCCATTCTCCTCCTTGACAAATATATCGCAACTTATCCGGATGACAGGGTAAACTTGCGAAATAAATTTTTGTAAAATAATTATAGGGGTAATTTTTCTTCTGTTCTAATACAAAAGTAGGTTCTACAACCAATCTATGCTTAGGAATTCCTTTACTGCTTGTAGTCTGATTACCTTATTATTAGAATAATTATTTCCGAAAACTAAGCAGTGAATTCTAACGAACTCTGACCACAAGGTTCTACATGTTACATGCGTAATTGATGTAATATTGGTATTTAAGGTTTATTATTGATGTATTGCATTTAAGAAACTTATGCATGTATTACAGTGCAATTCTCCAGCAAGTGCCCACGGCTTGTTCACGCCTTTTCCACGGCTTATCCACGGCTTATCCTCGGATCTGCCGTGTCCTTGTCTTGTCCTAAAATAGCTATACGGCTTAATAAATAAATCCTAAAACATCTTGCCCCGTCCATGACAAGATGAAAACCTCCATATGTATTTGACATAGGGTTATTAATGAATTCATGAATGAATGGAATAGTACAACTCCTAAATTGGAGTCAATGAGGCATCAGGACTTGCGTCAATAATGGATATTATTTCCTTGGTATAAAAAGCGGGTTGATAATGAAACTTATTGAACCAGTTAATTTTCTGTTATTACATGAATTGTTGACATGACGCTAAACAGCAGTCGTGCGATCTCCTATTTTTTTGATTTTTACGATTTGAAAAATCAAATAGAAAATAGTACCCCAAACTCCAATGACGATCGAATAGGCCATAAACAGTAGCCAAAATGGAGTCCTGAATTGAGTGGACCAAAGTGTTCTTTGGTTAAAAAAGTTTTGATCAATGGTTGTGGGTACTCCCCAAGGGACAGATAGATCAAACAGCAAATTACCAAACTGTTCATGATCGTCTACTTTGGCAACTAATACGATATTACCACTTTCATCACCTGGTAAATGTGCTTTATTTAAATCTACACTTACAGAACCACTGGTATCCGTTGTGTAGGTTTCTTCTTCACCTGCGGATAACATGCCACCCAATCTTTGAATGCCAACTTTTAATTCTACTTCATCTGCTGCAATCCATGAATGGTTCTCAGCTTTCATCACTTTCGCAATGATATGGCTCACACCATCCTCAGTCGCTGTATCTATTTCTATTTTTGATTTAGTGATTTCAAGGTCTGAATCCGATTCTTCTGCATCGGCATCTTTGGCTGCCATAAACGTATGCATAGGTTTAGCATCCCAAATTGATTTTAATGAAGGAGGGATATAACATTTGGCTTTACCATTCATGTCCGTTGTGACGGAAGCTATTTTATGATCAGCTCCAATAGAATCTAAATATAGATAGAATGACTGATCGCTAATTGGCGTTAGTTGTTTTCCTTTTTTATTGAAATGATCAATGAGTATGTATTGTACACTGTTATGGTTGTAATAACTAAGTTTTATGATTTCTTTACTCTTGACCGAATCTTTTTGGGCATCGAGTTTATAGCCTAGAGAAAGAAATAAAATTGAAACTATTAGACCAATATATTTATTCGTTTTCATGTTTTTCATTTTGTTCAGTTATCGTTTCTTGAATAGGAATAATAGGGTAGATGCGTGCAAAGAATGTAATCACTAAAAGAGCACCTGATAGGGAGCCCATGGCTATGGCCCATTCCTGCCAACTAGGGTAATAATGATGATAACTTGCAGGTACATCTTGTATCGGTAAAAATGGATGTAATAATGTTGGTGTTACGATCAAATATCTTTTGAACCATGCACCTACTACAATCATAATGCCTACCACAAACATGGGTAAAGGTTTTCTCCCACGCTTAAATAATAAAACAATTATAGGAATAATCATTCCGACTATTATAGCAAACCAAAACATCATTGAGAATTCACCTGATAACAATCCAATGATATGTGCTTCTTCTGATTTTTTCATTTTGAAAGCCGGAACCATGTATTCATTAATATTAAAATAAAGGTAGAGTAGGGCTAACATAACGACTATTCTACCCATTTTATCAAAGTGCATTTCTTGAATATATTTTTCAAGATGATAGAATTTTCTAAAAACATACATAGCTACTACAACACCCCCTGAACCTACTAGAAAGGCACCCGAGATAAAATAGGCACCAAAATTGGTGCTGTCCCATCCGGGTCTATAAGTTGTTGCAAAAAGCCAAGAGGTTACGGTATGGATACTAAAAGCCACAGGGATTATTGCAATACAAAGTATCGTGATGGCTTTTTCACTAATTTTGAATTGCTCTGAAGATCCTTTCCAGAATGAACCTTGAAATTTGTACAATTTATGAAGTGCATTACCTGATTTTTCTTTGAATTTTATAAGTATTTTGAGATCCGGTAACAATGGAAAATAAAGCAATAATAAACTAATGACAAAATAAGTACTGATGACTATAACGTCCCACATAATTGGGGATTGAATTCGGCCATGTAGAAATAAATTCAATACTCGTTCAGGGCGCCCCATATCCACGATAATTATTAATGAAGCGAACACTATAGCTGAAACTGCTATGATCTCAGCAATTCTTGTAAGCGGTGTTGCCCATTTGACATTGGCTAAACGGAAGATTGCAGTTATTAGTGATCCCACTAAACTTATGGCTACAAAAAAAACAAAATTAGAAATATAAATACCCCAGGATACATAATCGCGCATGTTGGTTACCTGAAGACCATCTCTTAATTGAAGGAAATAGGCATAGGCGCCAACTAAACAAATGACTATAAGTATACCGGTCCAAATCATTCCACTTTTGCCAAATTTTTGCGGTAATAGATCTTGGGTTATTTGTTCGCTGGTTAAAACGTTAGTATTTTTCACGATCTTAATATTTAATGGTTATGGGCGTCATCAGGGTTCGCATTTTCAAGTCCGGATTCGTAAGGGAAATTTCTATTGACCGGAGGTAAATAATATACACTTGGTTTTGTGCCTAGATCTTCCATAAGGCGATATCCTGCTTTATCTTTTATTAATTCACTAAAGCGAAATGTTTCAGCGCCATTGGTTACAGAATCTTCATGGATATCACCAAACATAAATACACCATTAGGACATGCTGATACACAATGTGGTAATTCGCCTTTCCTAACCATATCCGGGCAGAAATCACATTTACCTACAGTACCTTTTTTTTGAGGTACACTCGTCTCACATGAGTAGTGTTTTTGCGCAACCTCAACAGGCATCTCAGGTGCATCCCAATTGAATACTCTGGTGGAATATGGACATGCAGCCATACAAAACCGACATCCGATACACCGATCACTATCTATGGAAACAATACCATCTTGTCGTTTAAAAGTGGCGTCTACCGGACATACTTTAACGCATGGTGGTTCATCACAATGCATGCATGTGGTTGGTTGCCAATAAGGGGAAGACAGCTCAGCGTCTTGCATGGAGTGAACTTTGATCCAGCTCTGTCCCGGGTTCACAAAATGCATATGATTGCATGCTTCCTGACATTTTTTTAAATTTTTACATCGGGATAAATCAATAACCATTACAAATTTCTTTCCTGCAATGCCTTGTCTTTCTTCATGATTGCTTAAAGTAGGAAGGTCAGGTACAGGTTTTAAATAAGCTTTATCGATTTCAATGATCTCTCCGGTTACAGAGAGGAGTTTGACTTTTTCGCCGGTTAATTCCACATCGCCTTCAGGAGTAAATGGATTATCTTTTGTGTCACAAGCTGTAGCTAAAGCTAATGTCAACAATCCTGATGTTAAGAATTCCCTTCTGGAAGAATGATTATTTTCCATTTTGTTTTTTTTATTGGTCTATTTATTATTAACCCAATGTTGTAATTCTTCATTGGATATTTTTTGACTAGGAGTGTTTATATCGCTTTTTTTAATAACGACTAATCTACCATCTTGGGTTAGCATTTTTACGGAGTCATTGCACATCACATTCTCCGGCTTTTTAGTTTTTGGAAAAAACTTAAATGCAGATATTCCTGCAATGAAGGCTGTGCCCCACAAAATGAATTTTTTACGAGAAAGTATATTTGATTTAGTTTCCATTATCGTTTAGTTGAATGTATACAATGGCTGCACAACATATCTTGATTGAAATGAGTGGATAAATGACAAAAAAATAGACAAAATAACCTTAATATTTCCTGTTGTGGAATAGTATTCATCAAAGTTATTTTGTCAGTTCATGGTATTATTTTTTCAATGTTCTTATGAAATTAATAATACTCCAACGTTCGTCTGCATCTGGAATTTTCTTTTTGAAACTTGGCATGTCATCTCTGCCTTCAGATGTTTTGTAAAACAATGCGCCATCAGATTGAGACTGAAAACTTGCTACAGAAAAATCACCTGGATCTGTTTTAAGTTGTGCAGCTTTTGAACCATCGCCCAAACCTTTACCACCATGACATGATTTGCAATGTTTATTGTATAAGGTTTTGCCTTCTTCGATGGATGTAGGGTTCGAAGCTACAGGATTTTTCATTTTAACATAATTGGCGGGCACCTCCCATGGCTTATCCCCTTGCTTGCTGAGAAAAGTAAAGCTTATGCTAATCATGCTAAATGCTAGAATGGAAATAACAAGTAATTTTTTCATTTTAAATTGTTTATATGAATGATTTGAAAAATTTTATTTGAAACATATTAAAAATTCCACAATCTGGTAATATTGAATCCAATTAAAAATTGACCTTCCATATAATCATTATGATTAAATAGATTATTGCTTTGAGGAACTATGCCGGAATAGTTACCTGCAAATACTTGAAAGGCATGTGCACTTGTTGTGGTCTCAAAGCCAAAACAAATATTTGGATTCGGATTATTGGTTGTATGTTGAGTTAATGGTTGATCATATCCAACAATAATTGAGAATTTTTCAGACAGTTTGTATCTTCCTAAAGTAGAGATTGCCCAATGTCCATTGTTCATTTTTCTTTGAATGTCACCTTTGCTGTCCACATAAGCTTCCGTATTATTAAACCAAGAAAAACTTGGTGCCACTTGAGCGGAAAATTGATCTGTAAATTTTCTTGCAACGATCAATTGATTGAAATAAGAAAAACGGTGAACGGCATATCTGAAATTACTTTTTCCCCTTGTGTCAATAACTCCATTACCATAATAGCTAACACTGACCGGAATATGATTATTTGTGTTTTGTTTTAGTAAAGCATATTTGGCGTTTAAATCTACTTGCATTCTTTCTTTGGTTAATCCCGCACCAATGAATAGATTATTGATCAAAGCATAAGCTAGACCTAATCTAATATTCGAAGGGGCAAATAATCCAAAAAGATCTTTCGAGCCATTGTTCACAGTTCCAAATCGGTGTTGAATGTCAAATTCGAACGTACCTTTTACAGGAACCATTACTGTTTGATTATCCATTAGCCATACACCCTCGAAAGTATTTTTAACAGGCTTTACTTTTACTATATTGGATTCTTCTGTCATTTCTTGTGCATTCATATTGAATCCAATCAACATGAAAATCAGAGTCATTAATGTGTTCAGAAAAGAGGAGCTAAATATTATATTGAAATTTTTCATATTATTTTTGTTTAATTGTTTAACGTTCCTTGTTTTATCCAAGCAAGGATAAGTGCATTGTAATCTTTATTTATTCCACCTACTGGCATTGGAGTTGACTTTTTACCAGACATCCATAAATAGATAACACTATTTTCAGGAGAAGATGGATTTAAATAATTTCCATCAGTAAGCGATGAAAATGCTCGGGACTCAGTTAGATTTGGTTTTTGTCCACCAGAATTATGACAACCACTGACATTGCAGCTTGTATTAAATATAGGAATAATATCATTAGTAAAACTTACAGATCTGGTTATCTCGGCTCCGGTATCAAAATAAACGGTTTTGTCTTTATAGCAACTTATAGTCAACAAAATCCCGAGGCATATTAAGAAACCCAATAATTTTTTCTTTGGTAACATGATTATATGTTTAATGATTAGAAAAAAGTTTCCAGGGTTATTTTTGAAATTTCAAAAGCAAATTAGGTTTGATAGCATGTTGATAATTTGATTTGTTGAACACCGCAACTCCAAATGGTTGGTCAGCTAACTGATCTCCTACTTTATCTTTTGTAAAATCTATATCTTGTTTAAGTTTATCTGAGGTCTTGAGTAATCGTTTGAACTCGTATACCCAACCTGAACCTGTGTAGTTTGAAAAGCAATTGATGTCCGCACGTCCTTTTAAGACTGGAGTTACTATGGCTCCAGGAATACTTTTAGAACCAATGCCACCACTAACTGGATCGCCAACACGTTGATAATCTGTACCAACATTTGGATCTATGGTGCCACCATTATAAGTTAATACACCATTGAGACCTACTTTAGTTATTTTGACCGCTTTGCCGCCAGCTAAAGTATCTGTTCCTTGAATAAATTCATAATTATTTTCATTAGGTATAACCCATGCTGGAACAGTTACTACAGCACCAGTGTCATCTAGTTTTAGGTTTTGGCGATTATTAAATGAGCCTTGGGTCGCATCAGCAGTATAACTCGGTGTAAAAGGCCAAGTTGTAGACGCTCCTGACACTACTAAATCATCAAAATGGCGTCCATTACCAGAACCACCAACTAAGTTGGTTACACTCGGACCGCCTGCCCAATCTTGGTAGTTATCATCCATATTATTGAATAGAAATCCTCTATTTGGGTGCAACCACCATTGGTCAATTTTTTCGTTAACACCATTGGTGTAGTGATTGCCGCTGCTTGCATTGGATTTAGGAACAGCCGGACTCACAGAATAATCGACATAAGGTGTAAACACATGGCAACTAGCATAGCAGGTTAAGCTATTGAATTTGGCTGTCGAGTTGTCGATATTCCATAAGAATGCCAATTTATCTTCGCCCCAACCTTCACGGGTTAATACACCACTTGAATTATAAGTTCTTGCTGTAGGCTCTTGTGCCCAACGACTGGTTGTTGGGTTAAAATACCAAGGAGCAGATTTTACATTTTTTTCAGCATCCACGATTTCAGCTAAAAAATAGATATAATCATTGTCATACATAGAACGAAGTGTTCCTTTATAGGTTTCATTGATGTATCCACTGAACAAATTATTTCCTGGATCAGGTACAGTAGCAGCAAAATCCAACTTTGCAGCATTCTTCCAAACGTCATCAACAACTCCATCAATCGTAGGTGCCGTGGTGGTCAGTTTGGAGATTAGTTCCTTCCCTGTTAAAGATGTCGGAAGATCAAGAATTTGATCATCTTTTGTGCAACTCTGCCAATAACCGAATAATAAGATGAACGAAGTAATTACCCAAAAATATCTTGATTGTAACAGTTTCATAAATTTATTTTAATAATTAACAATATCAATTCGGCTCAAATATGAGTTTCATTTATAGATAAATAGCTGACGATCATCATGCATTGAATTGATATTCATCATTCCTCTCAGAATGATTCATTTAATTTTAGGGGGTTTGGTATAAATTCCAGAGCATTAGATAAAATATGGCTTAGGGTAAGCGGATATTTGAATGTTATATTGAGTTTTGAAGAATTAAAAACGTAAGAGATTGACTTGCCTAATTCGTTTCAAATTTAATCATCAGAATGAGTGTTTTGCAAAATTATCATTCAATTATGATTCTTATGCTATCATAGAATTAATTAGTTTTGGCATTCTAGAACTTTTGAATTAAAACTTAAATGTTGAATGATCGTGAAATCAAAATTTATTAAAAATGTATCGCTATTTTTATTTTAAATTCTAGCGCGTCAAAATGCCTTTTGTTATTTCTTGATCAAGCTTAATAAAATAAATGCCGGACTTCCAATTTTGGGTATTGATCGAGATCACATCAGAAAAACGAGATTGAAACATCATAATGCCCATTTCATTATAGATGATAAGGTCTGATGGTTGATCCAGTTTTGAATGGATGCTCAATTTATTTGAAAAAGGATTATTAAAAACTATAGAATGAGTTTGCTTAACAGTATGGGTTGTGTTGAGTTCATTTATGGTGTAATATTTGAAAGCAGCACGTGTCGGTGAAAAACTACCGGCATTGGTATTCTCAGCATAAACATAGAATTGACTATTTACAGGGTCAGATTTAATAGATAATCCATAAATATGATCATTGGCTAATCCATCACCATGCAACCCATCATCATACATGGGAAGCAGAGTAGAACGTGTTGCATAGTTGAATCTAAATCCCAAAAAAACGGATTGTGATTGTTCTGAATTTACGGTAATCACACACATGCTATCTGAAGTTGAATATATGAGTCTGGGTGTTGAAATAATGGGTTGCAGATAGTTGAATTCAGCGGTTGATGATAAATAAGTTTTGCGGCCATTGATCAAATTTTGAATTCCAGGGACTATATAATTACCAACAGATTGATCTTCATTTAATCCATATTGAAAAGCGGTATAGGAAAAGAATTTATTGGTGTCTTGTTTTGCAGCGTCTTTGATAAGTAATTGTAAGTAATGAGCTAATGAGAGGTATTGGTCATTTTGAAATACTTCATCGTGGATCGTTTTCAAATGTGCAACATACATTTTTTTGAATGTAGTGTTTTTCATAATGATATTAATCAATGGCCAATATGGATCATTGGCATGCAATGCAATGGGCAGTTGTTGCATTTGTTCTTTGCTAAGGCTACCTAAGCTGCTGTTCGAACTCCCCGCAAAAGGGAGTCCCCCGAAGGAAAGATTCAAGTCCCAAATGATGGGGTTGAACAAACCTGTATTATCTTTATACAAATAATAGTTTTGACAAAATGCACCTGAATAACTATCCAGATTAACCAATAAATTGTTGTAAGCCAGCATCCATATTATGCGATCCATATCAAGTTCATTTGGTGCTGAAGTTGGATTGTTAGAAAGAGTATTGGCTAAGGAAATCAAGTCACTCCATCCGGAATTTGATTTCAATTCATAGAAGTTGTAATAAGCTGTACTATCAGAGGAAATATATTTGAGATTACTTTTTGTATTTGGTCCAGGTTTAACTACGGGACTACATTTAAAGAACGTATTTCCTTTTTTTGAAAAAAAACGATCAGCGCAAAATGATTTGCTGATATCTTCTACATTAGAATAAAGGCCCATGTATGTTCCATTGACATATACTTTTGCGAAATTCGCTTGAGGACATTCCATATAATCTTTCAGTATTTGATAACTCAACACTTCGCGAATCATGGAAGGATCATCATAGCAATTACTCAATTTAATGTCTTTAATATTTTGATAATTCTGATCCTGGAATTTATCCAATGAAATGTGCAAGGGATTTTTTGGTGAAGTGGCATCATAAGAACTATTACCTTTATACTTAACACCGACATTCAAGAATGACGTTCCATTAATAACAACCTTGCTTGCTGAAAAATACCCTTCTGTAGTTGCTTTTAGGCTATCTAAAATTTGATCCCAATTTGATTCTGCAAATGTGATTTCAATCGTTTGTATTTGATTGAGTTCATAGAAAGATTGTTGAGCACCAATGTTTGAAATATACAGAAAGATAGCAACAAAAAGGTAATTAGATTTCATTTTCATTTTATAGTAGTGTTACTTTTTTAATTTGGTAAACCTTATTTTTTTCATTTTTATATCGAATGAAATATATGCCTGATTTTAAAGAGGAGGCATCTATATTTAATGGATTTAATCCATTTGACTTGTATGTTGTGATACTTTGGCCTACAGGATTTAATAATTCAACAGTTCCTGCAGAATGGTTGATGAAGGTACAGTGTATTATATCTTTCGCAGGATTTGGTGATATTTTCATCTCTTCAAAGTTAGTGCTCATGTGATCGGTAGATGTTGTGTTACAAGCTGCACATGAAGAAAAGCAAACTCCTGAGAGGACTGTGTCGGATACAATATTTATGGTTCTGTAATGATTAACGGCGCAATCATTGGGCACAACTTCAATTTTAGGACTGATTCTTCCATTTACAAATTGATATTCAAATAGGCCTGCATCCACAAAAAATATTGCTTCATAGATGTTGTCGATAAACCGATATAAACTGGATTGATTTTCATTCCAGTTAGGTAAATTAGCATTTACAAAAACACCTTCAGGCGAACTGCCTTCATTTTTCATATCAACTAGCAGGCGTATCATTTTTTTTCCTTCCGGAGCATTTTCACCAAAGCGAATAGCCCCAATAAAACTGGTATCTGAAGAAGTTGAATCTACATAAATCCAACGATTGTCATTGAAGTCATAACCTACTCTGGAAGCGATTGGAATAAATTCTGCTTCATAAAACTGATCCCCATTTACAAACTTATATTCATATTTTCTAAATGCTGGAAGATCGATGATAATGCTATATATTGAAGAAGTTCCTTCTTGTGTTAAAGGCGTACCATCTGAAGTCCAATCTCCACCAGGAAATCCGGCAATTTCTTGAAAATCTCCGGTAATATGAACGCCATTGGGACTGATGGGTTGACCTGTTAAGTCCACTGCAAATTTTACTTTTTTTGCAAACGCAAAGCATGTAAAGCTGAAAAAAAACAGAGTGATGTAAATGATTTTCATATGATTATTTTATTAAAATGAATTTATGAATGGACTTAGTTTGTTGTGTAGATAATTGAATCAAATATAAACCATTTGAAAGATGATTTACATCTAATGCATGTGTATTTTGATCAGACCATATGAGTTTTCCAACCGCATTAAATATATTGATTTGATAATTTTGTTGGTCTAAAGATGGTGCATGAATATTAAGAACTTGTTTCACTGGATTGGGATAGATCTGCCAATCCAATTCATTAACATCATTTGTTTGGGTTAATTCAAAGGTAAAACCATCCGATATCTCAGATAGACAACCATTCAAATCTCTGATTTGAACCTGATATATACCGTTTTGGCTTGCAGTTAAGATTTGTTCTGTAGCACCTGAAATGGCAGTGCCATCCAAAAACCACTGATAATTAGTGGCAGAAGTCGACATTAAATCATTTGTTGATCTTGAAATTGTCGGCTTAGTCGGAGCAGGGAAAACCACAATGGAATGTGATGAACTGTATTCATTGGAGCCATCTTTGATTTTTAAAATATATTCTGTGGAGGTCAATGGAGCTACATTTATTGTGGTTTGCGTGGAATTGAAACCAGGAGGATTGGATTCCCATGTTAAACTAGTTGATGAAGAGCCATTTTTTATAATAGCGCTGATTATCGCACTATCACCCATACAAATGGAATCTGAAGAAATTATAACATCAGCACCAAGTGATTTGATTTCTTCTATTTTAAATCCTTTAGAATATTGATAGACACATCCTAATTCATTGGTTGTGCGTACTAAATAGATTCCTGCTTTGGTTGGTGTTATGGATTTCGATTGTTCATCTTTTATCGCTTGGCCATTTAAATACCATTGATAGGATGCAGCATCCGATGAATTCAAGCTAGTGCCGATCTGTATAATTGTTGGAATGGGAGGAGCCGGATTTTCTAATTGACATTTTGAATATCTGAAAGCTTGTGGAATAGCACCATTATAAGTTTTGGACCATAGTGTAGCCCCTGTTGAATTTATTTCATAAACAGTTCCGGCTGTGGCTAAGCAGACTAATAAATTTCCGTTGGGTAACTCCTGTGAGCTGCCCATATTGCTGCTGTAGCCATTAGCTGTATGTCGGTAGGTATATATGGAAGGGTCAAATGCCTTGCCACTAGTTATGTCATATAAATAGCCGTTTAGAGGTGGATTGACTTGGTCTACACACGATTTGGTATTTGAAATGCCTTGATTGTTAAATCCAGCTAAACGACCACTATTTGGCGCAGTCTCAGGAATCCAATGAGCGTCATGTGTAACTTTCAAATAGTTGGTCCCAGTAGCTCCATATGCTGCAGGATTGCCCCAACGGTACAGAAAGTCACCGCCTTTGCCAGAATTTCCACCGGTATGACCGGCTGCTTCAAGCGTTGTGGTGCTGTGATCAATAACATACCATTCATTTAAATTATGTGAACTGACTACAATTTGATCCAGAATGGGATTGTAATCCACACCATTCATATGCATCCAGTCCTTGCTTGGTTTATAGTTGATATTGAGTAATTCAGGATGATTAACTATAGAAGATTGATAATTTGCTTTAGAGGCATTCGTATTTTGAACCAGATGATCCCATACTTTCCATTCCCAAATGACATCCCCAGTAGTTAATCCAGTTGGTTTGACTTCTACAACTTTATCTGGCCACATTTCTCCATTAAAAGTGGATCCAGCTGCAGAAACTTCAGCAGCTGTTCTTTTTTCATAACTTATGAGTAATACATTTCCGTTGGGCATGGGACATATGTCATGATGCATACTGTAAGCGGTGGTTGAATAGACAAAATCCCAAAGTAAGGTTCCATCCCAGGCTAATTTTTGAACTTTTCCAGTCTGCCCTCCACCTGCAAAGGAGTTCGGAGAATATCTTACCGTGCGCCAAAGAAAGCCACCCGGCATCAGGTGTGATGAATATCCGGTCATACTGCCGTTCAGATTCCAGGTTTTTACTACAACTGCGTCAGTATCTACAAGTTGTGCTGTTGTCGAATTATTTGGAGCTATGAGTGTATAATCGCCCCACTGTTGACTTGCGAGTTTGGAGCTGATCACTAATATCAAAAATACCAATTGAGAAAATAACTTCATGAATGACGATTTAAATGACTTATACGTAAAGCGGACTTAAAAGGATGCTTAAGCAGGTGATAAAAGTAAGGAATTTACAAACTATCAGGGTATAAATATTTTGTTTTTTTGAATTTTAACACTTTTTACTATTCTAATTCATTGAAAAGGGCAGTTATTGCAATTCATTGTTTCTCCAAAAAGATCATATGATAAAAGGGCGAAGTGAATTCCAATGAATTTACCAAGTTAAGGTTTAAGTTGATCATTATCATGTAAAATTGTAATCCTAAATGCTATTAGAAAAATTAAGAAGATTCTTCAAATTTCTAATGTTATTTATTGGGGAAGATTTGAATCGGTTATGTTATTAACTTTTAAAAAAGAAATGGGATATGAATTCATTTTTTAAATTAGTTTTTATAAAAATACCAGATCAAGATGGGCAGTATCGTTAAGTTTAATATAAGCGCAAAGAGCAGACTAATCGAAATTAAAAGTCCAATGTAAAAAGTTCCACCAAAACTCGAAGTTAATAGAGAGAGAAAACCAAGTAGTAAGATCAATGTAGTAATCATCATTGGTCTTCCAACTTCTAAGAAAGTTCTGCGCAAAGCATTGGAAATGGTAAGGTCTAACTTCAATTCAAGTTTGAATCGATTTAAAAAATGTATGGTATTGTCCACTGCTATACCAAATGAGATGGAAAAAATAACTGCAGTATCTGCTTTTAAATGGATGCCCAATAAGCCCATGATGCCTGCCATAATCAAAAGTGCAAGAAAGTTCGGGATCAAAGATATGACTACCATCCTATAAGATTTCATCATATAATACCCAATCAATCCAATCAATATAAAGGCAATGATTAATCCATTCAATAAATTGTTAGTTAATGAATAGGCTATTTTGTCGAATATTATTGAAGATCCTGTGAATTTGTAAGTATAATTATTTTTAAAATTGAGCTTGTTAAAATATTTTTCAAAACGATGACTTAACCCTTCGAATTCTTTAATAGTTAAGTCCGGAAGTTTGCCGCTAATTCTTAATGATTTTAGATCCTCTGCATAATAACGGAGCCATTCATCCCGATATTGAGTTTGGTTAATTTTTAAAGTATAATCATTAATTTGATCCTGACTTGAAGGCAAGCTAAAAAATGCCTGATCACCGCCATGAAATACTTTATTTGTTCCTTTGTATAAGGATAGTGGAGAAATGATGCAGGCAATATTTAAACTATCATGTAAGATGCCTTGAATCACTTCTACTTCTCTGAGCCTTTCCAGATTAACAAGTGAATCATTGGTGTTTAGCAAGACAAGTTCCATTTCAAAATTTCTGGTGCCATAAAACTCGTTTTCAATAAATTCATAATCTGAAAGTAGTGCATTGCGAGCAGGAATTTCTTCCAACAGACTTCCGTTTATTTGAATTTTAAAAATATAATAAAGTGAAACAATCATTAGCAGGCAAGTGAAAGCCAATATTTTTATTTTATGTTTAACAACTTGACTATAACTCCAATTTAGTAGTAAGGACCATTGTTTATTGTGTTTGTTATGCTGAATAGGAGCTGGCTCTGTTGTAATATGATAATATGATTGAAGGAAAAGATATGATATGACAAATGCAAGTAAAACACCTATTCCCATAAATATTCCAAATGTTCTTATGGGCAATATATCCGTAATACTTAATGTAAAAAAACCTACTGCTGTTGTCAAAGCTGCAAAAAAGGTTGGGACTTTTAATTCATTAAAAGTCCTGGTTAATGCATCTTCTTTCGAAGTTCCAAGACTCAATAGTGTGTTATATTTGGTAGAAAGGTGTATGATATTCGACATGCATATAATGGACAATACGGGAGGTAACAAACTGGTTAAAACATCCACTGGATAACCACTTATCGAAATTATAGCCAATGACCAAATATTAGAGATAAAAATAATGATCAATGATATGATAATGGCATTCCATGATTTGAATATAAAATATAAAGCCAAAACGACTATAAGTATTGAGACAAGGAGATAGATTTTTATATTTTTTTTAATTTCTTCAATATAAGTAGTTTCAATTCTGATTTTAGCAGCCAGATGCGATTCATTAAATTGAAGGGCATTTAGTTTTTTCTGAATCTGGAATAACAGCTGTCGCTTTTGTAAATGAGTGAGCCAGGGTTGATTAAATGCTGCAATGGCAATGGAGTTACCTTTTTTAGAAATGAGTAATTGTCTATATTCTTCTGAATTAAACAATAGGATGGAATCAGCTTGGTATTGATCAGGTTGATTGATGTGAATTAATGGCGCAGCACTAAAGGTACCATTGTGTAAAGAAATAAAACTTGAATTGGTTAGTGAATATACTTTTGCAATGTAATTCAGCTTGGATATATATTGGGTGAGTGTATCTACTTTTCTTAAAAATTCAATTTGAAAAATCCCTTTGTAATTCTTAAGACCAATAAAGATGACTTCTTCATCGATATCCGTATGAAATTTTCTTTGAAAATCTTCGTAATACGTTACATCAGGATCATGTATTGGAAACATATGATCCAGGGCAAAGTCAAATTTCAAATGGCTCAAAGGAATGAAACAGAGCAGGGTAATGAATAGAATAACATAAATAACTATGTGATTATGTTTCTTATTCATTTTAAATCCATTTAGTAAAAGGATCTAAACTAAATATCCAATTTATATTATATTCTAAATGCATAACTAAGTGAGCGCTAAATTACATTAATTTAAACAGGCGATAGCGGGTTTTTTATAAATAAATGTGGGATTGCGTTATAAGGCTTTAATTCATTCTGAAAGTCTGTTTAATAAATGCTAAGTTTTAAAACATATTTTGGATCAGAATTTATTAAATTGAACCAATTCAAGTTAACTTGATAAATACATATGAATAATGGATTCCAAATTGGTCATGTCTACAAGTATTGGTGCTTTTTTGAGATCAAAAACAAACATGCCATAGGCATCGTTATATTGATCCAGATCGATGGTATATCTTGTATGATCCAAGCCTACAAATACCAAATACCGGACATTTTTTGAATCTACAATTTTAAGTTGAGACCAATTTTGTTTCAGGACTATATGTGCATTTCTGATTTGATAAAAATATTCATGCATGCTGCCATCAAATACTGAAGGATCTGTTATTGCTTTTATACGGTTTAGTTGAAGTGAATCTGGTTGATAGAAAACTACAGATATTGAATTAATGTATAAGGTGTCTTGAATTGTACTAGCTGGTTTTTTGTGTATTTCTGATGGGTCTTTTGATTGGAGTTGCTGGGATAAATTTTTTTTTGAACCTTCACTGCAAGATGAAATCAATATGAAAAAGGTTAAGCTATAAAAAATTGAAATTTTAAACATTGATTTTGAATCTATTTAGTTGCTTATAGTCGAATTAATTATTGTAATTGTTTTATGTGACAGATAATATTAAAGCACCTAAGTTTGGATAAACTTAGGTGCTTTGGGAATGATTCATGTTTTGCAAAATGGAATAACGTCAAAAACATAAACCTATAAACTCCATAATCTTGTTATATTGAATCCTATAATGAAGTTACCACCAGCAATTTTATTATTTGCAGCGTCGGTATATTTCACCGGATTATTGGTATTAAACAAATTGTTTCTCTGAGGATTTAAGAAATAGTAATTGCCTGCAAATATTTGGAATGAGTGTCCACTTGTACCAAGTTCTAGACCAAAAGAGAGATTTGGATTTGGATTATTGGCTGTATGTATTGTAATAGGCTGATCATAATTTACCATAATGGCCATACTATTTGTGACTTTGTATCTTCCTGAAAAAGCTAATGCAAAGTGATCATGTTTCATTTCTGCAAATACTTGATTTTCACTTTTAACACTATCAAGTTGTACTTTTTTAATAAATCCCTGAACAAAATTCTGGTGGGACAAACTTGGAGCTACTTGGATTGAAAGTTTCTCAGTTATTTTACTTGCAATAATCAGTTGATTAAAAAACCTTAAACGATCGGTTTCATACTTATACTCAGTACCTTCGGGATCTTTTTTTAGATCATAAGACATATTACCATAATATGTGATGCTTACAGGAACTTTCCAGCTGTCTTTCAATTGTTTGATTATGGCATATTTAAGGCTACCATCCACAATTTGTTTTTCTTTAGTAAGCCCTAGACCAAGATTCAAATTGTTGATTGGAGCATAAGCAAAACCAAGTCGAATATTAGATGGCGCAAACAATCCCCACAGATCATCAAATCCATTTTTAACGGTACCAAATCGGTGTAGGATATCAAACTCAAGTGTACCTTTTGCTGGAACCATTACCGTCTGATTATCTATGAGCCAAACACTTTCAAAAGTGTTTTTAGCATATTTTTTTGGTGTTTTAACCATGGCTTCTTCGGTTTCCTGTGCGAATGCCGGTAAACTAAAGGCACTTATGATTACAACCCAAAGAGCAAACCGCAGCTTATTTATTATATTTATTTTTGTTTTCATTTCATTGATTTTTTAACATTAATTATTTTTTGCTCCAGTTCGAATCCAATCGTAAATTTTGGTTCGTTCGCTCTTGGTAGAGTATTCTGACATTTCTCCATAGACAAACTTATAAAATTTACTTTGTTTTGGAAAAGTTGTATTAACATATCCATTGGTTACAATATTTTTAAAGGACTTGGTAACATCATCCATATAAGGCTCGTGGCTTCCAGCGTTATGACAACCTTCATTACTGGAGCAGGTCTTTTTTAAATATGGTGCCAAGTCATTCTTGAAGCTAACTTGTTGTGGAGGATATGAAGATTCTAAATCCGGAGAAACAATATCTTTGTAGCAGCTATTCAGGATCACCGCCACAACTAATACCATTCCGAAAATCATTACACGTTTTTTCATGATATATAATTATTATAGGTGAACATTATTTATTGTTAAAATTCGCATTACAACTCACTTGTATGATGTCATTAACGCTTGTGCTGGTTACGCCAAAATCTCTACAGTTCAATTCAAAAGTTAAATTGAGTCCAAAAACTGAATAAGCCGCTGAAGTACCAAACTGTACGCGTGCACGTGGAACGTATTTTAATTTTCCTTCTAGAGTGACGGTTTTGGGTGCAGCTAATTTTCCTTGCCAGGTAAAGTCCATAGTCACAAGATAATCACTACTTTCAGGATCAAATTTGATAACCCTGGTTTTGATTTTGGCTAAATTGGTCAACTTCAGACTTTGGACGCCAGTTAATATTTTTGCAGTACCTAAAGTTGCGATAATACAACCTGTGTCTCTTCCTGGTTCGCCAGTATCAAAAGTATTTACTTGCACATAACCGTTGAAATAACTTTTTGCCGGTTCGTTTTCATAAAAGGCCCAAGAGGTATCAGGTAAAGGTTGGGTTGTTACAGCATAATCAATTGATTTTGCATCCGTAACATCGTGAAGCCCAAATTGATCAAATCGTCCAGTTAACCAACCTGCAGCTCCCACATAAGCAGATTGCCATAATACTCCGGAGTGCGCTTTATCAAATTTCCATTGTGTGGTATCGCCGGCTGCTAGAGTTCCAGGTAACATGATTTGACCACCTCTAATGATTGGAGGAGCTGTAGCAACTTCATTATCATGAGTACAAGTCAAATAGAACAAGCCAACTAATAAAAGCGTGAAGAAAATATACAATTTTGATTTCATAATAGATAGTTTTATAAAGTAATTTTGTTTAATTGGAATCAAATGTATGCGCTTAATACATCAAAAAATCTGATGATGATCACCTGATAACATGATTGTGATCATTGATTCAATTTTTTTTCTATTACAGGAAATTATTAGATGGAATTTTATAAAATAGTAGGATTAATAATCCAAGGTCATTTCAAATGAAATATTTTAAGATTATTGAGCTATGTGGATTTTTAAAATAGAATTCGGTGAAGTATAATGATTAGAACGACTAAAGGAAAAGTGTAAAACATTTAAACAATATTAAAATAGACGAGTAAATACAACTACTTGATAAAGTATTTTTCATTTTTGAATTGGGAATATTCTAAGTAGTTGCTGTAATCCAAACTGCCCAATCTAAAACTCATTTTAACGTTTGTTTTTTTGAAAGCGTTGTGTTCTAATTTACAGAAAAAGGGCATTTTGGTAGGTGTGACCAAATTGTTTTTGTAAAATGAATTTGAATTGAAACTTTGAGATGAATCCATTACATAGTATAGCTTATTTTCTGGATTAAAGTGCTTTAGTGAAGTGAAACTTGTAGAAAACTGGATGTCAACATTTGGAGTTGGTTTAGTTTGACTAAATCCAAAAATCGGAAAAAAAGATACAATTATATTCAGAAGATAAGGTGTTCGTAAAGATGAAAATAGTGTTTTCAATATATTATTTGTTGCATATCCATTGAAGTACACTGCCACCTAAAACCAACCACATAATTCCTTTAATTAAAAAGAACAAAAAACCAACAAGCCCAAAACGCTTCAACCAAGTTTTTTTATTTTCTTCCATATGTAATTTATTTTAGATCAATATTAAGTTTGGATGACACCCACATTAAATTTTTGTACAGGTGCATGATTCGCAGCTTCTATACCGATACTAATCCATGATCTGGTATCACGCGGATCGATAATGGCATCTACCCATAAACGAGATGCTGCATAATATGCTGAAGTTTGTTTGTCGTAACGTTGACTTATTTTTTCAAACAGGGCTTTTTCTTCTTCATCATTAGGGGCTTCGCCTTTGGATTTCAATGAGGCTACTTGAATTTGTGTCAACACCTTAGCTGCTTGCGCTCCTCCCATCACTGCGATTTTAGCTGTAGGCCAAGCAACTATTAATCTAGGATCATATGCTTTCCCACACATGGCATAATTGCCTGCACCATAAGAATTACCCACCACGATAGTGAACTTAGGGACAGTACTATTGGATACAGCATTAACCATTTTAGCCCCATCTTTGATGATGCCTCCGTGTTCTGACCTAGTGCCAACCATAAATCCTGTCACATCCTGAATGAAAACCAAAGGAATTTTCTTTTGATTACAGTTTAAAATAAATCTTGTGGCTTTGTCTGCTGAATCCGAGTAAATAACGCCGCCCATTTGCATCTCGCCTTTACCGGATTTGAACACTTTTCGGTCATTAGCCACAATTCCAACAGCCCAACCATCGATTCGTGCATAAGCACAAACAATGGATTTGCCATAATGTTCTTTGTAGTATAGGAGGGAGCCTTGATCCACGATACATTCCATTATTTGGGTCATGTCGTAGGGTTTTAATCCATTTTCGGGGAATAGGCCTAACAGGTCATTTGGTTTTCGTACCGGTGGAATGCTTGGTACTCGATCGAAACCGGCTTCAGGGTCTTTACCGAATTGACCTACCAATTTTTTGATGGTATCGAGGCATGTTGGATCATCTTTCATTTTATAATCCGTTACACCTGAGATACTATTATGCGTTGTTGCTCCACCTAGTGTTTCATTGTCTGTTTCTTCACCAATGGCTGCTTTAACCAGATAGGAACCAGCTAAGAAGATAGAACCTGTTTTATCCACAATCAGAGCTTCATCTGACATGATGGGTAGATATGCCCCTCCTGCCACACAACTGCCCATGATAGCAGCTAATTGTGGAATACCCATACTGGAGATGATGGCATTATTTCTAAAAATACGGCCGAAATGTTCTTTATCCGGGAATATTTCATCTTGCATCGGAAGATATACGCCTGCACTATCCACAAGATAGATCAAAGGCAATCGATTCTCCATGGCTATTTCCTGAGCGCGGAGATTTTTTTTACCGGTTATGGGAAACCAGGCGCCAGCCTTAACGGTAGCGTCATTTGCAATGACCACACAAAGGCGATTTTGGATGTATCCAAGGACAACCACGACCCCTGCGCCCGGGCAGCCTCCGTGTTCCTCATACATTTCAAACCCTGCGAAAGCTCCAATTTCCAAAACCGGACGATCCGGATCCAGTAAGTATGTAACCCGTTCGCGAGCGGTCATTTTTCCCTGTGCCTGTTGGGCTTCTAACTTTTTCTTGCCTCCGCCGAGGTATATTTTTTCGAGTTCTTTATTGAGTTTGCCGATTGCTAATTTAAGAGCATCTTCATTCTTATCAAATTCTTGATTCATATTGGTATTTCGCTGACTGCAAAATTAACCCAGAAAAGGGAGTGGGGGTAAGTTTTATTAAATATTATACTAACATTTTATTGGCTATGATCAGAGATTATTAAATTAAGGCTTGGTTTATATTGTAATAGAATTATAAGTATTAAATATTGATTTATAGTAATTTATAAATATATTATAATATAATATTACAATTTGAATTAATGATAGGCTAATTGTGAATTGTCTAGTGTAATAATTCCTTGATCAGGATTTAAAGTTATCCTCCAAACAAGCAAAATAACTAGATCTAAGACCAGAACTTTTAATATATATTTTTAGTAGTTCTTAATTACAAGAATGAAATTCTAAAGTTGTTTTAGGAACCATTGGAGTATTCATTCTAGGCTCCTTTACACCATTCTAATCCTTATAAAAACTATACGGATACTTACCCTTATATTTTTCATAAAACCCATCCAGCGTTATTTTATCATTGGAAGAATTAATGATAGCAATGAGTTCGTCCACTGATTTTATTTTTTTATTATTGACCGAAGTGATGATATAATTCGGTGCCATGTTGGTTTTAAATATTTTGCTATTTTGGTAAATGCTCAATACCCTCACACCCGATTGATTGAATTCTTTATTTTCTTTCTCACTCAGATCCCTAAGTTCAAAACCCAATTGAACCAATATCGGATCTTTACGGGTAGCAATTAGTTCTGTAGAATTAATTTGGTTTTTTAAAACGGCTTTTGCTGTTTGAACAGCCCCATCGCGCCAATACGTAAGGGTAACTTCTATTCCGGGTCTGAATATTCCAATAATTTCTTGTAGTTCAGATACAGAAGCGACTTTACGACCATTTACTTCGAGGATGATATCATCTGATTGGAGTCCGGCCTCATCAGCAGCACCAGATTTAGTTGTATTGGAAATATAAACCCCAGTGACCCGATCCAAGCCAAATTGCTTAGCTTTGACATCATCTACATTTTCTATAGTAACCCCAAGTAAACCTCTTTGGACAACTCCAAATTCTTTGAGGTCTGAAATAACTTTGCGTACTAAGTTGGATGGGATGGAGAAGGAATAGCCCTCATAACTACCGCTGTAGGTCATAATCGCTGTGTTAATTCCTACCAGTTCGCCTGCTGTATTGACTAATGCACCTCCACTGTTTCCTGGATTTACGGCTGCATCAGTCTGAATGAAAGATTCGATTCTGTATTGTTGCGAATTCAAAATATTGATGTTTCGGGCTTTTGCGGAAATGATTCCTGCGGTAACGGTGGACTGTAATCGGAACGGATTACCGACCGCCAGAACCCATTCCCCAATTCGGGTCGAATCAGAATTTCCAAACATTAAGAAGGGTAGACCTACGGTTTCTATTTTGAGTAATGCCAGATCTGTATTGGGATCAGTACCAATCAATTTCGCTTCGAACTCCCTATTGTCATTCAGGAGCACCTGGATTTTTTTAGCATTTTCAATAACGTGATTATTGGTAACAATATAACCGTCGTTGGAAACAATAACTCCAGATCCAGTAGAGAGGGCTCTATTGGGAAGTGAAAAATTATCCTTATTCGAATCAGAAATGCTTTCAATAAAGACTACTGCCGGTGTACTTAAATCAGCTGCCTCAATAAAGTCAGTTGGAGAAGTTGACATGAGCCTGGAATGCAGACGGTCAGATCTTAACAAGCGATCTAATTGGGTATTGTTGACTTTTTGGGCTCGCCATTCTTGTATTACTTTGAGTTCATTTTCATGATAAAATACATGAAAAATACCCACACTAACTAGTGAAGTAATGAGAGCAGTGGTACAAATTATCAGAATCAGTTGCTTTGACATAATAGAATTATATATTATAAATAATACTAATATGACACTAGCAAATACCGTGCCTAACGGTAAGCGCTTGTCTTTCTCCTATAACAACGTCTAATATTTAAAAGTTTATATCTACTTAAGGAACTATCGAATCAAGGTAAAGGAAGTTTTCAGATTGACATCCCTCATAGATCCGCAAAGATCCAGTCTCGCTCTAAATAGGGCTATATAACTATCAATAGGCATATTGGTGCTGTTGCGTCTGCCATCCCAAGAGTCCTTAGGGTCACTTGTTTCAAAGACTTTCTGGCCCCACCTGTCATAGATCGTGAACAAATAGGTTTCGAATGTAGTCATTTTGTCAAAGACCGGCTTATAAGAATCATTAATTTGATCCCCATTTGGTGTAAACACATTCGGCATGTTGACCCTTGAATCTGCCATACTATTATCCTGGGTAACTACGAATAGATTGATATAGGTCTCACAAATTTTTGAATTGATAATAATGAGTTCAAATGTACCCGCTTTATCAATTTTTAATGTGGATTGTCCATTGTTGATTTCTACATTATCCAGTTTCCATTGTATGGTAACATCTGAAGGTTTAAAACCAAGCTCCTTAATCAGACTATCAGCTGAAATTATGGTGTCCTGACACAGATTAAATTCATTGGTTACTGTATTGATATTATTGTCTTGTGTAACATTATAAAAAACGGTTACTGTTTCGCAGCCATTTTTATTAATAAATTTAATGGCATATCGACCTGTTGCAGAAATCTTAGTCATGGATTGTCCAATGTTGATATCCGTACCATTAAAACTCCATTGATATGACGCTGAGTCCGGGTTGAAATTATTTCTACGAAGTATTTCTTTAGCATCTATAATAGTGTCCTGACAAATGTTCAAACTCAAGGTCTGATTATCAAGTGTAGTTGGTAAAACAATCAACGATTTAATTTCAACAGTGACCAATTTAGGACATCCAAAACGATCATAAATATTGATATTATAGATACCCGGAATCAACTGACTAAAAAATGAAATGGTATCTGCGGGGCTACCATCTAAACTATATTTGAATGGACCTGTACCCTCTAGGACATTAATTTTAATGGAGCCTGTGGGATGTGATAAACAGGATGGATTGACAATGACCTGATCTACTTTAATCGTAGTATAAGGGATGATCACAAAACTACCAAAAGTGAAACACCCATTTTTTTGGTAGCTTAGATATTTGTATCGTCCTTCTTTTGTAAGGGTAATAGATCTTCCTTTATCATTGGTTGGAATTCTATTGTCTAAGGCATCTGACCAACTGATGGAATCCAGTTTTGTGAATGTAGTAGAGTCTTCCCGGAAAGAAATTATTTTATTATCACAACTGAACCAAAGAGTATCTTCTATACTGATTTTATAAGTATTGGTATCTATGGTAATGTTAACCATATCAACAGCGTTACACTCAGGATTTGGTGTTGTTATGCTTACTGAATAAATTCCCGGTATTCTAATGACTTGTTTGAGGTCTCTTTCGTTATTTGGATTGATACCAGCTCCGGTCCATTTAAATGAATAATTGGATTTAAATTTATTTAGTATAGCTTCTAATTGTAAGGTATCTTTTCTGCAATTCAAAACGTGATCTACACCTATGTCAACACTTGGAAGGTCTAAATTTTTCTTCACGTATAATGTATCATGCACGGTGCACCCATCTTTAATATTTTTTACAGTTAGAATATATTCACCATCCTGATTTACCACCGGAGTTTTCTGATTTTTATTATTGCCATTTATACCTTGTCCGGTCCATGTGTAAAGTGCTAATGAATCGGTGAGATTGCTGCTGCCATTCAATGTGACATTAGGAAAATCGCAAGTAATGGTTTTATCCGGACCCGCATTAACAGTAGGAATAGATCCAGTTATTTTTATTTCTATAGAATCGAAACTCGTACAATGTGTTACTGAATCTCTTAATAATAAATAATAAATTCCGGGTGAAAAAATAACCAGCGCTGAGTCTTTACGATTTTTTGTAGTTATCCCTGGACCGTTCCACAGATATTGTAGAAATCTTCCAGTAGAAGAATCGGCACTTAGAAATACACTGTCATGTAAGCAAGAAAAATCCCAGGATTTGAATAGTTTAATGGTAGGCAATGAATCCGGTAAACTGATGATTACTTGATCCGTATCTGTACAAAATGTAATATTGTTTGTAACAATTAAATTATAAACTCCGGGTGCATTAACCAATACAAATTGATTGTTTTGATTGTTTGTATTAATAGCAGGACCTTGCCATAAATAACTTATAGCGGATCCAACGGATGATCTGGATCCACCGATAAGTAATTCAGTAGAATCACATGGAATGACCCGGTCTAATCCCGCATCGGATCTCGGGGTTAAATTATTTAGGGTAACAACTATGGTGTCAACCGACGAACAATTATTATCAAGATTGGTGATATTTAATAAATAGGTCCCTGGAAGATTTACTGTTGGACTAAGAATGAATCGATTGCTAGGATTTATTCCGGGGCCATACCATTCTATACTAAATCCATTTCCAAAAGTTGAAGAATCACTCTTGAATGTAACTTGTAAGTCTTTACAATTGAGGACCAGATCAGGACCTCCAAGTGCTAAGGGTTTAAGTGTATCAGCAATAACTTCAATGGAGTCAATTCCTATGCAGCCACTGATTGAATCAAAGACATGTAAGACATATTGTCCTGGAGTAGAAACTAAAGGATTAACAGTATCTCTATTCAAGCTGGTGATTCCTGGTCCGGTCCAAAAAAAACTTCGCTTGCCAAAAGTGTCCAGTCTTGCTGGACTCAGATTCACTGAATGTACGGTGCAAGTTAGTTTTTGATCCAGGCCGGCATTAGGATCAGGGGCAATATGAACTTTAATATCTATATTTTTTGTGGATTCACATCCATACAGATCAATAACTTTTCCAGTATATGTTCGATCTATGGTTGGACATGCAATGATTGTTTTACTGGTATCTGTATTGTTCCAAATAAATGTATTAAAACTGTCTGATTTAAGTTCAAGAATGACACAATCACCTTGACAAATAGCATTCTTATCTGATGTTATTTCAATACTTGGAAGTGGAACTTCATAAACCAATAGGGTATCAGTAGCTTCACAGCCATAAGAATTGGTTACCGTAACAGAAACTTTGCCTCCACTTGAAATACTAGTATTTTTTTCAAAAGTACCATTAGACCATTTGAAAGATGTATAAGTAGAATCTACTGTTAGATTTAAAAATTGGCCCGCACAAAAATAATCTTTCCCTAAAATCTCAGGAGTTAGGGTTGGGGTGAAAACGAGTCGATTGGGAGGACAAACTAAAAATGGCGTTTCCGGTATGGTAAAACGATCTATAAAAATAGTCCGACCACCGCAAAAGCAATTTTCATCGTTAATTTCTTTGGGTAAATAATACGTGATGGTGTCTGTTATCCAATCTTCCCGCCATACCAATTCGAGATCTATTTTTTTATTTAATGGAATTGGATTTCCTGAAGCATCAGTAGATAATAATTCGAATTGTAAAGCATCAGGGCCATAGTATCGTGCTCCTTTTAAAATATTCAGATAATAGTTTTCGGTTCCAATCCGAATGAAATTACTGTTGTTTAATCTGGTTACCATGTTACCATTTTTCAGATGCCAGCTACCACCCAGATGAACCGGTAAAATGAGATTTAAAGTATCATAACTGACAGTATCACGACATAGAGAAAAATCAGTAAAACATTTATTCAGATTACATTTTGTATCCAATTCATCCAAAAGTGAGTTTAAGAGTATACCAATAAACGGGCCAAAGCGATTGTTGATTAATTTTCCATTTGAATCCAAAGATATAAATGACTGTTGGGTGCTTGTCCACTTGATGAGTGCCGTATCTTTTTTTGAACTCAACTCAGCAATGATGGAGTCTGCTAAACAGCTTGTTGAATCCGCGCCTACGATTCTTTGTTTTGCAGTAAGAACTTCGCAATTACCATTAAGATTTAAGATCCAAGTGGGTGTTGGTGGAAAAATACCAGCCACCGTTCGAATATTACCACAAGAGTCCTCTGGAGTAACATGACAGTTCAGACTTTGATATTTAAGTTCTATTTTAATTTTAGCATCTTCGAGTTTAAATGATCTATTTTCAAATTGTATAACTACGGTGTCTGTTGAAACGCAGGGCAATTCATCTACATGATAAACGAAAGTATAAGCTCCACAATTGCTGACTGTAACTTTTGAGGTGCCGGGAAAAATGGAATCCAAATGAGCGAATTGAATGGGGTTACCGCAAACAACCGTCCATGAACCTCCCGGAGGTGCACCAATGAGGTCATAGGTATATCCACAAACCAATTCGTCACTCCCTGCATTAGCACAAGGCTGGGCATAGGCTGATGATAAGGCGATCATTAAGGCCAGGATAAAGAATGTGGATTTAATTTGTTTCATAAGTCATTTATATTAATATTTTATATAATATATATAATACTGTGCCAATTTTAGTTAATATTGAATTTTGAGATTTAATGATAATTATTTAAAAGGCCTAACGCTTTTTAGTTTTTATATATACCTAATGTCCTCAAAATGGGATGGTTACAGATTTGGTACAAATATATATAAATTATTTTAATTTATTATCAAGCCAAAACTCTTGTTTGGATAAAAATGATTTCTTAATAAGTAAATTCCAAACTGAAATATTTAAATCAAAGGCACTTTAAATAAAATTGTAAAATCACTTCATAAAATAACCTTACAGGAACTTCCATTTAATTAGATTATTGAACATCTACCAGGTATTTATTTTTCTTTCCATTTTCAACCATAATAAATTGATTATGAATTAAATGAGAGGTATTAACTCCAGCTTCAATATCAACTATTTTAACTTTGTTAAGGGTAATTGCATTGGATTGAATGGCGCGCCTAGCTTCACCTTTTGAGCTGAATACTGGACATAATTCTGTCAGCAAATGGATCAGAGAAACAGGCTCGTTGAAATGATTTATGGGAATAGTGAATGAAGGAATTTCGTTTTTGACTTCTAAAAATTCAGGAACTGACAACTGATGCAAGAATTCGCTTGTAGAATCTTTATTGAACAATAATTCAGACACGTTCATAACTCTGGAGACTGCTTCGGCCCCATGTATTCTTTCGGTTATTTCTGTTGCAAGTATTTTTTTCAATGATCGAAGATCTTCATGATATAATTGTTCTAAATCCAACACTTCCTTCTCAGATTTATAACTGAAATAGCGGAATAGTTTAGCAATATCGGCATCATCTGAATTGAGCCAGAATTGGTAAAATTTATATGGGCTGGTAAATTCTGCATCCAGCCAAATATTGCCTTCTTCAGATTTTCCAAATTTTTTACCATCAGATTTTGTTAATAGGGGTGTGGTAACTGCATAAGCTTTAGCTCCCGAAACGACTTTTCCTATGTAGTCAGTTCCGGCTATAATATTACCCCATTGATCTGAACCTCCCATTTGGAGTATACAATTATAATCAGTATACAACCTGTAAAAATCATAAGCCTGTAATAATTGGTAAGTAAATTCTGTATAGGAAATTCCGGTATCCAATCTACGTTTTACAGATTCTTTAGAAAGCATATAATTTACCGTAGCATTTTTACCAACTTTTCTTAAAAAATCAAGTATATTCATGTCCTTATAAAAATCAAAATTATTTACAAGGATAGCAGCATTGGGACCTGTATCAAAATTCAATAATTTGCGTATCGCAATAATTTGACGAGCTATATTAGCATCTAATTCTTCTTCCGTTTTGAGTTCTCGTTCTTTGTCTTTTCCGGATGGGTCGCCTATACGTCCGGTGGCGCCTCCCATAACTACTATGGGTTTGTGACCACACTGCTGAAAAAAATTGAGTAACATAACTTGAACAAAATTACCAATGGTAAGTGCCGGTGCAGTTGGGTCAAAACCTATATAGGCAATAGCCATACCCTGATTTAAGGCTTCTTCGAGACCCGGAGTGCTGTCGTGCAGCATATTTCGCCATCTTAATTCGTCTAAAAAGTTTTTTCGTTGCATACGTAATATTTGCGATATTGTGCCGCGAAGATACAATACATTCTAAATAAAATCTTTGGTGTTGTGGTTTTAATCAATTTGATAAAATAGGCATTTTGTTTTTAAAAAATGTACATTTTCAAAGAATGATTTTTTAATGAAGATTTTATAAATCAATTGGAATGCAATTTGGCTTGATGTAAAATGGATATTAGTAAATATATTGCGCAAAAAACATTTACTGCATTTAATAAATCATTAATCAGAAATATCATCCGTATTTCGATTATTAATATTGCATTAAGTTTAGCTGTTATGATCGTAGCAGCCGCAACTTTTGAAGGATTTCAAAAGCAAATTGCACAAAAAGTTTTTGGATTTTGGGGACACATACACATAACAAATATTCAAGTTAATCGCAGTATAGAACCTATTCCATTGGAATATGCGAGCAAATATCAAAAGATGATTCAGGATGCAGATTTTTCCTCCATTGGCTTAGATAAATCATCGATAAGAGATATTGAGAAGTTTGTGATATTGCCAGGTCTAGTGGACCATAATAATTTATTTCAAGGTATGTTTTTAAAAGGAGTTGATCCTCATTTTGATTGGCAATACATGGAACAATTTATTAAATCCGGAAGCATACCACATTTTGAAGATAGTATGTTTTCAAGATCTATTTTATTGTCAGAACAATCCGCAAAAAAGTTGGATATTACAACAGGCGGATCTTTAATAGCGCATTTTATTATAAATGGAAATCAAATCAAAAGGAAACTTAAGGTATGCGGTATTTATAGAACAGGGTTAGAAGAATATGATCAAAAATTTGCTCTTGTTGATATGCGACTTTTGCAAGGGGTGTTGCAGTGGACACCTGAACAAGTAACTGGATTAGAATTATTTTCTAATCGATTAAGTGATGTCGAAAAAATAAATGAATTTATTTACAATGAAATTTTGCCTACTGAAATTTATTCAGAAACCATTCGCAGTAAATATCCCAATATATTTGAATGGCTTTCATTACAGGATATTAATAAAAGATTTATACTCGGGTTGATTTTATTGGTATGTATTATTAACATGGCAACTACGCTATTGATATTGATTCTGGAACGAACACACATGATTGGCATCCTTTCTACATTAGGCCTTGGCCAATGGAATCAACGAAAAATCTTCATACGATATGGGGTTAAGTTATTGGTAAAGGGAATGCTTTATGGAAACATCATCGGCTTAGGACTTTGTTTTATACAGTGGAAATGGAAGTTCATAAAATTGAGTGAGGCAGATTATTATTTGGATCACGCGCCCATTAGTTTTAATCCAACCCTGCTGATCTTTCTTAATTTAGTTTTTTTTATTACGATCACGATTAGTTTGTTAGTCCCCTCTTATTTTGTTTCAAAAATAAGACCTGTGAATGCTTTGAAATTCAGAGCTTAAGTCTATACGTTTAAGATAATCATTTAATCCCGTTTACCAACTTAAAGTGTCTTCTTGTTTGTTGGTTTGTTCCGAAGATTCATCGGTATCTTTTCTTGAAAAAGTGTTATAATCAAAATCCGGAAGTAAATTATTCTTCACTTCATTAATAGTTTCTTGCAGACATTCAAGAAAACGATTAAAGTCTTCTTTGTAAATAAATAGTTTGTGGCGATCGTAGCCTTCTCCGTCAGAACGCTTGGAACTTTCAGTTATGGATACATAATAATCTTTTCCCTTGGTTTGTCGAACATCAAAAAAATAGGTTCTTCGACTGCCTGCCCGCATCTTATTTGTGTAGATGCTATCTTGATTTTTATCCTTTTCCACGTAATTCAAATTTAGATTAGATAGTAAAAGTAGTCAAAATTTCATTTTCGGGTATATTTTTAGTTGAATTTTCAAGCATGAGTAAATTATAGAAAATACCCTGTTCTCTTATTAGGGCTTCAAAATTACCAATTTCTGCTATTTGACCATCTTTTAAGACGAGAATTCGATCCATGTTTTTGCATTGATTAAGACGATGTGTAATAAGCATGAGGGTCTTGCCTTTGCAGTATAATTCCAGGTTTTTTAGGATTTTTACCTCGGTTTCAGTATCAACGGCCGAAAGGCAATTATCGAGGATTAATATCTTAGCTGATTTAATCAAAGCTCTGGCAATACTGAGCCTTTGTTTTTGACCACCCGATAAACTGACGCCACGCTCACCGATTTGGGTATTGTAGCCATTTGGAAATTTAATAATTTCATCATGGATACATGCCATTTTACAAAAATTTTCAATTTCTGCTAAGGGCAAATCTTTGTTTTTCGCTCCAAGTAAAATATTCTCTAAAATGCTGTCAGAAAACAGAAATACATCTTGTGGAACATAGGCTATACTGTTTCTTAATGCATTGATTTTCAGTTGATCTAACTCGATGTTGCCAATTGATATGGACCCGGATGTTGGATCATACATTCGTAATAATAATTCAGCTATGGTTGATTTTCCGCTACCTGTATGGCCCACAATGGCTACATGTTCACCTTCAGGAATGAACACATTCAAATGGTGTAATGCCTGAACTTGGTTTTCCGGATAAGTAAAATTCAAATCTTTAAATTCAATATCTAATGTAGGATTTAGAGATTGGATTGATTTGGAATCATTGATATCAGGCTGTAATGATAGAAATTCATTAATTCTTTTTTGAGAAGCTTCGGCTTGTTGAATAATTGAAGCACACCATCCAATCGCTGAAACGGGCCAGGTCAACATCGTAATATACATCACAAATTCTGCAATATTGCCAGGAGTGACACTGCCTTCAAATACATTTAAACCTCCAATATAAATCGTGATTAAAGTGCTTAAACCTATTAATAAAAACATGGATGGAAAAAACAGCGCATCTATTTTATTTAGACTTAGCGAATATTCTTTTTGTTTAGAACTTTCGTTTGTAAAATGATGAATCCAATTGTTTTCGCGATTGAATGATTTTATAATTCTAATGCCACTAAATGTTTCCTGGGACAAGGAAGTAAGTCTGGATAATTGTTTTTGAATTTTTTCACTTCGTTTATTAATTGTATTACTGACTTTATATATGATGAAACTCAGAAATGGTAAAGGCAATAAACAATAAACGGATAGCCAAAAATTAACATTGAACATGGTAATAATGACGATGATAAATAGGCTGATTAAATTAATCCCATACAATACCGCAGGTCCAAGATACATTCTTACTTTATTAACATCTTCTGAAATTCTGGACATCAGGTCTCCAATTTTGTTTGATTTATAAAATCGGGTATCTAAGATTAGGTAATGATTAAATAAATCACTGCGAAGATCGTATTCAATTAATCTCGACATTACGATGATGGTCTGACGCATAAAAAACATAAATAAGCCCATTAATAGGGCAAATCCGAGTACCATTAATCCGAATTTCATCAGTGAATAAGACAATAGATGACTGTCTCTCAGCTCTGGATTTTGTTTTATAAAAAGTAATATTTCGTCTAAGGCTTTGCGAATGGCTTGAGGTTGGAGTATACGAAAGATATTGGACAGACTAATGAATAGTATACCCAATATGAGTTTGTTTTTGTATTTAAAAATATACTTATTTAAAGTAAATAAATGCTTCAAAATTATTAGTTATAAGATTGGCAAAGTTAATCACTAGATTTAGAATGGCATCATATTATAAAAACTATATATCTTTAGCCATAAATTTGATTTTATGACGAGAAGAATTACTTTGGATGAATTTATTGTTCAAAGCCAGCATGGATATTCAGATGCTTCGGGTGAATTTTCAGGATTATTGAGACATTTAGGGATTGCAGCGAAAATCGTAAATAGGATCGTCAATAAAATAGGCTTAATGGATATGATGGGTGTAGATGGTCATGTCAATGCCACAGGAGACACAGTCCAGAAGTTGGATATGTATGCTAATGACTTAATGATAGAATATCTTCAAAATTCAGGTATTTGTGCTGGTGTCGCTTCCGAAGAACTGGAAGATTTTGTACCATTTGAAAAGAATTTGTCAGGATCTTCAAATTATATCGTTGTGATAGATCCTTTAGATGGATCTTCAAATATTGATGTCAATATTTCAGTTGGAACAATATTTGGAATTTACAAACGAATAACGGATGAAAATAGTCCATTGACTAAAGAAGATTTTTGTCAAAAGGGAACCGAATTAGTAGCTTCAGGCTATGTATTATATGGCACTTCAACGATGATGGTTTACACATATGGTGATGGGGTTAATGGATTCACGTATGATCGTGGAGTAGGAGAGTTTTGTCTCAGTCATCCTCAAATGAAAATGCCTGAATCAGGAAAGTACTATTCTATCAATCAAGGTTATTATAAGCAGTTTAGTCCAAATATCAGATCATACATTGATTTGTGTTCTGATAAAAATTATATGTTGAGATACATTGGGTCCATGGTTGCCGATGTTCATAGAACGCTTTGTTTAGGTGGTATTTTTCTTTATCCAAAAACAACCAAAAATCCTGAAGGCAAATTGAGATTATTATACGAATGCAACCCATTGAGTCATATTGTTGAACAAGCTGGAGGCATGAGTATTAATGAAAATAAGGAACGCATTTTAGATCTACCGATTACTGAATTGCATCAGCGGTGTTCGATTATCATTGGATCAAAAAAGGCTGTTGAAGAAGTTATGACTTTATTGTAAGGTATTGGTCATTCTTTTGTATAATCCAGATATTTATTTATTTTATCCAGCCATTCATTGGTAAAATAATTTGTGTTTCTGAGATCTTCAATAGAGCTTATGGATTCGTGTTGTAATCGGAAGTTAATGATGAATTGAGCTTGTTTTTTTGTAAAAAAGGGATGTTCAGATAAATCTTCTGATTCAATAACATTTATTTTAATTTTGGCATAAATGCCATCGCAAAATAGATAGGGTGATATTTTTTTGAACGTAGAATCGGGTAATCCATAGACTTCTTTCAATTGGTTGATATCATGGAAGCCACCAATTGAATTTCTATATTTTATAATTCGTTCTGAAAGTTTCAATGCAATGCCGGGAAGTGGTATAAGTTCATCTACAGTTACAGTATTTATGTTCATTTTATCAATGATCGGACGGTTGGTTTCGTATGGTTTTGTATAGCTGATAGTATCTGATGGTTTGCTTTTCTTTGGAAACACCATGTAAGGCGTAAGTGATTCAACGAGTTCATGAGGCATACCAAAAATTTTGTTTAAATCTTTTGCGGATTTTATGGTGCCTCCTTTATTGCGGTATTTTGACAAATTGTTAAAAGCATATTTCGGTATTCCTAATTTTTGGGCATCGGATAATTGAATCGTATTCGGATCAAATTCATAAGGAAGATTGGGTTTAGTTGTTGCATTGACTTTATTTTTTAAAAGTGATTTTAGCGATGGATTTTTGGTTTTAATGTCCTGTTGAGATGATGGAATTAAGGGAGTCGTTACTTGTTCAACTCTTGTTGTTAAACGGGATTTGAAATAAGTATTCCAAAGGTGTGGTATGAATAAGAAGCCAAACAGAATTATGAAAAGCATGATTAATCCAAGCCTTTCTTTTCGATTTAAATAAAGATTTTCCCGATAGGTGTGTCCCATGTGTTTATAGTTTTAGTGTTTGAAAACCAAGGCTTAAATCCAAATACGGTATTTGGTAACATTTCAATTCAGATATCCAAAAGGCTCTTGCTTTCTTTGAAAGATTATAGGATAGAACTACAATATTACAGTCTTGAGCTTGAAGGAAATCTTGAATGTAATGTGCGCCTTTCTTAATATAAATAACTTGAAATGTATGATCTACTTTAGGTTGAAATCGATTAATTAGAATTCGAATAGAGTGGTAAGTTGATATAGTTTGCGGTAGACGAATTTCATGGATCGAATTGGAATCTATAGGGATTTGGATGTATTCATTGACTTGATGATATTGGAGATAGTCATTTAGTTTCTGGACTGTAGAAGTTGGGTTTTCGGTAAATGAATAAATTGTTTGTCCGATTCTAACATCGATCAAGGCATTTGTTTTCTTATGATAGCAAATCAATTCATAGGTATGGCTATTATAAATGACTCGGATCATGTGTCCGACTCCACTTAATAGTATGCAGCATAAAGCTAAATATAAGTATTTGGTTTGATGTAGATGCAGCCACCAATACAATAGAAATAAGGTCAAATAAATGAGCAATAATTGTTCAGGATAAATCACCAATTGATTCAATTGGAAGTATGGAAGTTTTTCTAATACTGAGAATATCCAAAGTCCAAAAGTCAAAAGATAACTCGATATCATACCTAAGCCCACAGAAATGGGAATCCATAGGAAATGGGTTATTAGAATGCCAATTCCTAATACCATCAATAAAAATGAAAGCGGAATCCAAATTAAATTGGAAAACAAAAAATAAATGGGGAAACTATGAAAGTAATATGTGCTGATCGGTGTAATCAGAATTTGAACGGCAAGTGTTACCGTAATAATCTCCAGCATTTTATTTACCCATTTATTGGATGTTATGAATACTCGTTTTATCATATGTTGGAATAGAACTATGCTAAGAACTGCTGCAAAAGACAATTGAAATCCTATGTCATATAGGATGCAAGGATTATAGAACAGCATGAAAAAGGCCGAAGCAAAAAGTATATTAACTGCATTGGATATACGATTGAGTTGTAATCCACATTCTAAAAAAGTGAACATGACCGCTGCCCTGATGACGGATGATCCAAATCCTGTCAAAAAGGCAAAAAACCAAATCAAACATAAGATAATAGGGCTTTGAATTTTTTGAATTTTTTTGGATTTGAATACATGATTTAAGAATAGAAATTTAAGAATCCCGTATAGCATTCCAAGATGCATACCTGAAACCGCTAGAATATGTGCAGTCCCTGTAGCAATGAAAAGATTTTTTATTTCTGTAGATACTTCTGATTTGTTGCCAACCAATATGGCGATCAGTAGGTTAGCCAATTGAGGATCGGAAATGGTTTGAAAGAGTAGATTGCTGATATAAACATTGGCTTTATTTGCGGCATTGACGATGTCGATTTTTTTTTTGGGGACTATTTGTATGTTGTTTGAATTGAATCTGCCCGTAAATTGAATGTGATTTCTGAGTAGATATTTATTGTAGTCAAACCCATCGAACTGAGCTTTGAGTTTTATGAGATGCAGGATGCCATTTAATAATATAGAGTCACCGGCATATATTTTTGATTCATGACATAAGGAGTCTATTTTAATTTTGGCTAGAATGGATTCATGCTTATCAGGTATACTTACAATAAGATCTGCTGATTGGATGGATTGGGTGCATTCTTTTACAATAGCCCATTTATCCTGGAGATTTAAAGATTCAGTGGTAATATCATGATGATGCGCTTGATGATGAAACGCTAGTCTAATCCAAAATAAAGCAAGGATTACCGGGATAAACCACAACCAATTTAAGTTGGTGCTCTGTTTATATTTATAAAATAAAAACAGGCATGTAGACAGCAGGATACTGAATAAGATTAAGTATCCAATGAAGGACTCACTTATATAGACGCATACCAATAGAAGGCATAGTGCTATAAAAGGACGAGCCATAAGATTATGGATCATCATTTTAGGGTGTTATTGCAATTAAGGTGTATGCAAAAATAGTGAAGTTTTGATAATTAGCAAAAATGGTGAAGATATTTTTTGGGAAGAGGGGAATGGGGAATGTGAAATGTGAAATGGGGAATGTGAAATACGGAATGTGAAATGGGGAATGATTAATAGGAATTGAGGAGATTGAAATGATAAATGGAGGTGGGTGTTTTTTTAATAGGCTTGGAAAGTTTACTTTATATTACATATCATGATTATGATTAATATATAAAATATTGAATTAGATGTATATGATATTTAGCAAATCGATAAGCTAGAAAAGTTTTAAAATATTTCTTAATTAAATGTTAAAAAATTTGGATTAAATCTAAAAAGATGTATTAGCTTTAAACAAATTTTTAGAGATAAAAAGATAATTCTCATTCATGGATTCATAAACTGATTGGTATGAAATGGTTGGTACTTTTGCTATGGGCGCTGTTGCTAATGATCTATTTTGGAATATGGTCGTGCAATAAAACAGAATGTTGTAAACCCGTACTGGTTGAAAATCCAATAAGCAATACCGAACCTATACTTTTTGGGTGGCAGTCCGACAGCTGTGTTTTGGGCAATAGTTATCCAGTTTATTTGGATTCATTGATGCGATTAACCCGGGATGGTAAGCAAATCATTATTACCGGGCAATACAAAGCATCAGAACAGAATAATACCAAGTTTGAAAATTTGGGAATCGCAAGGGCAGAAGCCATTAAACTATTGTTTTCAGAGAAAATTCCTGCAGAGAGAATCACAACGCGTGCAGAATTAGTAGGTGAAGACATTAAAGATCACACCCAATTATCAGTATGTCACCGGATACTTTTCGAACCTTTAAAACTTGTAGAAGAATTTGAAAATCGAGCCATCATTTATCATGGATATAATACTACGGAATGGGATAAGAATGAACAGATCATCAGCTATTTAGACAAGGTAGCTAGTAAACTAGTCAAAGAAGGTGGACATGTATTATTAATGGGTCATACAGATAATGTTGGGAATGATGAATTCAATATGAAATTAGGACAATCCAGATCTGATGCCATAAAAGAATATTTAATAGACAAAGGGGTAAAAGGAAGTCAAATTAAGACTGGTTCGAAAGGCAAATCAAGTCCTATTGCATCCAATGAAACGGAGGAGGGTCGTGCAAAAAATAGAAGAACTGAATTAGAATTTTCAAAATAATTGAATATGATACTACTAATTTCTTTATGTGATTTGGCCTGGTGGCAAATATTATTATCATGGTTACTTCCATTCCTTTTAGGCTGGTGGTTGGCCAAAATTTCAACTGATGATTCAGAGGATAATGCTAATCTTAAAGCAGTTCCGGAAGCAGATCATGATCACCACTTAATTCAAGCATTAGAAAGCGAATTAGCGGCCTGCAGAAGTGAAAGCAAAGACCTTAAAGAACAGCTGGATGCAACATTAGAACAACATGTGCCTTTGACAAGTGCAAATGCACTTATAGATCAGGATCACCATTTAATATCTATCTCTTCTAAGGTTCCTGAAAGCGCATTTCTTGGCTTAGTAAAAGATAACTTACAGATTATTGAAGGTATAGGTCCTAAGATGGATGAATTTCTTAAGGGACAGGGTATTGAAGATTGGGATGGACTAGCCGATCAGAATCCAGATCAACTTAAATCATTACTTGAAGCTGCAGATTCTAAGTATAGAATTATAGATCCTGCCACTTGGCCAGAACAAGCGGCATTGGCAAGAGATTCCAAATGGTATGATTTAATTGATTTTCAAAGGAAGCTATCTGCTGGTAAAGAATTGATTAATGATGATACCAATTCTAAATTGGAATCCATATTGATTAAATTGGGATTATTGAAAAAATATGCATTGAATGATTTAAAAGCAGTCGAAGGTATTGGACCAAAAATTGAACATTTATTAAATGAGGCCGGAATCACGACATGGAATCAATTAGCCCATACATCATTGGAGAGACTCAAAGAGATATTGGATAAAGCAGGTGAACGATATCAATTGGCGGATCCAAGTACCTGGTCCAAACAAGCAGCTATGGCTTCCGAAGGCCAATGGAAAGAATTATTTGAATATCAAGATCGTCTTGACGGCGGAAAAGAAGTATAGATATTTAAAAACTTTGTATAAAACAGGTTTCAAATTTACTTTTGAAACCTGTTTTTGTTTTATATCGTAATGAACATTGATGATTATATTAGAGGGACAATACTTTCATGGTAATCACGCTATCTTTAATTTAATGATCAGAATTAAACGATTATCAGATATTGATGTTTGTTTCATTGATAATGAACTGTTGACATAGATAAGCGGTAAAAAAGCCTTTGTGGGGTAAGTTGATTTTGGAATTTATTTGTGATGTCCAAATGTTTTAAATTTATAGAATAATTAAAATCATTTCAACATCATCATTAAAAGGTATAAGGAAATAGTGAATATAAATTATAAGCGTTTCAATTTTATTTGTTTTAATATAGCACATTTTTAATGGCTGAAATACATTGTGATATTGTGATTATAGGGGCAGGTGCTGCAGGATTGCATGTAGCTTTAGCTATGCGTGATGATGCTTACTTTGACGATAAGTCCATTGTCATTATTGATAAAACAAATAAAGATGTAAACGATCGCACTTGGTGCTATTGGGAAAAAGGTTCCGGAAAATGGGATCATATCACCAAACACAGTTGGACTCATGGTAGTTTTTTTTCCAATTGGGGGTATAAACATTTTGATCTTAGTCCATACCGATATAAGATGTTACAAGGATTGGATTTTTATAATTATAGTAAAGCGAATTTACTTGAATCTAAAAAATTTAAATGGTATCAGGATGAGATATCAGAGGTAATTCATAGAAAGGATCTACTTGTAAAGGGTAGGGATCATGTATATTCAGCTACTTATGTTTTTGACAGTAGGATGCCTGATGAATTTATACAAGAAAGTAAATTAAATAAACCAATTCTTCAGCATTTCAAAGGTTGGGTTATTAAAACAGATCAAGATTTTTTTAATCCTGATCAGTTTACCATGATGGATTACAGAATGCCATGGAAAGAGGAAACTAGTTTTTTTTATGTCTTGCCCATCCATAGTCGAGAAGCTTTAATTGAGTTTACATTATTTAACATGGAACTCTTGAGAGATCAGGATTATGACTTTATGTTAAAACGATACATCAAAGAGATTCTCCATTTAGATCATTATGAAATTGTAGATCAAGAATATGGGATCATACCTATGAGTACATTTCAGTTTGAAACACTTTCTCATGGGAATCATATTCTCATTGGTACTGCAGGTGGTTGGGTGAAGCCATCAAGTGGATATTCATTCAAGAATGCTGAGCGAAACGCATTGAAACTCATTAGGAATATCAAGGATAAAAGAAATATAAATTCTGGTATTATTTCCAAGCGTTTTAGATTCTATGACACCTTGTTTTTAGATGTGTTGAAGCATCATAATGATATAGGTCCTAAATTATTCACCCTCATGTATACCAAAAATGATGTTAGGAAAATTTTTAAATTTTTGGATGAAGAGACGAATGTTATCGAAGAACTGAGCATCATATGGCATTTCCCTAAGATTGTTTTTATGAAATCACTTTTGAAATATTTTTTTCAAAGCATAACGAGAAAAGGTCATTAAGTCTAATAAATATAGATGTTAATTATTGTGAAGATTGAATACCAATTCTGATCCCAATAGTCAATTAGATATAACCACTTGTCAATTTGTAGTCTACTTATGTGAGTGTATATATCTTAGAAATGTTTAACTTTGCTAGGAATGGAATTTACCAAGGAGGCAGTATCTAAGTTGACACGATCATTTTTCTTGATTTTGGTATTTGTTAATTTATATCAGCTCGAACTTTTTGCTCAAAATCAAGATGCAGCCTTTCAACATTTTGATATTGAAGGAGGATTATCAGATAATTCGGTAAATTGTATTGTTCAAGATGATGATGGTTTTGTATGGATTGGAACTGACGATGGATTAAATAAATATAACGGTTATTCTTCCAAAATTTATCCCATAGCTCAAATCGACACACTTTTAACTGGAATAAGTCATATTAACTGTGCTTTTAAAGATTCAAAGGGTCGATTATGGTTTGGATCTAAAGGTTTGATTTTATACTACCCAAAGAAAGATAAATTTATTGTTTTCCAACATAGTAATTCAATAAGTAGTATCAATCATAATGATGTATTTAGTATAGTCGAAGACGAGAATAAAACTATTTGGATAGGCACTCGGTTAGGTTTGGCTCGTTTTGAGGAATCTACAATGACATTCACTAGGTTCGAACATGACACTACTGGCACACATGCTGAGTTTCATGCAAGAAATAGAATCATTGATATGATTGCAGATCAGCATGGCTTTTTATGGATGACTACCTTAAAGGGACTTTATAAATTTTCACTTATAAATTTTGGGTTTACATGTTATTTAGTTGATGCCTCTGATATAAATTCGTTTACTGCAAATCATCTAGGTCCAATAACTTTTGATACTGAAGGAAATCTTTGGGTATCTTTTTATGGAAAAGGAGTATTTCAATTTGATACAAATGCTTATCAATTTATTCCAGTTGAGCTCCCAAATATTGATTTAAGTTCTGCTATGAAGCAAGTTAATGCTATGCAGTGTGATAAAAGAGGAAATATTTGGGTAGCGAGTTCAACAAATGGATTGATTGTTTTTAATCAAAGCATACATGAATGGCATCATTATGTCCACGATTCATTTAATCCAAAAAGTGTTAGCGACAATAAAATTCTTTCGCTTTTTGAAGATAAATCAGGAATGATGTGGATTGGTACAATGAACAGAGGAATAGATCGTAAGAGTCCGAATCGAGAAAAATTTAAAAGCTTTATTTTGCAACCCGGCAAATTAAATTCTTTATGTGAAGATGATATTACATGTGTCCTTGAAGATCAAAATGCGAATCTTTGGATAGGAAGTAAAAGTGGATTAATGTACTATGATAGAAAAACTGATTTATTTAAATGTTATCATCAAGATTTAACACATAATAATTCTTTATTGGATAATAGAATTTATGCTATAGCATTAGATTCATTAAATCATCTTTGGGTTGGAACGAATGAAGGTCTTAATTATTATTTACCTGAAAAGGATATTTGGAAGCATTATAAATATGATGAAAAAAATACAAATGGTTTGCCTGGAAAAGTTGTATTTGATCTTATAGTTAGATCAAATGGAGAATTATGGGCTGCTACCAGTGGATTAATGTGTAGGTTGAAATCTTTGAATGGAGTTTTTGAGAATCAATTTAATAATGCAAATATTGCTAAGCTAAAGAGAAGCTTTTATTGTACGGTTTTTGAAGATAGTTATAAAACTATGTGGGTTTCTACTACCCGTGCGGGTATCTTACATCTTGGTGATGGATTTGAAATTATCAGTAATTTTTCTAATTCATCTAAATTTAAAGCAAGTATTGTTCATCAGTTTGCCGAAGATGCTCAAGGAAATATTTGGATGGCATCTAATCGTGGATTATACCTTTGGAATAGATCACAGGATTCAGTAATGTCATTTTGTGTTAGGTCTACTGAATTATGTCAAGATATTAAATCAGTTGTTGTGGCCAATCATAATATGATTTGGGTTAGCACAGCAAAAGGTTTGTTTAGGTTTAATGTAACTTTTAATTATGATATAAATTCTTTTGAACTATTTACGGCAGATGATGGGCTTCAAAGCAATTCGTTTAATAATTGTTCCGGAAGGCATTTGAAATCAGGTGAACTATTTTTTGGTGGGTTAAATGGATTTAATATTTTTAACCCGACATCTATTTCTTATAATGAGTTTAATCCAGAAGTAGGCATTTCCTCATTTAAAATATTCAATAAGGATCTACCTTTGTTGAATGAATATCTCAATTCAGGAACCATTTTATTAAGTTATAAACAAAATTTTTTATCTTTTGAAATGGTGGCATTGAGTTATGACCATCCTGAAAAAAATCAGTTTGCATATCAACTAGAAGGATTTGATCCTGAAATGATCCATAACGGAACCAATCGTTTTGCCTATTACACCAATGTGCCTCCTGGAAATTATTTATTGCATATTAGGGCATCAAATAATGACGGGAAATGGAATAAAAATGAATTTAGAATCAATTTAGTTATTGAACCGCCTTATTGGAAAACTACTTGGTTTAGAATTTTAATTTTAGGAAGTTTGATTCTGTTGTTGTATCTTATTTACACAATTCGAGTAAACCAAATTAGAAAGCAAGAAGGAGAGACAATAGAAGTAAATAAGAAGATCGCTTAAGCTCAATTAACTGCTTTGAGAGCACAGATGAACCCACATTTTATATTTAATACTTTAAATGCCATTCAACAACTGATTTCAGAATCAGAAAAGGAGAAGGCTTTGAACTATCTTTCAAAATTTTCAAAATTGATCAGACTTGTTTTACAAAAATCTGACAAACAATCAAATTCTATTGAAGTTGAGTTAAGTATGTTGTCGTATTATTTGGAACTAGAAGCATTGCGATTTGTGAATAAGTTTACTTATCATTTTGATGTAGCTTTGAATATTAACAAAGAAAGCACTTTTATTCCATCCATGTTATTGCAGCCCTATGTTGAGAATGCTGTAATCCATGGCTTATTAAACAAGACGAGTCCAGGTCATCTTGAAATAAAGCTGGAAGACATTGATAATAGGATTGTTTGTACTATAGTTGATAATGGGATTGGCAGACGTAATTCTTCATTAATAAATCAAGCTAAATTAAAACATCATGAGTCTTTGGGAATGAAAGTTACTGAAGAACGTATACATATGATTGAGAACAGTACTCATCAAAGAGTTGAAATAGACATCATTGATTTAGAAGATTCCCAGGGAAATGCAACTGGCACAAAAGTAATGATCAAAATACCCATAGAATTATAAATATGATGAAAGCTATTATCGTCGAAGATGAAATTAGGAGTGCTAAATTATTAGAGAATCTCTTACGAGATTATTGCCCTGATGTTCAATTAATAGGTTCAGCTTCATCTGTTGATGCGGGATTTCATCTCGTACAGAACAATGCCATTGATATTGTATTTTTAGATATAGAGATGCAAAAAGAAAGTGGATTTGATCTATTAAATAAGTTTGAAAATATCAATTTTGAAATCATTTTCACTACTGCATTTGAGCATTATGCTTTAAAAGCAATTAAATTTAGTGCAATAGATTATTTGCTAAAACCCATTGATATTGAAGAACTAAAAGCCGCCATCTCAAAGGTTTCAAAAAATAATCAGCGACATTTGATGAATAAGAAATTTGAAATTTTGATGCAAAATAAAAATTTTGATCAAACAGGATATTTGCAAATTGCATTGCCTTCAACAGAAGGATTGTCCATTGTTTTTGTCCATGAAATACTATATCTTAAATCCGATCGTCAATACACCATATTTGTTTTAAAGTCAGGGGAAAAGATTGTTACTTCAAAAAATTTGGGTGAATATGAAGATTTGTTTTTAGTTCATAACTTTTTTAGAGTACACCACTCTACAATGGTCAATCTTAATGAAGTAAGAAAATATATCCGGGGTGATGGAGGTAGTATTGTATTAAGTAATGGTGATCAAGTAGAAGTATCCAAACGTAAAAAAGAGGCATTTATTAGTCGGTTTACCAAGAAATAAATAGTATTCAAATTTGAAAATCTATGATCATACTAAAAGGTAAGATTAATAAAGAATTCAGTCCGTATAAGACGACATTCGAGTAATACAATTCTAATTTGCAACTACTTTTGTATTTTTTAAAGCAACATTTTACTTTTTTATAAAAAAAAATGGTGTTCTACCAGTTGTAAAGTTAATTCTATCAATTGTCAATTGTAAAATATTGACATACTTTTAATATAGATATTTGAACCAGAAATTCATTTTCTATCAAGCAATATAAAGTATAATCCCAAGAACGGAAAAGTAAGGCTTTCCTAATATCTATCCATGTTCAAAGCTTTAAACTTTATTATTATCGTACATGATTTATTTATGATTTCATGTAATTTAAAATATTTCATTAATTTATATTAAAAATAATCATCATGAAAAAAATTTTTGCAATTGCTTATTTTATATTGTTCAGTGGATTTGTTTATTTTCTTAATGCACAAGAGCATTGTGGTTTTGATGTATTACATGCCACAAGAATGGCTAATGATGAGCACTACCGCAATCAAATGAATGACATGGAATTTAAGATAAAAGCAATTCTTAAATCGCAAAAACAGAATTATCGATCTCAATCACCTATATATGATGTGCCTGTAGTTGTTCATGTAATACATCTTGGAGAAGCTATCGGAACGGGAACTAATATTTCTGATGCTCAGATAAAAGGTGCAATTCAAACCTTAAATAATGAATTTAGGAATTCGAATGGTACTGGTGTCGATATGCAAATCAATTTTTGTTTAGCAGTAAGAGATCCTAATGGTAACCCGAGCACTGGAATTAATCGTGTTAATGGAACAGTAGTTCCTAAATATTCTATTGGAGGTATTAGTAATCCGTATTATAATACCTGTGGAAATGAAAAAGCTGTTAAAGATTTAAGTAAATGGCCTTTTGAATCGTATTTAAATATTTGGGTTGTCAGTAAAATTTGTGGCGGAAACATTAGTGGATATGCAACGTTCCAATCGGGTTCTGTTTATGATGGGGTAGTCATTCTTTCAACGTAAATAACTTCTACAAAAATTACTTTAACTCATGAAGTAGGGCATATGTTTAATTTATTTCACACTTTTAATGGTGATGGAACCAATGTAACTATTCCAGGGCCGCATTTTTGCCAGCAGATACTGCATGTTCAGATAATGGTGATCGAGTATGTGATACACCACCGCATAAACAAGGAGATTATGGCCTTACGAATCCGTGCACCCCAAATGGAATATGGGATAATTCAAGATATAATTTCATGAGTTATAGTTTTGTCTATTCTGGAAATTTTACAACAGGTAATATGAGATTTACTCAAGGTCAAAAAGACAGAGCTCGGGCCGTATTATTAGCGATTGCATATCATCCATATGTGTTTTCAAATGGATGTACTCCAGTGACACTTAACGATGCTGCTATACAATCAGTTTCATATCCATTGCAAACAACGTATACTTATGAATGTATTGCACCTTATCATTTAATTCCTAAGGTCAATGTTAGAAATTTTGGATCTAATGTTTTGACTTCTGTTGTAATTAATTATAAATTAGATAATGGGGTGCTTAACTTTTATGAATGGAATGGTATTCTAGGTTCAAATGCATCCACGCAAGTCACACTTCCAGCCATTGAAATAGCAAATGGCAACCATAATCTTTTGATGTATATATCTAATCCTAATCACTTACAGGATGGGTATATAAATAATGATAGTCTTTCGTTTGATTTCAATTATAAATCCATCCCAACGTTGGAACTAAAAGGCGATGTAACTAATGTTTCTTGTTTTGGGGGTCAAGATGGAATGGCAAGTGTTTTAGCTAAAACCAAAGTTGAAATAAAGGAAGATTGGGAGACTAGTTCAGATTGGAATCTTGTGAATGGTTCTGAAGTAAATCACTGGGTTATTGGAACAGCTACTTCCAATGGAGGAAATAAATCCATATACATATCAAAAGATAACACGAACAATACTTATAACACATACACTAGCTCTATTGTACATTTTTATAAAGACTTTTATTTTCCACCTGGTGCAACAAACATTAAAATAAAATTTGATTGGAAGGGTGAAGGTGAGTTTAGCAATGTTCCGGGAGGTGTCGATTATATGAGAGTTTTTCTAATTCCTGCGGATCAAGTTGTACAGCCATTGTTTCAAATTTTGTCGCCTCCTTATTTGGGAAGCTATCATTCTCAAGCCACTTACACAACGGATTCAATAACTGGTATAGATAATATTGCAGGTTCCTCAAAGCGACTTGTTTTTAGTTGGAGAAACAATTATGATTATGGAAGTCAAGCACCTGCTTCCGTAGATAATATTATAGTCAGTTATGAGCTGCCAAACACTTATAGTTATATATGGAATTCAAATCCTGTCCAAGCTGAAGTAAATCTTATTAATTTGTCAGCAAATGAATACCAAGTTTCTGTATCGGATGATAATGGATGTTCAGCAAGTTTATCATTGAATGTATTGCAACCAGATCCAATTCAGGCAACAATTACAGCCAATGGACCTACTACTTTTTGTCATGGTGGACAAGTTGTATTGAGTGCAAATGATGCAGAGCATTTTATGTGGAATAATGGATCAACGACTCAAGATATTGTTGTAGAATCTACTGGAGATTATGTTGTAACGATTACTGATGCAAATGGTTGTACAGCTGTTTCTTCAGTTACTTCAGTTCAAGTCAATGATCAAATATTATCAACTATTTTAGCTAGCGTTCCTACAACGTTTTGTCAAGGTGAAAATGTCATGTTAAAGTCTGAATTGGCATCTACTTATTTATGGAATACAGGTGCCACCACGCAAGAAATCAATGTTCCAACATCAGGAAATTACCAAGTAACCATTACAGATATTAATGGGTGTATAGGAATATCACCAGTTACAGCTGTAATTGTACATGAACTTCCCATTGCAGAAATAGGTGCAAGTTCGGAAACCGCATTTTGTCAAGGTAATTCAGTTATATTGAGTTCGAATCCTGCTACATCGTATTTATGGAATAATGGGTCTATTGATCAACAAATTAACGTCACTACTTCAGGACAATTCATCGTTACTATAACTGATGAAAATGGTTGTAATGGAATTTCTGATCCTATGCTCGTGACCGTTAATCAGGTGCCACCTATGCCGGAACCCATAGTTGGTGAAAGCAGTGCAGTTTGTGCTAATTCAATTAAGCAATATTCTGTTCCATTGGTAAATAATACTTACTATCACTGGTCGGCACCTTCAGGAGCAAGTATTATACAAGGACAAGCAACAAATCAAATAACTTTACAGTTTGGTCCAATTTTCAAAAATGGGACTTTGAGTGTAGTCATGTATAATGAATGTGGTTTAAGTCCGATTAGAAAATTAGTTATTAACTCTGTTCCTCCTATTCCAACATCAATTTCCGGATCAGCATATTCAAATTGCAATACCACATCAGTTTACAAGACAAACAAAATAATTGGTGCAAGCGCTTACACATGGACAACTAATATTTTAGGCGCTGTAATAAACTCCAATCCAAGTCCAGGAGATACAATAATGACTATTTCATTTCCATTATTCACTACAGGTACTATTAGTGTCGTAGCCGTTAATTCCTGTGGTTCTAGTTTAGTAAGAACAATCAATGTAACTGGTACGCCTCCTGCCGCAAGTAAAATTTTTGGTGTGACTAATCCTTGTGCAGGGACCTTGCAAAATTATTATATTGCAAAAATTCCAGGCGCTACATCTTATGAATGGACCGTACCACAAGGATGTGTAATTACAAGTGGTGCTAACACGAATATCATACAAGTATTAATCGGAAATAGTGCAGGCGACATTACAGTTAGTGGAGTAAATGCTTGTGGTATCGGTGCACCAAATAAACTTACTTTACCTCTGCCTTGTAGTAGCTTGACAAGTAGAAAGCTTGAGTCGCCTGCACTGAATATTTTTCCCAATCCTACAAGTGGTACCATCCAAATATCATTTATTGGTTTGGAAGCAGCAGTTGGTAAAATGCAATTCATTAATATCGAAGGAATTGTCATTGACTCTAAAACAGTGGAGTATAGTAAGGGTTTAAATGAATTGAGTTATGATTTAAGTCCATTTGGTAAGGGCGTTTATTTAATTCAGTTTATTACGAAACATGAAACCCAAACAGTTAAAGTGGTTAATGATTGAAATAGAATTGCATAATGATCGGTGTCGGATTAAGTGTAATAGATTTAAGAATTCAAGAGTAAATACTAATATTTTCCAATAAACGAAGTACCTTTAACAAGAATAAAATAGGGTTATGAAAAAAGTGATGTTATTAATTTGGTGTTTATTGTTTTTCCTATTTATAAGTATTTCCTTTGGTCAAGTGAATTCAGGTTTTCAAATAAGTAATGAAGACTATGGAAATTTTTCATCCAATAATGCTGAGCATCCTTGCATTTCGGAAGAGCAATATTTAATGATTGAACAAAGTTGTAAAGAAAATATTCAATTACTTCAATCCAAGGGAGTACTCCATGAAAATTCTGCAGCTGTTACCTTATTTAATTGGCCATTGAAAGCTGCTAATGGATTAAGCGATTGTAGTTTTTATCGTATATCGGCCTATGTAGATCAGAATACCGTTTCAGGAACCATACAGGATTTTAGCTGTGGGACGAATACTTATGACGGTCATCGTGGAACTGATATTTCTATTTGGCCATTTAATTTTTATAAAATGGATCATGATTTTGTTGAAGTCATTGCAGCTGCACCCGGAATTATAATAAACAAACATGATGGTGAATTTGATAAGAACTGTGCGGCGAATAATCAAACAGCAAATTATTTGATCATCAGACATGCTGATGGTTCACAAGCCAATTATTGGCATATGAAAAAGAATTCATTGACTAAAAAAGTCATTGGTGAATCTGTTTTGGCTGGTGAATATCTAGGAATAGTCGGGAGTTCAGGAAGTTCAACTGGTCCGCATCTGCATTTTGAGGTTTGGGCAGGAAGTACTGTCGCGACAAGAGTAGATCCCTATGCAGGAAATTGTAATACCTTGAATGCTATATCCTGGTGGGCTAATCAAAAATCTTATATGGAAACAGGAATTGTTAAGGTGTCAGTAAATACTACTGATATTGTTTTTCCAGCTTGTCCTGCTACAGAAACGCCGAATGAAAGTGATGTCTTTCAAATTCCTTTTCAGGGAGCTGGACTCGCTCCTGGATTTGCAAAATTCTATATATTTATTAGAGAAGAAATGTCAGGATTAACGGCGAACATGAGTATACTAAATCCAGATGGAACAACTTTTACCAGTTGGACTTATATGTCAACTGCAGCTAATAAAACAAGAATTAATGGTTTTTCAAAAAAATTGCCAACCACTCCGGGGATCTATACTTTTATGGCAAATTATAATGGTACGATTTGCTCAAAAACATTTAAAATTACAGCAGCAACTAACACCGATAATCTGAATCATGAAAACAAAAGTATAATATACCCAAATCCATCAAGTGGAACTTTTATTTTAGAAATGAAAGAAAGTGTAGCCACAGAAATTGAAATATTTAATCTATTAGGAGTAATCGTTTATAGGGCATCAATAATAAAACCAATAACGGAATTTAATTTGAACCTACCTGCAAATATTTACCTATATAAAATAAGGAATGAAAATAAAGTGTCGGATACAGGAAAATTGTTGATAAAGTAATACCAAAATTTACTTCGCTAATAAGATAAAGTAAAGTAGAGTGTAATATAATTATTTGTTTAGCAGTTGGTAAACCAGATCTCGATGCGATTTACTTATTGGAACTTTTGTGCCATTGTTCATGGTTAATTCAAAAGAATTCCAATTTTTAATATATCGAAGATTGACTACATAGCTCCTGTGACATTTAACAAATTCTGTATTGGGTAATTTATTCTGAAAATGATGTAGCGGGTTTCTACACAAATATTCAATATGATCATTCATAATAAATCGAGTATAAACATGATCTGCCTGTAACATAAGAATTTTATCCAAGGAAAGGATGTGATTCTTTTTGCCATCGTTGATAATAATAGAATCATCTTCACCTATATGAGATTTATACATATGATATGCAGTCTCAATACTCGCCCACAATGTTTCTTTCAAAAAGGGTTTTGTAATATAGCCATAGGGTAGGGTTTGAATAGCTGCATCTAATATTCGTTTATCAATCTGTGAGGTAAGAAAAACATATGGAGGTTTGTTGTCCAGACTGTTTAAATAATGAGCTACATCAATTCCGGATTTTGCGCCAAATAATCGAATATCCAATAATACTAGATCAGGCGTGTTTAAATGGAAAGCTTCAATGGCTTCATCATAAGAAATACAAATTGCAGTTACTATGTAATTAAGTTCTTCTAAATACATGCGGATCGTTTCAGCGATCAATACTTCATCTTCGACAATTAATACTTTTAGATTGTTCATACTTTAGATATGATCTTTTCCTGGAACACTAAGTTGAACGAAGCCGTTCCGTTGATTGTGGGTGAAGATTGCGCCTGAAGTTGTCGCACCATACTATCGATTAATAACGTGCCCATTCCTGATTTAATTTGATCCGTGAATTTTCTATTGGTTTCGATGCCATTATCATGAAATTTTAGAATGTACTTGGACTCCAAGGATTGAAGTTTAAATTCCAATTTCAACATCTGATCCGGTCTTCTTCCATATTTTAGAGAATTACTGATGAGTTCCGTACAAATGATACCTATTGGCATAACCGTCTCAAGATTTAAATGAATAGCTTGGTCCTCTATAATCTCATATGCAAATTCAGTATCCGATGTATGGAGGGCTAAATAATGCTCTAATAAATCCTTCAAATACGATTTTAATTCAATTTTTTCAAATTGTTCTGTATGGTATAAGTGTTCATGTATAAGTGCAATACTTCTAACCTTATTTGAAATATCTTCCAAATATTGATATTCTTTATTATCTTTTACTTTATTAAAATGTAGTGTTAATAGACTAATAACAAGTTGAAGATTATTTTTTACCCGATGATGAATTTCGGACAACAACATGCTTTGTCTTTGGAAAGAATGAGCTAGTTCTTCGTTTTGATTTTGGATAAGTGTTCTTTGTTTTTCGATTTTTATTTTTTTTGAATTTAGATTATAGGCTACTATTAGCGCGGATATTAGACCTAAGACTAAGATTGATAAGAGTATTTTCTGGAATTTAGTTTGTCTGGTTAATGCTTCGGCCTTAAACCTTTCGGTTGAAGTGATATTGTCTATTTCTGCTTGTGAAATTTCTGTTTGATTGACATTAATATCCGATTGTTTCATGTGCTCTTTAGAAAGCTTTAAATAATAATAAGCAGAGTCCAGATTATTTTTAAAAAAATACCGATCAGAAATTTCTTCATAATACTTATTCAGTAAGTAATGATAAGTATAGTTGTGCTCTTTAATGAGGACAATGTATTTTGATATGGTATCAAGCCAAGCAGGTGATTGATTTGAAAATTTAGTATTTTTAATTTTGTTTTGAATATTTTTAGCCATAGAGGTGGCTCCATTATAGTTTTTATTGAGTAAAAACTGCTTATAGGATTGTTGTAGTAAATAGTAGGAAGTGTCTATATTGGATGTTAATATACCTAATAAATAATATCCATCAGCGATTTGCCTTGGGGCATTATATTTTATACCATAGTCTACTGCCTGTTGTGCATAAAAGTAAGCACTGTCTTTACTGTTAAATATCCTTTGATAACTAGACATACGCACACCATAGAATGCATATAAATTCAATAATTGTTTATGGTCTATATATTCTTTTGCCATTTTTAAATGTCGAAGGCAATCATCTCCACGGTTTATGGTTTCCATAACGCGTGCAATTGAAATTTGAATTGAAACAAATAAGTCCCATTTCTGTAATTCTTTGGCTGTCGAAGATAAAGTATAATATATATCCAATGCTTCCTGGTGTCTATTATTCAATTCAAGCAACTCGGCTCTGTAATAATTAATCCAATAGGTCGCTTCACAATCTTCCAATCTGTAAGACTTAATCTTAGAATTTATGGAGTCGGAATAATTTAAACCTGTTTGTGGTCTGTAGGAAATTATAAAAGTATCTAATTGAAATTTGGCTTCCTGTAGCCAGGCTTCACTGCAATCCTGTGCATCGAGCGAAGACACATCCAGCCTAAGCATAACATAAAGGACTATGAAGGATACTATGAAATCTTTAATTTTCAAAAGAGCAAATATTATGTAAATTTAAAACGATTTGTTGAAATTATATCTTGAAATAGCGTAACTCTTTATATCCGATTTTTGGAACATATGAATATTGATCAAAGATTTATTTTTTAAATATATAAATTCAAGAGTACTATTCTTTATTTGATTACAAAAGTTTTTAATTTTTCAATTCCATTTCTATGAATAAACTCCAGCCAATAAACACCAGGATGATCTATTGTGATATGCTCTGTAAGCAACTGTGTTTCGTCATATGAATAGGATTTTATCAAACGACCATTTGAATCAAAAATCTTAAGAAGGATTGGACTTTTTTCAATTAATTTTACAAAAATCTTAGGTTCACCTGTATTGGGAGTTGGAAATATCATTGCCAATTTTTGATTGTTTTTAGAATTATTTAAACAACTTAAGATGGAAATATCCTTTTGGATGATCAGACTTTGACATGATAAATTACTAACAATTAGGCTGATAGTATATTTACCAGGAGCATTATAAATGACCTCCGGATCACGTTCAATTGAAGTAGCTCCATTTCCAAAATCCCATGTAAAAGTGATATCGTTTTCTAGTTCCAGATTAGAATAATCAATGAGGTGCATGGTGTCCCCTATGCAAGCATTAGCACTTATCAGGAAATTTGAATTTAATTTTTCTCTCCATTCATCGCATGCATCGCATTCTTCATTAAACTCATGCTGTGCATCGAATTGAAATGGAGCTTTTCGCCAGTTGTTATTGCTATAATCTGCATTGTCTACTTTGATACAAGTCAAGTCTGGATTAAATAATGCCACAATAGAGGTCATGTCTTGATTAATTCCATTGGCAAGATTCAATGAACCTAAAGTATTCATGCTGCAATTCAATTCAATCAAGGAAGTATTTTTGCTAATATCCAAACTCAGCAATTCATTGTCCTGACATTCTAATCGCTCCAGCATTATATTTTTTGAAACATTTAATTTTGTAATAAAGCTATTGTGACATTGGAGTTTGGTCAGGTCGGTATTATTGCTTACATCCAAGGCTGAAAGATTAGTTGCTCCGCAATATAATTCTTTTAACGCTGAACAACTTGTTACATTTAACGAGGTTAATTTATTTACACCACAAAGTATTTCATTCAGCTTGGTGTTCTTGCTCAGATCCAATTTCGTCAGATTATTGTTACTGCAATCCAATTTAGTGATATTGATGAATTTTTCAATTCCTGTAAGATCTGAAATATTTTTGAGTGGACAATTCATAAATCCGGTAAATGCATCAGCTTCGGCACACTGTATCTCGCTGTCACCATTAGTGTTTATACTCGAGTTGCTGAGTAAGTAGGATTTAAAATTTGCATCGGGAATGGTTATGTTACAACTTGGATTTTTTCCGCGGCCTAATCCGGTGATGGCTAGGATGGCCAGTCCTCCGCTAGTGGATGTCTTAGTAAATGTTATGCTCACCAGTTTTTTATTGTCAAATGGAGTGGATAATGCAAACTCATGATTATACATTCTAGGGTTCTCGTCTGTTTCCCCTGGGTCAAATTGATCATTGCTTTTTGAAATTCTTCCTATTCCTTTTATGGCAAAATTGGGTTGACCAAACCAATCTAAAACATCAAATTTCATGGTGGTATTGGTGCCATCACTAAAGTATGCTATTGCAGTTACTGCAGAAACACCATTTTCACTGAATGCCAAAATTGAAATATGGGTAAAGGTATCTTGTGCATTCAATCGCAAAGTACCTGTGTCATTCAAATTCTTCAATACCAATGCATTGTTCCCATTATAGTTGGCTAATTGATAATCATATCCCGACAAACTGGCATTTGTAATTTTTCCGTTGTCGGGCAAGCCGTAAATAGGCGCTGTGGATTGATTATTGTTTCCACGAAAATCTTTGGAATACAATACAAAAGTTCCCAAATCATTCGTAGTCGTTGCGAGAGCGCGATTCGTTCCTCCGGAACCGTTGGCTATAATATCATAAGTAAATCCGGAAACCGAGACAGGTTTAGGAACTATTGAATTATCTAGCGTTGTAAGTAGTATGACATTACTATTAGAACTTATGCTTGAGGTATTATTTGCTCTGACTCTATAGTGGTACAAAGTATTTGCAGTTAATCCTGTAATATTTTGAGTTAACACATTTCCTACATCGAGATTATTATATCCCGTAACAAAAGTGTTGAACGTGGAACTTGTAGAGACATCCAGTAAATATTTTGTAGCACCAGATGATGCTTGCCAGTTAGCAGTGAAACCAAAAGATGAAATATTGGTAGCAGCCAATGCTACTGGTGCTGTTAGTCCGGCAGCTAAAGTCGTAAGTTGTATTACATTACTATTAGTACTTGTGCTTGAAGTATTGTTGGCTCTCACTCTAAAATAATACATCGTATTCGCATTTAATCCTGTAATGTTTCGGGTTAAAACATTTCCTACATCGAGATTATTATATCCTGTTACAAAAGTGTTGAATGTAGAACTTGTGGACACGTCAAGTAAATATTTTGTAGCGCCGGACGATGCTTGCCAGTTGGCTGTGAATGCAGTGCTTGTGATACTGGTAGCCGCCAATGCTACTGGAGCGGTTAGTCCGGCAGCTAAGGTCGTAAGTTGTATTACATTGCTATTGGGACTAGTGCTTGATGCATTGTTAGCTCTAACTCTATAATAATAAATGGTACTTGTGCTTAATCCAGTTATTCCAAAAGTCAACACATTTCCTACATCGAGATTATTATATCCAGTTACAAAAGTGGTGAACGTGGAACTCGTGGAGACATCCAGTAAATATTTTGTAGAACCGGATGTTGCTTGCCAGTTGGCTGTGAAACCAGAGGAAGTAATACTAGTAGCCGCTAATGCTACCGGAGCTGCAAGTGCATTGCATGCATTAATGACAGCTTGTTCCGTCACGCAATTACCTAGATTTCCTGAGATGCTTCTAGCACCTGCCCCCTGAAGATAAGTGCAGAAGTTAGGGAGATTGCAAACGGATAATGAAGTATTGTTTGTAATAATCAGGCCTGTTCCTTTGATTGTGGCAGGATTTATATTTTTTAATCCAGAGATGTTATTTATGGACGAGTTACTTTGAATTTGAATTTTCCCATCCACATTTGTAACAGCACTTAAATCATTTAATGTAAAAAGTGAAGGATTAGATACAATATTAAGGTCTTTAATAAAAGTTGTTAAACGAAAAGCGGTTAATGTGGAAAGCTTAGTATTATTTTCAATATTCAAAAAACCATTCACGGTTTTCACTCCCCCTAATGATTGAATATCTAATAATTTTGGATTGGCTTTAAATGTCAGTTGGCTATTGATAACATTCAATGAAGAAAAACAATCAAGCTTCACCAATTCCAAGTTATTTTCTATAGTCATCAGAGGAAAAATTTTAACTTTATAAAATCCGGAAATTTCAGTGAGTTTTGGATTTGCTCCTATGTATAAATGACCCACATTAACCAGGCTATCAAATGATTTGACAGAACTTAATATACCATTTCCAGCAATCCAAAAATTGGAACCGACAAATTTTAAATTTTTAAAACCATCCAAATTATTCAATATTGAATTATTTATTATATTTAATTGGTCTGTTATTGTATCTATTTTGTTAAATCCATTTACATTAAAGATATCGTTGCCATTAGTAATATTGAGTAGACCTGTAATTTTTGTACAATATGGGTATTGAATTTTGAAACTATCTATTTGGGATTGTGTACTGACAAGGACATTTCCAATTGGACATTGTTGTACAATAACATCAATAGTATTACTACTGGCACTAATTCCGCCGGCATTAGCAGCCCTGACTCGATAATAATAAATTGGATAAAAAGGAAGTCCAGTGATATTCAAAGTTTGTACATTTCCAACGCTTCGATTATTATAATTTGCAACCAATGAACTAAAAGTAGGACTGGTTGAAACATCAATATAATAAGTAGTCGCACCAGAAACGGAGCGCCAATTAGCTGTAAAATTAGGTGCGTTTATATTTGTTGCTGAGATCGCTACCGGAGCAGCGGGAGCATTAACTGGTGTGATTCCATTGATGGCTAATATAGCGGTGCTTCCTCCAGCAGAAGTCTTAGTAAAAGTGATGCTGGTTAGTATTTTGGTATTGAAAGGAGCATTTAGGCTTATCTGGTTATCATAAAGTCGTGGATTTTCAGAAGTTCCGGTAAATTGATCTGGCCCCTGAGTTTGAACCTGAGTTCTTGTTACTCTTCCAATTCCCTTAATTGCAAAACCAGTTCCATCAAACCAATCTGGAACTGAAAAAGGAGCACTGGTATTTGTCCCATCACTAAAATTTAAAATTACATTAAAAGTGGACGCACCTTCAGCGCTGGAACCGAGAAAAGCAATTTTTGAAAAAACTCCAGGTGTTTCCAATTTCAAAGAACCTGAACTGCCATTCGTTTTTAAAACTAAAGCATTACTGGAATCATAGTGTGCAAGCTGATAATTGGCGCCGACGAGGTTTACGCTATTAATAATTCTGTTAGTTGGCAAACCATAAATTGGAGCTGTAGTTGGATTATTATTGCCTCTAAAATCTTTGGAATACATCACATTATCTCCTCCGATATTAACACCATCAAAAGTTATTGTTGTTGTCGCTGCTGCGCGATTGGTTCCGCCAGAGCCATTGGCAATCAAGTCATGGTTAAAGCCAGAGACATTTACAGGGACGAAAGTTTGGGCATCAATTAAACTAAATTTAAGTAATAACAATGCAACAAAAGAAAGTCTGAAGAGCATTCGAAAATATAAAAAAGCAGTTACTTGCCCTCTTTTTAAGTTTAATTTAGATAAAATAAACTTATATATGATTGAAATTTTTATTGATTTATAAATTATCATATTCCCTGTTTTTGAATAATTAAAATTATTTATTGGATAAGTAATGATTTAATATCTCTGTTTAAGCTAGAAAGTCCATCTTCATATTTTACACTTACTGCATAATTATATAAGACACCACCATTAAGTTTACTGTCTTTATATGAGTTCATCTCAGCATTTAATTCCTGATAATATTTTACACCATCTTGTCCTGTAGATCGTGAGATTATAAATTTATATTTCTTATCTTTTAGTTCTTTAGGAGGATTAAAATTCCAGCTTAGTTCTACTTCATTAGAATTTTTAGTTTGACGAATTTTAAAGTCCTTTATTTCTAGATTCTGAGATGTAGCTTTTAATATTCCTCCTTTAATAACTGAAAAAGTACTGATGTTTCCTGTAGAATCAATGGCTCTCATTTTATACTCATAATGAGTATTAAGTACAGCCTTGTGATCACTATAAATGGACATTGAAGGAAAGCTGTCTAATAAAGTCCAAGTTGTGTCCTTGCTATCTATGTCTCTTCTGAATAATTGATTAATTCTAACATCGTCACTTCCGCTGGGAATTATATTCAATTTTAGTTTTAATGAATCCGTATATGCTGCTTTAATCATAGGAGTGATAGGTGGAACCACATCGCGGCGTTTTAATTTTAAGACTATTGCAGCATCACTTCTGTTATATGCATAATCTTCGGCTCTTAATGTATAATAAATATTTTTTGTCAATGACTTTTCTTCAATATAATACTTATACGTAGTATCTGTCAGTATGGTTTGGCTAACAAGTGAAAATTCAGCATCTGGACTATTTGCCCAATACAACCAATAACCTCGTACATCTTTAGAGCTACTCTTTGGCCATTGAATATTTACAAAACTCAAACTATCAATAGATCCAATCAGAGTATCTGGAACAGCAGGATTGGTAAAATCAGGTACAAAGGCAGATTCAAATTCAGAAAAACTTTTGTTTCCACTTTGATCATAACATTCTATTCTAAAAAAATAAGGACCTTCCATTTCTTCAGTCACATCAGTTCCTAAATTATAGATGTAGTTAAAATCAGTGGGCCCTAATTTTTCACTTAATGCAGCATATGGGCCTTTTTCATTTCGGGCAACCATGAGTTGAGCATATGAAAAGTCCGCAGACAGATTGTCAAAGTCATTCTCCCATTCGATATTAAAGAGTTGTGATTTGTAGTCATAAGATGCATTGGTAATTTTTGGAGGACTTGGTGGTGTCAAATCTTTTGGAGTTCCATCAGCCAATGCGGCGGGACTAAATTCTCCAAAACTATTTCCACCCAATAATCTATAATAATATTTAGTATCATTAATTAGATTTAAACTATCTATATAAGAAAAATCAGGAATCCCTTTACTTAATTCGGACTGATAGAATACTAAGGGCCGTTCAGTAATTGGATAAAAATTCTTATTGTCATCTGATCTTTCAATCATATAGTAAGTAAAAGCACGACCATTGTAATCCTTGCTCCATCTAAGCGTTAATTGCTCATCTCCAGTGCTGATATTGAATTGGTATGGAGCACGAATTGATTTATATTCATTTTTGATTTTAGTCTTTGCCTTGTATTTTTTGTTTTCGTACACAGGATTACTTACTTCATAGTAATATGTTTCTCCTGGTCTTACATCCTTGTCCACATATCTAAATCCTAAGATATGAGCAGCATTGGCAGAAAACTCGGAAACCAACAATGACATATCCAGAATTTGTTGATTAGCGCGATAATCTTTCATGTATCCTTGTATTTGTGATCTATCTACATTGCCATAGAGAAGACCGGTAGCCATTAATGAAAATGAGTCTTTTGAGAAATTGGAAGTGTCAATTTGTTTTAAAGGAATTGGAAATACAATTGCAATTTGCTTCAGACTAGTGCTGTCTTTACCACGTTTAACTACAAATCCACTCTTCTGTGCTCTTACCCAAAAAGCATAATCAGGTGGTGCAAATCTTAAGACTATGGAATCATTGTATGCTTTAGCAAGAACAACTATACCTTCATTTGCTTTAGTTCTGCTAGGTATTAATGTGTCTTTGTAGAATCTTTGCTGTACTAATTTATTTATACCTAAATTATTTACATATGTTTCAGACTCAGAAGGATTACTTAAAAAATCTTTTGCATTTAAAAATCCAGAACAAACAATTGCTATTGATATGATTAGCTTCGACATATTGAATCCTTATTTATTTATTTTCAAAATTTAATTTGATGAATTATTTAACTTTATTTCGATTGATAGGCAACAGAAATTTATTTTCCTCTGGTAAAAAGCTTTCTTTCCAACCATTAAATTTCTTGCGTCCTCTCCCTGTCTCTACATTGAGGTAGAGCGCTCTGGTATTATAATCTGCCCAATTAAAGTCATAGGACTTTCCTTGCCAATTAATCTTAAAATCAGTTTTATCCATCCAATCGTAAGATAACCAGAGAGGAACATCATCCTCTGGGAATTCAGTGAATGACCCATTTCCATTTTCCTCCATTTTTTGTTTAATCAATAAATACTTGAGCATAAGAATGCTTTGAAATCCGTCTTCTAAATAGATATCAAAGTCAGATGATTCATCATAAATAAATCCATTCTCATAATTGGTACCCAATGTAACATTTTGGAGTTTGCCACTTTCGATTTCCTCTGTAGTAATTTCATATTTATTAATACCCTGATGATTACTAAAATAGGTATAGTCTATTGGTAATCCGTTGTTTTTATAACCATTATCCATAAAACTATAATAAAATTCGTGTTCTCTGGATTTGCCGATGGAGGAATTGACATCATACACACTTTTACGTTGATTCGTTTTTTTATCTTCAATCCAATCGATGAAGCTTAGATTATCTACTCTGCTTAATACTGAAAAATAGTTCAGATACTCCATGTCATATAAATCAATTCCTTCCTTGCTACCATTTATTCCCAAGTAGGCATTACGAGGTACTATGTCCAATGAGTCAGCAATTGACCTATCTATCACCGCTTCCATTTCGTCTCTGTTGAATCCTGAGCTGACATCAAATCTTTGATCATCTATATTTCCTAAGAATCTTTTGCTGCTCGTAATGGAGGCTTTGGTTGCTCCAAAACTTATAACAATGTCTTTCATTTTTTCCATTAAGTTTGGATACAAACTCACTCCAAATGAATTCTCATATATCGGAATTTGATTACGGGTAGTTTCATCTGAATACTGTTCAATTAACCCATTAATATCTTCTGGATTCTTGTCTTTTGGAACTGCTCTATATATGACCATGTTGCATAATGAGCCTTTGCTGAATGGAAGTTTATTTAGCTTTGAAAAAGTAAGGTACCCATTTTTGGTTAAAGCATCTTCTTGATCGAACGTGCGATTGTATGTTTTAAAAAATGCTTTATTTCCAGAATAAAACTGAAAGGTATCCTTAAAGAATGCTTGCAAGTAATTATATCTAGTCGAGCTATAGGAATTATATTGATCTGCAGATCCGTCCATATTTTCACCTGCCTGATCATCAACTGTAGGAAAGTTTTCAATGGGTATTTTATGGATAGTGACTGATCCATCCATTTTATGTTCTTTAATTATTGCAAAATATAAATATAGCTTATCATTGGGGAAAATCTTTTGTAATTTTTCCTGAGAAATATCTTTCTTAAATTTAAGACATGGAATACCGTAGTCATTGTTCCAGTAACGTTGTCTATGACCTGGCATTGCGTATTCCAAAAGATCCTTTGAAATGACAGCATCTGCCTCAGCAGTGGTAAATTCTGTTATGCCCTTTTCATCTTGACCTGAGATTACAGAATAAGTTTGTTTGCCATCTTTCGAAATTTCCCAGGTATAATTATAATCAATCTCGTAAGTAGTCTCAGGTGATAGCTTTTCATTCAATACGACCTGGTAATTATTTTCGTTTTCGTGTGCAACTAAAGATGTCTTTATAATTTTTTTACTGTTTTTCGCACGCAGAACAAAAGACTGGATTCGATATCTTAAATATTCGCTGGGCAGTTTACCGGTCTGTTCGCTTGTTTTTTCTATACAAAATTCTTTTAAGTACGGAAGTCTGGTTTCGACCTGTATGGTATCAAGATTTTTGATATTTGTTGCGCCATCTCTTGGGAGAAGATTTTTATGAATCATTATTCCTGTAGTTGGATTGTTTTCTCGTATTACGCAAGGTTTATTTCCAGCATCAAATTCTATAGTTTCATTGCCCTCTTTAAGACCTCCGAGTATACTGTAACTAAAACTAAATTCACCCTGTAGATATCCTGGATTCGGAAAACCAAAATCCATCACAAAATCCATCTTACTATCGAAAATGCTGTATTTGCCACTATATACGAGCATGTTTACATCCAAAAATGCATTTGCTTTAATACTAGCAAATACATTGCCCCTGGCGTAATACCCTCCTGCAAAACCAATAGCACTTCCATCCGTATTGCATGAATTACTCTTATTAATTTTAGAAACACTCAGATTAGCTCCAAGTAATCCATTGGCATCATAAGACACCAATAAAAATCCACCTTTCATTTTAGCATTTAGCAAAAATCCAGCTATTGCTCCTGAACTAGTACCTGAAGAACTTACATCTGTAGGATTTGGTACAATCTTTCCTTTGTATTCAGGTAAAAATGTGTTTATAGTAGGGAAACCGTCAATTTTGGTTCCTCCCTGAAAATATAATCCTGCAAATACTTCTCCAAATAAATCAGCTTTAATACCTGCGGATAATAAGTTAAGATTTGATGCAGGTCTAACATTACTTCTGTAAAAATCTAAATTATTAGGAGCTCCCCAACTACCAGCATGAACATAGTTGTCTTTTCCAGAAAATAAGAATTTAATTTGATTCCAGGAATTTGGATTTGAATTCTTATCTGAAGGGGCTGCTATACTTAAAGGTCCCGCTTCCTTTCCCAATCTGAAATCAATGCCTCCATATACTTTTACATTTTGTTCAAAATTCAAGTTTACATTACCTTTAATAATAACCGGGCTTGATGTTTCTTTTGTAAAATAATCAGTATAAAGAGCATATCCATTGACATTGATTCCAAGATTCACAAACTTAAGCTCACCTTTAATGTATGACATCTCAATTCCGATAATATTCTCCAACGAAACACGGGCTGTATGTGAAATTTCTGCAGCAACATATCCGCCAAAGTATCCTTTTGCAACTTTATACTGCAATCCTGATAATGACTCTCCCGCCTTAAGTCCTGCCACTTGACAATGGTCGTTATTGGCTTTAGGTGTTTCTTGTTTAACATCATCAAAGTTTGGTTTCTCAGTTGCCATATTATAGTATGCACCACCACCAATTCCTGTAAGAGAAAATTGTTTGGCATTATCCAATGGAATTCCTTGGCTACTTTTTAAACTGAGATCAGCAAACCAATATCTAAATTCTTCAGCAGTATTATTGGGATCTGGTTTGTCAAATTTTGATCCGGTTTGGAATTTTGTTTTAAATTTTAAATCGAGTACTTTCAATTCTATCATTCCTAAGAATCCATTTCCCCATGCACTCTGCACAGCATTCGGATCAAAAGTACTGGCGGTTGTTTCATCTCTGAATAAATTAATGCCCCCTTTAAATGATATTGGACCAAAATCACCACCTAAAGCAAGACATCCCAATGCCACATCTTTAAAGCCTTGATTCGTAAAACTAACCTCTATATCACCTCCTGCAGAGAATGCTCCTGTTTTTGTAGCTTTTGCTTCTGAAAGTTTTGATTTGAAGTCTGCTTTAAAATTTTCGGCTCTGCCGCTTAATGTATTGTTCTTCGCATTTTTAGCAATTGAAGCTTTAGTTTGTGCGTCAAGTTCGTTTTCAGCAGATTTTATTTTCGTTTTTTGCTCCTTAAATGGCTTGTATTTTTCTTTGACTTGCTTTAATGATTCTTGGTATTTTTTATTGAGCTCTTCTATTTTTTTATTAATATTATTAAATCTGTCTAATACGGCCGTCGTTGCATCACTATTTATGATTTTGCTTGCTTCTTTTTTTCTGCCTGCCTGAGTATTTTTATCAAATTTCTTTAACAATTTTTTTCCTTCTTTTTGAATTTGATTTCGCTCCTCTAATAATGCTTTTTTCTCATTAGCGATGGTCTGAATATTTTTCTGAGCATTTCTATATTCCTCTTCAATGGGTTTTAATGCTTTGTCTTCATTTGCTTTGTTTCGCTCTGCTGCTTCTAGTGGATTAAATTGATCATAAGCTTTTTGTTGAGCTTCTGTAAGATTGTCTTTATCTCTCATGATGCTTACATCTAAGCCGACGATTAACTTGTATTCTTTTCCTGTGCAAGTAAATTTAGGTTGGTGAATGTTAATCTCGAATGCAGCAAGCTTACTCAATCCATCAAATTTACTTCCAAGGCTTTTAGCGTATTTATTTTCTTTTCCTTTGGAAATAAGATTCTGACCAGTTTTTGTTTCTGCTGCTGCCTTTACAGTTGCTATTTCTTGTGGTGAAAATGGCGATATACCCCAAGTTCCAAAATCTATTGATTCAATTCCTTCCATTCCATCGCCTTTGCACAATCCTGAATTACTATAATTGAGATTGATATCTTGAAATTTAAAAACTGGAATCTTTGCATCTAATTTCTTAATTGTATATATTCCTCGTCCGTTGAGTTTGGCTCGACCTTTCAGTTTTTTAGCAATTTTATCATAATAGAATTCTACATTAGACTCCTTTTCTAGCTTAAATCCTAAATTGTCTATATGTGCTGATTCAAAAATACGAGTTTCTATACTATCTACAAAACCAAGAATATTCGGAGCCTTATCATATCTGTTATATTCAACACCTAACTTGAATGGCACCCATGGATCATTGTAGTTTTCTAACCATTTTTCACTATCCTTTTCTGGAGCATCTTTTACTAAAGGAAGTTTTACATTGCCTTTTAGAATTAATTTATTCTCATCTAATAAACTGTTCTCTATATTAAAAGAAAGTGTATCTACTTTGTATCTCCAACCTCCTAGTCTTGCATTGTTTGAAACTGGTATTTCATTAATGGCTTGATAACTTGCAAAAAAATTGCTTCCACTTAAATCATAATAAGCATTGTAGATGGTGTCCATAAAAAATTCTATAGTCGAATTATCAATGGTTCTTTTTCTTTCTAAAATAGGAATATCCATCTGCATGGATTTAAATAGTATTCCTGTAAAGCCTTCACTATTCATCCACTCCATATGAAATTGATTCATATAGTTTTTGGAATTAGTTGAAGCCGCTTCTGATCTCGTTGGACTAAAGTCAAGATAGGCTTCAAATGTATTTCCGGGAGTAAAAACAATGTGCTGATCTTCTGATGATGCAAATTTCCATGGCTTCCATTCTCCATCCACTTTTCGTGTTGATTTGATTGGGGCTATGAAATCAGTTAATAAGCTATTGTTATTTTCAATACGATCTTCAGTAAGTTTAAATCCTAAATTAATGGGCGAAGTTGGCTCTTTAATATTAGAAATATCAGAAATCGTCCAGATAGAGCTCACAAAATTGCCTTGCAAATTAAAGTTACTTAATCCTTCTTCGCAGCTTAACCTTGCGAAACTTCCTGTTTCAGTGCTTAGATCAGCAATTCCATCTTTTATCGTTGTAAGAAAAATAATGTTGTCATTTAACTTTGTGTCTTGTATTAAATGTAGCATTATATCCTTTAAAGATACTTTAGTCGGGCCAATTGGAATATCTATCAAGGAGCTGAATTCTATAAATTTGCTCCTGCCATCTATTTCCAGCAAGCCTACCAAATTAATTTTAATACTTGCATTTTCTAATTTATTGCTTGATGATTTGAACTCAGAAATGTATAATTTAAAATTATTAGGTAAAGCATAAGCACTTTTGAATCCAAACTGAGACCAAAGGTCTTCAGAAATTACTAGAGGTAAATTTATAGTATCATTGGAAGCATTTTCCAATTGATCAAATAACTTATAATCCCATGGAATGTTTGGCTTCCCAAACTTGGGATTCGAGTATTTGCCTTTATACTCATTTCCGTCTTTTTCAATTTGTAAATACTTATTAAGAAAAGGAATGTAAATTACAGATTCATCAACAGAGGCGGGAAACCAGGAAATGGCATTCTGTTTTATTCCAATCATTTCTAGTTCTTCAATATAAGCAAGATCAATTTGTTTGTTATAATTTAAAAGGCCACTTGTATTAAGTGGTATAGATTTGTTTGCACTCATTTTATGGTTATAATAATTTCTTATTATTTCATTCCATTCATTTTCTGTTGGAATAACATTCATTGCAGAGCAATTGCATTTCTGATCGATGGTTTTAACTTCAATGCCTTCAAATTCAAATTCATTGTTCTTTGATTTCGACCAAATGATAAGTTCGACTTTGCTTTGGCCTTTAACTAAAATTATTTTTAATCCAAGTCTTTCCGTGTTTTCATTCACTTCATATTGAAAAGAAGCATCTGTTAATTTATTTTCTTCTTTGCCAATAATTAGTTTAGCAGCTTTTTTATCCAATTTATTAATTGAATATCTTTTGCCCATTTCTTTAAAAGGATCAGAGCTCAATCCTTCAATTCTAAGATTGAATAAATCAAAAGATAATGATTCAATTTTGAGAGCCTTTTTAAGTTCATCAATGGTAATACCTTTGTTTTGATTGATAATTGCATCTCTGAATTGTTGATCTGTAAGTTTTATATTTAAGTCTCCATCAAAAGAACATTTAGGACTCAGTAAGACTCCATTGTCCTGCTGTATGAGCTTGGCTTCTAGCATTGAGTTCTCTTTTGAGTTGAATTCTGCTTTCCACATGGCCATATTCAACTTAGATTGATTCACTATGGCATGTATTTTTTTAAAGTTATACTTTCTATCTTCAAATTGGGCTCTATAAGCAAACTTATCTTCAAAAAATGGTGCTTTCATATCACCATTAAATTGTAATTCTGGTTTTTTCTCACTATTGATTTTCAAAATTAAAGAATCTATACTGTAAGCCCAGGTACCAATCTTGCCCTCTTTTAAACTCAAAACATCAGTCTTGTACATGATGCCTGATTCTAATTTTTCTTCATTAATTACAATATTGCCTTTATCTAATTCTAAATCAGTTGCAGGTGATATAAAATTAAAGTCCTTTGGAATTTTTACTGCAATGTCTTCAATGATAATACCTCGACCGGTTGGATTATTTAATTTTGAACCAGGTGGAATTTTAATTTTGAGTTGTTGCGTTTGATCAAGATCCAACCAAGCATTTTTTGAACTAAACGTAAAGCCTGGAAGTCCATTGATTTCAAAGTCAGCATTCAGTTTTACTTTTCCAATATGCGTATTAAGATTTGTTATTGTTTTTTCAGATATTAAAGTTATCGGTAATATTTTGTTGACTTCATGGATAATTTCAGGAGAAATACTTAATGCTGATTTTGCTTTGACAGAAGAATAACCTTTGCAATCACAAAAAATCTTAGATCCTTCTGAGGCTAGTCCACCAAAATATATGGATTCTGTGATTTTATCACTTCTTTCTGTTTTTGTTGAGATAATAATCGGAACTAAGTGCGCATCAGATTTTACACCGTATGGCGTTGTTTGAATTCCTGTAGCTGCATAAATGTCCCCATTCTTGTTTTTAGAAATAAGGTTCAGATATGCATTGGTAGGTGTAAAATAAATGCCAGTTACACAGCTTAATTCATCTGGAAATTTTTCATTACTTAGGGCTAAGGGTAAGGCGTTTATTTTTGAATTTGATTCTGGGAGTTTGGCAACTATACTTTGATCAGTTATTTTAGAATAAACATGATCTGTAAATTCATTGGTAATATAATTTTTGATTTTATTACCATCTATCTGATCTATTGGGATATTAAGTTCAGGACTGGTTTGAGCATTTATTTTTTCTGCTTCATACACTCTACTTTCTTTATTTACTTTAATATTTTTAAATTCAAGTTCAAGTGAAGATCTTAACATGGGATAATACACGATTCCTTTGCCCGAATATCCATTTTGAATATCTCCAATTGCTTCTGTGATTTTCATTTTGAAAAATCCTAATTTTACTTCCTGATTTGCTCCTAGCATCATGGATTCATTATCTGCTTTGGCGATGGGCCCATAACTGGTTTCGTACACAGAACATCCTCTCGGCGCAGGATTGTCAAATGGATTTAACACTGTCGACGGCGCGTCTACATCATACATCATAAACATCGAGATCTCACTCTTACCTTCATTCTGAAATAACAGGCTTGTAGGATACATGATACTCTTTGCTGTCACGCGCCAGGCATAATAAGTATTTGGATTTAATACGGGTTCTGACTGTGAGTAAATAAATGATGTGGACATAACAGTTGTACTGTATATTTTCAGAGCGCTTTCGAATACGTCATTAGCATTCATAACACCTCTTGGTAGTTCCACAAGTTCGTATACATATTCTACAGCTCCCGGATGATTCCCACTGCTTAAATGCATCGGCATCCAAGAGAATATCATGTTTTGTACAGTAGGCATTTTAATAATATCATTGAAGGAAGGTTTGATAAGCTGTGGGGCTTGGTTCAATCTGAAATTCCCTGAAACACAAAATTTGTTCGACACGGGAACTGTTCTGTCCACACCGTACATCTGAAGACAGACCTGGGTAAATCCTTCCGGTATTAATGTGGCACCTTTTCCAATGCCATTGTTTCCGCTTAATGCTTCTGCAGAGAGGTATTGATTTAATGCGGCACCATCTAATAAATAGGATGAAAATTGATTCAGCGTAATTGGATTAGTACTATAATTCATATCCGTCTGATAGATCACATTTCCATTTTGTTCGATGGTTAAAATGGGAATAACTTGTAATGCCAATTCTTCCGGATCATTCAGTAATACTTGAAAATTTAAATCAGTAGAACGATCATTGCCATATACTTTTAAATCTAATGAATGTGGTGGAATGATAGATCCTGTCACCTGAACCGGCCAAACTTGTTGTGAATAAATGCCTGCCGTTTGAATTAAGAATATAAAAAATAAAAAGATTACCTTGTTCATATCTATTGGTACTGATAAAATTTGTAATTGAATTTAGGATTTTGATTTTTTCTTAGCTGGCTTATAATTAAATTGATATTGTAAGCCAAGATTACCTATGCTTTCAGTAAATGTTGATGTCACATCGGAAGAAGTGCGTAATATGCCATATGCAAATTGTAGCGATGCGCCTTTAAATAGTTTTGCACCTAGTGTGAGTTGCAGTATGGTATTCGAAGATTTTTGTTTTAGGGAATTATTATTTTTATAATAATTGCTGTTGAAGCCTAAAGATAATTTTTCTTTTAGCAGTGATTTTTGAACAGATGCGCCCAGACCAAAACGGGTCACTTCCGTAAGTGGAACTTCATTTTTCGTGTGATTGATTCTGATGCCGAACAGCCACTTAGATTTGGTTTTTAGTGTATATCCTGCGTTGATCAGAAATAGTTTTGATACGGAAATTCGATTGGGTTTTTCAATATCATCACTGACATCCTGAATATTTGCAGTGAGGCTTATGGAGTGAACATGATCACTTTTAAACGGGATTACATAATTCAAATTCGCACCTATATCTTTTGTGACCACAACTGCATTCAAGGAATCCAATTGTTGATTGAGAATATAACTTACAGTGGATGAATTATTCGTGTAATTAAATTGCGCACTAAAAGCCTTATCAGCCCATCCGGTTTGGATGTCATAGATCAATCTTTTTGTTGTAGCGGGTTTTTCACCGTCTAGATTATTGGTTTGGATTCCCAGTTTGAGGGAAGTATTTAATTTACTTTGAAAAAGACCAAAATGAGTAAAACCTTGAATATCGAATACATCTGTATTAAAAAAATAAGCTCCAAATGTTTTGAATTTGGAATCCACTGTGTTAAAGGACAATCCTGAATTTTGGTTTTTGCCTTCAAAGGATACGGATCCCTCCAAAGCATTTCCATAATAAGTTGTATTTCTACGTTTTAATAAAAAATTCGTAAGACTCTTTTTGTCAGATTCTGCATCTAAGGTATTCGGTGAGACACCACTTCTGGTGTAATCTACTTTTAGTCTAATTTTTTCTAAAAGCAATTTTTGCAATTGAATGCCTACAGCAAAATTGGCTTCAGGACTTTTTTGCTTAGGGTATACAGCAGGAATACTTATAGAGTTTTCATCATCTTTTGCTGCGAATACAATGATATCCGCTGATGCCTTATCGTCTCCATATCCAAGTTTGGTGCTCCACCCAATTCTTTTATAAATGGGAAGATTAGGGGAAGTCAGTGAAAGATTGATGGGCTCTGCTTTTGCCAATCGACCATACATACCACTTAATCTTACTTTGCCAGGATTTAATTCCAAGCCAGTGCCAAAAAAATTCAAATTACTCATGGTGTATTTCGAGAAATTCATCGAGCGATGGCCTATATGCAATTTGGCCCATTTATATTGTGGACTAATACCAAAACGCGCGTAGCCATTTACTTTAGATTTTGCCTGATCCTTTAAGGAATTGATCATATCTGACAGACTTGGATAGGATTTATTGGTATTTTTTGCAGTCATCACCATGGAAAAAGGAATATCAATCTGATAGATTTTAAAATTCAGATTCGCACCCAAAGTATAGAAGAATGGATCCTGACGCAATGGTGCACCATTATTATTGTATGATCTTAGATTTAATGAGACGCCGCCACCCATTTGAAAGGGATCACCAAAATCGTAGAAATCTTTTATGAAATTTTTTAAAGTCTTTTTTAAACCGCCTTTATCCAATTGATCTATATTTTCAAGTGTATTTAATTGACCAACTGCATGCCATTTGAATACAATTAAAATAAAGATTATGAGTAATGGTTTTTTCATCATGATTTTGAAAGTTTATTGTATTTACCTCTGGTTGATATATTAAATATTAATACACCTCTGCAAAAATAGAATGCAATAATTGTGTGACCTTGATTCGCAGGTCTAATGTTCTGAGTGGTACGAAATATGATCTAAAAGGATGATATATTCTTTCTGTTGGATTAGGGACATGCCAAAAAGGGTTAATTGAGTTGTTATTGGTGTTATTTAGCTTGTCCAGTTATTTATAAAATATTATTAATGTTTTTAATGATTACCAATACCCAATCGAACATAAGGCTTACATGTGATTAAAAATAAGGTAAAAAGTCCTGAAATTCAAGTAATTTAGCCCTCTTTTAGAAATTAATACAATATTAATTTGTAATATATAATTAAGGCGAGATTATGAATAAAACCGTGAAGTTGTACAGAATAAATATTATTTTTATTTTAATATTTTCCATATTTGAGTTAGTCAGTTTTACTTCTTGCAAACAAGAAAAGGGTCAGGAAGTAAAAAAAACCAGCGAAGGACCACTTTTTGAACGATTAAAAAGTAGTGCTACCGGAATCACATTCAATAACCAGTTGACCGAGACTGAAGAATTGAATGCCTTGATTTATGATGGGATTTATACAGGTGGTGGATGTGCTGCATTGGATGTGAATAATGACGGACTTCAAGATCTTATTTTTATTTCTAACCAGGGTCCTGAAAAATTATATTTGAATAAAGGCGGATTCAAGTTTGACGACATTTCTAAGTCTGCCGGTATTGAAGGTGGTAATGAATGGTCGGGCGGCGTTACGATAGCGGATGTGAATGCAGATGGATGGGATGATATCTACATCTGCAATAGTTTCTATTTGGATCCGGAATTGAGAAGAAATAAACTGTACATCAACAACAAGGATAATACCTTCACGAATAAGGCTAAGGAATATGGCGTAGATGATCCCGGATTCTCGACTCAGGGCACCTTTTTTGATTATGATCTGGATGGGGATTTGGATCTATACGTGGTTAACCAACCACCCAACCACACAGCAACCAGAAATGCACTCATGGCAACGAATAAACCGGATTTCCAATATTCCGATCACCTGTATAAAAATAATGGAAATGAAACATTTACGGATGTATCCGTACAAGCTGGAATACAAAATTTTGCTTACGGTCTGAGTGCGACGATCGGTGATTTTTTTAATGATGGAATTCCGGATATTTATGTTGCGAATGATTATGAATACGGAGATTATTTATACATCAACAAAGGCGATGGAACATTTATCAATGTAGCCAATTATGCATTACGACACATCAGTAATTTTAGTATGGGTGCTGATGCTGCGGATATCAATAATGATGGATTCCTGGATATATTCGTTGCAGACATGACCCCTGAAGATCATTATAGGAATAAGACCAATATGGCAGGCATGAGTTCTGAAAATTTTTGGAAAATCGTGAATGCCGGAAATAATTATCAATACATGTTTAACACCCTGCAACTGAATCAGGGCAATGGTTTGTTTAGTGAAATTGGACAAATGGCAGGTGTAGCGAAAACAGACTGGTCGTGGGCTGCATTCTTTTCCGATTTTGATAATGATGGAAATAAAGATCTTTTTGTTGCGAATGGAATATTGAAAGATATCCGCAACAGAGATTTCAATAGTTATGCTGTTAAAGCATTTCAGGATAAGAGTATCTCGAGATTAAAAATTATGGAGAAAGCACCTTCTGTTCCATTGAGAAATTATATGTACAGAAATGACGGCGGTTTGCATTTTACGAACATGTCCAAGGATTGGGGATTCGACGAACCAACATTTTCTCAGGGTGCCTGTTATGCCGATCTCGATAATGATGGAGATGTGGATATGGTGGTTAATAATATGAATGAAGAAGCTTTTGTCTATCAAAATAAAACCATAGAACAACATATTGGAAATGGTATCCGAATCAAATTGGTCGGTGAAGGCAAAAATCTAAAATCATTCGGTGCGCGGGTTCTTGCAGCTTATGGTGAGGGCAAAATCCAAATGGCTGAAATCATTAATGCCCGAGGATATATGTCTTGTTCAGAACCGATTTTACATTTTGGTATTGGGGATTACGATCATGTGGATTCTATTTTTGTTCGCTGGCCAAGTGGTAAATACATGCGCGTCGACAACATCAAAAAAAATACGGTGACGACACTGTATGAGAAAGATGCAACTACAACAATGGAAGAACAATTACTTCAAATCGTACCTTTTATACTCACGGATGAAATCACTGAAGAATGTTTTAAAAATGCAGCTCATGCAGAGAATAGCTATAATGATTTCAAAAGAGAAGTATTGATCCCTTATAAACAATCCACGCTTTGACCTGCACTTGAAACCGGTGATGTCAGTGGTGATGGAATGGATGATGTATTCCTGGGAGGCGCAGCAGGTTCCAACTGCCAGTTACTCATTCAAAATGCGGCAGGATCATTTGTGCCTTCTACTTCAAATCCATGGATGAAATACAAAGCCAGTGAAGTTTTGGATGTGCATTTTTTTGATGCTGATGGCGATAAAGATCTGGATATCTATACTGCGTCCGGAAGTAATGAATTTCCTACGGGTTCCAATTTATATGGCGATCATTTATATTTGAATCAAGGGAAAGGTGTATTCACAGATGCTACTGATCGCATACCTAAATTATATTTCAGTAAATCAGTTGTACGATCTTCAGACATAGATCTGGATGGAGATCTGGATTTGTTTGTTGGCGGTCGTTTGATTCCCGGAAAATATGGCGTGTCAGAACGCAGTGCAATACTGATCAATAACAAAGGAAATTTTGAAGATAAGACCGAAGCGTTTATTCCTGAATTAGCGAAACCATTTGAATGTGTTACAGATGTTTGTTGGATTGATTTGGATAAGGACAAAGATGAAGATTTGGTTATCGTAGGAGAGTGGTCGCCGGTAAGAATATTTATCAATGAGAAATCTTCATTCAAAGAAAAATCTGCATCTTATAAAACCGACAGTTTATTTGGTTGGTGGAATACGATCCAGAAATGCGATCTGAATGGTGATGGTAATGAAGATTTGGTCCTTGGAAATTTAGGTACGAATATCAAGTTTAAAGCAAGCATGGTGAAGCCCTTTTATGTTTATTTAAATGACTTTGATCAAAATGGAACATGGGATACTTACTTAGCTTCAAGAGATCCTGATGGTACTTTATTTCCAGTACGCGGAAGACAATGTTCTTCTGAACAGATGCCTTTTATTTCTGAGAAATTTTCCAATTATGATCAGTTTGCCAAAGCTTCACTGGAAGAAATTCTCGATGGAAAAATGGATGGCACCGTACAAAAAATGGCTACTGAGTTTCACAGCATCATACTCATGAATAACGGAGATGGTAGTTTTACAAAAATAGAATTACCTGCAGAAGCACAAATATCTACGGTCCAAAGTATCGCGTTTTATGATTTCAATCAGGATGGTGTGAAAGATATATTGTTGGGTGGAAATTATTACAATCGCGAAGTAGAGACGGTGCGGAATGACGCCAGCGTAGGCCAAATACTACTCAATGTCGGAGGTGGGCAATATGCACCATTGGTGAATCCGGTATCAGGACTAAAATTGTTTAATGATCTTCGTGAAATGCGGATCATCAAGATTAAAGATAAGTCTGTAATTATTGGGGCGAATAATAATGAGAAGTTGCAGGCGTTTAGGATAAAGGTGTAGGGGGGGGTGAGTTTTATTTTTATTATGATTTGTTTTACAGGATTTAATATGGAACCCAAGTCGAGCTTTTAGAGCCCTTGATGAGGTTTTAGAACCCATCCCAACCCAATATTCGCTAACGCGTTCCATCACTTAAAGTGTTGGCACACTTTATCCATCTCGTCTGAAGAACTCGATGGAATCGTTCAGTTATCTAATTAGGGAAGGGCTCAAGCAGTACACTAGGAGTAATACTTTAATTCGAAATGGAAAAGTAGATTCAATATACTTGTTTAAAACTTATTTCGAGATTAAGTTAACAAAACCATTGTTTCATTGATAATATTATTGTGCTTTAATCTACTCTACTTGTTCATTAATTGGTTAACCAAAAACAGTGTTTGTTTAGATAGACAAGGAAAGATTTAATTTGTGATAAATGTTTATGTTGATGGGAAACGAATAATAAATTTACTCTCAATTCATAGACCTTCGTTTTATGCAATTAGAAATCTAGTTGAAAAATTAATTTGTTTGATGGTAATCCTTCAAAAATAATTTTCGATTTAATTAAAACTTTATTGTTCTTTTTTCATGAAAAAAAAGAACCAAAAATTCTAGGCTGTAAAGTCTAAGCCTAAAATGATTCCATGAAACCTAAATTCAAAAAACTCGCCATTGACCTTTTGTTCTTTTTGTTTGGCTTTACACTTGCTCAGCTCGCATTCCTGTTCTTTTTTTAGCATTTGGTTGTGCTCAAACAGTTTTGAATTTTTAACGGTTTCATTGCATCATTTTTTAACGGCTTATCCTTTAAGGCCGGATCAAATTTCTCTGTCTACAAATTAACATGTATTTTACATAGGATTTAATTTGCGAGTTTGCTTAATGGAAGATTATGTTTACTTGAGGAGAGTAAGAAGTTCTGAAAATAGTCTAGCAGTGGTTTGATTTTATCTTGCAGAGTTTCTCGGTTGCGTTAGGGATAGAAGCGGATAGCCCGTCTCGTCTCATACTTCGACGAGACAGGTATAGACGAGATGAGACGAGGACTATGAGCGGATAGCCCGCCCGAAGGGAACGCCCAAAACATTAAAAGATCATTTTATTGGTGTAATCGTATTATCCCAAATTATTACCTTAATTTTGTGGGGTGAAAATTGCAGTCATACCCGGGTCTTATGATCCAATTACGTTCGGACATATCGATATTATTCGAAGGGCGTTGCCATTGTTTGATGAAGTCATTGTGGCGATCGGGATCAATTCTCAAAAGAAGAATTTGTTTTCCTTGGATGAACGGATACGTTGGATTCAGGAGATCTTCAAGGATGAGCCCAAGGTGAAAGTGGATCATTTCGAAGGATTGACCCTGCATTTTTGTCAAAAAGTGGGAGCCAAATATCTGGTCCGGGGAATCCGAAATGCTACGGATTTCGATTATGAAAGAACCATATCGCAGATCCACAATACGATAGCTACCGATCTGGAAACGCTATTCTTCATTGCGAAACCCGAACTCAGTCACATCAGTTCTACCATCGTGCGGGAGTTGATCCTGGGCGGAGGGGATATTTCTGCTTTTGTACCCGATCTTGTCAGTGTCAAAAAATGATCGTTTCTTTGCAGCCTAAATGTAAAGAATATGAGTAATATCATCCACCACATTCCTAATCCGGTTAATGAACCTATACTGCCTTACGGTCCGGGATCTAAGGAAAAATTAGCGGTCAAAAAGGAACTTGCAGCTCTTAAATCCAAGGAACTAGAGGTCTTGATGACCATTAACGGAAAGCGCATCAAGACAGATGTACGCAAGAGAATATTTCCACCTCATGAATTGAATCATACCTTGGGATATTATTACAAGGGAGGTGCGAAGGAGGTCAATGATGCCATACAGGCGGCTTTGGCTGCAAAGGAAGCCTGGGAAATGATGCCTTGGTCGGATCGGGCTGCCATATTCCTCAAAGCTGCTGATCTTATCGCTGGTCCTTATCGTGCGCGTACTAATGCCATGACCATGTTGGGCCAATCGAAGAATATATTTCAGGCAGAAATTGATGCGGTGTGTGAGTTCTGTGATTTTCTGAGATTCAATGTGGCTTTTCTAAAACAGATCTATGAGATCCAGCCTATATCCGCGCCTTTGATCTGGAATCAGATGGAATATCGCCCATTGGAAGGATTTATATTTGCCTTGACACCATTTAATTTTACGTCTATAGCCGGTAATCTGCCTTGTGCTCCTGCGCTGATGGGCAATACCATCGTATGGAAACCCGCAGAAACACAAATCTACTCCGCATCGCTGATTATGGAAATCCTCGAAGAGGCGGGCTTGCCACCGGGGGTCATTAATCTGGTCTTTGTGGATGGATCTACGGCAGGTGGTGAAATATTTAAACACCGGGAATTTGCCGGATTACACTTCACGGGATCTACGGGAGTATTCCGCTCTATAAATGCCACGGTAGCCTCAAATTTAAGCCTCTACAGGTCTTTTCCAAGGCTGGTTGGTGAAACAGGGGGGAAGGATTTCGTCTTAGCTCACCCTTCCGCAAATGCCAAAGCAGTGGCTGTGGCTTTGTCGCGTGGAGCTTTTGAATTTCAAGGCCAAAAATGCAGTGCCGCTTCCAGGGCTTACATCCCGAAGACCTTGTGGCCGGATGTAGAGCGCGAATTACTGGCAGACATCGCGGATATGAAAATGGGAAGTCCGGAAGATTTTAGAAATTTCATCAATGCGGTGATCGACGAAAAAGCGTTTGACAAATTGAAGTCTTACATCGATCAGGCCAAAGCAGATACGAATGCCAAAATCCTGTGTGGTGGACATTGTGATAAGACCGTAGGGTATTTTATAGAACCGACCATTATATTGACTTCGGATCCTAAATATGTAACCATGTGCGAAGAACTATTTGGTCCGGTACTGACGATATATGTCTATGAAGATCAAGATTATGATCAAGTCCTTGAGCTAGTAGATAACACGGCAGACTATGCATTGACGGGAGCGATTTTTGCGCAGGATCGAGAGGTCATCCGAATGAGCAGTCAGAAACTCAGAAACGCTGCAGGGAATTTCTACATTAATGACAAGCCTACCGGGGCCGTGGTAGGGCAACAACCATTTGGTGGTGCCCGAGCTTCAGGTACGAATGATAAAGCGGGATCGGTCTTCAATCTGATCCGATGGGTGTCACCAAGAACCATCAAAGAAAACTTTAATCCTCCGATGGATTATACTTACCCGTTTATGGGGGAGGAGTAGGGGAGTCATTGCGTACCTCAATAATTTTTACCTTTCAAGGTAGCGGCTACATTACGCCAAAATATATTGAATTAAATAGGCTCTATAAATCACTTGAGTAATCTATCGTATGCCCAGACTTAAGTGTTGTGCTAATGAATGTATCCATAGTCTCACATGAACTTTGGCACAACCCTCCAGCAAGTATCCACGACGCTGGGGTAGGTTTGGTATCCTCCAAGCCACACTTTAAGTGCAGGATTCTAATATTTTTGGATATATGAGGTAAAATGGGAATGAATTGCCTTTTTTGACTATGATCAAAAACAGTTTGCGTGAATTAATTAAACGAATTTCTTTATGCAAAAATGATTTGGCCTGTCTTGTTTTTTTTTTAAAAATTTTAATATTGATAGCTAAAGTTATAAGTGGACGAGCTACATTATTTGAGCTTGACCCGTCCTAAAAAAACTATACACAAAAAAACTGTTTATGGTACAAAAGGATCAGGAATTTAATGCACAAACCAGGAAAAAGCAAGGTCGATATGACAAGCGTTTAATCTTAAAGATCGTTAGCGATATTGAATCCGGACACCCACGGAAGGAATTGCAAGACCAATATGGATTAGGAAAGAGATCTATTGATAGATGGATGAAAGATTACGGATCAATTCACTACAAGGACAATATCAAGCGGAAAAGCTATTCGAAGCTCCAAAAACGTACTATTGTAAGTGCCATTGAGCAAGGAAGAATGAGCATCCAAGAAGTTCAAGATGCATATGGGATTAAAAACAGTAAATTAATTAGAGATTGGATTATTCAATTTAAAAATGAAAATGACCAACTTTGTGAGTTAAATGGACAAGTGATGTCTAAAAATCTAACTAAAAATATAGGCTCAAACGAACTAGCTTTGGAAAAGGCTTTAGAAGAAGCTGAGCTTAAAATCAAGGCTCTTAATACACTTATTGATCTTGCAGAAGAACAACTCAACATTGATATTAGAAAAAAGTCTGGTGCCAAGCAGTCCTTAAAACAAAACAAGACAATCCTAAAATAGGGATCGGAAGGCTTTGCAAACTGTTTGGCAAAACTAGACATGCTTTTTATGACCATTTATGGACTAAGCAAAAAATTAGTATCCGTGATGACATAATTCTTCAAGAAGTTATTTCCATTAGAAAACAACTTGCCAGACTTGGTACAAGAAAATTATTTCATTTACTAAAACCAACTCTTCAATCTCACAATATAAAAATTGGTAGAGATTATCTTTTTGATTTACTTTCAGAATATAAATTGATGATTAGACAACGAAAAAGAAAAGCCATTACTACGGATTCAAAACACTGGATGAAAAAATACTGCAATCTCATTAAAGACATTACTATAACTAAACCCGAACAAGTTTGGGTAAGTGATATTACCTATATTAGATTAACTAACTATTGGGGCTATCTTAGTTTGATTACAGATGCTTTTTCCAGAAAAATTATTGGTTACTGTTTTCGTAATGATTTACAGGCAGAAGGGTGTGTTGAGGCCTTACGAATGGCATTAAATAATAGAATTTATGACCATCCCATTATTCATCATTCGGATAGAGGTTCTCAATATTGTTCACATCAATATGTTCATTTACTTAATCAACATAATATTAAAATTAGTATGACTGACAATGGAGATCCTTATGAAAATGCATTAGCAGAAAGAGTAAATGGTATTATCAAAACTGAATTTAATCTTCATCAAACTCATTTGGGATTTGATCAAACTTATAATCTTGTTAAACATTCCATTAAAGCCTACAATGAATTAAGGCCTCATGGAAGTTGTGATTATTTGACTCCTGATCAAGCTCATCTACAATTTGAAACATTACCCAAAAGGTGGAAAAACTATAATAAATACTATTTTTAAACACTGTATACCTTACTTAGGATTAAAAATTATATTTGCATAGTCATTTTAGGATTTATTTATTAACCTGTATAGCTATTTTAGGACAAGACAGCTTGGTACCCCAGCCGTACCTCGAGGGTAGAGCGACCGTAGATACTTGCTTGTGAGTTGTACTTAATTATTTGGGGTAATTGGGCGTTTTTAAGGATTTGATGTTGGTGAGATGGAACTTATTAGGAATGCTTATCATCATTCCATATGAAGCTTAAAGCTTTTGGCTCCATTCAAACATCCTATTAGGAATCCTCCATTAAACCTTAAAGTAGTTGAATGGGTTGAAATGCAGAAGAAATTTTGCAGTCTAGTGCTGATTAAATAAATAAATTCTGCAGGAATTATAAAACAATCAAATAAGTTTGGATATATTTGTCAAGTGGGAGTAGGGAAGGTGTATGGATTTATAATAACGGGTGTTTAGGCTTTTTGGTTTATAGTATTCAGTTGATTATATGATATTAAATTTAAAAGTAAATTGCTGTAATATCATATATGTGCATTTCAATGCTTGTAAACTAAGTTAGAGGGATTTACTTATTTAATTACCCCAGAATTTATTGTTATATTAGTCTGGATCAATTTTGTTTCTAATATAATTTAATAAATGAAAATCAAATGATTAATTATCTTTAAGTATTAAAAATAAACGCATGTTTTAAGTATCATATTGTTAAAGCGAAATGTTAAAATCAATTTTAGAACGACTATCAAAGAATAGAAAATGAACAACAAACAACTATACATAATAGGTAATGGCTTTGACATTTTTCACGGTGTAAATTCACGTTATAGTGATTTTAAAAACTATGTTGAAGACAATGATAACAAATTGTTTGAAGCACTTGACGAATATTTTAATTCAGACGAATTATGGTCAGAGTTTGAAGATACGCTTGCGTATATTGACACGGACAAAATCGTTGACGATGCATCAAACTATCTTGTTTCATATAATGTAGAAGATTGGAGCGAAGCGTATCACCACGACTATCAATACGAAGTTCAAAGAGCAATAGATGTTATTACTATCACACTAAGGAAACTTTTTACAACATGGATTTTAAGTCTTGAAATTCCAAGTTCTGGGCAACTTAAACTCCCAACTTCTTCTACATATCTTACTTTCAATTATACTAACACACTTGAAAAAGCGTACAAAATATTTTCTTCCAACATTATCTACATTCACAATAAAGCCTTTGACGAAAAATCAACTTTAATTTTAGGTCATAGTCGCCAGCCGACACCAGAGAACTCTTTTGACAATAAAGCTGATTGGGAAGATGTAGATGTTCGTGTTGCAGAAGGAAATAGAATTTTAGACAACTATTTTGAAAATACATATAAAAACACAGATGCAATTATTAATGAAAATCGGGCATTCTTTAATCATTTGAATTCCATAGACGAAGTATTTGTTTTAGGACACTCTATTTCACCAGTAGACATAAAATATTTTAGAGAAGTTAAAGAAAACGTGCAAGCCAATTCAACTTGGACTGTTTCATATTATACTGATGAACAAAATGATAAACTCAAAAATTCACTTATAGAAATTGGTATCGACTCAAGCAAGATAAAGATGATAAAATTGATCGAATTATTAATAAAAAACTAGCGCTTAAATTGGTTTTGCACAAGTTGAGCAATTGTATCATACTATGAATAAACACTATGAATGATAAAAGAGGGTCTAAATGGCGAAAATGGGACTTGCATGTACATACTCCCGCTTCACTTATTCAATCGTTTAAAGCAGACGGAGATGATGATGTTTGGGAAACCTATATTAAAGATCTTGAAAGTATTCCAAAGGAAATCCAAGTCATAGGAATCAACGACTATATTTTTATTGATGGCTACAAAAAAGTTCTTGATTATAAATCCAGAGGACGATTAACAAATATTCAACTTATACTTCCAGTAATTGAATTTAGAATTAAGAAATTTGCTGGAAATCGTCAATTCAAGCGAATTAATCTCCATATAATATTCTCTGACGAGGTTTCACCAGAAATTATCCAAGCTCAATTTTTGAATGGCTTGAGCGCTAAATATAGTTTGACACCAGGCTTAAATAGTGGAATCACATGGGGTGGATTAATTACCCCGGAAAGTTTGACTGATCTTGGTCGCAAAATTAAAGATGGAGTTCCAGCAGAAGAACTGCAACATTTTGGATCAGATTTAGAAGAGGGGTTTAATAATCTTAATTGTGATGAAAAAGAAATCATTTCTTTCTTAGAAAATTCGACATATTTTACTGATAAATTTCTAATTGCTATTGGGAAAACTGAATGGGACGCTTTTTCTTGGAACGATAATAGTATTGCGGAGAAGAAAGATGCAATTAATAAATGTCACATAGTTTTTACATCATCTGAGAGTATTCCAGCCTTTTATAAAGCACAAGAAAAACTAACAGAACAAAATGTAAATAATCTCTTATTGGATTGCAGTGATGCGCATCATAATTCGAGAGCGCCAATGAAAGATCGGATAGGAAAATGCTATACTTGGATAAAATCTGACCCCTCTTTCGAAGGATTAAAACAAATTCTATATGAACGTGACAGGCTCTTCATTGGCGAAAAACCAGAACTAATAAGTAGAATTGAGGGCAATCCAACTAAATTTATTGAAAAAATTAGCATAACAAAAAATCCGGATTCCACCTTAACTGAAACATGGTTTGACGGTCTTGATATTTCACTTAACGCTGGGTTAGTCGCTATTATTGGTAATAAAGGAAATGGTAAAAGTGCATTGGCTGATATTATCGGTCTATGTGGAAACACCCATAACGCTGACAACTTTTCTTTCTTAAATAGTGATAAGTTTAGAAAAAGGAAACCTTCGAATAAAGCAGAAGAGTTTGAAGCTACTTTAACTTGGAGAAATGGCACTACTAATATTAAGTGTCTAAGTGATGATGTCGATCGAAGTTTGACAGAAAAGGTTAAATATATTCCACAGAATTTTCTCGAAACATTATGTTCTGTAGAAGATAGTATAGATTTCGAAAGGGAACTTCGGAAAATTATTTTTTCTCATACCCCACAAAGTGATAGAATTGGAGCTAACTCACTTGATGAATTAATATCTAATAAAAGTGAGATCATTCAGCAGAGTATAAACAAAATCAAAAACGAAATCACAACACTTAATGATAGAATTGCGGATATTGAATCTAAAAGAAATCCAAATTATAGAAAAACAATAAAGGACTCTCATGATAAGAAAAAGATAGAACTTGAATCTCATGACAAGATTAGACCAATTACTGTGCCAATGCCACAAAATAGTGAAAAGCAAGATGCCATAAACAAACAGATTGAAAGTCATAGAGAAAAGTTGCTTCAGCTTGAAAAAACTATTGCTGAAAAAAACCAAGAAAAAACAGAATTAAATGTTGCAATAAACGAACTCACTAAAGCTAACCAAGCATTATCAAATTTATCCAACGAGATTTCCTCGTTTATAGTTGCTCAGAAGCCAATTTACGAAAAGTACAATATTGCAATTGATAACATTATTCTTTTTAATGTTAACAACAAACCAATATCTTTACTAATTTTCGAAAAGCAGAAAGAGTTAATTGCGGTAAACAACTTACTTGGTAATGAAGAAAATAGCTTACCATCTCAAGTAAAAACTGAACATGCTGAAATCACCTCGTTGAAAGAGAAATTAGACGAACCTTCTAAATTGCACCAGCAATATTTGAGCAACCTTAAAGTTTGGGAAGCAGGTCGAGCCACAATCGTAGGCGAAAAACACATTGAAGGATCTCTCACATATTTCGAAGAAGTATTACGATTTATCGACTGTGATCTCAAGGCCGAATTTGAAACAGCTAGAAATGCGCGTAGAATACTTGTTGAAAATCTCTATGATAAAAAGAATGAAATATTAAACTTATATAGGCAACTTTTTAAGCCTGTAACAGATTTTATTGACGCTGATAGCAATATAACTGAAAATTATAAAATTAAACTTGATGTTTCCTTACATCTCCAAGGATTCATAGAAAAATTCTTTGACCATATAAGCGTAGGTTCGAAAGGAAGTTTTATTGGAAAAGAAGATGGCTATAAGAAATTGGAACAAATAATCGAAGTTTCTGAGCTTAATACTAAAGACGGATTTATCCTTTTTATTCAGGACCTTATTACCCACCTATTTCATGACAAAAGAACAGACCAAGACAATGCACCACGCAATCTTCTGGATCAACTGAAGAAAGGCTATGGTCCAGTAGATTTCTACAATTTCCTTTTTTCATTAGATTATCTAAGTCCCATTTACAAATTAAAATTAGGCGACAAAGAATTATCAGAACTGTCTCCAGGTGAAAGAGGTGCTTTGCTTCTGATTTTTTACCTATTGCTTGATAATGATGATATTCCATTAGTCATAGACCAACCTGAGGAAAATTTAGACAATCAAAGTGTCTATACAATTATTGGGAGATTTATAAAGCAAGTAAAAGATAAACGTCAAATAATCATTGTCACTCACAACCCTAATTTGGCAATTGTTTGTGATGCAGAGCAAATTATTCATATTAAGATAACCAAAGAAGATGCTAATAAGGTAAGTTATACCACTGGGGCAATTGAGAACCCAGCGATTAATAAAAGTGTTGTTGAAATTCTTGAGGGAACATTCCCTGCTTTTGATAACAGAACCGAAAAATATAAAGTGACTAAGAGGTAAGCAGCAAAGAGTTGATTTGAATTAGAGAGCCAATTGCCATTTCAAAATTTGATGGCCTGCACATAACATTAAGCCGTAAATTCAAAAGCCACCCTAAGCCAAAGCCATATTGATCAAGAACTATGATAAAAAATTAACAAAATAGACTTCCTGATCCATCAATGATTATTCTAATGCATCAGGACAAGTTTAGATATCCTATGAGCTTTATTAAAACTTCACCAAAAGTTGATTAATGTCTAATCAAACTTTAAATAAATTAAATGCCAATAAAATGTCCGGAAATTTTCCTTTTTCAAGATAGTAGCTTAAAAAATATACAATTACCATGTTTTTCCAAATAAATATTGAAAGTTTTAAATTTAAGTATTATTTTTATACTTTGAATAGCATATTGCTTTGGAAATGATTATCTATTTGATATGATAGTTTAACCAATTACCAGATCATAGAGCTCGTTCTGTTGAAAGGAGGTAGATGCTATCAGTGTTGCTTTCCATTGTAGTTTGTGACGTTTCATTTTTTATTTTAATATTAAATAAATTGAAGATTTTAGCTTTCACAATTGTTCTATTTATATTGTTTGGAATGCAGTACCCAAAATTTCATGTTTTAGATTTTGGACCATTTAAATTAAAAACGCCTACAGATTGGATAATAATAGATCAGAATGGAATTGATAGTTATGCTGGTGCACTGACTGATAAACGGGATACTCTATCATTTGATTTAGGTTGGTTCAGCCGTTCAATATGTAATTTGGATGAAGAAGATATACCAAATCACAAACTTGCGAAGGATACTGTTAATGGGCTTATTGCTTATATTATTATTCCAAAACAAGATGGCAAAGGCGAAATTGGAATGAGTATTGAAAACTTCAAAGATCAACAACAAAAATTTGTTATTAGTGGACACAATATTCCAGGTACTGCAATGATTTTGGATATTTTTAAATCTATTCTATTTGCAGAAAGCGATAGTGCTATGAACCCGCCATTAACATTTGAAAAATTTAATAAAACAATATTTGCATCAGGAAAAAAAATATTTAACGATAATTGTGCTGCATGTCACAATAAAAGGTGGGATCTTACTGGGCCGGCATTAGTGAACATTAGTTCCAGAAGATCAGTTGAATGGATTGTTACTTTTTTAACAAATAGAAAAGATTTAAAATTGGGGAGTAAAAATAAACATAAAAGAAACTCGCCTCAATGCGTAGAATTTCCAAATTTGACTAGAGAAGCAATTGAAAGAATTTTAGATTACTTAAATTGATCCATAAAATCATGTAGTAGATTCCTTCATAAAAACAGCCAATAACATGGCATAGACTCTCCATCGTCTTGCAACTATAATCATTTTCTTATATTTTTTTGTGATGTAAAACTTATTTCTTAATTTTGACTACAAATGAAGTAGTGTTGCAGCTTATATGCCAATTGCGTTTTCTGTCATTTTAAAACAACAAAAGTGTTAAAAATTCCAACTTTTTCGAATGAAGAAATTTTTACTAGACTATTGAATAACAAGTCTAAATCTAATTATTGGAATTACATTCGTGAGTTACGAAAACGAAAGTCAACTGACATTTATCAAAAGGCAACCGAATTAACAAATTCAAATGACGACCATGTGAAAGTAATCGGAATTAACATTTTAGCTCAATTTGGTTATCCAAGTAAACATAAAAAGCAGACTTTAAAAAATTATTTCAATCTACTTAGATCAAAAAACAGTATAAATGTGATAAGCTCTATTTTATATGGAATTGGAAACAATAACGATATTTTAACTGATAATCAAATTGATATAATTTGTCGTTTCAAGTATAGCAAAAGCGCCACAATTAGATATAGCTTGGCTTTTGCGTTATCAGGAGTTGAAAACGACAATGCAATAAACACCCTGATACAACTTTCTAATGATAAAGATTCAGATATTAGAGATTGGGCAACTTTTGGAATAGGTTCACAAACTACACTTGATAATTTAGAAATAAGACATGCTTTATGGGAAAGAGTTAATGACACAAATAAAACTACTCGGGATGAAGCAATTGCTGGTTTGGCTAAGCGAAAAGATCACCGAATAAAAGAAATTTTAAAAAATGAATTAAACAAAGCTGATAATTTGAGTTCATTAACTTTAGAATCTATAGAAGATTTGGATGATAAGGATTTTATAGAGCTTATTGAACGAAAAATAAATAAAAATAGAACAGAGCAAACAATACCTGAGGATTGGTTAGTATCAACACTCGAAAAACTAAAGGGAAACACAAAAGATAGATAACAATAATCCGTTTATACAAATGCCACCCCAGCAAAAGACTTATAAATCAAGACTTCTGATAAAAGAATAACAAAATAGGCTTCCTGATCTGTCATTGATTATTTTAATGAATCAGGACAAGTATGGATATAGGTTGTAATGCCTGTTCGCTTTAACAGTTCATTTATTAACATAAAGTAAATATACGCTATTGAAAAATTATTTGCTAGTCTATACACTAATGATTCAAGTTTGTGGTTTTGTGCATATTTTTACTGAAATTTTAAAAAAATAGAAATATGACATTTACAACAATCGCATTAATTGCATCAATTGCCACATTTGGTCTAGGTTTAGGTTTTTTATTTTCAAGTACTACCATGTTGAAACAGTGGGGTATGCAAGCACCCGATGAAGCCAAAGTAATGTCCCGAAGAAATGGGGTTATTTATTTAGGACTTTCTACCTTACTATTTTTAGCAAGAACAAATATTCCAACCACAGAAGCTATTGCTATTGGAGGTGCAACGATCACCGTGCTTTTAGCTATTTCAGGCTTGTATGAGTTAAGTGGTGGTCGTGTTAGCAAAGGAATTTTAATATCAACAGTGGTAGAAATTCTTATCGCAATTGGATTTCTTTCATCACTAATATAATACTCAATATGGCGAAATACAACATTCATAGAGACTTTGCTTTCCTGCGTTTTGTTCCAAACACAAAGAAATGAATGATTCCTGCTTTTAACGTATTATTTAAGTGGTATCGCTTTTCAGATTTTGAAGCTCTACGGATTGGCTTCTTATCAGGCAAACGAGATCCGAAATCGATGATACGAAGGTGAAAAAAATGAAGATGTATTGGCATAAGTTAATGTTTGTAAATCCATTTGCCAAGCGCCTAGTTTTTTTTGGATGTTGAGTATTATTTTCAGGCTTCTAATAGGATATTGATTTAAAAATAACATTCCATTGGAAATTTAATATGGAAGCCTTTACCTATATAGAACCTTACAGGTCAGGACTTCTCGCCTAGAGGACTAGACAGTTTGTTCAACTTTCCTTTGTGTTTTTGCTACACTCCAAATAAAATAGATTAAAAAACGTTCCATATTTGGAAACATTTTGTACTTTTGTACTATGAAAGTGTTTTCAAAGAAAATTGTAGTAGAACTTCTGGAGGAAGCCAGTAATTATTACTACAATTTACCTCTGAAAATTTAAATTAAATTTTTAATATGCTTTGAAAAAACTGAAGCCGGAATAAAAGGATATTGGTTTGAAAAATTAAAAGAAAGTGATGGAATATTTGAATTTAAGGTTCAAGATTCAGAAAAATTCTATAGAATCTTTGCATTTTGGAATAAAGAAGATGAACAAAAAACATTGATACTTGGAACACATGGACTAGACAAGAAAACAAATAAAACTCCAATAAATGAAATCCAAAAAGCAGAGCGAATTAAGGTAAAATATATACAAAGTAAAAAAAAATAAATAAATGAAAACAATTGGTTTAAGCGAATTAAAAGATAAATCTCTAGGAAAAATAGGAACTCATAAAAGAGACAAATATGAACATGACCTCAAAATTGAAATTCTTGCTGAACACATTAAACAACTTAGAATAGAACGCAATTTAACTCAAGAAGAATTAGGAGCATTGGTTGGAGTTCAACGAGCTCAAATTTCAAAAATTGAAAACAATACAGGCAATATTACCTTATCGACATTGCTAAAAATATTTTCTGCATTAAATGCTTCTATAAAGTACAAGATCAAAAAACAGGAATACGAATTAAGCTAGGCAGGTCGTGCAGCAAGTTGCCGGAGATTAATGCAAACTGAGCAATTAGGTTTTTATTCTATAAAAAATCTTAAATTTGTCTTTATAATTAGAAAATCATCAACCTGCTAAAATGCTCTGCCTGCCTCAATTTCAAAACTATGATTCTTCATTGAAACCAATAAATTGTCCGGAAACATGCCTTTTACAAGGTTGGTGCCTTAAAAATGAACATTAATAATGTTTTTCTAAATAAATATTGGAAGTTTTAAATTTAAGTATTATTTTCAGGCTATGAATCGAAGAGTACATTGAATCTGACTATCAATCTAATTTTCAGTATGAAAGTCTTATCCTATATATCAGTTCCAATTACTAGGCATGTTATACTTTCCAATGTATTAGGGCCCATTAATTAGCAATCCAATGAGAGTTTTTTTAATTCTTTTCCTATTAATATCTGGGTTATTTGCTTGTTATGACCAGGTCCATACCAAATACGAGAATTACTACGAAATCATTGATGATTTTATGAGATTTTACTATTACGATTCTGATGTTGCAATTTTAAATGAGTTAGCAAAAGTTATTAAAAGTCCTGATGATAATTCAAATTCATTTCAAGATTCACCACAGTTTTTTGATCCGCACTCATTACCACCTCCACCACCACAATATGGAAGGATTTATATTTCAAAATCTGAACTCAAATTCTTAAATAGAAAGCATATTTTTGATACTAATGACTTACAGTATTTTTATGATCAAATTTCGGATCTGGAAAACTTTACATTAGATCCCTTAAGAGTAATTAAAATAACTATTAAACAGATATCTATTGATTCAATATTTAAAATGAATTCAGTTGAAGATGGTTTTAAAATATTAAAAGAGCATTACAAAGTAGATTCATATATACAGTTCTCTAATCCTCTTATATCCAAAGATGGTAAATTATTGATTTTCGATATTGATTCTAATTGTGGGCGTAATTGTGGGCATGGTGATAGATACATTGTTCAAAAACATAAAGGAAAGTGGCGGGTAATTTATCATCATCAAACTTGGATTAGCTAGTCATATAAGGGGTGATTAGTCTAGTATTAACTTGACATCTCAAAGCTTCTAATCTCATTTTGGTATCATATTTTTGAATATAAAAACTTAAGTATTATTTTTGTTGATAAAAAAATAGCGGTTCACTATTTTAACCAGATCCAATAAGAGCAACCATACCAACGAAACTGAAAGGATATTATGACAGACATTAATATACAAAAAGTACCCCTTGACGATATAGATAAATTACAAAGTTTGAGTAAACAGACCTTTTTTGAATCTTTCTCCTCGGGAAACACAGAAGAGAATATTCAGAAATATCTGGACGAAGCATTTTCTATTAATAGATTGACTGTCGAGCTTAACGACAACAATGCAGCGTTTTATTTTGCGATACTTGAAGACATGGAAATTGGTTATTTAAAATTGAATTTTGGACCGTCGCAAACAGAACTACAAGGCGATAGGGCTGTTGAAATAGAACGGATTTATGTGTTGAACGCTTTTCAAGGTAAAAGTGTTGGACAATTACTGTTTGATAAAGCAATCGAAATAACCAGGCAAAAATGCGCCGACTATGTTTGGTTGGGAGTATGGGAAGAAAATCTGAAAGCCATAAACTTTTACAAGAAAAACGGTTTCGTAGTGTTTGATAAACACCTTTTCAAATTGGGTGATGACGAACAGACTGACCTCATGATGAAGCTTGAACTGAAATAATAGGGTATGCGACCGTGAAGGCAACCAATGCATTTAAAACCCATTCCTTGTAGAAGTCAAAAGGATCAAGCTCTGATATGGGGTTAACAGTAATATCTTAATGATTTAACAATGAATTACTTGAATTGGACAATTCTATTTGGGATTATTTATAAAGATTCGGATATCTTCAATAAAAGATGATTCCTTGAAAAAATAGATCCACCAATTTTATTTTTTGAAGGTTTCAACTTTTCTTAGAATTAGCTGTAATTATGTGACGATCAACTACAACTCAAAAAACCTAAAAATTAACAAGATCCAATGAGCAATATTGAAATTTCAGCCCCTGGTATCGGACATATATTCGAATTAAAGAGTGGCAAAATTTGGGCATCTCAAGAAGGTAATGGTGGTCCAACAGTGGTATTTATTTCTGGAGCAGGAACAGTAGGACTTGATTATTATGAGCTTCAGAAAAAAGTATCTGCCCAATCTGCTGCCTTTATTTATGATAGAATGGGAATAGGATATAGTTCAACGTGCATATTGCCCCGTACTTCTCTTACAGTTACTCAAGAGCTTCATGAATTATTGGAAATTGCAAAATTGCCTAAACCGTACATTTTAGTAGGTCATTCACTTGGTGGGTTGTATGCCCGTCATTTTGCAACACTTTATCAAAAAGACGTTTCAGGACTTGTGTTACTTGACCCAGCGCATGAAGACTTTAATCATTACATGCCTGAAGAATTAAATAAATTACGAAAGATAAAATTAAATGATAAACCAAAACCGCCGAAAATTTACAAATCGTCTGGTTTACTGCTCAAAATTGCAAGCTACAGTTTAGGTAGAAATATCTTAGGACTAGTACCCATGGTCAAAAAATTCCAAAGAATATATAGAAAATTATTTGCCGAAGAGCTTAAATCATGGCCTCATGAAATTAAAGAAAAACTAATTAACGACCATGAAAGTATACAATGGTTGTTGTCCGGCTCAAGAGAAGCAGCCAATGTTGATGATTTATATGAAGAAATAAGAAAGGCTAAAGCAGTGCCGAATATTCCTACCACCATTATATGTTCTCTTGAAATAGATGATTTCAGACGTGTTGTTTTGGCTGGAGAATCCAATGAATTGATTGCTCAAGAAATTGAAGGAAAAAATAGACTTTATAAAGACTATTTATCGAATTTATCAGAAGGAAAGCTCATTGAATTAAACACTGGTCACGTAAACATGCCATTTCGACAACCTGACACAATTGCATTAGAAATAAAGGAAATGCAAGTTCGGGATCGTAAAAAACAGGATGACAAAGACAACGAAACAATAAGTTAAATCTGTATTTCCTAAAGTAACATTGGGCTAAAGACTAGAAGTTTTATATTACTAAATTGTACGGAAACATTCCTTTTTACAAGCTAATATTTAGAAAAATAGCCTTTATTCATTAGTTATTAAGCATTAACCATTAGACAAGTTTTTCCAAATAAATATTGGAAGTTTTAAGATTAAATATTATTTTTAGGCTTTAAATGGAATACCAAACTATAAAGAAATGTCTAAATATGTTGATGCTTGCAAATCCATTTTCCAAGGGCTTGGTTTTGAAGTAGATGTCGACTATTGTGTGATTTATACGTAATGCATAGTGGGTGGATTACTTACAAATTACTGCAAGTAAGTGCCAGAAATAGAAATTAAATATTGTTATTAAAAATAATTTAAGAGAAATATGGCCTAATGAACAGGGCTACCCAATTTTATTGCTTTAGAATTGGGAATACCCTACACCATTGAAAGCCGGATGACCAGTTCTTTTAAAGGATTTAGTTAATTGGAATCATTATTTTTTTAGAGTTTTGGACAATAATGTAATAGCCTAGGAAGTTGATTTTGACAGTGTGAGGCAAGTTCAGTATTCAATAATGGTGTTAGGGTTTTATGATTGAAAAATCAAACCTAATAAAAATTGGAAAGTACAACTGAGGGTTATGGTTTGCAAATGATCATTGACTTCATGCATGGATTTAATAATTAAAATGAAATCACAACCGACATGGAAATGATTGGAGTTGTTTTAATTCAAAGAGATTGATATAAATGATCACAGGGGCTACACAAAAAATATCCGCAGAAAATATCACTAATAAACATCTTAATCATCAAATGCAAATCATCGATTTAGCATTGCCTCAAAAGTCAAGCTTGATTTCGTTTTCTGGAATGTCGGTGACAGGATATGGAATAGCAGGGACATCGGAATTGTTATTAGGTCAAATTAATTCACGACTAATTTTATTCTGTGAATATTTGAACCAAAGCATAAGAGATCAATATGATGAAATTATGATTTATTTAATCAAATACATCTTTACCGCACTACTTCTATTTGGAGTAAGCTATTCATCAATAGCGCAAACCATTCTAACGGGAGTAGTTGTTGATTCAGATCATCAAAGCGTTTTGGCGTTTGTAAATATTGGAATCAAGAAAAAGAACATTGGAACTAGTTCCTTGGATGATGGTTCGTTCTCCATTGTGATTCCATTACAAAACGAGAATGATACATTGACTTTATCTATGGTTGGATACTCAGAATTAAATATTCCTATTCAAAGTATTTTAATCACTCATAAAAAAACATTTCAACTGAAAGAAAAGACTAGCACTTTGAATACTGTTGTAGTAACTGCAAGTAAATTGGTGGAACGTAAGTTTGGAATTAAAAAAACGGGAACAATAACTCATTTTACGGATGGTAGCACCCATCAAAATGACATTTTTGAAATTGCTCAAAGGATTCAATTGGACACGATAATTTCAAAAATAACTTCGGTAAACCTGCATATCAACCAATCAAGAAAGGACAGCGGTACCTTCAGAATCAATTTTTACAAGTATGCGGGGAATAGACCATCTGAGCGAATTATTGAAACAAGCATAATCCAAACTAAGCAAATTCAAGAGGGTTGGTTAAAGTTTGATTTGACGCCATACAAAGTGTATCTGAAGGGAAGTTTTGTTGTAGCCATTGAATTTATCCCTACGAAGAGAACGACTCATCCTATTTATTATGAAGTGAAGTTGGGAGGGAGCGCAAAAAGTTTTGTCCGAACCAGCAGTCAGGGAGAATGGAGTGTTCCACCACATCATTACCGACTTTTTGTAACAGCACTGGTAAGCGACAAAAAAAATAAGTTACGTGAAGATGAATGGGAAGAAAAGGAATCCATTCCGGTTGCTACATTGTTTTCTAAAAATGTAAATGATTCGTTTTCGATTTTCGTTAGCTTGCCTAAAGATTATGCAAAGAAGAAGAATCAAAATTTCCCGGTCATTTATCTTTTAGATGCAAATGTTTATTTTGATATTATTGCTGATGCAACGAATGAAATTCATTCAAAAGCTATTTTAGTTGGCATTGGGTATAAGGATTTTGTAATGATGGATTCATTTAGGAATAGAGATTACACATTTCCAAAAGCGTCGCCAAAAGATAGTTTTCCGATCAGCGGTGGTGCTTTCAATTTTTTATTCTTTATCAAAAATGAACTCATACCTTATATTGACAAAGCATATCGGACGAAAACCAATAGCCGAACCTTGATGGGACATTCTTTAGGAGCCTATTTTACTTTGTTTGTTTTAATGCAGGAGATACTAAATACGGACCATACTTTCAAAAATTATGTTGCGGCAAGTCCTTCACTTCATTATGGCAATAAGTTTTTGATGGATCAATTTAAACAAAGTGTAGTTTATGACAATTCAATACAACAAAATTTATGGTTGACTTTTGGTGCCAAGGAGGATATCGAAGATAGTACAGGAACCGAAGGCAGTGACAATTTTAATTCATTCGTTCATATATTAGAGTCATCAAAATATAAGGGTATTAATTTGAAAGTTGAAGTTTATTCAGCTTTTGGACATATGGAAACAGCAGTACCTACATTTGTAAAATCATTAAAAGGAATAGAATGATTGTTTAACTTGACGGACTTGAAACCTCAAGATGGCAAATTGGTTGCGTCTAACAATAAAGATTTTAATCCAGCTGAATTGTTGCAAAGCATCACTCTTGCATCCTTGTAATGTAAAAAAATGACATTCATCATGTTTTTCCAAATAAATATTGAAAGTTTTAAATTTAAGTATTAATTTCAGGCTTTAAATATAATATTGTTTTAAGAATTAGCTCAATTGGAAATTAAATATGAAAAATTTCCCCAATATACCAGGTCCAAGTAGTGGCTTTATCGCCTGGCGGGCGAAACCAGACTTTGAAGATTCGATAATGCAAATTATATTTATAGATCGGCAAAAGTTGATCCATCTTTTTTGCTTTTTAATTTTTGAAAGAAACAACTTTCTTTTGAGTTATAACCAATCAATTGGGACAGTACTAACCCGAATAGGTCTGCAAAAAGTGAAAAGACAAACAACAACTATGAAACATAAAATACTTACTATTCTGACAATTATGATTTGCTTATTTTGTTTAGCTACAAATTTATATTGGTATTTTCGCCAAGACATTAAACCGAATTTTTTCATAAGAATAAATATGACTACTCCCGTTCTACTCATCTTGGCTGTCTTTTTACCGACCATTCAACAACTAATTAAAAAATGATAAAGAAGAAAATATTCTCAACTAAATTTTTTAATAGTTGGAAAAAACTTGGACCAGGTCTTGTGACAGGTGCAAGTGATGATGACCCATCTGGAATTGCAACTTATTCTCAAGCAGGTGCTGCATTTGGACTTGCTACATTATGGACAGCGATTATTGCTTTTCCTCTTATGGCATCCATTCAGCAAATGTGTGCGAGAATTGGGTTGGTAACCTCACAAGGTTTGACAGGGACACTTAAAAAACACTATCCAAAACCCATTTTGTATTTAATGCTTTTGTTTAGCTTTCCTGCTATTGTAATGAATATTGGTGCTGACATTTCAGGTATGGGTGCTGTTGGAAACCTTTTGTTTCCAGCTATTGATGCTAATTATTTCAGTGTTCTTTTTACGATTATCCTTCTTGGTTTAATAATCTATTTGCCATATCAAAAAATTGCATCTGTTCTAAAATATTTATGCATTGTAATGTTGGTTTATTTTATTGTGCCGTTTTTGTATAAACAGGATTTCTTAGAAATAATTAAATCAACTTTTATTCCAACTATAAAATTTGATAAAGACTTTATAGCAATTTTAGTGGGTATACTTGGTACTACCATTTCACCGTATCTTTTCTTTTGGCAAGCATCGGTAGAGGTTGAAGAAATGAAAAACAAAAGAAAACATTTGATTGTAAACAAAAAGATAATTCATGAGATTAACCAAGACGTAGATTTTGGAATGACCGTTTCAGGATTAGTTATGTATTTTATCATTCTTACTAGTGGAACTGTTTTATTTAAAGGTGGCATCCATCAAATTGATACCGTTGAACAAGCGGCAATGGCATTAAAACCATTAGCTGGGAACCTAGCTTATCTTCTTTTTGCTGTAGGGGTCATCGGAACGGGGCTTATTGCAATTCCTGTATTAAGTGGTTCTATATCTTATATTATTACAGAGACATTTGGCTGGGAACAAGGGCTGGACAAAAAATTTCATGATGCCAAAGCATTTTATATAATCATTGCGATATCATTAATTTTAGGTTTATCTTTGAACTACATTGGCATTACTCCAATTCAGTCGTTGATATATACAGCTATTCTTTATGGATTAACAGCTCCTGTTCTAATTGCAATTATCTTACACATTTCGAATAACAAAAAAATAATGGGAGAAAACGTGAATGGAAGATTAACTAATATTCTGGGCTTTTTGGCATTAATAATTATGACAATTGCTGCTTTAACTTTGATTTACTTGGAATTATCTGAAAATTAGAAGAATTAACCTATGAGAAAAATGAAAGCATTGGAAGGGGAGCCGAATTGCTTGGGAAATTTGGTTGCCAATAACATATATATACTGCACTATGCAAAAGATATGAAGATTAAAAACTCTGATAAAGAGAACTATGTTTAGAAAATTAGTATTAGCAGGATTTACAATGCTTTTAATGTGTTGCAGTTCTGTTAAATATATGGGATATTTCTGTGATGCTACTTTCTCTCCACCTCAAGAAAAGACCATGGTTATGGAGGATGGATATGCATCTACCTATTTTTCTATTCAAAAAGGGAAAGGCAAACCAGACAAAGTAATATTTTTCATCAGTGGGTCTGGCTATAATAGTATAAAATACTATTTGAAGCATTATTTTTCAACCTTGAAGGGAAATTATAAAATATATGCTTTACAAAAGAGATATATTTCAAGTTGGACAACTGAAATATTTAGAAAACCCAGTAAGCAATTTAATGAGCATAATTACTTCGATGTGTGGGTTACAAATCAAAATTATTTTATAAATAAAATACTCAGTGATGAGCGCAATATTTATGAAAAAATGATACTTTTTGGAGTATCTGAAGGTGGAACCACTGCGGCAAAAATTGCAACTATTAATAATAAAATTTCAAATTTGGTAATTGTTGGGAGTGGTGGAATAAAGTTTGAAGAGGAATTAAGAATTTTAATAAGAAATTTAGGGTATGATGTTAACCTGGATACCATTTACACTGATATCAAAGCGAACCCTGACCATATCGATAAAGTTTTTTACGGTCACCCATATAAATATTGGAATTCTGTATTATTTATAGATCCCATGGAATTCTATAACAAAATTACAGTTCCAATTCTTGTGGCCCAGGGAGCGCATGATAAAAGTACACCCATTGAAACAGGTAGATTTTTAAGGGATGAATTTAATAAGCAGGGCAAGACTCATTTAACTTTTATGGAATATAAGGGAGCCGACCATACGCTAAAAAGCGCCAATGGTAAGGAAGGCTTAAATGATTTTTTTGAAAAAATGAATGAATGGTTGGATTAAAAGAAAGAGAAAGTACCATTAGCATGACCTGGTAATAATTATTCTAATGCGTCAGTACATGTCAGGATATTATAAGTCAATGTAAATATGTGTCATGAGCTGCTTCATTTCAATGAAGACTCTACAATAATTATATGCCAATAAATTGTACGGGAGCATTCTTTTTAAAAACTATTATTAGAAACAAAATGACGGTTAATATTTTAAAAAATCAATTTTTTTATTTGAAAATTGAAGATTAAATTTCATCAATGTGTTCATTAAGAAAACCAACTTTGTTCTAAGAAGCTTTAGGCTATATGAAGAACACTTGTCAATATTTTAACTTCAGAATGTTGTAACTTCATAAAACAATAGTGTAACATTCGCCTTATAAAAAGTACAGACCTTTGTGTCGTGCAAATTTTAACTAACGAACAAAGTGGTAAAGTAACAGCAGGAAGTCAGTACTCCTGCTGGTTTGCACCGCGTGTACCTTTTGATAATTATTACCCTTTAGAAGAAAACATTGAAACCGATGTAGTAATCGTGTGTGCAGGTATTGTAGGATTAAGTATTGCATATTGCCTTTCCCAAGCAGGTAAAAAAGTAATCGTGATAGAAGATGGTTTCATTGGTAGCGGCGAAACAGGCAGAACCACAGCACAACTTGTTACTGCATTGGACCAACGTTATTATGAAATGGAAGAAATATTCGGAAAGGAAAGCACCAAACTTATTGCAGAAAGCCATAAAGAGGCGATTGAATTTGTAAAGTATACGATTGCAAAAGAAAATATAGACTGCGATTTCCAGCAAATGAATGGATATTTGTTTGCACATCCTTCCGACCATAAAGATTCACTCAAAAAAGAAATGGAAGCCGCTCTCCGTGCAGGAATTATAGCAGAAAAAATGAACACGACTCCTGGTATACCCAATGAAGGAGCGAGTATATGTTTTGGTAACCAGGCGCAATTTCATCCATTGAAATATCTAAATGGACTGTGCATTGCTATTGAAAAAAGGGGCGGCAAAATATTTACACAAACACATGCCAAGGAGATACACAGCAAGGGAATTGACACTTCTGCGGGTTACACCGTAAAAGCCCAACACATAGTCGTTGCCACCAACGCTCCAGTAAATGATGTGTATGCCATGATGCTAAAACAAACTGCCGTGCGAAGTTATGTCATAGGTGCATTAATAAAAAAAGATAGTTTGCCTAAAGCAATGTGGTGGGATACTGGAGATCTTAGTGCAACGGCAAAACCTTATCATTATATACGCATTCATTCGTATAATGAAGCTCATGATTTACTTCTTTGCGGAGGAGAGGACCATCCTGTTGGTGTGCCAACTGACAAAGATGCGTATGAATCTTTAGAAAATTGGACGCGAAAGCGATTTGGCATAGGTGAAATCATTTCAAAATGGTCGGGTCAAATTATGGTATCCATGGATTCTGTTGCATTCATTGGACGCAATCCCTGGGATGAAGATAATGTATATATTGTAACGGGTGATTCAGGAATTGGCATGACTTATAGTGCCATTGCAGGTGTGCTTGTAAAAGATTTAATAATAGGCAATGTAAACAAGTATGAAAAAATTTATTCGCCTTCACGTTTTACATTACACTCAAGTGGAAAGTTTTTTAAATTATTAAAGGACGATTTTATTAATTTGGTTAAAAAATGGTTTTATACTGGTTCTCAAGAACTGTCAGGAATAAAAAATGGTGACGCGGCCATTGTGAAATTAGAGGGTGAAAAATGTGGCGCGTACTGTGATGAAAATGGAATACTACATATTGTTTCCGCTGAATGTACTCACCTTAAATGTATGGTCGTTTGGAATAAAGATGAGCGTAGTTGGGATTGTCCATGTCACGGTAGCCGCTTTACCTATACCGGCAAAGTAATCAACGGACCAGCCATTACCGATTTGCCTGCATATAGTCATAAAATAACTTTGGAAAGTCAATGATATAGAAATAGAAATTCAGTTTAGCAGGATAGTTAATGATTTGTCAGGTTGGCAAAATGGTATCAGGGACATAGAAATTTCCCAACCTTCTTTCTGTGACCAACGAAAAGGTACACGAGTCTGTTCTCCATTTATCAGTTCGTTTATAGCGAATAGCTTTCTGTTAAACGAATTTCTTTTCTTTAATAAATTAATACGTGTATTGTATAATTTAAATATTAGGTCTTACTTATTCTTATAATTTTAAATAGTCCTTTAAAATTTTCATTTCATATTTCTTTTTTAAAGTATATCAATTCTTGCTGTATAAAATACGGTACCATATTCTATGGGGTTAAATGAGCTTCTATATTGGAATATTTTTTTCTATAAGCTATTAAATTATTGAAAATTATAATCATGTAACTTTTTTAATGGATGGTGTAAGACTTTCATTATAATACAACTTACCTTTACCATATTATTGCAAACAAATAAAATTGCAATATTAACGTAAAATAAATAAAATTAATTAACAATTTAAAACAACAATTATGAGTACTAGTAAAGTGTTATTGGGAGCATTGGCAGGGATTGCCTTAGGTGCGTTAGCGGGATTATTATTAGCCCCAGAGAGTGGTTCACAAACCCGAAAAAAAATCAAAGACAAAGGCAATAGCTATGTTGATGAATATAGAACCAAATTTGAAGACTTTCTTGAAACTTTGACAGAAAAATTTGAAGGTGTCAAAAAAGACGCTAAAGATTTTGCAGAAAATGGTAAGGCTAAATTCGAAGATGCAAAAAAGGAAGCAAGATATGCTTCTTCTGATGGTAAGCAAATTGTATCTTAATTTGTTTTTCTATTTTTTTATAATAGTTATAATATAGTGTATGACAGACAATGCAACTCCAATAGCAACTCTTTTGCAAAGGGCAGAAGATTATGGCAATACTTCAATTGAATTGTTTAAGTTAAATGCGATAGACAAATCAGCTGATGTAGCCTCATCATTGGTTTCACGCCTTGCAGTTGTTATTACCGTTGCATTGTCATTCTTAATAATTAACATTGGTATTGCTTTGTGGTTAGGAAAAATCCTGGGTGATTCCTATTACGGTTTTTTTATTATTGGAGGCACTTATGGCCTACTAGCCTTGCTATTTCATATCTTTCGTCATAGTTGGCTAAAATATCCAATTAGCAATTTAATTATAAGACAATTGCTTAAACAAAAAATAGTATGAAACGTAAAAACGAAACAGACACCTTAAATGAGGAAATTAATAAATCACAAAACAAGCATGCCAACGAGCTTGCTTTACTCAAGGAACAACTGCATACCTCATATGAAAGCTTAAAACCTGTTAATTTAATTAAAAGTACTTTTAAGGAATTTACTTCTTCAGCGGATACAAAAAATGATCTATTTGGCAATGCTTTGAGCCTCGGTATTGGATTTGTTGCCAAGAAAGTTTTTGTTAATAGTTCGCATAATCGGTTTAGAAGAGTTGTTGGAACTCTATTACAAGTTGCAATCACTAATGTTGTGTCTAAACAATCTGACCATATCAAAGTGCTTGGTGAAAATCTCATACATCGTTTTTTGAAATATAGAAAGGAATCAAATAAAGTTTTACATCATAATGGTACTTCATAAACACGAGTAATTTATTTTTTAAAAGAAATAATAGGAATCAAATTTTTAGAGGACCGTTGGTAGGTCCAGTGTAAATGGATGGAGAGATAGCTTTAGTGGTGCCATTGTCGTTTTTGTTATTATTTGAGTATTGTTTTGGCAATGTATCTTTAATGTGTTTTATTATTATTCCATTTCAAGATTTTTCTGTTCATACTATCTTGTGCCTAATTTTTATTACTTCTGATTCTATGTTGAGAGGTATTACGAAATGATTTTAAATAGACATGGATTAATCTCCTTGACCATGATATAAACATCCAGTCGGTTAAAGCAGTATATACAAGTGACTTAAGAAATCTCTTCCAACGAATATTAATTCGAATAAGAAGAATGTGGAAAAGAAATGAAAATAAATGTTAAAACCATTTTCAAGATTGTAAAAACTGCCACTAAGGAATGGTGGTCAAAGGACCCATTTAAGGAAAGCGCAGTCATTGCATACTACGCTATTTTTTCACTACCTGGGTTGCTTGTTGTAATCATAACTGTTGCAGGATATTTCTTTGGCCAGGATAAGGTAATTGAAAATATTACCGGGCAAATCTCCTCTGCGATGGGTGTGGATACAGGAAGACAAATTCAAGAAATAATTATAAAAGGAATAGAATCAAAAACTTCAGTCTGGTCAACTATTCTTGGGGTATTCACAATTCTACTTGGAGCAACTGGCGTTTTTGTTCAATTTCAAAAATCATTAAATAATATTTGGAACGTAAAAGCTGATGAAACTAAATCGGGCATTCTGCATTTGCTCAAAGCACGTTTATTCTCATTCGGGCTAATACTATCCATTGCATTTATTTTAATTGTTTCATTTGTATTTTCAGCTATACTTTTAGCTTTCGGCAACTGGGTTGCACAGCGTTTTTCAGAATCCTTACTTATAATTTTGCAAATTGTCAATTTTATTTTATCATTAAGTATTCTTGCATTATTATTCGCACTCATGTTTAAGTTTTTTCCAGATGCAAAAGTAAAATGGAAGCATGTCTGGATTGGTTCATTCGTTACTGCATTATTGTTTGAGATTGGAAAATTTAGTTTAGAAATTTATTTTGGGACAGCAGACCCTGGCTCGGGATATGGAGCTGCCGGTTCAATTATTCTAATCTTACTTTGGGTTTCTTATTCATCCATGATCGTTTTTTATGGTGCAGAATTTATCCACGCCTATGCAGAACTACAGGATGGCACAATTCCACCTGATGAAAATGCAAGAAGAGTTCATGCATGATTTAGTCCAAATTAAATTAACTCCATTTTGAATTTCTATTGCAAATTGAACTTGGTACCTAAAATAACCGATTTCACAATTAGAGTTTAACCATCAATCTTCATCATGTCCAAGTTCTAAACTATTACTTCCTTCATGGTATCGAAATGTTTCTGCGCTTTTGTTTAATTCCCAGAAAAATCGTCCACGGGTTTGTTGGTTATTACCCATTTCATTCATTGTTTCAGTATCAAAAAGACGTCCATTGATCATGGTATAACGAATCGATTCTGTGTTGTGAATATCTTCCAATGGATTTTTATCCATGACCAGTAGATCTGCTAGTTTCCCCACTTTAAGTGATCCTACATAATCATCAAAACCTAGACTCATTGCAGGATTAATGGTTGCGGTTTTCAAAGCCTCCAACGGCGTCATGCCTCCTTGTTGCATCATCCATATTTCCCATTGCGCGCCGATTCCTTGAATTTGACCATGAGCTCCCATGTTGATGAGTACTCCGGCATCATTAAGTTTTTTCAGACTTTTTGAAACCAAAATGTGGCCGTTTTCATATTCTTCTTCAGGGACCATTGTGCGAAATCGACTTCTTGTATCTATAATTGCGCGTGGTGTAAAACGCAATAATTTTTCTTTTTCCCATACATTTGTATGTTGATACCAATAGTATTCACCATTTGGTGCTCCATAACAAACGATTAAAGTTGGCGTTAATGCAGTTTTAGATTTAGCAAATAATTGGATGACATCATTATACAAGGTAGCAACGGGTAGATTATGTTCGATCGTAGTATGTCCATCGAATATCATTCCCAGATTATGATAAAAAAAGGAACCACCTTCAGGTACTACTTCAATATTTTGTTCACGGGCTGCTTGGATGATCATCTGATTTTGTTCCCGTCTTGGTTGGTTGTAACTTTTTACGCTGAAAGCACCATATGCGCTAGTTCTGCGCAATGCACTTCTTGCATCATCCAGTGAATTGATAACGGCTTTAAAATCGCCATCTGCGCCATATAATATGGTGCCTGTAGAAAATATCCGTGGGCCTGTCATTCTGCCCGCCTTGACCAATTCACTTTGTGCAAAGACTATTTCACTGTTTGCTGATGGATCGTGTATCGTTGTTACACCATAAGCTAAGTTGACATAGTATGGCCAGTGCTTTTGAGGTGTGATGCCCGCACGGAAATGATTGGCGTGTGCATGCGCATCAATAAATCCCGGTGTTATAGTTTTTCCTTTACAATCAATTTCCTTGGCCTCAGAAGGAATTTTTATTTCAGTTGATCTTCCGATTGCTTTTATTTTATTTCCTTCCACAATCAATGTTCCATCTTCAATAATTTCATTACCATTCATGGTAATGATTCTCGCATTTTTAAATGCAATGACACCTTTGGGGTGATCGGAGTCCACGACAAGATTTATCGATATTCCTTTCTCAGGTTCTTTAAACAGTGAATCCGGTTTGTTCGCAACGAATTCAAATCTGTCAGATAATGGTATAGAATAATATTGATCACCTAAAGTATAATGTAAGGTTTTACTATCTGAACTCCAATGAAGATTTATACCCGCATCTTTTGAAACTTTTTTTACAGGGACAGAACCTGATTCAGCGGTCATGTCTATGGTTTTTCCAATAGATGGAAATGCGGCCAAATAAACTTGATGCAAATCAACAAATCCTACCCACTTGCCATCCGGCGATACACGAAACTGACTGCCATAGGTACTTTTGAAAATCAGGAGTTCATTTTGACCATCAGTTTTGCAACTACTCAGTGAATTTTCAGTCTGAAAATAAATTCGATCTCCTTTGTGATTAAAAAATGGAGCTGAGCCATGATCTATGACTAACTTGACATTTGTGCCTGTAGCAGTCATGGTGTAGATGCCTGGATTTACAGTATGATTGAAGCCTAATATTTCATTACCTTCTTCTTTTACATAGACTATAGAATTGCCATCCGGAGCATATGAAGGATTTCTATATATACCTTTATCTTTTGATAGTATTTCTGGTTCTGAATCTGGAATACTAAAATCGAGTTTGCAAATACGTCCTAAACTGGTATCATTCCAGGTAACATATATTAGATTTTTTCCATCAAAAGAAAAAGATGGATCAAATTCAAAATCATTGCCCTTAGATAATCGGATGGGTTTTCCATTGGGTAGTTTCTTTTTCCATAAATATCCTACAGCATTAAAAACGAGATATTCTCCATTGGGTGAAGTTGTCGCTTGTCTAATTACCTTAGGAGAAAAAGTATCTTGATTCATATTCTGCTTAAATCGCAATGCATCTGCTATTTTATTTTTTACAAGACACTGAAAAGGAATGTTCGTTGATTGATTAACTTGGAGGGCATCCAATTTAATAATTTTTCCTTTACTCCAGATCACAATATTTTTATCATCCGGCATCCATGAAAATCCGGTGTATACACCAAAAGTCGTCCATGCTTCTGCAAGGTCTTTGCTCAATTGATCATAGAGCGGCCATTCCTCTCCAGTTTCCAAATTGCGTAGGTATAAAACCGTTTTAGCTCGAACTCTTTTGATAAAAGCCAGGGTCTTGCCATCATGTGAAATTTGAGGGCGAAATGCACCACCAGGACCGCCGGTTACTTGTTCGGATATACCTTTGTCTCGATCATATCTTTTGATCACGAAAATCTGATTATTGGGGTCTTTATTATACTGAAAAAATCCTCCGGGATACATGTCCTCACTATAGTAAATATATCTTCCATCAGAACTGCATGAAGGTTCATTCAAATCCTGTTGATCATTTTTTCTTGGAGTCAACTGTAATCCTTCGCCACCTGATAAATGATAAATCCAGAGTTCACCAGCTCCTAAAGAACGATGTGAAGTAAAATGTTTGCGGGCAATCAGGTAATCTCCACCAGGGGTCCAAACGGCGTTATTGAGTAGTCTGAAATTCTCTTTAGTGATTTGTTTGGCATGACTCCCATCCTTATCCATTACCCAAATATTGTCACCTCCACCTGCATCAGAGGTAAAAGATATTTTTTTGCCATCCGGGCTGTACCTCGGTTGGACTTCTAGGGCCAATCCACTTCTCAAGCACTTAGTTGCGCCTCCTTCAATCGGCATGGTATATATGTCACCTAATAAATCAAAGACAATTTCCTTTCCATCAGGTGATACGTCCAGATTCATCCATGTTCCTTCATCAACGGTAAATGAAAATTCTTTATAGGGTCCTTTTGGGTTATTTACATCCCACTTCTTTTTATCCTGAGCAAATAAAGTTATAGAAAGAAGTGCCAGTAATAAAACAATATATTTCATAAGTATTTAAAATTTGGGATGAAGATAATCAAAGACGAGAGATCACAACAAAAAAAGTTTCATGGTAAGAAGTGAAGTCATTTTCGTAGGCATTTAATTTTTTTATAAGATTAATTTGTAATTTTATGGTATATGAAATAAATGTTGTTTTCTAAAGCTCAATTTTTTGTACTATTGTGAATGGGTCTGACAAAAAAACAAAAATTACTGGTGTTAAGTAATTTTATATTTATGCAATTATTTATGAAACTTATTTGTAGAAAAAAATGGATACAATATAATGATCAAATTTAAAGAAATTTACAAAGCATATTCTAAAATCAATAACATCTAATTAAAATGAATAAAATTATTGCATGTTTTTTCTATTTTGCTAATATGTGGGTCATTAATGCTCAGGTTCACCTAGGGCCGGGGCAAGCTTATACCAATATAGAAGCCGCATTCAAATCAAATGCAATTAAACCGGGCGACACCGTTTTTTTACACGCTGGTTCTTATTCAGGATACCAATACATTACCAATTTGCAAGGAGCCCAGAATAAATGGATCACCATTCGTCCGTTTGGAACGGATCAAATTGATATATCTGGAACCTGGCAATTTGCAAGTTGTTCCTATCTGCGATTTGAATATTTAAATTTCAAAGGCAATTCCAAAAACCCAGGTAGATTATTCAGTGTAGATAATGGTGGAAGTTGTTTGACACAATCCAAGCATATTGTTGTTCGTAATTGTATATTTTCAAACGTTTCTGATCCCAATGCGATCGCTGCATTTAAATTTGGTGGGGTGGATAGTTTTGAGGTTTCCAATAATATTTTTAAAGATTTTCCAGCAACAAGCGCGATGGATTATAATGTATGTCATGCCGGAAGTATCATTGAAAATCGTATTGAAAATTGCCTAACTGGAGGTCATATCAAAGGAGGGGCATCTGATATAACCATGGAGCGCAATTTTTTTATAAATGCTTCTCAGGCCAGTTGGGTTGCATTTGAACTTGGCGGTGATACAGGTGCGCAATTTTATTGTCCCAATGAAAATTATGAAGTTAAAAATCTTAATTTCTATTCTAATATTGTCGTAGGAGGTTACCGCGGACTTGCATTGAGTTCTGCAGTCAACTGCAATGTTGTCAATAATACCTTTTATAATTGTGGACAAGCTACCATGAGATTTTTAACCACAAGTATTTTGTATCCTTCATTGACTGGGAATAAAGTTGAGAACAATATTTTTGCTTTTGGAAGTTCAGCGTACTTTAATGGTGGAAAACAACTGGCTGGTGCTGCAAGTTTTAGTAACAATATATATTGCAGTATAATAAATCCGGTGTTCAATGGACCCTATTGGGATACTCCGGATTTAGATCCGATCAAAGATAAAAATCCAACACTATTTGGTAATAATACAGTTATTTTTCAAGATGGAAAGAACAATAATTATAATCTAGTTAACGGTAGTCCTGCAATAGGGAATGGTAAAATGGTCAACGAGCCCAAATATGATTTTTATGGAAAAACATTTTCTCCCACATCCCGTTCCATTGGTGCAATAGAATTTAATATTGCAACGGCGGATCATGATGTATTAGATGAACAGCATACTAGAAGTATCAAAATATTTCCAAACCCTGCTAAGACCTATATTACTATTGAGGCGATAGACATACCTAAACAAATTGAAATATATAATTCTGTGGGTATTCGATTGCTAATTTCTGAGTATAACTCACGGATTTTAATAGATCAGTATTTGCCTGGACTCTATTTCTTAAAGGTCGGTAAAGAAGTTTTGCAGTTTATTGTTTTGAATTGAAATTAAAAATTTCAATCCATGATGTAAGAATAAAAGGGCAACATTTTTTTTGAAAAATGATTATAAGAAGGAGCGTTGGAGAAATTCATATTAAAAGAAATATGAATTTTTAATTTATGTAAATGATAGTGTTACTTATATGTATTTGAAAAATGTGGTCTTGTTTAAATCATGTTTTTAGAATTAACCTAATTTCATTCTTTTTATGTATTCAATAGATTTTTTCAGTTGTGTCAACTTTAAGGCAGAAGTTCATTTTTTAATTTGAAATAAATAAGCATAAATCAAATAATGCAATGAACAATTTACTTAATGTTCGTTCGTTAATTTACCATCTATTATTAAGTTTGTAATAATTTAAATTTGGAGATTTACATTTTATGCAACGACGAACATTTCTTAAAAACAGTATATTGGGAGTGAGTGGATTGGGATTGTTTGGGGGAATTTATTCATGGCAAATCGAACCCTTTTGGTTGGAATTTGTAAAAATGAAGATGCCAATCAAGAATTTGCCGAATGATCTTGTAGGTAAAACCATCATGCAAATAAGTGATATACATGTAGGATCTCGATTTGATTATCATTTTATCATGGATTCATTTGAAAAAGCCAAAGTATTCAATCCTGATATTGTGGTTTATACAGGAGATTTTGTAAGTGCTGATATAATGCAAATCCATAACAGTAAATTGGATGAAGTTCTTAATCATAGTGTTAAAGGAACTATGGGGACTATTGCAATTTTGGGAAATCATGATTATGGTAAAAATTGGTCCCAGGTAGAAGTAGCTGATCAGGTTTCCTACCTATTAAATAAGCATGATATTGTCTTATTACGGAATGAGCAAATTGAGATTTCAGGGCTTAACATTATTGGTTTCGATGATTTTTGGGGACCTCATTTTGCACCTGAAATGGTGATGAAAGAATATGATAGTAGTAAACCCTATGTATTACTTTGTCATAACCCGGATGTTTGCGATTTGGATGTGTGGAATAATTATCAAGGATGGATTTTATCAGGACATACTCATGGTGGACAATGCAAGCCACCTTTTTTAGCACCACCGATGTTACCTGTAAAAAATAAAAAGTATTCGGCAGGTAAGATCGAATTATCAGGTAATAGAACACTTTATATTAACAGAGCTCTGGGGCATTTATGGCAAGTTAGATTTAATGTTAGGCCGGAAATAACGATTTTTGAACTTGATGTGGTATAAAATAAAAGTTCCAACATTTGATTTTTACGAATTTCGAATATTTAAATGACAATCTTTATATTTCTGTATAATATTTATCCTCGAAATTTACCTTTAATCACATTGATTAAGTTATTAGCTTTAGATATTTTGGCTTCAAGTTTGACTTGTGAAATATACTTTATGTTTTTATAAGATTCACAATCATTATACATTTAAATAAAAAAATCCCGAATAATGAATTCATTACTCGGGATTATGATTTTATTAAAAATAATATTTTGGTCGCCTTAGTTGTAATCTTAGATTATTTGATTACAGCCCAAGTCTTACCCGTTTTTGCTTCATAAAAAAGTGTAATTTCACTAATGGTGCTAAGATCGAATCCTATCCAATGCACATCTTCATCAGCTTCATAACCTTCCCAGGTTACATAAATATCCCATTTTTTGTCATTTTCACCTGGATGGAAAGATATATCTACACTTTCGCCATCATTTAGTAAATCTCTACCCATGATGTCTTCTCCCCATTCATTCTCTGTAGTAGGTGAAACAAAAATACTTGAGATATTATAACCTGTTTCATTGATTAAAGTAAAATCCAGATTATGGCAATTTGTTGTAGTGTTTCTGTTTTTAATGGGATTTTCTGTTGTGGTAAATGCTGTAGATCCAAAGGATACTGCTAAAACAGCAAAAAGAATTAATGATTTCATTTAAATTTTTTTTATTAATGAATAGATGAATATGTTGATCGCAAAAGTAAGCATTTAATTTTTTTGTATTTGTAATTATTTCACAATAATTTCAGCATTCAACGATTTAAAGTTTTGAATGGGTCCAATTTGTTTATCCTGTTCGTCATAATAACTACTGTATAATTTGTGATGGGGAAGCTATATATTTGCATTAGGTTGATAGATTTCATCTCTTCCAGATATGGATATTAAGATCAAAGACAATACATTAATGGTGCTTCAGGATAATTTTGGTAGAATACATGATTATTTAAGGATATCCCTAACCGATGTGTGTAATTTTAGATGTCAATATTGTATACCTGACGAAAATGCACATTTTATGGATCCTGCTCATTTAATGCAATTGGATGAAATAGTACATATAGCTAAGGAATTTGTTCAATTGGGCGTTAATAAAATAAGACTTACTGGAGGTGAACCGTTGGTAAGACGGGATGCAAAAGATATCATTAGAGCACTTTCTAAATTGCCTGTGGAGTTGACGCTGACTACTAATGGTACAAAGGTGGATGAGTTTATTGATGAATTTAAAAATGCGGGGATTCATTCCATTAATGTTAGTCTGGATACCTTAAATCCGCAAAAGTTTTTTGAAATTACAAGAAGACATCAATTCGAAAAAGTCTGGAATAATATTCAAGTACTTGTTGATGAAGGGTTTCATGTGAAAATTAATGCCGTAATCATGCGAGGTATTAATGATTCAGAAATATTGGATTTTATAGAATGGACCAAGAGACAAGCAGTACATGTAAGATTTATTGAATTTATGCCTTTCGATGGGAATCAATGGGATAGACATAAGGTGTTTAGTTATCAGGAAATATTGAATGTCATCGAATCTCAATATAGTTTTATTAAGTTGAAAGATGGCACGCATGATACTGCAAAAAAATTCAAACCCTATGGTCATCAGGGAACTTTTGCAGTTATCAGTACGATGACCGAACCTTTTTGCGGCACTTGCAATAGATTGAGACTTACTGCAGATGGAAAGATGAAGAATTGTTTGTTTTCTAAAGGTGAAGTTGATGTGTTAGGTGCTTTAAGAAGTGGTGAGGATATTGGAGCCCTAATGCAACAATGTGTTAAGGATAAAGCTGAAGCTTTGGGGGGGCAATTTGGGGGTGATTATCATCAGATTGAAGTTTTGAATATTACAAATAGAAGTATGATAAATATAGGCGGTTAGTTTTTTTTGAATGCCGTTATTCCTTTTATGGCATATCGGTTTAAATTATGGTAGATGATTTCTGTAAATGAGGCAAAAAATTTAATTCTCGATCTTTGTAATTCAGATCGGATTCAAACCTTGCCGCTCATTCAAACTTGTGGAAGTGTTTTGGCTGAATCGGTATTGGCAACAATCGATACGCCACCATTTCATCAATCCGCTATGGATGGATATGCATTTGTTTTTGAGTTGTGGGATGGAGTATCTCCTTTGATGGTCATCGGAGAAATACAAGCAGGCCAAATTTCAAATAAAATTTTGAAGGCTAACGAAGCACTTAGGATTTTTACTGGAGCAGCCATGCCTACAGGTGCTGATACCGTTGTCATGCAAGAAAAAGTAATGATCCAGGGATCTCATATTTTGATTCAATCCCCAGGTTTGATGAAGGGCAATAATGTGCGGTTGCAAGGATCTCAAACCATGAAAGGTGAAATAGCATTAAACAAGGGACAGCTTTTAACTCCTGTAGGAATATCATACCTGGCCGGCATTGGAATACGCGATGTAAAAGTATTTAAACCTACAGTTTCGATTCTAGTGACAGGTAAAGAATTGAGTACAGTCAGTGAGGTTTTAGAATCAGGTAAAATTTTTGAATCCAATGCTATTGGTTTAACGGCAGCACTCCAACTATTAGGTATAAACCCTGAAACAGTTGAGGTTGTAGATGATGTTGAGGAAGAGTTAGTCCAATCCATAAAATCCAATCTAAATGTTGATCTATTAATACTTACAGGTGGCGTGTCCGTCGGGGATTATGATTTGGTTCCTAAATCATTGGCGAATTGTGGTGTTAACAAAATATTCCACACAGTAAAACAGAAACCTGGAAAACCATTTTATTTTGGAGCCTATCAACAAACACTTATTTTTGCTTTACCTGGAAATCCGGCTGCAGTGATGACCTGTTTTTATGAATATATTGCTCCTGCAATAAGTCGGTTTACAAAAAAAGAATATTTTAAATCATTGTTATTGCCCCTTTCCACGGATTTTGTAAAAAAGTCCGGACTTACTTATTTTCTAAAAGGGAAAACAAGTAATCATGAAGTTACTATTTTGAATCAACAAGAAAGTTACTTACTCAATTCATTTGCAATTGCTGATTGTCTGATCGAGTTAGAAGAAGATAAAGAATTTGTTAATCAAGGTGAAAACGTTCGTGTTTTAATGATCATATAAAGTTTACATCATGGCTGTTGTCAAAATTAAAGGACAAATATGGATAGAGAATCGCAAAGGACATTTGATAGGTCCCGGTAGAAAAGCATTAATAGAAGCCATTAGAGATCATGGTTCAATAAAATTGGCTGCGCAAGAAATGAATATGTCCTACCGTCATGCTTGGGAAATGGTTAATGAAATGAATAGAAATGCTGCCAAACCCATTGTGAAAAAGAATATAGGTGGGACAAATGGTGGTGGAAGTTATGTAACGAAAGAAGGTGAAAAATTAATTGTAGTATATGATAAATTAAATAAAGCATTCGAGCAATTTAAATTAGAAATGAATAAAATGTACGGAAGGGAATGATGCACCTTGATTTATTATTTTATGGATTATTACTGATCGTCGCATTTCTCTATGCATCTGTAGGCCATGGAGGCGCGAGTGGTTATCTTGCATTAATGGCATTATTTTCTTTTGTTCCGGACACGATGCGTTCTACAGCTTTGATATTAAATGTTTTGGTGTCAGGAATTGCTTTTGTCCAATATAGTCATAAAGGATATTTTAAATGGGATCTATTCTGGCCGTTTGCGATAACTTCTATTCCGGCAGCATTTATTGGTGGAATGATTCATGTGGATGATGGTATTTATAAAAAAATTTTGGCGATTCTATTGATTTTTTCGGTGATTAAATTATTGGATATAACTGACATGCTGAAAACACCAAAGATTAAACATAGTATTCTCTGGTCATTAATAATTGGATTGTTAGTTGGAATTTTTTCAGGGATGATTGGAATTGGCGGCGGAATTATTTTAAGCCCTCTGCTATTAATGTTGCATTGGGCGGATATGAAACAAACGGCAGCCATCTCATCCCTGTTTATTTTCGTGAATAGTATTTCAGGTTTGATAGGTCTTTCATTCAATGGATTGATCATGAACGAATCTTTGTTCCTCATGGTGATGATTTCTGCAACAGGTGGTTTATTGGGCTCATATATGGGTGCATCAAAATTGCATTTTAGTAAATTGAAAATTATTTTATCAATGGTCTTAATCATTGCAGCCATAAAATTACTTTTTACATAATTTACTTTGATTATGAATTATAGTTTATAAATATTTTAATAAATACTTAAGTGTGAAAATAAATATACTTGCTTTTGGACAGATCGTTGATATCATAGGAACATCATCATGGACCATTTCAGGAGTGGACAATACAGATCAACTTGAATTAAAATTGACACATGATTTTCCTGGTTTGTTATATACTAAATATGCAATGGCGGTAAACAAAAAAGTGATTCATCAAAATACCACATTGAGTCATGATGATACAGTAGCGATCCTTCCTCCCTTTTCTGGTGGTTAATATATAATTATGAGTCTTTTAAAAAACAATAATCGTTATGATCGACAGATAAGGCTAAAGGAATTTGGCCAAACTGCACAGGATAAATTAAATCGTGCGAAAGTTCTGGTTATCGGTGCTGGTGGTCTAGGTTGTCCCGCCCTACAGTACCTAGCCTCTGCGGGTGTTGGTACAATTGGTATTGTGGATTTTGATCGTGTAGAACTGTCAAATTTGCAACGGCAGATTTTATTTAATATGGAAGACATAGGAAAACCTAAAGCAGAGACTGCAGCAACAAAAATAAAGGCTATGAATCCTGAAATTCAAGTTCATGTTTACTCTTTTAAAATTACAAATCAAAATGCACTTGATATCATAGTTGAATATGATATTGTAATTGATGGATCTGATGATTTTACGACACGGTATTTGGTTAATGATGCTTGTGTGTTATTGAATAAACATTTGGTTTATGGTGCTGTATTGCGTTTTGAAGGACAGATTGGTGTTTTTAATGTTGCGAATTTGTCAACGGGGACTAAATCTAATTATCGTGATTTATTTCCTGTTCCACCTGCTTCGCAATCTCATATTTCATGCAATGACTTGGGAGTTTTAGGCGTTGTTCCTGGTATTATTGGAACGATGCAAGCAGCAGAAGCGATTAAAATTTTGACGAATATAGGAAATCCTTTAAGTAACAAAATACTTACTTATGATGTCTTAAAAAATGAATTTTATGAATTCCAAATTACGGAGAATAATGGCCATTCACATCTAATGCCAAAAGATAGGATTGAATTTCAAGCCTATAATTACGAGTGGTTTTGTTCTACACATGAACCATCATTAGAAATTAATAGTACTGAATTTAATCAAATGCGGTTAAATGAAGTACTCACCATTCTAGATGTCAGAGAAATGTATGAGCAACCGGTCGAGCTTGAATTTCCAGTAATTCGAATTCCATTAAGTAGATGGGAAGAAGACTTGCATATGATTTCTACGAAGCATACGATTGTTGTTGTTTGTCAATCGGGAGTTAGAAGTTTAGCCGCAGTAAAAAAGCTTAAGATCTTGTTTTTGGATCAAAATATTTATAGTTTACAGGGTGGTATTCATGCTTTCAAAAATAATGATAAATTAAATCTCTTATGAGTGAACATAAAATAAAAAAAGTTTTTATAGAAGGTCCTATATCGCCGCATTTTGTTGGTGATTCAATAGCTAAACATAGTTCAAATACGAATATTGGAGCTCATAGTTTGTTTCTTGGACAAGTTCGACAAGATTTGATTGATGATAAGTTAGTTAAAGCGATATCGTATTCTGCATATTCTGAAATGGCGGAAGAAAAATTATACGAAATTAGGGAATCCGCGTTTTCTAAATATTCTCTGACATGTTTGCATATCTATCACAGCTTAGGTAGGGTAGAAACTGGGGAAATTTGTTTATTTGTTTTTACATCTTCCAGACATCGAAAGGATGCAATAGATGCGTGTACCTATATTGTTGAGAGAATAAAACGAGAGGTTCCTATATGGGGCAAAGAGATCTTTGAAGATGAAAGTTACGTATGGAAGGAAAATATTTAATAGAAGTATGAATATTATAAACATTATTTAAATAGAAATTACATGGTTGATATAACAAACAAAATTAAAACACATAGAACCGCTGTTGCGCAAGCTATAGTGAAAGTTGGCAGGCAAGAAACAATTGAAGCTATTTTAAATAAATCAGTACCCAAAGGCGATGTGTTTGAGGCAAGCAGAATTGCAGGCTTATTTGGGGTTAAAAGAACCAGTGATTTGATACCGGATTGTCATCCTTTACCTATTGAGTTTACTTCTGTTCAACACAGAATAGAAGGATTGAATATTATAATCGAAGTAGAAGTTAGGACTATATATAAAACTGGTGTTGAGGTCGAAGCTATGCATGGTGCTTCGATTGTTGCTTTGACCATTTATGATATGCTGAAACCTATTGATAAAGACATCGAAATACATGCTATCAAGTTATTAAGTAAAAAGGGTGGTAAATCACAATATGTCGATCAGTTGAATCGTGTTATTAAAGCTGCAGTGATCGTTTGTTCTGATAGTATTTCGGAAGGAAAGAAAAAGGATGGTGCAGGAAAGGCGATTATAAATAAACTTGAAAAATTTAAAGTGTCGGTAGACGATTACAGTATCATCCCTGATGAAATAGATACCATTCAGGAAAAAGTATTAGAACATTATAGGTCAAAAGTTGATATGATTATTTTAACCGGTGGAACTGGATTGTCTGACAGGGATGTGACGCCTGAAGCCATCAGACCCTTATTGGATCGGGAAATTCCGGGTATCGGTGAAGCAGCTCGAAATTATGGACAAGAACAAATGCCTTACGCGATGTTATCTAGAAGTCTTGGTGGATTGAAGGGGAATACTTTGATTTTAGCCTTACCTGGATCTACACGCGGTGCACAGGAAAGTATGGATGCATTATTTCCATATCTGCTTCATTTGTTTAAAATTATGGAACATTCAGCACATGAATAATTCTAATTGAGCATTCGATTTTTTTTTTGAGCATTAATATTAAAGCAATTTTTTATCTAATGGTATATTTTAATAAGGAACATGAAATATTGACATTTTATAATTTGTTTTTTTTATTTTTTATGGAATAACTTATGGATAGATATCAGTCTACATTTAACATGTATAACAAAGTGGCTCAACTTTATCAAGACAAGTTTATGGACTTAAACTTGTATGATGATACTTATGATTTATTTTGTCAGTATATTAAAAAACAAAATGCTCCTATTTTTGAAATAGCTTGTGGACCAGGGAATATAACTAAATACATATTGACCAAAAGACCTGATTTTATAGTAGAGGCCATTGATATGGCTCCCAATATGTTAGCGTTAGCTAATATTAACAATCCTACTGCTCATTTTCAACTTATGGATTGTAGAGCTATAGATACTTTGAATTCTAAATACGATGGTATTATTTGCGGTTTTTGTTTGCCATATCTTTCAAAACAAGATTGTTTGAAATTGATTAAGGATAGTAGAGCATTATTAAACGTAGATGGAATCCTCTATTTAAGTGCCATAGAAGGGGATGAAAGTCTTTCAGGATATGAGACCAATAGTAAAGGTGAGGATCCAATTTATATTAATTATTATGATGAACATTTTTTGACTTCAAGTTTGATGGAACATCACTTTGAAATATTGGACGTGGTTAGTAAGCCATATATGATAAAAGAAGATGTATGGTCTACGCACCTAATAATCATCGCAAAAAGAAATCATTTATGATCCGTTTATCGAAGCATTCAGATAGAGATGTCCTAATACAAAATATGAAGAGTAATGTGCCCCAATATTTTGCTGAAAGTGAAATCGTTGAATTTATGGATTATCTGAATGAACATGCTGAACACTATTATGTGTATGAAGATCATGGAATAATTATTGGCTCCGGAGGGATCAATTATTTTTTAGATGAAGGTGTGGCCAGGATCTCCTGGGATATCATTCATCCAGCACATCAAAACAGAGGAATTGGAAAGCAGTTAGTTTTATATAGAATCAATGAAATCAAAAAGATATCGAAAATAAAGTTTGTTATTGTACGTACAAGTCAAATGGTTTATCCATTTTATCAACAATTAGGATTTCAACTTGAATTTATCACCAAAGACTATTGGGCTAAAGGATTTGATCTTTATCAAATGCAGATGAATATTCAAGTTTAGTTAATTATTCTATTGATATATTAGGGTGTAAATATTTATAAAGTATAGGGTTTTTCCCCTTAGATGGATCAATGATAGCGTCTTAGATTTGCATCCATTCAATAATTCATTTTTTTAATTTATGCGTATCGTGATTCAAAATTGTAAATCCATTTATTTGTTTGCTGTAGTTATAGTAATGACAAATATAAGTTGTAGTTCCAATATTTATTTGGTTAGACATGCAGACAAAATATTGGGAGTGCCCAATCCACATCTTTCTGAAGCTGGAAAAAAAAGAGCAAAAACACTTGCTGATACTTTAAGCAATAAAGGTATTTCCAAAGTGTTTTCAACAGATAGTAATCGCACTCGTGAAACTGCACAACCAACAATGGATTTAAATGCTATTCCATTGATAATTTATCGGAAAGACAACTTGCCTGCCCTTGTTTCAAGCTTAAAGAGTCAACTTGGTTCTAATATATTAGTCGTTGCTCATAGTGAAGATATAGACGACATATTACATGAATTTGGGTTGACTTTGAACCAGCCCATTACCGGATATAGTCGTTTTATTAAGATTAGTAGAAGAAAGTTTTTTAATATTAAAACGACTAAAAGGGAAACCCATTATGGCATAATTGACGAATGATTTCTTATGTTAAATGTTCTCGTTAAGTATCTAATTATTTGATTTGGCATTTTAATTTAATAAAAAAGCCCTAATTGAATTTTGCAATTAGGGCTTTTTCTTTAACAGAAGTTTGAAAAAATTATTTGTCCATAATTTCAAAGTTCTTCGGATCTGAAACTTTAAAGATATATGATCTCATACAAGTTTCATGAACAAAAACGTCATAACCTTCAACAATGCCCGTGACCTTAAATTTTTTATTCTCAGCATCTTTTGCATTAATATATTTCTCAGGAGGTACAGATTCACTGAATTCTATTTTAATGGTATAATCATAATTGTCCGGATCCCTTACAAATAAAGTATTTCCTGAGTGCATAATGTTGCCATTTCCAATTTCAACTTCTAATGACATGGGTTTGCCTTCACAGGGCATAACCTTTCCACATGGGCCTTTGCAATCAGCTTTAGTGGCCAAGTTTGTAATTCCCTTTATAGATGTGGTTCCAATATTGCACGCTATAGAAAGACATACAATAGCAATGAATAAAATTATTTTATTTTCCATTATTTATTTTTATTAATTTATTTTCCTGATAATTCCATATGTAGTCTGTCAGCCCGATAGATATATTTTAATGCTGCAAGAATTCCACCGGCGTGAACACAAACGGATCTATTAGATACATCATCATAAATAAAATTTCCAGGCAAAGATTCAATATTACCATCAAAAATTAAACCTACGGCTTCCTTATTTCGGTTGACAATTGGGCTACCTGAATTTCCTCCAATGATGTCGTTAGTAGCAACAAAGTTTAATGGTGCTTTAAGTAATTCTGTTGGAGGATTTTGCCATTTTGAAGGTAATCCCCAAGGATATTTTTCATTGTAAGAATAATAGCGGTCATACAATCCGTAAAAGGTAGTTTTATATGGTGAAGTAGTACCATTATAGTTGTAAGGTTTCACAACGCCATCAGCTAAGCGTAAAGTAAATGTTGCATCAGGAGGTAGATTATTTCCTTTTACTGCAAAAACGGAATTGGCTATTCTTGATTCTAGTGCTCTGCGTCTTGGTGTTGAAGATTGAAAGGCAGTAACAGCCTCATTATATTTTGGAACGATAATTCGTGCTGCATCTAGTAATGGGTCATCGAATTTACCAAATTTCTTAGCATCTTTTGATAGTATTTCTTCCAAATCCTTAGCATCTGCAAAATCAGTTTTATCTAACATCTTAGCTGCTCGGGCTTCTGGAGTTTTTCCATCTAATATTTTATCAATAAATTTAATATCAGCATGTTCATATTGTTTTAATTCACTCAGATAGGTAGCTAAATATTCTTTTTCTTTTTCAGAATTCAAATCTTTACATAAATTCTTAATGTCAGTTCGAAGTTTTTCTAGTGCCGGACCATTATCTGGCATGCTGAGTGTTTTTTCATATTTTAATAAAGTATGCATTAGATTGACTGCATTGCCCTTTATACCTCCGGGACCTGCAAACGTTACTGTCGCTGAATATTTTTTCAGTCCATCTACAGCTTTTTCCAATTCTACCCAATAGTCCTCACCTTTTAATTTTGTTTTCTTGCGAATTTCATCTTCCATATTTTTTTTACGAGCCATGAGTGAAGGATTTTTTAATCCACCCAAGATACCACCAAAAGCTTTCATGCTATTGGCTAATCCGAACATATCATTTTGGAGGTCTACATTTGGTTTTTTATTGTATTCCTTTTCAAGTATGCTATATCGGTTATTTAACAATGATAATTGCATTGGATATCTGAAATCCCGATCATATTCCAACTGTTTGCTGGTTCTGTATCTTTCTGTATTTCCAGGATTTCCAATTACAAATACAGGCTCACCTTCTACAACGCCATCACCATTAAATTTGAAATAATGTGCTGTAGTATTTAGTGGATTTCCACTTTCATCATAAGCTCTCCAAAATGTACAGTCCAATGTATAACGTGGGAAGGTGAAATTGTCAGGATCACCACCAAAGAAACCTAGATCAGTTTCAGGTATAAACACCAAACGAATGTCACTGAATTTCTTGTATCCATAAATACTAAATCGTCCTCCACTATAGAAGGTTACGGTTTGGGTTCTCAATCCTTTCCAATTTTCTTTTTGTTGATATTCTCTTGAGATTTGTGCTAAGGCACTATCTTGATAAACCTTTCTTTCATTATCGTCTTTTGCTTTATCCATCATCTTGATAACTCGATCAGAAATGTCGGCAACTTGGATTAATTGCTCTACAAATAGTCCTTCAGCTTTTCGTTCGTCAGCCAGGGTAGTTGCGTAAAATCCATTTTTATCAAAGTTTTCACCTTCTTTTTGTAGTGGCGTAACCACGTCTCTTGAGCAGTGATGGTTGGTCATGATCAAACCATTAGGTGAAACAAAGGATGCAGAACACCATGATGCAAAACGCAAGGATGATTTTCTTACATCTTCATACCATTGGTCTTCTGGAGTGAAATTATAAGCTTCTTTGAACCATTCTTTAGGTGGATTCTCAAAAGTCCACATTTTACCAAAATCGAAACGCTTAGGCTGAGATTGATCAACTTGTGCGCTTAAGAAAAGAAATGGGCAAAGGAAAAATGAGAATAAAATTAATTTTTTCATGTATATAAAATTTATATGTTTTGAATTTTTCGCAAATATAGGCATCTACATTGATTTTACTATTTTTTTACACTAAGTAATTCATTAACAGAGTTGTATGTAATGGGATGATACCCATCTTTTACCTGATTAAATAGTTGTTTAGCTTCTTCTTTAAGGCCCGAATCAATTAATTGTTCAAATATGGGCAATACAAATTTTCTTCGGCCGACGCCTGTCAAAAAACCATCTATTGCTGCCAAATATTGCTTGCCAAAATTATTTTTAATAAGATAAATAAGCCATATGGAGGCGATTTCTGCGTTTTCTGACTTGGATAATTGAAAAGCTTGCTCCAAAGGTTCAGCCAAGGGTGCTTGTATTGGAAGACTATGGATAAAATGAATCCATTCATGGGTCGACCAATCCTTGGTATGTAAGGATTGCAAGGTTTTGTGTTTTAAATAATCAGACAATTGTTGATCTACAGCATCAAATTTTTTCGATGTGTAACTAGGGATAAAATCAATTAATCCTGGTTTGTACAACCAGATGTTTATAGTGTCTTGGATTCCAGGGTTAAGTTCCTTGAAATATTCAAGTAGATATTTTTGGAATCGTTCAGTAGTATTTGATTTAAAGGCAAATTCCTTAAAATAGCTTCTCAGAAATAAGTCCCACTGATCTCTGCCAACCCTTTCTTCCAGATATCTTAGAAGTCGTTTTCCCTTTTCGTAAGCTATATCGGATAAAGCATCTTCAGGGTCTTGGTTTTTTAAATCTAATTTCAATTGAGTTAATGGATTGTTTTCGCCAAATTCTGTCATGGATACTTTGAGATCATTCGACCCCAGTAAACTCAGCATATCCGCATATTCTTTGCCATACAAGGATTCCATAATCCTACTTTCAAAATAAGTGGTGAAGCCCTCATTAAGCCAAAAATCCTCCCAAGTGGCATTGGTTACCAAATTCCCTGACCAGGAATGGGCTAGTTCATGAGCTAGAAGTGAAGTTAATGATCTGTCTCCTGCTATAACGGATGGGGTCAGGAAAGTGAGTTTTGGGTTTTCCATGCCACCAAAAGGAAAGCTGGAAGGCAAAACAATGACATCATATCTGCCCCAAGGATAGGTTCCATATAATTGTTCCGCAGCATTTACCATTTTTTCTAGATCTTCAAATTCCCACACGGCTTTTTCCAAGAGATTCGATTCAGCATAGACTCCTGTGCGAGGGCCTATAGCACGAAAAGAAAAATCACCAACAGCCAATGCCATTAAATAAGCTGGTATATGCTGATCCATATCGAAGGTATATTGACCTTGAGGATTTAATGCTTGGGGATTGGTTGCACTCATGGCAGCCATCATTCCCTCTGGAACTTTTACCTTAGCATTGTAGGTGAATCTTATGCCGGGACTGTCTTGACAAGGCAACCAGGTTCTTGCGAAAATGGATTGACTTTGAGTAAACAAAAAAGGAAATTTTTTTGAAAAAGTCATTGAAGGAGTCATCCATTGTAAAGCTTTTGCCGCATCAGTTGTGTGATAATTTATGATTATCTTACGTGTATCCTGTTTTAATTTTATGATTAATGGATAACCGAGTATGCTGTCTAATGGTCCGATAGAAAATTCAGCATTTTCTTTTTTGCCAGATTCAGAATCTAGAGAAATGGATTCAATGACAGGACCATTTAGATCCAATATAATTTCTTCTCCGGTTGTTCGCTCTATCGTGTAAGTAGCAGTTCCAATGATTTGTTTTTTTTCAAAATCACACACGACATCCAATTCCAAATGTGTTGTTTTAGCTATTTCAGGTTGAGAAAAACTATGTGGATCCGGACGATTCGGTATAATAGTTTTGGGAATTGTAGCATTCGTGCAAGAACCAAAAGTTATTAAAAGACCTAGAAACAATATTTTATTCATAATACATCTGATTGGATTGCAAAAGTATCCTTAAATAACAGGAGTTAACTCGATAAGATAAGATTACAACTGTTTATGTTTTGTTAATTTTTCATTTTATTGCTTGTAAAATGATTTCGATCTAAAAATTTTAGGAACAAGGTATGGTTGTATGATGAAACCATGATCCAATCTTATTTAAGCTTAGATTGATTTTAGATAATAATAGGAATCCGGACCCAGGTGAAACAATAAATCCAGGGCACTTAAACCTGAAATAAAATGTGCGTGCTTACCAAATACCTGTTGATAAGGTTTGGTTGGGATAGCATTCAAAACCAAGCTTTTTCGCCCATCGATTATGTGATCATCTACAGATGTTGTATATTGATTGGTAAATTGTAAATCCATTTCAAATTTCATGCTTCGTGCCATCCAGAGCATGGTTTCATTATTAAATTGAAATAGATGTTCATGTTTCTTATTCAATAATGCTTCAAGTTCATCCTTGTAATAAATAAAAAATGGAGATTTGCCATATATGCTTTGAAGTGTTTTTAAATGCTGAACATGCCAAGGGTGGTCATATGAAATGTTTACTTCCTGAATCGGCATGGATTTGTTTTTTCCTTGTTTTAAAGGAATTGACATGCTAACTGCTCCTTGGTTAGACCCAATGTAATATCGGTTCCGCCAACTTCTTTTTTGGTAATGCTCATGCGCTTCTATGATAATTTTTTTATCCAAAGCATGTTTAAAGAATGCAATAGTCGGAAAGACTTGAGTCTCCAGAAGCAACGATGTTTTGATATCAGAATGCATTAAAGATTTTCTTGGGTATTATGAATTAAAACTCAAAGATATTAAGCTTCATTTAACTTTGTGCTTTGTTTCTAGAATATGAAATCAAGTATTCCATCATATCTCAATAAGTATACCTTATACGAACCACTTATTTTAGATAAACCTAATCCGGATTTATCTTTAGTGATCGTTATTCCTTCCTATAAGGAAGATTATTTATTTCAGGCTTTAGAATCCTTGTTATTATGTGTTAGACCTGATGCTTCTATAGAAATTATACCCGTTTTAAATTATCCTGAATCAAAAGCTATTCAGAACTATGAATTTCATCAACAACAATATAATCAGTTATTAGCATTTGCCGCAAAACATAATACACCACAATTTCAAATCAAACCTATACCACCCATAGCGATAAAAGGAAAACATGCAGGGGTTGGACATGCCAGAAAAATAGGAATGGATGAAGCGGTTAGACGTTTTTTTGCCATTGGAAATCGGGCAGGTATTATTTTGAATTTTGATGCAGATTGTACTTGTCATGAGGAATATCTCGAACAAGTAGATTTGTATTTTAATCAAGCCAATGCTAAATCTGCAGTTGCTATTGATTTTGAACATCAATTTGAATTGCTATCAGGCCTGGCGAGAAAGGCCATAGTGACTTATGAATTACACTTACGGTATTATATTGCAGCACAAAAATTCATTCATTATCCTTTTGCTTTTCAGACATTAGGCTCTTGTTTTGCAGTTCGGGCAGAAGCTTATTGCGCACAAGGCGGAATGAACCAAAGACAAGCTGGCGAAGATTTTTATTTTCTACATAAATATTCACTCTTAAATGAGTTAGCTGAAATTAAAAGAGTACTAGTTTATCCTTCGGCAAGATCTTCTGATCGTGTTCCGTTTGGTACAGGTAAAGCGGTAACTGAATTTTTTGATACACAGTTTCAATGGAGTTATTCCATAGATGCTATTTTATTATTTCAAAAATTAATGCATTGGATAAAACAAAATATTGAATTGCCTTATGAAGAATGGAGTAAGGGCTTAGAACAATTATCTCCGATGCTCGCTGCATTTTTTATAGATCAGGGAATAGTTTCTGCATTCCAATCTTTTAAATCCAATACCGCTTCATCCGCGCAATGTTCTAAAAAAATGATCCAATGGTTAAGCCCTTTTCGACTTATGAAGTGGCTACATTATGCGCGAACTAAGGGATATCCTGATATACCGGTTTGTGATGCAGTAAATCAACTTATGAAGTTAATGGATCCGCAATTTGAGTATTCAAATGATGAAGAATATTTATTGCAAAAAATGCGCGCGTTTTTTTTGTGACTTATCACTTGATAGATTTTTACACACCAAGAGGCCTAATCTTTGATGAATTTCAATGTTAATGTGCGATGATCTTCTAGCTTCAATGCTATAAAATAGATTCCTTTTTGTAAGTTGGACACATTAATCTTGTTTGTTGGATGATAGATCGATTCAAGAATTTGACCTTCAGGATTGGAAATGTGTATTTCAGTGATGCTTAAATGATTTGGGTTTTCAACATTTAATATTTCATGAACAGGGTTTGGATAAATTCTTATTCCAAAATTTAGAAGCGGATCATTGACATCTAAGATTTGGTCATATTCAATTAAGTAATAGATATGATCATTTGATTTGATATCATTCCATCTGCCATAATTTATTTTACGATTGTCAATGGTTAAACACAAGTGATTTTGACGACCTGAATTATCGGGTTCTGCTGGACTAATACCCCACTTGGTATAGGATCCATTTATAGATGTTCCGGTCGGTCCACCAGACCAAAATGGTATTCCGATGCCATCATTATTTCCATCCCAAATCCAGGCACCTTCTTTCAAAGTATCTGTGCCACCCAACCAAATGGCACTAGTTCCAAAAATATTGAGTGTGTTAGTAAACGTTATGTTGGACTTATTACTTACATAATCGAATAGGGTGTCTTGTTCTGTACTATCCGTAATTTCAGCAAGATAGCCTCCACGCGACACCGCACAATTCACAGCTTCCAACCATGTTTTGTTTTCTTTAACAACTTCGTACGTATGGCCTTTGAATGGAAAGGAATAAATATTATTTGCATTTGCACATTGTGGATATATTCTGTTCAGAATGGTTACAATAAAGAAAATGGTAATGGTTATTCTTAAATTCATAAGGACATTTTTTGCAATAGAATAAAACTGTAAACTTTACAAATATACAATGAATTGTATTATATGGAGTAAGTTACAATAATGTAGTCACTCTCATTTATGGAATTGCGATTTTTTGATGATAGGTTCAATATTTCAATTCCAATTCTTTACGATATATTGAATCTTCAACATTGTGTTTGTTCCAATAGTCCAATTGTATTCGCTTCTTTAGTGTGGCTTTGCTTACCATTTGTTCTGTTCCTTCCAAATAGGATTCTTCCCAAGACAATATTTCATATGGAGATTTTTTATTGAATAAGATTTTTAGGTTGCGTTGTAATATTGGAAATTCAATTTGATATGCCTGAGTGTCAGTATTAATATCCTGCAATCTTCCAACAGCATCAGTCGCACTTAAAGCTTTATGTTTAAGTCTTGTAAAAAATGCGCCCGGAATTATTTTAAAACGATCTATCGGAAGTTTCGCCGGATTGATTCTGATTTGATTAAAGAGTTCATCTTCACACCAGTCTATTGGTAAAATTAATTTTTGATCACCTTCAGTTTCGAAGTATGAATATTGTTCTATCTCATATTGGTTTGCACGTTGATTCATTTGTATAAAAACGTGCCCACACCACTCTTGAATGGAAGCACTTATTTTTAGCGGATGTGCAGATACATCGTTTCCGATAGGAGTAAAACTGCTTAAAAACATCGAATAGGGATAAATACCTGTATTGAACTTTTTAGAATAATTCATTTTTAATACAGTGATTTTATCCGTTCCTGATTGTGTAGGATTATCCAACTTGACTTGTTTGGTTTTTGAAAAATCTTCGGTAACAAATATCAGGACAGCATCACCCATATGTTTTTGACCATATCGTACTTGTTCTAATTCATAACTGCTGATTTCTGCTTTTCCTTGATACCAATAGGAATCCAATGATTGATCAACTCCAGGCTTTGTTGTTTCTGTGATTGCTTCTGAGGTTTCAGTATGTTTTTCTTTACATGATAGAAATAACACGAGAAATAACGATAGTAGACCCAATGAATGTTTATTTTTTTTAATGAATTTCATAACTATTTTCTTTATTTCATCTTGATTTTAAGTGACAGGATTATGTTGTTTTGATCCACTTTTTAAGTTTGCCTTCATGGCTTGAACTTTGTAACAAATAATTATTGGGTATTTCAAGATTGTAACTGAAATAACTGACCAAGCGAGTGCCAATTGGCATGTTTTGTAATTGGTTATAAACGTAAGCTGAATATTCATGATACAAATCGCGATTGATTTCCATATTAGATATAAGTGAATCGGATATGTCTAAGTTTTCATAAAATGAATTAAAAAAGTAAAAAGCATCATAATCTGAAAAATTAATGGTGTTGATGTTTTGATGTATGAAGTGTACGTCCTTGATCTGATAATACTTACTCATTTTTTTCGAAATCAAATGCAAATGTTCATGCTGTTCGACTCCTGTAAAAACACCTGTTGAACAACTTGCACCAACCATACAAAATTTTCCTGCTCCGGATCCTATGTCGAGTACTCGAGTTCCTTCTTGTTGAACTAAGAATTCTATAGCATCCTGAATAACAGTTATGGGCGAAAAATGTAATCCGGCCAAATCATCCAATGGACTTGGATATATCGTGTTAAAATCTGTATCTAGTATATTTTTATTATCTTTTAATTGTTTGAATAACACGATATGATTAATTGATTAATTTTTGCGAAAACAATTCAAAGTATTGTTTTGTTTTAAGCTCAATGATTTAGTGACCCGATTTAGTTATTTTAATTAAGCAATTTAATACAAACAATATTATTTTTAAAAGGTAAATATTTATAACATCGTTACCATTCAACCTGGTTACCATTCAACCCGATTACCATTCAACCCGATTACCATTCAACCCGATTACCATTCAACCCGATTACCTTTCATTCCGATTACCTTTCTACAGCTTAATCACAGACACTATCTTAAAATCAGAAATAAATCCTAACTTTGCGCCTCATAACTGAAACTTGAACCGATGCAACTACCAGGACTAGAAACAGCTCAAAAATTAGGTTTGTCACCTGAGGAATATGATAAAATTTGTGATGTCCTTGGACGTAAACCGAATTTTACAGAGCTAAGTATTTATTCTGTAATGTGGTCAGAACATTGCTCTTATAAAAATTCAATCAAATATTTAAAGCAATTACCAAGAAAAGGTAGTCGATTATTGGTGGAAGCAGGGGAGGAGAATGCTGGTTTAGTTGATATAGGTGATGGTCTTGCTTGTGCATTCAAAATCGAATCCCACAACCACCCGTCTGCCATTGAGCCTTACCAAGGAGCTGCCACTGGGGTGGGCGGTATACATCGTGATATATTCACTATGGGTGCAAGACCTATAGCAGCATTGAATTCATTAAGATTTGGAAATCTGGAATTAGCACATACCAAACATTTAATGCGAGGTGTAGTCAAAGGCATTGGAAATTATGGCAATTCGTTCGGAGTTCCTACAGTAGGCGGTGAAGTTTACTTCAATGATTGTTACAATCAGAATATTTTAGTAAATGCTATGTCAGTTGGTATCGTTGAACAGGGAAAAACCATTTCAGCCTGTGCTGATGGACCTGGTAATCCAGTGTTTATTGTAGGTTCGGCAACGGGTAAAGATGGTATTCATGGCGCTACGTTTGCCTCTGCAGATCTTACAGCGAATTCGTCTCAAGATCTCCCTGCTGTGCAAGTTGGAGATCCATTCCAGGAGAAACTATTGCTTGAGGCAAGTTTAGAAGCCATCGCTACTGGCCAGGTTGTAGGCATGCAAGATATGGGAGCAGCAGGAATTACTTGCTCTACTTCTGAAATGTCTGCTAAATCCGGGACCGGAATGGTTATTTGGTTAGACAAAGTGCCAACAAGGCAAGCCAATATGCAAGCATTTGAAATTTTATTGTCAGAATCGCAAGAGCGAATGCTCATTGTTTGTAAGAAGGGTGGTGAAGCACAATTGTTAGAGGTATTTGAAAAATGGGACTTAGAATGTGTACAGATTGGTGAAGTCACAGACACTGGGAATATTGAGTATTTTGTAGGTGATGAATTAGTAGCTAAGGTTCCGGCACATTCATTAGTTCTGGGTGGTGGAGCTCCAGTTTATGAAAGAGAGTTTCACAGGCCATTATACTTTTCAAAAATTGAAGCCTTTGCGCCTGTTGATATACAAGAGCCCGTGGACTTAGTTGCTGTAGCCAAGAAATTAATAGCATCACCCAATATTGCTTCTAAATCCTGGATTTATACCCAATATGATAAAATGGTTCGGACTGGAACCATGACTTCCGTTTCTTCTTCAGATGCTGCTATTGTTCGGGTTAAAGGAACCAAAAAAGCGCTGGCTGTCACGACGGATTGTAATTCAGCTTATGTTTATTTGGATCCATATGAAGGTGGGATGATTGCGGTAGCAGAATGTGCCCGAAATATAACATGTTCCGGAGGTACGCCCGTAGCTATTACCAATTGTTTGAATTTTGGTAATCCATATAACCCTGAAGTGTATTGGCAATTTGTGCATGCCTTAAAGGGTATGGGGGAAGCTTGTTTGAAATTTGATACTCCAGTTACTGGAGGAAATGTAAGTTTCTATAATCAGACCCAATCACACGGTAAGACAGAACCTGTTTATCCGACTCCTACTATTGGTATGCTGGGCATTTTGGATGATGCATCCTTAATGACGACTTTAGAATTTAAACAAGAAGGGCATTTGATATATTTATTGGGGCATCAAAATAATCACATCGGTTATAGTGAATATGTGAATATTATTCATGGTGTAGCTTATTGTCCTGCGCCTTATTTTAATCTGGAAGAAGAATGCAGATTACATAATACTATCAGAGCTTGTATTGTTAACCAATGGGTCGCATCAGCTCATGATGTTTCTGAAGGAGGTGTTTTTGTATCTCTTACGGAATCGGCAATGGCCTCTCAACTAGGGTTTAATATTAATACCATATCTTCAATAAGAAATGACCTTTTTCTTTTTGGTGAATCTCAGGGAAGGGCTATTATTACCATACCACTTGAGAACAAAAATGCATTTGAAACGTTTGTAGCAAATCAAAAGGTTGACTGCCATCACCTGGGCCGAGTAGAAGGTTCAGATTTAGTCATCAATGGAACATCTTTTGGAGATTTATCCTATTATTCAGAGCATTACATGAATGCCATAGGAACTAAAATGGAAGAATAAAATTTTTTAAAAATGAGATATATTATTAATTTTTTATTATTGTTAATGAGTGTTGCATTCCTAAGTGCATGCACTAATGGTTTTCAAATTAAAGGTAACTTTTCCGATGGTGGAGATTTAAGCGTGACTCTAGACAGAATTGGTCTGGATAATTCTACGGTATTAATTGATGAACAAAAAATGGTTGCGGGTAAATTTACTTTTGCACCAAAAGAACCAATCAAACCAGGATTGTATCGAATTAAATTGGGTCAACAAATGGCTGTATTTGTACTGGATGGAACTGAAAAAAAGGTTGATATTTCCGGAACACTTGCAGGTTTAGCATCTGGAACTTATGAGATTAAGGGCGCTCCGGTTGCTGAAGAGGTTTTGAATGCGCTTAAAACCGTAAAATCAAAACAACTTACAGTTGATGAAGCTCAAAAAATTATTGATAACGCAAAAAACCCTTTATCAGCTGCATTGTTAGCTGTTCAATTATTGGGCTTTAGAGGTGAATTTATTGCTAAACATAAGCCAATATCTGCTAATCTTAAAGCTAAATATCCGGAGTCAGAATTTGCTAAGTCTTATGAAGCATTTATTCTACAAACAGAACAGACAGTTAATCAACAAAGAGCTCAGGAATCCATACAAGTAGGGATGGATGCACCTGATATTAACCTGACTTCTCCTAAAGGCAAGGCCTATAAATTATCGGACCTGAAAGGGAAAGTGGTATTAATTGATTTCTGGGCAAGTTGGTGTGGACCATGCCGAAGAGCCAATCCCCATGTGGTTGATGTTTATAATCAATATAAAGACAAAGGATTTACTGTTTACAGTGTTTCTTTAGATGGTGTTGATAGTCGAACTAAGGCACAATTAAGCAGCGAAGCCCAAATCAAAGAATATACAGACAATGCAAAGACCGCTTGGATTGCAGCCATTGAAAAAGATGGTTTGGTATGGGATACACATGTGAGCGACTTGAAAAAATGGGAAAGTGATCCTGCAGCTGTATATGGGGTAAGAGCTATTCCTAAAACATTTTTAGTAGGCCGTGATGGAAAGATTGCCGCCATAGATCCAAGAGATAATCTAGAAGAAGAAGTCAAAAAAATATTATAACAGAATTTAATTCTGATTGTATAAAAGAAAGCCTCGAATGTTTTTCGGGGCTTTTTTTATGGATGGAATTTTAAATTTATACTTATATCTACTACTAATCCTTAGATCCATTTTTAAATAATAAATTACCAAATACTGAATAAAAATCCTCCCTTTCCAAGCTAGTCCAACATGAAAAGTTGGAGCTTGTCCAGCTCAAAGAGATGGAGGCCTGTCCTGCTCGTAGAGATGGAGGATTTAGGTGGGTTCTTCTCACCCAAGTACTGCATAGAAGTCCTCCCTTTCCAAGGGAGGATTTAGGTGGGTTCTTATCACACTAAGTACTGCATAAAAGTCCTCCCTTTCCAAGCTCGTCCAACTTGAAAAGTTGGAGCTTGTCCAGCTCAAAGAGATGGAGGCCTGTCCAGCTCGTAGAGATGGAGGATTTAGGTGGGTTCTAATCACTCTAGTACTGCATAAAAGTCCTCCCTTTCCAAGGGAGGATTTAGGTGGGTTCTTCTCACCCCAAGTACTGCATAAAAGCCCTCCCTTTCCAAGCTCGTCCAACTTGAAAAGTTGGAGCTTGTCCAGCTCAAAGAGATGGAGGCCTGTCCAGCTCGTAGAGATGGAGGATTTAGGTGGGTTCTAATCACTCTAGTACTGCATAAAAGTCCTCCCTTTCCAAGGGAGGATTTAGGTGGGTTCTTCTCACCCAAGTACTGCATAAAAAGTCCTCCCTTTCCAAGGGAGGATTTAGGTGGGTTCTATACTAAATCGCCATCAAAATATTGGTAAAAAAAGAGGTTCATTAAATCAATCATTTAATGAACCTCGAAATATATTTTTGACTTTATATTTTTTGAAAAACCATCTATGGTTTAACAAATTGATCAGGTATAATCGCTCCCTCTTCAACCCAATTTTTTACTTTTTTCTTGCCTTTTGTTTTTGAAGCCAAAAGGACGGCATTATAAGCATTTATGATTCCACCGGTTGAACTGATTTCTTTCAACTGTGCATCTTTATTAGTACCAGGAGTCAATACTAAATCATTGGTTTTAACAGTGGATTTGCGAATAATATCTTTAATTTGTTTTGCAGTCAAAGTTGGAAAATAAGACCGCATCATTGCAGCTACACCTGCTGCGATAGGGCTAGCCATGGATGTGCCTTGAAGGTTTTCATATTGGTTGTCCGGAACTGTAGAATATATTAATACACCAGGAGAAAACAAGTCTACTTCTTTTTTTCCATAATTAGAAAAAGTGGCAATTAGATTAGGAGATTCGTTAGGTGCAAGAGCGCCAATTTCTATCCAGTTTGATGCTTTCTTTTTTCCAAATAAAGATTTCTTGGCAAATTTTCTATTGGGATAGTTGGTGATCTTGTCATTATTTCCTGCACTGTTTCCTGCAGCATGAACCAATAAAACATCATGTTCTGCAGCGTATTTTACAGCTTCATCTATTTTGTCTTTGTTTGGAGAATAACCTTTTCCAAAACTCATATTAATGATGCTGGCGCCATTATCAACTGCATAACGTATGGCATTAGCAATGTCTTTATCTCTTTCGTCACCATCAGGTACGCAACGAACGGACATGATTCTGACATTATCTGCAATACCATTCATACCAATATTATTATTGCGCACTGCACCAACAAGTCCTGCTACGTGCGTGCCATGTCTTGCATCGGGTCCCTTTACATCATTGTTGCCATAAATCCGTTCATTGACATCGTCATAATGATCTCCAACTATTTTTCTGGAATCAAAATCTGGATTGAATGCATAATTCAATTCATTTGAAAAATGTTCTTTCCCTTCTTTGAATTCTTTAGCAATACTCTTTTTTAAATCGTCTCCTGATTTGATGCCTGGATCGTTCTCAAGTAAATTTTTAGCAATGGTGATCCCAAGAGATAAGCTTTTAGAATCTCCTTCATCTATAGCATCCAGATTCAATTCATTGACTTCTTTAGTTCCTAATTGTTCAATGACTTTATTGACAGCATCCATTACTTGTTTTTCTGAAGCATTAATTCCAGCTAGATTGGCCTCTGCTGATTTTCTTCTTCCTTCTACTTCATCACGAAGTTTTAAAAATAAATCATATTCCTTTTTTTGTTTGGAAGTCAATTTGTCTCTATCGGCAGTTTCATATTTATATTTCATTTTGCCGTATAATCGAGTCGTTTCATAGGTGTCGTGATCAACATTGCCATTAGCACCACCTATAAAATTCCATCCATGTATATCATCAATGTATCCATTGGAATCATCGTCCTTTCCATTATTAGGAATCTCTTTTGGATTCGTCCACATAACCGATTTTAAATCTTCATGGTCTGCATCTACTCCTGAATCTAAGATGGCTACGACTACTGTTTTACTCTTTCTGCCTTTGAGGAGTTCTTTATAAGTTCTATCTGAGCTTACTCCATTAAATCCATCTTTGGACTTGTCCAGATGAAACCAATTCTTTGGAACCGCATCCTGAGCTGAAACACTTGATAGGAAACTGACCAATAAGGCCAATAAAGTGTAGATTTTTACTGATTTTGAATATTGATTATAAAAAAACATAATGGATAAATTGTTAAAAATGAGTAAGTAAGTTAATTTTGTGCAAAAATAAACACATCTTTGAATACTTTTACATATTACTAATATAAATAATCAGTGGCTAAATGTAAATACATGTTAACGTGGAAATCAGTGATTTTGTTATTTTTAATGCTTGCGCAATTCAAATCATTTAGTCAGTCTATAGATTTGGGCCTGCTTATGGGTGGTTCGAATTATAGCGGGGATTTGACCTATACAGCAAGAGATGTCCTGCGGCAGACTAAATTGGCCATTGGTCTGCACTTTCGATATGATTTTAGCAATATGATTAGTTTTAAATTACAAGGAATGCGGCTTGCTGTTGCAGCTGATGATAAGATATCAACCCAGGATTGGCAACAACGGCGTAATTTGAATTTTATGTCGACTATCTATAATCTGGACCTTTTAGGGCAGATTAATCTAATGGGATTTTTCTATCCTGACCCTAAACGGTTTAATGTTTACCTAACAGGCGGATTAAGTTTTTTTCATTTTAATCCAAAAGGAAATTATTTGGGTACCTGGTATGACTTGCAGCCCCTGGGTACTGAAGGTCAGGGAATACCAGGTTATAAAGCACCTTATAATTTGAATAGTCTGGCACTTACTATGGGCTTAGGGGTTCGGTATTTTTTGACTTCTAATATTTCAGTAGGATTGGAATATCTAACCCGTCAAACGAAAACAGATTATTTAGATGATGTGTCCGGTGACTATGTAGATGTTGACCTGTTAACTAAATATAATGGTCCTATAGCCGCAGCCTTAGGAAATAAAATTAATGCACCGGGTGGAAGTCAAAAAGCTAATCCATTGGATAGGGATTGGTTTCAAACATTAGGTATTGCTGTTAATTATCATTTTGGTGCAGAATTTAAAGGTAAAGGTATCCGTTTTACTAAAAGAGGAGTTAATTGTCCTAAGTTTTAGAATTACGAAATGAACATTATTTCACCGGAAGAGATTTTAAGAAAATATTGGGGGCACAATGAATTTAGACATATTCAAAAAGATATTATTGAATCCGTTCTAAATAAAAAAGATGCACTCGCTCTAATTCCTACCGGTGGCGGAAAATCCCTTTGTTATCAGGTTCCTGCATTGATGCTGGATGGTTTTTGTCTTGTGATTTCGCCATTAATTGCATTGATGCAAGATCAGGTCATGCAATTAAAAGACCGGAATATTCAAGCAGATTTAATTTATGGAGGTCAGCATAAGCGAGACATGGAACGGATCATTGATAATGCAATTAATGGTTATCTTAAATTACTCTATGTTTCTCCGGAACGATTGCAGACTGCTTTTTTTCAGGATCGGTTGCATCGGATGAAAATCAGTTTCATAGCCGTAGATGAAGCCCACTGCATATCACAATGGGGATATGACTTTAGGCCTTCTTATTTAAAAATACAGGATATCAGAAATAATACCTCAGCACCTGTTTTAGCTTTAACTGCAACAGCAACTTCCAAAGTTCAGCTTGATATTTGTGATAAACTACAACTCAAAAATGCAGACATCCATAAAATGTCTTTTAAAAGAGAACATTTGAGTCTTGTTGTGAAATACGAAGAACATAAATTAAATCAGATTCAAAGAATTATAAACAAGACTAAGGGCACTGGATTAATCTATGTTCGCAATCGCAAACAAACTGTGGAAATAGCTCAGGTTTTGAATCAACAAGGTATTGTTAGTGATTTTTATCACGCTGGTTTAGATCATAATGTCAGGGCTAAGAAGCTGGCTGATTGGATGCATGGAAAAACACCAGTAATGGTTTGTACCAATGCCTTTGGAATGGGTATCGATAAATCTAATGTGCGGTGGGTTATTCATGGGGATATTCCATCTAGTATTGAAGAATATTTTCAAGAAGTGGGACGTGCAGGTAGAGATGGTTTAAGAGCTTATGGTGTTTTGTTATATAATCAAAAGGACTTATTGAGATTGCAATCTCAATTTGACAATATGTTTCCCAGTCTGGAGGAAGTCCAGCAATTGTATAAATCGTTAGCCATTTACTTTGGAATTGCCGCTGGTTCAATTATGGAGGACAGTCGTGATTTTGATCTGTTAGATTTTTGCAACAAAAATAATTTAGTCTCAGAAAAAGTCATTCATGGTATAAAAATATTAGAACAATCGAATTGGCTAATGACCACATCAGCTGTCTTTCAACCCAGCAGAATTCAAATTAAAGTTGAGCCTAATGAAATCCATGAATTTTGTCAATCCTTCCAGCAATATTCTTTGATATTGACCAATTTAATGAGATCTTACGAAGGTATTTTTAATTTTCCGGTTGCAATCTATGAAAATCAGATAGCGTTTCAAATAAAGACCAATATTGACCAAGTAATATTGTGGCTGAATGTATTGAATCGGGAAGGACTCCTTTCTTATTTTCCATTCAAAGAAAAACCTCAGTTGCAATTCGTTGCTGAAAGACAATTTAATAAGACGATTGGTATTGACAAAGTCTGGTTTGATTTTCGAAAAAAAATGTATCAGGAGCGAATGGATTTGATGATTTCCTATCTGCATTTGATGCAATGTCGCCAACAGTTTTTGATGAATTATTTTGGTGAAAAGGATGCATTGCCTTGTGGTATATGTGATCGTTGTCTTGAAATAAAAAATGCAATCATCGATCCACAAATCAGAACTTTGTGGACCTCACAAATTATCGAAATTTTAAAATCCAATCCTAAAAGATCCATCAGATCAATTTTAGAATTGTACCCTTCTAATAAAGAATCTTGGGTATTGATGATCTTACAGGAATTAATAGGTGAAGAAAAGATTATTCGGGATTTGGATTATTTGTATTATAATAAGAAATAATTATTTCTGGAATTGCAATTCTTCAATGGTCATTTTGCTTAATATAAACCTGGTATGCCCATGGCTGCAATGATAGTTTGATGTTTTTCTTGATTTTTATTTTCTTCGAACTAAAATATTCCAGATACTTCCCTGTTGATAGATCGGATAATTGTGTTTCGATAATCTGAGGACTCATATTCATGACCACTAAAATTTCATTGTCGTCTTTGGATCTTTTGAATGAAAGTATTTGTTGCGTTTTATCGTTTTGGATCCATACAATAGGACCTCCAAATGTTCCGGAATAAAGAGCTTTATTGTTTTTGCGGAGCGTACATAGATTTTTATAAAATGGCGCATATGCATATTGATCAAAATCAATATTATCTTTTTCGAAGAACGCTAATTTCTTTTTAAGTGGTTCTTCTTGACCTGAATAGATAAGAGGTATGCCATCTAATGTGAAGGTTAAAACTGAAAACATTTGATGGCTAGAACCTAATTTTTCAAATTCAGTTCCAGCCCAGCTGTTTTCATCGTGATTGCTGGTAAAATACATATGCCAGCCATTCATGAATTTTTGTTTGTCGGCATTATAATAATTCTGGAAATCTAAAGCATTTTTTTTGCCGCTGTAAATATCCCTTATGAGGCCTTGGAATGTCCATCCATAATCCATTTGGAAATACCCTTTATTGCGGTGTGCCGGCTCCTCAGCTTCAGCAAGCATGATAGGATTCTTGTTCATTGCATTAAACGTTCTTGAGAGTTGGGCCCAAAATACGTCAGGCACCATGCCGGCTACGTCCATTCTGAAACCATCAACCTCAAATCCATCTAGCCAATACAGCATAGACCTAATCATTTGAAACTTTAATTCTTTGTTTTCGTAATTCAAATCTGCAACATCGTACCAATCTGTATTTTCAGTGTGAATGATGGTATCTGCAGTTAGGTTGTGGGTGTACCACTCCGGATTTTTTGTAATCCAGGTATGATCCCATCCGGTATGATTTGGAACCCAATCTAATATGACTTTCATACCTAGTTTATGAATTTCATCTACTAATTTTTTAAATGATTCTTTGTTGCCATATTCAGGATTAATTTTATTATAATCTGAAACAGCATAATAACTGCCCAGTGTTCCCTTGCGCTTAACTTGACTGATTGGAAAAATAGGCATCAACCAAATGATGTCGACACCCATTTCTTTAAGTCTTGGTAAGTGTTTTGAAAATGCATCAAATGTACCCTGGGTTGTGTATTGACGAACGTTTACTTCATAGATGATAGAACCAGGAAGTGATGTGGGCACTTTGAATATAACGGTGTCATTGCTTGCCTGACTATAGATAGAAATACTAAATAAAAAATTTATAAGAACAAGAAAGTATTTTATAGACATGGTCTGAATTTTTATATGAAAAGTAGTGCATAAAAAAACCGTCAATTTTTGGTAGACGGTTTTATTAGTATGTTTAAATTCTAAAAATTAATTTTTTATAAACTTGACGTTTTCATCTTCCATTTTAAGGATATATACTCCGGGAATTAATTGAGATATATCAATTTGACGATTAGTTAATGGGCAACTTACTTTTTGACCGTGTATTGTTGTTATTTCTATTTTGCTCAAATCGGCTTCTTGGATGTGATCAACTGCAATAAAATCAAATGCGGGATTTGGTGATACTGTGAGTTTGCGCCCATTTTGATTGATACTGGTAATGTTGCTATAAGTGAAACGACCGTCCAGATCAACCATTTTTAGTCTGAAATAATTTGTTTTAGAAGGAATTAATTCAATATCGAAACTATAATCTTTCAGGGAGTTCGAATTGCCGACAGCTCTGACTTTTGAAATATCTCTAAAAGTTCTGTTGTCTGTACTTTGTTGAACTACAAAATGGGATGCATTTTGCTCCACAGCAGTTTGCCAAATCAAATTGTAATGTCCTGATCTAGTACTTATCGCATTAAAACTTACAAGTCTGATCGGTAAAATGATAAAATCTGAAACGACACCACAAACGGTATTATTCAATTTTTTTCCTTCAGCAAGAAATGAGGCTGTGGAATTACAATCTCCCACAAAAGTGAAACTCTCACAAATGATAGAACCTACCTGAAGATTTGAGACATTTATGGTTCTGGTCATGGTACCATAAGTATGGGTTACATAGTAATCTATAGTCTTGGCATCCTTAGTCAATTTTTTTACACAAAATCGAACTGTAAAAAGACAGTCAGATCCACCAAAATTAGTTTTGTTTAGGAGCGTTAGGGTGTGATCAGCAGGTCCAATACAATCTTGGGCAGTGGTAGTGGAATAAAATCCTGTGAAAAGAGCACAAATTAAGATCAGTTTTTTAAACATTACCTAGAGTTTTAATCAGGTTAGGAAATATTATATACAACAAAATTACACCTAATTGATGAGAATCAATTGAGAATATTATATATTATTTTATTATATGTATAAATATTTAAAATACAATTATTAAAATATATGAATAATATTATATTTCTAGTCCTTTTTTTGTTAAAATAGGATTTAATTCTAGAATCGACTTAAGCTATAATTTGGATCATATCATCAGGAATTTCTCCAAGATTCAGGAGCTTGTAATAAACCCGGGCTGTTAGTATGACATCCTGTGAACAATATCGTGCAATTCGAGGGAGGTCTTGTTCGACCCAAAAAACATCACCTACATCTTTACCACTGATATCTGACTTGGAACTGGCCAGGTTAAAACACGCGGCAAGAAGGTCCAGAGAAGTATAATGTTTGTAATCCCCAAATTTCCATAACTCCAGGGTATCAATAATGTGGCTTAATTCCCAAGGTTTTTTACCGTTTATTTTAAGGATACCTGGTAATTCTAGGCCTAGAATAGCGGCCCGACGACAAATAAATGGAATGTCAAATTCTTTAATATTGTGTCCACAAAAGGCTGCCCTTTCTGCGTGATTATAATGAGTTTCGATCATAGACAGAAATGCGGTTAGCAGCTCTATTTCCGAGGTTCCGTAAAAGGATTTAACTCGAAATTGATGGTCTTTAATGGCTCCTACGCTGATACAACAAATTTTGCCAAATTCAGCAAATATAGCTGCCCGATCATGGTATATCTCATCAATCGGCTTATCCGGATCGGATTGTATCTGAAATTTAGATTTGTGGGTCCAGAGTCCCTGCCAATGGGGATCTAATTCATTAAAATGGCTCACCGAGGAGACGGTTTCAATGTCCAAAAACAATATTTGACTTGGGTGCATAAATAGAATGAATAGGGTGTTAAAATACAAATTTATTGATATTTGAATAGTTTTATGCTCTTTATATTAAAAAAAACTTAAATTTACACCTAATAAAAATTTAAACATGGCAGATAATAGATCAAATCAAAATTTAAAAGCCGCAGTAATCGTTGCTATTTTGGCTTTATTTGGAGCAAATGTGTATCAATTTGTTAATAATAGAAGTTTACAAACAGACAATTTATCTAAGGAAAGTGAAATTGTTGAACTTGATAAAGCTAAAACTGAGCTAGAAAAGCAATATCAGGAGTCAGTTGTGGAGCTCAACTCCATGAAAACAGACAATGAAGAGTTAAACAAGAGCATTGATGCCCAAAAAGAAGAACTACGGCTACAAAAAGACAAGATAACCTTGTTACTTAAGGATAGTAAGAATCTAAGTGCGGCTAGAAAGGAAATGGAAGGAATGAAAGGTAAGATTCAGGAATATGTGACTGAAATCAATAAGCTCAAAGAAGACAACCAACAGTTGGTTAATAGCAATACCACTTTAGCTTCAGAAAAAGAAAACCTCACCAAAACGGTTGAACAAAAAAATGCTGAAAACAGAGAGCTTGCTGAGGCAAAATCTACTTTGCTGACTGAAAAGGAAAAAATAGACCGTGACAGAGCAGCTTTATCAAAAAAAGTTAACCGAACTTCAGTAATTCAAGTTGAAAAAATCGATGGTGCAGGTTACCAAAACCGTGATGGTAAGAAACCTTCCAGTAAATCTAAAGCTAAAGATGTAGATTTTCTTGAAGTGTGTTTTAAAACGACTATTAACCCTAATACAGATGCCGGAAATGAAAAATTCTACATCAGAATTATTAATCCGGTTGGTGAGACTCAAGCTATCGAATCACAAGGTTCTGGTGTATTTAATAATGAAACGACTGGAGAGCAAATTAGGTATTCTACTATAGCTACTGCCAATTATAAAAACGATGAACAAAAAGTATGTGGAAAATGGGAAAGCCCAGGATCTTTCCAAAAAGGTGTTTATCAAATTGAAATTTATAATAAAGGTTACTTAGTTGGAACATCAACTGTTAAGCTCAAATAAATAACGACCTTAAGGCTTATCTGGTCTTTCCTATTGGATCGATACCACTGAACTTGATCTTCTTTCCAAGATCAAAGAATAAATTAATGGAGTTAGCTTAAATAGTTTGCTCTTAAGGTAGATTCGGTTACCTTAGAATATGCAATCCCACCGCCTTGTTATGGGAGTTCAGCGGCATTTCTTGTATTTTACTTTTTGTCCAAAATGGGGATATAAGATTAAGTTCGTTGTTGTGCTATTGAGGATTGATATTTTAACTGACAAATTTTACATTATCAAAATGTGATAAGTCTTATATTGCGTCGAATATTAAAAAATATATGGCTGCGAAAATATTAGTGTTAGGATCTAATGGACAAATTGGGACGGTATTGTCAGAAGCATTACGGTTAAAGTACGATCAAAAAAATGTAATCACCTCAGATATTCGTCCACCCAAGAATCCTATTGGAGTGTTTTTGCACATAGATGTTTTGGATAAAGAAGCCATCCGCTCCGCAATCATACAACATGGGATTACCCAAATATATCATCTGGCTGCTATCCTTTCTGCAAGTGGAGAAAAAAATCCTTCCCTAACATGGAAAATAAATATGGAAGGATTGATCAACGTTTTGGATTTAGCAGTAGAATGCAAGATTGAACGGGTGTTCTTTCCAAGCTCTATTGCGATTTATGGTCCAACCACTCCTAAGGTCAATACACCTCAATTCACAAGTTTTATTCCATCAACAGTATATGGAATGAGTAAATTAGCTGGTGAAAACTGGTGTGAATATTATTATACACGCTATGGACTAGATGTCCGATCAATCAGATATCCGGGTGTAATAGGGTGGCAATCATTGCCTGAGGGTGGAACTACTGATTATGCGGTAGAAATCTTTCATGCTGCCTTAAAAAACGAAACCTACTCTTGCTTTTTGGAAGCAAATACCCGTTTGCCAATGATCTATATGGATGATGCCATTCGGGCTACCATATCATTAATGGAGGCCGATTCGAATGCACTGACAGTTAGGACTAGTTACAACCTTGTCGGAATGAGTTTTACTCCTTTGGAGATTTATGAAGAGATTAAAAAGCATTTCCCGGAATTTAAAATCATGTATAATCCGGACTTCAGACAAGCTATCGCTGCTTCTTGGGCAGAATCTATTGATGACCATACCGCTCAACATGATTGGCATTGGAAACCACAATATGATCTAGCGAAAATGACATCAGATATGTTTGAGCATTTAAGACTTTAGATATATCATTTGACTTTTTATAATAATTGTATTCAAAGTATGGATGATAAAGTACTGCAATTTAGTTTCATATAATCTTATTATTTAATATATAATTTGACTGATCATCAAAGTCTAAATTATAATATTCGTTTTTTTTATCATATTTTAATAAATTATTCTGCGAATTAGAATAGAACTACTTAATTTTGCGGTTAAATTCGGAGCACATGAAGACCAGATATTCAGATGAAGAATTAGCAGAGTTCAAGACATTGATCGATTCCAAGATTGAAGCTGCTAAACAAGAGTTAGCCGAAACGGAACAGCAGACCATGGAAATGCGGGAAAACATGTCTGATGAACAAGGTGGGGACTGGTTTGATGATAGTTCTATCCATACTGAAATTGAATTTTTAAGTAAGATGGCTGAACGTCAGCGTCAGCACTTACAAGGTTTGGAGATGGCATTGGTGCGGATTAAAAATAAGTCATTCGGAATTTGTACAGTTACTGGAGAGTTGATTGACAAACAACGCTTACTATTGGTACCTCACACCACAAAAAGTGTTAAAGCAAAAGAAAATGAAGCTCCGGCTCATACCAATGAAAATAGGAATTCAGGATCTTTTGAGGATGAAGAAACTGAAGAGGTACCTGTTGAAGAATAGGATATTTCAGGATTAGTACAAACTTATCTAACATGCTAAATTAAACTGAAAGTTATCATTTTGGCAATACTCAGAATGTATCAAATGAGTGACCATCAGAATGTATTATTAGTACAAGTTTTCAGTTTGATGAGTGGAAAATTATAAAAGTTCTTAAATCTCTGTTTTTTATGGAGTTTAAACTAATAGCACTAAGAAGATACTCCTTTTGGTATATCAGTGAGTCATCAATTCAAGGTTAATATTTAATTAATTTTATTGAAAAACATACAACTTGATCGATATTTGAAGGTAGTAATGCTTCTGATAAGCAGTATGATTTTTGTCATATCATGCTTTCCTCCGGTGGTTGAAGACAAAAGTGACATGTTTTATACCATATCAGATCCCACAGTTCAATCCATCATTAATGCTCAAGATCGGCGTCTTACAGATTCAATCATTCCATATTTAAGTCACCAAAAAGCATTGTATCGAAAATTAGCAGCAGAGGCCCTGGGTAGTTTCCAGGATAGTTTAGCAATTCCACATTTAATCGGATTATTACATGATGATCAGGAATTGGTTCGGCAAGCTGCTGTTTTTAGTCTTGGACAAATTGGGCATAAAAATGCTGAAAGAGATCTCATTAATGCCTTCATTGGAGTTGATTCCACTGGTCCTTTTATGAAGACCAATTCGATGATACTAGAAGCTCTCGGAAAATCCGGTACGGATAGTTCGATGAATTTAATTTGTAAGATCAAAGGCTATACCCCAAAAGATACTTTATTGTTATATGGGCAGATGTGTGCGTTATACAGGTTTGGAATGAGAGGTATGTTTTGTCCGGAAGGTCTGGCACTATTAATTGAAATAGCTACACATAATCAATATCCGGAATCATCTAGATTAATGGCAGCACATAGCCTTCAAAGATTTAAAAATCTCGATCTGGCTAAATATTTTGATGTACTAAAGTCTGCTTGTATAGATGAAAAAAATGTGAACATTAGAATGTGTTTAATTCTAGCCACATCCAGAATAGGTAGTCCTGCAACATTGACCTTGTTGGAAGATTTGTATTCACGTGGATTGGATGTGAGAATTCAATCCAATATTATTCGTGGGTTGCAACATTTTGGAGGAGGCTCCGCAAGTCACTTAGCTTTAAGGGCAGTTCAAAATCCATCTGCACAGGTGTCTTTGTTAGGTGCGCAATATTTAGTGGATCATGGGACGGAATTAAATGAGGATGAAATGACATCGTTGGCTTTACAGCGAGGGCTCTCCTGGCAAGCGAAGGCTTTGTTGTATGAGGCATTACTGGTGCATATTCCAAAATATAAAGTATTGACCAGACGAGATATAATTAATGCTATCAAAAATCAAATCCAAAAATCACAATCTCCATATGAAAAGGGAGCCTACATTAAATCCCTGCATAATGAAGTTTTGGAATTGCCATATATTATTTCACTAGGTGGAAAAAATGCATCATTCGTAGTTAAAACAATAGTTACTGAATGTATTGAATCCATCTTAAAAAATAAAACCTTTGGACTTTATTATAAGGGATCCAAAAATCCTATTTATTCAATGGTTAGTGAATATTTTAATGAGCAATGCAACTTAGGAAATGTAGGTAGCTTAGCTGTAATTGCATCCATATTTAGAAGTGAAACAGGATTATTAAAATATTATTTTAAACCGGATTCCATGTTTGGCATTGCTAAAAATGTGTTGAAATTGCCCAGAGATATTGAGACTTATAATGAGATTGAAACCACTCTTGCCAAAATGAATCATACCAAATATGAAGCAAAAAAAGTGGCTTATAATCATCCCATAGATTGGCAAAAATTGATCAAGTTAAAAGATACCATTAATGTCATAGTAACAACGGATAAAGGTGCTTTGTATTTAGAATTATACCCCAAATTAGCGTCAGGGAGTGTGGCTAATTTTATTACACTAATTCAAGAATCTTTTTTTAATGATAAGTTCATTCATAGAGTTGTTCCTAATTTTGTTATTCAGGCTGGATGCCCAAGGGGTGATGGTTATGGTGGATTAGATTATACCATTAGAACAGAAATAAATTCAAGTATTAATTTCCAAGGTGAGGGATTAGTAGGCATGGCAAGTGCAGGTCCGGATACGGAATGCAGTCAGTTTTTTATTACCTATTCACCGACGCCACATCTTGATGGAAAATATACCATTTTCGGCAAGATGACTAAAGGAATGGAAGTGTTAATGGCGATTAATCAAGGGGACAAAATTATTGATGTCAAAGTTTCCAATTAGAGGTTTTTATTCAATATTAATGCTGTGTTATTTTATCAATTTATTTAAGCGAGGACAATCAGAAGATTTTCCTTTGACAGTTTTTTCATAATGAATATGTTGGGCCATATCTAACATTTTCGCATTACATCCAGGTGTTCTGCATTGAAGTTTACCATCTCAGTTTTTTTTAATTATTTTGATATTAGTATGAAATTAAAATATTTTAATATTAAGCATACAAAATGTGATTAATGACTTTAATAATTGAAATGTAAGAGTGGATTATTTTTTTTGTATCTAAGCTGAATTTATATAAACAATACGCATTTTGCGTGAAGGATAGCAATGAAAATAGTATCTGACGCAGGAGGATACTATTGTAATGGATAGCCTGACCTGAAAGGGCACGCCCAAAATCTTTATCTTTGTTTTTTACCAAACATATTCTTTATATCATCTGATAGATTGTATAAAAAGTAGTACTTTCGCAATCATTTAAATAGAATATTGATTACCATAAAAGTTTATACATGAAAAATACGGCTTTGACAGATAGACATATTGCATTAGGCGCTAAAATGGCCCCATTTGCTGGTTATAATATGCCGATTTCATATACAGGAATTAGAGAAGAACACGATGCGGTAAGAAACGTTGGAGGTATGTTCGATGTATCCCATATGGGTGAATTTATTGTTAAGGGTAAAGAAGCACTGGACTTAATTCAATGGGTTACATCTAATGATGTTTCAAAATTAAATATAGGTGATGTGCAATATTCCTGCTTACCTAATAAGTCGGGTGGAATCGTAGATGATCTTTTGGTATATCGATTACTCGAAGATCACTGTGCCGAAGGAGAGCGATCTTATATGTTGGTCGTTAATGCATCTAATATTGAAAAAGATTGGGATTGGATCATGGCAAACCATCATTTTGATGCACGCATGATCAATATTTCTGATCAAACCGGATTAATAGCTGTACAAGGTCCAGCGGTATTTCATTTGTTACAATCCTTGACGGATATTAATTTATCAGAAATTCCGTATTATCATTTTAGAGAAGGTGTGTTTGCAGGCGTTGAAAACGTAATAATATCGGCTACTGGTTACACAGGTGCAGGTGGATTCGAACTGTATTGTGGCAATGAAAATATTGGGCATTTATGGGATGAAGTATTGCGTGTAGGTGGTTCATCAGGATTAATTCCTGTTGGATTGGGGGCACGGGACACGTTACGTCTAGAAATGGGTTTTTGCTTGTATGGAAATGATATAGATGATCAGACTTCACCATTAGAGGCTGGATTGGGATGGATTACGAAATTAAATAAAGGAGATTTTATTGGTAAAGATTGGTTAATGGTTCAAAAAACCAATGGTGTTCAAAAAAAATTATGTGGAATTGTTGTCGATGACCGAAGAGTTCCAAGGCATGGATATACTGTGTGTGATGAATCAGAACAAGAAATTGGAGTGATTACTTCAGGAACTCAATCTCCAACGCTGAATATTCCAATTGGAATGGCTTATCTACCGGTATCTCATTCTAAAATAGGTCAAAAAATAAAAATCAATATGGGATCAAAATTCATTGATGCCCACGTAGTTAACATACCATTTTTAAAAAAATAATAATTTAATAGTTAATCAGTAAACTATTTTCGGTTTCACTTATTTTAAGCTAGTAATATAGTATCCTTGGAATATAGTCAGTGCCGTAAAAAATTTATTGATACTTGGTCACAGTTGGGTGTATCATGGGGTATTAGTCGTACAATGGCTCAAATCCATGCTCTGTTGTTACTGTCTCCCGTGCAAATCAATGCTGAGCAAATCATATCAGAACTTGATATTTCAGGAGGGAATGCCAATACCAATTTAAGATTATTATTAGACTGGGGGTTGATATATAAAGTTCAAGTAACTGGTTCAAGATGTGAATATTTTGTGGCAGAAAAAGATACGCAAATTATATTTAAAAGGATTTTGGAACAGCGTAAGAAAAAGGAATTGGATCCCATTCAAACTGAATTGCAATGTCTATTAGACTGCAAATGTGATAGTGTGGAATCCAAGGAGATGCATAAATTGGTGCTTGACATTACTCAGTTCGCAAGTAAATCGGATAAGTTGTTAAATCAATTAATTAGAACAGATTCACACTGGTTGTTTAATACCTTGTTTAAAGTATTGAATTAATTTAATTTGTAGTAAATGTTATTGGCTGGTAAACTTTTTTTGAATTTGTATAAACTCACTTTGTGTTAATAAAGCCGATCCACTATAGTTTTCCTATCCTATCAAAAATAAAAGATAAAACGTTATTTTTTGAGCAAATTAAAAACACTTTTACTGAAATTAAAAACTCTGGAATATTTAATGATAAAGCAAAAAAAACCATTTTTATATACAGAATAAAAACAAAATCTAAAGTGTATCATGGAATTATCGCTGGAATAGATATCCAGGAATATATTAAAGGGAAAATAAAAAAACACGAAAATACACTCATCAAACAGGAAGAAAATATTATACAGCTCATGAAAGCCCGTCAGGCTATTATTAAACCTGTATTGTTGGCTTATCCGAGCAAGAAGAAAATAAAGGATTTAATTGTAGGCTCTTTCCTTGGTAAAAAACCAAAATTCGTTATTGAGTTCCCAAAAGAACATCAAATCCATGAATTATTTGCAGTAACTAAAATTCAAGCCATTAAGGACATTCAAAAAGCATTCAAGGCACAGGTTCCAAAAGCTTATATTGCAGATGGTCATCACCGCATGGCAGCTGTAAATGATTTATTGCTCGCCAATCCTGATTTGAAAAGTCAGGGACTCAATTATTTTTTATGTGCACTCTTTGACTTTAATGAATTAAGTATTTTTTCATACAATCGACTGGTCCATATTTTGGATTTATTTGATATAGATGTGATTCTTGCACAATTAAGTAAAGTAGCACAGGTCAAAAAAATACCCAACGCTAGACAATCATCAAAAAAATTTGAAATCATACTCTTTACATCCAATTCCTACTATTCCATTGTTTGGAATAAATCTATAATAGCAAAGGTGAAAAAGGAAAAAGGAATAGTCTTTGATATTGATCTTTTTAATGATTATATATTACATGAAATAATGGGTATTGAGGATATTCGTTCGAACCCTAGAATCACTTATGTGGAAGGCGTTAAAGGAACTAAATCCATTATCAAAAGTATTAAGGAAAACAAAGAGTTTATAGGTTTTGGATTTTATCCAGTTAAACGTGGTGAATTCATTAAGATCGCGGATGATGGGAAAGTATTACCTCCAAAAAGTACCTGGTTTGAACCCCGAATTAAAAATGGTTTGGTTATACAACATATAGAGGGTCTATTATCAGCATAATAATGGAGTATGAGAAAATTAAGTTCTGACTATTTATTTGACGGACAACATTTGATTAAAAATGCAGGTATTGTAATAAGTGATGCTGGTGCAATTCTAGAGGTTGTTCAGGAACATGAATACAATCCATCTGAATTCGAATATTTTCCTGGTTTGATTACCCCTGGTTTTATCAATGCTCATTGTCATTTAGAGTTATCCCATTTGAAGAATTTTGTTCCAACAGGAACCGGATTATTGCCATTTATTTCTTCTGTGGTAAGGTTGCGGGACATTCCGGAAGACATCATAATGAAGGCCATTCATGATGCTGATCAATTGATGTGGAAGAATGGAATAGTGGCTGTTGGAGATATTTCAAATAAAATGGATACCATATCAGTAAAACAAAATAGTCGGATTAAATATCACACGTTTATTGAGATGTTTGATTTTATGCAAGAACAATTGACAGATACTTTTTTTGAGAATTACAAAAAAGTATATGATGCCTATGGATCCTTATCAAAATCATTTGTACCTCATGCGGCATACTCTGTTTCTCATAAATTATTTGATCTAATTGCAGAACACAACCAGCCCAATGATGTTATCAGTATACATAATCAGGAAGTTCCGGATGAGGATCAATTGTTTATTAGTAAAGAAGGTGGATTCCAGAAATTCTTTGAGTCTTTTGGATTTTCAATAGAACATTTTAAGCCCATTCATCAATCTGCTGTTCATTATTCAATTCCAAAACTGGATTCAGGAAATCATGTTTTGTTGGTTCACAACACATGCACAAAACCTGCGGACATGATCTATATTCATTCCATGCTTCCAAATGTATATTATGTTACTTGTCCCAATGCAAACTTATATATAGAAAATACATTGCCAGATTATAAATATTTTATAGATCATCAAGTTGCAATGTGTATCGGAACTGATAGCCTTACATCTAATTGGAATTTATCGATCTTGGATGAACTATTGTGTTTGCAAAAATTCCATTCACAGATACCATTGGTTGAATTATTAAAATGGGCTACTTATAATGGCGCAAAAGCACTGCGCATGGATCATCAATTAGGTAGTATCGCAGTAGGAAAATGTCCGGGATTAAATTGGATTTCAAATATTGAAATGGATCATCTTGGAAGTGTTAAATTGTCGATGGATGCTTCTGTTTTAAAAATTGTTTAAGTTTGAAATCATCTTATGGAAACAGAAATTATCGGTGATATTGTAAAGAAATTAAATTTAAGATTTGCCCAAGTCAAAAATGTAATCGAATTATTAGCTCAAGGTTCTACCATTCCTTTTATTGCTAGATACCGAAAGGAATTAACGGGCTCATTGGATGAAGTTCAAATTAGAGATATTCAAAAATCATATCAGGATCTTTTGGATTTGAAGGAACGCAAATTATTTATCCTCAAAACCATAGAAGAACAAGGTCAGCTGACTCAAGAATTGGAGCATAAAATTCTCCAAGCTATTGACCTTATGGCACTGGAAGATCTATATGCACCTTATAAAAAGAAAAAGAAGACCAAGTCCGATATTGCTAAAGAACATGGTTTGCAACCTTTAGCTGATTTATTATTGTTGCAATTAAAAGAAGATTTTTATCCTAAATTGAATAATTATTATTCAGATTTGTTTTTTGATGATGAAATGGTTTTAAGGGGTGCAAGAGATATCATTGCGGAAATGGTGCATCAGAATGATACCCTAAGAAATGTGATGAGGAATTTGTTTATGCAATCAGCATTGATCACAAGTAAAGTCATCAAAAGTAAAGAAATTGAGGCTGTTAAATTTAAAGATTATTTTCAATATTCAGAGTTACTGAAGAAATGTCCTTCCCACAGATATCTTGCGTTATGCAGAGGTGAGGATGAAAAAATGCTGAGGGTGTCATTAGAAGTTGATGATGATCGAATGTTGAATACCATTTTTCATCAATACTTAAAAAATAGTTCCCAAGCATCGCAACAAGTGAAATTGGCAATTGAAGAATCCTATGATCGTTTGTTGAAACCGCTGTTAATTGCCCAGGTAAGACAGATTATTAAAGAGCAATCTGACGATATCGCAATTAAAGTGTTTGCAAAAAATCTAAAGCAATTATTACTGGAAGCTCCACTCGGACAAAAACATGTATTGGCTATTGATCCTGGTTACCGATCCGGTTGTAAAATAGTGTGTTTGGATAGTACAGGTTCCTTATTGGCTTATGAGACTATATATCCCCATCCTCCGGTAGATGAAAGGGCAAAAGGTCTTCAGATCATAAGATCATTGGTGAAAAATTTTAATGTAACGGATATCGCAATCGGTGATGGAACAGCAGGTAAGGAAACTTTTGAATGGTTGCAAGAATCCCTTCAATTACCCGAGGTCAATCTGCATTCGATTAGTGAACAGGGAGCCTCTATTTATTCCGCATCTGACTTGGCAAGAGCTGAATTTCCTGATCTGGACGTAACCATTCGGGGCGCCATCTCTATTGGTCGAAGATTAATGGACCCCTTAGCAGAATTGATTAAGATCGATCCTAAATCAATTGGTGTCGGTCAGTATCAACATGATGTCAACCAAAAATTGTTGCGAGAACATTTGGATGATGTCGTTTTATTTTGTGTGAATGCTGTTGGTGTAAATTTGAATACAGCATCATCCTATTTATTGTCCTATGTAAGTGGTTTGAGCGCAGCATTGTCTGAACAAATAGTACAATATAGAATGCAACATGGTGCCTTTGAATCGCGTGAAGCATTAAAACGAGTGCCTAGATTAGGGCCTAAAGCATTTGAACAGTGTGCTGGATTTTTAAGAATAAGAAATGGAAAACAAATCTTAGATAATACTGGAATTCACCCTGAACGCTATGAATTGATTGAGAAAATTTCAAAAGATTTGGGTCTTTCAAAAGAAGAATTAATAAGATCTAAAAATCTAAATAAACAAATTAAACTGGATCAATACATCTCAGATGATGTTGGTGTTGAAACACTCACTGATATCTTCAAGGAATTGGAAAAACCTGGTTTGGATCCCAGAGGCGGATTTAGTGTTTTTGCATTTGATACTTCAATAAAAAAAATCGAAGATCTAAATGAAGGAATGGTACTGCCGGCTATTGTTACCAATCTTACTAAGTTTGGTGCATTTGTTGATTTGGGCATTAAGACTACAGGTCTCATACATGTTTCTGAAATGAGTTCTAAGTTTATTAATGATCCTATTGAAGTATTGACCTTGCGTGAAAAAATTTATGCTAAAGTGATACAAATAGATTTGACACGAGGTAGAATATTAATGAGCATTAAAGACATTTCTTGGAGGTACGTGGAGTCGATGAATTCAAATTAGTTGGCGCATCTTATGCTATAATATATATAGAAATGAAACATTCATCTAATGATAATTTAACCTATGACATCATCATTATTGGTGCTGGTATAATTGGTTTAGCTACAGCCAGAACCTTGTTAATTCAACATCCAAATTTAAAATTATTAATTCTAGAAAAAGAATCAGACATTGCACTACACCAAACCGGAAGAAACAGTGGCGTTATACATTCAGGTATATATTATAAACCTAAAAGTCTAAAGGCACTCACTTGTTTAGAAGGTTATCAATTGTTGTTGGATTATGTAAAAGAAAAGAATATTCCACACGAATTGTGTGGTAAGCTCATAGTTGCAACAGAGACCAAAGAATTGGATTCCTTAAAAACATTGTACCATAAAGGCATAGAACATGGTTTGACAGAAATTAAACTGATATCAGGTGAGGAAGCGAAACATATGGAACCCAATCTGACATGTTTGCAAGCGATTTGGGTGCCTTATACGGGTATCGTCAATTATAAAGAAGTCTGCAAACGTTTTTTATTGGATATAGTATCCATGGGTGGTCAAATTAAGTACCATGCTGAAGTGACTTCTATGCATCAAAGTTTAGACGAGATCAAGGTTCAACTAAAAACAAAACAAGAACTTAAAACCCGATTTTTAATGGGTTGTGGTGGTTTACAATCAGACCGGATCGCGAAAATGGCCGATTTCGATTTAGATTTCAAAATCGTTCCATTTAAAGGTAATTACTTCAAACTAAATGATGAGAAAAAAGATATCGTTAAGCATTTGATCTATCCGGTCCCTGATGCCAGATTTCCATTTTTAGGAATTCATTATACAAAAATGATTAATGGGGATCAAACCTTGGGTCCTAACGCCTTATTGGCTCTGGACCGGGAAGGTTATAGTAACGGAGATTTTAACTGGCGTGATGCTTGGGATAGTCTAAGCTTTATTGGTTTATGGAAACTTTTGTGGAAGTATTGGCGAACCGGACTCTCAGAAATGTATAAAAACAACAATATGCATTATTTCGCCAGAAAAGCATCAATGATGACCCCAAATATCAAGATCCAAGATTTAAAACCTTATCCAAGTGGTATCAGGGCGCAAGTATTGGATAAAAAAGGGACCCAAATCGATGATTTTCTAATTCTTCAAAAGAAGAATATGATTCATGTCTGCAATGCCCCTTCACCAGCGGCAACAGCAAGTATGGCAATAGCGAAGCATATTGTAAGTATATATAATCAACTTTAGATACCATTAATTAGTTCAGATTTCCTAAATTTACCCGTTTATTCAATGAATGGATAATGATCTCATTGAATATAAAATTAAAATATTTTGTTGTCCGTACAATTATTTATGTAGATTTTTTTTAGAATGTACGATTTGTTTATTGTGACTTTTAAAATATTTAAGAAATAAAAGTGAAATCAAGTTTTTTGACAACATTTTTTAATGAGTAAATGATAGAAACAAAATATCAAAATGATATAAAGAATAGTACTATAAATATGATTTGAAATAAATTATGGAAAAATATATTTTAATAAATAATAATAAAGCACATGAAATGAGTGCTGATCAATTGGATAAAATGAATATAGTCCAATTGGACGAACGCCATTATCACCACATCCATCATAACCGTGGGATTTTAGGAGAAATAGTGAGTATTGATTTAAATGAAAAGAAAGTTATCGTATCCATTCATCAAAAATTACATGAAATAATCATTCAAGATCAATTGGATCAAACCATTGCTTCAATGGGCTTGAATAAAATAAAAAATAATACCGACGTTTCACTCAAAGCACCAATGCCCGGTCTGGTATTGAAAGTATGGGTTGGTCCAGGAGATATTGTAAAAAAAGGAGATAACTTAGTTACACTAGAAGCCATGAAAATGGAGAATATTTTAAAAGCCAATGCTGATGGTTGCATTCAGTCGGTTCATTCTTCACAGGGAGAAAAGGTTAATAAGGGACAATTGCTTATTTTATTTGATAGTGCTAATTCATAATATCCATGTCAAGTAAAAAAGAATGGTTATCCCAAATTAGTAAAGAAAATCCAGGTAAAGACTTAGACCAGTTTAATCATACCATTGATGGTCAAATTAAGGATCTGGCTTTTGCGCACCAGGAAGATATTGAAAGTTTGAACTTTGGATTATCTACTGAACAGGAATCGAATGAATGGAATATTGGAATTCAGTTTCAAATCGAACAACAGGATACTTCATCAGAACCTATTTACTATGCGCTCGAACATGGTGCTGAACATCTTGATTTTTTTTTTAAAAATTCAAGTCAGATCATTAACTATTTAGATGTAATAGACCAAATACATCTGAATATGATACTTACGAGTTGGAATTTTGAACAATTAGATATTCAGACCTGGGACGAATTGATTCAAAAATTTGAATCTCGAAATGCTACATTGGATCATGTGTATTTTCCCATAAACCGAAATCAAAATCATTTTCATCAGGTAATGTTGCAGCGAAAAGATAATAGCATGTTTCAGTCTTTTAATCGCGCATACACATTTCCTTTATTTAATATTTTGGAATGGAAACTTGTCTTGAAAAATTTATCCGATGACTTAAATCTTTATCCATTAGAGAAAAACGAAACGGTGTGGATTGACTTGATACTTGGAAATGATTTTCTTACAACAATAGCATCTATTCGCGCATTAAAAAAATGCCTTCAGTCTAAATTTAAAAGCATACATTTTAGAATTCAAACGAGATTGGATGAGCGTTTATGGAATCAAGATCATCATACTCATTTAATGATAAGCAGTTTGAGTTCTTTGGCATCTAGTATTGCCGGGGTATCAACTATTTGGTGTTCAGGAGCTCGATTTCATACCATGAATGCGGATCCATCCAAGATTAGAAATCTATTGCACGTTCAGCATATATTAAAAAATGAATCTTTTTTAAATAGAGTCATTGATCCGGGAGCAGGGTCTTACTATTTTGAAGATTTAACTGAAAAAATATTTTTGAAATTATATGAATTGTATTAATTCTTCAATTCTCTGCTCTGCATGGGCAAGGCAATTGAGCCGACTGACATTAAATGTAGCACATTCACGTCTTTGCCCAGGATGGGCAACCTATTTGTTCTTCAAATCTCTGCTCTGCATGGGCAAGGCAATTGAGCCGACGGGCATTAAATGTAGCACATTCACGTCTTTGCCAAGGATGGGCAACCTATTTGTAACCAAGAAATCATGAAAAAAATAAATAAAATTCTCATAGCAAATCGTGGTGAAATTGCATTAAGAATTATGCGAACAGCCAAGAGGCTGGGAATTAGCACAGTCGCAGTTTATAGTGATGCAGATCGCAAGGCACCCCATGTTTTATTTGCAGATGAAGCAGTGTACATCGGTGCCTCTCCTTCACGTGAATCTTACTTGAATATAGATAAGATTTTGGCAGCTGCTAAAGAAACGAAAGTAGATGCCATTCATCCCGGATATGGATTTCTAAGTGAGAATCCTTTATTCGCAACGGCTGTAGAAACAGCAGGACTTATTTTTATTGGTCCTCCAGCCTCAGCAATGATTCAGATGGGAAGTAAAATTGCAGCAAAAAAAACAGCGAGAGCTAATCAGGTTCCATTGGTTCCGGGGACCGATGAAGCTATTACAAGCTATGAGTTTGCGTTAAATATCGCCAGAGAAACAGGTTTTCCGTTATTAATAAAAGCTTCAGCAGGAGGAGGAGGAAAAGGCATGCGTCTTGTGCATCGAGAAGAAGAACTCGAAGAGCAAATGAAGATGGCATCTAATGAAGCTTTGGCTGCTTTTGGAGATGGAGCTGTATTTATAGAAAAATTTGTTGCCAAACCAAGACATATTGAGATACAAGTTTTTTGCGATCAACATGGTAATGGTATCTATTTGTTCGAACGAGAATGTAGTATCCAACGACGTCATCAAAAAATAGTAGAAGAAGCCCCCTCATCTTGTCTTACACCTGCCATCAGAAGTCAAATGGGAAGTGATGCCGTAAAGCTTTCTTTAGGTTGTCAATATGTAGGAGCCGGAACGATTGAGTTTTTAGTAGATGAACATATGAATTATTATTTTCTGGAAATGAATACCAGACTTCAGGTTGAACATCCGGTTACAGAAATGATAACAGGTTTGGATTTGGTGGAGATGCAAATACGAATTGCTGAAGGTCATCCACTTTCAATACTTCAAAATGATTTAAAAATCAATGGACATGCTATAGAAATTAGAGTATGTGCAGAAGATCCCTTTAATGATTTTTTACCAAGTATCGGAACCATCGAAACATATCAGATACCTAAAGGCGATCATGTACGTGTAGATGATAGTTATCAGGCAGGCATGGAAATTCCTATAGAATATGATCCTATGATTGGAAAATTGATTGTGCATGGAAGGGATAGAATGGATGCCATTCAAAAAATGAAAGCAGCCATATCAGAATTTAAAATTACAGGTGTTGAAACCATATTGCCTTTTTGTGATTTTGTATTATCCCATAAAGATTTCATAAGTGGACAGTTTGATACGCGTTTTGTTAGTTTGTATTATGATGAATTCAAATCATTATATCCAAATGCTATTGAATCTGAGGCAGCGGCAATCATAGCACTAAAAGCCTATTTAGATGAACTTCAAATTACTAGAAGTGTAAAAGTAACTGGAAATCAATGGATGAACACGACCAACTAATTTCTAAATAGTGGATGATCAGGAATTACAATGATGGAAAATAAATCAGAAAAAAAATGGATGACTTCAGAACTCATAGAAGTTCAGGCGCATTACGAAAATCACAAGAATTCAGGTGATTTGTTAAAATATGTATCCGGCTTGGCGCCTTTTTTAAGGGGGCCTTATGGTTCAATGTATGTTACTCAACCTTGGACTATTCGTCAATATGCAGGTTTTTCCAATGCTAAAGACAGTAATGCTTTTTATCGTAGAAATTTAGCTCAAGGGCAGAAGGGACTTTCTGTAGCATTTGATCTGGCGACGCATCGTGGATATGATTCGGATCACCCTAGAGTAGTGGGTGATGTTGGAAAAGCTGGAGTTGCAATTGATTCAGTAGAAGATATGAAGATTTTATTTGATCAGATACCATTGGATCAAATATCAGTTTCCATGACGATGAATGGTGCTGTAATTCCTATATTAGCTTTCTATATTGTTGCGGCTGAAGAGCAAGGTGTGCCGATGGAAAAACTTTCAGGCACCATCCAAAATGATATTTTGAAAGAATTTATGGTGCGTAATACGTACATCTATCCACCTTCACATTCGATGAGATTGGTTTCAGATATTTTTAGTTATTGTTCTAAAAACATGCCTAAATTCAATTCGATCAGTGTGTCAGGATATCATATTCATGAAGCGGGCGCACCTGCTGATTTAGAATTGGCATATACCTTAGCTGATGGTTTAGAATACTTGCGAACGGGTATAAAAGGTGGATTAAATATCGATGAATTTGCCCCACGTATTTCATTCTTTTGGGGCATTGGAATGAATTTTTTTATGGAAGTCGCGAAATTGCGCGCAGCAAGAGTTTTATGGTCAGAAATAGTGGCTCAATTCAATCCAAAAAATCCAAAATCACAAGCACTGAGAACACATTGTCAGACATCAGGTTGGAGTTTAACGGAACAAGATCCTTATAACAATGTGACTCGAACAATGATTGAGGCGATGGCTGCAGTCTTAGGTGGAACTCAATCTTTGCATACCAATTCTTTAGATGAAGCTATTGCATTGCCTACGGATTTCTCAGCTAAAATTGCTCGTGATACCCAATTATTTATTCAGAAGGAATCTCATGTTACCAGAACGGTGGATCCATTTGGTGGATCTTATTATATCGAATCATTAACCCAGGAATTAATCAATAAAGCCAGAATTCATATGGCTGAAATTGAAGCTCATGGTGGTATGGCACGTTCTATTGAAATTGGATTACCCAAATTTAAAATTGAAGAAGCAGCCGCACGAAAACAAGCAAAAATTGATTCTGGAGAAGATCTTATTATCGGGGTGAATATATTTCAGTCTACAGACAAATACCAATTCGATATTTTAGACATTGATAATTCATTGGTACGTGAAGAACAAATTCAAAAAATAAAGGAGATCAAATCTACTCGAAACCATGAAAAAGTTTCTGATATTTTAAAACAATTAACTTATGCATGTACGGATACATCTACAAATATTTTAGCATTAGCTATTGAAGCTGCAAGGCAAAGAGCTACACTAGGAGAGATCAGTTATGCTTTAGAAATAAGTTTTGGGCGTTATATTGCAGACTCAAAATTAGTTACCGGAGTGTATAGTCATTTTTCAAAAAATCAGAGTGCCATAAATGATATACGTAAGTTGTCAGACCGATTTGCACAATTGGATGGAAGACGTCCTAGAATTATAGTTGCCAAGTTAGGTCAGGATGGTCACGATCGGGGAGCAAGGATAATTGCCACTGGATTCGCTGATTTAGGATTTGACGTGGACATAGCCCCCTTATTCCAAACACCTGAAGAAGCTGCTCAACAAGCTTGTGATAATGATGTGCATGTTCTTGGAATATCTTCCCTTGCTGCAGGTCACAAGACCTTGGTTCCACAAGCTATCAATGCGTTAAAAGCTCTGGGTAGGCCCGATATATTAGTTGTAGTAGGTGGGGTAATCCCAGAGAAGGATTATAACTTTTTATATGAATCTGGAACTGCTGCCATTTTTGGTCCAGGTACTCCAATCACTTCTGCTGCGCAAATGGTACTCAACAAAATGTTTGAGCGATTTTATCCTGAGGTTCAGATAAATTAATTATAATATTCGTTTCAAACAAGTTTTAGTTCAAATTCTTCAATGCTTATGAAGATGTGAAGTAGATCAGCCTTCTGGTCTAAGGGGACACCACCATCATTAAATTAGTCGTGTTATTTTAGGATTTATTTATCAACCTGTATAGCTATTTTAGGACAAGCCAATTAACTTGTATAGCTAATTTAGGACAAGACATACGACAAGACAAAGCCGTGGATAAGCCGTGGATAAGTCGTGGAAAAGTCGTGGGCAAGGCGTGGTTGAATGCGGGTGTCAGAAACTATAAATTTGTGATAGTGCTTCCAAATGAACTCTCATTAACTTTCTATCAAATATTAATAAAGTGGATATAGAGTAAAGGGCAGGTTTGATGCCAAAGTAATAACACATTAGCTATCATGCTACAGCTAATTATTAACCAAGCATATGTATTTTTTATATTTTAGTTGAAAAACATGTTTTACTTTTGTTTTAAAGCACTTGCCTTTTAAGTCCATAATTCATGGTCAATAGATGTTTTTAAAGGTAAAGTGAAAAAGATAAAGTAACTATATGAAAAAAATCATTACATCACTTATCTTCCTGTTAGTAACTGTTGATGGATTTTCAAAATGTGCATCTTTCGGAATTTATTTTTGGCCGAATAAGAAGACAATTCATCAAAACTCAATTTTAGTAATGGAAGGCTTTGGAACAAGTCAAAAAATAGTTAGCGGACTTGGGACAACTTACATTCCATATTTAAAGACAGGTACACAAAAAATAAAATTAAAAGTCCAAGAAATTCTTGTTGGACAATATGAATTGACTCAGGCATTGTTAAAACCGGAAACTAATCTTTCTGTGGGACAAGAATATGAACTCACTATTGAAAATTTACTCGATTTTGAAAATGAAGTTCCAATAATAAATAATTACACAGGAGAAAATGAATCAATTAAATGGATAGTAATTGCACAACAAGACATTTCCGCACCAACTTGGACTAATGGACCTAAATTCAAAAACAGCACTTATGAAGAATATGGATGTGGCCCAGAGACTTTTGTAAATTTTACATTCTCAGCAAATAGTAATTCTGAATTTTTAATTCGTACTGTTGTAAAAAATTTATCAACTGGGAAGGAAACCGCTTATTATCTGCCAAATAGAGATAATGTAATTGAAGTTGGACACGATATGTGTTCGGGGGCTTTTGTTTTCTACGATGGCAACAAATTTGAAGTAGAATTTTGTTTATTTAATGAATATGGGAACTTCACAAAATGGCAAGGTGAAAAGATTGAATTTCTAAGACCAAAATGAAATAAATTGGGAATAAATTTTCAAACTGTAAGATAATTGTCCCTTATTATAAGGATCATATAGATGTTAAGTTTAATCTGAATTTTCAAATTTTATTTTTTAGTAAAGGAATAGTCAGATATACTTTTTTAATAGATTTTAAAATACTTACTTTTAATGCATTTCAGTCCTTAGGATTAAATGACAAATTGATAAAAATGTTAAAACCATGAATGCCGTAATCGAGGGATGTACTCAACTCGGATGGTCAATAATTTTTTCCATAATTTGTGATTTGATTTAAGCTTTAGATTAAGATCAAATTGTTTTAATCCTTTGTTCATATAATTACATGTTGATTTATAGACGTCTTTTATCAGTTTTTGAAGATATAGCTTTGTATATTTGTCAAAATTTTCATTGTTAATACGTGTCGAATAAGCCAAAGATGTAAATATTTCATTCTGCATTTGGAAATTAAAATTGAACAAATCATTTTTTTGAAAAGAATACTAAAACAGACGATTAGCATATACTCTGATAGGGGTAGATCGAATGTTTTTTATAAAGAATTGAAGACGATTTTTAGAGAAGTACTATTAGTCTATTTTTTATTTTTCAATTATTTGTTTTCAAGTGGACAATCCAATATTAAAATTGATCAAATATCAGTCAATAATGGCCTTTCTCAAGGATTGATCTTAGATATAATACAAAGCCGAGATGGCTTCATATGGATAGGAACCAAGGATGGATTGAATCGGTACGACGGTATCCGATTCGAAGTCTATACACCAGACCCCTTCAATCCGTTTGCTATTAGTGATAGCGAAATAAGATTGCTTTTTGAAGACAGCCGTGGGTTAATATGGGTAGTGTTTAAGGATGGTATGGATGTATTAGACCCTAAAAGAGGACTTTTTTTTCATATAAATCACAAAGGTGAAAATATTTATTACGATCATATAAATAGCATCGTTGAGGCAGTGGATGGATCCATTTGGTTTTCTGACCAATATCGGTTGTGGAAGATTAATATTCAAAATGATTTACTTTCAAAGGCAATAGAACAAGGGGAGGCCCATATTGAACCAAATTTCATGATTATTCCAATTGAAAATGTAAACAGCGAATCAGACGAAAAACTAGTTATTCATTCACTTTTTTTATCTCTAGGAAAAAAATTGCTCCTGTGTTCATCACAAGGGCTTTTGCGCTTTGACCCTGTGTCACAGAAGTTATATCCAGAATTACCATTGGCTGGGTTCAGTATTTATAGGATGGCTGAAAATAAAGATGGAGATTGGTTGTTGCAAGGAAGCAGACTCAATGGAAAACCGGTTTGGATATGGAAGACAGCTGATAAAGTGAGTTACCGTGAAGATCAATTAGTGGGGATTGAATCACCGGACTTTGTATTTGATGACACAGGTTGTTTCTGGACAAATCGTGATAAAATCATTCAAAAATGGAAGCCATCAGAGTTCATTGCAAATGGCAAACCTGACTTGGAATTTCTGTACCACCAAAACAATGATGCATTTGGTTTCAATGATTTCTTAAAAGACAAAAGCAATCTGATTTGGATAGGTACCAGCGGCTATGGTACATTAAAAATCAATGAAAAAGGTAATAAATTCAAAACCGTGTTGCCAGGAACAGCCCATCGTATGTTGAAAGAAGACCCGCAGGGATTTCTCTACATTTCAGGCGTTCCTGAAAAAAAATTTCTTTCAACAACTTTTGACCGAAGCCTGCCAAATAGCGATGTGTCTATAGCTAGTGATAATAAGTATGAAGATTTTGCTTTTGATACAGCAGGTAATATTTGGCAGCTTAACAAATCCAAATCCATCGTGTATCGCAAAGATGCCTTGACTAAAAAAGTAAAGTCATATCCAAGTAAGGGCATTGCGCTACTATTTGATCGGAATGGAAAATTATTAATTGTCAATGAAAAAGGATTAGAGCGCTTTGATTGCGACAAGGAAATAAGCGATTATTTTCCTTTTGACAAGCCCCAAAAACAGCTATCCGAAAATTCCCATTTTATGTACGAAGACCACGACGGTATAGTATGGATTTTCGGTTTTGAAGGTCTTACGAAGGCGACCCCAACCCAGTCTGGATATCTTTACAAACAATACCTGAATAATCCCTCGGACCGTAATTCACTTTCAATCAATACTGTGCTGTGTGTCGCTGATGATCCATGTGAACCCAATCGCTACCTTTGGGTGGGCACTAAAAATGGTGGTTTGAACCGTCTTGACAAACATAAAGGCGAGTTTAGACAATTTAACAAGGGACAAGGGCTCCCCGATAATGTCGTGTATGGTATTTTAACAGAAGACAAGGGTAAGCCATTTATTTGGTTGAGTACTAATAAAGGTCTTTGCCGATTCGATGTTCGATCAGAAACCACTAAAAACTTCACAGTGGCAGATGGTTTGCAAGCCAATGAATTTAACAGTCCGAGTTATTTGAAAACCCACAACGGTACTATGATTTTCGGTGGTGTGAATGGATTAACAGTGTTCCATCCTGACAGTCTCCGTTTCAATGATCATGTACCTCTTATCCATATCGTCGGTTTTCAAGTTAACAATAAGAAGTATGTCATTTCAGATAAATCGTCCATTTCCCTTGCTCACGATCAAAACTTAATTAGTTTTGAATTTGCTGCATTGGAATTCACCAATCCTGAGCAAAACCAGTATCGTTACCAATTGGTTGGTGTGGACAATGAATGGGTTTCGCTTGGAAATAAAAATAGTGTGCAATTTGCCAATCTCGCTCCAGGCACTTATAACTTCAAAGTAGACGGCAGCAATAATGATGGTACATGGAGTTCACATCCCGCCGAACTTAAGTTTATCATTCGCCCACCATGGTTTGCTTCTTTTTGGGCATACTTGGTTTATATCGCTTTAGGCGCAGGAGCTGTGGTGTTGTATTATCGTTTTCGTTTTCGTCAACGACTTAAACTACAGGAAACACTACGATTGAAAGAAATGGATGAATTTAAAAGTCGATTTTTTACCAACATCACCCACGAATTTAGAACACCACTTACGGTAATATTAGGAATGAGCGAACAGTTAGTCAATGATGTGAAAGATCAAAATCAGATCAAGAAAATTGGTTTAATCAAACGGAATGGAGACAATTTATTACGCCTGATCAATCAAATTCTGGATTTATCTAAATTAGAATCAAATACGTTAAAACTTAATTATATCCATGGCGATGTTCTGGCTTATTTAAAATATATAGTGGAGAGTTTGCATTCATTAGCTAATGCTCAAAATTTATTATTGCGAGTTGAAAGTGACCAAGTTAAAATCGAAATGGATTACGACCCTGAACGAATATTGCAAATTGCCTATAACTTACTTTCCAATGCAATAAAATTTACCCCATCAGGCGGAAAAATAATATTGAAAGCTGATCTGAATGGATCTTGGCTTCACTTATCTATTTCAGATACAGGTGTTGGAATTCCTGAAGATGAAATTCCTTTTTTATTCGAACGTTTTTTTCAGGCTAAAAATCAGGAACACACAAAATCAGGTGGATCAGGAATTGGCTTATCCCTCGTCAATGAATTAGTAAGAGCAATGGGTGGATTTATTAATGTAGAAAGTAAAATTGGAGTTGGTTCAAAGTTTAGCATTAGACTTCCGATTACGAATAAGGGCATCAAAGATTCTAGTTTAGTAATTCAAACATTGGATTTGAATAAAGTTTTACATCCTAATTTAGAATTATCTAATAAAAATATTAATGATTCAGATAATGATTCTGATAAATCTTTATTTTCTCAAATCTTATTAATTGAAGACAACCCTGATGTGGTTGAATATCTTACAGCTTGTTTGCAGACAAAATTTCAACTTGATTTTGCATTTAATGGCCAAGCAGGAATTGGCAAAGCATTAGAGACTATTCCCGATATCATTATTAGTGATGTTATGATGCCGATAAAAGATGGTTTTGATGTATTGGAAAAATTAAAGCTAGATGAAAAAACCAGCCATATTCCAATAATACTTCTAACGGCCAAAGCAGATATTCAAAGTAGATTAACTGGACTTAGAAAAGGTGCCGATGCTTATCTCTCAAAGCCTTTTCACCAAGAAGAACTCATTGTTACTGTAGAAAACCTTCTTGCTTCAAGACGACTTTTGCAAGCTAAATTCCAGCAAAACAACTGGCTCAAATCTGAAGTAAAAGAAATAATCAGTGAAGATATCGAAGATGCTTTTTTACAGAAATTCAGAGCTGTCGTAGAAAAGAATTTATCAGATACCGATTTTGAAATGCCACAATTAGAACGCGCACTATCCATGAGTCGTAGTCAAATCTATCGAAAGATCAAAGCACTGACAGATAAGTCACCAAGTTTGTTGATCCGTTCTATTAGATTGCATCATGGTAGAAATCTATTATTAACTACTCAGCTTAGTGTTTCGGAGATTGCATATCAGGTTGGTTATTCTGCTGTGAATAATTTTTCCGATGCATATCTGGACGAATTTGGTGAAAGGCCTATGAAGACAAGAGGGAGCTAAAGTTAAAGTTATTAGAAAAAGCGGAATTTTTGAAATTCACAGTATCTTGAAAATCACACTATAAACTTGATTCCGGTTCACTACTCAGAAATTCCTTTGGAGTTAAAACAGTTAAATTACTCCATTTAAAATCCTTTACATTTCTAGTTAAAATTATTTTTAAGTTGCCTTCTTCTGCACTAAAACTTTGAACACCATCTTCTAAATCTTTAAATTTGGAATCTAAAGCTTTCACGATAGTGGACTCTCCAACATTTAATACATTAACCAATTCCATTAATTGTTCAAGCTTTTTTTTCGCAAAAGAAGCATTTACCAACTTACTAATGATGTAATACGTGTTCGTAACCGTAACTGAAGAGATAAATAATTCATATTTACCTTCCACTGAATATTGAAATATATCTTTAATGTCTTCTGAATAGGGTTCTCTCTTGGTGAGAAAATCGATAATTAGGTTAGTGTCAAGAAATATGTTCATTCGTTCAATTATTGAGTCTATTTGAGATACTTCTCCAACAAGGCATCTTGCAATAAATGATTATAGTCAATATTTTTTTGACTCACTTTTACACTTCCCCACAAATTCTTAATTACTGGATGTAATTCAGTAGTACTTTTTTTACTTGTCGCTGTAATAGTTTTTAAATATTCTTCAACGATATTTGAAATGCTTCTACCTTGTTTCTTAGCATATAATTTAGCTTCTTCTATGACGCTTTCTTCAACAAGCAATGTTAATTTTGTGGACATACGTACTACTTATAAGACAAATATACGTACAATTTATTAATTAAAATAGATTTTGATTAAAAATTTAATGAATTGACGCTTTTTAAGGTTAAGAATTTCATTTCCTCACATGTGCAACATTTATATTTTTGACAATCAATAAGTTAGGCAAAAAATGCTGTCTTAAATGCATCATAGCAAGTAAAGAAAAAACTTACCAGCACCATACTAAGTAAATCCTGAACCCTCAGAGGAAGCCCTCCATTCAGCCCAGTCAGATCTTTGTCATGTCATTAAAAAAGGAAATAGATCGACTTTAGTATTAACTGCTAAAATCAATATAAAGACCTATTGGATACATTATTTAATCATTAATTAAAACAATTTTTATGAAGTCATTATTACAACAATTAAAACAAAAAACCAAGTTACATTTTTACTATTCACTCAGGCATTCAAGGTTCTTACTGCTTTTTATCGCACTTATGTTCTTTAATGTAATCGTTACAAAGTCACAATCCGTGGTTTTTAAATATATAACCCCAAGAGCCAGTCCATATCAATACGTTTCTGACACCGTTTTTTACATCATTAGTCAGCCAGGTGGTGTATGTGGTCAACCGGAACTAATAGTTCCTTCTGGAATAGATCATGTCGATTATAAAGGATTATTAGCAAAGGCTAAACTTTCTAACGGTGCCAAGCGATTTAGAGCTGAAGCTGGCAAAACTTTGGAGATCACTGTGGAATTTCATTATTCCAAATATTTTTCCAATACTCCAAGGCCAAGTGGGACCGCCCAAGATTGGATTAATGCAGGTTCTGAAACTGAAAGTGCAACTTTTTTTACAGGAGCTAAAGTTATTCAGGATTGGAAAGAGGATAGGAATAGTAATATTTTTACAAAAAAGTATGGTGTAACATTTACCAAAGGATCCTATTTAGGATATGTAAGATTGCCTTTAGAAGGATGGCTATGGCAACCACCACAAGGTAACCTTTATTTTTACACAAACCCAATTCTTATTCCAACCATCGTTTCAGGACAGTTGGACGAACCAGTTGCCATTCTCGGTAAAGCCATTCAACCCATGGTACCTTATATGGTATTGCATGCTCCTCCTGGTGATGGAAGCTCATCAGAAACAGCTGAGACCAAAACCTCCTGCCGAGAATTTTCAACTACTTTAGAAACAGAATCCGTACACAACGCCGATGTAGCGGTTAAAATAGGTATTGCTGGATCAGCAGGTTTGTTTGTTACTACTGATTTTGAGTTTTCGGTGACATTTAGTGCTAAGCTCACAGCCGGTGATCTAGCTATTAAAAGCAATGCCAATCAGACTTGCGTTACGATGACCAAAGGCTTTTCTACCGGTGCCATGATCGGTCTTAAAGGAAGTGGAGATGTATTTATGGGCTATGGTACTGACCTCGATTATGGTATTTACAGAATAATTAGACAGGATGCTAAAACCTGTTTAACCTCTTTAGATTCTGGATTAGTTTACGCTCCGTCAAGCAATGCACGAACTTTCTTCATGACTGAGGAACAACTCTTAGATGATATAGCCTATCAGAGATCTGTATCAGCAAGAACAGACACCACCGTTAAGGCCAGAAATCTAGCAGCTAATCAAGCAGATGTTTGGGAGAAAATTTTAGCCATGAACAAAGCAAATAAGGACAATCCATCTAACTCTCTAATTAAAAATATTACATTTGGCAAAGGGGTTACTATTACAGAAGAATCAGGAATAACCGTAGTTAACACAAACACGCTAGATGTTCAAAATTATCTTGAGGCTTCAGTGGGTATAGCTGCCCTAGTTGAAGTAGCTGGTTCAGGTGTTTCAGGTGGATACGAATACACGAACAAACATAGATATGGCAATACAACCACTAATTCTCAGGAAACTCAGAAGATGGTAAAATATACCCTTACTGATGATGATGCTGGTGATAAATTTGATGTTAAAATCGTAAGAGACCCTATGTTTGGCACACCAGTGTTCCGTCTAGAATCTTCGACAAAAAGTTCATGCCCTTATCAAGGTGGCTATCAACGAGATCAACCTAAATTGAAACATGACGGCACAACTAATGACCGTATAACTTCATTAAAAAATCCAATTGGATCTTCTGCAACATTTAAATTAGATATTTGCAATGAATCTAATGAGGCCCGAAGCTATAATTTAAAACTAAATGCGACATCGAATCTAAATGGTGCAGTAGTTTCAGCTTCTGGAGTGCCTTTGAATGGAAATGACTTAGGGCAAACGTATTTGGTTCCTGCGAATTCTTGCTTACAAGACTTAATCGTCGAAGTAAAACAACTCTCTGCAAATAGTCCGCTTTCTTATCCAAATCTTGAGCTATTTCTTTATAGTGAATGCGAACCAGACATTCAGTCTAGTGTTTTTGCTTCCATTTATTTTGGAAATGCAACAGCAGTTGAAAATGAAACCAACAATGATTTGCTAAAAGTTTATCCAAATCCTTCATCCGGAAAATTAAATATTAGTTTTGGATCAGATAAAAATATTGAATTTATAAACATCATGGATATGTCAGGAAAGACAATTTTACATGCACCAATTATAGATTCAAAGTCAATTCATGAAATTGATTTATCAGGTCTAGCCAAAGGAGTCTATGTATTACAAGTTCAGTCAAATGGAAAACGACAAACTAAAAAATTAATACTTGAATAATAGTAATTTATTTTAATTGACTTCAATAAATTAACGGAGATATGCTTCTATCCATAGTAATATGGATAGAGCATATTTCAAATTTAAATAAAAAAGTTTATCCCATGTTGGCGCAAGTTTCCCGACGCTTCGGTCGGGACAAGTGCAACTTGTGCCCAACGAAATCATTGATGGCAAGTTTTCCAACGCTTCGGTCGGGACAAATGCAACCTATGTCTTAGGAAATTCCAACTGCTGGCGCAAGTTTGCAACTTGTGCCCAAAGAAATCATTAATGAGAAGTTTTAAAATTGTGCCTTACGAGTAAAGAATACAATATGTTTATTTTACAAATATTTTAATAGGAGCGGTAAATCTCATATCATAAATAGAAATAAAATAAATTCCTGAAGATAAGGGATGGTTTATTTGAATTTGATTTTCCGTATTAATGATGCCACGCCTGATTTCAGCTCCAAGATAATTATGCAATAAGTATTGCTTTCCAATTAGATTCAGATTATGGAATTGGAAGTACATCGATTGATTTGCAGTATTGGTATACAAATAGTAAGGATTGCCTTCCTTTGTTAATGTAGCATTTACTAATGAACACTGTGTAAGTATTAAATTTTGATGAATCTCTAAATAGCTTAATATCGATTTTGCCAATGCTTCCCCGAATACTTTTCTGGTTGTATAATTTTCACGGACATTCGTGTAGTTGCATTCTATTTGTAAACCATCAACCGTATTCCCTGCAAGATTGCTCGTATAGTTTTGTGTATTATAACCGCCATCGAAATAAGGATTGGAACCTGGAGTAGGTGTTGCAAAGCTTGGAACAGATGGATAGCCTGCATTTGTCAGTAAGGAGCCTAAGGCAAATTGACCTCGGATTAATTCTGCATGACTGAATCCATTGATATTTTTCGAAACAAGATTTCGTATAGAACTGGAATTGATATAACTTGTCGAATTGAGCAAACTATCCGTTTGGTCTAACTGCTTTGCCGTCAGGGAATAACCTAATTCAAGTTGTTGAATAGCATGCCCATGACCATGTAGGTCAATAAATAATGCTTTTCCCTGATATTCCTGTTGTGCTAAAAATTCTGCTGTGTCAATGAATTTATGAAATTCCATCCATGCATTTTCAGCTTCAAGATTACTACAAGCACCATCATCAAGGTTTCGATTACAATCGAGTTTAGTGCGTTTTAAATGACAGAATATAACATGTGCGTGGCATCCGGTTAAATGGTATAAACTACTGTCAATCTGGCGACCTAGCTCTATGGTGTAGGCATCTGTAACGGTTGTAGGATTATTACAGGTGCGGTCCGGGATGTTCGCTGGTGCAATATTTCCGCCGTGTGGGATAGAAATAATGATGGGTAATCGACCTCTCTGGTAAGCAGTGAAATTATTTTTTCCATAGATAATTTGTGCTTGTGAAAAGACAGGAAGTAAAATGCTTGCCCAAAGAATATTTCGTAAGTTTATCATATTTGGATCTAATTAAGTTTTTTAGAGTACAGGAAATTGAATTACGAATAAAAATGTCAATTAAAACGGACAAGTTTGTCTTCATGTTTTGGTTTTGCCTTTTGATGTAAAAATAAATGTTTTTAAGTGATTGCGCATTTTTAATGAGTGAAAAACTTCTTTGTTGATTGTTATTAGAGTTTCTTAAATATTCTATTTTATTCAATGGTATTATATAGGACTTGAATGCTTAATTCCTCTTACTTATGCAATCCTGATAGCAGGAATATTATTTCTGATTTCAAGTTTGTGTTCCGTTTCTTAGGATTTGATGATTTCAAGCTTTTTGGATGATAGCTTGAGTTAATTAGTGTCATAGAGAATTAGTATCTTTTTTATTCTATCTTTGTAAGGAATTTGTGATAATTGAATTTGCATTATTAGGGACTTTGAACACTTTAATTGGTACCTTAATCGTTCTTTTTATAGGTTTAATAGACGCTTTGTAAAAAATAAATATAATGTTAAGAAAAATTTTAAAAGTATTAGCCATTGCTTTCATTTTGATTCAATTTATCCAGATCGATAAAACATCCAAAAGCGATGAGACTTTTCATATGAGCACCAAATATAATATGCCTGAGGAAGTATCGACCCTCTTAAAAAATGCTTGTTACAATTGCCATTCCAATGTTGTTACATATCCTTGGTATAGTTATGTTCAACCAGTTGGGTGGTGGCTTAATAACCACATTTCAGAAGCCAGACGAGGTCTCAATTTTTCAACATTTACAAATGGTTCCATTGCCCGGCAAAACCATAAATTTGAAGAAATTTTAGAAGAAGTCAAAGAAGGGGAGATGCCATTGAAATCATATACTTATTTTGGCCTACATCCTGAAGCTAAATTGACTGATGCCCAGAGAGGAGTGATTACATCATGGGCACAATTACAAATGAATTTGATTGCAGAACAATATCCTGCTGACAGTCTGGTGCTGAAAAAGAGAATTAAATAATTTAATTACCTTAGTTTTTATCATTTTACTCCAATCGTTTTGATGGATGTAAAAGGGCAATACCGGTATATACGCTCTGACGCAGTCCAATCCGTAAAAAAACAAAGCATTGTTGTAAAATAAAAAATATAAATACTAAAAGTGGGCTTGTCATTCCTGAGCTGGATTCCAAAGTAATATACAACCATAATAGCATGAAGTGTATAAAGATCAGGAGTACTAATATCAATATAGTTTTTGTTTTGTTTTTAATTAAAATATTCCATCCATATTTTAGACTTTGAAAAATAGAAACATCTTGATCTAGTTTAATGACTCGGCTTGATATCGACCATGCAAATAATACAGCCATACCTTTGATCCAAATAATGATGATCAATGCAATCAACCACAAAGCATATTTTTCCGATGAGAAATACCTGATGCATGCTTCAAGTTTTAGGGCTAATGGAAAAAATACCAAGCTTGTCCATATAGCGGCAATGGTCAAATAGATGATAGCCATTTTAAGAAAGAAGAAATAATAAGTGGAGGCTTTATTATAGACTTGCTTGACTGTGAGTTGTTCCTTTTGTGTGGCTGCAAAAACCATCCCTCCATCGAGGAATATGCTTATCAATAACCAAATGAGTATAAGATATTTTAATTGATTAAATAGGTTTGTTATCGACGGCCAATGTGTATTCAGAAAATCATTAATAATGGTATGGTCATAATGTAATATCAATTTCCTAAAATCTAAGGAGTAAGAAAAACGATCTTGAAGTATATCATGATATTGTATACCGAGAAATAATGCCACCGCCAATTGAATGAAATAAACCCAAATCAAAATCCGCCATTGCTTCATGGCTCTATTAATTGATTTTAAAATTAGTTCTATCATGATTTAAAATAAGAAGCTTAGCGTTTGGAATAAGTTCTGTATCCAAAACATAAATTTAGTTGTAAATTTCCATAAAGTAACAGGGTCATTCTTTATGCTAAGACTATTATTGTTGAGATTGATGTCTAATAGATTTTTTTGATCGGGATCAATTTGTGCAGAAAGTACTTTTGTAGTTCCTGTGAATTCTAAAACATTCATTCCTTCAATACCGGACCAATTAATTTTTTTTGATGTGCCATCTTCAAAGTTTATCTGAATTTCAACCGGGAATATCCAATCGCCTAATCTTTCAATTGTAACTTTGGATCGAATTGTATTTTTTTGGATTTGTTTATTGGTCTGATCTAATTTCTTATCCAATAATCCAAAGGGTTCTAAAATAGCTTCATTAGAAATTTGTGTAACTGCATAATCTAATACATGAGCTTGATATATACTTTGTTGAAAGAAAGAATACATTTGGTTTGCAAGACTTGAGTCGACTTCTTGGTCTAATGAAGATTTTAGAACAGCCATAAGATCATGACCTCGAGGATGTTTAAACTTCCATTGTTCAAAGTAGTTTTTAATGAATCGATCCATTTTTATTTCACCAATAAAATGTTCCAAAGTGTGTAATGTAGTTGCTGTTTTACTATAGATGAGTGATTTGCGATTAGATTCAGTGAACAACCAGGCAGGTCTGGCTACTATCCCTTCTCTATGATTTTTCATTCTGGTATATTCTAATCTACTTAATTCTTGATTGTCCAGTCTTATACCAAAATAATCTATTAATGATTTTTTTTCTCCAAATGCTGCATCTATAATCCGATCTTCAAAATAAGTTGCAAAGCCTTCGTCTAACCAGGGTTCTTCTTTTTCATTTGAAGCTACCATCCCCATAAAATATTGATGAACGAATTCATGAACTAATAGAGATTCAACAGTTCTGATCCCTAGAGGCATACCATAAAAAGATCCTGTTGTGATCAGGGTAGGGTACTCCATTAAACCTGATTGTAATGCATGAAAAGGAGGACATACTACGCTGATGCTTGGATAGGGATAACTTCCCACATGTTGATGTAAATAGTCCAATGCGAATTTCAAAATATATATAAACCGATCTCGTTGATTTAAATAATCATCAGGAAGAACCAAGTTAATTTGGACATCCTGCCAACGATCTACAGTAATTTTACAATCTGTATTTATTGCCCATGTAAAGTCAATGACATCTTCTGCATGATAGGTTCTGGTCACCTTATGATCATCATTTGCCGATTCATTGATTAAGCATCCTGAGGCCACCATTTTAAATTTATTATCTGTAGTGATGTTTACATCATAGACACCAAAGTCTGCATAAAATTCAGTAGATCTAAAGAATTGATGACAATTCCAGGCCCAATCACTCGCATTGTTTTTTTCAAAAACACCCAATTGAGGAAACCAATGACAAAACAAGTAGAACGCTTTACTATACCCTGAACGGGCTATTGTTTTAGGCATTTTTGCGGACCACTCCAACTGTAATACGATCGAATCATTTGGAAGAAGTGGTTTGGCTAAAAATACTTGCAATACAGTTTGGTCATCTGGATTGTTATCGTCTGGTGAAATATATTTTAATGTAGGACTCAAATCACTCACTGCGCCCCTATATGTGCTACTTATTTTTTGTACGTCAATCCAGCCCCATTCATCTATTGGTTTATTAGCAAAGGATTGTCCAAAAATAGCCGAAGTACCTTTTAAAAAACTGGAATTGGAATTTTTAAAGGCATTGAGGTACATGTAAAATCGCAGATCATTAATTTCAACTGAGCCTTGATTGATGTAGCGGATAGTCTGTGTAGATTGTATCATTTTAGTGCTGTCGTTGAGCTCCACATCGATTTGATAATGTGTTGGTCTTGAACTTAATGCCTTATTAAAATATGGATTGCATTGCCCAACTAACAATTGCTGGTGCATAAATAAATATAAACTGAATAAATAGAGGCAATAACGAATTGACATATTTTATTGGATCCAACTAAATGTAAAGATAAGCTGATTTGATTACTTAAAGACTTTGATATTTATAAAATTATAATATCTATTCAAGTTGCTATTATATAGGAATAATCTAATTATACGAAGTTGTAATAAGCACAACATTACGTATTTCAATTATTTTAACAGCGCTCTTTCATAGGTGCTTCAAATGCATTTACAGATTTTAGAAATAATAGCAGTTGCAATATTTCTTTGTCTTGCAACAAATGATGAGGATTAATGAGAAATTTGAAAAATGATAATCATACCAATTAACGAATGATCATAACATCTCCGGTATATATCTTTTGATCAGTTCCAGGTAATTTGGTACTTATATAGTATACATATGTGCCGGGATTTACTTGACTACCTTTGAATGTTCCATCCCAACCATGGTGATTTTCAATTGTGGTATTTTGCTCCAAATACAAAGTAGCACCCCATCTGTCAAAAATAGCAAATTGTTGGATTTCCAGATTTGGATTCTTTGCTATAATTTTTAATATGTCATTTACCTGATCCCCATTAGGAGAAAAAATATTTGGAATAAAAACATCATCATCAATTTCAACTATAATCGTTATCGTAGCACTAATGCTACAACCTGAAGTATCTGTCAGTATTATGTTGTAGGTCGTAGTTTCTGTTGGACTCGCAATGGGGTTCAAGCAGTTTGAACAACTTAGTGTATTATTTGGAGACCAATCTATTTTATAGGGAATAAAATTAGTCTTTAAATCTATGAGTACTTGACCTCCGGGAATGATTGATAAGGTTGTGGTGTAGCTTAGTTTGGGATTGAAGAAATCTAAGTCTATATTTATTATTGAATCACAACCAGTTGATGAACCATTCTTAATGTTTTCTACACCTTTTGGATGATTAATGTCATAGACCTTTCCATTAATAAATTTTGTTTCCTCCTTACACAATCTTTCTTGAATGAATGAGTATCCATTTTTTATTAGTTTGAGATTTATATTCAATATACTATCACAACCACCGTTTGCACCCCCTTTGATGGTGTCTATTCCCGTTAATTTGTATTTATGATAATATTGATTATGAATCAGAATGCTGTCAGATTCACATAGGGCTTGATTAATAGAAGTGGTAACTGCATTTTTAAATATTAAATCTACGTCTACCAAGCTATCGCATCCATTTACAGAGGCGTTTTTTAATATTTCGGTGCCTTTCGGATTTAGTTTATTATATATTGTATTGTTTATGTTTATAGATTGATTGTCACATAAATTTTGTTTATATGAAGAGATAGGGGTGGGGTAGAATTGTATTTGAATGTCAATTAAACTATCACATCCGTTGCTTGCGCCGTTAGCTAAAGACTTCTGTAATTGAGGATTGTTTTTATTAAATATATTGCCATTAATAATTATAGAATCTTGCTCACATATTATATTTCGATATTGAAAAGTATGGGGTTTGTTAAGCGTAATCATTATAGTTACAATACTGTCACATTTATTTTGATCAGCACTAGCTAAAGTATCAATTCCGGTAAGTGTAGTTTCATTATATGTTTTTCCATGAATTTGGATGCTTGTGCCTTCGCATAAGGTAGTATTGTATGTAGAACGACTTGAATTAAAAAATTTAAGATCAATATTTATAATACTATCACAACCATTGGCTGAGCCATTTTTAATAACTTCTTGGCCTTGAGGTTTCTTAATATCATATCGAACATTATTGATAATAATAAATTCCCGTTCACATAGTTGTGTTGTGTTTTGTGTAATATTTTCAGGTAAAAAATCAAGATGTATGTCTATGATTGAATCGCATTGTTGAATGGATTGTTTCTGTAATATTTCTTTTCCTATTGGATGATTAATATCATATCTCGCATTATTGATTACATAAAATTCATCGCTGCATAGATTTTTTTGGATGAATGTAGAATTCACACTGGAATCAATTTTAATAGAAATATTGGTCTCGTCAGCGCACAACCCCATAGCTGAACCATAAATAAATAGGTTTTGACTTGATCTTATTGTATCTCCTGGAAGATAATGAATTCCTGTTCCAGTTGGTCCAGTATAATAGGAACATGATCCGTTAGTATTTTTGCCTTGGATGGTTGGCAGTACCAGATAATCACAACTTTGAATGTTGCTGGGCATCTGGATATCAATGGATGGAAGAATCTGAATGGAAATAAGTGAAGAATCTTTTGGACAAATGATGCCATCACCTACTTCATATTTGATATCGAAACGTCCTGGTCCCGATATGTTGGAGTCCCATATATTTTGATTGAGGGAGTTGGTATTTTTCAAATCATTAAATGTGCCTCCAATATCAGCATTACGCAATAAATTGCTTAAATTAATGAGTGATGTTTCACAAAAAGTATTCAATGTGTCTAATCCAGCTGATACCGTCCTTACAACTGAAATATTTATTTCTGAAGAATCAGAGGGACAAAGTCCGGTTCCATTGAGTTTGTAGAAAAATTGAAAACTTTTTCCATTTTGACCTGATGAATTGAATGCCGAATTATTTAATGTTCCACTGGTTTTTAATTCATAGAATTGACCTCCACTTTGAGCCTTGAGTAGTAGTTGTTTTAAATCTACAATACTCCCTTCACAGATTGACAACATATGGTCCTGTCCGGCATCAACTGGTTGATTGATGATAATGTCAAAACTGTCTAAATAAATACACTGACCATTTTGATCATAAGGATATAATGTGATGGAAGTTTTGATGGTATCACCTTCAAAAATTTGTGTTCCGTTTCGATTTGGGCCCGTATAATAGGATGCATTTGATGTTAAATTGATCCCACTTAATTTTGGCACTATATAATTTCCGCATAAGGTGGTATCGTTTGGATTGTTTATAATTGGGCCTTGTACAGTTTTTAAAATGATAGGTACAGCTATTGATGTGCAAGATCCATCCAAAGTAAATCCATACACAGTATCACCAAAAGTATATACTTTTCTTCCAATCAATTTATTTAACAAGCTGTCTTCCGCAAATCCCACAAATAATCCGCTGCCTTCATTAACCTGATCGGTAATGGTTGATAAATCAAATATGGCTTGTCCAGAGCTATCTGCACAAAGCGTCAAAGTTACAGATTTCGCTTTAGGCCTAGCTACAGCTTCTAATACGATGGTGATGTAAGGCGAAATGCAATTTCCATTTTGTGCAAAGGCATATATGGTATCAAGTTTATTTATAACTATGGGTGGATTTATTTTAGTCATCCCAAGCGTATCCTCATACCAACTAATATGAATGCTGGTGTCATTCTGACTTAACAGATCTTGAATGTTTTTTAAATCAAAACGTGCATTGCCAAAACCATCATCACATAATTTATCGCTAACAAAAGGAATGGATGATAATTTGATTACTTTTAAAATGACTCTAACAGGATTGGATTCACATTTTGTGTCTGTTGTTGTTGCGTAGATTGTTATAGAGCCTGTTAGAAAAGGCGGGTTGATGATGTTGGTTAAAAAACTATCATCATAAAAGATTACTTTAAGTCCCGGTTTATTACCTGTGATTTTATTGATTAAATTAGTGAGTTGAAAATTGGCTTTTCCGGTTCCGTCATCACACAATGAATCCTTAGCAGTAAATGCGATCAATATTGGAAGAACCGTTAATTTAATATCTACAGGTTGGGACTCACATTTATCATTGCATGTGGTTGCATAAATGGTCGTTGTTGTAGTTTGATATGGTGATGTTACGGGTATTGTTTTATTTTTATCTAGCCAAAATTTTACTTTATTCGTAGGATTGCCTCCTGTGATATTATTTTCTAAAGCAGTTAAATCAAAAATACCGATTCCGTTACCGTCATCACATACTTCACTCATAGAAGCCTTTGCAATAGGCATTGGAAGAATGATAAGTTTAACAGGAACTAAAGGTGATTTACAAGTTCCATCAATTACCCTTGCATAAATAGTTCCGGCATTTGATGTATATGGAGAAAAAATCTTCATGGTTCCAGCCATATCTTTAAACCATTCTACAGAACCAGAACCTATCCCAATTATTTCCGATTCGGCATCTGACAAAGTAAAAATTCCATTGCCATTTCCAAGATCGCAAGCTTCTAGTTTTGACGGAAAAGCTTTAGGGCATTTGACAGTAACCTCGAATCGTTCTGTAAAAATTTCATCACAACAAGCAGGATTTGGTTTAGGATTGACGATACCTACAATTTCATATGTTTTATCACACCATTCGGGTGGTATTTTATAAGTAAACGGATCAATGGTGCTGATGGCTGGGGTATATCCAGGAGGAGAATTAGCGATTGCAGAGCATCCATTATTCGAGACACCTCCTGCCCAACTATCTCCATTTCCCAACATAGCAGGATCATCTGTACTATAAGTTACAGTTTCTCCGCAAGAACATCCTGTTATTGTAAATCCTTGCGTTCTATTGCCAGTAGATGTCGAGTTAGAAAATCCACCTATTGATCTACTACAACTACTTTTACTAACAAATACTTTTAAATCGAATCCACAAACAGCAGAAAAGTCATAATTCGTACTTGCATTAGCACTTGTAAAAACGATCCATATAGCGTTAGCTGGTAAATTGTAGCCACTTCCAACTGCGGTCGCCATACAACCGCCTACAAGACCTGCATTACCGCTCACTATGGAACAACCGGAACCAATATTACCATTTCCAGCTCCGACATTGTTGTTAGCATCAAAATTAAAATTGAAATTACTGGTATTGAAACCGCTTCCGGTCCACATGATTATAAATTCATTGTCTTGTTCCGTTCCACAGGCATCAATCATAAAACCCAATAGGGATGGACATATTCGACAAGGTGGTCCCGGAGTTGTAATATTAGCGCTACCTATTTTTGTTCCTTCACCATTGTAAGGATTAAATCCGGCATTGTCACTATAATAATATTCTATTTTACCATTATTGGGAAGATCGCCGCCCATTAATGTCACAGTAAATGTTTCTCCTTCACACATTGTACATGATGGAGTGCAACTTGGGTTTATTGTAGTTTTAGTAATCTCAGGACATTGAGCCCAACTAATGAAAGTAAAACCAGTACATAGTACTAAAATCAGGATGAAATGTTTCAAAATTTCATGAATTGTAAACCAAAGATACATGATTTGTTTTGATCTGCTGTAAACTAAATATTAAGATATTTTATATCGATTCTAGTCAGATTTAATAAATGTAACCACCCATTGAATGATTAAGTTGGCTGAATTTATTGCGTTGAGCCTTATTTTCAGAGCTTGTTTTGTTAGAAGTAACGTTGCTTCATGACTCGTTTTGGATAATAAAAAGTTTTAACTATTGGGTTTAATTTTCTGTTTAATAATTGCATAACCCTGATACACTAAAAATTACTTCATTCAATATCAATATTATATATATTATAATTATATATTTAATAAAAAGGCATTAATTTCGCGCTTAATTAAAGAAGTAAATATTATGCAGCATCTGAGTGAACAAGAAATAATTCGCCGACAATACCGAGAAGAACTTTATGCTATGGGAATTAACCCTTACCCTGCAGAAATGTTTGTTATCAATACGACAGCAAAAACCATTAAGGAAAGATTTGAAGAATTCCCGGATGAATTTAAGGAAATTAGTATTGCAGGTCGGATGATGATGATTCGGAACATGGGAAAGGCTTCTTTTGCTGAAATTCAAGATAGTACAGGAAGAATTCAACTTTATATTGGGAGGGATTTAATATGTCCCGGAGAGAATAAGGATTTATACAATGTGGTTTTAAAACGACTTACAGATATTGGTGATTTTATTGGGGTAAAAGGTTATGGTTTCAAAACACAAACTGGAGAGATATCTGTGCATGTAGCCGAATTTTATTTTTTGTCAAAGTCTTTACATCCATTGCCCATCGTTAAGGTAGATGCTGACGGAAAAACACATGATGCATTCACGGATCCGGAACAACGCTATCGAAAGAGATATGTGGACTTAATAGTAAACCCTCATGTCAAAGAAATTTTTACTAAACGAAGCCGAATTATTAATGAAATGAGGCGTTATTTTGATCAACAAGGTTGGCTTGAAGTGGAGACACCTGTGCTTCAGAGTATTCATGGTGGCGCTGCTGCAAGACCATTTAAAACACATCACAATGCTCTGGATATGCCTTTGTTCCTTAGAATTGCCAATGAACTCTATTTGAAAAGACTTATTGTTGGAGGTTTTGATGGGGTGTATGAATTTGGAAAAATGTTTAGAAATGAAGGTATGGACAGAACCCATAATCCTGAGTTCACTTCTATGGAAATTTATGTTGCCTATAAGGATTATATATGGATGATGGAGATGGTGGAAATGATGTTAGAGCAGGTTGTTATTACAGTTAATGGAAGTACACAGACCAAAGTTGGACAAAATGATATTGATTTTAAAAAACCATATCTTCGGTTGACCATGTATGATGCCATATTGAAATATGCAGGAATTGATGTTGAACACCAATCTGAAGCAGACCTAAAAGCATTTTGTAGATCTAAACATATTGCTATCGATGACACTATGGCTAAGGGTAAACTGATCGATGAGATCTTCGGAGCATGCGTAGAATCTAATTTAATTCAACCCACATATATCATCGATTATCCTATAGAGATGACCCCATTAGCTAAAAAACATAGATCGAAGCCCGGATTGGTAGAGCGCTTTGAATTATATGTGAATGGTAAAGAAATTGCTAATGCTTATTCTGAATTAAATGATCCTATTGATCAGCGGGAACGATTTGAGGACCAGTTGAAATTAGCATCACGTGGTGATGAAGAAGCTATGGCAATGGATGAAGACTTTTTACAAGCACTCGAATATGGTATGCCACCAACCTCAGGACTGGGAATTGGAATTGATCGATTGACTATGATGTTGACTGGACAAGAAGCAATCCAGGAGGTATTGTTGTTCCCCCAAATGAAACACGAACGCTTATAGTTTTATTAATTTGAACTAAATGAATTGGAAAAAGTAAGGGCTAATAAGAAATAATTGTTAAGATTAAAAATTTATTGACTTTTTTCTGACTCATTAATTATTAATTTCTTACATTTGCACTAAGGATGAACCCATTGTCATCTATCTTCACGAGGTAATTTAAATCGCCGAGTGATGATTTCTTATTGAGCGCCATTAACTATAATATTTTATATTTCGAGGTAAATAATAATCCAGTCAATTTTCTCATATTAGGGAATTATTTTTCCATTTCAGAAGTTGTACTAGAGGAAGGTTTATCGACTTTTATTCTTAAATCGAGACATATTTTTAAGGCAATCTTTATTTAAGAAGGGAAAGGTTTGTATTTGTTATTAATGTATTGTTAAAATACAGCTAACATATATAAATTTTTTCATATATTTGTACGTATTTATCCATGAACATTTAATTAGCTTATTCCATGCGAAACATTTTTAAATCCAAAAACACCAAAGAAGAAGAAAAGGCAAAAGAAAAAAAAGGCTTCTTCAAAGGACGTCAGAAAGATGAAGATCACGAAGTTGAAACAAAACCTCGTGCTGGTGAATTTTTAGAAAATGATGAAGATCTAGGTTACTGTTAAGGTATTTTAGTTATTTTCGAATTTTTAAATATTTTATTTAGAACATCTTTTTTCTGTTAAAATACAGTATCAAGGTACAAATGATACTGATAGTTGAAACCCACCACAGAAGGTACCCATAATGCCACTCTAGTTCAGGCATGAATTTAAAATTCATACCATAGACTCCTGTTAGAAATAATATTGGGATGGATATCGTAGAAATTACCGTTAACCACTTGATATCCTTGTTCATGTTAAGACTGGTCTGGTTTATTGCTAAGTCCTTAATACCATTCAATAATTCTCTTTGATTGTCTACGATTTCAGTGATATGTGTAATATGATCTTCTAGATCTCTAAAATAAATTAAGTTAGAAGTTTCGATACTTGAGCCTTCTAATTTTTTTATTTTTCCAATTTCCTCCCGTAGTGGATAAATAAATTTTCTAAACTTTAAAAGGTTGCTTCTGATTTTGTACACTCTGTTGATTAAATCTTCAGTATGCGCCAGATGGACTTTTTCCTCTAAATCTGTAATTTCAGCGTCAAAGGCATCTGTGACCAAAAAATAGCAATCCACTATATAATCTAATAAAGCATAAAATAGATAATCACACCGAAGTGTTCGCAATCTTGAGTGTTCTACCATTAATCTATTACGGATCGGCAAAAAGGTATCATCAGGATGCTCTTGAAAATCAACCAACCAATTTTTAGTAAAAAATATCGCAATTTGTTCTTGTTTCAATTGCTTTGCCTCAACGTCATAGTTTAAATTATTGATGATGGCAAATATACCCATATCATAAGGTTCAATTTTAGTCCTTTGGCTTGGATCTGCAATATCTTCAAGGACCAATTTATGGATCATGAAATGGTCTCCAATATCCTTAATTAATGCTACATCGTGAATCCCATGCACATCTATCCATAAGTTCGTATGAAGTGATTGGGGTTTGTTTAAGATATCATCTAGTTTGATATTTTTAACGATTTCAGTTTCGTATTCTAAACTAATGATCTCCGGATGCTCTAATTGCTTTTGACCAGTAAAAATGATGCTTCCAGGAGATAATCCTGCTTTTTTTCGCTTTGACATTGAACTATTTTGATGTAAAATTATATGATAATAACCATTCCGATGAAACTTATTAAAGGCTATTCATAATCATGAAAAGTAATTATTTAACATCATTGAAAATTTAATGTGTAACCAAATGATTTAATCATTTATCTAATGTTTATCCCGATATTAACTTTCTATACCCATCCTTATGTTTAACCTATTTCTTTGATGCAATAATGCACAACGCCTTGTTTTAGATATCAAACATTTCGCTGACACTATATCTGATCTTTTTTTTGATGAACTTAAAGCGGAATATTGCAATATTGAAGATATCAGCAATCCGATTGAACTTTCAACATAATGGTTACTTAAAATGTATTTAAAGACTCGATAATTGGACACTATTATTCAACCAGAAAGAGATACATTTGCCTAGAATTCTAGTCAAATTATGGGTTTTTGGAAAAATTTGTGGTCAAATAAACTTGGCGTTACACCGGATGTGCTTTTTGGTAGAAGCTATAATGGGATTTTGAGCCCACAGCAAACTCAGGCATGGAACCAAGCTACTAACTATTTTAACCAAGGTGAATTTAAGCGTAGCATTCAGTCTTTATTTGAATATTTAAATACAGCTCACCAAAATAATATTATAACCATTCAAAACTCAAATGTGCTTGAGTATGAATTGGTTCAGGGTTCTAAGGTTATTAAAATATTAGTAGATCATTTACAATTTTATTCGGAAGTTAAAATAGCCGTTTGTAAAGAATTGCATGTAGGTTTTATGCGAAAAGCATTAGAAACCAATTTCGATTTACAATACGCTCGTTACACATTGGATGAAGAGCAGCATTTGTGCTTGGTTTTTGACAGTCATCTTGAGGAAGCCTCGCCATATAAGATTTTTAATGGTTTAAAAGAAATGGCGTTATTAGCAGACGAACAAGATGATATTTTAATTAATGCCTTTGAACAGCTTGTTCCAATTAATGTAAACCATATTATTGATATCGACAAAGCACAAAAATCGATTAAATGGACATTTTTTAATCAAGTGATTGACATCATAACAGCAGAAGGTGTTTTAGGTACACTTAATAGAGATAGATTCCCTGGCGCATTGGTCTATATTTACTTAGATGCTATTTACAAATTGGATTATTTAATCAAGCCTGAGTCAAAAGTTGCAGAAATTATTAATCAAGCTCATCTCAACTATTTTGATAAACCTGATGAAAACGCACTAAGTAAAGTATATTCATTAGAATCTAAAATATTGGAATTTAAAGACATAAGTAAAGATGATTTTTACAAAGAATTGTATCATGTTACCCATACTTTTGAAATGAACTCATCGGTTCCCTTTGCAAGTATTTGTCAAATTTTTGATACTGAATTACAAGGCATCCTATGGTATGAAGAAAATAAGCATGATTTTGTAATATTCGCAATTTGTGGTTATTTGATTGGCTTTTGTCTTTATAATTATGCCTTGCCGCAGCCTGTAGCTGAGTTAAGCCATTTATATTATAGAATCGTTGAGCCTAAATATTTTTCAGATTTAGGATTTACAACTCCTTATAATAAGACAGATGATATTGCTAAATGGGAGTATCCAATTAAATCTGAAGTAAAAGCCATTTTAAAGCAGAATCAATCGAGATATCCACAAATGAACTTGGATGTCAAATTGGATTTTTCATCCAGACTCAAATTTTTTATCTCATATATAACACTTATTCGAAATCTAAATTTATAATCTTTGAAACAAATAATTGAAGCATATAAGGATGCCGTGATTCAGATAGCCACACCTTATTCTATAGGAACTGGATTCTATCTGGCCGAGCCTGATTTGATTGTAACGAATGAACACGTAGTAAAAGATAATAAAGAGGTCGTCATTGAAGGTAAAGGTGTGACAAGAATGACATGTCCCGTTATTTATTTAGATCCAATGTATGATCTGGCCTTTATAAAAGCTCCAAAAGTCCATCAGTTTTCGAATATTTATTTAAATCATCAAAAGTCAATCATAGAAGGGGACACCGTTTTAGCAGTTGGGCATCCCTTTGGGCTCAAATACACTGCCACTCAAGGTATCATATCTAATATAGCCCACAAAGAAAATGAGATAGATTATATACAACATGATGCAGCCCTTAATCCTGGTAATAGTGGGGGGCCATTGATTGATAATGAAGGTAAAGTCATAGGTGTAAATACCTTTATTATTCAAAATGGACAAAACATTGGATTCTCTTTACCGGTCAATTATTTGGATCAATGTATTCAGGAGTTTAAGAAACAACCCAATGCCTTAGGGGTACGGTGTATTTCTTGTGGTAATTTGGTCTTTGAACCCAATCCTGAATTGAAGTATTGCCCTTTTTGTGGCTCAGGGATTAAAATGATCAGTCAGATCGCGGATTATGAACCCAAAGGTATAAAAAGGGAGATCGAAGAGACCATATCGAATTTGGGATATTCCATAAATCTTACACGTAGAGGACCCAATAGTTGGGAAATCATCAATGGTTCTGCAAAAATTTTACTCAGTTATCATGAAGAATCTGGCATGATAGCTGGGGATGCATCGATATGTAGCTTGCCTAAAGAAAAAATAAAACCAATTTATACATTCCTCTTGCAACAAAATCACAAGTTGAGGGGTCTTAGCTTTGGAATCAATAATAATGACATCATTTTATCTATGATTTTATTTGATCAATACTTTAAACCTGAAATTGGACAGCTAACCATAAAAAATTTGTTTGAGTTAGCCAATATTTATGATGACCAATTAATTCATGAATTAGGGGCTTTGCCTCGTAAAAATTAAGATGTTATATATATGAATAAAATAAATGTATTGTAATATGATAAATTTAGGAACGTTTTTTGAAAGTAAAGCTATATATTTATGCTTTAGTAAACTAGTAGGTATGAAGCGATTGCTGTTAATAACATTATTATGTGGTCACATGGGCTTATTTGCTCAGGACATCCATTTTTCACAATTCTATATGTCTCCTTTGAATTTAAATCCCGCACTTACCGGGGTTATGAATTGCAAAATGCGAGTTGTAGCGAATTATAGAAATCAATGGGCTCCGATTCTGAAATCCAATTCATTTAACACCTATAATTTGTCATTCGACCAAAAGATTCCTGTTGGTAGATATGATTATTTTGGATTTGGTGGTACTTTCTGGGGTGATAAAGCAGGATCTTTAGACTTTGCAACCATTCAATTCAAATTGTCTGGATCTTACAGCAAGAGAATGGCTGGGTCCAGAACATCTTCTCATTATTTGGTATTTGGAGGTGAAGCGGGCCTTAACCAAAGAAGCGTAAACTTTCAAAATGCTATTTGGGGAACACAAATCACCTCAGCTGGCCCAAATCAAACAACTATTTCTGGTGAACCATTAGACATTGATCAGGGGTTCTTGTTTGCTGATATATCGGTAGGTCTATTGTGGTTTTCAGTTTTGGACAAAAAAAATAATTATTACATCGGTGGTGCATTCAGTCACTTGAATGAACCATTACAAAATCATTACAGAAAAGGAAATGGTTTCGTAGCCTCTCCGCTATATTCTAAATTAACAGTTCATGCAGGTGGTGACTTCGCAATAGATCGTAAGAATAGTATTCTTCCTGGTATAGTATCCTTTTTCCAGGGACCTCACTGGCAATTAAATGCGGGCACAAGTTTCAGATTTAACATGAGTAAGTCTAAATATGATGAACAAGCGTTCCAGCTTGGACTTTGGGCACGATTGGCTAATAAGGAATCATTCATTGAGCAGACAACAGATAAAAAAGGTGGTGTGCTCATGGATGCTTTAATCTTATCTACTAGATTTGACTATCATAAATACGGTATTGGCTTAAGTTATGATATTAATACTTCAAGACTGCGTAAAGCTAGCGGAGCGAATAATGCTTTCGAGTTATCATTTATCTATAATATTTGTAGTCCTGAACATAGAGGAATCTATTGTCCAAACTTCTAACCTTATAAAATAATCAATTTATTGATATGAAACACCTCAAATTTGGGGTGTTTTTTTTTGATCAAAAATAATTTACACCAATCTGAAAAAGAAATAGTAATTTTAAAGTTCTCAAAAAATAGTAAACCATGTTTGGAAATAAATCAAACGATAACAAAGAACAATCCAAAGGAATTCCAGGAATTCCTGGTCAGGGAGCATTGAATAGTCTTGTCGCTGGGACCACCGTTGAGGGTACCGTAACCGCAGAAAGTGACATCAGGATTGATGGATTTCTTAAAGGTACTTTAATCTGTAAAGGAAAAGTCATTATAGGCCCAAAAGGACAAATCGAAGGTGAAATCAAGGCTCAAAATGCAGTTATTGAAGGACAGTTTCGGGGCAGTATTTTTATCGAAGATTTGCTTCATATAAAAGAAACAGCAAATGTAGAAGGTGAGATTAATACAGATAAATTATCTGTGGCACCGGGAGCTAAATTTAATGTAGTCAGTAAAATGTCCTCTCAGATTTCAGCTCGTCCTTCAACACCGGTCCCAAAAAATGAAAACAACCTTAATTAATTTTTTCTTTTGCCCATGCTCCCAAATTCATCCAAAACCAATGCCTATTTGAAATATTCTGGATTGGCGTTTCAATTATTTGGAACTCTTGCAGTCGGAGCAATCTTAGGTAAATGGCTGGACCATAAATTTAATTTAAATAAGCCTTGGTGTACTGTAATTATTGAGGGCTTGTTGTTTGTGGCCTTGATGTTTTGGATTTATTTTGATCTAAATAAATCCAAAAAATGAAGTTTTATCAATTTACTTTATTTCTTTTTTTGTCAGCATTATTATCGTCTATCGTGCTAGGGTTATTTAATCCATCCGACCCCCGTTCATTGAATTTTTTGTTTGGCGTTGTAGGTTTTTTTACACTCTTTTGCTTGATTCTATTTATTGTTTCCAGTCGAATTAGAAATTCAAAAAATTTGTATTTATTTAGTCGTGTCTTTTTGGTTTCTGTTTTTTTTAAAATATTTCTATTCGTTGCCATCATAGTTGTTGCGATCCAAAAGTGGCATTTGATTAAACAGGAAATCATTTTGCCAAGCTTATTTATTTATCTAATATTTACCATTTATGAAACCTATTTCCTAATGAAAATGAGCAAGGTATATTAGATTATAATTTGAATTCAATTTGTTTTTTACCTCACGAATTAAAACTTGAAATATGAAATATCAATTAGTAATTATTTTCGGAATGTTGATTTTATTTAATTATCATAATGGCTTTTCCCAATCCTTACATAAAGAAGTAGGAATCCGAATGGGAGGTTCGGGTGGATATTCATTTGTTTACAAAAAAGAAAAAACTGAAAATAAGTATACAAGACTGCGTTTAAATGCCGGTAAAATTGATTTTAGTAAGCTCAATGATGTCCATACCTATAGTTTGTTAGCATCTATGTCTGTTGGTACCGAAAAACGGATATCCTTAACCAATGACTTTTATTTATATCATGGTTGGGAACCGGGATTAACTTTTGGATTTTCAGGAGATTCAAAATTAAGAAGTATTAGGATAAACCCTTTTGTTGGCTATATCATTGGTTTTATGTATGATCTTAATGGTAAGTTCATTATAGGTATTGAAACACTGCCTAATATGTATATCAACACGAATATCAACTTGATAGAAGGAGATACAGCAAACACAAGTCTTTCAGCAGGCCTGGATTTTAATTCTAACTTACTCGCACTAAGCTTAGCATATAGATTTTAGACCTTATAGATTGAGTTTTTCTAATTATCGTCTAAAATTGGGTTTGGTTTTATTGATAAATGCTTGAATACCTTCTTGTGATTCTTCTTCATCAAGAAGCTCGCCAAATAATTTGGCTTCATGTGCAAAGGCATCACGTTCAAAATCGTAATGTTCATTCATGAGTTCAATGGCTTTAGCTATAGCGCGTGGTCCTTTTTTAGCTGATTTTTCTATGATTTCTATGGATTTACTAATTTCAGAGCCTATTGGAACAACGTAGTTAACCAAATTCAATCGATAAGCTTCTTCAGCATTAATCATATCTCCGGTCAAAAGAAGTTCAAATGCTTTTGGTTTTCCGATATATCTTATAAGACGTTGAGTACCACCATAACCAGGTATTAATCCAAGATTAACTTCAGGTTGCCCAAATTTTGCATTTTCAGAAGCTACCCTCATATGACACGCCATGGCTAATTCGCAACCTCCACCTAATGCAAATCCATTAACAGCGGCAATAACGGGTATGCTTAGTCGTTCAATATCTTGAAAAATCTTTTGCCCTCTTAATGAAAGTGCTTCACCTTCAGCGTGACTCAATCCTAATAATTCTGTAATATCTGCTCCTGCAACAAATGACTTGGGTCCACTACCAGTAATGATGACACCCTTGTATTCGTGGATATGGTCATTAACCTCCTGAATAGCAGATTCTAATAGATGCATTACATTTTTATTTAATGCGTTTAGTGATGACTCTCTATTGATTGTAATGAAATATATCCCGTTTTCTACATGCTTTATGAGTTCCATATTTGAATTTTAAGAGCGCAAAGATGAGTAATTATCGGTACTTTTAGGAATGTAGTCCCAAAATGAATGTTGATTTATTTTAAATCAAATAATTTGTTTAATTTTACCATCAAATAGTTAAAAAATAATGAAAAAATATATTTTTTTAGTTTGGGTTTTGACCTTCATTAAGAGTTTTGCACAAGATGGTGATTTAAATATGAGCATTATTGCCCATGTGCAGGGAAATGGTAGTGGAATATGGCATTATCTGGGTAAAAATGGAATAGAATATGCGGCTATGGCATATACCGATGCCTTGGTTGTTTATAGTTTGGAAGATCCAAGTAAGCCTATAGAGCGTTTTAGATTTCCTGGAGTAAATACGATATGGCGAGAAGTCTTTTTTTATGGCGAATATATTTATGCAGTCACGGACAGCAAATCTGATGGTGTTATTATTATCAATATGAAACAGGCTCCAACTAAAATAACAGGAAAATTTTGGAGCCCTACTGTAACAGCCAATAATATTACGAAAGTGTTATCTACGTGTCACACGGTATTTGTGGATGAAAAAGGAATTCTTAGTTTAAATGGTTGTGGGGATTGGCGAGGTGTGTTGTTATTTGATTTAAAACCAAACCCGGAAATTCCTAAATATATCGGTTCTGAGACTAAGAGATACTGTCATGACAATTTTATTAGAAGAGATACCATGTTTACATCTGATGTTTATGATGGTTTGCTCAGTATTTGGAATGTTAAAAATCCAGCAGCACCCGTAGAAATGGCTTCAGTCAAAACACCTGCAGAATTTACACATAACGCATGGCCTTCTGATGATAACAAATATATTTTTACTACAGATGAACGAGCTGACGCTTATGTGGCCTCTTTTGACATCTCAGATTTTAACAATATTCGTCTTTTGGACAAATACAGACCTAAGGACACGGAAAATCAAGGCGTTATTCCTCACAATACCAGGTATATCAACGGTTATTTAGTCACTGCGTATTATACTGATGGTGTTAAGATCATTGACGCGCATAAGCCGGATAATTTGGTAGAGGTAGGTAGTGTTGATACCTATAAAGGAACAGGTGAAGGGTTTAGAGGTTGTTGGGGAGTTAGTCCTTATCTTCCTAGCGGTACCATCGTAGCTTCAGATATTGATGGTGGTTTTTTTGTAATAAAACCTACTTATGTAAGGGCTTGTTACCTTGAAGGGTTGGTAACCGATACGATTACCGGACTTCCGATAAGTGGGACCAAAATTAAATTATTAACCCCAAGAAAACATGGTGATGAAGCCGATTTAAAAGGAATTTATAAAACAGGATATGCAACTGCAGGGACTTATCAAGCTGTTTTTGATTCACCGGATTATTTTCCAAAAACGGTTGAAGTTATTCTAAAGAATGGCGAAATCACGATTAAAGATGTTCAATTAGTACCACGTAGAAATTTGATAACTCAAAAAGTTATTGTTAAAGATGCTAAAACTTTGAAAGTTATTGAAGGGGCATCGATTGCAATGTTTAATAGTATTTGGGCGGTCAATGGCAATACTAGTGTACAGGGAGAAGCTTTATTTCCAGTTTATCAGGATACCATTTTATACAAAGTAGTAGCTGGTAAATGGGGGTATTTGCATGCTAGTATTGATTTTGATTCTAAGCAACCTTCAGCAGATATAGTGGTATTGTTAAGAAAAGGATATCAAGATGATTTTATTTTTGACCAGGGTTGGACTGTTTCAGGTACAGCCATTGCAGGTAGATGGGAAAGAGCGGAACCAATAGGTACAACTTATAAAAATGAATTATTCGCTCCGGAATTGGATATTGATAAAGATTTTGGTCACCAATGTTATGTTACTGAAAATAGAGCAGGCATGGCAGTGGATGGAGATGTGGATGAAGGGGTAACGATTTTGACCTCACCAGAAATGGATTTAAGTACTTATAATAAACCAATTATTACTTATTACAGATGGTTTGGAAATGCAGGCGGAACAGGAAATCCAAATGACAGAATGACCATAAATTTATCAGATGGCGGAGTTTCTGTAGTTCCGATAGAAGAAATAAATAAAAACGAACCCAAATGGGTTTTTAGTGGCAATATTGATGTAAAATCTTTAATCACACCTTCCAATAAAATGAAATTAATTCTTAATATTTCAGATGATTTACCAGGACATTTACTTGAAGGTGGTTTAGATGGTTTTTTAGTGGTTGAAGGGTCTCCTGTAACTACTCAACATCTTAATCAGGATATTGAGTTGCAAGCTTCACCTGCTGCTTTTAATCATTCTACACAAATCAAATTTCAAAATATTGATGCTTTTGAATCAGCTACATTAAGCATTATCAATACAAATGGAGTATTGGTTCAATCATATCCTCTGCATGCATCTCAAGGTCAAATTATTATTGGTAATTCATTGGCCTCAGGCCTTTATTTTGCAAAAATAAAATCAGGTAACAAACAATCGAAAACTATAAGATTAGTAAAAATTTAAATGGAATTATTATAAAAAGCAAGAGGTGTTAAGTTTAGATTTGACGCCTCTTTTTATTATTTATAGTGTCTTTTTTTTCATAGAATTAGATTCCATAAATTTTTGTTTGATGTCAACAAATGCTTAATAAAAAGTTTGAAATTTATCGGTAGCAAGGATCAAAAAGCACTGTTGAACCTATTTGTGATAAATAAATACAAATTTTATCAATGAGTTCAATCAGCTATGTTCCATCACTTATTCAATGTCTTCAAAAAAACCTGTTTTGGTATTCTTCTTGACTTTATTCCATTCAAAATATCTGCCGTTCATAATGATGTAAACACCATCACTGAGTGTTTGAACAAATGACAAGGCACTCCCTAAATTAAAAAACCCATCTGACGAAGAACCAAAAGCATAAGGAATCATAGCACCAGTTAGAACGATGGTTTTGTTTTCGATTTTGGCTTCGGCAATAGCTTTTGCAGTAATAACCATGGTGTCTGTTCCATGAGTTATCAAAATTTGTCTGGCTTGGGATTTTACACAATTATGAATGATGATTTCTCTATCTGAATCTGTCATTTCGAGACTGTCTACCATCATGAGGGTTTTTATATCAATATTTAGAGAACAACGTCCTAGTTCAAGAATCTGAGGTAAATGAGTGTCTCTAAAAAATAGCTGACCATTGACAAAATTGTATTCTTTGTCAAAGGTGCCACCAGTTACGTAAATTTGAATTAAATTATTTTCCGCCAAGAGTTGAATTTTTTATGATCCTAAAAATACCACTTAGATAGGTTAAATGTATTGGTTGACCAAAAGTATAAAAATTGATCGAATTAGTAACTATTCCATGATCGATATCTAATGATTGATCTATATCAGTACGTTTATGATCCTCGTAATCACTTTTTTTAATCCAAGTAACGGCTAACATTCTCATTAAATATATAAAAAAGGACTAATATTTTAAGGCAAATTCTTCATTTGGCATGTTTTTTGGATCGATATAACAATTAAGACTATCTTTTTTAGACTTTAATATAGAAATCCAACCCTTATGAAAAAATTAGTTCTAGTGCCAATTGTCTTATTTATATGGGCATTTCATCTAAATCAATCGTATGCGCAATGTGCAAATGGTGTTTTATCGATATCAAATGTAAAAGCTACGTCAGGGTTAGGAACATATGAGGATCCGGCTATGGGTACTATTACCTATGATTTTTGTTTTAACTTAAATCAATTTTTTGAATCCAGTACCAATTGGGCTCATGGTATTTTTATTTCTTGGGATAATATGCCTCCTGGTGTTAGAGTTGTACAGGGTGTTTCTGGAGAGCAAAATACACAACACGGTTTCAGAAAATGGATTTTTATTGATTCATTGCACGCTCGAAGTTTCGATTTGCCAGGACCAGGTTTTTATGTTGACGATGGTGATGGGAATCCTACAAATAATTATGGGGATAGTGGATTTGGAACACCAAAGGCCTTATTTCCTGATTTGTTACCCTTTTGTCTAAGTGCAACTTTTGAATGTGGTAATGCAACAACATTAAGACCTGTAATAACGGTAACCGGAGATGGAACAACTGGAGCTTGGGAGAACCAAGATTGCGATGGGGATGAGTTTGTAGCTTCTACAGGTGGGCCAAATGGAAATGGTACAATTATCGTCTGCGGTTTGGTACTTCCTTTGAAATTAATCAGCTTTGAAGCCTATAAGCAAAACAAAGAGAATGTGATCAGTTGGACGGGAATAGCGGATGAATCTTTTTCACATTATGAATTGGAAAAGAGAAGTAATTATCAAAGTTCCTTTGTAAATTCTTTTAATTCTTTTTTTCCACAAACAAATGCTGAGCAATCTCAACATAAAATGATATGTATTGATAATAAGGATATAAATCAAACTTGTTATTACCGATTGAAGATGATAGATCGAGATAAATCTTTCATATACTCACCCATCATTAGTGTAAAGTCAGGGTCCAATTCATTGGTTGCAGAGTTTATTTATCCGGTACCAACTCATGAAACCATCAAATTGAAATTAATCGATAATGGTACGAATACAACATATTCCGTAAGTATTTTTAAACTAGATGGTCAAAAATTATTAGATAGAGATTTTTCAATTAAATCCAATGGATCAGAATTAGAAATTGATATCCAAAAATTACCTTTTGGAACTTATTTATTACTTATAAATTCTGGATCAGGTGGCCAACCCGAAATGTTTAAATTCGTTAAAGCCTAATGGATGTTCTATCTTTTTGATGAAGGTTAAATAGTAGTATTAAATGGTTGTTACATTAAATCATTTCCTTAATTCTATTTTTAAATAAATCAGGATTCTGCTTTGGCATGACGAATTGATTTAGATTATTATTAACATAGTTTTTTTCTAAAATCAATTATTGTAGAAACTTTTAAATCTTTTCAAGGTTTATTATGAGATTTCGTTTTGAAATCTTAAGATTTCATCTTGTAATTATATTGTTATTTGTTAATTCGACCTGAATTTTTATGAATCTGAATCTCTATATCATACTTTTATTTAGTATTTTCATTTTTTCTTGTATTAATAAAGGATCTCATCTTGGAAATAACCAAAAAGGAAATCATTTAATCAACGAGACTTCTCCATATCTATTAGAACACGCTCATAATCCAGTGGATTGGTATCCTTGGAAAGATGAGGCATTGAAGAAGGCTAAAGAAAGTCGAAAATTAATGATCGTAAGTATCGGATATTCTTCATGTCATTGGTGTCATGTAATGGAAAGAGAATCGTTTAGTGATACCACGGTAAGTCGAATCATGAATAGTGATTTTATTTCTATAAAAATTGACAGAGAGGAAAGACCAGATATTGATAATGTATACATGACCGCTTGCCAAGTTATCAATCAAAATGGTGGTTGTGGATGGCCTTTGAATGCCATAACATTACCGGATGGACAAGCTGTTTGGGTAGGGACGTATTTGACAAAGGATGAGTGGTTGAAATTACTTACAAACATTCAGAGTGTTTATGCTGAAGATCCAAATGAATTAGAAAAAATGGCCCGTTCGATTAATAACAAATTAGATGTAGACTATTCCAGTATACATTTAAGTACTAAGCAAGAATTTACTGCATCCAGGCTAACTGAATTAATTAATAAAGTAAAGCCTGATTTAGATGAAATCAATGGAGGGAGAAAATCAAATGAAAAATTTCCTTTGCCAACTTTACTCAGGATGATGTTGGAGCAAAAACAACTGTATAAAAATACGGATGCACTCAGTTTCGTTGAAACCACATTGAATAGAATGACTGCAGGCGGAATTTATGATATTATAGAAGGAGGTTTTTCAAGATATACCACCGATCCAGTGTGGCGGGTTCCGCATTTTGAAAAAATGTTGTATGATAATGCGCAATTGATAAGTGTATTGTCTTATGCTTATCAAACAACGAATAATCCACTTTATAAACAGACATTAATCCAAACTATAGATTTTATAAAAAACAATTTCACAAGTCCTGATGGGGGTTTTTATTCTTCATATGATGCAGAATCAGAAGGCGTAGAAGGGAAATATTATGTCTGGACTCTCGCGGAAATAAAGCAGGTAATTGGAGCTGGTGAACCCCTGAATATATTAATTGATTTACATAAATTATCTGAGGCCGGGAATTGGGAACACGGTAACAACATTTTATTTCAATCTGCTTCAGTTTCTGAAGTCGCTAAAAAATATAATAAGACGAATGCTGAATTACAAACAATATTAAATGACAGTTATGCTAAATTGTTGGCGAAGAGAAGTTCAAGAGTAAAACCAAGACTTGATAATAAAGTATTAACTTCCTGGAATGCAATGATGATTAAAGCTTATGCGGATGCATACAGCGCCACTGGTAATATGGAGTACCTGAATTTAGCCGTAAAAGGCGCTCAAATGATCACTAGTAAATTAATGGATCAAGATCATAAATTGTATCGTAACTTTCACAATAACAACAAAACCATCAATGGTTTTTTGGAAGATTATGTATTTTCTATTGATGCCTTTTTAAGAATTTACGAATTGACTTTTGATGAAGTTTATTTGAAGCAAGCCAAATTTTGGACAGATTATGTGATGAATCATTTTTCTGACAAGGACGGTTTGTTTTTTTACATGAATTCCAATTTAGATCCACAACTCTTAACACGAAAAATTGAATTGGACGATCAGGTTATTCCTTCAAGTAATTCAGTAATGTGTGACGTATTGCACAGATTGGGATTGTATTATTATGATAAGACTTATCTCGATCGAAGTGAAAAAATGCTTGATGGTGTAATATCTCATGTTGCAATTAACGCTCCGGCATATTATTCCAATTGGGTTAGAATTCTGGGCACTTTTGTTAAGCCATATTATGAAGTCGCCATAGTTGGAGAACAAAGTGCAGACTTGAGGAATGAATGGGTACGAAACTATACTCCAGGTGTCATATTATTAGGTGGAATGAATGAAGGAACTTTGGAGTTACTCAAAGAAAAGAAACAGGAAGGTCAAACTTTTATTTATGTCTGCAGAAATAAAATTTGTAAGTTGCCCGTAAAAAAAGTGCCTGAGGCCTTGCAATTAATACAATAGACCATGCGCGCTCTATTGTATTATCTCAGTTTTTTACTTGGAGCACTGAGATTAGTGTTGTTGGTTCTTAGCTTAATTTTATTTGTTGGTATAGGTTTTCTTTTAATTAAATTAGGGTTAATCAATCAATCCCATGGTTTTTTTTTAAGAACTCAATGGTGCAAAATCGCTATCCGAATTCTTGGTATTCAATTGCATGTAAATGGGAATATTGATTTAACTCCGGGTACTTTATATGTAGGAAATCACCGATCATTAATTGATCCTGTTATCATTTATTCTTTTGTCAAAAATGGTTATGCAGTCAGTAAAGCAGAAGTTGCGAAATATCCAATAATAGGACTAGGAGCCCAATTATCAGGGGTTATATTTGTAGAACGAAGTGATTCAGGCAGCAGGAAATCTGCTAAGGAGTTAATATCAAAATATTTAAAAGAAAAATTATCTATTGTTTTGTTTCCGGAAGGAACCGTTGGTGTAGATAGGCTTATGTTGCCCTTCAAAAAAGGATCCTTTGAAGCGGCGGCAGAAACTAATGCTCATGTAGTGCCTTTTGCAATGGAATTACAAAATCCTAAACGTGATTTTTGGATACATGATCATTTGCTAATTCAATTTTTAATTACGTTCTCTAAACTTAAAACCATCATAAATATCCATTTTTTTGATCCAATAGCAAGCACTGATGCTATGTATTTAACTGAACGTTCACAGGAATTAATACAAGATCAATTAACCCTATTTCAAAAAAGTTGGTCAGAAAAAGATTTATTCCCCGGCCTTAGGAATAAAGTCTAATGAAATGGAATTTACACAATGCCTAAGGTTCTTTGGAGTAAATCTTTCCCCTGCAAATACATGCCCTAAATGTCCATCACAAACAGCACAAACAATTTCTATTCTTCTGCCATCACGATCTGGTATTTGTTTGACTGCTCCAGGTATTTCATCATCAAAACTTGGCCAACCACAGCCCGAATGAAATTTATCTTTTGAATGATATAGTGGTGTGTTACACTGTTTGCAGACGTAAACTCCATCTGCTGCATGGTTTTCAAATTTACCGGTATATGGATTTTCAGTGCCTTTGTTTAATATAACATAGGCTTCTTCTTCGGTTAATTTATTGTATTTTGGCTTGTCCATTATTTCAGTGGATTTTAAGTTTAGCATTAAATTTTTCCTTAAGTTTATTAAGTTTTGGATTTATTACGAGTTGACAATAATAGGCTTCAGTATTTTCATTATAATAATTTTGATGGTGATCTTCTGCGGGATAGAAAATACTAGAAGGTGTAATTTCTGTCACAATAGCTTGATCCCAAAGGGTTGGAGCAACATTTTGTTTGGATTGCATTGCCAATTCTTTTTGGGTGTCATTTGTATAAAAGATAACAGATCGATATTGGGTACCTCGATCTGCGCCTTGTCTATTTAATGTGGTTGGATCATGTGTAGTCCAGAAAATTTCTAACAATTCAGAATAACTGATTTGAGTTGTGTCAAATGTTATTTTACAAATTTCAGCATGTCCTGTAGTGCCAGTACATATTTCGCGATATGAAGGATTTTTAATGTCGCCACCCATATATCCGGATACCACTTCGATTACCCCATTAATATTTTGGAATATGGCTTCAACACACCAAAAACAACCAGCTCCAAAATAGGCCGTATCCAGTACATTGTTTTCTATCATATGATTAGTTGACTGATTCATTGGAATTTTATTTTTAGGATTTTCTGTCTGAAAATTTTGGCATCCCGTTATTAAAAAATAAGTTACAATTAGAAAAAAAGTTATTTTATTTAGACCCATGGATTGTTTGTGAAATTAAAGTTATAACATAGATAACATAAATTAGTAAAATAATGTTTTTAGTTGTATATTTGCGGCCTCATATCGCGGAGTGGAGCAGTTGGTAGCTCGTCGGGCTCATAACCCGAAGGTCGTAGGTTCGAGTCCTGCCTCCGCCACAAAAGAAAAAGCTTGTTTTACAATTGAATTGTTTAACAGGCTTTTTTATTTTATGTAAGTTGGCTTTGATTTAATTTTTTAAAAAAAATAATATGCTATGCTGCATCTTAATATTTTGTAAGCTTTGATTTTTGGCAATAAACCATTTTCTTTTGATCTGCTTGTTTTAATAGTTGACAAATATAAACTAATGCATCACACTAAAAAGATTGCTTTTGTTCTGATCTTAAATTAAATAACAGAAAATATTTTTTACATTTTTCATGGTTCTACTCTTTTTTAGTTTAATTCTAAAAAATGATGTTAAATGCAATTCAATGTGATTTCATAAGGTCATTTAGTGTATCCATTTTTAAATTTAAGTTAAAATATAAATTTGAGAAAATTTATTTGAAGATTGTTTTTAAATATATGTAAGAAATTGAATTTCAATATAATGAATTTAAATTTAACTTATTTGGTCATTTTCAAAGTGTTAAAGTTTTAAAAATAGATTATTAAAAAAAGAGTTTATTTTAAAATTTAACAATTTAGATTTAATTTTAGGTCGAATCTAACAAATACAGAATCATATGAAAACAGTTTATTCAACTATTTTATTTATTTTATTTTCGTTTAGTGTTTTTGGGCAGGATATTATTATCACTCCGGAAAGACTAGTCAATAGCCCTGAATTGGGAGCTAAATTCAGAAGGTGTGAAGAGTACCAGCTGGACATCAAAGCCATTCAAAATCAATTGGCAGTTAAATCTCAAGCTCAGCAAAGTATTGAAATGGAGCTAAATTTGAACAATCGGAAAGTCAAATTGCAATTTTTCGAATACAACATGTTCAAGCCGACGGCTAAATTAAGAACAAGTCCGACGCCTAATGCTCCTGTTTATGACATAAACCCATCAATTAGAACATTTAGAGGATCTGTATTTGAGGATGGTGGTGGCATTGCAGCATTAACCATAGCGGATAATTACTTTCTATTGGCTTATAAAGTCGATGGTGAAACCTACTATTTAGAACCTACCATGATTAATCAATCCATGAACGCAAATGGTAGACTTACATTCTATGAAATTGCAGATATCATTCCTGTAGCCGGAGTTTATTGTGGTGCAGAACAAGTCGAAAAATTTGGCCATGATCATGATCCTAGTGAAGTGAACCCAAATGATTCAAGAAATAAGGCTTGTTTTGATGTGCCCATTGCTTTGGCATGCGATTATAAATTTGTTCGATTAACGGGTAGTGTGGCAATGGCAGAAGCTGTTATGACAGGATTCTTGAATTTAACTCAAACAGATTGGGAAGGTCAGGATCTCCAATATGAATACTTTTATGGGATAACAGATTTATTTGCACCTGATGACATTTTACGAGATCCTTGGGCTACAACAACAGATATTTTTACCCATTTAAATATATTTCAGATGGCTGGTCCAGTAATATTTAGTGGTGGTTATGCTGTTGCGACTGCCTGGACTTTTAATTACACCTCAGGTGCCGTAGGAGTAGCTTTTCTGAATGCAGTATGTACAGGAAATCGATACAATGTTTGCAGTCATTTTTCTAATTCATCAAACATAGCACGACAGACTCAATCTCATGAATTGGGTCATAATTTTTCGGCTCAACATGATGCACCGGGAGGCTATATTATGGATCCTGCTGTAAATGGATCAACCATTTGGTCTATTGCGTCCAATCAAAGTATAAAAATGTATACTGACTTTAATGCTGGATGTTTATTGCCATGTTCCACACCAAATGCAGTTCCAGATGTTAAATTCAAAGCAACTCCTTCTAGAGGGTGTCGTCCATTGGTGGTTCAATTTACAAATCAATCAACCTATGGTGTAACTTATGAATGGCAATTTCCAGGAGGAACTCCTGCGACGTCAACAGCGGTAAATCCGGTTATAACTTATACTAATAAAGGAGTATATGAAGTTACCCTTGAAGTTCGAAATCCTAGATGTAGTAAGAAAATGACTTTTCCTGCGGTTATAGAAGTTATTGATGTTCCATTGCCGAATTTTTCATATGGAAATGCAGGTGGCGATTTGTTTTTTGAATTTTTTGATGGGTCCATAGGTGGTGAAAAATGGGAATGGAACTTTGGGGATGGAAGCCCTAAAGAAGAAGGGGATTATGTTATCCATGAATTCAAGAAAGAAGGCAATTATGATGTAGAACTTACTGTAACTAATGAATGCGGATCTACAAAAATCAAGAAAAAAGTTGCGGCATTTGCGCCAGTCTTTGCAGATTTCGAAGCTGATACAACTTGGGGTTGTGCTGAAAAGGTGATTCATTTTAAAGATCTTTCATCTAATAATGTTTCCAACTGGACATGGGATTGTCCCGGTGGAACACCTTCAGGTTCTGCACTAAAAAATCCAATAATAAAATATACGCGTCCAGGTATTTATAAAGTGAAGCTTACAGCTAATTCTACAAAATTTAGTTCTTCACGCACTAAAGAAATGTACATCACCATTGATAGCTTACCAATAGCTGCTTTTACTTCAAATACCAAAGGTTTTATTGTTGATTTTACAAATCAATCTACTAATGCTAAATCGCATACTTGGAATTTTGGAGATGGAAGTAACCTAAGCACAGATCCTAATCCAACTCATACGTTTAAAGAAGGAGTGTATGATGTGACTTATACAGCAACTAACTTGTGTGGTAACACTGTTGTAAAATCAAAATTAACGATCTTTAATACACCGGTACCTAGTTTCACCACTAAAGCTCAACAGGGTTGCATACCATTTACAGTTAATTTTGAAAACACATCTTCTGTTAGTTCTACTGATTTCGTCTGGTCATTTCCAGGTGGAACCCCGTCCACAAGTACAGATCGGGATCCGGTTGTGGTTTATAATTCAATTGGAACTTTTGATGTAAAATTGGTTGCTACAAATTCTCAGGCAGCTGATTCTATTACTTCAACTCAATATATAACGGTTGAAGATTTACCGGTTTCTAATTTCCAAAGCAATGTGACCGGATTCTCAGGATTTTTTACAAATAACAGTATCAACGGAACTAAATATTTATGGGATTTTGGAGACGGAAAAGGAACAAGTACGCTTGCCTCACCAAATTATAATTATGGTGTTGAAGGAGAATTTACAGTTAAATTGACTGTGGAAAACGGTTGTGGTGTATCAACATTTGAACAATTAATAGCAGTTTACTTGATTCCTAAAGTTAATTTTAGTTCTGATGTTATCAGAGGATGTGCGCCACTCAAAGTCAATTTCCAAAATAAATCTTCAGTAGACGTAAATGATTGGAGTTGGCAATTTGAAGGTGGTTCACCACTTGTATCTACAACAGCAAATCCAGTTGTTACATTTAATAAACAAGGAAAGTACACTGTAAAATTGACTGTAAAAAATAATAATGGATCTAACGCATCGACTAAGATTAAATACATCGAAGTGATTTCTCCGGTATTATGTCCTGATCGTCCAAAGAAAAAAGGACCAAAAATATCTGAAATTGGTGGATTTTATAATCAAGAGTTAGACGAAAGAGCATCTTTATCCAATACGGTTAATATTTATCCAAATCCTGCTAATGATATCATTACCATTGAAGGAGCTCATATTATTTCATATTCATTGGTAAATTTAGCAGGAAAGGAATTGGCATCAGGTCAAACCAATGGAAATGTTACTTCGGTTAATATCAGCCACATTGAGTCGGGAGCTTATTTTATAAAAGTAAGAGAGACCGATGATTTTACGATTCGAAAAATTACAATAGCTAGATAATTCTGGATATTCAGATTCAAATAAAAAAAAACTGATCATACAATATATGATCAGTTTTTTTTTGATTAAAAATGTCCTACTTCAGCATATAATCAAAATATTAGCTTAGCCTAAATAATTGGTGACTAACGCGAGTTGAAAACATAATCGATACCATAAATTAATGGAAATTGATTAGCAAGTAACCTATGTAGTGAGGTGGTTTTATTTTAACATGGAGAGGATAACATCAGAGGCTGAATTCGTTCGATATTTCTAAATTATTATTTAATAATTAGAAGACATTTATTTAATTTTCCAAAAATAGAATTTGGCCAGCATAAATATGGAGGGCGGATTACAGATATGGTGTATTATTAATGATCTTGTTAGATATTTTTTAAAATGTTGTCCAAATGAATCAGTATTTGAATCATACGCCTCTATGACCTTAGGCACAAGTATACAGCAAGTATGTACGCCTATAGGGTAGGTTTGGTACCAACTAAGATACCATGGAAGTAGTGGTTTAGATAGAGGTTAATACAAAGTACTCCTCTGCCATATATCGATCATACTAAAGCGCATTTGGTTCGATTAGTAAATATGGTCTGTTTAATTTTAGACTATTTATTATGGGTTTCATATAATTTATCAGGACTAAAAATTTGCTTTCTAGATTAGGAATCAATAAAATTAAAATACCTTGCTCCCCAGAAAATGATTTTGACCTAAAATTTGGCAGCTCGAATATCAAGCTATTTTGAATTTTAGTTTGTAACAAAAATCTAGGATAATAAAATTAGAATTGCATTTTTTTCAAGTGATGTATGAATCTAACCATAATCCTAAACAACTTATTGCTTAGATTCTGTAAATGTCGGATTATGATAGACAGGAAAGTTACACGAATTGGCAATAAAACACATTTCATTAGCTTTTTGATGTAACGCCTTTGCTTCTGAAATTCTCGTCAAATCAGTAATAACAATTTGCGGATTTAATGTCACTTCTTTAAAGTGACCACTCCCGTTCTCAAGTTCGGTCATAATTCCAATGGCATGATCTAAATAATCCATAACGATAATACCAGCCTCAGAACACAAGTGCAAATACCACAACATATGACAAGATGAAATGGCCGATAATAATAAATCTTCTGGATTGTGAAGATTTGGGTTTCCTCTAAAATGTGGATCTGACGAACATTTCAATAAAGGTTTATTTTTGAAATTAATTTCATGGGACCTTTCATAACTCGTATAAGTTTTAGTACCGATTCCCGTATTACCTGTCCATTTTAATTCCAGTTGATAGCTTAATTCTCGATTCATTGGAAAATTTTAAATGATACTTTTTTTTCGACTAGGCTAAATGCTTATTTTGTATTGATAATAGGCCAAGTGACTGGTGTAAATATCGATTAAAAAGATAGATTATATCACTATTTTTGTGACTAATTTTATAATATGCATTACTATAGTTTAGGTCAAATTCCTCATAAACGTCATACTCAGTTTTTAAAACCCAATGGAGAGCTTTATTCTGAGCAATTGTTTTCAACCGAAGGATTTTCAGATTTGGCTTCTTTACTCTATCATTGTAATGCACCTACTCAAATCCTCCAGGTAGAAGAACCCTTTTCAATAGCGCCAAAAACCATCCATGATAAACAGCTTAAGCATAGATGTTTAAAAGGATTTCATATTAAACCTGAATCTGATTATTTAAAAAGTAGAAAACCGGTATTGGTTAATGATGACTGCAAAATCACATTGGCAGCTCCTAGCCAAAGTATGACAGAATATTATTTTAAAAATGCGGATGCAGATGAAGTTGTATTTATACATGAAGGGACCGGAGTTTTAAAGACCATGTATGGAAATATTGATTTTGCTTATGGTGATTATTTAGTAATCCCTCGGGGAACTATCTATCAGTTTCATTTTAATCAATCTTCCAACAGAATCATGATCATTGAATCAGCAGGACCCATTACTTTTCCAAAAAGGTATCGCAATGATTTTGGCCAATTGATGGAACATTCTCCATTTTGTGAACGAGATATAAGAAAACCCGCTACATTAGAGACTCATGATGTACAAGGCAGATTTTTACTTTATATTAAAAAGCAGGACATCATCTATCCTTATCATTACTTAAATCATCCTTTTGATGTTATTGGTTGGGACGGATATGTATATCCATTTGCATTATCGATACATGATTTTGAGCCGATTACAGGGAGGGTACATCAACCGCCACCGGTTCATCAAACCTTTGACGGACGAAATTTTGTTATTTGTTCCTTCGTTCCCAGACTTTATGATTATCATCCTTTAGCCATCCCAGCTCCATACAACCACAGCAATATTGACAGTGATGAAGTACTCTATTATGTTGATGGAGACTTTATGAGTCGAAAACATGTCGAAAGGGGAATGATTACCCTGCATCCGGGAGGTATTCCCCATGGTCCTCATCCAGGTACGGTAAAGAAAAGTATAGGTGCTAAAGAAACTAAAGAGCTTGCAGTAATGATTGATACATTTAAGCCCCTATTGATGACTGAATATGCAGTTGACATTGAAGACCCAAATTATTATTTGAGTTGGCTAAGTCATGAGATTGGGGAAGGTGGTATCCAAATGAATACCATTACTTCATAAAATATTTAATAAGATACCTGAAAGTTATTCATTTAATCTTTTAGATCCTTTTTCGCAACTTTTATAGCATTTCGCGCGTATCTTTACTATGTAAATCAAACTCGAATAAATGAGATTTCCCAGAGTTGTAATTTGTGTTTTATTCTCTTTTTTAAAGATATCAGGTGTTTTTGGAGCACATATTATCGGAGGTGAGATGTATTATGAGTGTATGGGTTATGGTAATGCAGGGAAAGATACTACTAAAAGAATTTATAGAATTTATATCACTTTATATAGAGATTGCCGACCCCAAAGTAATGCTGCAGGATTTGATGAACCCTTAGGTTTCACCATTTGGCGCAAGAATGCCAATGGAACATATACCAATACCAAACAAAATAATAACCCGGAATACAGTATAAATAATCTAAAAAATAGACCAACTTTAGTAGATCCTCCCATTTACCCATGTTTGATATTACCACCTGATATTTGTGTTGAAAAAGGGGACTATTATTATGATGTAGAGCTTCCGATTATTAATCAAGAATATGTGGTCGTTTGGCAAAGGTGTTGTAGAAATAGTACAATTTCAAATATTCAAATGCCAGATGCTACAGGTATAACCTTTTCTGTTTCAATTCATCCCGAAGCACAAAAAACCTGTGGAAGTAGTCCAAGATTCAAAAACTTTCCCCCTACAGTTATTTGCGTAAATGAACCCTTTAGTTTTGATCATGCAGCTACAGATAAGGAAGGGGATTTATTAATATATAGTTTTTGTCCTCCTCTTGCTGGAGGGGGTAGAAGTGGTGGTAGTGGTTGTTCTGCTACCATTCCAAGTCCAGATTGTCCCCCTCCATTTACAGAAGTTTCTTTTAGAGCTCCTACTTATTCATATTTGTTCCCTGTTACAGGTAATCCACCGATGACTATTAATTCGATTACCGGTGAAATTACCGGAGAACCTGATTTAATTGGTCAATTTGTAATTAGTGTTTGTGTTTCTGAATATAGAAGTGGGGTGTTGTTATCAACGGTCAGACGTGATTTTCAATTTAATGTGGCCAGTTGCACAGGCACTGTTGTGGCACAACTTGACAATGGTGTTCCAATGGGAAAAAAGGACCGGTCCATTTTGTTGTGTAATTCAGATCAGCTTACTATGAAAAATTCCAGCTATCAACAACAATTTATTTCAGATATACTTTGGGAATATGAGAATGGCGGACAAATAGAAACATCAACTGTTTGGAATCCTACTATTAAATTTAAAGAAGGCGGGCTTCACAATGGTCGATTTATTTTGAATCCTGGGACAAACTGTAGTGATACCGTGAATTTTGTGGCTAATGTAATCAATGATTTAAAACCTGATTTTAGTTTTACTTATGATAGTTGTCATGTTGGTCCCGTACAATTTAGAGATACTTCCAGTTCAAGTTATAGCACGATAACAAATTGGAATTGGGATTTTGGTGATGGATTTTTGGGATTTCAGAAAAACGTTGATCTTCAATATGTCTACCCGGATCGCTATACTATTAAATTACAAATAAAGGATAATTTTGGGTGTGTCAACCAAATTCAAAAACCACTTGTTTGGTATCCTTCTCCCGAGGTAGTCATTTTTGAGCCTAGTATAAAAGCTGGCTGTGTTCCATTGAAAGTTAATTTTAGAAATATTTCATTCCCGACTGATAATAGCTACACCTTTAATTGGAAGTTCGGTGATGGTGATGAGGCTAAGGGTATTTCAGTCGACCATGTATTTGATTCGATAGGTAATTATGATCTAAAATTAGAAGTCACATCACCCATAGGATGTTACAATGAAGGAACTTTTACCAATGTTGTTCAGGTCTATCCACCACCTACAGCAGAATGGATGATCGATAGAAATGTGTTGGATATTAAAGATCCTATTGTACAATTAAATGATGTTTCAAAATTGACCTTAGGTAGAACTTGGATTGTAAATGGAAAGGATTATTATTATGATAAGGATCTCACTTTAATTTTAAAAGATACAGGATTTCATCATATTCAATTAATTGTTTCAGATCAATTTTTGTGTACGGATACTTTAGAAGCTGATGTGTTTGTAGGACATAAGTTTACATTGTTTATGCCAAACGCATTTACACCAAATGGTGATGGAGACAATGAGACTTTTTTGCCTGTAGGTGATATTCATTCTTTGGAATATTATTCATTAAATATTTATGATCGATGGGGTTCAGTCCTGTTTCACTCATCAGATCCTCAAGTTGGTTGGAATGGCAAGTTTAATAACTCAGGTACTGAAGTCCCATCTGGAGCATATCCATATCTTTTGAATTATAAAGTGAATCGCTCCAATCCAGTCAGTGAGAAAAAAATGCTTACCCTTATTCGTTGATTTATTTTTAAAATTTTATTTATATTATGAAGATTAAATTTTTTATTGCCTGTTTTATTGTCTTTACTTTTAGCATGATGTTTACTGAATGCACCAAGTCGAGTCTTCCAGATCCCGAGATTTGTTTTGAATCTGAAATTTTGCCATTGTTGAAATCAAATTGTACTCAAAGTGGATGTCATAATGTGATAGACCGCAAAAGTGGTGTTGTTATTTCTGATTATTATGATATCATAAAATTGGTAGATCCGGGGCATTATAAAACCAGTGAATTGTATCAAGTTATTGTATCTGAATTTGGTAATAAGATGCCTCCTAAGCCTTACGAATTGTTAAATGATAATCAAATTAAAACCATTGCTTTATGGATCAAGCAAGGCGCTCAAAACACTATTAATTGTGCAGGGGCATGTGATACCTCGAGTGTATCATTTAACAGAACTATTTTTCCAATGTTGCAGACCTATTGTAATGGATGTCATGGCGGATCGAACCCTCAAGGAAATGTTGCGCTGAATAATTATGGTGCAGTTTTAGAATACGTTAATGATAATTCATTGGAAGGTTCGGTGAATTATGTAACTGGATATAGTCGGATGCCAAAAGATGGTATTCAATTATCTTCTTGTCAACTATCTCAAATCAGTAAGTGGTTAGCGGATGGTGCGCCTAATAATTAATTCATTTTTCAATTTATCAAAATCAAAAGTTATGTTTAAATATATATTTGCTGTTTGCTTTTTTAGTTTGTCCGTTTTAAATGCACAAGATGAAGGAAGCTTATTAGATGGATTAGGAGTAGATGATGGAACTACTGTTGTAACCAATGCTTTTAAATCAACCAGAGTGATAAATGCCCACAGTATTGAAATGCTTCATAAAGGTGTTTTGGATTTTAGAATTTTGCACCGTTTTGGAGATATAAATGGTGGAGCATATGAGTTTTTTGGATTGGATCAGGCTTCTATGCGTTTAAGCTTTGACTTTGCACCCATTGAGAATCTCACCATAGGAGTAGGTAGAAGTACTCGAAATAAAGAACTGGATGGCATGATCAAATATAAGTTTCTCAGCCAAAAATCAGGCAATAACTCCTTCCCATTCACTGCAATAATTGTTGCAGGAATGAATGTCATTACATTGAAGAACCCATTTGGAAATGAATATCAGGAAGTTTTTAGTGATCGGTTGAGTTATTTTGTACAGCTACCTGTTGGAAGAAAATTCACTGATCGTTTTTCATTGCAGTTGGCACCCGTTATGGTATATCGAAATCTGGTGAAGACTAGTGTTGATCCTAATTTGGTCTATGGATGCGAACTTGGCGCCCGATTTAAAATCACCAATAGAATGGCCTTGGTTTTAGATTATACTTATGCAGTGAATCGCTTCCCCAATAAATTGTCCTATAATCCACTTTCTTTAGGAGTTGATATAGAAACAGGAGGTCATGTTTTTCAATTGCATTTTTCTAATGCGGTAGGTATGAATGAAAGATCTTCATTGTTAGATGCAAATTCAAATTGGTTGAACGGAGAGATCAAATTAGGATTTAATTTATCGAGGGTTTTTCAATTGTATAATTAATAAGTTCCTTTTAGGTTTGTTAGAAAATGACAAACTGGTTTTCATTATTAAATAATGTAACGATTTAATTCTGATTCCTATGGACCATTTGTTCAATAGTATAAAGCTTCAATTTGAAGCTAAAGCCAATGCCGTTAGGGCAGGGCAGATGAAAGCATATATGAAGGATCGATTTGAATACTATGGTGTTATGGCCCCAGATCGAAAAGAAATCGTGAAACAAGTATTTGATCAATGGGCCTGGCAGGGAGATCAGGCATTTAAAGATTTTTTTGAGCAATGTTGGAGTTCTGATTTTCGTGAGTTCAATTATGTGGCTCTTGATGTAGCTCGTAAATACCTCAGGCGTATGAATTCCTCTTGGGTTAGTTTTTATGAGCCCTATATAGCCCGGGATTCTTGGTGGGACACGGTTGATTTTTTATCACCAAGTATTATAGGCTTATTGGTCATAAAAGAACCTGATACCCAAATTCAACTCATGAGAAAATGGATAGCCTCTGATAACATGTGGTATCGTCGTTCAGCCCTAATTATGCAATTGAAGTATGCCAAATCAACGAATTTCGATATTTTAAAATCGATGATTTCGGATCAATCCACCAGCAAAGAATTTTTTATCCAAAAAGCCGCCGGCTGGGCATTGAGGCAACATTCTAGAGTAGATCCAATAGGAGTTAGTTCATTTATTTTTAAATATCAATTACCGCCCTTGACAAAGCGCGAAGGGATGAGGTTGATATTGAAAGAAGAGGGGAAATGGTGAATTGTGTGATCTTTGGGTTGTGCATTAAAATGAGTATGTCCAAGAAATAAAATCAATTAATTAAAGTACTATCTTTGGTTTTAGTTAAGTATACAATCGGGATATCTTTTCAAAGATAAGTAGTGTTTGTTTTGTATTGAAAAGTTTCACTTATCTTTTAATTAGTTTGTGATAAATGCGATTAAAAATCTTTGCCTTTATGTTTTTTCAATGTTTCATTTTAATTAGTGAAATAAATAGTCAATTGTATTTGGGCGCTGGTTTTGGAATCGATAATTCAAATATAGTTCAATCTAAAAATTCGAATTATTTTTTAATAAATTATCCAAAATCAAATTATAACAAATTAAGTCTTGCTGCTGAAATTAAAATTAGATATCTATTTAAATCAAAGATGTTTATCGAATTGAATCCTGGTTATACATTCAAAAAAATTCCACTCTCATCAACAACTATATTGGGATTCCCTGAAGAAGAACCAAAATTAGATTTTAAGTTCAATTACTTTCAAAATTCAGCACATTTCGGTTATGCAATTAATAAATTTGAATTTTCAATTGGACTTGATGTTAATATAATAAATAGTATTAAAGTCCATTATCTCTATTCACCATTTTATGAAATAGTTTTGAAAGATAATATAGAACTTGGACCAACATGTAGATTTGGCTACAAGCTTAATAGATTAAATTTCTATATTTATTATAATCGCGGCGTTTATTTTTCTGATAAATTAGTTAAAGAAAAGTATTTTGAACCAATAAATTCATTCGGTGCAAAATTATATTATATCTTTAAGATATATTCAATCAAACAAAAAAGCAAAGTGGACTGCCCATCATTTAAAGCTTGAGAAGTGTATTAAATGTGATAATAAAGTTATAAAAGTAAATATTTAAATAAATCAATCAAGTCAAAATTCGCAATATAGTATAAATGAAATATTTATTATCAACTGTTCTATTATTACTAATCTATTCATGCATTAAGGATGCTGCATTTGATGAGAATGGATTTTTTGGCGAAGGACAAGCAGTATTAAATGGGGAAACTTGGAAAGGAAAAACTGGTGTATTTAAATCTAGAAACTATTGTACTCCTGATACATGTATTGGTGTTTTAATATATAAATATAATGAATTTGGTGAACTTAGAGGCAAAATCTTGATTGACTATGTATCATTAAAAATTGGAAGATTTCAATTAAATCCAATAGAACCTTTTTATTTAGATACATTTAATAGAATTTCATATAGTGAATTTATTTCTGATGGAGATGTAGTAACAGGGACTTATATTTTAAAAAATCCTAGTTCTGATTATTATATTGAAATTAAGGAACTAAATAAGCAAAACGGTGATATTCGAGGTAGTTTTAGAGCTAAAGTAGTTAGAGATACTTCATTTATAGGTAAATTTCCAGACACAATTAATATTGAAGATGGAAATTTTTATGGTAGAATTAATTGGAGATAAATAAAAGAATTATTGTTTTTGAAAGTGATTTTACAAGTAGCTTGTCTTCACTACAAATTGATCATGTTTTTGAAACTTATGAAATTCTCTTTCAAATATACTTTTAATACTTTACTTTTGACTTGACTAAGTCCTCCTTCTAATTCTTAACAAGTTTATATTCATAGTGAAAAGTCCCCCAATTAGCCTGAATTAAATATGCACCTGGTGTAAAGTCTTCTATGCTTATAACTCCACTTGGTGAGACATTTTTCATTGTTTTAATTAACTTGCCATTTATAGAATAAATAGATATCCACCCTGACTTGTCTTTAAAATTATAATAAATAAAATCACCTCTCTTCTCGAAAACCTCAAAGTTTTCATTGTTTAAGTCAACTGAATTAGTTTCTTTACATTCTCTTACACCTTTAAAATCGTAGAAATTAGGAGCATAAGTCATTGTATAATCATGATTGCCAGGCAATCGAACAGCTTGTTGAATAAGTTCGCATTTCTTTCCTCTACAGTTGGGATTATTAATTACGCTGAGGTATTGGCCTCCTGCTAATCCACCTATGTAAATTCTACCATCTGGACCTATACGTCCAGAATTAAATGCTGAAATATTTGTTTTCCCGGTACTTCGGTCCAATGTATCAATTAATATTCCTGAGCTTTCTACATGATCAGAAGTAAGATCATATTGGTATAAAGAATCTATTGAGAATACATATAATAATTTAGAGTCGGGAGAAAAGCAAATTCCACCAAATGGCTGACGACCTCCTTCTTCATGGAAATACTTTGGTCTGTTAATGGCTCCAGTTTTAGAATCAAAATCAAACAGTTGAATTCCATATTCAGGACAGTAACGAGCATATTTAGTACGATCGGGACTAAAAGAAGTTGAACTTATTCCATCAGAATAACCATAAATTTTAGATCCAACACATGTTCTTCCTAAAATATTCAATCCCGCTGAGGTATATTCATATATTAAATAACAAACGCTTGCGTCTAGAGGAACTATAATCCACCAATCTTTACCGTTATCTTGTAGGCATGCTGTAAGATGGCCTGGAGCAAATGTATCAAAATGAACTTGGTTCCAATTATTGACTAACCTTTTGCTAATTGTATTTGTAAGATTCATTTCCATTGAATATAATATTCCGTAATCTAGAGCTTTAAGTGAATCTTGATCTCGTTCTATAGAAGCTATATCCATTAATAAAATTGGAAAAATGTTTTTTTTATGATTGTCAGGCAATATAATCATGGACTGATCATATGGGTAATAATAGTCTATAGGATCAAAACACCAATAATTTCGTCTGTTTGACTTAAGTGTATAATTACCATACATGGTATCAAGCTGACTATCCAAAATAGAACAATTAGTAAATAATACTATGGGGTCTCCATCTTGATTACATATAAAAGTTTTATCGCCAAAAATGTTGAAATTACTCTGCAAACTATCAATTTTGACTATTCCAGTATCCGAAAAATATATACGATTTAAATTCTTATTACTCCCAATATTCGTTCCAAAGGTCCAAGTATAGTCATATTTATTCTGACCAACCCCAATTAATGTAAATATGGACCAAATAAATATTGCTAAAAGTACTTTCATTATTACACTTCAATCTTAATTCTTGACCAGTTTATATTCATAGTGAGAAGATCCCCAATTCACCTGAATTAAATATGCACCAGGTGTATAATCCTCAATGTTTATGACACCACTTGGTGAGACATTTTTCATTGTTTTAATTAACTTGCCATTTATAGAATAAATTGATATCCACCCTGACTTGTCTTTAAAATTATAATAAATTAAATCACCTCTCTTCTCGAAAACCTTTAAGTTTTCCTCCTTTGAGTCAACTGAATTCGTTTCTTTACATTCTCTTACTCCTTTGAAATCATAGAAATAAGGAGCATACGTCATAGTATAATCATGATTGCCAGGTAATCGAACAGCTTGTTGAATAAGTTCGCATTTCTTTCCTCTACAGTTGGGATTATTAATTACGCTGAGGTAATGGCCTCCTGCAAATCCACCTATGTAAATTCTACCATCTGGACCTATGCGTCCAGAATTAAATGCTGAAATATTTGTTTTCCCGGTACTTCGGTCCAATGTATCAATTAATATTCCTGAACTTTCTACATGATCAGAGGTAAGATCATATTGGTATAAAGAATCTATTGAGAATACATATAATAATTTAGAGTCGGGAGAAAAGCAAATTCCACCAAATGGCTGACGACCTCCTTCTTCATGGAAATACTTTGGTCTGTTAATGGCTCCCGTTTTTGAATCAAAATCAAACAGTTGAACGCCATACCTAGGACAATATCGAGCATACTTTGTTCGGTCTGGACTAAATGTTGTGGAGTTAACGAAATCAAACTCGCCATAAATTTTATTACCAACACATGTTCTTCCAACGATATTCAATCCAGCCGAGGTATATTCATATATTAAATAACAAACACTTGCGTCTAGTGGAACTATAATCCACCAATCTTTACCGTTATCTTGTAGGCATGCTGTAAGATGGCCTGGAGCAAATGTATCATAATGAACTTGGTTCCAATTATTGTTTAAATGGTTTGTTATTAGATCCAATTCCATAGAAAATAATGAACCATAAAATGGGGACTTTAATGAATCTAGTTCAAACGAAATTGGTCCGACATCTATTAATAAAATTGGATAAAAATTTTTTCTTTGAACATCAGGTAAAATCAGCATAGTTTGATCAAATGGGTAGGAATAGTGCAAAGGATCATAGCACCAAGACAATTGTCTATTATTTCTTAAAGTATGATTCCCTTTTAAAGTATCAAGATTAATATCTAATACAGAACAATTCGTGAATAATACAACGGGATCTCCATTTCGATTACATATAAATGTTTTATCTCCTTCGATATCAAAATTACTAACTACACTATCTATTCTAATAATTCCAGTATCAGAAAAAAATATTCGGTTCAAGTTATTATTACCGGAATTCTTACCAAAAGTCCAAGTATAGTCATATTTATTTTGGCTCAATAAAAGTTGTATTGAAGTCAAGCAAAAAATCCAAATAACAGTTATTCTCATTCAGTGTAAATATAATATTGTTTTCTGTTTTATTAAAATATTGTTGGTTTAAAGTTTGAGAATTTATTAAAGGAGTTATGAAAGGATTCGTTTTTGTTGATATATTACCAAGTCTTGAGCCTATTTTCTAAATAAAATTATTGTTTTGTATCGGTCCAATATTTGGACTGTTTATTATCACGATATTTGCAATAACAGTAATGTGATTTATATAGCTTAATTTCCCACGAAATAGTTTTATAATTCTGTTTTACGTGTGACGTTCTATTTTACCAATGTTACTCACGATCTGAAAAGTTTAATATAATCGTCGAATGCAAAAATTCGATTGCGTTTAAACCCAGTAACTTCTATTAGTATTTCCAACTTAATAAAATCTTCTATCAATCTTAAAGCGGTTGATATATTGATGTTTAAATCTTTCGCTACATCATTGGCATCAGTAATGGGTTTTCCATATAAAAACTGCAAAAATGATTTTGCCAATGCTTGCTTTTTTCCTAAAGAAATAATTTTGTGTTCTACTTCTGTTCTGATTTGTATGATATGTTTAAATGTCTGGATAGCGTTTTCTGAAGTACTACGAACACCTTCTAAAAAGTATTTCAGCCATTGTGTTAAATCATTGTGGTTTCGTACTCTGTTTAGATTTTCATAATACAGCGATTTGTTTCGTTCAAAAAAATCAGATAAATATAGTGTTGGTTTGTGTAGCAAATGATTACTGACCAAATACAATGTAATCAGTAAACGTCCAATCCGACCATTACCATCTAGGAACGGGTGAATGGTTTCAAATTGGTAATGGGCAATACCTATCTTTATTAAATGCGGAACAGGAGTGTTATCATTGTGTAAAAATCTTTCTAAATCTGCCATTAAATCAGCTACACTGTCTTGGTGAGGAGGTATAAATGTCGCATCTATTAAGCTGCTACCACCTATCCAGTTCTGACTTTGGCGAAATTCACCCGGCAACTTATGTGTACCCCTTACGCCTTGCAGCAGAATTGAATGTGTTTCTTTTAATAATCGATTGCTCAGGGGTAATTTTTCCAAATTTTCGATAGCATGATTCATAGCTTGCACATAGTTTTGAACTTCTTGCCAATCTTCCTTTTTATCGTCTTTTATGTATTCAGCTTTTTGTATGGCTTCGTCTATATTGGTTTGTGTTCCTTCAATCCGGCTACTTTTGGTACCCTCTTTTAAAACATGCATTTTGATAAAAAAATCAACATCGGGTATCAGTTGTGAATATGCATTGAGTTCGCCCATTTTGATATTGGCTATGCTTAGCAGCATATTTAGTTCAGCATTGTCAATTTGCCAAGGCATATCAACTATATTGGGTTCAAAACTCTTATATTGATATCGTTGTACGTTTTTTCCTGCTTTAAAACTGGTGACATTCATTTACTTTATGCTTATATCTTCTGCAAATATAAATATTTATAATTGCACTTTATGTATTATCTGCTAATAAGATAATTTTTATTTACACTTCCTATCAACCTTGTTTTGCCGAATAACAATTCCTGAATCACGCATTGTTTGAGTAGTTTGTATTTTATAGCTTTTTTTCTGATTAGGTGATTTCATTATACATATCGGAAAGTCTTGGGGTAATTTGAGCCCGTTTGATATGAGTTGGAAATGTTTTTTCAAATTTTCTATGGTATTTGCTTTAAAACTCCGGAGGCTTCATTGTGAGTGAGGCGTTGGCATGACAACGCACCTAAAAAGGTGGTCTGCATGCCGATCGAAGCATCGGCATTCGAACTCATAATCGTAATTAAAAAGAAATAACTAACTGGAATCCCATTGTATTCAAATAAAAAAGGAGCTATGAAAATTAATTCATAACTCCTTGATTTTCAGTCGGGGCGGAGGGATGCAGACGCACCATAAAAGGTGGTCTGCATGGCGACCGAAGCGTCGGCATTCGAACTCTTGACGATACCAATGAAATCGGTATAGTTTAAATATTGTAAAATGAATTTAAGGCCAAAAAAAAAAGAGTTATAATTTTCATTATAACTCCTTAACAATCAGTCGGGGCGGAGAGATGCAGACGCACCAAAAAAGGTGGTCTGCATGCCGACCGCAGCGTCGGCATTCGAACACTTGACAATACGTATAGAATCATGTTGGAATTGAATTGTATTCAAATAAAAAAGGAGCTATGAAAACTAATTCATAACTCCTTGATTTTCAGTCGGGGCGGAGGGATGCAGACGCACCTAAAAAGGTGGTCTGCATGCCGATCGAAGCATCGGCATTCGAACTCTTGACAATTCCGAGGAACTCGCGACAGATAACATATTATAAATGAATTTAAGACTAAAAAAAAAGGAGTTATAATTTTCATTATAACTCCTAAACAATCAGTCGGGGCGGAGGGATGCAGACGCACCAAAAAAGGTGGTCTGCATGCCGACCGCAGCGTCGGCATTCGAACTCTCAAGCCAAAGTATATTGAAATTATTAGTTGAAAATAAATAGTATTCAAAAAAAAAGGAGCTATGAAAATGAATTCATAACTCCTTGATTTTCAGTCGGGGCGGAGGGATGCAGACGCATCAAAAGATGGTCTGCATGCCGATCGAAGCGTCGGCATTCGAACTCTCAAGCCAAAGTATATTGAAATTATTAGTTGAAAATAAATAGTATTCAAAAAAAAAAGGAGCTATGAAAATGAATTCATAACTCCTTGATTTTCAGTCGGGGCGGAGGGATTCGAACTCTCGACCCCCTGCTCCCAAAGCGTGAAATTTATGGATTTATGTGTATTTATAATTATATAAAGTATTGTAAATCAGCATAAAAATATTAAAATCAATTCATATCTTTACATATTAATACAAATGGTGCTGGCAAATCGCTGGCAAATTTTAAATACAATCAATATGGCTTTATCAGTCAAAGTAGAATTAGACAAGCGAAATATTAAGAGTGATGGTAGATATCCATTAAAGCTATTGATTGTGGTGAAAAGAAGTTCTATTCGTTTATCTTTAAATCAAAGTCTCTTAGAAAAGGATTGGAACGCAAAGCTCCAATGTGTAAAAAACTCTTGTACAGACTTTGATCACATTAACCGATATAATAATTGGCTCCTAAAGGAAAAAAGTAAATATTTAACCAAGTTGTTAGCATTGAAAGAAGAAGGTGTGTTGGAAAATATGTCAATAGGGGATATTAAAATTAGATTATTAGATGTCAGAACTGAATTAATGACCTTAGAGTATTTTAAAAATATCATTAATGAATTAGAAAAAGCCAAGAGATTTGGCAATGCAAGAGTCTATGATTTAACTTATAGAAGTATCTCAAATTTTATTAATGGCAAAGATTTTCCGCTCAAGCAAATAACCTTTACTTGGCTTAAAAAATATGAAGCATGGTATTTATCAAAAGGAAATAGTTTAAATGGTCTAAGTGTCAATTTAAGAACCCTAAGAGCATTGCTTAATTTAGCAATCAAGCAAAAGAGATTGTCAGCTGAGAATTATCCGTTTAAGGAATATACCATTAAAGGACAAGAAACTCGGAAAAGAGCTATAACTAGAGAAGATTTAATTAAAATACTACAATTCCAACCTCAAACTCAGAGGCAAACTAGAGCAAAAGACTATTTTTTAATTAGTTTCTATTTGATGGGAGCTTCCTTTGTTGATATAGCCATGCTGAAAGGAAATAACATTATTCAAGACAGGATTGAATATAAAAGACAAAAGACTGGAAAACTTCATTCTATACCACTTTCAAAACCACTTAATGAGATTATAGACAAATATAGAAATGGAAAGACAGAGAACGAATTTATATTGAATGTTGTAAAGTCATCTGATCCAAAAATTCAACTTAAACAAATAAGTGATGAACTTAGACGATATAATAAAAGCCTAAAAGAAATAGGAAAAATATGTGAAATTGAATCTTCGATCTCAAGTTATGTAGCAAGGCATTCATATGCAACAAGTGCTAAAAAGCTTGGAGTGCCTATTTCAGTAATAAGTGAATCACTTGGTCATGCAACAGAGAAAACCACTCAAATTTATTTGGATTCCTTTGAAAACGATGTAGTTGATAAATATCATGAATTGGTAATTGACCTATAAATTTATGTAATTAGGATTCAACTACTTAAAAATTTAAAATTATTCAGTATTAAAACTAACTAGATACTTTTAAATTCAATTCAATATAATCAAGATTAATTCTTAAATTTGCATTTCTATTAAATATTCTATATTCAAAATCAACAAAGGAATCTTGCCATATGAATAAATTAAATCATGATTTGATTGTGAAATTAGCTAAAGAATATATATTGGTGAACAAGGATTTAAAAAATTCTAATTTATCACAATACCCTTTAAGAGTATTTATGGATGACACACATCCAGACAGACTAGTTGTAGTAAAAGAGATGGAGTTAAGTACTTTAGAATCCTTGGATTTAAGTAAGATTGAAGAATATTTTTTTAACCAATGCGATTTTGAAAAAGAATATTTAGTTCTTGTTGTTTACGGTGGAGAAGGGTCAAATCTGGACATCTTTATATTGGGAGATTATCCCGACAAGTCTGGGATTAATTGAACTAAATTTGAATTTGAAATTAATAGACTTAGATATAAAATGGATAAATTTAAATATTAGACTTTGAATAACATGTAGCGATTTTTATTGTTCATGTTAAATTTCAAATTATGGTTTATGAGTTATTTCAAAAATTAACTGAAATTTTGGGTTTTATTAAAATCTAATCATGCATATTGAAAGCCATACTTCTGGGAATCTGTCAGTTGATAAGTTTCCATTTCAAATGCTTCAAAAACTTAAACTTCATACATTCATCCTAACAATAATTGGTTACCAAGATAATTTTATTAATAAGGATAAGGATGTTGCGTTAGAAAGTGTTCTTAAATACTAAATAAAATATCCATGTCAGAAATCAACAGTAAATTAATTAAGACTTCCGCTCTTGCTTATGTTAAACAAACACTAAAGAACGAAATAGAGAATTTTCCAATTTGTTATTTAAAAGTATCTAATAATTTGTCTAGTCAAAAAAAACCTTACGTTAAGGAATTGCCTTTAACAAATGAAGAATGCTTAGATTTTAAAAATGCTGAAAATTATTTCAATAAAAATTGTGATTATCTTAATGATTATTTAGTTAATGTTGTTAGATTAGAAGGGAGAAGTAGATATGAGGTGTATATATTTGAAAAGAAAGTTAAAGTAGATAAGAAAATAAAATCTATAGAAATTAAATCGCTCGCTGATTATATTAAAAAGATTAATTCTAAGAGCTTAACTTGTGGACATTATGTTTTTCGAGGAGTCACGGATTCTAAAAATTACAAACTAATTCCAGCAATTGGAAGAGTAGATAAGGAGATTTTAGACTCATCTAATTATGAGAAAGAAATAATTGATAGATTCAAATTACGAAGTAGATCAGGAATAAATTTGTGTCCCAATAATGATTGGGAGTGGTTAGCCTTGGCTCAACATCATGGACTGCCAACTAGATTGCTTGACTGGACATCAAGTCCTTTAATTGCTCTTTATTTTGCTACGATGCCAAAGTTAAATAATCAAGGAATTATTTTACCAAAAGATAAGAATGGCACTGCGGTTTATGCATGGCATACCTGTAATAATATTGACATAGAGAAGATTAAGAATCCCTATGAATATGATTCTTGCGGATTGTTTTATCCACCAAGTATATCAAATAGAATTTCAGGCCAATTTGGTTTATTTTCAATACATACGAACCCATTTATACCATTTGAAGAATTATTAAATGAAACAGATGACCAATTATTAAAATTTACTCTTTCTAAGAAAGTGTCTGAGAGAGTATTGCGAGAGCTATATTTTTCAGGAATTAGGCATGAGAGTATTTTTCCTGACTTAGATGGATTCAGTTATGATTTAAAGGTTAAATACAATTTGGCGGAATGTCATATAAAAAACTAATTTTTTATAAATTTAGAATTTTATAGAATTTTTGCTATTAATCAAACTCGCTTGAATTCTGTGTTCAGATCAGCCTTAATGAGATCAATTATTGGATCCCCAGTATTTTGATCGTATTTGACATTAAATTTTATTTCTCCAGTAGTACCTTCAAAGTTGATATTCCAAAGTTGCGTATGAATTTGATGTAATTTTAATAAATTTTTTGTGGCTAATGGGATTGTCCATGCACAATAATTTGTTTTATATTCATTTGGGACGATATTTTCCCAATGTGGATCTCTTATTGACAGATAATCGTAATTAAAATCAATGTTCATTTCTGATGGTTTTTTTGGTTTTCCTGACCATTCATAAAATTGACCCTTTTCAAATACAGTATCTAAAAATTGATTTTCTTGGAGATAGGCCTTTATTTCATTTTTTAGTGCTTCATTTAATTTGGTTTTGATAGAATCCTTCATAATTTTATTTAATAAACATGTACTCAAAGTGAATGCCAAAAACTCGCCATCTGCCATTATGTCAGTAGAGCGCATTGAATTACCACAAGTGCTAAAGATTGGAACATCAATTTCAGTAATAAGTGAATCACTTGGGCATACAACAGAAAACAACTCAAATATATTTGGATTCCTTTGAGAACGATGTGGTCGGTAAATATCATGAAATGATAATACAATTATAAATAGATCAGACACTGCTTTGGGTATTTTTTTTGTAAGATTCAAATGCTTCAAAAGTTTTATCGGCATTCATCAACAACGACAACTATTAGTTATCAATCTAATTTTATAAACCAAGAAACAGAAGAAGCACTTGATGCTCTATTAAAATTCTAGCTTAATTACTATTTTCAAAAATAGCAGGTGAAATTTCATAAAGAATTTTTGGCGGTCTTCTTAAATTTAAATTACCTAAAAAGTTATCAATAAACATTGAAAAGGATTGACATGAATCCATTATATATTCATAATGTTTATTATATTTTAAATTCGCTTTTTTTAATAATACCTCAGAGTTATATTTATCTAAAATAATATGTAATGGATATTCGTGGGAAAGTATTTCTTGATGATGAATAAGCGTATCTATATTAATTACAACTAAGGGCTTAATTTTATTAATATAATATCCCTCGTCATTTAGAGTAATTTTCTCATCAGTAAACCAATCATTCACCATGAAATTAAATCCTGGAGTATCATATTGAGAATCATGTGTTATTAATATTGGATAAATATTTAATTTCTTATATTGATAATTTGTGTCATCAATAAATTCCCTTTTTAATACCTTTCGTATAAAATAAGAAAGTTGCATGACTGCACCTCTTTTTACTTTTCCAGGCTTTATTTCTTCTTTTATTAAAGTCCTTTCAAATTCATAGTAATACTTGTCATAGTCAAAGGATTGTTTAATACTAGCTTTAATTAAAAAATCTTTTGATTCAAAAAGTAGTAAGTTATTTCCAATTCTAATATAGTAATCTGGCCCTCCGTCTATTCTATTATCACTAAAATATTTCCCAGAAAACTTAATAATTCTATTTTCGCTAGCATAAATAATATCAAGTATTTTATAAAGTAAATATTTTTCTGAAAATTCATTGCAATAAATTCCTTTTAATTTGTTGTCACTGATTTTAATAGAATCTAACATTTTTCTATTAATATCTCTTAATTGAAAATAGAGTCCCTTGAATATTTTTTCGACTAAAAATAGATTAAAAATAACTCTATAAATGCCATTTGAAAGTTCATACATTGGATTGCTTCGTAAAGCAATAAAGTCTTCATCATTCATTCTATTATCTTCAGATAAACATAACTTTTTTAGAAAAGAGCAATTAATTTCAAAATGTTCATCTCTTGGAATATTAATATCACAATGTGCTTCTTTGTCCGCTTTTAATAGAGTTAAAATTAACAAAACAATTTTGTTTAAATATGATTTGGGGTTTTCGCATTTAAAATTAGCAAGAAAACTGTCATAAAGATATTTGAAATTTATTTCATTTTCAAAATATTGGAAAAAATAGTACGCTTTAATTAATTGAGTAAAAAAAAGTAGCTTTAGGTCATAATCTACTTTGTCATAAATTGGATATTGCGAACAAAAATTGTAAATAGGATATCTAATTTCTTTATCTAATTCTTCAGTTGACTCCTCAGCGAGAGATTGATTTTTTGTAAATATAGAATTAATCGAAAGATATGCTTTCATTAAGTTAATTTCAAATTCAATTGGTGTCTGCGTAATTTCACCTATATCCAATTGAAAGAAAGTCTCAAATAATGTTAGACTTGACCAATTGTTAATTATTAATACTTTATGATTGAAATTATTATTAATTTTCTGTTGGCTTTCAATTTTTTGAATAATAATACTTAAATTGTCACCAAATTTTCTATTTTGTGCATGGAAAAACTTATTTAGTAATTCAATATGATTGTGATAAATTGAATTTTTGGGTTTAAATCCAAGAAAATGTGAAGCTGCTCTAAGTATTACTTCTTTGTTTCCACCTTTTAAATAGTAGGCAGGTTCTTGCCTTATTTCATTTGGAAAGACAAGCTCAAATTCTAAGAATTGATTAATGATAGCCGCGCTGCCTATTATCATTTACTTACTTAACAACTGAATAATATCATCAGAACCTGCGATAAGAGTATTTTTTAATCTTGCTTTTTCAATTGCCAAAATCATTGCTTTTTTCTCAATTAAGGCATTTTCACCTTTACAATGACTAATAGCCTCAGCATAAAATTTATTTGCATTATTTTCATCATTATTTAATAAATAAGTTAATCCCATTCCACTATAGACTCTAGTTTTATATAGTTCATTGTCTTTATTTTCCTTGATTGATTTTTGATAAGCACTAATTGCCTTATCATATTCACCAATATACCGATATGCAGTTCCTAGACCCTGATATGCAATATAATCATAATATTTAGTACTTTTTGCTAATTCAAGGTAAATATTTATTGCGGACTTATAGTCTTCCTTTTCCATTTTTAATTGTGCAAGTTCGAAATAGCTTTTTGAATCAGCTATCTCTTTTTTTTGTTTCTCTTCCTTTGCCTTTTTTGAAGCTTCCGAAATATCTGACAATGCATTAGATAAAGATTTTATCCCATCGTCTAATTGATCTTTATTGTACTGTTCCTTATCAAAGACAATTGCAACTGCCTCTATTTGGACTTTAATAGATTCATTAAAATTTGGATTTTCCAAAGTGATAATTTGATTTGAAAAATTCGGAATAACTTCAACAATTCCAGAAGTCAACATGGATCTGGAACCGACTGAAAGATAACCTCCATCCATTATGTTTATATTACAGACAATGACACCAGATGGTGCCGTAAGGGATTTTACAAATCCGGAATAAATGCCTTTTGAAAATAATTTCGACATTTCAACAAGTAAATTTGATTGTGTCTTTTGTTCAATTTTGTCAGAACTAAGAGTATAAACCCACTTTACAGTATTTCTTGGAATTGTAAGAGGAATATCAGTTGAACTTTTGCCAACTGTCAAAAGTTTATTTAAACTAAAATTAGTAGAAGGTAAGATTTGAACCAATTTATAATATTTTTCCTTTCCAGCTTCCTGAGCTTTTAGTATAAATAGGTTTTGGGTAATGATGGAAAATGTAAATAATAATTGTAAAAATTTCATCTTAGTTGATTTTAAATATAGGGCATGTTCGCACAAACAAATTTAATTTAAAAATGCAAATTTAGTTATTTATTAATTGTTCTTAAATATTTAAATCACAATTTAAAGTAAGGTCCAAAGCAAGCTAATACAAGAATGATAGATAAACAAATAGGAATTGCAAGATTGCCTCTCGCCATGGCGATTTGTAACCTGCCTTTGTCGAGAGGCTATCTTGTCGGGAGACCCGAACCCCTTAAATTCCTAATCCATCATATTCATCATCTTCGGAATTATCCTCAGTTTCCTTATCATTCTCAATTTCAATACTTCGTTCATCTTCAAGCTCTTTTTCTAAATTTTTGGATTCACGAAGATCGCTAAGCTCTTGTAATACAGATTCCTCCTTACTTTGTTTCTTGTCTAATTCATCCAGGTTGTTAATGTCAAACCCCAAAGTCTTAAATCTGTAGTGCCTTCCTTGATCCTCAACTCCATACACTGAACCACCTCTATAATAGGGCTCTAAACCCTTAAATTTGAGCTGAGAAAGGAATTCTTGACTTGAATTGACCTTTCCATAGATTTCTTCAATTTTCTCTGAAATTTGCTGTTTTTGAGACAATGTCTTTTCAGAATCTTTAAATGGATAAGAAATATTTTGGGAATGGATATTGTTCAATTTACCATGTGCTGGCAAGCTATGGATTAACACTGGATATTTTTCTTTTTGATAGGCATCTAAAGCAAGCTTGAGTTCACGGAATTCCATTTTTGAGATTCTATTGGATTCTCCAGTCATATACTTTGTCGCAGACATTAATATATGTAAATGAATATGGTCCTTATCATGGTGTGATGAAGCTAGATATAAATTGTCTTTGCCTCTAAGTTCTATAAATTTTTTAGAGATATCCTTTAAAAGATCTTTAGGGATATGTTCCATATCTTTATTTGAGAATGATAATATTGTATGGTTAAGTTTAATATTATCACTTCTCTTGTATAGCCGCAGAGCATCATTTGATTCAAATTCCTTTGTCCAACCAATAGCGGAGCGTGATCGAAGGTTATGTTTTAAAATTGGTTCAGCCTTTTCATTCTTTTCTGGCTTTAGGATATAGTTCACTAATTGTCCAATATTACTTCGACGAGTTAGATTTTTTAATATCACGGATCATTAAGAGTTTAAAATTTCCAATAATTGAGCTTTATTTCTTCCATCTTTTGCAATATGCAATTTAATATATTCCTCCAAGGTTTTAGGATGGTGAAGTAAGGGTAATATTTCTCGCTCCAGTCTATTTATTGATTCCATTATATCTCGGCCCAAATCAAAATTTAATTTGTTAGCATCAAACAAGTCTTGAACTGAATTGTATGTCATTGCAAGTATTTGTGATATTCGTTTTACCTCTAGTATGTCAGGAACAATAAAGGAGTTATTAATATAAGCGAATGTGGTTTCTTTGATAAACTGAGTTCTACTTAACTTATGCTTTTTAGACTCATAGGTTAAAACTTTTAATTCATCAGGATTAAAGGAGATGGTGAATTCCTTATCTATTCTTCTCTTAGCTACTCTCCACTTTCTTTTATACTCTTTCCAATATTCACTCCGAATTTTTTGAATTTCTTCATGAGTTCCTTTTTCAAGTACTCCGTTTGTTTGCAAATGTTTGAAAATGGTATTTTCCTTATTAACCTTTCTTTTCATCTGCAAATTGAATTAAAGGAGGTATATCAAAAGGAAGTATATTGTTTGGAAGATATGGAGGAATTTCAGTTAGCAATTTCAACTTTTTGTTTTTATAATATGGATACAATTTTGCATGAATTGGTGGTTTGTTGCCAATTAGAATAATGGCTTTATCGCTCATTCGTATTTCATCTGAGGTCATTAATTGACGAGTATGCCTAACTTCATTTTCATCCTCATATTTAAATTTACCTAGTGTCATTTCTAACATTTTGCATGTCTCAATCGGTTGACCTGGTAAATATACTTTTGCATAACAATTTGCTGAAATATTCTTGGCTTCATATGAGCCATAAATATGTTCTAGAATATGGTAGTCCTGATATATCAAAAGTATTCCACTATTGTATTTACGGATATTAGAAATTATGGTTGATAGTGAAGGCAAATACATCGATCCAGCTTCATCTAAAAGAAAGAAAATATTATTATCATGCTTACTAGGAATTCTAATTAATATTTCATTCATAAATTGCTGGAAAAAGAGTGATGATATTCCGCTATAATATTGCATGGTTGGAATGGAGTTGTTTATAAATAGGGCAATCTTTTTAGTGCGGAATTCTGCAAAATCAATTGTATCAATTGATGTAATCTTAGCTATTGTTTCATCTGCAAAAAGTGAAAGTGAAGCTTTGGCTGTAGCAACAATAGACATTAGGGTCTTGTCGCCATAAGCTACAAATGCTTTGTATTCTGATAGCAATTTATCATCTCTAGTCTTTACTATGAGTTTATCTATTTTCTCAGGAGTGCCAGCGAATACATTAATAAGTTGAAGGACATTGTATAAGTTTCTATTCTCAGGTTCACCGTAGAATATTAAATATCGGATGAATAGAGACAAAAGAGATTCAGCTGACTTGTTCCAAAACGGATCTTTTGCTTCTCCAAGGGCATTGCGAACTAGCAGTGATGCTAATTTTTGAATATCCGAAATTGTTTTACATCTTTGAAGTGGGTTAAAACACTCTGACGCTTCATTGCTATAGTCTATTACTTTAATGGTATATCCATAACTTTGTAATGCACCACTTACAAGTATTTTGATTTCATGAGATGGATCATTAAAAATGAGTGATGAATTTCCTTTAGCCATGAATAGTGCGCTATTGATAAGTACAGTAGAGCTTTTGCCTGAACCGCTTCCACCTAAAATAATTTCATTTTTATAACTCTCTGATATTGATAAACAATTTTCACCATCAAGACAAAAACCAGTATCTGAATTTTGCAAGACTTTATCTACACTAATAAAGTCAGCATTGAATTCCGTTTTCCGACTCATTTTTGCAAGTGATGAAATAAAATCAAACAGTCCTGTTGCTATTTCAGTACAAAGCCAATAAATGACTTCAAATATTACACCTATTATTTTTATCATCTTGTCATCATTTTTTCAATAGTTTCTCCCGTTTTAAGTAAAAGCATTCCAAAAACTTTACATAATAGGGCAAAGGCCATTGTCATCAATTTGAAAAAAGTGACTACAAGTGTTCGTATTAGATTAAATATTGTTTGGGTAGAAGTTCTATTCACATTCACGTATTTAGGATTAGATAAATATCAAGCTCTATAAATTACTACCTATACTTACATGGGCACCATTTGATTCTAGGAATAATTTATAGAAGTCAGAAACAATTTCAAATCTTTCGCTGTCCATTTTATCAATTGGCTTATATAGTATGTAAATTTCAATTCCAGATAATTTATTCAAAGGGTACTTTTCAATCAGTAGGTTTTGAATATGCGTTGGCTGATTGACTAATTCATTGAAAATTTCTTGATCATAGAAATCAATGAATGATTTATCCATAAGGTCTGTATTAATTATTAGTATCTTCTTATCATATTTAGATTTACTAAGTATATTTAATTCTTCTGAAATTATTTTAAAAATAACAGAACCAACTCTTTCTTTCTTGTTATTATTTAATTCTAATAATGTGGAATCTATATTGGAATAATATTTTTTGATAACATGCTTCCTTTCATAGTCATTTGATAATAAAGCACTCGATACTGAATCAAGCATAAATGACTTTACTTCATTGAATCCAAACTCTGTAATGCCTTGAATTCTCACTGCCTCCGAATTATTCACATTTTTCGAAATAATTGATTTCTTTTTAAAATCATTCAACGATATATGTGAAAAATGTTCTGAGGTAAGATCCAAGACAATTGAGATTTCCTGTGAAATTGGATTTGGATTACAGGAGGGAAAGAGCACTGCTGAAATTATCAGCAGTGCACAAATGTATTTGTCTATTTTCATGAGGTTTGATTTATTGGGTTAACTAATGCCTTTAATTTATGTGATCCACTTTTCAATACAAACTCTTTCATAGCCATCGCATGGATTCGTTCTGTTTCTTTATCAATTAGAATTATCATTGAATCTCTGTATTTATGAAAAGCTTCTAGTATTTGTTTGCGCTCATTAATCCTTTCTTCTTCTAATCGTAAAAATGTAAGCATTCCTTCCTTTTGATTCTTTAAAAGCATTAATTGATTTTTCTTTTCTTCTAATTGACTATGTTCCATTGATTGCTCTTTAGTTGGAAGTTTTGTTGAAGCGAACACCAAGGCAATACAATAGAAGAATAAATTGAATAGAGCCCAAAGGATTGGATTATTTCCAAATGAGCTTGAATCATCCATATATGTTTGTCTTAATATGCCAAGGAAAAGAAAAACAATTCCAGCTCCAATTAATCCTCCTATGAACCAAAACCGTTTTTGTTTTGGTGTCTTTGCAGTTTGGATTTTCATACCAATAGTATGTGAAGCAACAGCAAGACCACTGGCTACGAATATGGATAAAAAGATTGCACCAATTAGACTGCCTGTGATTACTTGAAAACTTGAATAGTTTAAGCCTGCATCAATAGAGCATAGAGCTACAATTGCAACTAATACCCATATGTATTTTTTCCAATCATAAGTCAGTCTTGTTCTCTGAATATCCACCTCAACACTACTTATTTTCTTTTTTGTCTGCTCAACCTGCTCGTCAGTTGCATTTTGTAAAGCTTCTAAGTTTGTTTGCTTTATGTCTTCAGTAATTTTGTCAACTTCAGGATCAATGTTTTTGTTAACTTCTTGCTTTAGTACTTCAGTCTCTGTGGATACTGAATTCAGTATTACAGTTGTGTCATTTAAGTTTTGGGATACTGCAATATCCATGTCTTGTTTTGCTCTATCTCCAATTCTAGAGATTTCTGATTTAATATGGCTCTCAAGTGCGTCAGCACGAATGCCAAATTGAAAAGATTTGCTTGTGGTCATAAAATAATGGTTTATTTAATAAATGAATTTATTCTTTTAGAACAGTGTTTTGTTTTACTTAATTAAAGTTCAAGATAAATGATATTAATATGTCATTGGAGCATTCAATTTGTTGGGTTTTAAAATTAATTTTTAAAAAAAATTTGCATTACGTTATAAATTTATGACAGGTACGTAATAGTGCTTGATTTCCCAAAACAACTCATTCCACTATATTGAATTCCAAATGAATTGTCTTTTGATTTGAGTAGAAAGAAAGTAAAGAGACCTTGTAGTTTTATTCCGCAATGTTTACATTCATAAATTGCATTTACTACTAAATGTTCTTGTCGATGTGAAATATCAATGTGTGAAACATCAAATCTTACAGGTTCTAAGCCATAAATTATGATGTAAGGATAAAAATCAAACAGACGCTTTTCCATAACTGTATTTATTAGATTATTAAAAAAAAATCCTCTTGCTCCAATACAGCTAGTTAATGTTAAAATAAAGACACCAGATGCTAAATATTACAATAGTGGTTAGATGAAATTGCAGTGGATAACCATCTATGATAAGATTAGCCTGGGCTTCGTTCTTGTCGGAAAACTAGTTATCGAAGCCTATTACCATAGTCGCCAGACTGTGGTAATTTTATTTTAAATTGACCACAATTAAGGTTAACTATTTAGAAATTTCTTTAAAAGAAGGGTGAGATGATGCTCAAAAAAGAAGATTTGCTTCGATCTTTTCGGGATTATCTTATCACTTAATCTTATTAAAGGTTAGCAAATATAATATAAAGTTGATAAATTAACCTTAAAAATCAATGATTAACTTTGTATTAACATATAAATTTGAATTGTTTGTCATATATATGGTTAATTATTGGCTTGATTTTTGATTATTGATATCTCATATTGTAATTAAGGTTAGTTTGTGAAAGGTAATATAATTCTAAATTCAGATGAGCTACAAAGTCTTAGAAAAGCATTAGTTGAAAGATATTGTCATTTAACTAAGCATAACATTTTGGATCCTGATAGTCTTTTCAATTCAAATATGGAGAATTATAAGGATCTATATGAAAGTATGGATAAAGTAGTTGCTTTAAAGGCAAATGGAATACTCAGCGTAAAACCTCTATTATCACTTTTCTATTTATCTAAAAGAAGCCCTAATGCTTTACAATCATTCAGAATAAAGTTTATTGATTGTGTTTATAAATATATTTATGGTCAAATAAGAAGTGAGTCATTATTAACTTATATAAATAAACAAACTCAAATACCCACGACAAATTTCTTAGATAATATTAAAGGATATTGGGAATGCTATTATTCAATAGATAATAGTTTTTCAAGAAAATTCGATAACAACGAAATTGCAACATTAAATGTAATTGCATTACTGATAAAAGGAGATAATATTCATAACTTAAAAGTATCTATTTTAAATTCAGAGGGAGAAATTGAACAGGGTCACATAGAAGTCTTTGGTAGTAACTTCATATTGCAATTGAAAAATGAGACTTCATCATCAAGTTCAATTCTACTAATGAATTGTGGAATCACATCAATTGAAAACTTTCCAAAACATGTGGAAAAGGCCACAGGAATTTATACATACCCAGATTCATTAGTAGCTAGTATCAAATCAGCGAGGAGCTTAATGTTATATTTTGATCAAACAAAATTAATTGATAAATACAATATAAATGAAATAGATCTAGATGATGCAGAATTTAAAAATAAATTTATTACCAAATATTCAAAAATAAATATTTCAAATCAGGTAAAAATGGATGATACTTTATTACATATTGCTTCCTTTTTTAATTATCAAAATATTGCAACTGATGTTAGTATTACTGATTTTACTTCTGATGCTAATTTAATCTCAATTAAGACTAATTGATAGCATATCTTTAATTGCCTTTATTGATTATTGTGATTCTCCATTCAAATTATTCTAAGTTTTACTATCAAAAAATCCCCACAGAACCATAAAGGCAAAGCAGGGACTCAAAACTAAATAACACCAATTTACAAATTTAAAATGAAATCCACACCTTTTTGGGCCTCTGAGGTTACCTTGAAAATGAATTTGCTATCCTCCTTAAGAACTTTAAGCCATCCAGCTAAATAGGCTACATTGTTTTCAAAGATTTGATCAAAGTCAATTTGCACACTAGAACATAGAAATGAAGCACCCATTTCAGCAACAAGCTCCTCTCGGCTATATGGCTTACTGCCAAAAGTATGAGGATTCATAACTTCCTCTCTTCCTAATCGTGATACATGCCCAGTTGAATGAATGAGTTCATGAAATAAAGTAGCGTAATATGCTTCTGCTGATTCAAATTGTTCAATTTGAGGTATATTGACGATGTCCAGGCCAGGAGAATAGAAAGCACCTTTACTATCAATATGCTTTATCTCAGGGCATTTAGGCATATTCTCTACAATAAATTCACACTTATCTATTTTCTCATTTGGCTTTAGTTGAATTTCCGAGATTTCTAATTCAATTCCTTCCACATCTGAGATATTAAACACATTATAATATTTAATGAACTTTAAAGTTTTTACTTCTGCTCCTATATTATATAGGTGTGTTGCTTCAACTTTGCTTATCGTTCTGTTGTCTCTATCCTTGTATACCACATTAAAGTAAATTACTTTTTCCGCTTTAGCACCTTTATTCAATTTACCACCTAAAGTTCGAATTTGGTTAAAGGTTAAGAAATATGGAATGATATGGGAGGTATTGTTCATCAGGATAAAGTTAATTCCGGTATATACATGTCCAGTTGCATAATTCTTGGCTAATCCATAGGTCCTCCATGTCCTTCTCCATGGTGCTACTCCTTGTTCAAGTATTGAAATGATTTTGTTGGTCAATTCTTGATAAAGGTCAAAGTTTTTAGAAATAGCAGTACTACCAGGTGATTCTAGTTCTTTTTTCATTTTAATAGATTAAATGGTTATGAAATGGAACTATAGGGTGCCTTTATCTGCGAAGGAATAATAACCAGAATTGGGTATTAATATCAAATGGTCAATGATTTGGATATCAAGCAGTTTTCCAGCTTCTAGTACCTTTTTAGTTAATTCAAGATCTGCTTTACTGGGTTTTATGTTTCCTGATGGGTGGTTGTGTGCCAGGATAATACCAGATGCTAATGCTTTTAATCCAGCTGAAAAAAGAATCTTGAGATCAACATAGGTATTAGACACTCCACCTCTAGAAAGGTGAAAGAATCCTTTTACTCCATTAGCTCTATTTAGGAATAGGGCATTAAATTCTTCAAGTAATTCCATATCGTCACTCCAATTTTTGCGGAGGATTAATTCAGCTTCAGTTGAAGTGTTGATTTTTGGATAATCGGATACTTTGGATTGGTTATGGTAAGAGATTTTAACCTCAGCAACTAACCAAGGTCGCTTTGGTTGACTTAATTCGTTCAAATTTTTCATTTTAAACTGGTTTAGATTGTTAAAGAATATTTCTAAACCATTTTAATATATGAATGAATGTTGATGTAGAGGGTAGAAAATGCCAAAATGGCAAATTCAAGTTAGGGGAATATTCATAATTTGACCCTTAGATGCTAAAAATATTTGGAGCTTTTATTCAAATTTTGGGTCAAAATCATACGCTCGTTTAAAAGTTCCCTGCGTTAGTACGAAAGTCCTTGCCAAATTCAAGTTAATATTTGACCTTTGGCTTAATATTTTAAATGATTCTTAAAAGTTTAGGAAATTGTAAATAGATACTAAGCGAAAGCTAATGATTGGATTATTAATGAATATTCCTTTTTAGGTTTAAACAATACATGATGTATCAATAATTGAATTTGTGTTTGGAAACTCCTGTTCTTCAAAAATCGATTTAGGGTTTTCACTGAATTTCTTAGGTGTTTACCCTGAATTTTGTTATGGGGTGGATTCAAATTCAAAAATTATTTGTACATTTGAATATACTTATTTTAGAATTAAAATCAATTTTTTCTAAAAAAATGAAATTAATGAATTCATAAAGCAGCATTTTTATAATAAGTAAGGTCTTTAGTTAAAATGACCTTTGAGATGAGAATGATCTAAATTGTTAGATTTTTAATTTATTTGTAAAATAGTTTAAAAATAAATTAAAAATATTTGGAAGATTTAAATTACTCATTTAGATTTGTATCAATTCTACACTTTAGTAAACGTAGAGTTGTAAAAGTTAATTGAGTTTTCTCGTTATTTTTATTTTTTAATTTCTATGAATATTTAGTAAATTTAATATTATGAAAAAAATTATAAGAGATACATCAATTCCATTAAAGTGGAAATTATTAAGATTTTTTAAATCTAATATGTTATTCTTTATTATTAGTTTAAACTTTACAACATTATTTAGTCAATTTGCCGAAGAACCATTGACGAAAGATAATGAACAAAAAGCATTTGACAAATTATATGCAAAACACTTATCTTCTAAGCAGATACTTATTGGTTCGAATTTAGAAGATATGGTTTTAAATTATGTTGACAATTTATATATCAATACAAATCCAAAAACAAAAATTAGAAATAATCTAAAGTTAAATTTTATAAAAATATTTAATGGTCAATCCAATATTTATTTCAATCAAACCTACAAGGGAATAGAGGTTGAAGATAAATTCATTGTTGCTAAAGTGGATTCAAAAAATAGGTTATTGAATTTTGTAAATAATTATAAAGACCTAGGTAATTTTGATATTAAGCTTAACAAAATCATTATTGAAGATAATATCAAAAAAATAGTATATGATAATTTTTCAAATTTAAATATTGAGAAGATTAAGCTAGTAATTGATACAGATAATAATATTCCAAGTTTAATTTATAAAATCTATACTACATCACCTTTCTCATTAAATGAGTACTTATTAAAACTAAATGCTTACACAGGTCAAAAGATAGGAGCAGACTTAATTGAATTACAAACTTGTTCTAAATATCATAATTCCGAAATTAACCATAATGGCAAATTTAAATTAAAGGAATTAAGTTTGAATAATAATAAAATTGATAGAAAAATAACTAGTGCATTAAATTTACCGATACAAGTAGATGGCATTGGAACTGTTTTTGATCCTACGCCTACTTATACTGCTAAAACAGCGTATGGAGTTGGAAATTTTATAGATAATAGTGATGCTTCAAATTCAGATTTAGTTGCGCAGCAGCGCACAGTTGTATTGAAAGGTATTGAAAATAATAATGGTATTTATAAATTGAAAGGTGATTTTGTAGAAGTAGATAATTACGGACCTGCAAATCATAGTTTATATGAACAAACTTCACCTGACTTTTCATGCAATAGAGGTGATGATCAATTTGAAGCTGTAATGTGCTATTATCATTTAGATAAAAATTTAAGGAGAATTAAAGATGATTTAAATATATCGGGTGTTGAACCAAATAATAATCCATTGCTGCGTTTCGAACCTTTTTGGTCAGAGAGTTCAATAGGTGCAATTTATAATCCTACAAGAGAAGAAATAGTTTTTGGAGGAGGAAATGTCGACCTTGCAGAAGATGCGGGGATTATTCTTCATGAATTAGGACATGGAATTTCGTTTTTTGTAACTAATGATAATATTACAAGAAGTCCAGGAGTTGCAGAAGGTATCGCAGACTTCTGGAATGTATCAAATAATAGGGATTGCACTTTAGACAATGTTTATCCGGAAACATCAGAGGAATATAATGTTAGTTGGGGTGATTGGGGAGCACAACCTACTTCCACAAGACGAACTAATAAAACTACCCGATATACACCTAATTTAAATAATGGAGGACAAGAAATTTTCACAAGTGCTCTATTTAAAATATTAAGAGATATAGGCAGGGAAAAAACACAGAAACTAATTATTTGGAGTTTTCCAAGATTAGTAGGTGTTATGAATATTAGAACCGGGGCAACAGAAATTTACAAAGAGGCTTTTGATCGTTATCCAGCTGATTTTTCATTAAAGGATCTCTGTAGTATTTTTTCAATTTTTGATAAGGAATATGATTTAATTGATCCTAATGATACCGAGGTAATTTACCCTGATTCACCATCTGATGTTTATATGAAAGATACTGAATGTGATTTCGGTGAAGAGGTTAATCCTGATAATGGCCCAATGTGGATAAGTAGAGATATTTGGGTTAGAAATACAAATGATAACGGATTGGATCATCAAAACCCAGAGTTTAAAACTAATTCCCCAAATTATGTTTATGTAAGAGTTAGAGCAAAAGGTTGTCAGACATCTAGTATTGATGGTTTGCATGTGTATTTTAGTAAAGCGTCAACTAAATTAAAGTGGCCAGACACTTGGGTAAATTACTATATTACTGGATTAAATGGGCAGCCAGTCCTTGCTGGAAATGAAATAACTCCTGCTGCAGGCTTTCCAATAACTTCATTAACTTCAGGTTCCAATGACTATATTGGATTTCCTTGGTATCCACCAAATCCAGCTGAATTTGCCACAGATAATCACCATTTTTGTCTTTTAGCAAGATTAGTAGATGATGATGATGCTATGTATATTCAAGAAGGAAATGATGTGAATATCAATACTAAAAATAACAATAACATAGTTTGGAAAAATATTTCAGTATTCGATGATGCACCTAATTTCGGAGTTTATGGACCGAACTCTGTCTATATTGGTTGCGAAGACGTATTAACAGACAAATCATTTACTTTAAAAATAAAATCAGCAAAATTGGCATTAGGTAAAAGCATTGCAGATTTTGGCGAAGTAACAATAGAATTATTGGAACCATTAAAATCAATTTGGTTAAATCAATCAAATCAAGGACAAGGATTTAGCCTCAACCAAGATGGTAATGTAAAGGTTTTAAATGATAATTTTATTCTAAATTTTAATGGCCTTACTAATTGTAATCCTGGTGCAATTAAAGTATATTACAAGCCAAATATAGAAGGATCAGTTTCGTTTGACCTTATTCAAACTAACAGTCATGGAACGGTATTAGGAGGCGAAAGATTTGAATACAATATTCCAAATCTGCAAAATCAATTAAAGAAGCCAGACTTAAGAACAAGCACAAAAAATGAACCATTAATACAAGTATTTCCAACGAATTTTGATGAAAATATTTATGTTAAAATAAGATCAAACGAAAATACTAAAAAAGTATATATTTTTGAAATCTTTGATATTAGTGGTAAACCAATATTAAAATACAACAATTTATTATTGTATCAAAATACTGAATATAAAATTGATTTAAGAACTCTAGAAAAAGGTGTATATATAATCAAAGTTTTAAATTCTATTGATAAAAGTAGCCAAAATTTTAAAATTATAAAAATTTAATGAGATTAAATTTGCAAATTTTATTATTTATAATATTAAATTCTTCAGATTTAATAAGTCAGAATATAAATTTTATTGGCGACTTTCAAGGCAGAATATTAAAATTAAATGGTTTTGAAGGGTCGAATAACGAACTTATTTATGTAATTTCTTTGAAGGGTTTTGAGTTATATTATAAATCTAAAACTATATACCGAGATATAGATTCAATAAATAACAAGACTGTTTTAATTGTTGTGAAAATGAATTCAGACGGAGATATTTTATTAGTTCAGAAAATTAATACAATAGGTAGCTTTATTAACTACATACCGCAACTAGAAGGTGAAAATCTTTTCATTATTGGGACTTTTGGTAAAGGAGATTTAATGGTGTTAGATTCACTATTTGTGAATAATACTATAAATAATTCTTCTGATTTAATTTTTATTAATTTGAATATTGAATCCATGAAGTTAATAAATATCCGACATTATGAAATGAATATTAAAAATTACGCACTTTCAGATTTTAAAATTTCCAAAGATAATGTTTATTTAACAGGATATTTTGAAGGCAAATATTTTAAACTTGGAAATTTGTCTTGTATTGGTGATACTATTTTTGAATCATTTACTATATTTATAGTAAGCATTCAAAAAAGTGATTATAATTGTAATTGGTTAAGGAGTTTTGGAGGATCGGAAAATGAATACTCTAAAAATTTGTTATTGACAGAATCGGGTATACTAATTTCAGGAGACTTTGTAAGTTACGAATTTTCTTTATGTTTGGATTCAATATTTAACACAGGTTTTTTCCATACGACTGATATTTTTCTTTCAAAATATTCATATGATGGGGATTGTAAATGGATATTGAATTCTTTTAGTAAAGAAAATGATAATTCTAATGATATGTTAAATATTGATAAAGAAAATTTCATAGTATCAAATACATTTTTTGATAAAAAAATAAATATCGGATCAATTAATTACGAAACAAATTTACCAACATCTACTTTTATTTCTAAATTTAACACTAATGGTAGTTTGATGAATTCAACATATTTAGAGAGTGACAATTATGTTACAACTTCATTTATTGAATCAAATAATACATCTAAATTTTGGTTTGGTGGTGAATGTCAAGGTGCTTTTTTAAGTGATGGTAAGAAAACTTATAGTTTAGACAATAAATTTTCTAATTTATACATAGGTGTTATGACCAATAATTTGGAGTTAAGTTATTTTTCAATACTAAGTTTTGATAGACCAACGTACCTAGGCGAAATAATAAGTGGGAATAATAATAAATATTATATTGACATTATTACAAGAAGTAATCTAATAAAATTGAATAATAAAGTTATTTATTTGGACAGTTTATATTCTGAGAAGCATTTAATCCTAAGTCTTGATGATACTTTATTGGATTATGCATCTGGGAATAATAGTCGAGAAAATTGCACATATATATACCCAAATCCCGTAATTGATGAAATCAATTTCAGTATTAAGTATAGTAATTGGTCAAATTACCAAATTTTTAACTTAAATGGCACCGAAGTGATGTCGGGAAAAATTTTAAATACTAAAGTTAATGTCAATGATTTAGTCTCAGGCGTTTATTTTGTTAAATTAAAAGCTCCTAATAAAAATACTTATTTAGCAAAATTTCTTAAATATTAAATTAAATTTAATATTTTGATACAAATTTGTAGTCCCACTAAAAGGCCGACTAGGCCGTCCATCAATCATTAATTTCAAATATATCTTGTAATTAGGAAGATTAATAAAATCCTGAACATCAAATTCGGGAAACATTCTTTCCACCATATGTTTTGCATCTTCTGTTCCATTCCTAAATGAAGTTATAGGACCTATATTCCCAAGGACAGCTTACCTAATTTCTTCATCAAGTTGATGCATGTATTGGTGGGTTAGTATCATACCAACTTTTAACTTTTGCAATTCAGAAAGCATATTAACCAAAGATAATGTAGTGAAGTTATGAAATTCATCTATGTAAACCATAATCGGAACTCTGTTCGCTTTATCAATGTCAACACGACTAAAAGCAGCAGAAGCAATAGATGTGATAAATAGAGCACCGGGTATGTGCGCCACAGAAGTACCTACATGTCCTTTGGTGAAATTGACGAGTATAATCTTCTTTTCGTCCATAGCTTTACTAAGAGAAACTTCTCCTGTATTTTCAGTCAATATTCTTTTAATAGTAAAAAGTATACAAAAAATCAATGCAAAAAAAAAGATGAAGACTAAACATTCATCATTGAGTTGACCTGCATTTGACAAACCCTGGGCATAAAGTCCAAAGTGGGTGAATATATGAAATAGTTTATTTTAAATTTTTATTCGAAATAACTGACTTGTGAGAGCTTTCTTGAAAGAAATCTGGCAACTCCTATACAACGCAATATTTTTTTTCTTATAGTATTCTGTAAGGACATCACTGGCAACTAGAGTTATTCATCCAATATTAAAATAGATGTAAATACTGCTGTATCGTCAAATAATTTCGAGATATATCCCAATCTAATTTCTAATAAGTTATTATTTCAAAATCAAACTAATAAGGAAGGAAAGGTGTTAATATTTGATTCCTTCGTTAAAAAGATACTTAGTGTGGATAAAATTGAAAATGAAATCAATGTCCAATATTTAGCTTCAAGAATTTACTTTGTTCAAATAATTCTACATAATGGAATTTCATTTACTAAAAAAATTATTATGAAATAAAACGTAATGCCAATTATTGTTTATACATGAAAATAAACAATAACTGAATAATTCTTCATCATTTTTTATCTTACAGCACATGTGATAGTAAATCCATAGTTCGTTCCATTTATAACACCATAAATTACTTCATAATTGGTACAGCATTCACTAATATGCAATAGATTAATTAGACATGTTCGTTAGGATAGATCCAAATTAAATATACAAAAACCGCAACTTGGCTAGCCATCAATCATAATCTTAATACAAATTTTGTAGTTTTGTAGATTAATAAAAATCCTAACATCAAATTCTAGATAAATTTATTTTTACCACATACATTGCATCTTCGGCTATGAAAGTAAAAGTTAAATAATTTAAGTCATAATTTTAATACGTAAATATACTTAGCATATTGCAGGAATTACTTAAAAGTTTTTTTTGAGTTGTGTAATTTGTTTTAATGAATTTAAGGGGATACATTAGTGCGATATATAAAACATCTCATTTATAATTATCTAACTAAGCCTTTATATTTAGAGGAAATGCAATAAGTCTTCATAAATTTTTTTTAAATTTTGCATCTTTGATATCACATTTCTAATTATCTTGCGTTAACATACTATAAACAACATTCTAATGCCTTTTCTAACTAACCCCCTACATTATGAAATTCTTAGATGCCTTACAGCGATTGCAACGACTTGATAGACTTATCAGAATTAAAGCGACAGGTGACATTAAGTCACTAGCTAATAAACTTGATGTTTCAGAGCGGACCGCATATAATTTATTAGATAACCTCCGTGATATGGGTGCTGAGATTGAATATTGTCATGAAAGACACAGTTATCATTATCCGAATGGTACAGGATTGCAGATAAAAATAAAATTAGATAATGGAGAAGTAATAAAGGGTGGTGTAAGCTCAATGAATTTTAATAATTTAGAATTTTTTTTTGAGGACGTAGGGTATTTAAATCTATAAATATTTTACTGTTTTGTGATTACAATGAAAGTATTATTTTTATAAAAATTAATTTAAACTTATGATTATTAATAAAATACATATTGTAAAAATAATTATTTATAAATTAATTTGATTACTGCAAAAATTCTGCAGTCTCATTTCTTAGTCTTGCAAAGTAAATGTACATTACACTGGTCTAGGATCGTGTTATATGCTTCTCTTTAACACCTTTCTTGTCCGCTGACATATGGGGCACCTGCATCAGAAAACTATAACTTAAGAGAAGTTAACAAGTAAACGGGAAATTAAACCTTACCCGGCTGGCTGAAATCTCAGTAGCGAATAAAAAGATAGGTAGACTTGAATTTTTATATTATGATACTTAAAAAATTTGAAAAAACTCAATTTGACAAAACTGATTACGTTCAAGGTGGAATTTTATACACAAAGGAAGTGACAGCTGTTTTTGGTACAAGATGGGATAATACTTGGAATGATGGTTCACATTGGACTGAAAGTACACAAAATGAAGATAGTACTAGTCAAGGTTGGCAGTAATCTGAGTTATTTACGAATCATCAAACAAAACAGAACAGCTGTTCTGTTTTGTTTGATGATTATTTTTATTAAGTTTGGTCATGGGCAATTCGATGGGCGTTTTAAATTTGAACTAGCTAAAAATAAGTTAATATTAAAAGATACTTTAGGAGCAATATCAAATTTTGACAGTTCGATCTATTACAATTTTAAGCCATGCTTTAGTGATTTTAATGAATTTATTAATCTTGCTGTTTTAGTAAAGGATTCGAGCTTAATGTATAAATATATTCATGAATTTGTAATTAATAGTTCAGAAAGAGCACTTTCAAAATTAAATAATGAAACACTTTCTCAATTTATATATTCACATACAATTTTACACAATATTTACCTAAATAATGTAGTTAAAAATAACACTGAAATTAGAAAGAATATTTTAATGTTTTTATCTGTTGATCAATTCATTCGAATTTATGAATTTAAAAGTAGTACAGTTGAAGAAATTACACTTAAGATAAATTTTGAATTCCTGGATTTATTAGAATTTTGTATAAATAATAAAATTATTTTATTTGATTTGGAACCAGAAATATTTATTTTACTATTTCACTCTGCAAGAGAAAAGAATCATGGAAAGGAATTTTTAGTTTTGATATATAAGGTGTTAAAGCACAATTATATTTCTTCTCGAAATTATGCATTAATACATGATGAGTGGTGTTTATTTCATAATCAATCTCCACAATTTGCAGAAGAGAATACAATAAGTAAGTTTCCATTAACTTCATCCAATAGAACAAAGATTAATGAAAATAGAATTGTTATCGGCTTAACACCCATACTATAATGGTTCTAATTATTTCACAAAATGAAGATTCAATAATTAATCCAATATTGCGGTATTTGGTTTATTTTAAAATAAAGTTTATTCGAATTACCGAAGATACAAAAGTTTGTTTAGAACAAATTGAATTAAATAATTTAATAACAGATTTTAGATTATCAATTTACAATCCTACACTTAAAAAAATAATATTTCTAAATTACTCTGAAATAAAATTTGTATGGCATAGAAGAGGATATTTTAACATTGAGCGAAATTTTCAATTTGAGGAAGATTACCTGAGAAAATATTTTCAAGAAGAGTATTCATATTTGAATAATTTTATAAAGTACAAATTTTCCTTAATTCCACATTTGAATAAACAATCAGATGAAAGAATTAATAAATTAGCTGTATTAGATAAAGCAAAAGTAATTGGTCTACTAATTCCTGACACATTGATATCAAAAAATATTAATTGTATCAATGATTTTATTTATTTGAATGAATCAATTATTACAAAAGCAATAAATAGTGGAGCCATTTATAAGAATGAAAATATGACTATTGGTTGCGGAACCATTAAAATAACTACAAAAGACATAAATGAAAATAGTGAGTCCTTGAGTTTATTAAGCTTATTTCAAAAGAATGTGATAAAAAAATTTGATATTCGAATTTTTTATATAAACAAACAATTCTTTGCAAGCGCAATTCTTTCACAAAAAAATCCTAAAACTAGAATTGATTTTAGAGAGTATGATTCACAGACTCCTAATAGGATTATTCCAATTCAACTGCCAAATGAAATTGTTGTAAAATTATCAACATTAATGCATGAATTGAATATTAACTCAGGAAGTATAGATATGATTTATTCAGAATCAAATCAGTTTATTTTTTTGGAAGTAAATCCAGTTGGTCAGTTTGAACAAGTTTATATACCTTGTAATTACAATATTGATATATATATTGCATCACTAATAAAGTCAAAATATGAAGGGATTTAATTTTCATGCTTACTTTTGGGAAATTATTGAGAATGTAAAACCACCTACTCTTGAATTAAAAAGGCCATTATTTCAAATCACTGTATCAACAATTAGACCTTATTATAAACCTTTAATTGTGATTGATTATGATCAATTTGTTTAATGACAGTAAGGATTTATTTTTATATTTAATTCCGACTTGCCCAATTGTTGATGGTCCAGTGAGATCATGTATTTATGACCTAAATAGATGTGATTATTATTTTATTCCACGATCCTTATCTGATTTTTTGAAAAAAAATAATAGAGTTAACTTAAAAGATGTAAAAGATTTAATTCTAAAAAATGAACAATTTTTGAATTTGATTGGTGATATGTACGAAAGAGAATATTTGGATTTTATTGATTTTGATACAATGAGTTTATTTAGCGATTTACAATTTACAAAAAATCAGTTGAATCTCTTAGAAATTGTTGAATGTTTAATCGAAGAAAATAAATGGTCTATAATTTATGAATTTATTGTTGAATCTTTGGAAAATGGTGCTAGGCATATTATTTTGTTTTATAAAGGAGATGATGTAAGATTTATTGAGAAATTTTTATCCATTATTTGTGATTTTAATGTTGAGAGTATTATTTTATTTTTAAATAGCAATTATTCTATTGAATGGATAATGGATTTGGAAAATAAATATTTGAAACTATGTAAGATTTATTGTAGTTCGAATGCAAATAACTGTATAATAAAGAGTGCTTTTCGGGGTAGTAATTTTGCTTTTATCACTAATAATTCTTTTGAATCTTTGTTGCCTCTAAATATAGACGTAAATTATTTTTCTGTTAATATAGTTTCATTTACTCAAGCCTTTAATTTTAATTTGTATTATAAAGGTAGAGTTTATTTTGATGGAGAATTTATTAAAAATTCAATTCAATCACAAAATATAGGTATTAGATTTAAAAAGGATGACCTTCAAAATTTAATTAATTCTGAGTTGTTTAATTTACTTCCTAATTCAAAAAAAAATGAAATAGATCCTTGTAAAAATTGTGAGCACAAATATATGTGCTATGATCCTAGAATTCCAATAAAATTAAATAATATTCTAACATATGAATCAGATTGTAAATACAATTATTATACTAATCTCTGGTTTGAGCAAGAAGGATTTGAACCTCTGTCTTTTCATTTATTGGGTAATAAATTCAAATCATGAATTATTATGCCAAAGGAACATTATATCAAATCCAGGATTTGAGCCTTCAAATTTGCAGGCTCCTATCATCAGTCAAGAAAGTTATAATTTTGAAAAATACATTAAGGGCTGGAGTCGTAGTCAAACTAATCATATTGTCCCTGCTGTATCACATGAATTTTATCATAAGAGTAACTCTCTAAAGGCTTTATCAGACCAAATTAAGAATAACGGAAAATGTTTTATTGTAATTGAAACATTAGGATTATTTTCTGGTGATACTTTGCATAGGAAACGAGGATACCTAATGACAAAGCTTTTGAAACCAATCGATTTAGGTGATTCTATCACGGTTAAATTTGATATATTGATGTCACTTGGTTCTAATCATTTATCGAATGGGATTGAAGTCTATTTTTGTTCTGAAAAGAATGAATTTAAAAAAGTTATGCGTGGACAGATTGAGCCTCAAATTCAAAATCCAAATATTATTGACCATCAAGAGTGGAAGACTTATACTTTTTCTTTTAAAGCTAAGAATAGGTATAAATACATTTGTATAGGTAAAGGATCAAATGATTCAATCTCTAATTATATTCCATTTAAACCTGATAATGAGACTATTTGGCTGTCAAATAGATATAATAAACGTTCTATATATGCAATTGATAATTTTACTGTTGTCAATTGGAATTGATGTTTGAATTTTTTTAAATTTTAAATATATTTATATGTTCTATCTTTTAAAACTTTGATTAAAATGATATTTCATTTAAATTATTATATTTGTTTCTAAATTGATTTCTAATTGCACTATAACTTTCCTTATTATCCTCAACACGATTCTATGGATTGTGGTCCAGCATGCCTACGTATGATTGCTGCTTATCATGGGAAGTTATTGACATTGCAATATTTAAGAGAGAAATGCTATATTGATCGAGAAGGGGTAAGTCTTAAAGGTATAGCTGAAGCAGCTGAAGGAATAGGTTTTAAGACCATGGCAGTTAAGGTAAATTTTGGTCAATATGAAAGTTTACCTTGCTTATTAGGTGCACCATTACCTGCTATAGCACATTGGAATCAGAATCACTTTATCGTTGTGTACAAAGTGAACAAGAAATTCGTGCACATTGCTGATCCAGCATCTGGAAGACAAAAGTTAAGTCGAAAGGATTTCGAACGCTCATGGTGTAGTGACGGAGATGTAGGAATCTTATTGTTATTAGAAAAAGGTAGGGAGTTTAATGAATCATTTTCAGGGGGGGAGTATGAGCGACCAAAACCAATTGGATTTTCATTTCTAATACCATACTTTAGTCCGTTTAAAAGGCTGATATTCCAGTTGATACTTGGAATGTTAGTAGGGTCTTTGTTACAGATGGTATTTCCCATATTAACACAATCTATAGTTGATATTGGGATAGATACTAGAGATCTCAAATTTATTTATCTGGTTTTATTAGGGCAGTTAGCTATTTTTATTGGTCAAGCAATGGTTCGGTTCATACAAGGATGGATATTACTGCATATTAGTACTCGAATTAATGTAAATCTCATAGGTGATTTCCTGAGTAAATTAATGAAATTACCTCTTGGATTTTTCGATGCGAAACACACAGGTGATCTCATGCAGCGAATAGGAGATCATTATCGTATTGAATCATTTCTTACTCAATCCTTATTGTCCATTATATTTTCTGTGTTCAACTTGATTGTGTTTGGAATTCTGCTTGCGATATATAATACAACTTTGTTCCTTATTTTTTTCATTGCAGCAGTTCTTTATTTTAGTTATATTTTTATTTTTCTAAAGTACCGCAGAGAAATAGATTATCAATTGTTTCATAGATCTTCGGATAATCAAGATAATCTTTATGAGATTATTAATGGAATGGCCGAAATCAAGCTCCAAGGATCACAGACTAAAAGAAGATGGCGATGGGCTCAGACACAAGCATCACTTTTTCATATTAGAATGAAGTCATTAGCATTATCACAATATCAGGATGCTGGTGGTATAGCCATTAATCAACTCAAAGATATCCTTATTACTATAGTGTCTGCCCAAGCTGTTATCGAAGGGAAAATGACTTTGGGAATGATGCTTTCAGTACAATATATTATAGGTCAACTTAATGTTCCATTACAACAAATGATTGGTTTTATAAGAGCTGCGCAAGATGCGAAGATCAGTTTAGAACGGTTGGGAGAGGTACATGGGAAAGATAATGAAGAGAGGGAAGACATCACTCAAGTGAATATAATTCCTTATGAGGATATACGTATTGAGGGATTAGGGTTCCGTTACACCCCTATTTCAGAAGAAGTGCTTATGGATGTTGATATGATCATACCTAAGGGTAAGGTTACTGCGATTGTGGGTTTAAGTGGAAGTGGAAAGACTAGTCTGGTCAAATTATTATTGGCTTTCTATGAAGCTAGTTCTGGACAAATTTATATTGGTTCGATCCCATTTTCAATTTTACACAAAAAAAGTTGGCGTTCTCGATGTGGCGCGGTACTACAAGATGGTTATATATTCTCTGATACGATAGCTAATAATATAACAGAAAGTGACGACAGCCCGGATTTGAAGCGATTAGAGTATGCAGTAAAGATGGCAAATATTAAGGAATATATTGATGAACTTCCACTTAGATACAATACTATGATTGGAGCAAAGGGAAATGGCTTAAGTCAAGGTCAGAAACAACGTATTTTAATAGCAAGAGCAGTTTACAAAAGTCCAGATTATTTATTTTTTGATGAAGCTACGAATTCTCTTGATGCAGTAAACGAATCTATTATTGTACAAAATTTAAAAAAATTTTATCTAGGAAAAACTGTTGTCATAGTTGCACATCGACTAAGTACAGTAAAGGATGCGGATCAGATCATCGTGCTTGATAAAGGGAAGGTTATAGAAATAGGAAATCACATTGACTTGGTTCAAAAAAAAGGAGCCTATTATAATTTAATTAAAAATCAATTGGAACTCGGAAATTAGATTGAATGCCTGAAGAAAAATTCATACACGAAGCAAATATAGATATCGATCGGCAGCAACTTAGAAGTGAGTCTAATGATAACTTGATTCCTGCTCCCAAAGGATGGTTATTGTATAGTGGTATTAGTGTAATAGCTTTCGGTTTGATTTTGGGCTTATTGGTATCTTACATTATTGAATATCCTGATGTCATTAGAGCAAGAGGGGAGATTACTACCATGGTTCCTCCATTGGATCATTATCCAAAATTAAGTTCAAGAATTTCTACAATTTTTAAACTTGATGGTGATACCGTAACCTTTGGTGAACGATTATTTTTGATGGAATCTGATGCTGATTATAAAGATATGGATCAATTGAAAGACATCATAAAACCTATGATTGGAATTAATGATGATACTCTTTATTTGGATAAATATTTTCCTGTGGGACTAAATTTAGGGACACTTCAAGATTCTTATGAGAATTGCACCAAATTATTAGAAGACCTAAAATATTTTATTTCGGAGGATTTAAGTGCTGTTAAATTAAAATCTCTAGAGAATGATATTTTATATTTAAAGAAATTAATTGCTTCTCAAAGTCGTGAGTTAATTCTATTTCGAAAGGAATTGGATTTAGTGGTTCGTCAGTCTCAAAGACAAGTATGGTTAGAATCTGAAGGAGTTATCAGTAAAAGGGAAATGGAACAGGATTCTCAAAAGACATTACAGAGTGAACGAAGTAAGGAAGGAATGAATGCTAATATAATTCGATTGCAGAGTCAATTAATCAACTTAGAAAAGCAAAAATATGAATTGGTTTTTGATAAAAGGACTGGTATACATGATCGTATTATTGCATTCAAGGGAGCTGTGGTTAATTTGGTAACAAAACTCAAAGAATGGCGATCCATTTATGAAATATCAGCAGGAATGTCAGGCGTCTTACATTTTGAAAATCCAGTCTTTCCCAATCAACAAGTATTAACAGCAGACAAAATATGTAGTGTTATTCCAATACAAGATCCTAATCCAATCATTGTAAGGTGTAAACTTGCTGGACTCGCATATGGTAAAATAGCGAAAGAGCAAAAAGTTATTGTAGAAATTGATGATTATCCAGTAAGCGAATATGGACGAATTATTGGAACTGTTTCTAAAATTTCTAAAATGTCAACTAAAGATAAAGATGATCAAAATAATTATTTGGTTGAAATATTAATTGGTCAAAAATTAATAACTGATTACAATAAAAATATTGAATGGCGCCAGCGCATGCAAGCAAATGTAAAAATTATTACAAAATCAAGAAGACTTCTGGAGCGATTTTTTGAAAATATTTATGAATTACTGTCAAGGATCAAATGAATATTTTATTGGAATAAATATTGCAGTACTATTGAAACATATATTCACAACTCCTTATCCAACACAAACTATTTAAGCTATAATAAATCATGATATTGTTTTGATTTAGCTCAAATAATTTATAGTATGCCCACTAAAAGGTCGACTAGGCCGTCCATCAATCATTAACTTCAAGTATATCTTGTAATTAGAAAGATTAATAAAATCTTGAACATCAAATTCAGGAAACATTTCTTCAGCCATATGCTTAGCATCTTCAGTTCCAATCCTAAAGGAAATAACGGTGCCAATATTCCCAAGTACAGCTTGTCTAATATCCTCATCAAGTTGATGCATGTATTGGTGAGCGAGTATCATACCAACTTTAAACTTTCGTAATTCGGAAAACATGTTTACCAAAGACAAAGTAGTGAAATTATGAAATTCATCCATGTAAACCATAAAAGGAACTCTGTTTTCTTCATCAATATCAACACGACTAAATGCAGCCGAAGCTATAGAGGTAATAAAAAGGGCACCAAGGATGTGAGCAACATCCGCACCTACATGACCTTTTGATAAATTGACGAGAATAATCTTCTTTTCGTCCATTGCTTTGCGAAGAGATACTTCCTCAATATTTTCAATCAAGACTCTTTTAATAACTGAGTGCACTAGCATTCCTCCTATCTTGTTCATCACTGGTAATAAGTCATATTTTTGATACTCAGTAAATTCTCTTTTCCAGAAATTTCTAACACTTTCACTTTTAATATGCTTAAGTGCATTTCTCCTAAATTCCTTATCAAGCAATAATTCAGAAATATCTGCAATGGTAGCTTCTGGTTGATCAAGTAAAGTAAGGATTGCATGTCTTAAGATATGTTCTAGTTTAACTCCCCATGCACTATCCCATAACTTAGAAAAAACGTCTAAGATTCCTGAAGCCACTAATGACCTCTTTTCATAAGATACCTTCTTGAATGGATTATATCTCAAATTAAGACTAGAATCAGGAATATTGAAATATATTAAATCTTTCTTACGATGTTCAGGAATATTCCTTGCAATTTTATCAACTAAATCTCCATGTGGATCTAGTAAACAACAACCACGACCATGTTCAATATCCTGCATTATCATTGTCTCTAAACATGTTGATTTACCAGTTCCAGTCTTACCAATCATGTAAGTATGCATTAAGCGATCTGATTGTTTAATACCAAATATTCTTCGATCATTTCTCCAACCAACTTTTGCAAAATATGTGATGTCTTTGTCCATATTTCTATGATATGAGAATGAATATTTAAATCGTAGAGGGTTGATATTGCCGAAATGACATAAAATACACTCTACGATAAATTTAAAGTTCGACTATTCTTTTAACCATGGATAACAAGAAATATAATGTTTCCAAATTTATTAGTAACATAAGTAAGGGTCGAAATGAGATCGAATTATTAGAAGCAGAAGAAAATTTCACAAAATATCTTTTGGTCGTAAAAGATATAGTGGAAAGATTGGAAAAGGAAGGAACGAGTACATCTTTCTTTGACGAAATTGTTAATAAGGGGTAAGATTAAAATATGAAGAAAGTATTTGGATATACAAGGGTATCGACCGTAAAACAAGGAAATGGAGTTTCACTTCAAGAACAAAAAGAAGCTATTTCAAGATATGCAGACAAAAACAATTTGCATATCATTGAATGGTTCGAAGAATTGGAAACAGCAGCCAAACAAGGTAGGCCATTGTTTAATAAAATGCTTAAGTTAATTAGAGAGAAAAAAGCAGAAGGAACAATTATTCACAAAATAGATAGAAGTGCAAGAAATTTAAGAGACTGGGCTTCGCTCGGAGATTTGATAGATGAAGGTTTTGAAATTTATTTTGCACATGAAAGTTTAGATCTAAATGAAAGAGGTGGAAGGCTTGCAGCTGATATTCAAGCTGTCATTGCCTCTGATTATATAAGAAATCTACGTGACGAGGCAATTAAAGGATTATATGGGAGGTTAAAGCAAGGTATATTACCTTTTGCAGCCCCAATTGGGTATATAAATACAGGAAGTGGAAAACTGAAAGAAATTGATCCAATAATGGGTCCATTGGTTAAAAAAGCTTTTGAACTATACGCTTCTGAAAAGTATAATTTAAACTCATTAGCGAATGATATGAATTTACTTGGGCTGAGAAACTTAAGAGGAAATGAAGTTAATAAGGCAACATTATCTATTATTTTTAACAATCCTTTTTACATTGGTATTATGAAAATTAAAGGAATAAATTTTTCAGGGAATCATGAGCCACTAATCAGCAGTGTATTATATAAAAAAGTCCAAAGTGTATTGAAAGGTAAAACAAATACTAAAATTGTTAAGCATGGATATTTATACAATAAGTTGATTAAGTGCAAAATATGTGAACAATCTTTGACTGGTGAAAAGCAAAAAGGAAATATATATTACAGATGCCACATGAAGGGGTGTAAAACAAAAGGACTGAGAGAAGATTACATTGAAAAAAATATACTCTTGCAATTTGAAGATATTAACTTACAAGACCAAGAGAAAAGTATAGTAGATGATTTAATTTCGGACATTGAAGATAAAAATAGAATTAGAGAAGAAGACATTTTAAAATCAATTCGAATTCAAGAAAGTCAATTAAATATTAAGCTTGAAAGACTGACGGATGCCTTGATTGACAATAACATTGATAAAGGAATATATGAGGAGCGAAAAGAGAAGATATACATTGAAAAGAAAGGACTACAAGAAAGAAAAACTAACATTGATGATAATATTACTAAAATATTTCAAAAGACAAAGTTATTCTTCGAACTACTAAAAAGCCTTAAGAATTTATATATAATTGGAAATTATGAAGAAAAAAGAAAATTACTAAAAATCATTACTTCGAACTTACTTGTCGAAGGTAAAAAGCTAATGATTACAGTGCGAAATCCATTTCAGGATATAGCTTTAACTCATATCGTATCGTCAAGCGGACAAGACCAAGCCAACCCTCGAACATGTACAGCTGAAATTGCCAATCAGGCAATTTCTGTGGATAAAAATGAAGTTCGGGAACGAATGAAAGAACTTGTAGAAAGAGTAAATGAGTATTTCAAGCAATATCCAAATGAGATTGAATTAGAAGATAACAATGAATAAAAATCTATGTTGGGATATAAACAAACAACCCATGTGCCAAATGAGGTATTTGATAAGTGGTTAGCAATATTAACAGAGTCAGAGATAAAAATATTACTAGTAATTATCAGACAAACCTATGGTTGGATTGATAGATATACAGGAAGAAGAAAACTACGAGATAGGATCACTAGAACTCAGTTTATGAAGAAAGCTGGATTATCAGCTAGGATAGTGTCTAAAACGCTCAATTCTCTCCTAAAACGAGGTTTAATTTATATTAGTGATGAGAACCACAAATTACTAGTTGATCCATCAGAAAGGAAAGGTAAATACATCCTACTCTATTCCATAAATCCAGGGAACTTAATGACTGAAACTAGGGAACAATGTTATCCAAGATTAGGGAACGGAAGTGCCTATAACAAAACTAATATTAAACTAAAAGAAACTAAGTATTGATTTTTGCTTTCTTTCCATTCTTAGTGATACCTTTTGAGATTCTGAGATGTATAATTATATTATGTACAAACCTCCTATCTACATGAGAATGTATCGGAAGAAATCTGCACTAAGTTAAAAGGATGTTGAATATTTACATATTCAAAATACAAGTTTATGCCTTATGGAAAAAGGAAAGTGGAAGCCTAAGATAGATGTTCTTTTGGTGTATCATTTATTGGTTCATACTTCAATAGAATAGATATTTGTGCTTAGGTGTAAAATTATTCTACCTAATTTAATAAAAAATTGTATGAAGTTAATGACAATTATTAAAAAAAAGATACTTATCAACCAAAATTAAACTCATTTAAAATTAAATCCTTGGAGGAAATGATTGAATGATTGGATAAGTATAAGTTAATAATTGCCAATAAATTTGTCCTTAATTAAAAAATCAATGAGAAATATTTAATAGTCAAAAATATCTATGACTCATTAAATTTAATACTCTCTACCATCACAATAGATTTAATTATATTATTTAAAATTCAGGCACTGGATATCCAAAAATCACAGTATTTGCATCATCCAGCAAGCCACTTGAGATAAATCCAATTACTTCATTTTTTGAATTAAGTATAGGGCCACCAGAAAAGCCAAAATATGCTCGTCCTCTGAATTGAATTTGTTTTACTTGACATGCTTTCTTCTTTCTAATATTAACTTGGTCAATGAATGAGCTATAAGAAGTCACCTGAGGAATGCCAAATTTTTCACTTGCTTTAAAATCAAATCCATAATATTTTACTTTTTCAGATTTATTTACCTTTCTTAAAGAACCCTTAGTAAGATAATTTAATATTGTTCCTTCTTCTACTTCCAATACTGCAAAGTCATAACATGTGTCCAACTTTAGAATTTTGAATCGTACCAACTTTATTGGTTCTAAACAAGTAAAACTTAGGGTATTAATGTCAATAAGTTGACCGTTAATTTTATTATATAGATTATGAGCAGCAGTAACAACTCTATTTGGCGAGACAGAGAAGGCTGTGCCAATTGGTTTGTTGTCATGCGCAATTAGTCCTAAACTATTAAATACCACTTTTGGAGTTTGAGCAACATTAATATTAGATGCAAATAATAGGGATACGAAAGTTAAATATTTGTGCATTTTATTGTAACTGTCCATGTTTATTGTATTATTTAGAAACTTCGGTAGAATGTAAAATCCGCTAATAAATAAAATTTTATCTTTAAGAAGATAAAATTCTCACTCCCAAATAACCTCCTCTTTTAAGATAGTCACTTCCAGCTGCCAACATATTAGATAATTCTGCAGTAAGACCATCTTTTTTTAAACCTGGTTGAACTGCTATGAACTCAAAATCAATTGATGCAGCTGTTGCTCCAGTTAACAAAGATTCAAGCTCTTCTAAATTTCCTTTTACAAAGGTATGTGCGCCTATACGTTGGGTATACCTTCGACGAATATTATCTAAGATTCTCTGTTTTGAAGTCCAAATAACAGATTTAACGATTTGAGTAGTAAGTTCACTCATAGATCTTATATCATGCCCTGGATTTGCTGAAGGAGATTTCTTGCAATGATAAAAACTAATAAGTATTCGGCCATCTCTGTTTTTAAATGAAATGTAATCCGCGATTTCACCTGTTGAATGATCGTAATATGCAATATCTGCGTCAGAAGATTCTAATAAAGAACCAATATAACTATGAATTGAAATCATTCCTTCACGGGCATCACCAAATTCACACCTAGTGTCTACATTTTGTGCAATCCAATCTGTGACTTCAATAATTTCGGTATTCAAAGGCGAGAAAGAATCAGGTGGTGCTCTAAAAATACTAATCCCATCAATTAATGCTAAATCATTTGTGTGAAATACAAGCATTTCGTGATTAATATATTCAATTAATGATATCACCGTTCGACCATGCTCCACTTTTATTTCTGGCTCATTTTCAGATGCTAATTCAAAAAAATGATTTGTTTCAAGTGAAAATGTAAATCTATAGTTCAAAGAATTAAAAGTAATTACACACATAGTTGCATTCGGGGTAGAAGCGCTTTCATCAACTGAAAGGTTAAAATAAATAAGGGGTACTCTAAGTGGATTTCCTTCAGCATCAGATATAACTGCCATTGGAGGGTTTAAATATATAGATTTAGGCCAATCCGCAGAAATAATGTTTTGTGGAAGTTCTGTTAATTCTTCACCCGGACTAAGATTATCTAATCCTGAATTTGTTATCGGAGTACGATTACTAATAATTTTTACTGCAAGTCTTTTACACCATTCAATTAATTCTGGAAGTTTTGAACTTTTATTACTCCATATTTTAGAAGCACTACTTAATCCAATAGTTACTTGTTCTCCGCGATCGAGTGCTTTGCCAAAAGCATGACCGCGATGGTAGAGCCTGCTATCGCTTCTTAAGACCGATTTGTCAGCACTTGAACCAGCAATAATTCTATAGGATTCAGATGTATTAGAAGCGACACGATTTCTCATTCCTACATTAAAAAACTCGGTTGCTGTTAAATCATTCAAAGCTTTATTCAATCTCACAAGTGGCAGAACACGCGGATTTGCATGTGTGAATGAATCCATTAATTCTTCATATATGCCAGCGCTTTTACGAGATGCACAAACAAAGAAAAGTTTTGACGTCCGATCAAAATAAAAAATAAATAAGTCAGACTCAAGATTTGAAAGTCTGTTGTCGTCTGTCCACCGTGGAAGACTTATTTCTCTTGTTATATAGATGGCTGTATTAAGCGGTAAACTTACGCCATGATATACCATTTGAAAGCGAGAAGGAAATTTGATTTCTTCCTCAATATTAATATCTCCTTGAAGCTGATAAATTTTTACGTGATAATATGGTTCTAGTGTATAGAGCGATAAGTCTGAAAGATCAGGAACGGCATCAATTACTGTAAATGATTGAAGAGCTTCACGTGTTTCAATCTCCTGGTTCATTCTAAGTGCTGCTAAATTATGAATCATTACTTGCCAAATTGCTCTTGAATCATAGAGTCGTTCTTCTTCTATTTTGACATCTGATGGAATCGCCAAAAAAGTTGCGGGACCAAGATTAGCACCAGCAGTTCGAGCGAATCGACCAACAAATTGTAGTGTAACATTTAAAGATTTATGAGGAGCATGAATTGCAGCAATCTTAAGACTGGGAAAATTAAATCCTTCGCCAGCCATATTAACGCAAACTATACCATCAAGACCACCGTTTTTAAGAAGTTCAATTTTCTTTTTAACTGAGGCAAGTGTATTGTTACCTGTAATTAGATCAAGCTTTAGATTCGTTATTCGTTTATAGAGTTCTAATAATTCCTTTGCTCGAGGGACACCATCAGTTCTAACCATTATACGGTGATTATACCCAGCTCGTTTGTCAGATAAAAACTTTTGTTCCGTAGCACGAGCAATTGCTTCATCATGGCCTTCACCTTCAAAGGGAACTACTGCCTGAAAGGAAAATTGTCCGAATATTCCATCCGTATATGCTTGATCAAGAGAATAAGTATAGATAAACTTTCCTTTGATTTCCTTTTGGTCTTGTCGAAATGGAGTTGCCGTAAATAGAAGACGTTTAGATGATTTAAAATGATCTAATACTCTTTGCCAGGTTCGTGCAGGACTATGATGTGCTTCATCTATTAATACAAGGTCAAAGAGATCAGTGGGTGGTTCTGGTATAGTATGATATTCTGGACTTATACTTTGTATTGTTGCAACTACTACATCAAATTCTCGCAAAGTCTCCCATTCCTCTAAAGAGGATATCCTTTTCTGTATACTTTTTACTTTTGGATTTGGAATATCGGCTGGTATCGCTTGCGCTTCTTTTAAAGTTATTAGTTTGCTAACCTCCTCAACAATTTGTTCTCTTACAAGTCGACTTGGAGTAATAATTAAAACCCTTTTAGCTTGCATGATAAATGCTGAAGCAATCAGAACTGCTGTTTTACCTGATCCAGTTGGCATAGTTATTATTCCAGGATCTTTACGATTAGATAAATGACCAGCAGCTGAATGGATCGCACCTAATTGAGCGTTTCGAAAACCTGGTGTGCTTTCATCAACTTTAATAGGGTAGCGAAATTCATGATAATGTTCTTTAAAATAACTCATATAGGGATGAACTCGTTTTGTTTAATGTTTCTATTACTTACTCCGATTATAAGGTGATTGATTGGTTGGTTTCAATGAAATATTATTTTCACTTGCCTTAGAGTAAATGGAATCAGGAGTTCTTCCTAATTTAAAACCAATTACTCTTGTTGGAGTATTTCCAGTTGCAAGTGTATGTAATTGTTTAACTTCTTGTGAAGTCCATGGTTTTCCTGAATTACGATTTGATTTAGACATAATTTTAATTTTTTAAAAGTTATTAATAAAGATCTGCTGGGAGTACAGCGACTATAACTCCCTGAATTAAACAATTTTCTGATAATACAATTGGCTTGTGAATTGGATTAGTTGATCTGGGCTTCAGAAATACAAGTTGATTTTTTCTTTCAAATACTTTAACGGTTGCTTCCTCATTTATTAAAGCAACTATTATTTGACCGTTTTCTGCGGTTGATTGTTGTTGAACAAGCAATAAGCATCCTTCCTCAATTTTTTCACCTTTCACAATTGCTTCATTCATTGAATCTCCAATAACTCGTAATAAAAAATACTTATTTCCAGGTTTAGCAATTGCTGTAGTGATTGGAATATAAGCTGTGATATCCTGTTCTGCAAGGATTGGGTTGCCGGCGGTAATTGAACCAACAAGTGGTACTTTTACTGTAGAGATTGATAAGTCCGATTGTAAGGATATGGTAGTCAAATGAATCTTATTACCCTCCATTCTTCTGATTAAGCCTGCCTCTTCCAACCGCATCAATGCTAAAACAGCAGACCTTGGAGATGTTCTCCCTAAAATTTCGTTTATTTCCCTTAATTTAGGGCTTTCTAAGCCATGTATTAATCGGCTCCGAATCAAGGAATAAACTCTTTTGTCATTATTACTTAAAAATTCAATCATAGGTATAAATCAGTATAACTTATTTATACAAACCATGCAATTACATATTAAGTTTCCTAATTATAAGATTTTTTTTAAAAAAAGTAAGGTTTGTATTAAATTACTATATATCAATGCATTATGATTATAAATATAGATACTTGACTTATAAATTCATTTTGCTATACTAAAGATACAAATGGACATTAGTCCAATCGAGAAGTCCCCGAAAGGGGGCTTCGTTCGTTCTAGGCTACTTTCTTTATAAAACTCGCAAGTTTATCTTGGATCTTTTCAAATTGATGCGGTGAAATCTTTCGTACAAACCGTCGGAACCGTTTGACACTTACTAAGCGTATTTGAGAGAGAATAACTGAGAATATCTTGCCGTCATGTTCCAATTGATGGTAATAAATTCCATCTTTTTGCTTAGTTGTCATTGGCAAAACCCAGCATATTTTGTTGTTAAACTTTTTTATAATTAACACTGGTCGTTCAAATAATTCATTCTTTCCATCTTGTTCATCGCCTAAATTGATACCAATTGAGCACCACCAAATTTCTCGTTCGTGAAATGAAAGAGTTGCATGACCAATATTTTCTAAATTTTTCTTTTCTATGTTCCAAGAATCGAAATCCTTCATAGATAAATTTTAACATGTTGCATTAGTATTTTCTAGTAATATGTTCTACTTGAAGCGGGCTAAACGTTTAAGAAATTCATTAAGGTTCCGTTATATTCTTTCCAAAAAATGGAATTAAAAAAAATAGCCCTTAGATTATGACCTTCATTTGGATAATTTGCCACAATGGCATTATCTGCCTTCTAGACACACCTAGCGGACAAGACCAAGCCAACACTCGAACATGTACAGCAGAAATTGCCAATCAGGCAATTTCTGTGGATAAAAATGAAGTTCGGGAACGAATGAAAGAACTTGTAGAAAGAGTAAATGAGTATTTCAAGCAATATCCAAATGAGATTGAATTAGAAGATAACAATTAATAAAAATCTATGTTGGGATATAAACAAACAACCCATGTGCCAAATGAGGTATTTGATAAGTGGTTAGCAATATTAACAGAGTCAGAGATAAAAATATTACTAGTAATTATCAGACAAACCTATGGTTGGATTGATAGATATACAGGAAGAAGAAAACTACGAGATAGGATCACTAGAACTCAGTTTATGAAGAAAGCTGGATTATCAGCTAGGATAGTGTCTAAAACGCTCAATTCTCTCCTAAAACGAGGTTTAATTTATATTAGTGATGAGAACCACAAATTACTAGTTGATCCATCAGAAAGGAAAGGTAAATACATCCTACTCTATTCCATAAATCCAGGGAACTTAATGACTGAAACTAGGGAACAATGTTAACCAAGACTAGGGAACGGAAGTGCCTATAAGAAAACAAATATTAAACTAAAGGTGGCTTAGTAAATACGGGTATAAATTTTGAGGTCAAATTAAAATTGATCTAAATGGATTAAATTTGTATTTTCCTACACATCTTAGAAATAAAGGAAAAGAGCTATAGTAGAAGTTTAATACAAAGCTGTCAAAATTAGATTGTGGAGGTGGTTTATAAATTCCATAATTGAAAAATCAATTAATATTGAGCCTCAATAAATTATTTGGAATATCAATATTATCCTATTATATTTGTAGGTTTTTACATTACTTTATTCAAATTAATGTTAAATGCTTGATTTATTAGTAATTATAAATATTAGTTTATTATATGTGTAAATATTATTTATTTTAATGTAATAAATCTTAGTAAAATATTAACAAGCTAGAATAAATGATTGTAATATATTTGCTAAATAAAGTTTATATTTTAACCAAACCTTTTTAAATGATCAATTTTTATCTACTCATTATGATAAACTTATGTATTATGTTATTATAAATATGATAGATATTATCGTTCATTAAAATAATTATATGAAAGAGCTTACAAATCTAGAACTGTTAGAATTGTACCTACGAAAGTTTCCATTTAGAGATAGATTGTTTTATCACTATTTTGTTAAGTTAGAAGGTGCAGAAATTTCCTTTGATGATTTCGAAGATTGGTTTTATGACAAAAATAACCAATATGAAATTGAAAAAATAATAGGCTCAAATAAAGAGTCTATAACTAAAAATTTAAAAATCTCAAATGAAGAATTAAAAGAAGAAAGAAAAAAAGCTTCACTGATGTTTCCTTCTATTGAAAGTCTTTATACACCAATAGGATTATTTGATAATTAAATTAAATATTTTTAGAAACCACTATATTATGAGTGGTTTTTTTAATAAATTATAGAATTGCCCAATCCAATTTATATAGTCCAAATAACTGATTTACATCTGGGTAAATCTGATGTCAATTTTACAGAAATAAAGCAAAATATATTAACCCATATTAGAAATTTTATTGAATGGAAATCAATAAGTGCCATAGATATGGTAGTCACTACTGGCGACCTAATGGATAAAAATGGCTCCAATAAAAGTCATAATTTAGCAATAGATTTACTTGAAAACATACGAGATCAATTTTTCAAGGATAATACAAAGCTATTTTGTACACCGGGTAATCATGATTTATATGATGATTTTGTAAAGTCCTTATTAGAAGTAAACAAATTAAAAGAAGATTATCTTAAAAGTAAAATAGATGCAATAACCTTTTCTGAAATAGTTGATGAATCAAAAGAAAAATTAATCGAAGCTTATAAGTTCTATCTTGAATTTATGCAAGCTATAAAAGCTAATAATTACAAAGGTCATGAAAATATTGAATCACTTACTGGTTGTGAGCAAATAGGTATTGGTCAAAATTACAATATACTTTTGAGTTGGATAAATTCAAGTTGGTTATGTATGAGAGATGAAACATGGAATGAGTCTTGTAAATTGGAATTAAAATTTAAGTATAATAATTTTGATCATGAAAGAATTTCCATAGGAAATAAATTGATGGATCCAATTTGTGAAAAATTAAACTTAGCTGATAATAATAATATAATCTTAACAATTGCAATTTCTCATCACGATCCTAAATTACTCTGTTATGAAGATAAAACAAATTACTTTCATAAACTATTAGGACACAATATTGTATTAAATGGTCATACTCATAATTCGTTGTTTGATGTTCCTTTTTTAACTACAGGGGATGATTTCATTTCTATAATTGAAGTTAACTTAAATCAAAAATGTAATATACATTATAAGTTAAATTTAAAAGGTGATGATATTTTTAACATCGAAAAAATAATAAAAAATAGAAAATTGACTATTTTCAATAATAAATACGAAGATTTTATTTTAAAATTAAGATCTCATTATCAAATTAATGATTTATTGAGTGATATTCAATGGAATAAAAATGAATTAGTAGAATTTGCCCAAGAGCTCCGTATTAAATATGAAAAACCTAAATTAAACATTCCAGAGATTTTAGATTATGATTTAGAACAGAGGTCAAAAATTTAAGAATTAAATTTGATTCTTATATTTTAATGTAAGATTATATATCTTTTTTTGGATGCTAACTCTATAGGCGAAAATCCTTTCTCTAGCTTCTGCATTAATTGGAAAAAAACCTCCATGTGGATCTGCCACTAAGTTTGAGTATGAAGCTGTGTTCAAAGCACTGCCAAGATTGTAATCCCTTTTCAAAATAACTGTCTTTGGAAGGTTAGGGAAAATTTCCTTTGCAAAATCAATCATGACTCTAATTGTAAAGTCCTTATAGTCTTCAAAAAAAGACTTTGTACTTGTATTTTCAATCAAATTGATTGATAGTTCTAATACCTTAGAAATTATAGTTCTAATTTCTTCAAAAAATTTATTTTTCTTTAAAAAATCAATTACTTGAAATACTTCCACATTCATTGATACTTTTTTAAAATTTTCATTATTAAATAACAAAAAATGGAATGGAGTAGACTTAAAAGTCGAATTTAGAGTAATAAATGGATCGTAATTCTTATTAATAAATTTAAGTGTTAAAATAAAATCAAACAATGTCCTTCTCAATATTTCAACCCGCAATGACCCATCAATATTATAATTTTCAGTGGTTTGTAAAAATATAAACCAAAACCATTTTGTAAATAAGTCTAATTCATCTCTGTTGAAAATCAATGAAACCCAAGCATAATAAGTAATAATGTAATTAATCCTTGAATCCAAATTATCTGGTGTACAGAACTCAAATAAAGATTGCTTTATGTCCAAATTATTTTCTTCATGAATTTGGATAGCCAATTCTTCAGATAATTTACCAAGGGGTTGGATGATATTTCCTAAAAAATACGAGTTTCTATCATAAAAGTATCTTAAAATTTGTTGATTAAAAGCCTCTTTCGGTAATGCGATTAAAAATATTTCAGGCTGAAAAAGTTGATAATAATTGATATGCAGAGCATCAATTGTAGATGAGATTCCAATTGTTTGGCTTCCGTATATAGCAATAGGTAAATAACTTTTATCATTTAACTCAGGAATTTCAAGAGTATAAACTATTAATTTATACATTAAATCAAATGATTGAATTAGCCTATGAACACCTCCATTAAATTCAACTTTATTATCTGAATTATATCCGTATCTTTTACTTTCTTGAAATCTATTTTGATATGCTATTTGAAATACTTCAACATATTTATATAATACCTTTGAAACATCTTTTACAGAATGATAGTTATGTTCAAATTTAAAACGATACAAAGAATCATTATCCTGAGCTAACTTATATATAATATTTTCTAAATTACAAAGGATAAATTTTAAATCCAATGCATAATTGATTAAAGAAATATCTGTGATCAAGTCATTATAACTTATAAAAGCTGAAATAATATTATTTGTCAGTTCTCTAGAAACATGTAATTTTTTTAAAATACTTTCAATCTTATTTATTGTTATCTCAACATCAAATTGGTTTTCTAAAACAAACTTAGATGTTGCATTTAATTTTAATGGTGTAATAGTTTTTGGATTTGGGGTACTACTACTGAACTCTAAATCCTCAAATTGCAAGTTGGTGTGGACCTTTCTGATATGATTATAAATACCAGCATTAATTAAATCATTATTATTCCAAAAGTTTAAGTAATCAAATAAACTCTCAAAAGTAATAGAATAATCAGAACGACCATCGATAAAATGCAATTTAATATTAATATTAGGGAGTGTTTGTTTAAAGATTCTTTTCACCTCATTACCATGACCTGTTTTCAATTGAATTTTTGAAGTTAACTTAATATTTTCGCAACCATAATTTTGCATTTTAAATAAATCATCTGTCCAATTAGTATCAAACAAGCTTTGGGCTATACCAAAAGTTGTATGGGTATCAACAAATAAATGGTTTATTTCTGAATTTTGTGGTTGATTTGGAATAGACATTGTTCTTATCAGAGTAATAATTCTCTTAACTTCAATTAAGTTATTTCCAACAACAATTAATGTTAGTTCATGCCATGAATAAGACGTAGAAATAATTATTGGATTATTAATATATTGTGATAATTTTATTTTTAAATTTTCTTTAATTTCATCAATATAATTTGCTTTAGAGTCTTTATATATTAAGTAGTTAATCTTTAATCTTACAATACTAATAAAGTTATAATTTCTTAATTCATGTAATTCGTTTAAATTAAGATAAATATTTTCGAGGGAATAGATAATTTGATATTGAAAATTTGTGGAGTTAAATTTATGCAGAATATGCTTGGAATAAGGTTTGAAATGAAAATTTCCAAAATAGAAATCATCAATTAGAGTAAGTGAAATAATATCAAAATTACCCAATGAGGTAAAGATTACTGGCTCATAAAGATGTTTATTTAATCCTGATCCGTCAATAAAATCTGATAAACATTTTTTATACCCTTCAAATATTGGTAATAAATTTGAATCTACAAAAGTTTTATGGTCGAATGAAAGTGTCGAGTAGGCAGGTACGCAAGTTAATCCAATAAAAATACCATAATTCTTTTCCATAAAGAAATAAAATTTATTTGTGGGCGAAGTTAATAAATTAATTGCTAGTAAGTTGAATTTATTTCACTTCCAAAAACTTTACCTTTTGCTCAATAAATTTGATTTGAGGTTGATAAAGTTTCTTCATTTCAGAAGTAAAGTAATATTCTTCATGTTCCGGAAAAGCTATACTTCATCTATTTTTTTTACTCTTAGAAGTAAGAGCGCTAGATTTATGCTTATTCGCTTAGGATTTAGTTACATATTAACAAGTCTTTGCCCTATGAGAATTTTCACTATTGGAACTTGGTTTTTGCTGAGAATAACTGATAAGTGTACAGAAAATGGTCAAGAAAAAAATAATCATTACCTTCTTTATAATTTTTTTTAAGTAAATATAGCCAATTTTTTACAACATGTGGATAACTCAAAAAGTCAAAATCCTGTGAATAAACTACCATTTCCAAAATAATCATTAAAATAAACACCAAATAGGCCTTTCATCCCATTGGATTGCTTTTAGCAATCCCTTACAAATTTGCGTCAAAAAGTATATTAAATATGGTTATGATAGTGATATAATATCAGCATATTACAACCTAATAAGTTTCCTGAAATGTTCTAATCGAACACCTGGAATCCATACTAAAATCGAAGCTGGCGAAAAAAATTTGCCAATTTGGCAATTTTTGCCCTCTACATATAGAATTGAATAGAGACTAAAGTTAGAACATTAGAAAGCTAATCATTTTCTAGTTATTAATTTTATGTCCCATCCATCAAATTATTTAAGGATGTATCGTAAAAAGTCGCCATTAACTCAGAGCGATATGGGTTTTCTAATTGGCCTTAAAGAAATCTCAAATATTTCCAGATATGAAAAAGGTCAAAGACAACCAACGATTGAATTCCTTCTGAATTACCATCACATATTTGAATTATCGATAGAATCATTCTATGAACCAAAATCAGAATTGATTAAAGGACAACTCACTGAAAGGATACAAATGCTCATATTGGAGATAAAAAAAAGCAATAACACATTAAAGAATACCCCTAGAATTAAATTTCTTGAACATATTATTATTAGACTAACTAATTATATAAATCAATGACTCAATCAACACAAAGGAAGAATATAGTTTATGCATTGTATCCTAATGCGAATGGTTTTGGTTTCGTGTATTTGGAGAACCCTAGGAAACTCCTAGATTATGGAGCAGTTCGAATAAATCCAATAAGTAATAGAAAGGTGCTAGACCGGATCAAGAAGTCTTTTGATTATCTCAGGCCATCCATTGTGATTATCCAAGATCCAGACGGTAATGCTTCTAGGTCCGGAAGGAGGGTGCATAGGCTAATTGATAAAATTATCTCTTTGGCAAACGAAGAGAAGTTAAAAGTAGTATTGTATTCAAGGGATCAAATCAGAGATGTTTTTGAGCAATTTGGAGCGGTCACCAAATATGAAATAGCTAAGGTATTACTAACGGAATTCAAGGAGTTGGAGTTACGGGAACCTAAAAAAAAGAAGACATGGCAAAGTGAGAGTCATAATATGCCCATATTTGATGCTCTTTCTTTGGCTTTGACTTGGTTTTGGATTAATGGATAGTAATTAATTTTTACTTTGTTAATGGTAAGTATACCCATTTACACTTGGTTTGGTCAAATTTTTTTAAATTTGGATTTTAAAGCAAATATCAAAATAAGGCTGATTTACTTGTAAGATATCATTTTATACTAGAGCGGGATGGTGAATAGAATTATTTTCATTCAAGAGAGGCCATATTGGAATTTATTAAGTTTAGCAAATTGTTGATACATTATATCAAGTGAAAACGAAATTATAAGTTACTGTTTATTAGAGTAAAATAGCGTATTTGACTTCCTGTAAACTTGTTGTTGTTTTTTTTTAAAATATTACCATAAGAAACTCAATCAAATTGAGTGAAAATTACCACTAGGAATTATTTTTGGATAGGTTTTAATATTTATCAAACTAAATCATTTTCTAATTGTCTATTAAATTAGAGTCGTACTATTTATATTTTTTGTAAACCAAATCTACAAATTGCAATATTACTATTATAATGATAAACTAGTTAAATGATAAGTATTAAATTGTTTGATCCAATTAAAGTTGGACTTTTAGAAACAAAAATTTGGCAAGCCTATTATAGACATGAATATATTAATTTAATACGATACCTATTTTTATTATTGAAAATTCTTTTTAAATCGGATTACTACTCTTTGCTGCGAGCTACTTTTTATGCAGCTAAAACAACAATTCATTTTAGCATAAGTAAGGGAAATGAAAAAAAGGACATGATTGTTTGTAATCTTTCTAAATTTTTTGAGATAATAAATTCAAAGTGTGAAGAAAGAATAAATTATAAATTATGTGCCGAAATGGAATATAATTGGTGGATGGTTGATAGATATCCACAGCGCTATAAAACTTCAAGAATTGATGCAATTGCACAAGCTATGGCAACATTTTACAATATTGAAAAAGAAGATTTATATGAATTCGCTAGGTTAAGAACTGAGGCAATGCTACTTCAAGATAATGCGGAGTTGGAGAATAAAAATCCTGATTGGGAAATAATTGAGAAAAAACTTACACAGTCATACATAAATTTAAAAAAATGTATTCAGTAAATATCAAATTCCAAAATTTAATTTTTTGGCTTTATAGTTAATTATAATTTGATTTAGATATTGAATGGTGAATTCTGGAAAATGAATATCAATAATAATAAAATCTGCATAACGTGATTGCAAAGGTAGAAAACCACTTAATCTTGTATTTCCACCTGTACGAATAATCAAATCTAATTTTGTGTTGATCGTTAAGTTGTTTTCATCGAATACACCATCCAAAATAGAATTTTTAAGCTCTATAATGGGATCATATCCAATTAATAAATTCAATTTATTTTGATTATTTTTTGTTTTATATTCAACATCATTGAGCAAGCTTACAAATTTTTTCAATTTTTCTTCGATTCCTTTTTTTGTTAAATAAGTTTCCAAATTCGACAATCCTATCCATCTAATTTGAAAATCCACTTTATGAAAGAGGGTCATAAATACAGATTCAAAAAACATAATTCCAATTGATAAGAAATCGTCAATTTCTTTCTTTGATCTATTAAGATTGTCAAAGCTTAATAGATATATTGAAATTTCAGTTAGTTCCGAATACGTTTTAAATGAATATTCAATAATATCGATTATATTGTTAAAACTCCTTAAATAAGCATCAAAATTTGAAAGTTGATTTTGCGAAGCCCACCTTCTGTTTCCATCGGGTATGATACCTAAATGTCTAAGTGAATTATTCATTACCAAACTAATTTCAACATTAATGATTCAGATATAAAAATCAAAATCCACATTATGACTTCTCCTGAAGATCCTTCAAATTTAAAGTTAAAAATTTCAAATTTAATTGGACCTGATTTTGACTCAAAAAGAATAACTACTATTCCTGCTCCAATCGCAGCAAGAGGAATTCCTATACAGGCGAGAAAATGATCTGTATAAATGGTGATAAGCCATTGGCTATTGTAAAGTATTTGAGAAATATAAAAATAGCACCAAATTGAAGAGAGGATTGTAAAACCAATAATTGCTAATATATAAGCTATTACTTTTAACGTATAATGTTTCATTGATTTTTTATTCAGTAGAGTTGAGAATAATTCGGAGATAATATTGAGAATATTTTAGCAAAATTTTAAATTTTACAAATTTGTAATTAATTTAAATGAATCATATACTAGATGCCATAAAATACAATTATATCCCACTATAAATTGTTTTTCGGCAAATTTCATTAATATATATCTTATTAAATATTGGCCAAATATATATTATGGAAACAGTATTATAATGAATGTTTTTTGGTTTATAAAGTATATTGTTTCATCTTTTTGTTTTTGATGTGTTTTATTACTATTACTCTAAGCTTAGAAACTGATTGTTTCATAAAATCTAGCTACCTATCTAAAAACATTGGTTTTCACAATTTTGTTCTACAACATTTTCAATTCGTATCATTATTTGGAACCTTTGTGAAGATCTATCGCTTAAATACTGATGCATGTCCAATAAACTTCATATGTTGTATCGTCTCTTTCTCTCCTGCAACATTGAAACTCAATTTATAAACATCACCCTCAATTGGTCCTCCATTTGAAATAACAATTCCAGCATCGTTAACAAAAACATGTTCACCATCTTTGCTTTCATCAAGTTTACCAGATGTCCCTTTAAGAACAACATGGTGGGGCTTGATTTTGGCTGATGCTGTAATATCACTAATTAAAATAATTGTATCATCTGACATAATTTGTTTTTTAAAAATGAATAATTTAAAACAAGGAGTGATATTAAATTAATACCACTCCTTCCTTAATAAGTTATACTATGTGAGTTATTGAATCAGGTAATGTATTTAAAGCTAAATATTCATCAAGTAATGCTTTGAACTAATACGTTGTTCTATAAGCCTACAAATATTTTGATGTCTCAAACTCATACCTCTCAATTTATCCAATGTAGTTATTGTTTCATCCATACTCTCATTTAAAACGGTGAATGTCATTTTCTCATCCAGTGATCCTTCCCAACCATGTTCAGCTAAACGGTCTTTTAGATTTTGAATAATACCTTCATATTTGCTATCTAGTTCAACCCAAGTATCAATATCTATTTCTCCCTCAGCAAGCCTTTGAGTCAGACCTAATTGAAGTACCTTCATATTTAAAAGGTTCTGTGCGTCAAGAACTGTCAGTCCCCATTCTGCCTGATTTTTTATGTCATCAATGCTCTGCATAACTCGATAAAATATAGAAGTGGCCGTCACTGCTTCAGACCCAAAAGTGTCTTCATCCAGAATGTTTGTGGACTTTGCCATTAAAAAAGCGAACATGCCTGGGCAAAGTCTAGACATTGAAAATGACAAAGAAGATGCTGACTGGGAACTTGATTTTGCGGCTTCTGCAACTGTGTTGACTACCATAGTATATGCTTCTATTGCTTCTTTATCCATTCCTGGGGTAGGGGAGGTAGGATTATTTGCGGCTATCGCTGCTTTTAAAACTGAAACGACTACTGCTGCTATCTTGTCTAAACTAAACTCACTAGTATACTCGATTTTCATATCTGATGCATATTCTAATTGTCTTGCATCTGTAATTTTAGCACTTGCTAAATGTGAGTCAATTTCCGAAAAAAACATTGTTTTGTTTGCATCATTTTGAGATTTTAGAGCGTCTTCAAGTTTTTTAATCTCATCAGCAGCTTTTACATGATTATCTGCTACTTTTTTAACTGATCCAGCTGTACATGCCATATTTTTTAAATTTTAAATTGTGAAATAATTAATATTTTGATTTATATTTATATTTTGAATGATACATTCTTTGAGCAATTCTTGTTATTTTATCGATTGGAAAGTCCGAAAGGATATTTTATAATTATAAGTTGGTAAATTGGCAAACATTAACCTAATATATATTTTCAATTTTAGGATTAAAAAGTTTAAATTACTTTTTAAATCTATTTGTATAATCCAATTAAACACAAAGTTTTTTACATTCTTCTATTGCTAAATTTTTTGCTTCATCATCATTTAGTGCCGTTATTATAATATTTTTCCCCCTTTTTTGCAATTACAAGTAAATATATAATCAAAATAGCCGGGTTTATTTGGAGATTCTTGCATGCTTACAAATGTAATTTGTGTAGGTGTAAGCCACCACAGATTAACCCAGTTTAAGGCATTACAGGAAATACATGCTGCATCAATCGCTGTTGCAAAAGGCCACATTATGCCACCAAGAATTCCAGTTACAACTATGCAAGTTGTTTGTATAATTGGAACAATAATATATCTAGTAACCCAAATTATCACCTTTACTAGAATCGTAACAAACCAACATAGCCAGTTTAGTGGCCATTTCCTGTTTTTACATAGTTGCTGTTGTTGACTCACCCAAGTATCTACTGGATCAAAGATAGTTTGTGTTACATAAGTTATGACAGTAGTACAAATCAATGCCATAATTTCAAACTTAATTGATATGTTTTAAATTAATATTTTATTGGCTCTTGTGTGTATTATTAATACGCCTAATGTTAATCATAGGGACAATTGTAGTGTCCCTATGATTAAAAACAATAGGACAAACATTTGGCAATTAATGATGCGTTGGATGCCAATGACAACTATGCCACCAATATGGACAACAACGGTACCAAGGGTAGTTCTTATTCCACCACCAACACCAAATTGGTCTCCATGGGAACCAGCAACACCAGTGTACCCACGGAAGAACAAAGATTATGCGATCAATCTTTAGTTCTAAAAGGGCTGCTTCATCAAGTTTAATACCAACTGAATTCACAATTTTAAGAACATCAATTTCAGTGGCGTTTTGTTTGACTTGCTTTTCAACTTCAGCGCCTAACTTTCCGAATAATCCATTAATCTCAGAATGTACTTTTGCCAGTTCAAGATTTAAGCCTGACTTACTCTTTTCATCGCTCATTTTAATTTATTTTAGGTTATAAAATATTTATCATGACAAATGTATGATACATCATAGGAGTAAATCAAGAGTATAATTACTTAAACCAATTACAATACTTACTTAATATTTAATTAGTCTTATATTGAGAAATGTACTTAATAGTTGAATATTTAATTATGGTTGTACTATGTAAAAGAACTATTGTAAGTCTTAAATCTAGATCAAATACAAACAGGCATTTATATAAAAACATATGATTAAATCAGCTACTAGCAAATTAGTAGATATAACTTCTTGATTTTATATATCAAATAATTTTGTTAAACTTTTGACGGCCAATAGTTATCCCTTTGAATTTTAGCTCACAAATATACAGTCCATTAGGAATTTTATTAATGTCAATAAAATTAGCTCTAGAAGTAGAATGATGCAATATTGTTCCTGCTAAATTTACAATATTTATCTCATCAAATTTAACTTTGGATTTAATTTCTAAGGAATTTGTTGCTGGGTTAGGGTAAAGTTCGAACCCGAAATTATTTTTAACGACATTTGTTGCTACTTTATATCTTAAATCTGAAATATTGAAAGCGAGGTATTTTGACCATCTGTCCAAACAACTATTTTTACAAAGAATTCCAGCAATAAGTAGGATACTGTCTTTAATTGAATATTCAATGTTTCTGATTGCAAATTCAGGATCCCAGTTAAGAGTGCCAATTTCACTATAATAGGAAGATTTTGTTATTCTAATAAGGTCATCTGAACTATTTGTTAAATGTTTAGAAGGCGATGCTAATATTAATAAACTAGTATCAGATTCAACGATAAAATTATGAAAATTATAGTAATTATGAGAATCTATATTTGGATTTTCAATATGCATAATTTCTTTTCCGTTTTTATCAAACCAAGCCATCCAACCATAAGCCTCATTATTAACACTGTATTGATCATAAATGAAAATTGAACCATTTATAATTCTTGTTTTTGTATAATCAAAGTATCTTGGAAATTTATAGTGATTTGTTATATCAACTCTATTTGTTATTGATATTTTATAATTATTATCTATATTAAAATATACCAATTCAACTTTGGCTGGAAAGGCGCTTTCATCTTTAGCAATATGACTTAATGTTGCAATAAAGAGATTTGAATCAATTTGATTAATTTCAGTCCAATTATTATGAATTCTGTCAGCATCAATTGATGAATTAATACTTAAACTATCGAATGGATCTAAGTCCAATTCTAATTGGTCATTTACTTTATAAAAGTAAAGTCTTCCTTTACCAATTGGTGAATACTTTTTAATAAAAATTAATTGATTTTTTATACTATTTAATTTATAAACAGTACCTACCCCACTTGGTGGGTTGATCTTAGCAAAACTAATAGTTGTGTCAATACCATGGTAAAAAGTCAATAGTCCTCCAGAAATGTTACTTATTGTTCGTTTAAAAATATTGCAATTTGTTCCACTAAAACTAATCCAATTTGGAAAATTAGGATTAAATGGTTTAATTACTCTTAAACCAGTAATTTCTAGATCTCCAGTATTACTAAAGTAATAATTTTGCAATGATTCTTGTCTTTCAGTAGAATATCTATTAAATATAGAAGTCCAAATTACCTCTCCAGATTTAATATTAATTTTTTGAATTCCTCCTCCATAATAATCAAAAGTTAAATCAATGTCTTGAGTGAAAACATAATCATTAAAAATATACATTTTGCCAGTCTCATATCCATATTTACTATGATATCCATCAATTTGACTAAGACTGTCTCTAAATGTAATTTCCCATTTGGGTTTTATATTGAATTTTACACTTGGTGATGGCCATGTGTTCTGTGCTTGTAGAATTGTAAAACCAAAATGAGTTAGTAATAGTAAATAAATTTTCATCGAAATTGAATGTTTGAAGTGAAAAAGATTCTCAGAAGCTACTAACTCCTGAGAATCTAATAAAAATTTATTGTTCACATATTTGAATACAATCCGTAGTTGTTGCATTATTTAAATTGCACCATCCAGATTGTGGTGAAATACTTGTACATGATCCTAAACTAGTAATTGTTGTTGTTTTTACTATTTGTCCAGTTTGAGGATTAATACACATTTCTGTGATCCTTTGACAGCAGTTGGTTCCACACAATGTCCTTCTTATTGCCCAATGATTATTTGCGTCAGTACCCATGCAAAATCTAAAACAACCTGATTGATAATAAGCAATATTTAAAGGTGGGTTTGAGCCACAATAATAAAATGCACTTCCGCCCGATTGAATTGCTTGTTGTATAAAATAGTTTTCAATAGCTATTAACATTCTATTGTCAAACAATGTAATAAATGAAGTGAAAGTATTGTTTTGGTATGCCGCAATGGCGTCATCAAGGAATGATGTACAATCAAAAATATTATTCGTCCATCTCCAATCAGAAATAAAATAATTTATAGGTCTACCAAGATAATCATAACAAATTCTTACATCTATCTCTACGGTAAATGTGCAATTAGGATATTGAGGTAAAGTTAAATTCGTTGTAATGGTATACATGTTAGAATTGTAACATGGGTGAGTAGGAGTTTCTAATTCGGGCGGCACGCAGTCATTTAATCCTCTGGCCACCAAAGATTTAGTATTCTTTAAATTTTTACTTGTCTCGCCCACTTTATCTAGCTCTTTTTGACAGGACCAAATTAAGGCTGAGGTTAAAAGAAGTGTAAATAGTAAGAAAACAATTTTTAAGTTTTTCATATAATATTAATTTAATGGCTGAACAGCAGAACCCACCGTTTTGGGAATCTTCCCTAAAGCATTATGAGTTTGCAACATAAAAATACAAAACAATCTAGAAACTATTCATTCAAAGTGATTAATTTGCCATTTAATACTTTTGGATGGGTCCTAAATTTTCATATCAATGAATGTTCTCAAGTAATGCTATCAAAAAACAAAATATAATCTAAATGTTTAATTTAAGGTTTTTAAATGCATTTAAACGTACCCAAAGATAAAATTGAATTACCTATTGTCAAGCTAGAATTTATACTTAAATTTATTGCAGGAATTACTTAAGTTTAGCCTAAAATATTTATTTATGATAAAAACAAGAATTTATTCATTAAATAAATTATTCCTAAAGCAATATATAACTAAACCGGCAATATTTTTTGTATTAGTTTTCTCCATTAATTTTGCCCTAATTCCATCAATTGTACGAGTACTCAAGAATATAAGTTTCCCGATTTCTGCGGATGTTTTCTCTCTACATATCAACTGCAGTACTTCCAATTCTCTTTCGTCAAAAAGAAATCTTGCATTTGTTTTACTGGAAAGGTTATTATTCTTTCTAGCGACATTCCTTGCCAACACTTCTTTTACTAAATCATTATAATAATATCCGTTGGAGATGCATGAATATATAGCCATTCGAATTTCCTCAGGATCTGAGTTTTTTACTAAGTATGCATTTGCTTTTGCATTTATAAGTTTAATGATGAAGCCATCATCGTCATGCATCGTTAAAATAATTATAATAATTTTCTCATCTGTTTTGCGGATATGTTTTACGACTTCTAACCCATCCATTTTAGGCATTTTAATATCCAATAGTATAACATCTACTGGATGGATATTCATTTTAGCTAACAGTTCATCACCATCACTAGCCTCAATATCAATTCTTAAATCAGAAAATTTTGACAGACTTGATATCAAACCATTTCTTAGAATTTTGTGATCATCTGCAATAGCAATTTTAATTGGACTAGGCAATATTTCCATTATATTTATATTACTCAATTAATATTTGAATGAAGACATTTTGCTCAATATTTTCTACATCATAGTAAAATTTTATTGTGCCTTTTAACAAATTTAAGCGATGTTGTACATTTTTTAATCCTAGACCATTTTTATCTCTTAATCCATCCGCAAATTCACTTTCTGTAAATTGCTTGCCATTATGTGTAATTAAAATTTGTATACAATTCGAATTTGCTTTTAATTCAATTTTAAATTGATTTGCCAAACTATGTTTTTCAGCATTGAATATTACCTCTTGGATTATTCTAAATAAAAGTAGTTTGTTGAAGTTGTTGAGTGGTACTCTTTCAACATTTGTGAAATATTCTATTTTTGAATCTCTGGTTGCCATAAATGAATTACAGAAATCCTCAATTGCATAATTAAATCCCAATTCTTGTAATGATACTGGATGTAATAAATGAGAAATACCTCTTATCTTGTCTATACTTCTATCTATTATTTCAATAGCCTTTTTAAGGTTTGAATTCTTCTCTTCTCCTTTTTCACGTATTTGAGAGGTCAAATACATTTTTGCTCCAGCTAACATAGGAGCAATTTCATCATGAAGGTTATCACCGATATTTTGTCTTTCTAGTTCTTGTGATTTAATAGTTGCCTCAGCCAATAAAAGTTCTTGATCAATTTTGAATTGGGTCCTTTCTTTTTCTAATGCAACGCCCTTTGTATTATGTATCACAACGAATATCAATACTCCTAATATAATTAAAAAGAGAAAAATAGTTCCGAGTACTATTGCAAAAGTTATACTCATTTTAAGAATCGTATGCCTAAAAATATAATAATATATTTAATAATATTGAATATATTTTGTACATTCCAAACATAATTAAAAATATTAGTTTCTGTTATAACATATTGTGCACAAAGCAATAATAACCAAGTGCAACCATAGTAAAGTAAAAAAGCGGTAACAAACCAAAAATTTGGTTCATATACTATAATATTGGACTTTGGTATTCTTAATTCATCAGATAAATAGGTTAAACTGCATGTAAAAACAATCATTCCTTCTAATATTGCATTAAATGGATTTAAATTGGTTAAGGAATTGTACTGGAACAAATATAATCCTGTTAATGCTAATATTAACCAATTGCCAGTATATTTATTTACCGTAATCGAAACAAGCTTAAAATAGTTCAAAATAATTACTGATTCAATAATAATCAAAAATTGAAATATAAATAGATTTGATAATTTGAATTCGGCTAAGATGAATGAAATAAATTCAATAATTGTATTTAAAATACAATACCATATAATCCATTGGAATGATTTTGTTTGAGGACCTTTTCTAATACATAAGTATGTAATTGCAATTGTTAATATAGCTGAAATATTTGCAATTAGGTTCACCCAATAACAGTATTACTTCCGCAATTAGGCGGACAAGGCCTACTTAGTTCTAAAATATAGCCACCTGTCATATCGTCGCCATTTTCATCTATACCGACTACAATAATAACTCTCTTGTTATTCTCATATCCATTATATAATCTAATTCCTTCACATCCATTCTGGTTAATTATTCCTAACATTTTATTGTTTCCAAATGCATAGGCTTTAGGGTTAGCTTCAGAAATAGGCATATTAAGAGAGGACTGCAATCCAGCCCAATTTGAGGCCATTGATTGTGCTTCAGAAAGGGTAACGTAAGTTCCTGTATTTGGGTCGAAATTTGAAGTTGGCATTATTTGTTTTTTAATAAATGATTAATAAATATAAATTTCGCCACAAATATGTAAACAAAACTATGGATAACAACCAATACAATGAGTAAATTAACTTATAGAAACAAAAATAAGTAATTCCTGCAACATTCTAAGTATAAATACTCAAAGAAAATTTTAACTTTTAGAAGTGTACAGAACCTAGTAATGTTTAAAATCCGATGTCTAAATCGGCAATATATTGTACAGCTGCATCTCCAAGTTTTTTGATTACAGCCGATCTAACTAATTTGTATATTTCTTCATTTAGAACCACCTTTTGCGATGCCTTAAATAAATGTGTATCAGCGCTTTTGTATTCGAACCATAAAAATCTAGTTGATGATTGGGTAGAACTAAAATAGAATGATGCCATTGCCATGGCAACATTTTCTCCATCAGATTGAGCTGAACTCATTTGAAAGTTCCCTTGTTTCAAATTAGATCCATTAGTGTCAAACAGTACTAGTTTTCCATCATTATTCGATAATGCCTCCAGTGCCTTAATAGTTTCATTTATAACAGCCTCTTGTTGGCCAGTAGCGATAGCCTTTAATATCTCAAGAACAACTTTATCCATAGTAAATGAGGCAGTATGAGAATCATATTTCGTAAAGTTGAAGCTTTCAATAACCCAACCAACATTTTCAAGGACTTCAACATATTTCTTATACCAATTCTCTGTATTAGTCCATCTGTCAAATGCTGTATTTGCTGCTAATTGAGCCAATAAAGTTGAATTTAAGACATCATTCTTCTGTAATTTTGGAATTCCTGTTACAAATGAGATAAGGCTTCCAGAATCAACAAATCCTGCTTTTTCACCTTCGTTTACTTCTAAAGTAAGATCAGTCCTGCCTTCAATTTTCTTGAAATCTAATGTCAAATTATCAATATAGCTTAATGACTTAGTTAATAATTTTTGAGAGCTTGAGAATTGTTTTGCTTCATGTTGTACAATTAATTGATCTAAATTATTTATAGAAATTTGACTATCTAATATTGAGCTAAACCCAATTATTTCGCCAGCAAATGTAGATCTTATATGGACAGTTGATACGTATGTACTAATAGCTATATCATGTGAAGCAGGAAATAAATAGAATTTTGTATCTTCACCAATATCTCTCTTAACTGCTGTTGCTAATTGACTTTCACCTACATCAATTGTCAAGCCAATACTAATATTTCGTTCAGTATCAATGATAAAGTTGTATGAGATGAATCCTCTCGGATGAATTGTGATTGGATCGCGTGGGTATATGCGCCATTCTTGATCTACATCGCTCTTATTTTCTAAAATAAATTTGTAATGCTTTTCCATCTTATCTAATTTTTATTCAAAGATAAACAAAGATATTTCTAATTTGTAAAATTGCGAAATTATAAGTATTATATGTATAGAAGTTGCAGAATATACTTAATATAAAATCTAAAATTTATATATTTCTAAATGGAATTTCAAATTGATAATATAAAAACAATGAAAATATGTAATGCCTTGTATTATTTTATATTAATTATAAATCTACTAAAATTTCAGAAATCTAATTCCAATTATGCCAACCTATGAATTAATATTATTTTATTTTAAAACATTAAAATTTGGGTATTTTCTGCAATTCAAAGTGATTATTACTAATAGATATTATTAGGTTGGTAAAAAAATAGTTTTGGGACAATATATTATGTGGATTTTGTCATTTTTAATTTTTGATGCATACTGGATAGAATTAATTTAAAATTTCACATTGTCTATGAAATTTGATCAAAACAAGTAAATGATTCTAATTCTGGAAATCAATTGTTTTCAAAGACTAGGTTTTCTGACATGGAATTATTATTTTACTTTGGGTATTTCCTGCAATATGAAATAGTATTTTTATTGATTTGAAATTATAGGAATTAGATAGTTTTGCATAAAATTAAAATTTTAATATGGAATTACCAAGGTATGAAAAATTTAGAAGTTCAAAAAATAATGAATACTATTTTAGACTTCGATCAAAAGGAAATGGAGAAATCATTTTAGCAAGTGAAGGCTATTCTACCAGTCAAGCTAGAGATAATGGTATTAATTCAGTGAGAATAAATTCGCCATTTGAGGAACAGTATGAAAGAAAGCAGAATAATGACAGCTATACTTTTGTGCTTAAAGCAAAAAATGGGGAACCAATAGGAAGAAGTGAAAGTTATACTTCAAGCCAAGCAAGAGAAAATGGCATTGATGCAGTTAAAAGAGATGCTCCTGGTGCAATTGCAGTAGAGGTATAAAGTTTTTTTGATACAAACTTAAAAAAAATGCCATGTCTGAATATTAAATTGGTAATATGTATATATAATTAATTTAAATCTTATGCAGTCCAATGTGCTTTTATGTTTTATATCAATTAAAATTAAAAAATAGGCTTTTAGAAAAGCCTATTTACAAATTTTCAATTTGCAGGTATGAATAACTTTGTCCCAGCAAAAACAAACAACCTTTGATCAGACAATGGCTTGATGTTATCAATAAAAATGTTTTTCATTGCATCAAAATGAATATACCTAAGAAATATTTCATCATTAGATTTCATCAAGAAATAATAATTCAGAGCAGATAAATTGCCATTTCTAGTATGACGAATTTTATTTTTTTCCAGAAATCTATCAATTCTATCAGAATCTAGACAAAGTTTGAATTTATCAATGAAATTCAAATCAACTAGTTTTGGTAGATATAATGCTCTGAGTATTTCCAGATAATAAAATTGAAATGTATTTTCCAAACCAATTTTATAAAAGCGATAATTTAATTGTTCATAATAATACTCAGTTAGATTTGAATTTCTAAATTTGTTGTTTAACATATGTTACATTTTTAAGCCAGTGGGCTCATAAAATATTTATGGTTACCTTGACTCCTTAAGATTCAAAATAAATTCCTAAAGGGTCAAGGCAATCAGGCAAATATTTGCTATCTTTGTTAAATTACAATTTATATTATCATACTAAATTTAAATTTAAATAGCAACATTTATGTAAATTGATTTATTAAACCAAAAAATCATGACTTTAATTCGACTTTTTTTATATAATTTTTACAGCATTATCGTTATCTGTCTAATATATTTTTTGTTGAATCAGTATTTTGAATTTAAGCTCGACAAAGCTAATATTTTATCAGCGGCATCATTTATTGCTATACTTGTAGCATTAAATATAAGTTGGATAAGAAATTTAATTTTACCAATAAGAGTTTCTTGCAATGTAGAGAGATTTAATTCCGAAATATGTTTAAAAGTGGAATTTTCTAATCCATCCAAGGTAGGTGTTAAAATTACTGATATTCAAATATATGGATACACTAATACTATATTGCCTTTTATATTAGAAAAGGAGTCATTAATATCACATAGTTTTCATTTTAATAATTTTAATAAACATGCTTTGGAAGGGAGTATGTACTTAACAATAAAATATTATTATCCATCAAATAATATTAGGAAGCATATTAAATTGACAATCAATGAGTAACACAAGAGCATTAGAAGTTATTGAAAATTCAGCTCACCCTTGGGAATCATTTAATACTATATTTGGGGACCATACGTCTATTTTGGATGACCTATTTAATAGAGGTGTACGAACTAATTTAGAAGGATATGTAAAAACAAATTCTAACTTTGAAATTCAATTTTGCAAAACACAATTAGATCCAGTTCGCGTGTCAAACACACATAGAATTCATGTACTACAAGGCAAAATTGGAAGAGGCAAAAGTACATTTGTTGATTATTGCAGGAAGGTTGTAATGCCTGATTTATATGGTGATGAATTATTAATTTTATTTGTTGACTTACAAACTTTCGATATTGATAATACGGATATTAAATTACGGAATAAAATTATTGAATGTATAGAAGAAATATTGCTTATTCGATTTTTTAATTCGGATCTGTATAAATTGCAAAGAGTATTTATAAAGCATTTCGGATATCCTAATATTAGCCCAATTGACACAATTAGCATATACACAGAAATAAAATCAGTTGATACTTTAATTAAATTTGTAAATGATTTTATTAGCCAAGGTACTTTTAAGATATGTGGAATTTTATTAATATTGGATAATGTAGATGAAAACCCAAAAGAAGTAATAAAAATATGCGATATCTTAATTAAAGATTTAATTAAGATTTGTGAGAACAAGCTAAATATGGTGCCTTTTACAGTTTTAGTACCTGTTAGAGATTACAATGCGAATTCATTTAGCCATACTCAAAAAGTTAATAACACTAATTTAAGGAATGTTGAGGCAAATAAAATTATTTTTAATAAAATAATTCTACTTAAAAACCAAATATCCTTAAATACCAGATTAGATTATCAAGACATTATTGATTATCATGTAAGAGTTGATGGTATTTCTCGTATTCAACAAAAAGTAATTGTTATTTCTAAAATTGATTTAGTGAATTATCTTGAATCATTTGCTGACTCATTATTTAAATCAAATGATGGTGATGTATATGAAATTTTACATCAACTAAGCGCTGGAAATTTAAAAATTTTGATAGCAAATGTTTTTAATATTTTGCATTCCAACAAGCTTCCACTTTCATTATTGTTTCGAAAATATTTTATCGATAGAGATTTGCATACTATAAATGAAATAGATGAGCCGTTTACTGTTGAAAATGTGATCGAGTGCTTACTATCAATACATTTTCCTTATTTCACACATTTGGAAAGTCATATAATAAATTTGTTTAATTGCAATAACTCTAGTAATCCAAAGGAATTCAGAGATCAGCTAGTACTTATAAAGATAATTTGTGCTGCAAATAACATTGGAAGCTTTACGGTAAACAATATTAAAGGTATTTTTGAGCAGTATAATTACAGTTTAAAATTAGTTGAAAGGGGTCTTAAATTATGCTTTGAAAATGGCATTTTAGAAACTGATATTGGTATTAGATTAAGTCACCTTGATATTGAGCATACTCAAATTAGATTATCCTCACTAGGTAATGTTTATTTATATTATTTGTTGACTAATGTTACTTACTTTCAATATGTTTGCGAAGACACTTATCTTCCAGATGATTATGTAATTCCTATTCTATCGAAATATTCAAATGGTAATTTTCATGGAAGTAAAGAAAATCGGATATTGAGTGGGATTAAATTATGTGAATACTTAATAAGTGTTTTGGATAAAGAAAAACAAATTATTGAAAATAATTTAAATAAGAGTTATGATTCTTTTTTGGAAATATTTGGGTATCCTGCTTCTTCTAAGAATTACCCCTTTCAAGATAAATTGCGAATTATAATAAATTCTGCAAATAGAAAATTATACTCCAATGCTTAGCATAAGCCAAATTAAATCTTTTGATATATTGTCACCAGTTTTCAAATCAAATTCATTTTTTTTAAATTATACTGTATTAATATTCCATTAAATTCAAATAACTTATTTATTTTGCTAAATTATTTTTGTTTACAATTAATTCATTTGTATTGAACCACCCCATAGCCAGCCATGTGGTATCAATACGTTAAAGATAATAAGTCTTCTAGAATATGGATATAATATATTGTTAAAATCAATACTGCATCCTATAGGACAACCCCACAATTTTGATGCAACTATATGAAGAAAATCGATCAGACATTTCTCACGATATCTGATTGTATTACAAAAATAAAATAAGTTCTAAACTAATTTAAATTTCATAGAGATTAATAAACAATAGGAAGTATAACAATAATTTCTCTAACTCTAGATTCAGAATATCCAAATGGAAAATGAATTGAATATGATGATATGATTCTATATCCAAGTACTATAGTCAGATCATTAGTATCTAGATCTTCTGGATAAAGTTACGCAAATTGGAAGATTTGCAACGGAACATGCACTACAGTAATTATTACCAGTGGAATACTCTACAACCTATACTCAGGACAAGAAACACAATCCTTAAATACCTATAAAAATCAACACCAATTATACTCTTCATCCCATTGGATTGCTAAAAGCAATCCAATATAATTTGCGTAATAATGCATATCCTAGCAATATTTACAGAGTTAGAGATAAAAATGCTATTTGTAATAATTAGACAAACTAAAGCTGGATAGATAGATATACTGGAAGAAGGAAATTACCAGATAGGATCACCAGATCAGAATTTATGAAGAAAGCTTGATTGTCAGTTAAGATAGTGTCTAAAACGCTCAATTCTCTCATATATCGAGGTTTGATTAATATCAGTAATGAGAATCATAAATCACTAATTCACCCATCACAGTGGAAAGGAAAATAGATACTACACTACTCCATACACCCAGAGAACTGAATGACATAAACTAGGGAACAATGTTATCCAAGTCTAGTGAACGGAGGTGTAAAACTAAGATTAAACTAAAGGATATTAAGTACTAATTTTTACTTGCCCATTTAAAAATCTAAGTGCGCACTCATTACAAACCACTAAATAACCTAAATTTACAAAATATTCTAATAGAAATTAGAATATTGGAATTTGGATTGATCTTAAAATTATTATCTTGAATACAAGATAATTCATTATATAGATCGATTTTAAAACAAATGAATTACAATAAGCCATCTATTATTTTCTATAGATATCCAATATTTGCTTTAAAACAGTAGATAAATTAACATCAGTTCTTTTATGCAAAAATTTATTTAGTCTGTTTATTTTTTCATGAAAATAAATTTTGATATATTTGTATGTCAAAATATTGATAAAGAAAACTGTAATTTGCTTTCGATTTTGTTGGATTAATTTATTAGTCAATTATATTAAAAAATTTGAATACATATGACTGAATATAAAAATAAAATATATACATTAGGCGAAGAACCTAAAATTGGCGATTTAGAAGTATTTGGTAAGTTTCAAAGCGATATTGATGAAATGATATTTTTTTTGCAACAATTTTCAAACTTAATCTCTGATAACGGACATATAATATCTTTCATATCAGATGAAGTGTATCTAGAATTAAATACAATTCTAATTGATTCATCTGCTAACACTTTAAAAAGTATAAAATATTGCTGCTCGATAGGATGTTTTAGTGATGCTAATACACTTGTGCGAAAAATTCGAGATGATTTATTATTGTATATTTACTTACTTGAAATAATCAATTCTAGGGAAGTATTTGATATTAATTCATCGAATAATATAAGTAGTGAAAATACCCAGATTGAAATTGAAAGATTAGTAGAAGGATTAAATTCAACTAGGGTTAACAAAAAAATTAGGGATGATGATAAAATATTAATTGCATGGTGTACAAATACAATAAATGAACTTCCAAAGAACTTACAAAGAAAACTAGGTTTTGCAGATTATATGAACCGAATTAAACAAAATACACTAGTATCAAATATAATTGAAACTTATGCTTTAAATTCATACTGGAATAAATTAAGTTTACAATTAAATAATTATGTTCATAATAATGGAAAAGAATATACAAAAAGAAATATAGTTAAAATTGGCCCCAATGTTAAAAGCTTGCTAGAGGAAATAAGTAAAAATGTTAGTTTAGTGTCTTCTTTTTTTATTGTATTAATAATAATGATTGATCCAAGGTTAATTTCTTCATCGGACTTAATAGACTATCTAGACTCTGGACAAGAGCCACCTGATAACTGTCAATATTGGGTAGCTCCATTTATTCAAGAATTTATCGATATTAAAATTGTGAAGCTTCACCCTGAAATAAAGCAATACTTAATAGATAAAAATATTCATGGAATGGAAATAAAATAAAATAGCAACTTCTAGGCAACAAATAGTTGCTTTCATAATAAAAAATTAACTATTTAATAAGTAATATAATTTGATATGGGTGTAAAAAGAAGATTAACTACAGAAATATTACAAAACAGAGATAGTTGTATTATAATATCTTTTATAATTATAATTCAATATTATACAAGTATTTCAACAGATGTGATTTTTAAACATTTCCTTGTTAAACATAATAAAGAAATCGAGTCTATGACAACTCAAGGCATTAGTATTAATGGCTTAAGTCCAGAAGAAATTTATATTAAACTTTCAAGGTATATTTTTGAAACAAGCAATGGAAACACTCAATTCAACAATACATATTTGTTAGAAATATTTCAAGATTTAATTATATCATATGATATTGAAGCCAAAATTGTTAATTTTAATACTGAAATAAGTTCCGTTGAAAATGATCTTATATCAAAATCAGCTTTTGCAACCATTACATTACATAATGAAGTAGATGTTCATGTTGTTCCAATAGGATGGGATGAAGAATTCTATGCAATTAACCACGGAAATTATATTAATATTGGTAATTCTATTCTTGAAATTCTTGATAAGTTAAATTGTACTAGTTTAGGAGATGGAGTATTGTTTAATAAAAATGAAATTACTTAATATTAATTAAGATAATATAATGCACTCAAGTTCAAACTTTTATTATTATGAATCTAGCAATTCCGATACTTATTTGTTTGATATTTAATCAATAATATTACTTAACCTGTGGATAACTCAAAAAGCTAAAATCAGGATAATAAACTACCAATTCCAAAATAACCAATAAAATAAACACCAATTATACCTTTCATCCCATTGGATTGCTATTAGCAATCCTTTTCAAATTTGCTTCAAAATGCATATCTCAAATGGAAATGAAAGTGATATAATATCGGCATAATACAACCTAATAAGTTTCCTGAAATGTTCTAATCGAACACTTGGAATCCATACTAAAATCGAAGCTGGCGAAAAAATTTGCCAATTTGGCAATTTCTGCCCTCTACGAATCGAATTGAATAAAGACTAAAGTTAGAACACTAGAAAGCTAATCATTTTCTAATCATTAATTTTATGTCTCATCCATCAAATTATTTAAGGATGTATCGTAAAAAATCGCCATTAACACAGAGCGATATGGGATTTCTAATTGGCCTTAAAGAAATCTCAAATATTTCCAGATATGAAAAAGGTCAAAGACAACCAACGATTGAATTCCTTCTGAATTACCATCACATATTTGAATTATCGATAGAATCATTCTATGAACCAAAATCAGAATTGATTAAAGGACAACTCACTGAAAGGATACAAATGCTCATATTGGAGATAAAAAAAAGCAATAACACATTAAAGAATACCCCTAGAATTAAATTTCTTGAACAAATTATTATTAGGCTAACTAATTATATAAATCAATGACTCAATCAACACAAAGGAAGAATATAGTTTATGCATTGTATCCTAATGCGAATGGTTTTGGTTTCGTGTATTTGGAGAATCCTAGAAAACTCCTAGATTATGGATCTGTTCGGATTAATCCTATAAGTAATAGAAAGGTGCTAGAGCGGATTAAGAGATCACTTGATTATCTTAGACCATACCTAGTTATAATTCAAGACCCAGAAGGAAAGGCTTCTCGAGTAGGTAGAAGAGTCCGCAGATTAATCGATAAAATTATTGTCTTAGCAACGGAAGAGAATCTCAAAATAGTCCAATACTCTAGGGATCAAGTTAGAGATGTTTTTGAGCAATTTGGAGCGGTCACCAAATATGAGATAGCTAAAGTCCTACTAACTGAATTCAAGGAATTGGAATTGCGGGAACCTAAGAAACGCAAGACTTGGCAAAGTGAGAGTCATAATATGCCGATTTTTGATGCACTCTCTTTAGCTTTGACATACTATTGGGTGGAGGAATAAATAATATAAATTCAAATCCTGTTTAAATTCCCAATATTTAAAGCTACGCCTAGATTTAAAAATGAAATTATTATTTAATTTAAACTTTTAGGCCAAATAACAAAGCATTTATTTGTTATTATTCAATTAATTGTAATTTCCAATCAACTATTTGTTAAGCTGCCTAAATGAATTTAATCAAGATACTCTATATTGTATTAATAGGAATTCAGAATTGATATACCAAAAAATATCCATAATTTGAAATACAAGAAATTAATATTTCAGATGCGTAATTACTTATAAATATTTTTAATATATTTGTAAGTAAATATAAAATCTAATAATTATGAAAATTTGGAAATTGCAAGGAAATTTGATATTAATCACATCAAGTTTTTTTTTAATACTTCCACTAAAATTATACTCTCAAGACATTATATACTGTATTGATGGAAGAGTAATGAAGTCAATTATAAAAAAAATTGAAGACGATAATATTACTTATAGTTATTTTACTGATAAAAATAATGTGCCTTATGAAATCTCAAAAAGAGAGATTACTGGTATTATTTATCATGATAGTATATCCGTAATGTACAACAATATATACACAGAAAAATTAAAAGATCTCCTAAAAGGGAAACTAATGCCCAATGAAGCTGAAATGCAAATAATAAAAAAGCACAATGTGCCAGGTATAGAAACTCGAAAAATTAATCTAAGTTTGGAGACAAATTATTCAAGAATACTAAAGTATAAGAAGTTTGAAGAAAATAATTTTTTAAAACTAGAAATGCAAGGAGACGTTATTAAAAAAGCGCATTTGACATTAGAAGGAGAGAAACTTGCCCTTAATGGAATTCAAATTGATAAGGCTTATGGAAATTCTTATATTGAAGTAAAAGTAGGTGACTTAGAATTCGATAAAATATTAGAAATTGTAGAAAGATTAGATACGAATGTAGCAATGGTTCAATTAAATTTGTTGAGAAAAAATATTACTAAGAGTGGAGAAATATTTGAAATAATTAATGGTGAATTTACTATCTATGAATATTTTGTAAAAAGCAATGGGGATTGGAAAATAATAAATAAGGAAATTAAAACTCAACAAAAAGAAGTACCTAAAAAAATAAATAATCATGTTCTTAAGACTCATCAGAATTCGAATAACAACTTCAAAGACAAATCTGAAGATAGGGATAAAATAATTGATGTTAGGAAAAAGGAAGTTATAGGAAAATTATTATACAATGATGGTAAAATATATGAGGGTGAATTATTAAATGGCCACAAACATGGAGAAGGTAAAATAACCAATGTTGATGGAACAACTTTTGAAGGGAGGTGGAGAAATGATACCATGGTAGGCAATGCAACTATTATTATTCCAAATAAGAGTAAATATAGTGGAGAAGTAAAATTAAATGGAATTAAAAATGGGAACGGGACTATTACATTTAATGATTCAAGCACTTTTGTTGGGCAATTTTTGAATGATAATTTTTATATTGGAAAATTAACTGATAAAAAACAAAAGGGACATTGGGTAATATATACAGGTGAATTTAAAGACAATCAATTATATCACGGAACAATTGCAACTATAATTTTGAACTGTCCAAAATGCGATGTGATTATCGCTGAGTTTAATAATGGAAATAAAGGTCTGGATATCGCATATAAACTCAATGAATATGAAAAGCATTTAACTATAAGAAAAACAGAAGTCAAATACAAACCAATTAAAAAAAATCGGGTAGAATTCGGTTTGGCATTTTCTGCGGGACGCGATTATGCGAAAATCTCTGGAGCAGATGCAGATCTTAAAGATTCAACTAGTTTTGGATATTCACCTTCCATATTTATGAGCGTTCAAACATCTAAAGCCAGTTTAATTGAATTTTCTGTGCATTACACTTCAAAGCAGTTTAGATTTTATAATTCCGGAAATAATTATGAATATAATTTTGAGAACCAATATAGCTATAATACAAATAATGCGAAATTGCAATTTCAAGAAGTCGGAGTATCAACTAAATTTAAATTCAGCTTCATTTTTATTGAGGGATTTATTAATAAAATTATTAGTGCAAAAAGAACCGGAGGGATTTTTTGTCTAGATAAGTTAGGTGTAAATGATAGAATTAGTGATAATTATAAATATGACTTTTTCAGTCTCAAAGACTATCCTGTGATTTCTGGTCAACGCCCAATGAATGAATACATTTACGGAATTTCAGGCGGCTTAGAAATTAGAGGTGATCATGTATTATTAGGCATGGGATATAGTTTGAATTTATCAAATTATTTTAATAAAAATTACCAAATATGGAGTGAAGATAATAACATTGACTTTTATCCTACTAATGAAATTGATCTGAAAATTGGTTATTTATTTTTAAAGATGGGATATATTTTTTAGGTTGTAATGAGTAGAAGTTTTTGTTATCCAAAATAAGGAGTCATTTATATTAAAGCTTTGATTTTACAAAACTGAAGTATATTCAAATGATATCCCGGTCAACTTTTCTTTCTGCATTATTTTTTTTAGAGTTTCGCTAACATACAAACCTGAAGTAATTTCCCAAAATTCTTGTGGCGCAAAAAACAAATGATAATCAATAATTTTTGAAAGAGAAAAAACTGGTTTTATAATATGAGAAGTATCCTTAACGAATATAGTTTTTTGATTATCAAGCACATCAAGTTTTTGTCGAAATCTTGGAATATAATATTCCTTAATTTCATCCGCACCATTTATAATAGCCTTTATCCATATAATTCCTTCCTTGCCGGTTAATTGTGCGCTTATTACACTTTTCATCTTTTCAGACATTAGTGGCCACGCAAGATTATTTGGTTGATAATCTAACCATATATGTCTCAATCCTGACAAATCATCACTTATTATCAATCCACCTTTTCCTCTTGAAACTTTTTTAAGGAATAATGCAAAAGGTAATTCAGACTTTTCTATGACTTTGGATATTAATTCATGAGCTATTGGCGTAGCTTCTTTGGTACAGGCAAAAGCTGTACTTGGTTTTAAATTTTCAGCTAAGAAATAATATTTAGTCATTGTATCACCAACCTGTTTTATTAAGTATATTAGGATTTTGTAAAAGTGGTTGTTTTACATATTTATCAAACAACTTTAAAAATTTAGTTGGATTTCCTGCAGCTTCTAAATCTGCAGCTTTCATTCCATTTAGAACAAACTCGTGATATTGTGCCGGATGCTTAGAATAATGATCAACATCAGAAATATCCACTTTATTCCAAGCCCCATTAAGCTCTAAACCATATTTGTTTGCAATTACTTCGAACTGAGCAGTGTACTTAGAAAGATGCTTATTAGAAGCGATATGATGTATAATATTTTTTCCACCTTTTGCGGCAAGATCTTTAGTATACTCACCTTTTTTAGATAAGTCAATGACGTCATCAACCTTTTTTAAATATTTTACTCCTTTACCAGATGCATCACCAACAACAGGAACAATGCTTATACCGGATAAGAAAGCACTTTTAAAATCTCCTTCAGTAATATAAACAATAGCGTTTACTCCGTCGGCAAATTCACCTATTACAGGAACAAGGCCTATAGCATCTAAACCAAAGTGAATATTCTTTATTGAAAATGCTTCTTTAAAACCATTTCTAAAAGTGTTATTCACAATACCGCCATAATCAGTTTCGAATGGAACAGTACTATTCCCATTTGTTCCATAACCACCACTGGTACTATTACCTCCATTGGTGAAAATTCCTCCATTTAAAGTATTTTCACCAATAGTTGAATATCCTCCATTAATTGTGTTGCGACCATTGGTACCATATCCACCATTAGTTTCATAACTTCCTTGAGTATTATTTCCACCCTTGGCTTCAAAGCTTCCCTTTGAATCATATCCACCTTCAGTGTCGTAATCTCCCTTAGTATTATAGTCTCCTTTTTCCTTGTAATCACCTTTAGTCTCGTAATCACCTTTGGATTGATAGTCACCCTTTTCTTTGTAATCACCTTTGGACTCGTAATCACCTTTGGATTGATAGTCACCCTTTTCTTTGTAATCACCTTTAGACTCGTAATCACCTTTGGATTGATAGTCACCCTTTTCTTTGTAATCACCTTTAGACTCGTAATCACCTTTGGATTGATAGTCACCCTTTTCTTTGTAATCACCTTTGGACTCGTAATCACCTTTGGATTGATAGTCACCCTTTTCTTTGTAATCACCTTTGGACTCGTAATCACCTTTGGATTGATAGTCACCCTTTTCTTTGTAATCACCTTTGGACTCGTAATCACCTTTGGATTGATAGTCACCCTTTTCTTTGTAATCACCTTTGGACTCGTAATCACCTTTGGATTGATAGTCACCCTTTTCCTTGTAATCACCTTTAGATTCGTAGGTTGGATCAACTTTATAAGTAGGGTCAACTTTGTAACCTCCTTTTGTTTCGTAAGTTGGATTAATTTCATATCCAACTTTTGTTTGATTATCTAATTTAACATTATATGTTGGATTATCAATTTTGTAATCACTTTGGGTTTCATAAGTAGGATTATACTCATAGGTAGGTTGAATGTTATAACTTGGTGCTGGTTTGCTTTTTTGTTTTACTTTATAAGTTGGTTTTACTTTATAATCTCCTTTAGATTCATAAGTTGGCTTTACTTTATAAGTAGGCTTAACCTTATAGGTAGGATTTACTTTATATGTAGGGTCAATTTCATAGCTTCCTACGCTTTGGGAGTATGTAAAAAATGAACTTAATTGAATCAATAAGAAAAAAAATAAATGCTTCATCTATTGCATTATAAAATTAAAATCCAAATATATATAATATTTAATAAATCTTACTTAATTTGAAAGATTTAAGTAAATTTTGCAATTAGAATGCATGAAATACTTGTTTTCTGTTAAAAAATTGGGGGGTATAAGTTTTACATTATTCAAATGATCAAATGTGAGATATTTTTAAGCAATTTCTAAATTGAGATGTATATAACTGAATTCAAGAACTCGGCATCACGTGAACATAAGAAAAGGACTTTGGGATAATGAGGCCGAAATATGATAATATTTGAATTGATGCACTCTCTTTGGCTTGGTACTATTTAGAAGAATATTTAAATAATAAAAGATGTGTAAAATAATATTAAACACTAAAATTAATAAATTCAGAAGTTAAAATGCCTATTTTTGCAATGAAGGCAAAGCTTTATGATTACAACTAAAGTAAAGTTAAGCAAATTAAAAAAACCATAACTCAACAAACTAAAAACTTATATATGCCAGAAAACGATACTAAGTTCAGAAAAAAAATTAATGAACTTGGAGATCTTTGGAATAAGCAAAAGAATAATGGTATTAAGGTTGTTATATTGCTATTTTTAGTAATTAGTCTATTTGCCCAAATCTTTCCACCAATACAAGCATTTGTTTCATCGCAGAAGTATATGCTTCTTGCAATTGCAGGAGCTATGATGTATATTATATTTGACTCTATAGTATCAACTCCGCAGAAATCACGATTTGATCAATCTGTTGTTGCAGTTCATTTTACTGATCTGCGCCCTTTCCTTCATACTGCGTTTAAGCAGGCGGTAATCGAAATCAATATTGCAGCTTATTCTGGAGAAACATTTTACAATTTATTGACAGAGTTTTTACAGGGTGTTTTAAATGGAATTTATAAACCTCGTCGACTGTATTTACGTTTAATAGTCCCTGATTGCAAAGCATATATGTTTGTTCCCTGTGAGGTTGATAATCTTAAAGTAAATGAAGATTATAAAAAATCAATTCAGGAAAGAAATAATCGATTTGCAAATGAATTTGTACACTATTTTTCTGATATTAAAATACGATTTCCAGAAATAGATATTTTACTGAGTATTCGAAAACATAAATTTTCACCGTTATTTAAAATGATTATGATACAACCTAAAATAGTATTTTTTGGTATATATCCATTGGCTGAAACACCAATAAATATAGGTGGTGAAAATATTAAAGTTTGGGACTTTAGGGGAGAGCGTGTTAAAATGGTTGGATTACAATTTGATGGGACAAAAAGTGAAGTAGAACTTGCCAATGAAGTTTCACAATGGTTTGAATCAGTGTGGAAAAATTTATCTGAAATATTAATAGAGATTTAAGCAAGTATAATTTAGTAAAATGAATAAAATTAATTGGCTTATAACTGATTTTGATAGGACGCTTATACAATTATTTTCGGATTTAGATTTAAAACAACTTTTTAAAGAACTAAAAGTTGTTTATTTGGAGAATGGAGTGAATGAGAACTATTTAGTTCCAATGAATGATCCATATGAGATGTGGGTTGCTACATATAAATATCTGCAAAAACAATTCAATCCCCTAAAGGCAAAGGAAATTCATAGTATTGCCACATCAGTAATAACAAAATTTGAAATCAAAGCCTCTAAAAACGCTATTCTGCTACCGAATGTTGTAAATACACTTTTATGGTTAAAGAAGATGAATATCAACTGTGCAATTGTTTCAACCAACTCAACTGAAGCGATTAAACTAATTTTAGAAAGAAATAATCTTTCAGTTATCATTACACAAGTATTTGGCCGTGATGATAACATTCCAATGGAAGAACTAAAACCAAGTCCTACACTTATTCATCGAGCGATTTCAACCCTAAAGGCCAACCCGAAACATTCAATTTATATAGGAGATAGTAAAGATGATATGATTGCAGGGAATTCAGCAGGCATACCTGTGATTGGGGTTTTAACAGGAAAGACGAGCGCCAATGAACTTTTATTGTCTGGTGCTCATATAATTCTATCTAACTTTTCATCTCTTCAAGAATTTGATCATCTTTTTTGAATTTCAAAATATTGAAGAAAATAAGTAACATTCTAGAAATTACAATCAATTAATGTGAATAGGTTGCCACTGATCATAATGATATCTATTCTTTATTAGAATACAATTATTGTATACATCAAAGACTTGATTAAGTTTAGTACATTGTTGCCCATTTTTGCATCAAGATAAAACGAAGTTATAAGTTTCTGTTTATTAGAGTAATATCCCGTTTTGGACTTCCTATAAATTGATTTTTGTTCATTTCAAAATTTCGCCATGAGAAGTACCCCACCAATGAATCTGTCTTATTTGTTAATATATCCAAGTACTTTATAGTTGTTTTGAGGTATAAATTATATTTAATATTATCTAAAGTTTTTCCATCAAAATCGAAAATATAGCTCCATATGACACCCCGACCAATCTTATTTTGTGAAGGAATAGAAGATAAGGGAGTAGTTATTTGTTCAAGATAAATTTTCTTAATAAGTGTATGAAGAGTGTCATCGGTAAAAATTAATAAAATAGTACTATCTTTAAATTTCGATATTGTTCTGTTCCCAATATTAGTCAAAGCAATTTTGAGATAATATTCTTGTTTCTCAGAATTTATTTTCTCAAAGTGAGGACTCCCCAAGAAGGTAAGTTCTCCTTTATTCTGAGCTATTTTATTAGATTCATCATTAATTATTTGTTCAATCTTCTGATTTAACTTATCAAGTTTTTTTAAATTAAGATATCTCTCATTTAGGGTCGCAAGTGTATATGCATGAATTTTATCAATTTGAGGCTCTATTGTATCTAAGTACTGAAGTTTTGTACTTATTTTATTAGTGACACTTTTAACCTCTGAGCGAAATTCTGTTTCTTTAGTTTCTCTGGCTATTTCGCCTTGGCTTATTAAATATTCTTTAAAAATTGCAATTAATGTTAGAACTATTACACAAACATAGAAATTTATTCCTTTATTGGTTAATTTGAATGGTTTCTTAGAAGCATTGTCTATTAATTTTCCTTCAATTGGTATAACCAATACAGGAATTGAAAGTAGTATTAAGAAAACATTAATAATGGTCAACATTCTTGAATTATGAATTAGATAAGCAAATAGGTATATTTAATAATTTATCCTTATATTGTATAAGAGCATCTTTGAGATATAAATTATCGGCATTTATAATAGTTTCAGGACCTTCTTTTTCATTAATCGGAATAACTACTACGCTATTGGCAAGTAATTCCCATGCAAATAATGAATTTAAAAAAGAGAGACAAAGGAAGAATTTAACTTTTTTCATGGAGTAAAATTTCTAAATATCAATGAAACATCGAACCTTCTTATATAGTGATTGAGTCCTAATACAAATATAACTTACGAATAATAAACATAGTAATTATGAATCAAACAGCCATTTCAAAAAATGGAAACCGTTGACTCATTAATACTTGAAGATTTCAACTTCAAAGTCTTTTTTCCATAAAACAAATTTATCTTCATCAAATTCAATTTTTTGAAAACCAAGACTTTCAGCTACTTTAATAGAAATATTATAATCGGACTCCTCATCATTAAGAAGACTAATTTCAATAGAATCATTATGCTTAAATAGATTAGGAAAAATAGCATCTACCATTGCATTTTTAATGAATCCTTTTTTTCGGTAGTTAGGGCTAGTGAAAACATGCAAGTCCTCTTCCATAATATAGACAACACTAACGCATTTTCTGGATTCTGTTTCTAAAATAAAGTAAATGCTATTATATGATTTAGGATTACTTCTTGCAGGAGTAGGAAGTCCTAAAACTAATTTCAATATAACACAATTAGTAATTTGCTCAGACATTTTCACATCGGGTAAAGTATCAGAGTTGTATCTTAAAATATACTCTGCCAAAGTAATATTTGTCATTTCAGATGCTTAAAATTAGTTATACTAAATCCCTAGAATTGTCCTTTTGGTGTCTTATGTATTTAAGTTTTTCTAATTGGGAATTATCAATCTCAAATTGAAATTCCTTTTGTCCAAAGTTCATACCTGAAATATACGAATTGATTGAGTGAATATGTTCCAACAATTCCAGCAATACCTTTGGTTCGTATTTAGCAAGAAAATACCCAGCATTAAATCCCTTTATATATTTACTTTCAACATTTTCCATCAGAAAGTGTCTTTTGAATGTTTTTCCAAATATACATCGATTGAATCGGTATCATAGAGAATTATTTTCTTTTCTGGTTGAGAGAATCGAATCTTTCCTTCATCTCTTAATTTTTGTAGTGTAGTCTTGCTCTTAATCCGAAGTTTTGACATAGCTTCTTCATCAGAAATCCATTTATCTCTTTTGAAACCTTCCTTTTCTTTAATACGAGCCACTACTGTTTCAATAAGAGCATAAAAAGCTTCATCTGATAGGCAAATGACTTCCATTAAGTCAAATTTTATATTTCAAGCGGTGATTAAATAAATTATTTTTTTTCATTTGTGTTGAGCAATTCACATTCCTCACAGAAAAGCTTATTTACTGACCTATTTGTAATTTTAATGATGTTATATAAGTAATGTCAAATTATTATATTACACAATTGCGTTTATACAGTTATAAGGTGTTGTTTTATGCTCAACTCTATTTTTAATCAATTTAAATCCAAATGTAGATAATTTTTTAATGAAACGTCCTTAGATTAAATTTTTAAGTATTTCTTGCAAGTTAATTGCATAAAGTACTTATTTGTATAATTGATATTTAAATTCTTATTTTAACCTAAAGAAGAGAAAGGATTACACTATATGTGAAATATCTGTTTTTTTTGTGAAAAAAATAATTATAGGAGGGCAGCACATTAAACACCACTTAAAAGGCCACACCTAGATATAAGGAGTAAAATATAAAACACAAATAAACTCATTGTACTTATTTCCTATGAGAATCGAATATTTAACTTTATAGTTTGATTTTTGAAGGATTGACTTACTTTTTATCTATAGTTTTGACATAGTCTCTTAGTAAGAAATCAAATTGTCTCCTTTTATTCCTTCTTTATCTTTTAACCGTGCAACTACTGTCTCGATAAGAGAATAAAGAGCTTAATCGGACAGGCAAATGAAATCCATAGTACAAATGTGAGTAATTTAAAAATACTTCAATTTGAATTTATAAGTTAAATTTTGGAAAAATATGCTGGCAAATCGCTGGCAAATAAAAAAGGAGCTATGAAAACTACTTCATAACTCCTTGGTTTTCAGTCGGGGCGGAGGGATTCGAACTCTCGACCCCCTGCTCCCAAAGCATAATATTATATACTTTGTTTGCTAGATTATTTCTCGTTTGTTCTTATAAATATGCTGTATTTCAGTCATTTAGTATCATGTTATTCATATTTATTATATGAGTAATCATAGTTTCTGTATGCAAATCATATGCAAATGACTTACATTTGCATACAAACTTTTAAACAATGGATAAAAAGGTTTTCATTTCAATTGCCTTAGACAAACGAAGAAAAAAAGATAATGGTAAATATCCAGTCAAACTCAGGGTCTTTACAACAGAACCCAGGATTCAAAAGTTATACTCCACTTCTTTTGAGTTTACCGAAAAAGAGTTTCAAAATATCTGGATTACTTCAAAGCCTAAACAAGAGATCCGAGATATAAGAGAAAAGCTAAAGGATATTGAAAAAATGGCTTTTGATAAAGCTGAAGATTTGGTCCCTTTCTCGTTTTTTGAGTTTGAAAAAAAGCTGTACACGAGTAAAGGTGACCGTCAAAATTTGATCTTCAAATACAAAGAACAGATTGAACGATTTAAATCTTTGGACCAAATTGGAACAGCCAAAATGTATGAATTAAGTTTAAAATCATTATTGGCTTTCTCAAAGCAGTTATCCGGCAAAGAGATTGAATCACTTAATTTCAGAGAAATTACTTCGAACTGGCTGGAATTATATGAAAAGCACATGACTGGAACTTTGAATAGAAGTACAACTACAATATCCATGTATTTACGTTCACTTAGAGCAATTTTTAATAATGCGATCGCAGCTAAAGATATTGAACCCGAATTTTATCCGTTCGGCAAAAGGAAATATCAGATTCCAAGCTCTAAATCCGTGAAGAAAGCACTGGATAAATCGCAACTTAAAATCCTTTTCGATGCAATTCCCAAAACACCGGAACAGGAAAAAGCCCGAGATTTCTGGTTTCTATCTTATTTATGTAATGGGATCAATGTCAAAGACATTGCTCTACTTAGATATGAAAATTTAAATGGGGATGAATTGACATTTATTCGAGCGAAAACAAGGACAACATCTAAGTCGAACTTAAAAACAATCACTATTTATTTGAATGAATATTCGAAAAATATTTTATCCAAATACTCCAATACGACTAAGAATCCAAAAAATCATATCTTCACAATCGTTTCCGATCTGGATTCGGAATTAACGAAATTTGATAAAATTAAAAACTTTACTCGTTTTATAAACCAGAATTTAAAAATACTGGCTAAAGACAACGGTATTACTGAAGAAATCTCCAGTTATTGGGCACGACATAGTTTTGCAACGAATTTAATTCGGTCAGGTGGCTCAATGGAACTGGTCGGTGAATTATTCGGACATAGTGATAAAAAGACAACGCAAAATTATTTTGCTGGATTTGAAGACAATGAAAAGAGAAATATAATTTCAAAAATTATGGATTTTGGTTAATCTATATCAAATTTATTTTTCAGTAAAAGCCTTATGGAATCATTAATTACGGTAATGCAAAGTAGGAAAAATTAATTTGATAAGAACGAATTTTAAGTAGAAACCTATTTCAATTAAAAGTATGACAAAGTATATCATTAGTGTCAAAAAAGATCGACTTAATGAGCACCTTCTTGAGGGTGATCATGATTTTCTTTCCTTCTTAGATATATTAGATAAGTATACAGTTACTTTAGATACGCTAAGCAATTTTTCAATTGTTATAGATTATGAAATTCAAGTCCCAGTTTATTTATCTGCTTTGCAAGTTTTAAAATCTCATTCGAATAATGAAGAAATTATTGGAAAAAGAATACCACTTTATCATTATGTGAATGGATACTTTAGAGGTGTTCAATCTGATATTAATCCTGGTGTTGATAAAGTGGAATATTTATTGGAAAATATAACTTCAATTTTTCAATCAATGATTCAACCATTTCATTATGATAATACATATAGACAAATTTATGATTCAGGAATGGTTAGTCATTTAAATATAATTGGTTTTAGTGAAAATTTATGGTTTGAATATGGAATTCAAATAGGGAAGCAAAAGCAAGCTTGGGATATAATCTTAAAAGATCCTGATGCTTTTATAACATATTTAGATATGAAATGTGTCCCTCAGTCACAAAAAAGCATAATTAGTAACTTGTATGAAAATATTGTTACAATCAAACGAATATTACAAAAAATAGAAATCAACGAAGAGGAGAATTTTAAATCTAAACTTACAAATCAGGAAAAAGAAGAAAACAATTTTTTAAAATCAACTATTGAAGACTATCTTTTCCAATTTAAAAGTCAGATAAAAGAAAATGATTATGATTCTTTAGTCAAAGCTTTAATGCAATATTTTGAAAATGGTTCATTTCCTATATTATCGCAAAAGATTAAAATTGGTAAAGTTAATAAAAAAAAATTCGGCTGGGCATTAAATGAAATATATAGAACGGATAAGAGCGGTAAGTTAAGTTTGGAATATCTTAGGTTTGCAAATAAGTATTTATCAATCTTTGAAACGGTTACATTTGATGAAAATGACTACGTAAACAGCAATTTATATAAATATTTCACTACTAAACTGTAATAAAATAGGACTGCCCACTAAAACCACCAAAACCACTTTTTAGACCACCAAAACCACCTTGGATATTTGTAGCTAATTAAAACAGCTATATGCAAAATCCATTTGAAATAATTGAGGCAAAGCTTAATAGCATCGAAAATATTTTGCTTGAACTCAAACACAATCCAGAAATCCAGAAAAAATATCATGAGAATGATCGTTGGTTCGATCTTCAAGAACTTCGAGAATATTTACCTGATAAGCCTTCCAAAGCTACAATATACTCATGGGTTCAAAATCGGTCAATTCCTTATCATAAAGGAGCAAAAAAATTAAGGTTCCTTAAGTCTGAATTAGATGCCTGGATGAAGAAGGGGAGAAAGGATTATTCTTCTGGTTCAGATCTGCCAGTAGAAAGTTATTTAAAAATTAGAAAAGGAAATAAGTAATGAAAGATCAAATGAATACCTCGGAGGGTTCTTCGTTAAATGAACAGAAAAGACATTCTAATTACGGAGAGCCTAAAACAAAATCTGACTTCATAAATAGTAATAAATTTGAAGATATTAATTCTGAATTTGAAAAACTTAACAATGAATTCACTGAAGAAAATGAAAATAAAGAAAACCCTTTTCCTGTTGATATTTTGCCTTATCCTTTCAGAGAGTTAATTATTGAATGCAGCAAATCATTGAACTTTCCAAGTGACTATACTGGCACTGCTATACTTTCGGCCATCTCAACGACCATTGGGAAAAGTGCGAAGGTAAAAGTAAAGGAATCATGGTTTGAATTTCCTAGTTTTTACATAGCCCAAATTGGAAATCCAGGTGCAGCAAAAAGCCATTCTCTAGAATTAATGTTTAAGCCATTCCAAGAAATTGACAATTCATCGATAAAAAAATTCAAAAATGAATTTGAAGAGTTTGAATCCTTACAGGCAGTAAGCAAAAAAAATAGAAAAAGTCAACCTGGGAATATTAAACCTGTTTTAGTAAAAACTGTTTTGAATAATTTTACTCCAGAAATACTACACCAACGGTTGGCAGATAATGATCGTGGTTGTGTAGTTGTAAGTGATGAATTGGCAACTTTCCTTGAGGGAATGAACAATTATTCCAAAGGAGATCAGACTACTATTTATCTTTCTTTTTGGTGTAGTAAGCCGACATCAATTGACCGAGTTAAAAGTCCAATACCTTTGTGGTTGCCGCAACCATTTATTAATATTATAGGAGGTTTACAACCAAGAGTTATACCAAAACTTTTTCCAGCTGGTAAATCTGATAATGGGTTTATTCAAAGATTCCTTTTTGCTTTTCCTGAATTTTCAGAGAAGCAACCCATTAATGATATTGAATTAAATGAAACTTTGTTAAAAGATTACAGCGAATGGATATATAATTATAGGCAATCAAATCCAATAATTGTCGATGAAGAATCAGGGCATTCGAAGCCGAAGATTTGTTTTTGGAGTCCAGAGGCTAAGATTTTCTTTTATGATTGGCATAAAGAGCATATTAAGCAAGTAAATGATAATGCGGATAGTCTAAAAGGTGAAGTTTTGAGCAAGTTTGATATTCATTTTGTCCGATTGGCTTTGACGTTACAGATTATGAATGACAATAAAACAAACCAAATATCATTAAAAGCGGTACAAGGTGCGGCAAAGCTTTGTATCTATTTTCAAAGAAATATAATGAAGGTTTTGGACATATTGCAAAGTAGTAATCCTTCTATTATGCTAACAAATGATAAACAGAATTTATATAATGCCTTACCTGATAGATTTACTACTGCTGAAGCAATATCAATAGGTAGGGAAGTTGAAAGTCGAGGCGGAAATTACTTTGATGAAAAAGCAGTTGATAGGTTTTTAAAGAATCAAAACTTGTTTAAAAAACTTGCTCATGGGGATTATGAAAAAAAATTCAAAAGCTAAATGTCCTTTTTGTCCTTTTTGTCCTCAAATACAGATTTAGGGACGCTAAGGACAAAAAGGACAATAATGAAAACAAACTATGAAAATTTCGGAACAATCAATACATGCAGCTAAAGAGGTCCCATTGTTAGAAATTATCGAGCTTTTTGTTCAATTAAAACCATATAGGAACGGATACCAGGGACTTTGTCCATTCCATAAAGAGCGAACTCCATCATTTTTTGTAACTCCAGGTCGTGGTTACAAATGTTTTGGATGTGGAGCTAAAGGTAAAAATCCAATTGATTTTATTATAATGCATAATGGATCAACATTCATTGAAGCAGTCAATGAAGTTTTATGCTTATCAGGAATTCAAGCCTTGGAATCTGAGTACTGTTATCAGAATAAGATTCCAAGTATTAAAAAATCTACAACGAACAAAGAGCCGCTAACTTTTTCCCATATTCCAAACGAACTTGTCAATAGGTCCATTCAAATAGACCAAAATGGTTTTCAAATTTCAATGTCAAACAAATTTGTGGAATACCTCATTCATTACTTTGGTCCAGAAATTGCCAGTCAATTAGTAAGTAACTATTGTATCGGTAGTTCAAAACATAGATTTAAACACAAAGATTATCCAAATTATGAATGCCAAGCAGGTGCAACAATATTTTGGCAAAAGGATATAAATGGTAAAGTTAGAACTGGTAAAATAATGCTTTATAAAGCCAAGACGGGTAAAAGAGTAAAAGAACCATTCAGTCATATTACAATGGTTCACTCCATTTTGCAACTTCCAGATTTTGAATTAAGGCAATGTTTGTTTGGAGAACATTTGTTAAATGATAAATCAAAACAGGTCGCATTAGTTGAAAGTGAAAAGACCGCAATATTTGCCAGTGTTTATTTTCCACAATTTATTTGGTTAGCGACTGGTGGTATTGAGAATTTGACATATGCTATATGTAAGGTTTTAAAGGGAAGGAAGGTGATTTTGTTTCCTGATCTTAACGGTTTTGATAATTGGACTAGGAAAGCAAAAGAATTTTCAGGTATTGGAAATTTCAAGGTAAACGACTATCTTGAAAAAAAAGCCATTGAGTTTGCAAATGAAAACAATATTGAATTGGCAGAATTACGAAAAGAAGGATTTGACCTTACAGATGTTTTAGTGAGAATTAATTACAAAGAGTTTAACCGTGAAACTTCAAAGCCACTATTGATTATAGAAACATTTCCAGAATTAGGAACTACGGAAGTCGACAACATAATACAAATTCGAACAATTCCAGCTTATGTAAGTGAGACGGGAGAACTTTATATCGAAACACCTATCGGGACAACCTATACTATTTACCCAAGTATTGAACATTATAACAATAGACTATGTTTGCCGGATTTCATAGACAAAGATAAAATCTCTATTAATGGATTTAAAGTGGTACAGATTAATTTAGATTTGTTAAAAATAATTTTAAATGAAGATTGAAATGAAAAAGGTGTAAATTGGTGCTATGAAAAGAGTAATCAAATACCTTGAATTAGTTGCAAAATAATCCAATGTCAATTAAATGCAATTCATTTAACTCAAGGTAGTGTTAACCGACTTTTCGTTGAGCTCAAGTTAGAAACTTGTCTGGCTAGGCAATAACTTATAATCTCTTTAAATCCGGATATTCTTCTTTATCCCAATAGTCCTGGAGAGTTCCAACATCATTAAGCATCTCTGCATATACTTTGTTCTCTTTTATTAGATTCACGAATAATTGAGCAAACTTTTTAAATTCGACTGTAATTCGCATTAGATCAGGAAGAATTATTAGTACATTTCTTTTGTGCTTGAGCTCTGAGGCTAAGTTCATTGATTTATTCCTATCTTCGCCTGAATAATATTTCTCTAGAAAAGCTGGAGATATTATTTTATATTTATCTTCCTTTTTACGAGTATTATTCTCCTTATCGATTTCGTGAATTTGATCATCACCTTCAAAAACATACTTAGGATGATGCGTTAGGATAAAAGCTTTAGGATGTTTTAAAAAATTTGCCCATAACTTTATTTCTTTTACAATAACCATCTTTTCTTCTCTATAGGATTCGGGTAAACCAACTATTTTCAGAACCTCCATTATTTTCTCTGTAAACAAATACAAATGCATAATATAAAGTGAAAAAAAATGAAAATCATCTTTCAAGTGATGAGCACATTTTAAAAATGCTTCAATATAAATTGACTCTCTATATAAATGACATCCTATACAATTATGATCATTCTCTAATTTGTCACCAAATGCCTCATTGATGTCACACATTAAAGGCAACCCATCTTTACCACTCCACAATATCTCAGTATTAAAATACTCTAAAAGCTCACCTGTTATCTTTTTTAATTTCTTAGACATAATTTAAAATATTAACTAACTTCCAAATTATTTTTCACATCTTTTATGAACTGAGTTGATATTCCTGATACTATTAAGTAATCATGGTCATTAAAACACATCAAGAATGTGCATTCTTCATTTGATAGATAGTACACAAAACTAAATGTATCTTCAAGCAAAGTACATAGATCTTCAGAATTTAATTTTATTATTAACTTGGTATCTTCTATTGGATCAAGAAACAATAAAACATCTCTAAATCTAGTCGTAAAATCACAAGAATACTTCCATCCATTAACTAAAGATATACTTTCTCTATTGGCTTTATTTATTTTTTCCCATAAGAATGAATAATTCTCATTTTCATAATTAATAAAATTATTATCTACTATTTTCATAAAACTATCATACTCAGATTCATTAAATAAATAATAACTAATATTATTCTCTGCTAAACTTCTAATTATTTCATTATAAACTAAATTCATTCTAACTATTACTTTTTTGACCCTCCTCCAGCTGGAACCTCATCAAGTAAAATATGCACCTTTGACCGCCGCATTTCTGATCTTTTCCTTGAGTTTTGCCATCCAATATGCGGAGCATCTTGGCCTTAATTGGATGAGAAAAATTAATACTTACTTCATCACCACCAATAACTCGCTATTAAACAGGTATTGAATTTCCGTTGGCATCTTTCGTCCATTTAGAAACATACTATTGAGACTTATTTACACCAATTGCTTTGAAGGCTTCATTTAATAAATCATTAAACATTGCATCTTTACCTCTAAGATCTATATCATTTGCTTTAAGCTCATACCTCAATTTTGAAACTTATTTCAATCGTTCATAACCTCTTAGTCCATTTTAAGCACAGACCCCGATACAAATGTAATAAATTATCCAGCGGCTTGAAAATTTGCATCAATATAATATCCAGGATACGCTCCTTTTCCCAAATATGTTGCAACCATAGGTATTTTTACAACTTCTTGAGCAACATTTTGTGCTACAAATGTTGCCACAGATGTAATTGAAATCCGATCTGAGCTGCTGAGTCACTAGCAACCTTTACCCCAGGTGGTGGTGTTGAATATATGTCAATAGTTATTGGCCTGACTATTTTTTTACAATCTTAGGTTGATAAGCGGGGAACTTTCCTAGATTACAATAGGAGCCAGATCTTTAAACGCAGCGTCAAAAAAATATCAAGAAATCTCATAGGTATTTCTAATTCCATCTTTATCAAAGTAATTAATCTCTTAACTTCATTTGATCCATTGAGGTTTAGGGCATTGAATTCTTCGAGTAGTTCTATATCATCGCTCCAATGCTGGAATAGAATCAATTCATCATCTTTGGAAGTTTTGACTTTTGGATAATTGGATGCTTTGGATTGGTTATTGTAAGAAATTTTAACCTCAGCTACTAACCATGATCGCTTTGTTGGACTGAATACCTTCAAATTTTTCATTTTAAACTGGTTTAGATTATTAAAGAATATTTCTAAACCATTATAATTTATGAATGAATGTTGCTGAGGAGGGCATTTATTGCCAAAATTGCAAATTTAGGTTAAGAGCAAACTCATAATTTGACACATTTCTGTCAAACATATTTATAGCTTTTCTTCAAATTTTGGGTCAAAATCATACGCTCGTTTAAAAGTTCCCTACGTTAGTACGAAATGTCTTGCCAAATTCAAGGAAATATTTGACCTTTGGCTTAATATTTTAAATGATCTGAGCTAAAAGACAAAATCGATCCTTAATCGTTTAGTAAATTATAAATAGATGTAAGACAAAGGCTAAAGAATGGAATATTAAAGAATATTCCCTTTTAGGTTAAAATAATACATGATGTGCTTTTAATTGAATTTGTGTTTGGAAACTCTTGTCTTTTAAATATTGGCTAAGGGTTTTCACTGAATTTCATAGGTGTTTACCCTGAATTTTCATAGATTGAAGCTTCAAACTCAAAATTTAGTTGGATATTTGGAAAAGCAAATTTGAGAATTCAGATCTTTTCTTTTTTCTAAATAATGAAAATTCTTGAATTCTTAAAGCAGCATTTTAATTGAGTCAAAGTCTTTAGTTAAATTGATTTATTGAATTTGTCTGAATTGTTAAAATCTTAAATACTTCTTAAAATATTATAAAATAAATTAAGAAAAATTAGGCAATTTGAAATTACCAATTTAACTTTGAATTGGAACAACCCCATAATCATAAAGAATTTTCATTCTAGGCAATAAAGTCCAATTTAGATGATGGTTTTGTTTAATATATTATAGAAATAACAATTTTAAATAAATAAAAAGCCCACGATCACCCATCGTAATGGGGCGCAGGCCAACTAATCGTAACATTAGGCTGCAAAGATAGAGCATTTTTATTATTGTAATTGTTTGAATTGGTTTTTATTTCTAACCGTCTTGTGAGAACAAGACATAAATTCATTAATTATGAAAAATATTATTTTATTAAATTTAGTTTTCTTTCTTTTGTTAAAAAACAATTGTTATTCACAAAATATCAATTGTTTCAATGATGGATTTGCTAGCTTGCAACCCCAAGTAACAAATTGCCCTTTTTCAGAAATGGCTCCTGAAGATATTGATAATTTACCTTTAGTTAAAGTCTATATTAATATTCATTTTATTAATTCTAGTTTTGGAAATTTTCATCCTGGAACAACTCCAGATAATGATCCAACCAATGGGAATGAATATGCGGATAGAATGATATTAAATGCAAATGGAATATTATCAAACCTCCAACCAAATCCAATAGGTAACCATCATAAACTAGGGGATTCCAAAATAAGATTTGAATTGTATTCAGACCCAAATAACACAAATGATGTAAATCATGGAGTATGGTATTGGGATACAGAACCTACTACTTTGCCTTATGAAAATGTAATGAATATTATTATGTATAGTAATGACGATGAAGACGGTGATTTTAATGGCTATGTATATAGTATTAATGGATGTCCGAATCGAGCATATTTACATGGTGCTTACTATAATGTTATAAATAACGGACCTTTTTTATGGTGGTCATATGGTCCACTAATGTGCCATGAAGTCTTTCATACTTTTGGATTATGTCATTCTTATTCTATTGATGCGTCAAATATATGTAAAGATGTTGACATAAATCCACAAGTCGAATGTAATAAGTCTGCTGGTCATCCTGATTGTGGATCAGGAGGAGGTATTTATTGTAATCCTTGGAATAGTGGTAGTACTAATATGATGGGGAATAATGGAACTTTTAATTCTCTTACAATCTGTCAATGGGGACTTGCTTACAATAATTTGATTTCAAGAGGTTGCTCACATGTTGATTTTTGTGAACCGAATAATAATCCAATCGAAATAACTGTAAATACTTTGTGGGATAAGTTAAAAATAGTTACCCAACCAGTCCAAATTATGCCTGGAGCTACTTTAACTATAACATGCGAAGCACGATTTAGTCCTACAGCATATATTGAAGTTAGAAGAGGAGCTAGGTTAATAGTGGATGGAGCATTATTAACCAATTTATGCCCGAGTGCTTGGCCTGGAATTCAAGTTTGGGGGAATCCGAATCTAGATCAACCTGATCCTGCATCAAATCCTGGTAATGCAACTATAGCTGGAATTGTTAGAATAATAAATAATGCTACTATTCAACATGCTGGGACTGCCATTTCTACTGGAGCTTGGGCATTGGGTGGTGCAGGATGGCAATATGTAGGAGGGGTTGTTTATGCAGAAAATAGTAATTTTATAAATAACAAAAGAGCTGTTGAGTTCTTGTCCTACAAGTTTTCAAATAAAAGTAAGTTTATTAATTGTTTGTTCACAGAACCAGACGGTTGGGCAGGTAATTCCGTTGGGGTAACAATTTGGGATTGTAATGGAATTGTTTTTAATCGAAACAGATTTCTAAATTTAGATGTTGCAGGTATTTATGGTATTGATTTTGGAGCTATTATTGTTGACCATAATCAATTTAGAAATTTAACAACTGGAATTGAATCTTATAACACTCAATTCTATAAAGGAAACTTAGAAATTGGAAGTGAAGCTTTTACTCCCAATTATTTTAAGAATAATAGGAGGCACATATTTTGCAGCTCAACGACTGGATTGGATAAAGTAAATATTATAAATAATGACTTATTTGATGCCCAAAAGAATGGAATCATACTTGATGGTTCTTCTTATTACAATGTATCTAAAAATAGATTCATGAATACACCACTTGCAATGAGTAGCACTGCTTCAGGGTTTGATGGAAATTTTATTCGTTGTAACACTTTTCAATCACATACAAATGGGATCAAGTTTGAAGCTTACAATGAACAAACTCAATTTCTGGACAATTGTATTGAATCAACAGTTAATACAGGAATTGTTCTGAATGTTGGCACTGAAATTAGATACGAACAAGGTGGTGCTGGTCGTCCAGCTGGAAATTGCTTACAATCAGCCTTGGATATATCAACGAACAATAGTCTTGCATTTAATTATTTTGCAACCCCACAACCTTCCTTAACCCACTGCAGTCCAACAGATAATAATTGTCAACGACCAACAAATAATCTTTCAGATGGTGGATCGAATAATTACTTTTTAGGAGTTGGAAATTGGAATGGTCCAAATGGCTGTGGTAATGGAGGAGGAGATGGATTAGCACCTCCAACTATTGTAAATGCACGAAATCTAGAAACAACTGCTTTATTGGCTTGGCAACAAAATCCTGGTGATTTAAGTCTTAAAAAAATATATAATGAAATGAAATTGCAAACACGAAATGCAATCCGAACTGAAATCAAGAATGCATTAGCAACTTATTCATATCAAGAAGCTATAAATCTGTTAATTCCGAATTATTCTGAATTTGAGTTGAATTTGGCTTTCGCAATAAGAATTCAGGAGGGTAATTTTACAGAAGCTGCAATCTTATTAAGCAATATGCCAACAAATAATCAAAATGAAATTTGGCATAAACAAATACAGGCGATCAATTTAGAAAGAGCTCAATTAGGTTCAAATTACACATTAAATAACGAACAAGACCAATTATTAACTCAGATAATGAATAGCAACTCATCAGAGCGAAGTTTTGCTAGATCACTATTAGCTTTATTAAAAGGAGGATCATATGCATTTGATGTATTGCCAACCGAATTACCAGCAGAACCCAGAGTGAAATCACAATTGAAATTAGAAAATGAATATTTCAGATTAAGTCCAAATCCCGCAAAAGATTATATAGAAGTTTGGGTTAAAAATAGTAATATGTTTGAAACATTGGAATTAGTCACTTTATCTGGTACAGTCACACAAAGACAATCAATAAAAGGAAAATCAAATATAAAATTTGAACTTTCCGATTGTATTTCAGGATCATATTTTATTAAAGCAATTGATACTGATAATAAAGTGTTACAAATTAAGCAATTCGAAATTATTAAATAATTATTTATTCAGTACAGAAACAAGATGATTTGTCTTGTTTCTGTACCTTTAAATTTCAGAACTATGAAATGTCTATTGACTTCAATAATAATTCTCTTGTTCCATTCTAATAATACTGGCCAAGTTCCATTTAGTAGATTTTATGATTTTAATAATGACAATGAACAAGGTTGGAAAATAGTTCAAGCCAAAGATAAATTTATAATTGCCTGTGGCAATTTATGTGATAGCAACACAGTTTTTTGTAGTGGATTGTTATGTTTTGATAAAGATTGGAACCTCGAATGGAAGAAAACATTAGATAGTTTACCGCCTCTGTTTTTTGATTTTTTGGTTTCAGATAATGAGTTTATTTACTGTGCAGTAAGTACTGACAGTAATTATGGCCAAGAATTTTATTTAATGAAATTTGATCTTGAAGGAAATGAGATCAAGAAAAAATATTATGGACCATTTCTCAATTATGTATTACCTTTTACTATTAGTATTGATCATGATTATTTATTTATCAATATCCAATACCATAAAGTTGATGCAAATAAACCAGGATATGATTCCACTCAGGTGTGGTACATGAATAAAAATTTTGAATTAATATATTCATTTACAAATACTGATCAAAAATCTTATGAAGGATTGATTGGTTTTGAAAAAATGACAGATGACAATTTTTGTAGTGCTAAAATCTATTATGTAAAAAATGGTACAAAAGGTTTAATTAAAAAATTTGACACTTTTGGAAATATTATTTGGACATATTCAATTGATGATATTTCTGAAGAATATTATCAAGGAATAAGAGTAAGAACTACCTCCGATTCAGGCTGTGTAGGCATATGGAACAAAACTTACTGGCCCCTTTTTAATGATACTTTTCCTCAAGCACCTGTTATTTTCAAGCTTGATAAAAACGGTAGTTTGTTGTGGACCCATACTTTTTACAGCAAATATAGGAAATTTTTAAATTCAATTTTTGTAACAAAAAATGGTGATATCATTGGTATTGGCGATTCTGAATCTTTTGGACCAGGTGTTTTTTATAAAAGTAATGGATGGGTAGTAAGATTTAGTCCAAGTGGACAATTACTTTGGGAACATACATATAATGATCCAAGATCAAAAACTGGTTATGCTCATTTTAATAGCGGTGTCGAAGAGTTAACGACAGGTAATTTGGTAATGGCAGGTTCTATTTTTCCTAAAACCGAATCTGGCATAAGAGTAACAAGTGATGTTTGGATCGTAAGAATGGATGAAGAAGGATGCATTATACAAAGTTGCGATTCGATGCAATTAGTTGGAACAGAAGAATTGTTTCATAAGGTTAGATACAAATCAATAGTATGTACTAATCCTATAATTGATCAATGCTTAATCAATACTTCAGATATTTCGCAAACTATTCATTTAGAAGTTTATTCCACTAATGGAATTAAAGTATTAACAATTAGGAATTTACAATTTCCGACTCAACTTGATTTCAGTACATTAGATGATGGAATGTATTTTTTTCATTTTTTAAATAACTCAAACAAATTGATTCAAACAATTAAAATAATTAAATTATGAAATATCTCTTAATTATATTTTTATCAATTATTTCAAATCGAATCTACAGTCAATTGGAATTTGCCCCGATTGGTGCAAAATGGACTTATGAAACCACAAATTATGACTTTACTGGAGTAAAATCAAATTCGATTACTATTTTTGAAAGCACACAAGATACAGTAGTAAATCAAAAAAAATGTCGATTATTGAATCGATATGAAATAGTGAAAGGTATAATTGGCAACCAGAATATAACTTATTTATATAAACCAGCAATAATATTTCAAGATAAGTACAAAATTTATCATTTATTTCATGACAGCCTCTATTTGCTGTATGATTGGAAATTAAAATCCGGAGATTCTATAGGATTACAAGGTGAAAGATTCCCCACTGGAGGATTAGTTCCAAGGTATTCTACTAAAATTATTAGCAATATATTAGATACAAGTTTTGGATTTTCTGTTCGAAAAATAAATCAAAACATGTTCTGTGGTGGCAGATTAGGTAGTGGGGTAAATATAACACAGTTTGAAAAATTTGGCATGATAGAAAATTGTCTCTTTTATATGGGTGAGTTTTGTGGATTTGATTATAACAAATCTTTTCACTTGAGATGCTATCAAGATGATCAAGTCGGACTTATAAAATTTGATTCAATTACTTGCGATTCAATACGTACAAATACCAAACAAGTTTCAATTGGACAAAACCCCATTATATACCCCACAATAGTTACAAATAATTTGAATTTGTTAATGGCATCTGATCAAATTGTAAAACTAGAAATATATTCAATAGACGGCATAAAACAAGTAAATGCAATAATTAATAGTAATTTTTCTAAGAATATTATTGATGTTAGTCTTCTAGATTCCAATGTTTATTTTTTAAAGATCTACTTAAAAAATGGAATTATTCAAGTAGAAAAATTTATAAAAATTAAATAGTATTATTTACTTTAAGATTAAACTCATTTTACTGCCGACCAGGCTGTCAATTACCCAATAGGTTCAAATTTTTCATGTAATTTGTAAGATTACTAAAATCCTTAACATCAAATTTTGGAAACATTTCTTCTGCCATATGTTTTGTATCTTCAGTTCCAATTCTAAAAGAAATTAGTGTCCCTATATTACCTAAGATAGCGTGTCTTTTATCATCATCTAATTGATGCATATACTGATGAGCTAAAATCATACCTACTTTAAACTAAAGAAATGGCTTTGAGCTTTCAAATGTAAAGGCTTACGATTAATATACAGTAATGGAAAACTATTTGGATATAATGATATCAACATTTAACCAAGGTGTATACGTACCTATTATTGAATAAAATGAAGCTTTAGTTCGATATGCAAATAAACATATTGTGTAAATTATTTAATGATTTGAAGCACAGGAAACAGCAGCTAAACAAGATAGACGTTCTACCAATCAATTCTAATCTAAAACAAACTTATTTAGATGAATTGTATCAAGCACAATAAGTAAGCTTGTAAACAAATGGTTAATATTTATTTCCTGCCAGAATTGCAATTTCCAGCATAAATAGGAAGATAGAAGATGTAAATATTCAAAGTTCTTTCCTCTATCCTGTTAGATAATGACAACAACTAGTGCGATTGTCGACAAACATGAGTGTAAAATAATGAATATAATAAAACTAAGTACTCAAAAATATGTACAAGTCACTTTAAAACAAATGTTACTAATATACTCGTTTTGTAGTTATATATTTTTAAATTTTGAATTAATTTACAATTACAAATTTCTTAGAGCCAATTACTTTTTTAGATTTGCCATCATACGCATTAATGAAATATATCCCAGATTGATATCCTGTAATATTGTTAGTAATTAACTTATATTCATTAATTTCATAGTTCTCCGTTGGGCCTATTATTTTACCTTCTACATTGGTGATATTTATCTCAATATTTTTCTTGCCTTTCGTTATACATTCAAAATAAATGACATTTTTAGCAGGATTTGGATAGACTTCTGAAATTACACTTTCCTTTGATTTTTTATTGACTGATATGCTTCTGATGTCTAATTGAGTTGTATCTCTTGTAACACAATCACCTAATGAAACAATAGTTCGGATTATCGTCTTAATTCCCGGATATGCAAATTTTACATGATCTACTTGGTCACCAGTAAATTCCTGCACTCCTTCTGGATCAATAATGCTCCAGAATATTTGACAACCTCCTAATCCCGCCAAAGAAGCATGAAAGAAGTTAAAACTAAATTCACCTTCTTTAAAATTATCTGAATATTTAAATTGTGGATAATTCTTTTCGAAATCACATGTGCCAGTAAAATGAAAATTAAATCCATTATTTGATTCATAATTATTAATAAATATAATATAATTTTCACCCTGATTTACTTTAAGATCAGCAAGGAAATTATCAGCTGTTCCATAACATCCCTTTTTTTCATTTAGATCTTTTGATTCAGGTTTAAGACCAGTTGCGCCCATGCATCTTTCATAATTATTGTATAGGGTTCCTAGGTTTTTTCCAGAACCCATACATCTTATTGATTCCAATTTATCACAAGTTGAATTGTTTTTATAAATTATGAAATCTATATCATCATTTTGAGCTAATGGTGTTAAATCAAATGAAAATGTACCTGATTTAGTTATTTGAAATTGAATCCAAATTGAATTTGTTTCTTTAGTATCTGAATCAATACAATTTGAAATTCCTAAATTATCTTGTTCAGTTCCATAATTATCTAAACTAGATATTTTAAAATCTTTGCTGCATGGAAGAAATGTTTTCTTGCAATCCCCGAATGGGAGTGATTGTGCAGTTAAATTTAATTGAGCAATGAAAATAATAAATATTATTTTTCTAATAGATTTATTGGTATTTGATCTCATAATATGAATTTCAAATTCTAGATTCAATAATCATGCCAAAATAAAATTTGGCATGATCTTTGGTTTTAAAAATTTCATCACTAATTAGTACTAATAATTTTACTATGAAGAAAACTAGCCAACTTTCGTTTATTTCTTTCTTGTTGCTATGTCAAATAATTTTTGGAAATAAAATAACTGCACAAGAATTAGCTTATCAAAATTCAGATATTAATTATTCCAGTTTTCCCAATTGTACAAATCCATCAGATTTCATCATTTATAGATTTGATGCTGAACGAATTGAATTTTCATGGGCTGGAGTTGAAGCACCAAAAAATGGTATTAGGTATTTAGTAAGATTTCGTTATTTGGAAAATGACATTGCATATCCTTGGCGCGAGAAATTAATTCCAGAAGGAAGGTCGTGTGTACTAAATTCATTAGATAAGACTAAAACAATTGAAATTGAAGTAAAGAAACTTTGTGATGGTATTGGTGGCAAGTACGAGTTATCATCAGATTGGGTACAAGTTATTAAATATGATTTAAATCCAAATAAACCAAGGTCTGAATTTACTTCAATGGAGGAATGCAAGTGGATATTGGGTGCAACAACAACTCGTTTACAAGATAATAATTATCAAGTTGAAATAAATTCAATAGCGCCTCCAAACAATCCTTTTTGGAGATATGAAGTTCAATATAAAGCTTGTGTCTCAGGTGCTCAATATCAGCATATTTTTATTTTAACAGGAACTTCAGATACTATCATTTCTCCTCCTGAAGGAATTTGTGAAATGGCAGTTAGAATTATTTGGGGTGGCGCTGGTGGTGAAAACTATGAGCATTGGTGTACTTGGCAAACTATCATTATTAATAAGGACAATAACCCGCCTATCTCAAGCATGCCTTGCGGTACAGGTCATTCTATCAATATTTCAAATACTAGTCCTTTAAATAACGGTGCGAATGGTCAAACTTGGACCGTATCTGGTCTACCGTTTGTTGTAAGTAATGTAACATCTTCTGCAACTCCAGGAATATACAGTGGTAAAGGAATTTTATCTTTTCCTTTTGGCAATAAGCAATTAGAAGTTGAATTTACTGGTATTGGAGTTAACAATCAAATGCAAGTTTTCTCAGGTACAGTAACTGGAGTAAATGGAAATCTAACTTGTTATAAAACCGGAACAAATTTTAGTATAGGAGGTGATATTTGTATTGCTAAAGCAAATAAAGAAGGATGGAATGCTGATGGTACATGGGCTGCTACAGGATTATCAACAAATCCATTTGGCTTTGATATAAGTGGAAAGTATAAGAAACTGCCACCATATAATGGCTACAAAGAAGGTGACCCTTATGATGATAATTTTGATCCTAATGGCTTTGATGCTAATGGTATAAATAGAGAAACAGGATCTAAATATGGGCCTAATGGTTGCAGTAGAGAAGGATTGGATAAAGATGGAAAGAATTGTGACCCAAGTGATGGCAAAGGGCCATATTGGTGGATGTCAGGTGGAGGATTTTCAGAATCGGGCAAAAAATTTGCTGAAACATTAGGTGAGACCTTAAGAGTTCATGTTATTGCAACTTTAACAGATCTAAATGAATTTATTACAACAAAAGCAGGATTAATTGATGATAAATGCAATGGATTTAGAACAATAATTAACACAAACCTAGACCCAAGTTGGAATGCAGAATTTATTAAAGGTGCTGGAGGAAAATATTTTGAAAAAGGAATGAGTAAAAATTTTACTTCACCACCAAGTGAACTTAACACTAGTATATTGAGAAGAGGAGGAAAACAAAATGATCTTGAAAAAGCACATGTAGATCTATATAATTGCGATGTAGAATATCAAAAATATGATGCAATAATAAAAGAAATTGAACTAATTCTTACAGAGCCAAATATTACAGAACTGGTTGCTAGAATTAAAAATATTATTTCTTACCTTCCTAAAGATAAAATTGATGCTTTTGAAGCTGACAATCAAGTCTTTTTAGATTGGCTAAAAGAAGAAATAATCCGCCAACTTACAACGGATGAGGAATCAAGTTTTAGCTTGCGTCAACAGCCCAAGGGATTTAATTTAGAACCGTTTAATGGAATAAATTTCAATGAATTTATTCCTAATTCTTCAGAAATAGCATCTACTGACGATATATATATAGAAGAAAGTCAAGAAAGTTATAATCAACAATTAAATTATAAAATTCAGCAAGGTCATCAGATTATATTTGGAAAACACCGCGCGCTTTGGTATGAACAGGACGCTTTAATGAAACATTTTATGAAGGACGAACCTCCATGTCTTCATGAAGGATCTAAAATGCCAATAATTTTATCTAAAGTAGTTGCTGATGAAGAACAGAATATTTACTTTGATAATATAGTATTTGGCCCTAATTCAGGCACTTGTGATATTTATTTTGTTGTTAATGTAAATACAACTGGTAATAAATTTGTGTTTCAGGCCATAGGAGTTGAAATTTCAGAAGGAGGATTAATAAGTCCTACCAAACTTAAAATTAATAATGATATAGATATTAGAATTAATAATACCTCTAAATTAAAGATTAAAGGAAATGCAAATGAGACATATGTTGAATTTGATTGCAATGGGCTTAAAGAAATCTCAATTGATGCTGAAGTTGAATTTTGTAGAAATTTCTTAGTTCCTGTCGATCCTGCAACGCAAGAAGTTATTCAAAATCCCGACACTAAAGTTAAAGCTGCGTTTGCAGTCAAAATGGCAAGCTGGGGCCAATTCATGATTTCAATAAGCATTGGAAGTTTCGCAATTGCAAATGCGCAAGATATAAAGTGGACACTTTCCAAAGCTATATTAGATTTTAGCGACCATTCTTCACCTGCTTTTACCTTTCCGCCTAATTACGGAGGTGCATTTGTAGATGCTAATGGTCATCCTACTCCAGAATGGAGAGGTGTTTTTATTGATACTATTCAAGCTACATTACCCAAAAAGTTTTCTAAAGCCGGCTCACCACCTATTTCAGTTGGTGCGTATAGAGTTATTTTTGATGGTATGGGATTCACAGGAAATGTTGCAGCTAATCATATTTTAAGTATCGATGATGGAAGTATAGGAGGATGGGCATTATCAATTGACAACATCACAGTAGGTATAACTAAAAATGAATTATCAGGAGGGAGCATGGCAGGCATGATAAATGTTCCAACTTTTACTGAAAATTTAGCTTATTCTGCAACAATTTTCCCAGGGGATAAATATGAATTTCAAGTAACAACTACAGGTGAATTATCTGCAAATTTATGGGCTGCAAAAGTAATATTAGAAAAAAATTCAGGGGTGAGTATAGGTGTCCAAAATGGTGATTTCAATATCTTAGCTAACTTAAATGGTAAAATAGAGGTAGATGGCAATTTGGGTGGAATCAATGTTAAAGTTCCTTCTATCCAATTTGAAAATGTTCAGATAGGTAATAAAGACCCATATTTCAGTCCAGGTAAATGGTCAGTTACTGGTGCAGTTGGCATCAAGTGTGGTGGGTTTGAAATTACTGCTGAAAAAATTGGTTTATCACAGGGCGCAACAACAAAAGATGTAAACTTAGACTTAACGGTAAAAGTTACCCTAACTGATATCGTTTCAGGAGAAATGGGTGGTTCTGCATCTTTAAAAATTAAGGGAAAGCTTGAGGAAATAAGTGATAAACAAAAATGGATTTATGATAAAATTGAGTTAACAGGTATTTCAATAAAGGGTAACATATCAGGTAATAAAATTTATGGCGATCTTCAGTTTTATGATAATCAAGATAATCCAGCTGTAGGCACAGGTTTTAAAGGTAGTTTACACTGCGAGTTCAAAGGATTAGTAGAACTCAATGTGTTCGCCACTTTTGGACATTTTTCTGACTACAAATTTTTCTGTGTAGATGCAATGGCGTATTTAGACAAGCCTATACCTATGGGATTCCTGTCATTGTATGGTTTTGGTGGAGGTATTTATAATAGAATGTCAAGAAATGCTTTACAACCATTACAAAATAATAATTATGAACCTGGACATATATTACAAGCAGGTCTAGCTCCTTCTGGTGCTGTATATAGCCCTGATAAGAATTTGGGATTGGGACTCATTGCGACAATTGCTTTAAGTGCATCTGTAAAAGAAGCATTTAATTGCAATGTTACATTTGGTGTTCAGTTTCTATCTACAGGTGGATTGAGCAATGTTAGTATTGACGGAAATGCAAGGTTTATGGCAGCATTAGAAATGATTCAATTGCCTGTTAAAATACCAGGTTCGAAGCCTAATGGAGCTATGCTTAGTGCTAATATGGCTGTGAAGTATGATTTTCAATCTCATCAGTTTGATGGAGATCTTGAAGTATATGCAAATGTTTTAGGAATTTTAAAGGGAGCAATGCCTGGTGATAAAATGGTAGATTCTAAAATCCATTTTGGTGCTGGATCTTGGTATATTTATGTTGGAACACCAGAAATGCCTTGTGGTATTAAAATTGCAATTCCAGGTCTTGGCACTTTAGCTGAAGCTAGATCATATTTAGATATTGGTACAGATGTACCAGATTTCATTCCTCTTACTGAAAAAGGGTTTCCAGATTTAAAAGGATCCAATTTAACTGCTAGAGGAAGAAATTCAGGAACTGGTTTTGTATTCGGAACTGCAATGAAATTTGGATTTGATGAAAAATCATTTTTAATGTTTTATGCAAAAATGCAATTTGATTTTGGCTTTGATATGATGGTTTCTAAATTTCCTAATGTCCTTTGTTCAAATGGTTCTGGAGGAAGTGAGGCTTTAGGAATTAATGGTTGGTATGCACAAGGTCAATCATGGGCTAATCTTGAAGCGAATGTTGGAATTAAAGTAAAAGTATTTAAAAAGAAAAAGAAATATGAAATCTTTTATCTGTCGGCTGGAGTAGGAATGGCAACAAAATTACCTAACCCATTTTATGCTACTGGACAAATGAGGGCATCGTATAGAATATTAGGTGGACTTGTTAAAGGAAAATGTAATTTCATATTTGAGATAGGCGAACCATGCGATATTGTTGGAGAAAATGATGAAGCTTTAGAGGCTGGCGTAATATTAACATTAGGGCCAAATGATAAAAGTGAACAACAAGAAGTTACTGTACGACCTGAGGCTGAATTTTCGGTTGATCTAAATACAATTCAAGAAGATATTGATGAAAATGGGAGTACTCACAATTATATAGCAAAACTAAAATCTGTAAGTTTGAAAACTAAAGCAGGATCAGAAATTCCAAGTAAAACAATAATTAAAGCATCTTCCTTGACTTACACTCCATATTACTTTTTACCATCAAACGACACCTTGATTTTCAAGGTAGCAGTTGAAGTATTTAGAGATGGTGTATTAGACACCATTGAAGAAAGACAAGCAGAATTCACAACAGGATCTTATCCAGAATTCATTCCAGAAGGTAATATTACTGGGTCCTATCCTTTTGATAATATGGAATACTTTTATCAAAAAGAATTTAAAAATGCTCAAGGGTTTATAAAACTAGCTTATGGGATGCCTGAATTATTTATTGGAGCATCTAAAAATGATATAAGAGCACGATTTACAGCTGGTGGACAACGAGTCGAATCAGACGCGGCTTATGATTTTGGTCAAAGTCAGATTATTTTTAACATACCTAATTTAAATCATAACCAAGACTATTTACTTGAAATAATAGATACAAGAAAGAAAAGTAATGAAACTGGAGACTTTCAAGTCTTGTGTAAAATTAAATTTCACACAAGCCAATTTGATTATTTTAAAGATAAGTTAGTTGCTTTCGTTAGTAGTAGTACAGTAAATGAAGAATCAAACCATGATTTCATTCTAACTTCATCTGCTCCTGAAAAATTTGCACAATCAGAAATTCCAATGATTAATGTTTATCCAGGATTCAATCAATGGTTTATGGAAAAAATTGGAAAACTAGGTATCGATGAATACGTATTTTGTCCTCATAAAACTATGACAGAATATTTTAATAAATTATTGTATCCAGACGCAATTGATGTAACTCAAATTTCAACAAGCGGTATTCGATGGATGCAAGCTTCAAATTCAGTGAAATTGATTAATCTAATTAGTGATAGTAATAAATCAATAAAAAAACAAAATTCTAATACAGATCAATCTAAAAAGAAAAAGTCAGTTGATGAATCTTGTCCTGACTTCGATGAAATTTCATCAATTGATCTTTATTTCTATGGTGATGTATTATGTGAACTTAGATACTCTCCACCTGGCCTGAATTTTTCAACCAGCAGTGTAACTGTAAATCTTAAAACTAAAACCGTTAAATAAAACAATTATGAAAAAAATATTAATCTTACTTTTAATTAGTTCATCCATTTTAGCACAGCCGAGTTTGTTGCTTGATATTGAAAAAGGTTCTGGTTCAAGTGACTATACCGGAATAAATTTCATCAGAGTAAATTCAAAGTTATTTTTTACAGCCACAAATGCAAGTCTTGGCTCTGAATTATACATTACTGATGGCACACCTGGAAAAACAAAATTAGTAAAAGATATTTATCCAATAGTATCAGAAGGTTCTTCACCAAAATTTTTAACAGAATTTAATGGACAACTATTATTCGCAGCTCAAGAAAATCTTCATGGCCTGGAATTATGGATATCTGATGGTACAGAAGCTGGTACACATATAGTTAAAGATATTAATCCTGGTCCGAGTGAATCCATGTCAGGATCGGTTGGAAAAGGCAAACAGATTATTAGTTTCAAAAACAAAGCTTACTTTTTTGCAAAGGATAAGCCAGGTGAAAATCCTGCTCTTTGGGAAACTGATGGTACAGAACAAGGAACTATTAAATTAGTCACCTTTAATTCAACTTTTCCTGATCCCAACAATTTAACAATCTTTCAAGACAATTTATATTTTACTGTAAAGGAAAATTCTACAGAAGGATATGAATTATATTCATTCAATATTTCAACCAAATCTATAAAATTGGTTAAGGATATTACATCTAATGATGATACCAAATTTAGTGAAGTTACATCAAGTTCTAAATATATATATTTTGTTGGACAATCGACGCTAGATGGTAATAATATTTATGTAAGCGATGGTACAGAACAAGGAACAAAAGCAATTAAAAAAATTATCAAAGTTGGGTTTAATCCAGCAGGTAAATTCACCTTTACAAATGATAAAACCTTTTTCTTTGCGAATGATTCAATTTTTGTTACAGATGGATCTTCTACAGGGACTATAAATCTAGGTTTAAAAGTTCATAATACTAATGCCTCTAATTGGGTTTCTGATGGAGACAAAATATATTTTGAAGGCATTAATCCTGCAACAAATTTAGGATATGAACTATACCAATCGGACGGTACTATTCCAGGAACTAAAATAGTTAAAGATCTTAATACTGGAAGTGATGGGTCCGATCCAGTTTATCTTACATTGATTGGAAAAACTCTATATTTCGTAGCAAATGATGGGGTGAAAGGTCCAGAAATCTATTATACTGATGGCACTAGCGCTGGCACAAAATTGCTTTATGATATTGTACCTGGTCCGAGCTCATCAAGTCCAAGATATCTTAAATATTTCGGAAGTAAGCACTTGTTTTTTTATCAAAATGATAATGTTGTTGGTTTGGAACCATATTCCTTTGAGTTGAATATTGTTGGAACTGTTGATACAAAATCAAAATTCCAATCACTTCAGGTAAACTCATTTAAAAATCACTGGGAAGTATTACTACCTGGGAACCTAAATTCAGCATCAAATAAGACCAATCTTGAATTATTTGATCTTTCTGGAAGAATTATAAAGTCAGTTAAGATTTCTTCATTAAATAATTCAAGAATAATAATGCAAAAGCCTGATATAAAGGGAAATTACTATATTAACTTAAAAGCAGGTAACAAAATTTTCATTTCCAAACAGCTATCAAGTTTTGACTAAACCTAATATTTTTTTAAATAACATATTAAAAAAAATTACACAAATGAGAACATTAAATAAACCTGTAATTTTTCTTTTATTTTCACTGATTAGTTTAACTTTAAAGAGTCAGTGTTATATCAATCTAGGAGATTACTCAGGTGCTACACCCCAAAGCACATCGTTCTTTGAGGCAGATGCCTGCGATTTAAGGAGTGTATTTCCAGATATCGCTAAATTCGCAGTATATGATTTTGGATTCTATACTGAAACAGAACCAATGGCAGGAAGTGAAGGATACGAATCATTCTTGACAGTAGCAAAAAGTCAAATTCATCATGACTATTATCTGCTTTTTGCTAGAATTAATACCCCATCTGGTTTAAATCAAAGAATTATAGTGGAATTCAAGTTTCCATTTGAAGAAACAGCTTTTAATTGTCTTATAGAAGATGATATTAAAAATTTTAGATTATATTTAACAGCCTATTGTAATGACCAATTGAATAAATCTGGAAGTGCTGATTTAGCAATTCAGAATACTATTATTAAATATAAAAAATTTATTGAAGATAAAAAAGAATGTTGTGTGACGGGTTTAACATTTAGTTGTTCAAGTGCTTTAACTGATGAAGAATTGGAAAAAGTATATAATGATCTGGGTTACTATAATATTGTTGGGAGCATATCTAATGTGATTTCGAATCAAACTAATATTGGAACTACATTTTCAAGCGACGTATCATGTAGTATTAATAACTATAATTGTTTAGAAGTACTACTAAACGTGCATAATGAATTAAATAAGTACGTATCAACAGTAATTCATTTTAATGTTAACAATTTAGCAGGTACCACTATAAGTAATTCTAATAACAATAACGCAATTCTAAACATTCATGGTGTTATACAAAAAATGAATAATAATACCTATAAAGGCTTCATTAATGTAAAATCTGAACCTGGCAAAGGTCCAGGGCATAAATTATGGTTTGTTAAATTACCTAATGTTACTTTGAGTGATGACATGTTGAAAGCTGATGTTAAGAATCATTTTAAAACTTTATGTGGGAGTGCTCCTACTATAGAGGTTATAGATGGAGATTCTAATCCTGCAAGCAAATTGAATACTACAAATTATTCCAATACTGACCATATTATTGTTATCGGTGAAACTGCATCGAATATCTTGAATTTTTTGAAAAAAAATCAAACATTATGTAGTTTTGATTGTAGCGGTTGTGGAATTGCTGACGATCTAGGGAATCAAGTATTAATAGAGAGGTTTAATAAAACCCGATCAAGTAAAACAGGCGGTTTTTTAAGAGCACTTTCTGTAGAAATATCAGAAGGATTATGTAGCCACATAAATATAGTTGATGGATTTATAAATTACAGTCAATTACCATCTCATATGATTGATTTCAAAACAAACTCTAAAACAGACCTTATTGGATACCTAAGTGTTCATGTAATGGGGCACAATTCAATAATTGGTACCCACCAAGATCATTTTTATCCGAATCACTTTATGGCCGATGGAGAAGGTATTAAACATTTCATGTCAAGAACAGAATTAAAAAACACAACAAATTGTCCTAAATGTTTTAAATTAACAGATTTATATAACTTCAATAATTATACAGGAGTAAAAGAATTAACTGTTTTCGATGCCCTAAAAGAAAAACTATGTGCCGTAATTGGGGAATAGCATTTATAGTTTTCCTATTACTTTTTGATTGTAATAAAAAAAAAGAATCAAATAGAATAGTAATTAATGATATTAAGAACAAGGATTCAATAGTAATTAATACAAATTGTAGTTATTTTACCTCATTTATTCATGAAAATTTTCATCCCGAATTCTATGGAGATTGGCATGGTTCACAATACTTTTTATTCTATAACTCTGTAGATGAAGAATTTATTTCATTTTCTGTAAAAAATGGAATAGGAAATTTAAAAGAGGCAACAAGATTCGAGCATGATTTAATGATATGGCTATATGATACTTATTATATTAAAAAAGATTCACTTAATTCCATATATTCTGAGTATTATTTTTGTAATCAGGCCTTTAGTGTTAAAAATCGCACACTTATTGACATTAAAGCAAGCTTGACTAAAGATTATAACTTTAAAATAGAATTAATTGATCAAATAGTACCTAACAAGCAATTTTTATACTATTTAAGATTTACTTCAAATAATAAATTGTATAACATAACCTACACAACTAAAAATATAGAATTAATATATAGTAACTATTTTGGAAAGGAATTTTATAATATCGTTCCAAAAAAATAAAATATTGATTGTGGTTTATCCTAATCAGGTTTAATAATAAACTAAAAACACATTGTTTGATTCTATAACAATTTTATGCAGTCAAAATTAATCACTAGAAAACAAATATTGTTCTTGAGAATTGAAAAAGGGAAAAGTTAAAAACTTGATGCATTCATGAAGCAACAAACTACTATCAAGTATGAAATGTTATAATTGAGTTTATTTAATTCAATACTATTATTCAAATAGTATGAATTTTTCATTTCATTAAGTACAATTTACTAAAAATAGTCTACTTGTTTTAACTATCAAAATTAAGAGAATATTGCTTTAGGATTCAAATATGTATATAAATAGCACAAATTCAATGATTTACAATTTATTTTAAAAATTGGTAAGGTTTTTGATTATATAGTATAAAAATCCATTATATGAGAACATATGTTATTTCTTTTTTATTTTTTATTGGAGCTTTTATTGTCGTTTCAAACGGACAAGAAACACCTCTAATATATAAGCTACAGGGGTTTGTTGAAACTGATAAAGTCATGCTGCGGTGGGCACCAGCTAATGAGAAGTCTTGGCGTGAAGGCATAAAGACTGGCTATAAATTAAGTAGGTTTACCATTTCTTATGATGGTGTAGATTATACTAAAGAACAATCTATTGAAAGTAAAGTCATATTATTAGATACTATCAAGCCTCTTCCTGAAGACGATTGGGAACTTAAAGCAGATTCAAACCGCTATGCAGGAATTGCTGCTGGAGCAATATATGGAGATACATTCGAAATAGAAGATTTATCTTCCTCTGCAACAATAAGAGCATTTAGCCAAATTAAGCAAAATGAAAATCGGTTTGCATTTTCATTAATGGCAGCTGAAATGGATTTTTCTGTTGCTTCAGACATGGGTTTAGCATACACAGACACATATGAAATTCAACCTGGATATGAGTATTTATATATCCTAACCTTAGGTCAAGATAAGGATACATTAGTGTTGGAAGACGGATTGTTTATTGCGAAAATTGATTCTATTTCAATTTTAGATAAAGTTGACTCTCTTGTAGTTACTCCTGGTGATAAGGCAGCATTTATTCAATGGAGTTTGCCAATAGAATCTGAATATTCTGCTTACCAAGTGGAACGTTCTTCAGATGGTGGTCAAACCTTTTTAAAAATAAATGATTTGCCTCAAGTAACAGTGGAAGGCGAAAATCAGCAAGGAATTAGTATTACAGATACTTTAGCTGATAATAATACTGTATATGTTTACAGAGTCAGAGGTATTAATTCATTTGGAATGCTAGGACCACCTTCCGATACTATTCAAGTTCAAGGTAAAGTAGGAAAGAAGGATTATCAAATTGTGATAACCAACATTGATGAAGTTGTCAACCAAGGTATGTTGATTCATTGGCAGTATCAGAATATTCCACCTACTAATGAAATTGCTTTTGTTGATGTATATAAAGCAAGAGGTGTTGATCAAGATTATGTAAAAATAAATCCAAGCCCCATTCCAAACACTCAAAATAATTTCATGGACCCAAATCCATATCTTAGTAATTATTATAGAGTTGTAATGACTGATATACATGGTCATCAATATATCTCAATACATTCATTATCACAGAAAGCTGATAGCACGCCTCCTGCAGTTCCTACTCAACTTGTTGGAACAATCGATAATAATGGTCAAGTAGTCTTAAAATGGGGTCGAAATACTGAAGAAGACATGAATGGTTATAGGGTATTTTTATCTAATTTTAGAGATTCAGTTTTCGTTCAAGTGTCGGAAGACATAATTAGAGATACTTTTTATAGTTATACAGTAAGTTTGAATACACTTACCAAGAAAGTTTATTTTAAAATTACAGCAGAAGATCAGAGGCATAATAGATCGGAGAAATCATTAGTTTGTGAGATAACAAGACCGGACATAATTCCACCATCCAATCCACTGCTTCATGTTGTTAACCCAACTCCCGCAGGTATCTATATTAGTTTTGTCCCTAGTATGTCTGAAGATGTAACTTTTCATAAGTTGCAAAGAAGAAAATTGGGAACTAGACTCTGGTCCACATTGTATAGCATCCCAGGAGTTCAATATGGACAATCATATGCTTATGTAGATTCGACAGTTACCATTGATTATATATACCAGTATAGAATTTTAGCCATTGATGGTGATGACAATTTTTCAAGCTCAAAAATTATTGACGTAAGAGCTTTTGATACTGGATTAAGAGGTGACATATTAGCTTTGGAGGTGAACAAAGTTACATATACAAACAATACCGCAAGCGGCAATTCATCCAATTATGTAAGTGCATACCCATCAACTGTCAATATTATACAATGGGATTATCTTAAAAAAGATGATTTATTTAGTTTTGAAATATACAGATCCATAGAAAATGGCCCATTTAGAATAATAGATGTAGTCTATATGAATAGAAATACGCATACCTATCCACCAGAATTAATGCAGTTTGTTAATTTGAACAAATTCTTTTATATAGATATGGCAATGCTTCAAAAGAATGTCATAGGACAAAATGGTTCCGGAAATGGTGGTGGTAATGGTGCAGGAGGAAATGGCTCAGGTGGAAACGGAGCAGGAGGAAATGGCTCAGGCGGAAATAATCCAAATGGAAATGGTAATAGTACAAATAGAATTTATAACTATAAAGTCATAGCACATCATAAAGATGGTGCTACTTCAACCTTTTCGCAGTCTACATCGGTTACAGTAAATTAATAAATTATAGAGATATTTAAAAATTAACATAAAAGGTTATGAGAACTACACTTAATATTTTTATATTTTTTATTTTTATAAGTATAAATTTAAGAGGGCAATGTTTTGAACATCTAGATATAGAAGAATTAACAGGATTTGAACCTTCTCATAATCAAGAATTAAACGAACAATCATGCAATGCCATAAATAATCTACCAACCGAATTTGTGAATGATTTTGGAATTTATGATTTTGCCAATTATATCATTACAGGTGCTGATGCTGACGGGGTTGAAGAAAATATTCAATTAGCAATTCCAAAAATCCATAAAACATATTACTTATTAATTAGTAAAATTTCTGATCCGAACGGTTTATATTTAGATTTTCGAGTAAATTTGAATTTGCCCAATTCTGGTATTTTTGCATGTGTAACTGATAGTAAAAAGAAATTACTAGAAGAAAAGATAGCAATAAAAATTAGAGAAAAATTTGCATCTAATAACAATATTCAGATGGGTGTAAACTCTGCAATTGTAGTTGGAATTCTTCAATTTATAAATTCAGTAAATTTGCTCAAAGCTGGAATTTGCTGCGATTACTCCAAGGATGATATTTTATCTCTAATGAAAAGTAATGGATTTATGCAAATTCCTGGTACTGCACATTTGCTTCCTGGAGGACTAGGAATTACTCCTAGATCTGGTGGAATTATTGGTGCTATTCCATTTACCTTTTCAGCAGGCGGAGCAACCTTAAATCTAGTTTCAAATTTAAATAAAGAGATTAATTTTTTTGCTTCAATTAACAAAACTTGTACTGGCTATTTATCACAAAACTCTGACTTATGTGATGGCAAATTTGATATAGTTTCTGATGATTTTAAATCCTCTACAGATAATATAAAAATTTGGTACCATATATGGGATGATCCAGAAAGTAGCAATGACATACTTTTTCAGAAAATTGTAGATTACAAAACCTATACTGAATTAAAAACATTAGCGATTTATGGAGCTGAAAAAAGTGCAGGATGTGAAGAAACTAATAGGGCATTTAATTGTGGAAGCTTTGATATTACAGATGAAATAGCAATGGGTCTTGGAACTGGTTGGATAATTCAAAGTGCATATAAAACAATGGTTCCTTCTTCAAAGCTTGAATATTCAATTCCAAATGCTGGAAAATGTGAAAGCAATTTTGGTTATGCAGATATTGTAAATCCTATAACGGGAGACATTTGGGAAATTAAGCCAGAAACACCAGGTTCAATAAAATTGGGCAAAGAACAAGTAAAAAATTATGTTACTCAAGCGAATATTTATTGTCAACCCAAAAAGTGGAAACAAGGCACTGGATTTCCAATTACAATAGTCTACAATCCAATGTTTCCAAAAGATGAATTTAAAATAAAAAATATAGATCCAGGACTGGTAACATATGAAAAAAAACCAAGACAATCTCCCCCATGCGATTATCCAGCTATAACTGTTCCATCAGATGCATTAAGAAGAATGTTAAAATGGTATGAAAAACATGCTAACCTATCTGAAAAAGAATTAAAACCAGCCATAGTAAAATATTTGGCTTTTGAGGATCATGAATTAGCAATTACTCTCAATGAATATATTGAAGAAATCAAAAATAATTCGTGTTTTATTGCTGCAGGTGTTGCAGTAGGTATCGTTGTAGTTACTCTTATTTGTCTTGCACCCACTGTTGCTGCATATCTTGTTACTGCTGGAATGACAGTTGGTGTTTTAACAATGAATATAAGGTACTTTGTAGAAACTTCTGATAATTTATATTAATGGAAAATCAAGTCAATTTATATCAAAGCGTATATATTGATTGGTTTGCAATTTTTTGTAAAACTGAACCTGAAAATGTAAAAATTATGGCCTATTGCATTGGTCATAATCTACCTATTCTAGTTGAAGAAATTACAGGCATAAATATAAATAAACCACCTTTTACTTTACTTGCAATTAATTTTGATTTTGACTTTCCAGAAATATACTATTCTGAATTGGATGGTATTAACTGGATGAAATTAAAGGTATTAACTTATGTGACATATACTGGATATTTAATATTATGCTTTAAACACAAAGATGGAAGAAAGTTAGATTTCTTATCCAAAGACTTTGATTGTAATGATGTGAAGTTTTGGATAAAGGATTTCCCTCTGAAAGAATTTTTTGATATATATTATTCTCAACCCAGAAAACTACCTTTTAAGTTGCCAAAGCTTAAATATGAATTTGAATTTTTTGGATTGGTATCAGAAGACATTTCTATTTCCATTGAATTAATTGATTTTTCAAGTTCTAATGTGAAGATTTGTGAACAATTGATTGAGGATAAATTAAAAGATTATAATAAAAAGAGTATAGCCAATGATTACAGAATTGGAGTGGTCCATAATTTTAGTTTTGAAAATGAGGAAAATAAACTTATAGCCCATATTGATTTTGGTTCCGCATCTTTGGCTTTACTAAAGGAAATTTTAATTGCAATAAATATTAAAGATTTTATTAAGAAAGTTATCATTTAATTTATTTTGAAAATTCCATTATTGTAATAAAATAATGTTTATTTCAAGCAGTTTCATTAGTAATCGAACGTTGGTATCACTTGATCATAAGTTACTAGATATTTAAATATTAATGTATTCATCATATTCTAGAATCTTTCCTTCTAATCGCTTTGCCAAAAATTTATTGCCATTATTAAGTTCCTTTAGTATAACCCGCGCTTCATAATGATAGTTGATTTTTTTCTGGTTGTCCCAATGTAGTGGAGGTGGTTGTAGGTTTGTTATTCGGTCTGCAAGTTTTACGGCCCATACCTCTGGTTGCAATTCTTTAATTCTTGTTAAGCTGTCTTGCATCTGTTTGTCTTTTGGCAAATCACTATTCTTTGTCAAAGCAGAAACGGCTTTAGCAATATCAACACCGAACTTATTTTCTAATTCTTCAAATTTAGTTGAAGTATCTTCAATTGTGTCGTGAAGTAATGCAACTTGGACAGCAAAACCTAAATTAAAATGGTCTGTATGGGAAGCTGCAATTATTATTTCCATTGCCACATTACTTAAATGCACAACATAAGGAAGCTCTGTTCCTGGAATTTTCTGGTCCATCTCTAAGTGTTTTGATGTAGCAAATTTTATGGCTTCTTGATAAAGATGTTGTACTTCCATTTATAAATTTTATGAATTCATTTTGTTTCAAAGGTAAGTTAAAGAATTTTGAGATACTTAAATATATTCTAAAAAATATTTATAATTCTTAGTTTATTACCAATTTTTGATATTTAATATTTTACCTTGGAGGCTTCTCCCTTTTATTTCAAGTTTATTTACATCAGATATATCTCTATCAATGTCCTTAAATACAAATCCTTCAGGTTCAGGTTTATTTTCAATTATGTTAAACTGCTTACAATGTTTTTACAGTTCTGAAAAAATCAATATGAAGTTCATTGTTTGTCCATTTGCAACATCTAGCCAAATTGGTTACACAGTAATATTTTCTATATAAAACCATTCACTTTTATGACTTGATTCTTTAACATAAAGAAAAGTTGATGCCCATATTTTTTTTTATCACAATTGATATTTCCATTGTAGGAACAGTGCACAACAACTTGTGATTCTTCATTTTCCTGGTCCAGTAATATATGTTTTGTTAATATATCAATTATGATTTCTAGTGTTGAGGTTGGAATTTCAATTTTACATATTTCTATTATAGCTGTAGATTTAGTGTCTAATGAAATTCAATGATATTTAGTTTCATTAAGGAGTTTACTGACCCAAATCAAGTTTATCAGTTCACGTTTGAGATGATACTTTTCATGTTACAAGATTAAAAATTCTATTATTTATATGAAGTTTGTCCTTCCAAATGTAAATTAAAATATTTTCGTTTGGAATTCTTTTAGGAAGAAAATCCAATGAATTTGTTTTTACAGTTGCTTCACGTTGCCAATCATTTCCTATTCCACTGACAACGATTGTTTGATTTTCACATTCGACTTTTAAAACAGATCCGTTAAAAGAAAATTTTGTTAAAGCTTCATCAGAAGAATTAGACATTAAATTCCTTAATTTTTTTACCATGATTCGAAACCATTCGTGTTCAATAACTGCCTTCGGATTTTCATTAAATGCCTTTGCATCTCTTTTCCATGGTAAATGTTCTTCGAAAGCAAGTCCTTCATTTAACCAGTCAGGCCTATACTTCAGATCTGCTTTTCGCAAACAAAATGCTATATACGCTAACCCTTGTTCAAACGATTCAACAAAAAGTGGTAAAAAAAAATCAAATTCTCCAGCTTTTCTTTCAGAAATGTAAAAGCCATAAAAATTATAACCCTCTTGAAATTGGCGACTGATTCCATGATTAGCTTTTAGTTTACAGTTACCAAAATCAAATTGCAGCCCATCTCCAGTTGGAAGAAAACCAATCTTAATTAAGATTGTTTTTACCGAAACATTTGCTTCATAATTTACTTTCATATTGGCAAATTAAAGATTGAAATTATTCTTGTATTAGGAAATTTTCGTTTTAAATCCTTAATAGAATAAGATTATTTTCAAAAATATTTTTATCATTCATTATACTGGTACATCTTTTTTCCATTTTAACTCGTTTAATACATACTACTAGAGGTCAAATATTTATTTTAATTTTTTTGACAAGTATTTATTACAAAATTAATTTTATCGTCTATTATATTCTGTGAAGCATAGTTGTACAAAATTGACAACCCTGCTCGAATGCGAAATTTGTTTTACTTCTTGTCTAAATGTTTAAAAATTTTAATATTCTACGATCATTTCCTTTTTTATTTTACTGATTTAATTGTTTTATTATCATCATTTAGTTAATTAAATAAGGTTTGGTTTTGTTTTGATGTTTTATTTTTTTAAGTTGTCTCAATGGGGTTGAAGTATTTGAAAATTATTGATTCTATTTTTAAGCATTCCCACCCAAACTTCTGTTTGCAAATCTTTTATTTTTATTGAGCTATATTGCATCTGCTTGGCTTTAGATAAATCATTATTCATTTCTAAAACATTGTAATAAAATAATTTATAATTCACCAAATATTTTTAAATTATTTTTTACAAATAATCTTTTCATTTGCATAACGAATTAATTCCGAATAAATAAAGTTTACTGGTAACTTTAATATACATGTCATAATAATAATAACAACTAATTCAGGCTCCTTAATAATGTAACAAATTATTAATGTCAAACTGAAGCTCAATGCAGTGCTACTATTACCATAAATTCCTAGTTCTCTTTCGATATAATCCGAAATTATAATTTTCTTTTTAAAAGACTTATAAATAAACCAAAAAGGATATAGCCCAGCCCTTAACATTAGAAAAAATGCACATATTAAAAACCATCTAATAAACTCCAAATAAAAATAAATTTGCTCGGTATCCTCCTTTTCCGAATTTACTTAAAAATCAGCGTGGAGAAATCTTCATCCGGCAGCAAGGTTCGACCAAGAACCTAATGTACAAACGTTGATACCCCACGCTGTAGTCGTGGCGGTACTTGCATGTACATTAAAAAACTCGCGAATGGTTAGGAATTTGGTCGATTTTGCTACCTTGCGAGTACGCTAATTGCTCTTATAAGGACAAATATAAAGATAGTTGCCTTCTTTATAAACACTTATTGCCATTTTATATTAAATTCTATTAATTGCTGTAGATAGATACAAGGTTATATACTAAATGAATATCTTTTCAAAATTATGTGTACGAAATGGAATGTAGTCCTATCTTAATTGACAATTGACGTCCAAATTTCCGATCCCCCCCACCTGAATTTGTAAATCCAATATTTCGAAAAAAGTGTATTGGCTTTAAATTGATTTTTTAAATCCTTAGTTGTGTTTACTTATTGTCTGATATTAGTGCTTCAATAACTTGATCAGGTTTAATATATTCAATAATATTCGTAAGTTGATCTTCTATTATTCTTACAATTCTAGAATAAAAACCAAACGATTATGGATTTTATTTGCCTTTTGCCTCTAGGTGAAATGGGCATCTTGATTATTTACAAATAAATAAAATATTTTTTGTTCAATTCATTATAGTACGTTATAATATACGTATATTTGTGCGTACCTATTCAAAATGCAATTAAAATCTCAAAAAAATGAAAAGTTACAGATCAGGAACAGGCGTTCGACAAAATAAAAAATGTAACTTTTAATAATTACACCTCTAAAAATTAAAAAATGAAACATTACATTGCATACCTACGTGTATCAACAAAGGGTCAAGAAAAGTCCGGATTGGGTCTGGAAGCTCAAAGAGCAATTATTGAACACTTCACAAACTTGGAAAAGTCCAAAATAGTCCGTGAGGTCTTGGAGGCTGAAAGTGGTAAAGACATTGAGAACAGGCCAGGGTTAACTAATGCAATCCAGGAATGTGAAACAATGGGTTATACATTGATTGTTGCCAAATTGGACCGATTAAGCCGAAATGTAGAACATATATTTCGTATACATAACCGTTTAGGTGATTTATTCAGGTCATGTGATCTACCCACCACAGATTCACTTACATTATCAATATTTGCAGGTCTTGCTCAAAGGGAACGTGAAATAATATCTATCCGAACCAAACAAGCATTAGCTGCCAAAAAAGCCAGAGGCGAAAAACTAGGCACAATCAAAAACTTAAACCGATTTGGACGGGTAGCTGGTAATAAAGCCATTAAAGAAAAGGCTATGAATAAAAATCAGATGGCAAAATCATTTATTAATAAATGTAACGGAATGACATTAGAGGCCATAGCAACTGAACTTAATAATAATGGTTTCAGAACTTCCCAAGGCAAGAAATTTCATAAGACATCAGTGAAACGATTAAGAGAAACAATATCTGATAAATATGAATGAGATTTTCATTCGATTCATTATGAGTAGTACTATAGAGAACTTATTGAAAGGGACATCAAAACAAAAAAAATGCAAGACTATAACAATCTTATAAATCAACTTAAGGCCCGAAAGGAAGAACTTAGCCTAACCCAGGAACAGATTGCAGATAGAATGCAGACTGAAAGAGTCAGAGTTAATGAGCTATTCTCGCCAAAGAAAACAAATATGACCGTTAAAACACTTCTCAAGCTATGTAAAGCCCTAAATGTAACAATTCAAATAAACCCAAATTCAACAAAATCATCCTTAACCTGAGAAATTGGTCACCAAATTGAAAAAAGGAGATTAAGTCTATATTTTTTTAGCTAAAGCCGGGAGTGGTTTTTAAGGAGAATGTCATGAAGTAATATTTATCTGGGGATCACAAGTATAATTGCTTTGAAATTGAATAAATCCAGCAAATTATTATATTTGGATATTTATCAGTCAAAAAAAAATCATATAATTTTCTATTTATTATTGATTTTCAGAGAGTTAGCATATCGTTTTATAACAATATTACATATCCAATTGTGGTATGTGAGAATTTGAAATTTAAAAATTGAGAGAAACGTCCGAAATGGAATTAGTTTTTAAAGACCGATTTAAAGAGATAAAATTTTGTTTTTAGAAATGGTTGAATTATACTTTATAATATGTACCACCTTATGGATTATGACGTTTATTTGACAATTCAGCTTGTCACGATAATTCGAGCACATCTCATGATTCTTATACTTTATATGCCATTTTGGGTCTTTAATGAATCATTTAACGGCAAGATTTACAATTTTGCTTAGTCAAGACACAATGATAAATATAAGTAAATACGCTTCAGCAACACCTAATATTTAAAAGTCAAAGGAAATGCCTTAATATCTTTTCTTATATTTGGCAATAATAAACCAATATAAGTAGGTGTTTAAATCATGAAGATCAGTAAGTATAGTGTATATCATTGGTTAATAGACTGCACAATTTTTTAAGACGATTAATCTTAATTTCTTCAAAAGAGAATTTAATCAAAACATCCGAAATAGAATAACATTTTAAAGACCACTTTTAAGGGATAAAAATTTTGGTATTTGAAAATGAAAGAACGTACTATAGTATATATGTATAGAGGGCTCTTATGAAGGATGGCGTACTTTTTGCCAACGCAACTTGTCACTATAATTCGAAAGCAGCCCAACGATTCTTATGCTTTATTTGCCAATTTGGATCTTTTATGAATCATTTTACGGCAAGAATCACCATTTACAAATTTTGTTTAAGCATAACACCATGATAATTTACGGTATAACCCTTGCATAACCCAAAGGCCAAATCCTAAAATTCAAAAGAAATGCCTTAATATCCATCTTATAGTTACCAATATTTTACAAATATAGTATAGGAAAGAAATTCATGCTAATCTTTAAGAAAATTGAATATCAGGAGGCAAAAGAATACCCCATTTATTAAAACGATTATTCTTATTGTCTTTCAAAGTGGATTTAATCCAAACACAGGAAATTGAAGTAGAACCTACACCCCGATTTTGAGGGTAAAAAAAATTGTTTAAATAAAATTTATAAATCATTTACAATCTCTTATGGTATACTTATAGTGTTTACGCGCATTTATAAACCCCTTATGTTTGATTTTTTTCCAAACTTCATTTATTACATGCAATTTAACAAGCCCAATAAGTTGCTACAAATCTTTATTTGCCCAAAACCAATAACTATTAGAATAAATGCTTACGACAAACTAAATTAGCCAAAGCTTTAAATGACAAGGAAAACCCATTTAATCTTTTCTTATATTCGCCAATATTTAAAATACAATAAAATACCAACTAATAAGTAATGAAAATTAGGACAATCATATGGTATTGCAAAATACACACTCTGGCGTTTCAAAATAATAAAAGAGTCTTTTTTTTGCCCGCCCACAGAGAACAAAGCAGTTAAAATATTACCTAATTTACAGATAGAATATTAAATTTTAACACCATAGAATGACTAGATAGAAAATTAGATTGAGTCATTAGGCTTCGGATTATGCACTTACACATTATAACTTGATAAAAACTAGGTCATGAATTTAGTACGCACTTGTTAGGATGGAAACAAAATAAAAACATTAGGAAAATAAAAATTGGGATGATCGTCCGAAATTGAATTATGCATTAAACACGGCTTTTGGGGGGTAAAATTTGTTTGTTGAGAATTAAAAAAACGTCATATTATTATGTATATTTCTCCTTATGAGACAATTGAGGTCTTTTTGCTAACTCAGTTTGTCCCTATAATTATGGAATAACCTAAAGCTTAGGGTATTATTTTTTCCAAAGTGTAAAATATTTAGAAATTCTTTGGCAACCGAACAATTTGTACATTTGCTATTTCCTAGAAATACGATTTCGACCCTTTTACCAAACAAAAAGAGCCATTTTGCAGAAAAAAAATGCCAATTTTTAACCACATAAATTTAACTTTACTAACGGATTTCAAGAATAAAACATGACCCAAAAACAATTAGAGGATTATCTGTGGGGAGCAGCTAACATACTGAGAGGAATGATTGATGCGGCTGACTTTAAACAATATATTTTTCCTCTGTTGTTCTTCAAACGGGTAAGCGACTTGTGGGACGAAGAATTCCAAACCGCATTAGACCAAAGCGATGGCGACTTGACTTTTGCTGAGTTTGCCGAGAACCACCGTTTTCAAATACCAAAAGGGTGCCATTGGGAAGATGTAAGAAAGAAAACCGTTGATGTGGGTGCATATTTACAAAAAGCACTGAATGGCATTGAGAAAGCCAACTTTGAAATGCTGCATGATGTGTTTGGTGATGCCCAATGGACCAACAAACGCAGAATGAGTGATGAGAAAATGCTTGACCTGATTGAGCATTTTAGTAAAATGAAACTCACCATTGCCGAAGTGCCCCATGACATTATGGGCGAAGGCTACGAATACCTGATTAAGAAATTTGCTGACGACAGTGGACATACCGCAGCTGAGTTTTACACCAACCGTACGGTGGTAAAGCTGATGACGCAAATTACCGACCCTAAAAGCAGCGAAAGCATTTATGATCCCACATGCGGTAGCGGCGGTATTTTGCTGAGTGCCGCTTTGCACCTGAAAGAACAAGGAAAAGAATACAGAACGCTGAAACTTTACGGGCAGGAACTCAACCTCATTACCTCTGCCATTGCACGTATTAATATGTTTATGCACAATGTAGATGAGTTTTTGATTGTGCAGGGCGACACCTTAGACAGCCCACAGATATTGGAGAATGACGAACTGAAAAAGTTTGACGTGATAATGGCTAACCCGCCTTACAGCGTAAAAAAGTGGAGCCAAAGCAAATGGATGAATGACCCTTTTGGACGCAACATTTGGGGAACACCACCACAAGGTTGTGCCGACTATGCTTTTCAACAACATATTATGAAAAGCCTCAACCCCGAAACAGGTCGTTGTGTAGTGCTTTGGCCGCATGGCGTGTTGTTTAGAGACAGTGAGGCCGAAATACGCAAACGCATGATTGAATTAGATTTTGTAGATGCGGTAATTGGTTTGGGCAAAAACCTTTTTTATAACAGCAGCATGGAAAGTTGTTTGCTGGTGTGCCGTATGAAAAAGTCAAAGGAAAGAAAGGGAAAAATAATTTTCATTGATGCAAAAGATGAATTAAGAATTGACAGAACAAATGCCTGGTTAGAACCAAAACATATTGACAAAATATCCAAAGCATATTGGAATTACAAAGACATTGATGGATTTGCTAAAGTTGTGAGTAATAAAGCAACGCTTGAAAACAATGGAAATCTGAACATCCAACTTTACTTCAAACTAAACAATGCTATAAACGAAAACAAAGTTAAAGACTTGATTGCTGAAATTAAATCAAGTCAAAAATTAATAAACAATTCCTTGCAGAATTTATACAGTCAACTTGATAAAATTGGGATAGAATAATGAAGTTGAAAAAAAATAAATGGAAATCATTAACACTTGATGAAGCATGCACCTTCGTTAGGGGTGTTGTGTTTTCCACTAAAGATGAAGTTGATTCAGGTGGTTATGCAATTCTTCGTTCACACAATGTTGATTTTGAAAATAGCAAAGTGAGTTTGCATAATCTCAAATATGTTTCAGATACAGTGAAAGTAAAAGATTCGCAAAAGTTGATGAAGGATGATATTTTGATTTCAGTTGCAAACAGTAAAGAACAAACAGGTAAAGTTGGTTTCTGTAACGAGGACACAAATTCATACGCAGGTGGCTTCATGGCAATTCTAAAACCCAAAGAAACCATTCATCCATTTTATCTCTTTAACTATCTTTTATCCAATGAATCGAAAGATTTTATTGCAGGAAGAACGCAAGGAACTACCAATATTTTCAATATTACTTTTGAAAGAATAAAGGATTTAGAAATCCCCCTTCCTCCACTCTACGAGCAAAAACTAATAGCAGCCCTTTTTCAATCCATAGAAATGGCTATAGAGAAGGTAGATGGGCAGGAGAAGAATTTGAAGGCGTTACAAAAATCAATGGTAAATGGTTTGTTAAGCAAAGAACCAAGATTTGGGGATTTATTGAACAGCAAGAACTGCACATCAACCACATTTGGCGAAATAACTGAATGTGATAAGAAATATCCCGAACACGAAAAAGAAGTGGATCGCTTTGTGGGTTTGGAATGGATTGAAGCAGACAATTTTCAATTGCAGGGTTTTGGATTAGTTGCCAACGGAACCACTTTTACCAAACGCTTTTGTAAAGGCGATGTGATGTTTGGCAAACGCAGAGCCTATTTAAAGAAAGTAGCTGTTGCCGATTTTGATGGAATATGTTCAAGCGATATTTTAGTAATCAGAGCCAAAGCAAAAAAATTGTTGCAAGGATTATTGCCTTATTATATTTCGTCAGATGCTTTTATTCAACATGCTGTCAGCACTTCAGCAGGTTCACTTTCACCAAGGACCAAATGGAAAGATTTAGCCGAATTGCAAGTTTCTTTTCCTGATTTGAAAAAACAGCAAAAGATTTTAGAAGTTTTGCAACAGTTAGACAGTACAGTCAATCAACTAAAGCGACAGAAAACAACTTTGAAGAATTTGAAGCAAAAACTATTAAATGAAATTTTAGGATAATAAATAATTACAAATTTGAACAATAGAAAAGTAATACAATGAGTAAAATCAGAATAAAGAATTTCGGACCCATCAAAGAAGGCTTCGGTACAGAATGGATAGACGTGAAAAAAGTTACCGTTTTTATCGGTAATCAGGGTTCGGGGAAAAGTACTATAGCTAAGTTAATTTCGACTTTTACATGGATGGAAAAAGCATTGGTAAGAGGCGACATTAAAGCCAAAGATTTAGAAATTTACAATCGTTTCAGAAAAAAGCATTGTGCTTATCAAAATATTCATAATTTCTTTCGAGACGAATCTGAAATAGAATATTCAGGCTTCGCATATTCCTTTAAATATTCAGAAACAAATTTCAAGGTATTCAAAAACAAAAATGATGGTTATTTGATCCCAAAGGTTATGTATGTGCCTGCAGAAAGAAATTTTGTAAGTGCGGTTGTTCAGCCAGAAAAACTAAAATATTTACCATTTACATTAAATACTTTTTTGGAAGAATTTATTCGTTCTAATGAAGAGATAGATGATAATTTAAAAATACCAATTAATGATATAGAATATCGATTTGACAAAAAGAAAAGATCTTTTAAGTTATATGGAAATGATTACGAAATAATATTATCTGAAGCCTCTAGTGGATTGCAGTCCTCAATTCCATTATACTTGGTTTCAAAAAATCTTGCAGAAGGAATAAATAAAGTGACTGACTTCACCAAAACAAAACTTAGTATTGAAGAAAAAGAAAAGTTAAGAAATCAATTGCTCAAAATATTAATTGATAAAACGATAAACGAGGATTTACAAAATACAGCCATTGACTTATTATCGAATTTAACTAAAAACGATTGTTTTATAAACATTGTAGAAGAACCTGAACAGAATCTTTTTCCTAGTTCACAACAAAAAATGTTAAATAGCTTACTTGAATTTAACAATATTAATAAAGGTAATAAGTTGATTATGACAACGCATAGTCCATATTTAATAAATTATTTGACCTTAGCTGTTGAAGCAAACAAACTAAAACCGAAAGTCAATTCTGATGATTTAAAAGCTAAATTAAATGAAATTGTACCCTTGGTATCAACAGTTGATGGTAATGATTTAGTGGTTTATCAGTTGGATGAAAAAAATGGAACTATCGAAAAATTGAAAGAATATAAAGGCCTTCCATCTGATGAAAATTATTTGAATGAAGGTTTGGCTGAATCAAATGATGAATTTTCTAAACTCTTAGACCTTGAAGATTTATGCCAATAGATTTTTATACAACACCCTGTGCTAACCCTGATGGTAATTGCACAACGAACACACTTCCTTGTTTAGCTAATATTCCAAATCCACAGTTTGGTATTACAGATGAAGCTGGTGGTAATAGTACACCTGCAAGGGTTGATATTGCAAACCCCGAAATTTGGGATTTAACCATTACAAACAATTCAGGGGTTGATGTCATATTTAAGGCAGTTGATTGGTGTGTTCTAATTTTCAGAACGGGCATTTATGATTTAGATGATGAAAACAGAACAATAGTTCAATTTTCTTCGGATAATGTTGGAACTGAATGGATTAAAAGATGTGAAGGTTTTCTTCAATTTGATAATAAAATTTGTTTTATCGAAATTAAGAGAATTAGGACACAGCCGAGTAAGTGGATAAAAGATGCGAGGGAAAAGTTTGAAGAAACCATATTGAGTTTTAAAGAACATCATCCACATTTAGCATCACAAATTACAAAGCCTATTTTAGTAAATCCAAAACATGCTGGACTTGCACCAACCGAAATGATTCAGAAAAGAATATTGAAAGATATAATTGGAGTTGAATTTACCAGACAAAAAAGTATTACCATTTAAATTATGACATTCAATGAACAAAATTCCGTAGAGCATTTTATAATTCACCAATTCACTGGGGTGAACTTAAATGCTGTGGAAGGCAATGTAGTAAAAGAGGATGCCGTAGAATATGATTCGGTAAAATGGAAATATGTGCAAGCCGATTTATTGCAACGGGATTATACCGAAGTGTTTGTAGAAAGGGAATTGAAAGAAGCGCTTTGCCGCCTCAATCCTGATATTGCCGCAAATCCCGACAGAGCAGAAGAAGTTATTCATAAACTCAGAGCCATTCTGATTACAGTAAACAATGTGGGTTTGGTAAGAGCTAATGAAGAATTTTCTAAATGGCTTCGCAATGAAGTAACTCTTCCAATTGGTAAAAACAACGAGCATGTTGCTATTCGCCTGATTGATTTTGAAGTATTGAAGAACAACAGTTTTGTGCTTTGCAATCAGTTTAAACTAAGAGCAAGAGAAACCAAAATTCCTGATATTGTGATGTTTGTCAACGGAATTCCGTTGGTTGTTGGAGAAGCTAAAACACCTGTGCGTCCTTCTGTTACTTGGTTTGATGGAGCACATGATATCAATGTGGTCTATGAAAATTCCGTTCCGCAATTATTTGTTCCCAATGTGTTTTCGTTTGCTACCGAAGGCAAAGAAATATTTATCGGTGGTGTAAGAACTCCTTTGGAGTTTTGGGCACCATGGCGTTTAGAAGATGAAAAACACGATTTAAGTCATTTCATCGGTTTGCAAGATGTAGCCAAACAATTAACGCATTTACTCAAGCCTTCAACGCTGTTGGATATTTTGCAGTATTACACCGTTTACGCCACCAACAGCAAGAAGAAAAAAATAAAAGTGGTTTGCCGCTATCAGCAATACGAAGGAGCCAATGCCATTGTGCAACGGGTAAGAGAAGGAGAAATTAAGAAAGGATTGATTTGGCATTTTCAAGGTTCTGGAAAATCGTTGTTGATGTTGTTTGCTGCTCAGAAATTAAGAAAGCAACAAGACCTAAATAATCCAACAGTTATGATTGTAGTGGACAGAGTAGATTTAGATACTCAAATCACAGCCACGTTCAACACTGCCGATGTGCCCAACATGATTACTACCGATAGCATCAAAGAATTACACAAGCTATTGGAACAAGACACTCGGAAAATTATCATTACGATGGTGCACAAATTCAAAGATGCTTATCCCGACATGAACAAACGGGAAAACATTATTGTGATGGTTGATGAAGCACATAGAACACAGGAAGGTGATTTAGGACGTAAAATGCGAAATGCTTTACCAAATGCTTTTCTTTTTGGTTTAACAGGAACACCAATTAATAAAGCGGATAAAAATACATTTTGGGCTTTTGGTGCCGAGCAAGACAGTGGCGGATATATGAGCCGTTACACTTTTCAGGAAAGTATAAGAGATAATGCAACTTTGCCTTTACACTTTGAACCACGTTTGCCGAATTATCACATTGACAAAGAAAGTTTGGACATTGCTTTTAAAGAAATGGCAAACGACCTAAGTGAAGAAGACAGAAACAAGCTAAGTCAGAAAGCCGCTAACATGGCAGTGTTTTTAAAATCACCTGAACGTGTAAAAACCATAGTTTCCGACATTGTAGAACATTTTAAAGCACACGTTGAACCCGAAGGTTTAAAAGCCATGATTGTAACGCCAGACCGTGAAGCTTGCGTTCAATACAAAGTAGAATTAGACCTTTTGATAAATCCAGAAGCAAGCGAAGTTGTTATCAGTTCATCAGCCAATGATGATTTTGATTTCAAACAGAAGTATGCAATGGACAAAGACAAGCAAGAAAAAGTAGTTGAGAAATACAACGATGCAGATTCGCCCTTGAAATTTCTGATTGTAACAGCAAAATTGTTGACAGGTTTTGATGCACCGATTTTGCAAACCATGTATTTGGACAAGTCACTGAAAGACCACACTCTTTTACAAGCCATTTGCAGAACAAACCGACTTTTCCCAAATAAGACATTCGGCAGGATTGTGGATTACTTTGGCGTATTTGACGACACTGCAAAAGCACTTGCATTTGATGAAGAAAGTGTAAAACTAGTAATTACAAACTTGCAGGAATTGAGAGAGAAACTTCCTGAATGGATGGAAAAATGCTTGAACCATTTTGTAGGTGTTGACAGAACCATTGCGGGCTTTGAAGGATTATCAAGAGCACAAGACTGCATTAACACCAACGAAAAGAGAGATGCTCTTGCAAAAGATTTCAGCAGCCTGACAAAACTATGGGAAGCCTTATCACCTGACCCAGTTTTAAATCAATTCGAGAAAGATTACAAATGGTTGTCGCAGGTTTACACTTCTGTAAAACCAGCATCAGATGACAACGGCAGATTGTTATGGCATGCTTTAGGTGCACAGACAACAGCACTCATACATGAGCACATTCATGTTTCGGGTATCAATCACGATATGGAAGAAATGATTTTGGATGCTGAAGTGATTGACGATTTAATGAATAAGAAAGACCCAAAGCAAGCAGAGAAGGTTTTGAAAATTCTTATCAGTCGCTTACACAAACACGGCAACAATCCAATATTTAAAAGACTTAGTGAAAGACTGGAAGCCATTCGTGACAAGGCAGAGAAAGGATTGATAAATTCAATTGAATTCATCAAAGAACTTTGCCAGTTAGCAAAAGAAACATTACAAGCCGAGAAAGGAACTGAACCTGAAGTAGAACAGAAAAATGCAAAAGCTGCCCTGACAGAATTGTTTCTTGAACTGAAAACCGACACGACACCAGCCATTGTGGAACGTATAGTAAACGATATTGACGAAATTGTTAAAGTAGTTCGCTTTGACGGTTGGCAAAACTCGACAGTTGGAGAAAGAGAAGTGAAACGGGAATTACGAAAAGTGCTTTGGACAAAATATCAAATTAAAGACGAGGATTTGTATAACAGGGCGTATGAGTATATCAAGGAATATTATTAACTATCGCACAATTTAATGGATATTTGGAAGCTTCATAAGCTTGAATCTGAACTACAAAGTTGTCAAAAAACTATTCAAAATTTTACTTCAATCATCGAAATTCAAAAGAGGAAACTAAATCTCAACATTAGCAAAAAGATAGGTCAATTGGACAACTCAAAACATCTAGCCAGAGATGTTTCTAAAATTGGTCATTTTGGCAAAGGCGATTATCAAGTACAAGTTGAAGATGATAGAGACTTGGAATATATTATGAGCCTGATAAGACAAGTTATACAATAGTTAAAGTTATCACAATATAATCATTTTTAGAATTTAGCCAAAGTCTGTTGTGTTTTAGACAGTCATGATAACAACAGAAAGGATTTGAGTTAAATGAAGTTCTGAGATTGATTTTTTTGTTGAAAATCCCGTCCAGTAAAACTGAAAACCATGATTTGAAGCACTTTTTACTATTCGAAAATTTAGGTCAGTTAAATAAAAAATGACCTTACTGACCATAATAAACCAACCAAATTAACGTTTTAACTAAGAGGTAAAATTTTAAATACCTTATTTTTACACAATAATATATTGCTTTTTGTACAATGTATAGTTAAATATTTGGCAATAATTACCAATGATCAACATGAACTCAATTCAAAATTAATAGAATGAATTTGCCATTAATTTCTAATAGATAACTTTAAAGGTAGAAGAAATATCAGGTAACAACTTATATTTGTAGATTATAAATGAATCTTCAATTAAAACATATTAGCTTCTCGCATTCACCTGGAAAGCGAATTCTCAAAGACATCTCATTGTCTTTAGAGGAGCAAAAGATTTATGCTTTGATGGGAAGCAATGGGGCAGGGAAGACAACTTTGTTCAATCTCATTTCAGGTTTCATAAAACCGCAAAGCGGTGAGATTTTTTTCGGAGAAATAAATCTCACTTACCAAAAGCCCTACAAAATAAACCGCCAAGGCATTGGCAGAACCTTCCAGGATTTGCGATTGATTAATAAACTATCGGTGAAAGAAAATATCGTATTGGCAATGCAGCAAAACCCAACTGACAATTGGCTCACTGCAATGTTGCCTGAAAATTTTCACCGTATCACAAACGCAGCACAGGAGAAAAAGGCAAATGAAATTGTTGAACAGTTTTTTCTAAGTGATGTGATAAATTCTTTGGCGGCTGAAATTTCTTACGGACAACAAAAACTTCTTTCACTTGCTTGTTGTGTGGCAAACGGTGCAAACCTGTTGTTGCTTGACGAAGCAGTGGCAGGCATACAACCCGAGTATCGCAACAAGATTGCAATGCTTATTAAACAATTGAAAGAACAAGGCAAAACCATTTTACTTATTGAACACAACACTGATTTTATTGCCGATGTTGCCGACAAAATTTTCTTTTTACACGATGGAGAAATCTCCACCTTTGAGAATATGGAAACGCTTAGAAAAGACAAACAGGTAATGGAGGCATACATCTGAAAACAAAATGCTGAAAGTAGAAAACATAACAACCGGTTACGGTAAAAAGCAAGTGCTTTTTGATGTTTCATTTGAAGTGAAGCAAGGCGAAATTGTTTTGATTGCAGGAAGCAACGGAAGCGGAAAATCTACTTTACTCAAAGCCATTTACGGAATGTTGCCACAATGGAACAACGGACAAATAATTTTTGACGGAGATAATATTACAGGCAAACCAACCTCAGCACTTTTGAAAAAAGGTATTCTATACATACCCCAGAAGAATAATTTATTTGAAGACCTAACCGTGAAAGAGAATTTGGAAATGGCTGGTTTAACACTTAATCAACAAATTTTACAGCAACGAATAGAAAATGCACTTTCAATTTTCATAACTCTTGAGCCACATTTGCACCGAACACCAATGAAACTTAGCGGTGGCGAACGCCAATTGCTCACTTTGGCAATGGCGATATTACACGAACCGAAAATGATTTTGGTTGACGAACCTTTCACTGGGTTGTCACCTCAAAATATTACCTTCGTTTCTGAAAATTTGAGAGAGTTAAACCATGCAAATGGAATCACTTTGCTGATAGTAGAACACCGTGTTAAAGAATGTGTACCGATTGCAAACCGAATTATTGGTTTAAAACTTGGCAAGGTTTTTAGAGAATCAGAAGTGAAAGCAAACTTTGACATCAAAGAATTAAATTCAGTATTTGTTTAAAAAAATTCATTCAAAATGAGAAACATAAAAATTTTAATAGCACTTTCAATAATTGTAAATGCTCTTATAGGATGCAATTCATGTAACCAAGGCAAAACCGGCGCAAACCAATATGTAATTGGTTGCAGCACTCCCCTGACTGGTGAGGGTGCGAATTATGGTAAGTCAACAAAAGAAGGCGTTGAACTTGCCGTTGAAGAAATCAACAACAAAAAACTTCTTGACAAGCCATTCAAAGTGATTTTTGAAGATGATAAAATCAATGCAACTGATGGAGTTAATGCCATAAACAAATTAGTGAGTGCTGATAAAGTTCCTTTGATAATTGGTCCGTTTGGTTCATCAGTTACTTTGGCTGTTGCACCAATTGTAAATAAAAACAAAGTTGTCATGATTGGTGCAAGTGCAACGGCTGACGGCATTGCAGATGCAGGAGATTATGTTTTTAGAATTACACCTCCAAATTCAAAACAAGGAAGTGATGTTGCTGCATTTTGCCATAACAAATTGCAATCAAAGAAGGCAGCAATTATTTTTCAGAACAATGATTACGGCATAACTTTAAAAACTGCTTTTGAAAATAAATACAAAGAACTTGGTGGGGAAATAACAATTAGCGAAGGTGTTGACATTGGAATTAAAGATTTGAAAACGCAGATTGTGAAAATCAAAGCAACCAATCCCGATGTTGTTTTCTTTCCATTGCATGTTGCTGAATCTGGCTTGCTTTTAAAGCAAGCGAAAGAATTAGGATTGATTGTTAAATTCATAAGTTGCGATGGGGCGATGGTTGAAGATTTATTGAAGATTGCAGGGGATGCAGCAGAAGGAACATTCTACACAACTTTGGCTTTGGGTTATGGAGTATCTGACGACATGATAAATTCCTTCAATGAAAATTTCAAAAAGAAGTACAACAAAGAACCTGATGTGTATGCTGCATACTATTATGAGGTTACAAATATTGTAGCCATGGCAATTAAAGCAAACAGAATGGATGCTGAAAAAATTAAATCATACTTGTATGCAATGACTGGAGATAAAGGATATAAAGGCATTACAGGAATAACAACCTTTGACAAAAATGGAGAAGTAAATAAATCATTCTATGTTTATCAAGCATTAAACGGAAAATTTAAACTTTATAAATAATGCGATTTTATTGTAAGAAAGACACTGATAGTTTTGAAGCATTCAAAGATAAAGTTGAAATCATTGAACAGCTTTTATATCCCCCTGTTTCAATCCCATTAATTGAATCTAATTATCAAAACAACGGAATTGGAAAAAAAGCAGCCCGTGAAATTGTTCAATCAACAACAGATTCACTGGTCATTTTGATTGTTTTTTCAACTGTGATTTTTGTCCTTTCAAGCGAATTGAATATTCACCCTGCTTGGTCAGTTGTTCCATTTTTTTCTTATATAATATTCACTTCAATTTTAAAACTTATTCTAGGTCATAGAGTTCTAAGGGAGTTGCTTTTTACTTTTTGGTTTCTACTTACATTTATTATTGCAACAGGGTTTTCTATTGGTATCTTTTTCGTTATGCGTAATCAGAACTTTTCAATTTTGATTTCAATTTTAAGTGCCATTGTCCCTATTCTAATTATGATAGGATTTGTCGTTTTCTTTATTCTTAAAAGAAGAGACAGTTTCATAGACGCATTTTATTCAAAGCGAAAAATTGACTTTGCCAAAATCAAGTCCGATTTTATTTCTCAAAACCCCGGGGACGACAACATGGAAAAAAAGGAGCAGATTGAAAAATTCTTTAGATATTCAAATCGTAAGAGTGACAAAGAAGAAAGCATTCGCTATTTTGCGATTTACCTATCATCACAAGAAAAGCGTTTTTTTGTAATTGATAAAGTAATTACTACAGTTCCGTTTTCGCTAAGAAATATTTGGCTTTGGTCATTGATAATTGGTGTTTGCACTTTATATGTGAAGAAGGAATATCAAATGCTTTTAGGTGGCTCAATTGATAATAAACTCTTTCAAGACTTTACTTCTGATTTCTTTCGTGTGTTACTAATTGCAGTTGTGTCCTACATTGCTACGAATGTAATTAGTGAACTCCTACAGTTGAGAGAACAGTATGTTCAAGGGAGAGATGAGATGAAATCGTTAAATGAAATTATCAAAAACTCAAAAAGGGATTTTAGTCAAGTTGCAACTAATGCTGAATACTTAGTAGGAACAAGCAGTATTAGGTCTGCATTGAAAAAACTTCGGGATAAAGTTTCTGAAAATATCAATGAAAAACACCCTTTAGACTCTGTTTTCAAAAGTTTTACTGAAACTATTTCTGAGCAGTTTTTAGTCATTACAAATCAAGTAAAAGAAAACGATTTGATTAACCTATGGATTATTAGTTCACTCAATCAATACTTCAAAGTTTCTTCTGAAGAACTCAATCAAAACTCTTCAATAATTACCAAGTTTCAGTTCTTTGGGAAAATTCTTAAAGAAACCTTTCAACCAATTTTACAGAATGAAAGTTTTCTAAAAAAGTTTAAAGAAGATTACGAAGTTTACACTGTAATTGTATTACCCCCAAAACGATTTCTTAACTATGATGAAAATGGAACAAAAAGAAACGAGGACTGGAATCAATTCATTGTAAGTTGCATACTTTCAAAAAATAAAGAGTTAAAAATTAACAGGCATTTCTTAGCCATTGACCCTAATGGTTCAGATGATGATTTCTTGAAAAAAGAATTAGGCGAAGAGTGTATTGACTTAAAGAAAGAGTTTTTTCAAGAACAACTAAAAGATGAGTATTACTATTCAACAAATGCTTCACATAATGATGATGAGATAATTTTTGGCACAAAGGAATCCTTTCCCAAATTCAATTCAACTGATGCCAAATTGGGATATACCAATAAAGCATTGTCTGATGTATTGGATAATCTTCATTTCAATAATTCTTGCAAGGTTATTGAACTTAAAATACCTACAGGTGCTTCTTCTGATACTACCAAACTAAATATCTTTGCGGATATTTTATGGGATTCAAAGACCGATAAAACATTGGACTACTTTGCTATTAGGGAAACAAAAAGTAAAGAGTGGCTGTTTTGTTTCAAAACGGTTATGGACAAGTCCTTTGACTTTGCTCATATTGAAATTCACCATAAGAAAGAAGACATTGATAAATGGAGTAACATTTGCAAAAATCTTGACAAAGTATTCTTGACTGCCAAAACGCCCAATGAAGATGGAATACTAAAAGATGAAAACTTAGGAATCAGCATTTACCCAATAAATAATTATAAATAAAAGTCAAAAAAGTATGTTCGACATGATATCAAAAAAATCAAAAAAATCTGAAGAGATTAAAACAAAAGTAAAAGAACGATTTAAAAAAATTGAAACGAAAAAAGCATCTTCAACAAGGAAACCCAAAAGTGGCAAAGGAATCTAAGTGCTCTTTTACAAGCACTTTGCTTATTCAACCGCCAGGATGGACTTACCTTCCAGGCGGAATCTATTTTTCTTTGCCGTTACTGAAAGGTTTTCTTGAAAACAGTGGTTTGAATGTTTCTGTTTTAGATCTCAATATTGAATTTAGCCACCGCAATAGATTTTCAATTACGGCAGCAGAAGTAAACAAGGTTGGAGCATCTTTCAATCTTGAAACTTATAGTGAACTTTATTACAGGTCTGAAGATAGAATAACTGAAATTGTTTCTCCCTACAATGCAATTTGGGATATTCAGTCCGGGTTTAATTTTACTGGATGCAATCTAAAATCATCAGAGTCCATTAGAGAGTTTTCTTTTCTGAAATCTCCATTTGACGAAATGTATTTAGATACGTTATTGAAAAAAATTCAAGCGGAAGATATTCCTATTATTGGTTTTTCAATTATAGTCCCTTCGCAATTACTGACTTCGCTAATTGCTATTCGGGTTTTAAGAAACGCTGGCTACTTAGGTAAAATAATTGTCGGCGGAAATATGATAACTCGATTAGGTGATGATTTTATTAAGAAATGGATTTTTGAATTGATAGATGCAGCCGTTTTATTTCAAGGAGAGAAATGTATTGCTGAATATGTGGCTGCACATGAAAGCAATAGTTCGCTATCTTCTATTCCTAATTTGATTTGGAAAGACAAAAATGGAATTCAAAAAAACAGAATTGAATATCTCAAACCAACTGAATTTGGCAGACCTTCTTACAATGGAATTGAGAATGAAAAATATTGGGGAAATCAATACTTACCAATATTAGGTTCAAGAGGGTGCTACTATGGAAAATGCACATTTTGTGCAATCCCTTATGCTTACGGGAACAATGGCTTTTTGGGAAATGACAAACCGATTAATGTTTTTACCGATATCCAAAATGGTATTGCAACAACAGGAATTAGAAACTTTAAATTTGTTGACGAAGCACTTCATCCTACTATATTGAGAAAATTATCAGATGACATAATAAAACAAAGAGTTGAATGTAGTTTTGAAGGTTATGCAAGGTTGGATAACTTTTGGATGGATAGTAAATTTTTAAAATTGGTTTCTGCCGCAGGGCTGAAAAAAGTTTATATCGGATTGGAGTTAATCAATTCCACAAAAAGAGATTTACTGAATAAATCTGATTCAGATAAAGCAATTGAACTATTGAAAGCTTTTGCGGACAAGGGAATAAAAACTCATTTATTTACTTTGTTTGGCTACCCCGGCACTGGTGTGGAAGAAGCTATGAATACAATTGAATTTTGTTTGAATAATTCTAGTTTGATTGATTCAATTGATGTGTTTCCATTCTATTTTGCAAAGCATACGCAAGTTGGTTTGATAGACAAGAAATTATTTCCAAACGAAGATTGGGCAATTGAGTATGATTATTTACCAGCTGCTGAAAATGTATTAACTCAAATGGAAGTAGAAACTTTGTGCAACGAGTTAGAAGAAGTTGTTTGGGCGGAGCAACCACAATGGCTGCATCCTATTTACCGAATGTTTTCACCTTGGAAAAATTAAGGTTGTGTTAAACCATAAATTGCATTTTTATTTTTGATTTTACCCCAAAGTTGATTGCCGTAATCAAAGTGCCACCATTCGTTTGAATAGTTTGTAAACCCAGCTTCAATCATTAAGTGAAATAGAATTCTCCGATTGTGTAATGCTTCAAATTCAGCATTTGAAAGTTCAGAGCCATTCTCAATCATTTCTTCAAAAAATCTAGTTCCCGATTCAGTAATACTTGCATCAAATTCGCTACCCATGTTAAATTCAACTCCAACTTCATTTGCAAGAGTAACATCAACTGCACCACCTGTAAAATGTGGTGAAGGCATTTCTGGAATCAAACTTCCAATTGATGCGTATTTTGCAGCTTCATCATGTAATTGGCTTTTTGAAAAATTAGGATGAATTTGTTTTACATTTTCAAACACTCTCTTGTAAATTTCTAATTGAACTTTATAGGGTCTCCAACCATCATTCACAACCAAAACAAAACCGTCAGGCAGATTACTTGATGCATTTAAAAGCATTTTTGCAACTGAACTTCTCAAATAGCAAACAGATTCCGACCCTTCAAAGTTGTTTTGGTAATATGTGTTGGCAATTTTTAATCTCTTACTTTCAGTTAGTTGAACCAAAGACTCGTTGCATTCTTCAATTGGAACATTGTTATATCCATCGATTGGAAAGAGAGTTGGTATTTTTCTTTTTAAAGCCAAAGTCATTTCGTAAATTTGACGCAAAATTAGGAATTTTTTAGAACTTTAATTCATTGCAGATTATCATAAACATATTATTGAGTTGGCAGCTTTACTTACTGGTAGGGCTTTCGTTTAGTTTAATTTACTACACGATTAAGTTCTTCCATATTGCCAATGCAGCCATTATCACATTGGGTGCTTACATGGTCTTATTTTTCACAAATAAATTTTCAATTCCATTTCCGGTTTCAATTGCTTTATCTATTTCAGTGGCAATTTTAGTTGGTATGGGTTGTGAGATTTTTATTTATCGCCAAATGCGTAAAAGAAATGTTCCGTCATTGGCTTACCTCATTGCATCTATTGGTTTGTATGTAGTACTGCAAAATTTCATTTCACTTTTTTTCGGAGACGATACTAATATCATCAACACGGCAGAAGTAACGGTAGGCAATCAAATTTTCGGTGCATACATCACCACCATTCAAATGATAACCGTTGTTATTTCCATTACTTTGTTCATTGGAGTCAACTTGTTTCTGCAATATGCAGCAACAGGGAAATCAATTCGTGCCGTTGCAAGCAATCCCGAACTCTGTAACATTTATGGCATCTCATCCAACAAAATTGTTTTGATTGCCTTCGGCATTGGTTCAGCATTGGCAGCTACCGCGGGGATACTTTCAGCAATGGACACAAACATGATACCAACTTTCGGTTTCAATCTTTTGCTTTATGGAGTAGTAGCAATGATTATAGGAGGTGTTGGCAGTACAAGAGGACTTATTGCCGGCGCACTGCTGGTAGCCATAGTACAGCATCTTGCAGCGTATTACTTAGATACAAAATGGATGGATGCAGTTACTTACATTATTCTCATTTTATTTTTAATCTGGAAACCGCTTGGCTTTAGTGGCAAGTGGCTAAAAAAAGTGGAGGTGTAATATGGAATATATTTTGCACCTTTTTATTTTCATTTGCTTTTATACTTTGCTTTCGCAAAGTTTAAATCTATCAGCCGGTTTCACTGGTTTGATTTCATTGGCACATGCAGGTTTTTACGGAATAGGTGCATATACAACAGCAATTCTTACAACACAGTTTGGTTTTTCTTTTTGGTTAAGTATTCCTTTGGCAATGCTCATTAGCGGAGCAATTGCATTTATAGTTTCACTTATCGCTTTGCGGACAGTGGAAGATTATTTTATCATTTGCACATTGGGCATTCAGGTAATTCTTTTTTCCATCATGAATAACTGGATGAACTTGACAAGAGGCCCTTTAGGCATTTCTGGCATTCCTTCTATTTCACTTTTCGGTTTCAACTTAGACAGCAAAATTTCTTTTCTATCGCTTTCACTTATCTTTGTTGCAAGCCTTTGGTTAGTGTTGCGAAATATTTCCAATTCTGGATTCGGCAAAACGCTGACAGCTATCAGCGAAGACGAAATTTACTCACAGAGCATTGGCAAAGATGTTTACCTCGCCAAGACTGTTTCATTTACATTGAGTGCAATGTTTGCAGCCATTCCTGGGACATTATATGCTCACTACATTTCCTACATTGACCCCACAAGTTTCACTGTTTCAGAATCAATTTTTGTTCTCTCGATCGTTATCATTGGCGGACTTGGCAACTTGACAGGAAGCTTTTTAGCATCAGCATTTTTGGTTCTTTTACCCGAAGCACTTCGCTTTGTTGGTATGCCAGACAGCATTGCCGCCAACATGCGTCAAATTATTTACGGACTTATTTTAGTTATAGTGATGATGACGGGACGGAATGGCATAAAGGAATTGCTTAGATCCAATTTTATAAAGAATTCCAAATAAGATTTAAGTCATACAATCAAAATATTGAAATATGAATATAGGAGACAAGATAGATGGGAAATATATAATTCTTGATGAACTTGGAGAAGGAGGAATGGGTAAGGTATTTCGAGTTCAGCTGGGACCAGATCAATTTGCATTAAAAATATGTAAAGAATTGAATGAAGAGAGTATACGTCGATTTAAAAGAGAAGTACGACTAATGGCAAATATCAAACACGACAATGTTATGGAGGTTCTATACTATAATCTAGATACTGATACACCTTATTTTGTAATGCCCCTTTGCAAATTTTCTATAGACCAAAAAATTGATAAGTTGATGGCAAATCCGGAATTTGCTATTAATATTTTACTTCAAGCCTGTAAAGGAATTAATGCTATTCATATTTCGGGAATCATTCACAGAGATATAAAACCCAAAAATATTCTAATAAATATAGATAATAAAGTAAAAATTAGCGATTTAGGATTAGGTAAATTCACTGACCGGGATAGTACAATTTTAACAAATTCTAATGCTTTTATAGGCACTCAAGGATATATTCCGCCAGAATTTTATTTAAAAGGAGGAACAAAAAACGCTGCTATTCGAAGCGACATTTATCAGCTTGGAAAAACGATTTATAATGTGTTTACAAATTCTTATCCTGGATTAATTGAAAGAGGAAGATTACCTGCCGGACTTCAATATATAATTTTAAAATGTATCGATGACGAATTGAATCGCAGATATCAATCAGTTGGAGAACTTGAAAATGCTTTAAATAACTATTTAATGTCCTTAAATCCAGCATCAAATCCAAGGAATGAATACGAAAACTTGTTAAATATAGCTAAAGCCAACTCTAATCAAAATATTTACGATAAGGATAATTTAGAAAGTTTGATCCAAGCCCTTTTCTTTTTTAGTAGTGATCCTGAAATATTTTTTAATCAATTCAATAAAATTCCATTACAGCTTTTAGAAACATTAGCAAGTGATTTTCCACTACTTTGTTCGAAATTAATAGTTTTATATGATTCGTTAACTGAAAGGTATTTTCTTGAAAATAGAATTGACTTTTCTGAAGCAGATATAGTTGCAAAATCCATGAACAGAATTTTTCTGAATAGCAAAGATTTAGAAACTCGAATTAAAGCAATGCGTATTACACTTTTCACATCTGTGTACTGTAATAGGTTTAGTGCAATGGATACATTTGACAACATGCTACAAAGAATCAAAAATGATCAAGATTCTATTGCTATTGTCGAAATGTTAAAAGAGAATAAAAATTCTTACAAAAATATAGCAGATAGGATTCCTTCGTCAAGGCTTAATCCAATTATACAAGCATTACAACAAGATATTAAGCAGGAAAAAAACGAACAAATTGCCAATAATGCATTAGATAATGATTGGTTATAACCTTAATGGTATAATTATAGAATTATTTAAATTCTAAGTTATAAGGTATCCAAACGACTAACTGCTTTGTGTTTTATTTTTCTATATTACAACAACTTAGGCACTTCCCAAGTCATCGGAGTTCGCTTTTAAAGTATTATTTAATACATTCTTAATACTTTTGAGCATAAAACTGCACAAAATATCGCACCTAATCAATTATATTAACTTAATTAATTGATTTTTAGATATAACTTAGTCCCGAGCGAATCACCTGCTTTTGGAGAATTGACAGCAAAACCGAACAATTAAAGGAGAGTAGGGGAATGGGCTTTATTTTGACTGCTTAAAGAGATGAGACAATTTGCTTCAGATCTTAGTATCATTCACAACGATAACTTTCTGAATTTTCAAAATCAGGGTGGGTCATTTTGCTCCGGATTATGCAATTATAAATTAAATTCTGACTATTATACCTATTTGTTTTAATGCCAAAAAGACAGTAATGCCAAAATTCATGATATCGAATTAGTGTTTGAACATCCTTTTCTCTTAATTCAGGTAATCTTTTCAAGTCCATATTATCTTCCAGATCTGCAATTTTGACCTCTAATACCCGCTGGCTCCCGTTATAAATGCTTTGTATATAAACCTCATAGCTTTGATACGTATCATTAGTAAGTAAAACTACATCGTGAACTATATCTTGAGGAAAATATTTTAATAATCTTTCAGCACTCCATGTTGGGCAATCCTCTAATAGATCATGTAACAATGCAACTACTTTAGTGGATTCATCAACACATTTTTCCGCTACCCTAAACAAATGATCAGAGTAAGGAGTTCCTAGAAACTCATATTTTCCTGCAAATGCCCGTTCTACAATTGCTGCTGCAAGCGAATCAGGGCTTAATGATTGATCGAATAGGTCTACTTCAAACAAATGGCTAGATGATTAGTGTAAATATAGGGCAAAATCTGATTGGACTTCATATTCATATTGTTTTGTTCAAGAAGGTATTTGAAATTATATTCATATCATAAAGGGGGAATATTTATAATTTTTATAAATATCTACTTGCAAACTATCATTTTTCATAATATATTTGAACTTGAGTTTACAAATTTACACCTTCAATATGCCAGTTGGCAAACGGAGGCACAAACGGAGCCAATTTAGCTCAGAATAAGAGGAAACTATTAGGAAAGTAATAGAATATTAACATTACATTTATTTGCCACAATTATTGATTATTAAAATTTAAAAATATAATTTTGCATATTTTACTTGACGCGTATAAAAAGTATTGTTCCAAGTACAAAGTTGGAATGAAATTTCTATCTCAGAATGTGCATAAAATAGCAATTGAAACAAAATCATTTGATCTGGTAATGGAAGCCCAGTTTAATAATACTTATAGATTATACTTTAATTCAGAAGGTCTTCTAACGGAAAGTTTTCACAATGGGAGGGACTGCATTTATAAAATAAATTATTTCTATAATCACCAAGCCGTTTTAATATCTGTAACTTGCTCAAAATTACACAATTATGAGCTATGTTCAACTAGTGAATTTACTTATGACAGTAAAGGAAGAATTAAAATTGAAACAGTGAGACATTTTTCATTCAATTCAAATTTAATTTGGACAGAACAACACATCCATACATATAATGAAAATAAAGAAATAATAAATATTTTGGGTCTTTATAATAAAGATGATGAATTTATGATATACAAAACCTATGATATAAATCACAATTTAATAGAATCATTGACCTACCGTAATATAGATGAGATTATATCTTGGAAAAAAAACAAATATAATTTCAACGGTGAACTAATAAGATGCATCATACTTGATGATAAAAAAGAATTGATAGATGTGCTTAATTACTATAGGTTTAAGGATGGATTAAAATCGGTGTATTTACGCAAATCAAAAATATTCAATAAAGTAAGTGAATATCATTATACTATAGATGAAATGGGAAATTGGACAAATAAAATTCATATCTATAATGGGGAACCACGATTTGTTACTAATAGAACAACAGAATATCGTGATATTTGAGTTCTCATTTCAAAATTAATTCAATTATTTCATTAATGAAGTCATTAATAAAATGCGCTCTATAACTGGATTCATGTATACTTAGCAAACTTACTTAGACCACCTTCCTGTGTCTGACCATTTTGGACCATGCATAGTCTATAGGTGGAGTTGTTGGTTTTGTGAACAGGGGCAACATTTCAATATTATATTGAATATTTAAACAATTATATGCTAAATTTGGACCTTCGTTAAATAAACTTATTGAAAGATTATGGAATCGCAGATAGAATCGAAAACCTCTCAGAATCCCAAGGAACAAATTTATTTCAAAAATTTAACGACACTTACGGAATCAGAAAGAGAATTTTTGCTATCAGAGATAAAAAGGCAGAATAAATATATGAAGGATCATCCATACCAATAGATAGATTTAAGCCTTTTGTTGATAGGCCTGTGAGATTTAAGATAAGCGAGAAGAAAAGGGCCAACATTAAAAAAAATGCATAATGTGTTTTAATTCGGTTTACTCATTAGAATTGAAAAAACATATAATCTACAATGGACAAGAAAAAGCCAAACATTTTTGATGCAACAATGAATGCATTGATCTCTAGTATTCCTCTTGAAGAATACAAAATAATTTACGAAAATGAATCCAGTCGAAGATTTTTTGAGTTCTTTGTATTGAGGCATACAGATATCTTAAATTACAGGTCTTTGGTTGTTGGTAAATATCTTCCAGCTACACAGCAAGCAGTTGAGCAACAAAAAGCAGATTTAAAAAGAAGTAAGTTTAAGGATTTACTCCACATATCAGAAGATGAATTCCGAGAACCTATTGATGAGCTTATGCGACTATCATATGTTGGATTATTTCATAAATATGAAAACTTTATAGACAAACTTCTTGAAATGGTTTATGAAATGAACAATGATTCTTATAAGGATAAAGAAGATGTTGCAAATTTTTTTGAGCAAAAATTTGGGTTTAAAATGCGTGATTGGAAAAACAATAAACATTTATGGAGAATATCTTGGATATGCAATTGCGTAAAGCATAGAGATGGATATCCAGTAAAAGAGTTTCCTCCAGAAGAGTATAAAGATGCAATTAAAGATCAAAGAATGAGGCTCACTTCATTACAATTCAAAGAAGATGTAGAATTTATTCTTGGGTATATAAATCTCATTTACCAAAAATTCCCAATGTTTGCCATCTTAAAGGGTCTAACAAAACTAAATGAAAACTCTATGCACGATGAAGAATTTAAGGCTTCTCAAAGGATAAAATTGGAAGAACTAAAACTTAATGCTTCCAACTACTTTGGCTTACTGAAAACAAATAGACACCAAGATTAATAAAAGCTAGGGATATACTCTGGCTCACTAAAAAAAAAGATGCCGTTACTGAACATTAATAAAATAGCTCACCTCGAATAGGTTCTGTCGGTATAAGATGAGTTAACTCAATATGTTTGTGATTGTTGTAGATGATTTTTCAATCCTTTTAGATTTCTCAGAATAACCAACTTAAATATTTTTTGTACTCATCATAATTACCAGTATGATGTTTTGCCTTGTTCCTGAGTTATTTGATTGGGTAAGCTATGACACAGCGGAATTACTAACAGGATATCAACCGAGCGGTGAGCTTATGGCAATATTTGAGAATAATATAGACTTAGATAGCCAATAGCTTTAATTGGAAAATTTATCTACAATATTTCCAATATGATTTCTTAATTTTGAACGATTTAATATATTTTATTAATTAAATTTTAAAAATATGATTGATTTTTTTGTTTCGATTCTTGAATGGATATTAAAAGCTTCTGGCTTTTTTGGTGTCTTCCTTATTGCTCTTAAACTTGGTTTAGCTACATTTTTTACTAAAATAATCGAATTTCGAATCGAACTCGAAAAAGATAAAAAACTTGAAGATTATAAGATAGATCAATTAATTAAACTTAAAGCTGATATGATTGCAGAATTGATATTAGAATTTAATAAAAAAAATGGAGATTCGAATAGGTTAAACAAGTTGGCATTTGACGCAAGTTTATGGTTGCCAAAAAATTTAGTTGAAATGATGACAAAGATGTTAATAAAGGAACCTAATGCACCACATTATAAACAAGTTTTAGCAGAATTTAGAGTACACCTCCTAGGTGAAAATGAAAGAATATCGCCTGAATCAATTGCTCATTTTCCGGATCCTAGTCAAAATAATATGTAATCTAAAGGATTTTGAATTTAAAAATTTGCACCATATTTGTAACCCACTTGCACCTATATTTTATAACTAATTGATTATCAATAGTAATTACTTTCTGTATCGGGTAATTAACTTATTATATAGAATTTTTACTTTAAGTATTACAAGCTAACTATTTTATTTAAAAAAAATAACAAGTAATTTTGGAATCAGAACAATTGAGATTTGAGTAAAAAACATACTAAAGTAGATAAAAGGTTAGGAAAGTAGATAAAAGGTTAGGCGGTATTGTAGAATTATTAATTGATTATAAAAACAAAAAACAAACGTATTGTATGCAAATTGTATGCAAATAAAAAAGGAGCTATGAAAATGAATTCATAACTCCTTGATTTTCAGTCGGGGCGGAGGGATTCGAACTCTCGACCCCCTGCTCCCAAAGCAGTACTACAATATTTGCATTTAATTTTGTATCTTTGTATATGGAAATAAAATGGTAATATACAACATGTTATATAAAATTATAGTTTTGTTATTTTGTATATTATTTTAAATCTCACTTACACCAGCACTTACACCAAGATTATGGACTTTTTAAATTTTATATTATGATGTTAAGTTATAAAATATTGCAATACAAGCATAAAACGCTTAAGGATGGCACACATCCTATTATTTTACAAATTGTATCCAATGAAAAGCCGAAGAGGTATTCTATTGTCAAGTCATGTTTCCAAGATCAATGGAATGTTGAAAAAGGTGGGTATAATTCTAAAATGCCAAATTACAAAGTATTGAATATGCTTATAACAAATGTTCGTAGTAAGGTTGAACTGATCTTAAGCGATATGGCCAAAAGTGATAAGCCATTTACTTTTGAGGCTTTTGATAAGTATTATAAGGGCATTAATAAGCCAATTGGATTATACAGCTTTATTGAAACAATCATAGAGGAGCTTGAAAAAAAAGGTAAAATTGGTAATAAAAATGTCTATGTGGACACTTTAAAAGCTCTAAAAGGATTCAAGCCTAGTCCAAATCTACAACCAGAGGATATTGATTATAACTTCCTTGTTAAATTTGAAAGCTTTTTAGTTGAACGTGGTGGAAGCAACGGTGGTATCTCAGTAAGAATGAGAACTTTAAGAGCGATTCTTAATGAAGCAATTAATAGATCATATTTAAATAAGGACTTTTATCCGTTTTCAACACCACAATCAAAGAATGGAAAGTATAATATAAGTAAATTGAAATCTAATTTTAATCCTAGAGGTCTTTCAAATGATGAAATAGTAGCAATAAAGAACTTTGATTCTGACCTAAATAGTCACCTTAAATTGGCGCATTATTACTTTTTATTTAGTTACTTTGGTGGAGGAATGAATTTTACAGACATGGCACATCTCAAATGGAGTCACATTATGCATAATAGAATTAATTTTAGTCGCAAAAAGACTGGGCATAATTTTAGTGTACTTATAAGTGAGCCAATTCAATTCATTTTGGATCATTTTAATATACATAAAGAGGATAAAGGGAGCTATATTTTTCCAATACTTAATAACTTAATTCATATTTCACCGCAACAAAAGAATGATAGAATTAAGAAATGTTTAAAGCAATATAATAATGATTTGAAAATGATTCAAGTAAAATTGGGAATCCAAAGTAATTTGACATCATATGTCGCAAGACATTCATTTGCTCAAGTTTTAAAAAGTAATGGAATATCTAATGAAATTATTTCTCAAAAACTTGGTCATAAAGACCTCAAAACAACTGATTATTATTTAAGTAAGTTATCTGTAGATGAAACAGATTTTGCTGATAAAGTTTTATAATTTATAATATGGATTTCAATACTATAAAAAGAAGAATACAAGAATTGGGTTTTTATGGAAAGTTCATTAACAGAGATCGCTCTTATTATTTTGAAGAAATCGAAGGAGCTGAACCAGAAAAATATACAGAATTTGTAAAACCAGTATATAAAAATGTTTCAGAAATTATTTTAGCAATAGAATCGTTTGAAATTGAAGTTTTAGAACATATAGAAAAAATAATTAAAGGAAAGGAAAAAAGAAAATCTGAATTTTTAAAGGCACATTTTAAATCTGTTTATAAATCATTAGATGAATTAGCAAAGCCTATCTATTTTGAAAAAAATGAGTTCCATTATTTATTTAAATTATATAATCTTACAATTCCAGTTACTGCTTTATCCATAATTGCTGATGGAATTCCAAAAGAATTGTATTCTCCCATTGATGAGTTCATAAACCATAACATAGCTTATGATGAGCAAGGTATTGCTTATGAATGGTATACTGATAATGATATTGTAAATAGATTTAGAGCTGCAGTTTATATAGTTGTGGTTAAAAGATTTGTTGATAGTGTTTTGTTATTATTTGATGAAGGTCCAAAATCATTTCAGATTATTAATTTTAATAAAAATAGAAAATATTTGAAAGAATTATTTCCATTATCTGGAATTGGAAAAGAATTAGAAGATGATTTTTTAAATTTATTTAATGGGTCTCAACCAATAATTCCATTAATTTGGAGTGGATATCCAGGTGATCTTAAAGATATCATTATAGAGTTAAAAAAAGCGAATTTGTTTATAGGACTTAAAAGTAAATCTCATTGGGATTTAACTTTATTGTGTTTTAAAAAAGATCTAAATGAAAATTTTGTAAAAAGTACTTTTAGAAGCGGAAAATCAACAAAGAATTGCAGTGATATAACTAAAATTGTGCATTGCATGAAAAACCAATAAACCAATAAACATTAGATACTAAAATCTGTAGAATGACAGATACAATTATTCTATTTTGTGAATTCTATAATTTCAGCAGAGATTGTTACAGTTACTCTTTTTTTGTTTTGTATAATGTCAACACAAACATTGACAAGGGTTCTGCTTCCAGTTAATTCAATGCCTGCTGATTTTGCACTTGCTAATAAATTTGATTTAGCAATATTAATTAGCCCTTCGTTGCCTTTAATACTAATTTGCATCTTCTTTTCTGATGCCATACCTTTAAAACTTCCCAATACTTTAAAGTTGGAATTTGAAAGTACAACTTGAGTTTGGTTTATTTGTCCATAGCTTCCAAAGTATAAAGTTGGTTTACAAGATACCAATGTAATTGAAATTGCTATTGTTGCAAAGAATAATTTCATATTGAAATATTTATTTATTATTAAATATTGATTTTAAAAATTCAGGTATTTTATATTATAAATTTATTTAAAGTAACGATTTTGAATACTAATTTTTATTACAGAATTAAACTTTGAAAGTATTCTAATCATGTAAAAGTACAAAAATATTATTATTTTTCAATTAAATTTATTTGTGTTTTCAAGATTAAGCATAAATTGATAATATTCCAATCGCAGAGTATCTCAGAGTAATAACTACCTATTAATCAGTTAAGTAGGTTGACTTTTTCTTGTTGTTTTAGAAATTTTTTCGTATCTTTGTACTTCTAATTAATTATTACACAATTAAATTTATTGAATGAAAACCTTGCTAAATAATAGTAAGGCTTACCTCACACCAGATGAGGCAGCCGAATATTTGTCCATTAAAAAAAGTACCTTATATCAGATGACCTCTAAAGCATTAATTAAACACATTAAGTTGTCAAGAAAGATGCTTAGGTTTAAACTAACTGATTTAGATGAATTTATGGACGGTTTTAAAGTTAAAACTATTGACGAATATAAACTTATTTAATTATGGTACAAGTACTTGAAAGAAGTCAAAAAAAAGCACCAAGAAAGGCGGTATTTACTATTAGTGAAGTTTTTACACTTTTACCCATACTCCTTATTTCTAAACTAAAAGAACTGTTTGATGGAAAAAATTTAAATCTAGCCATAAAAGTTTGTTCTACAATTTATCATAAATATATTTTAAATAAAATGGATTTTGAGGAATATAATGTCTTAAGCAAAAGCTATAAGCTGCTAATGGTGAATAATAATAATGGAAATTATAAAATTATTTATAATCCATTGAAGAAAAATGATATACTTCAAAAATTTGTGTATAAAGATGGTACTACTTTTAGTAAATTAAATCATTTAGCTTGTAAATACAGAATTAATCCGAGCTATTTAACTGGTGAATTAGCGAAAATTTCATATACCACGAAAAAAAACAATAAATCGAAGTCCAAAAAAACAGACTACGAAATCCCAAATGGATTTAAAATAAATTTAGAAAAACTAAAGGCTACTTATACCACTGAAAATGAAATTGATAGTATTTTAACAGAGCATTGGAATTATATATTGAACAAAGTAGAATCAAAGACTTATACAACTCCAAAAATTAAAAAATTAAAGTATAAAGCTAATTCGAAATCTGATCCTTTAGAAATCATTGATAAATCAGAATTTATTGAAAGCAGGGCTTTTGACTTAAGAAATAGGTATAAGGTTATTCTAAATATGGCCCTTTCCAACACCATAGAACCAAAGAGGAATTCTACCAATTTTAGATTGGATTATCTGTTAACAAACTTTCCAAAGATCTTTGTAAACTTACTTGAACTGGACTCAGAGCCCATAACGGAAATTGATCTTGCTAATAGCCAGTTATGTATCTTTTTCAATTACTTAGATCAAGTAAAGTTAAGAAAGGGATTTCTATTGGATTTAGTTGAACCTTTGATTAATAATTATCTATTTAAATTAGATAATAATAGTAATATAAGTAATAATAGTAGTAAAAGCGGTAATACATATTACTGTTCCGATTTTTGGAGCATATTTGATCAAAAAGATGTAAGGTTATTTAAAGAACTCGTTTATGATGGAGTAATTTATGACAAATTAGTATTACTATCCATTGAAAGCGGAAAAGAAAAATCAAGGATTGAGATTAAAACATTAGTTTTTGAATTAATCTTTGGAAAATATAAATCTTATAAGGTAAATGAGTCAAATATATTAAATCAGAACTTCCCAAACGTCATAAAGCTCATTAAATCACTTAAGATGATATTTGAGCGCTTAATGGATCTCAAGGAGCTCGAGCCGATAAAATCGCTTAGATCGTCTGAAAATGAGGATATAAACGATTTGAATTATAAATCGGGTAATAATTACTTCCCAATTCTATTGCAAAGACTCGAATCCAGAATTTTTATAGATCATCTATTGCCTAAATTGTATAATAAAGGAATTTGCTGTCTTCCTAAACATGATTCCATTCTAGTTTGCCAAAGTCAACGATCAAAAACTCTAAATTTAATGAATAATGAATTATTCAACATATTCGATAATAACTTCAAATTAAACTGTAAACAATAAAAATCCAAATAATGAACAAATATCAAGAATTTTATTTAAATGATCCATGCAGGATTGCAGAAACTATTGCTCAAGAAAAACATTTTCGGGAAATTTATGAAGCGTCTTTAGATTGCATATTAGAAAAATCAGGTAAAGGGGTTGAGGGTTTAAATATAAACTTTGATAAGAATGGGACTTTTGACTATTTCAGTAATTGTATATGTACGAATTCATATTTTGATGTAACAGGGTCAAAAATTATATATTTTAATGACAATATTGAATTGTGGATTGCAGAATGGAAAGTCAGGTCAGCCAAACATCTTGTAAAACAAGAGTTTAATGTATATATTATTTTTTTTATAAAAAAATGTCACCAAGTTGATCGAATTACTAAAGTTGATCTGGTTCTTAAAGCAGTTAAAATTGACAACGACTTCATCAAGGATATTGATTGTGGAAAGATTAAATTGGATAATAAATCAATTTCAAGTAAGGCTAATTCATCAGAAATAGAGGAAAAAATGTATATAGTACCAAAAAATCATTGTAAAATACTTTCATGGGAAGAATTTGTTGATGAACAAATTGAAATAAGAGATTATTGCTCATTGCCCTATAATAATTGTTGCAATTGATAAAATAGAGACTATATTTGTTTGAATAAACATCCAAATATGAAATATTTTGTTATTTTCCTTGGTCTTTTACTTTCAATTGAATTGAAAAGTCAAATCAAATTTCATGAAACCTACCGATTTAATCCCTCTTGTAATGCTTGTGATGGGGTAGTTATTATTGGAATTTCTGGTTTATACACACCGTATTATGCCTATTTAACTGAAATCGGTTCAAAGGCTGTTAGATATGGACCCTTTTATGGTTCAGGTCTTACCATTGATTCTTTATGTGCAAAGTCTTATTTACTTGAAATTTCTGATGCTTGTGGCTGTTACGGTAAATATTACTTTAATTTAAATTCAGGCGTATTAAATGCCAATGTAATTCCAACGGATGCGACATGTACTTCAAATGGTGCAATTACAATTAACTTTAATATTTCCAATGACTATACAGTTTATTACAGGAAATCTGATCAACCAAATGAAATACGAAAAGATTACAATAAAGTCGCAAGTGCATTTATTTCTGATTTAAGTCCAGGGCTATACTATATTAGAATAGTTGATATTAATGGTTGCGAGAAATATACCTCAATTAATATAGCAAGTAAATCATTTACAGTCAACAATGCTATCCTTAATGCTTCTTGTAATACTAGTAATGGAAATTTGCATTTTAGTATTGTGGGAGGTTCAGCTCCATACAGATATGAGTGGTATGGCCCAAAAAATAATAATGATCCTTTTGTTTCTACAATGGAGTATGATATCCCTCAACTTCCAGCTGGAGTTTATACAGTTATAATTAGAGATAGTAAAAATTGCACTTTCTCAGCAACATATACTATTAATACAATAAATTCAATAAATCCAGTTTTTACATCTGGGTTTGCAGATTGTGATGGCATTAATGGCTATATTGATATTTTATCTTCAGGTGCTTTTTTACCTTATCTGGTGGAATATTCAGGTCAAGGGCACAGTGGAAAACTAAATGTAACATCAACTTCAAGTAAAATCCGTAGTCTTAGAGCAGGCACTTATAAAATAATAATAACTGATTCTAGAGGTTGCAAAGTTGAAAACAATGTTGAAGTTAAAAACGGTGCGCCTTGGATTCAACTTGAATCAATCGCTAGAGATAATTGCTCTGGCGATGGTGCATTTACTGCAACAATATTTCGGTTTACCAAATTTAGTTTATACGGCCCTGATGGAAAGCTTATTGGTAGTCCCACGACTGGCAATGGTGGTTCAGCTCCGTATTCTATAAATAAACTAATGGGTGGTTTTTACAAAGTAGTTATTGAATATAATGGTTGTATAAAAACATATGAATTTGAAATCCCATCAAATGGACCAACGGCAATAGCTGTAAGCCAAATTCCAATAAATTGTGTCACTGGAGATAAAGGGCTTATTACGCTAAAAATAACAGGTGGTAAAGCTCCATATAAAGTCCAGTATAGACATGAAAGTGAAGTTGGCCATAGTGTTTTAAGAGACTATCCCGGGCCTGATGCTTTTGTAATTACTTCAATGGAAGGATATTATTATATATGTGTAATAGATGCAAATGGATGTACCACATTGATTAAAGTTAAGGCTGAAATCAAAGGCGGTGTTGAAATTATCGAAACAAGTACCAAGCCATCGACATGTTATCAATCTAATGGAAGTTTTAATGTAAAATTATCAAAATCCCAGTATCCTTATCTTATACAGTTAAGAGGTCCAGTATCAAAAGACACTTTTAGATATGATACTGTTTTTACAATTACTGATCTATTGCCTGGCGATTATTTAATTACTTTTATAGATGGCAATAATTGCAAGGTTGAGTTAAGTTTTCATATTTTTGATGAATCAAATGATATTGTAGATCCAACTAAACTTTCACTTTTAAAAGGTTCGGGCGAGTCTATTCTTATTTATAATGATTTGGTAACTAATAATTATTATGTTTGGGGTATTAGTTTTTGCAGGGGTAGTATAAGGATAGATTCTATTTTAGGAGAAGGAATTAGCAATATTTTCTATTATGGCAAAGGCAATTCAGATGACTTATTACCTAATCTTAATAAAAATAATACTTATTTATGGTGTAAGTCTTATAGTGATGAATTAAAACGAGGCTGTAGTAATCTGCGCTATTTAAATGGACCACCAAATTTACCTTGTAATAATTCAACAAATAATATAAATACGCTAGATGATATTAAATTATTCCCAAATCCAACGACGGATGTTATTAATATTGATGTGGGAGAAATTCAGTTTAAAACTATAGAATTTGGACTAGCCAATTCAACTGGTCAGACATTCAAAATCATTCCATATAGAATTAGTAATAAACAATTTCAATTGGAATTAACTAAAATGCCAAAAGGAATGTATTTTATTTCAATTGTTATTGATCAAAGAAATATTGGGACCAAAAAAATTGTTGTAATTTAAAATTCTGGTGTTAAATCCAATAAACTAATGTAATAATAATTTTAAATTGCTTTAAACTAGATGTTTAATTACGTATCTAAGACTTTTAGTAATTCCATTTTCATGTACTAAAATTAAGATTATACGACAATATTACTATTTCTAAATACTAAATTTTGTTTGTATAGTTTTTAAATAGGTTAAGTTTAGTAGTCAATTTTAGACTATGATCGTAAATGTTTGCCCTGTAGAGTTCCTTGTATTTTTCAAGATCAATCTTGCGTATAGTATCAAAGAGAATCGGAGACATTGTCCAAAATTCAAGTCTTAATGTAATTAGATCACTTATTTCTTTGAAAATTCTCTCTTTCTTTTTTCTTTTTAATTTTACAATAAAATTGTCAGTCCATTTGCAGCTGAAATCGTTATGATACCCAGCAATTATATAAGTAAATTTTCCCTTTGGAAACACGTTAATAAAAGAAGTTGTAAAAGGTATAACCTTTTTCATTTTAAATTCTTCGTATGTTTCATCTTCACTAATTATATCCGCTACGCCAATATTAAGCGGCACAGATATGCAAACTTCAATTTTAGGGATCTGGATTGTTTCAAAATGGAAAATATTAAAATTCTTATTTTGTATACATTTTTCAAATTCATTTTTAAAATAAGTCAGATTCTTTATTCCATCTGTGTATCCATCAAGTAAAGCTACCACATGATCTAATAAATTTGGTGGTAATTTATCTATGAGCTCTGTTAACCTTTCAAATGCAAATTCTTTTCTTCGAATTTCTTGACATAATCCTCTATATGAAAATAGTGATTGATGCTCCTTATTTTTCAAATCTAAGGTTTTATTAGATTCAATAGCTTTAAAGATAGAAGAATCATGAATTGCACAAAATCCTGGAAATGAATATGCATTATTAATCCCAATTGATTTAAACTCAAAAAGTCCTACTTGCTTTATTTTGAATGAATTAGAGGGTTTAAGTTCAATTAAATGATTTTTATAAGACATTTCAGCTAAAATTCCATTTTTTTGAAGGACATGAGATGAGATAGCTTGATTTTGACAATTCTCAAACATACACTGTCTAGCTTTTTTCTCTAGCCTTAATGTTATTTCATGAATTTCATTTTGTAACATGCATACTAATATTTTGTTTTTTAACTGTATTGTTTTTTTAATTAGTGGGATATTTAAATTGAAAATGGTTTGTCACTAATTAATACTTAATATTTATCTATACATGAAAACAAGACAAAATAGGTACCTGAAATTATTGTAAATTTGAATCTATAATTCTATGCTTTTTATCATTGTTTAATATAATCAAGGGATGATCCACCTTGCATTATAGTCATTTTTGATCCTGATGTATTTCCTGATATTGAGTTAATATTCAATTCTAACTGAACACCAAGACCAAAAGTATTTAATAATTCAACAGTATTGCAGCTGCCATTTTTCTTTCTCCAATTATAGAGATGCCCTCCATTAAAATAGTATTCACCATTTTCTCTAAACTCCCTTTTATCAAGAAAACAACCATTTCCAGCTGGTGAATCAATGCACCAAGAGCCACCCTCAAACAAACATTTTTGAGAATTTGAAGTATCATCCTTACTACAAGATAATATTAAAACTGATAAATACATTACTAGTGCAACTTTTTTAATAGACATAATTTTAATTTACTTAGTTTAAATTTTGTTAAAGGTAGAAAATATATAGACTAAATGTCAAATAAATGATTTATTTTTAGTATATTTTTAAGGCAGTAAGATTGGACGAGTTCCAAAAAATTAAATTCTATCCTTATTGGATCACATAATAGTGAGAATCAATGCTACATCTATTATGGTTGAATTGCATTGTTTTTTTAGTTAAAATATATTAATATATATATGTAAGTAAATAATTATATTATCAATTCAAATTTGGTTGAGAATCATAGCCCCATTATAAATTGCCCCTATCATAGTTTTGAGTTTTTCCGATTAGCCCCCCTTAATTCTAATCGAAAGAGATTTTCAAAAAAAGCTAACTTATTTAGATTTTAGATGCTAATAGTTACACCATACTTACACCGAAAATTTTTTATAAAAAAAAAGAGCTATAATTTACATTATAACTCTTTGATAATCAGTAAGTCGGGGCGGAGGGATTCGAACTCTCGACCCCCTGCTCCCAAAGCAGGTGCGCTAACCGGACTGCGCTACGCCCCGAATCTATTCTTGTGCAGCGGAGGGGGAGGGATTCGAACCCTCGGTACCTCTTTCGAAGTACGACGGTTTAGCAAACCGTTGGTTTCAGCCACTCACCCACCTCTCCATGTTTCAAAAAGAGACGCAAAACTATAAAAAAACTACTTAACTCCAAGACTTTTTGAGATGATCTTTTCTAATTTATTTACTAAGTCTTGAAATAGCTTGTCTGTTTCCATTAAATTTTCGACCGTATCACATGAATAAATGACCGTACTGTGGTCTTTTCCGCCAAATGCCTGACCAATTACGGTCAAGGGTTTCATGGCCATTTTTTTTGAAAAATACATGGATAATTGTCGAGCTTGAACAATATTTCGTTGTCTGGCTTTACCTAAAATACTGCTAACGGGAACTTTTAAGTGGTCTGAGACTATTTTGGTGATGGATTCGATGGATACTTCTTGATTAACCTTATTCGAAAATCCAGCTAATACTTCTTTTACCAGTTCTATACTAATAGGACGACCAGAAAGGGTAGCTTGAAGTTTTAAATTCACGATAACGCCCTCTAACTCCCTAATGCTACTTTTAAGATTATGACAAATGACCTCCTTGACATTGGTACTTAGTTCTAAGTCCTTCTCTTCAAGTTTTGCATCAAGTATGGCCATAAGGGTTTCGTAATCTGGACTGAGTAGCTCCAATGAGGCGCCCCATTTAAATCGACTTATTAATCTTTCGTCTATTTCCTTCAAATCTTTTGGAGCCCTGTCTGAACTCATGATGAGTTGCTTCTTATTTTGATGAAGTTGGTTGAATAGATGGAAAAAGGTCTCCTGGGTGCCTGATTTGCCGGCTAAATACTGGATATCATCAATGATCAGAACATCCAAGGCATTAAAGAAATTAGAAAAATCAGATATGGAATTGTTTCTAATGGCCTGGATGAATAAATTGGTAAATTTATCTGAACTCAGATAGATGATCCTTGATTTTGGGAATTTCTCCAATATCCCGTTGCCAATTGCCTGGATTAGATGAGTCTTTCCTAAGCCTACATCTCCATAAACCACCAGAGGGTTGAACAATTCGCCCGGTCTTTGGGAAATTTGTATGCCAGCCTGTCTAGCTACTCTATTACAATGACCTTCAATGTACTTATCAAAGGTAAATTGAGGCATTAAATGGTTGTCGTATGCGACTTTTTTAATTCCTGGAATTACAAATGGATTGGATATGAGACTCGGGTTCGTCTCTAAAGTAATGGACTCTTGTTTAAGAGGTTCTTTTTTTATCCTACCTGGTTTTTTATAATTGTCGACCAAAATTCGGTATTCGATTTTAGCCCTTTGTCCCAGGACAGATCGCAATGAATCTTTGAGTATGTCTAAATAATTGGATTCCAAATGTGCCAGGAAAAATTCATTAGGAACTTCAAGGGTTAGCACTAAGCCATCTAATTGTATAGGCCTGATCGGAATAAACCAAGTGTTGTAATGCTTTTGTTCTACGGATTGTTGAACCAATTCTAGTATGCGATTCCATATAGATACATGGTCTTGGTTCATCATCAGGTTAATCTGTTAAATTTTGGAAATCTAAAGATAGACTAATAAAGTCTATTTTTAAGGACTGCAAAAGTCTAATTTTTTTTCAAATTCAGGGTGCTTCTGTTTAAAAAATTTATTGGACATTGTATTTTATCTATTATTTTGTATATCAATAATATACAAATAAATTAAATTTATAAATTGTATTTGTTTGAATTTATGATTACTATATATTATGAAAAATGTATTTGTAATTTTACTCCTGAATTTAGTCCTGCTTCGATTACAACTCACTCTTCCCTATAATGGAAGAAAGATCCACTTGATTCAACTCACAAAAATAATGTAACGAATCTTTTTTTGCCTGATCAAAATGGTAGGATATATGTTCTGAAAAATAAGCATCCAACTTGGGTGGAAATTGTTTTAAATCCAAAGTTTTAATAAATGATTCAATGTGTTCAATACTTAATTTGAAGATATGATTGATTCGCTCTTCTAATTCACTGTTTATTTTATATCTACTGGCCCACACAGCAAATGTAAATGGACGTCCTGTTAAGTTTTTCCAAATCTCTCCTAAATCATATTGATGCTTAAATTGAGTCTCTGCAACAAAAGATTGATCGCCAATAATCAAATAGGCATCTGCCTCAATAGAAGATTCTGATGCAGGAATGATTTCTATTGCTTGCTCTTTCCAAAAAATACGATTAAGTGTTGATAACAGTAAGTTAGAAGTTCGTGATGATGCATCTTCTTTTATGGATTTTATTTCACGGAATTCCTTATTAGAATATATAGCCACAGTACGTACAGGTCCATCACAACCGATGCAGTAATCTGAAATTAAAGACAGATTCTTGAATTGACTAATAGCACCAATGGGAAGGAGTGCAATATCAACCGTTTCATTCATTAAAGCTTGTGCGCATTCCTGTGGAGTTCCGGTAATTAATTGAATCTGATTCCAAAGAGCGCTTTCCCTTAATCCATGAATAAACGGTAAGGTATTTAGATATTCTACTGCAATAATCTTCACCATTTATAACTTATAATGCTAGATGTGATAAATCGTTTTCCTGATGAATATGCCATTGTTGATCTCTGTATACGCAATGATATAATCCTGTATTATTGTGTAAAACATCCTCCATCTTAGCTAAGGGCCAGTTTTTCAACAGACATATAAAAGCTCTTAAAGTTCTGCCGTGTGTGCATACTAAAGCTTTATTAAATGTTCTTTGTTCAAGGTCTGATTTGAACAATAAAAGGCGACTCATTAATTCTGCCGCGCTTTCACCTTCTACAGCTTTAGCGTGATAATCTTCGGATTTCCAGGAATTGATAATTCGATAATATTTTTCTAATAGTTCAGGTTCGCTTTGTTTGCCTTCATGTTCTCCCCAACATATTTCATTGATACGATGATCAAAAATTATTTTTTTTTCCTCTGATTCAAATTTTCTAATGGTTTGATAAGATCTTTTTAATTGCGATGCAATGATTAAATCAAATTCATGGTGTTTATATTTTTCAAAAAAAGCAGCACCCTGAGCGAAACCTGAATGATTTAAATCGGAGTCAATTCCACTACCTTGCACGATGCCATTGAGATTCTGATTGGTTTCTCCATGGCGAAGGATAAAGAGTTCCTTAAATTTCGTCATTAGGCCATTGGTAATTGATAATAAGAATATTTGATTTCGTTTTCTTCTGTGTAGTTGGTATAATCGTTCAAAGTATTATATAAAGAATCGCGCTCTATAGGAGTTTTATTAACCTCACGAATGAGATTAACTATTTGAAGCGTATTTAAACTGGGTGATTGCTCTTCTGACCCCGCCATTGAATAGATTTTTGTGGTATCGTCTATGGTGCCATCCATATCATCTACCCCGAAATTGAGCGCCAACTGTGCTTGATTTCGACCTAACATGGGCCAATAAGCTTTGATATGATCAAAATTATCTAAATATATTCGGGAAATAGCGTAGTTTCTTAAATCTTCAATGACACTAACTTCTGCTAAATGGGACATTTCATTGTCCTTATTTCTAAATTTCAAAGGAATAAAGGTTTGAAATCCTTGAGTTTTATCTTGTAATTGACGCAATAAATCCAAATGTTGGATCCGGTGCTCAAAGGTCTCTATGTGGCCATATAACATAGTCGCATTGGAACGTTTTTCTAAAGAATGCCAAATTTCATGAATGCTTAACCATTCCTCCGTACTGCATTTTCCACCTGCTATTTGATCTCTGATGTCTTTGTCAAATATTTCAGCGCCACCACCTGGTAGAGAATCAACTCCGGATTCTAATATCAGCTTCATTCCTTCTTCATAGCTGACTTTAGCTTTTTTAAAAATATAATGAAACTCTACCGGGGTTAAGGCCTTCAAATGAAGCTCTGGTCTATGCTGTTTTATAGCTTTGAAAAGTGAAATGTAAAAGTTTAAGTCATATTGAGGCATCACTCCTCCTACTATATGCACTTCAGTAACTGGCTTATCATCATATGATTTTATGATATTCATGATTTCATCATGGGTATATTCCCAACCATCAGCCTTATTTTTAATAAGTCTGGAATAGGAACAAAAGCTACAACTATATATGCAGATATTAGTTGGCTCAATGTGAAAATTACGATTAAAATAGACCTTTTTACCGTGTTTTTGCTCTTTAATATAGTTGGCTAAAATACCGAGATAGGATAATGAAGCATGTTGGAACAAATAGAGACCTTCTGCATTTGAAATTCGTTTTTGTTGATTCACTTTTTCAGCAATTTGAACCAGTATGGGATCTTTTTCTTGATTTATGATTTCCGACAAGTGAGTAATTGCAGTCATTTTTTGGATTGAGTAGACGAAGATATAACACAATTTTGGACCGAAGGTTGCCTTTTATAACATTTCAAAGGGAAGACAAAGATTCAATGGCTCAGTCTTTTGTTAAACATAAAAATTATAAGGGTTTATGTTGAATGATAATTAAATCAAGATCGTTTTGTTTGTTGATTTTGAATTATACAAAAATTTAAGCTTGGAATTATTATTATGGCTGGTTTCGAAAAAATTAAAATACATTTGATCATGATTTCGATACTAATTCCCATCTATAATTATGAAGTAATAGATTTAGCAAAGGATCTATTGGTGTCATGTCATAAAGCCAATGTTAGCTTTGAAATTATTTTTGTAGATGATGGTTCTAATGTTCAATATTTAATACAAAATGATCCATTGAATCACATGGAAGGTGTTCAATATATCGTACTGCCAAAAAATATTGGTCGATCAGCAATTCGCAACTTCTTAGCGAGAGCATCAAAATTCGATTTTCTTCTTTTTTTAGATTGTGATGGCAAGTTATTAGATGAGGATTTTATATTGAATTATTTGCCTTATTTGTTAAAGGATACGGTAGTGTCTGGAGGAAGAATTTATCCTCAATTGAAAGTCGCTGATTGTGAATTACACTGGACCTATGGAACGTATAAAGAATCAAAATCTGCATTAGATAGAAATAAAGTTCCTTATGTGAATTTTCATTCCAATAATTTTTTGGTTCCAAGAAATATAATGCTGCAATTACCATTTGATGAATCTATTGTCACATATGGATTTGAAGATACATTATGGGCAAATCAATTGTCGAAGCATAACATAAAAATGTTACATATAGATAATCCAATTATACATCAAGGACTTGAAAAGAATTCAGTATTTTTATCGAAAACAAAATGGGCTATTGAGAATCTGGTTGAATTAAATGTCAAAGGAATTGTATTAGATACCGGAATTGAAAAACTATATGGGATTCTGAAAAAATGGGGATGCCATCAATTTGTTGGTTCTATTTTGAATAATATGCAAATTCAAATATCAAAACAATTGTGCTCGAGTCATCCACGATTATTTTTATTTCAATTGTATAAATTAGGACTTTACATTCATTTAAGAAACAGTCGAAGATAAAGTCATCCCCAAATTTTATGTGTATGTTTTCTTTTTAAAACCAAAAAAGGGCTATTGCCAAATCATTAAGAATTCAAATAATTTTTATTATGAATTCTTAGAGAACCTTTATATTGCATTAAAATCCAAAGATTTTTTCAATTAGAGTCAAACAAAACGAAGATGAATTACAATACATTGTGTAAGTCTATTATATTTATTTTGGTGTTAATCAATGGGTTGGAAATCATTAGTGCTCAAGTTAATGTTAAAGGGGTGCTAAAAGATGCTAAAACGGGGGATCCATTAATTGGCGCCACAGTAATTATTAAAGGAACCAATGTGGGCACTATAACAGATTATGAAGGTGCATTTATCTTTAAAACAACCCAGGTTTTGCCTTTGGATCTGGAATTTCGATACAGTGGATATGGAACAAAAATAGTGAGTTATTCAACCCCCAATAAATCGGTGGATTATGTATTGGAAGAGGAATCCATACAAATAGAAGTAGTTGAAGTTACTGGCCAACGAATTTCTGATAAACAAAAATCATCCCCTTTAACGGTTGAATCTATGGATCTCATTGCTATCAAAGAAACGCCTTCAGCTAATTTTTATGATGGGCTTGGATCATTAAAAGATGTAGACCTTACAACAGCTAGTTTAGGATTTACAGTAATTAATACCCGCGGGTTTAATAGTACAAGTCCGGTTCGTTCTCTTCAAATTATTGATGGGGTGGATAACCAATCTCCGGGATTAAATTTTTCGTTAGGTAATTTTTTAGGTTGTTCTGAATTAGATGTTAAAAAAGTGGACCTTATAGTTGGTGCCAGTTCAGCTTTTTATGGTCCCAATGCATTTAATGGGGTCATTAGCATGGAGACTAAGAATCCATTCATTCATGTAGGTCAGAGTGTTTCATTAAAAGTTGGTGAACGGAGGTTAATAGATTATGCCTTGAGGCATGCGGATGTTTTTAAAAATAAAAAGAATCAGGACTTTTTTGCATACAAATTGAACATGAGTTTTATGCGAGCCGATGACTGGCAAGCGGATAATCATGAGGCTGTATATAATTCTTTTTCACCAATTACTAATCCGGGAGGATATGATGCAGTTAATGTATATGGAGACGAATACCAAACAGATTTTGATTATAGAAATGCGTTAACGACGTATCCTGGATTGGGTGTGTTCCATAGAAAAGGATATCAGGAGAAAGATTTAGTGGATTATAATTCTTATAACATTAAAGCCTGTTTAGCCTTACATTGGAGATTAAATCCTCGCAAAATATATGATTCTCCTGAACTTATTTTGTCATCTGGTTTTGGTGGTGGGTCTACTGTTTATCAAGGTGATAACAGATATAGTTTAAAGAATATTAAATTTTACCAACATCGAATAGAAGTCCTTAAAAAGGATAAATACTTTTTTAGACTTTATGGGACCCATGAAAATTCGGGAGATTCATTCGATCCATATTTTACAGCAATTAAACTGCAACAAAGTGCAAGTAATAATTTTAATTGGGTTACTGCTTATAGTAATTATTGGACACTAAATATAGTACCTAAAATTGTTGTTAAAGAAGGTTATCCCAAAATTTTTGATTATATAGGGAGGCCCAATGATTTTAAGCTTGCATTAAATTCATTTCTTACCAATTTACATGATTCTTTGACAGCCTGGCATATTTTAGCTCAAAATCAGGCAAATATTGGAAATAATAGATTAGGTACTAATGATTTCTTAGAACCAGGTAGTGATGCTTTCAAAACTCAATTTAATGACATTACATCTAGAATAGCATATTCAGAAGATGGTACCCGATTTTATGATAGATCTGCATTAATTCATGCACAAGGTGAATATATTTTTAGCGATCTCTATTCTGGTGATAGAATAACAGACTTTGATATAACAGTTGGTGCAAGTGGAAGAAATTATATTCCAAATTCCAAAGGATCCATTCTGTTAGACACTGGGAATACCAGTATTAATACTTATGAATGGGGTGTTTATGTTGGGCCTAGTTTAGGCGTATGGCAAAACAAAATGCGCTTAAATGTTACTGCCCGTTTAGATAAACATGAGAATTTTAATTATTTAGTTTCACCTGCTGCTTCTATAGTATATCAGCCCAATAAAAAGGATTATTTAAGGGTTTCTTTTTCATCTGCAATTCGTAACCCAACTTTAACAGATCAATATTTGCATTACAATGTCGGACGAGCCATTTTACTTGGTAATATTAGCGGTTATGATAATTTAATTACTTTGAATTCTTTCGTCGATTTTCTAAACACAGGATTAAAAGATACTTTAGAATATTTTAATATAGCACCTATCCGCCCGGAACAAGTAAAAACCATTGAGATAGGTTACAGGACTACTTTGTTTAATGTATTATTTGCAGATCTGGGTTATTATTTTAGTCGCTACAAAGATTTTATAGGATATCAGATTGGTATCAACGCGTTTATACCTCAGGGTTCAGCATTACCTACTTCCGTTCAGGCTTATCGTGTTAGTTCAAATGCACAGGATCAGGTAACAACTCAGGGATTTTCGATCGGGTTGAATTATTTTTTCAAAACGAAATATGTACTCAAAGGAAATTATTCCTGGAATGTTTTAAATACAAATACCAGTGATCCTATTATTCCTGCTTTCAACACGCCTGAGCATAAATTCAATATTGGAATTAGTGGTCGGGATTTTGAATTTTTTGGAATAAAAAATTTGGGATTTAACATTAATTATAAATGGATTGATTCATTTGTGTTTGAAGGTTCTCCTCAGTTTACAGGAATTATTCCCAGTTACAATATGACCGACGCACAAGTCAATTGGTTTAGTAAAAAATTAAATACTACATTCAAACTTGGTGCATCCAATGTACTCAATCAAAAATCATATCAAACTTATGGTGGACCAAAAATTGGTCGCTTGGCTTATTTTAGTTTGTTGTATGAACTCAAAAAAAGTAGTTAAATTTATTTAGTCATTTTAATAAAATTATAAATATGAAAAAACGTTACATTTTACCTTTCTTTTTGTGTTTTACGGTCTCTTTTTTGATGGGACAAAATCGATATTTTGATGCCATGTTTGGTGTCGTTCGTACTCCAGATATCGTCTATGGAAAAAATATTGGAATTATTACTGGTGCACCTGCATTAGAAGACCTCAAGGTTGATATTTATACTCCTGCAGGAGATACAAAAACAGATCGGCCTTTAGTATTAATTGCTCATACTGGTAGTTTTTTACCCCCATTGTATAATGGACAAGTCACAGGGTCACGCAATGATTCAACAGTTACCGCTACAGCGGCTTATTTAACATCTAGAGGATTTGTTGTAGGGGCATATACCTATAGACAAGGATGGTTGCCAACTTCTCCTGATCAAAATGTTAGGACTAGTTCACTTTTGCAAGCAGCTTATAGGGCCATTCAAGATACAAGAACTTGCATCCGGTTTTTCAAAAAAACGGTAGCTGAGGATAGTAATCCGTATGGTGTGGATCCATCTAAAATTTGTGTTTGGGGAATTGGAAGTGGTGGTTATTTAGCAATGGGTGCCGGTAGCTTAAATGATTTTTCAGAAGTTACGTTGCCACAGTTTTACAATACAACCACTTTACTTCCTTATATTGATAGTACATTATTGGGAAATATTTGGGGTACATCTCAAGCTGCCATTAGTGTACCTAATTATCCAACATATTCTTCCAATTTTCAATTGAGTGTGAACTTAGGCGGAGCACTTGGTGATTCTACTTGGATGGATGGTGAAGCTATTGAACCAGCTTATGTAGGTGTTCATTGCCAAAATGATTTTTTCGCTCCGTATTACCATGGTGCAGTTATTGTTCCTACGACCAATCAGTTTGTTATTTATGCGACTGGTACTCGTAAAGCAATAGAACTTGCCAATGAGAAGGGTAGTAATAAAATTTTAGAAAATGTGGATCCACTTCATGATCCAATTCAAGTATTGATCAATGCTCAAAAAAGTAAAATAGTAACCTTGCCTTTAACCCAACAAACAATTACTCAAGGCACTAACAATTTTTATGGATTTGATATTCCGTTGGTCTATAATGGTAATGTAACACCACAAGGATCTCCATGGGAATGGTGGGATTTGAATACCCTTACTGCGGTCGTTGCATTCGTGAATCAAGCTCGGGGTACTAATTTCAATGCAGATAGTTTACACTTAAGTGGATTAAAAACGAATCCTGATATGTCTGCTGCAAAAGGTAGAGCCTATTTAGATACAATTTATTCATTAGCTTTACCTCGTGCATGTGCGGCATTAAATTTAGGATGCACATTTACAAATACTAAAGAGGTAAATAAAACGGATGTTGGACTTAGAATGATGCCTAATCCAGCTTCTAGTTATGTTAATTTTACAACCAATACTGATTCACCTATCCAGTCCATTTATATCTATGATTTACAAGGACGATTGGTTAAGGCACATACAGATATCAATAGTTCCCAATTTACCATGCCACGTAATCAATTACATGGTGGTTATTACAGAGCTCAAATTGTTTTAAACAACAAATTTGTTTCTGAATCATTAATTCTTAGGGATTAAAATTGAATTAAAATAATTAATTTAAGAGGTCATCTATCTAGATGGCCTCTTTTATTTAATCTTGGTTTGTTTTCTATTGAAACCAATACCTGAATTAATATACTTGATTTAATTGTTTTTCGATTTTGAACGTACTCTCATGTTTTTTGTTCCATTGCTATGCCTTCAAATGTGAATATAATTTTAAAAATAAATTGTTTATGATATATAGATATTTAGGAAAATCTGGAGTTCAAGTTAGTCTTTTATCTTTTGGTTCATGGTTGACTTTTGCAAAACAAATTGATGATCATATTGCTGAAGATTTAATGGTTTGTGCATATGAACACGGGGTGAATTTTTTTGACAATGCGGAAATTTATTCAAAAGGACAATCTGAAATAGTCATGGGATCCATACTTAAAAAATTAGCATGGGATCGCACCAGTTATATGGTTTCAAGTAAAGTGTTCTTTGGAGATGGCAGAAATAAGCCCAATCAAACAGGATTGAGCCGGAAGCATATTTTTGAAGCATGCCATGATGCTTTGAAGAGATTTCAAATGGATTATCTCGATTTGTTTTTTTGTCATAGGCCAGATAAGCATACTCCAATTGAAGAAACAGTATGGGCTATGAACCAATTGATTCAACAGGGCAAAATTTTATATTGGGGAACATCAGAATGGTCGGCTCAGGAAATTATGGAAGCACATATGGTTGCCAAAGATCTTAGACTCATTGGTCCAACTATGGAACAACCACAATATAATATGTTACACAGAACTAAAGTGGAGGTTGAGTTCAAACAAATTTATAAAACGGTTGGCTTAGGCACTACGATTTGGTCACCCTTGGCATCGGGACTACTTACTGACAAATACGCGAATTCCATTCCAACCGACACTAGGATGAATATTGAAGGTTTGGAATGGTTAAAGGATCGTACGGTTACTGAAGAAAATCTAACTGTAGTTAGAAATTTATCAAAATTTTCAAAAGAACTTGGAGTAAGCTTAGCCAATCTGGCATTAGCTTGGTGTATTCAAAATCTTAATGTAAGTACAGCTATTTTAGGAGCATCCAAAATCGAACAATTGGAAGAGAATTTTAAAGCTTTAGAAATATTACCATTATTGACTGCTGAAGTAAATGAAAAAATTGAAGCAATTTTAGGCAATAAACCACTTCATCCCCTGTATTAATTGTTGTACTTTTGGCAAAAAATAATATGAAAGTCTTATTTACCTATATTTTAGTGTTGACTTTGACGGTCTTACAAGGTCAAAATTGCGATTATACCATTCCTAAATATGGTTTCAAAGCAACCAAAAATATTTATTTAGGTTCTGACAAAGATTATCGTTTACTTGACGATTCATTATTCGTCGATATATATTATCCAGTTGGATCACCTGAAGTTAAAAGGCCTTTGGTGATGTGGGTTTTTGGAGGTGGTTTTTTTCAAGGTAAAAGACAAGATTTTGACCTTTTGTGTCAAGAGTTTGCCAAGAGAGGTTTTGTTGCTGCTACAATAGATTATCGGATTGGTTTTGAAGGAGCAGGACCAGGATTAAATCCTCCATTTGCCTTCGATGCGGCTGAAATTGTACGTGCAGGGTACCGTGGCATGCAAGATGGAAAAGCTGCTTTGCGATTTTTGAAATCGAATCATGAAAGAGACTCTATAGATTTGGAAAGAGTCTGGGTCGCAGGAGCAAGTGCGGGAAGTTTTGTAGCCATGGGTACTGTATTCTTAACCACAGAAGATCAAAAACCAGCACAGGTAGGTAAGATAACTCCAGCTAATGGAAGAAATAGAGACGATTTAGGCCCTGTGGAAGGGAATCGGTATGTAAATGGATATGATGCCAAAGTCCAAGGAGTATTTAATATTTTCGGAGGATTATTAGATACGAATTTGATCCGTCCTGATAATAAAATTGCGGTGATGTCATATCATCAGGATATGGATCCAGTTGTGCATTGCGGTGCGAATATGCCTTATTACCCCATTCCTTTTATTTCTGCAAATTATCCCATTGCCTATGGATCATGTATGATTGATAGTCGCCTTCGAAATATTGGCATGTCTCCGGATTTATTTGAAACATGGATTTATCCGGGTAATCAACATGCTACACACGATGAAGCTGCAGTAGTTAATTATATGTTGACCAATGCCAATCCAATTCTTTGCGGTACGGTAAGCGCTACAACAAATTCTAAGTTAAATACCATTAAAGTTTATCCGAATCCAGTTGAACATCATCTATCAGTTTCAGGTATTGAAAATCAAACGAATTATAAAATCTTAACCATGTCAGGTAATATAGTTGATCACAATAAAATAAATTCCAATCAAAAGATTTCAGTAGAAACTTTAATTCCAGGAATTTATATCATTCAATTCAATGAAAATGGTTTTCAAAAATCCATACGATTTGTGAAAATATAATTTTTTTATCAAAGCTAAATTCGATTATAAACATTAGGAATAATAAATGAATATGTTGGTATTAGACGGCAATAAATTATCTCATATTATCCGAAAGGAAATTTCGGACAAAGTCAGACAGTTTTGTGGTATTGAAACGAGACCTCCACATTTAGCAGCAGTTATAGTAGGTGATAATCCTGCAAGTCAAGCATATGTTAGAAATAAAATCAAAGCTTGTGAGGAAGTTGGTTATGCTTCCACTTTGATTAAAAAGCCCAGCAATATAACTCAGGAAGAATTATTGGAGGTGATTCATAAGCTTAATCAAAATGATGAGATTGATGGTTTTATTGTTCAACTTCCACTTCCAAGACACATTAATGAAGAAGAAATTAATCTTGCCATAGATCCTAAGAAAGATGTAGATGGATTTCATCCAAATAATTTTGGACGCATGGCACTTGGAATGCCAGCATTTCATCCTGCTACTCCCATGGGGATTATGATGATGCTTGACCGCTATCAAATTGATACTGAAGGTAAGCATTGTGTTGTACTGGGAAGAAGTAATATTGTTGGTACACCTATTTCTCTATTAATGTCGAAAAAGTCTAAACCTGGCAATGCCACAGTTACGATAGCTCATAGTAGATCGCAGGGATTGGAAGCCATTACAAAAACAGCAGATATTATTATCGTTGCTCTTGGAATTCCGAGGTTTCTAAAAGCTCATATGGTAAAAGAAGGTGTTGTCATTATTGATGTAGGAATCAATAAAATTGATGATCAAAATGCTTCTAAAGGATATCGTTTGGTAGGTGATGTTGATTATGATACAGTTGCCCCATTAGCAAAAGCCATAACTCCGGTGCCAGGAGGAGTAGGCCCAATGACCATAACTGCATTATTAGAAAACACTTGGAAAGCTTTTCAAAAGTCAATCTAAGAATAATTACCGATACAATAGCATATGCAAGATTATCTGGCTTTTCATTTTCAAGTTACAACTGATTTTCAAGATGTAATTATTGCTGGTCTTTACGATTTAGGGTTTGAATCTTTTGTTGAAGAAGATGAAAAACTTCAGGCATTTATTTCTCAATCAGATTGGAATCAAATAGATCAAGAAGCGTTTAAATGGTTTTGTTCGAATCACGGATTGTCATATCAAATTATAGTTCACAACCCTAAAGATTGGAATGCAATATGGGAAGCTAATTTTCAACCTATAGTCTTGGCCAATACACTTCGAATCAGGGCACCGTTTCATTCTGCTGATCCAAGCTATTCCGATGAATTAATTATTGCTCCCAAAATGGCCTTTGGCACTGGGCATCATGCTACTACGGCATTGATTTTAGAGTGGATGACTGGAGAAACGTTTAATGGGATGTCTGTACTAGATTTTGGATGTGGTACAGGTATTTTGGGGATCTATGCAAAGAAAAAAGGCTGTCGAAATTTGGTAATGATTGATATAGAACCCCAGGCTGTAGAAAATGCATTCGAGCATTGTGAATTAAATCATATACATGCTGATGCTATTTTGGTAGGTTCAGCAGAAGTGATACCAGCACAATTATTCGACATCATATTTGCCAATATTACAAGAAATGTTTTAGAAGAATTATTACCAAAACTTAGATCGCATTGCTCCGAAAATGGTAAGCTCATCATCTCTGGTTTTTTGAAACAAGATGAATTGTTTATGATTAGTTGCTTGGAAAAAAATCAATTTAGTGTAAAATCCACATTCCAAAAAGAAGACTGGATCGCTATATTAGCGGATGTAGTATAGCGCCTTTGAAATGTTTTAGGCTTTCATAAACTAGATCAGTGGGAAGTCCCATGATGTTTGAATAAGTTCCCTCAATTTCAGCTATTTTACAAAGTCCGATCCATTCCTGAACTGCATAGGCTCCTGCTTTATCGTAAGGCTTAAATTGTTCTATATACCAGCGAATTTCACCATCATTTAGATCACGCATGGTTACCTTGGATTTTCCGGTGAAACTTATTTTTTTTGTATGATCCATAATGCATACACCGGTATAGACATAATGAGTTTTTCCAGATAAAAAGGCTAACATTCGGTAGGCATCTGAAGCATCTTTTGGTTTTCCAAATACTTTATTGCCCAGTACAACAATGGAATCAGCAGTTATTAAAATATCATCTGACTGCAATGTTGAAATAACTTCTTCAGCTTTTTGATTAGCAATAAATTCTGCAATAGCACTTACATCCAAATGCTCTGGATAAGTTTCGACAAATTCAAAAGCCTTGACTTCAATCCAAAAGCCGGCATCTTGCATGAGTTGTTTTCGCCTTGGAGAAGCAGAAGCCAATATTATTTTACGCAAATTAATCTTAGTATCCATTTATTGAATTAAGAAATAAAGTAAGCCGATAATCATGTAAAATTTACTAATTAAACTGATCTGTGTTATATGAGTTTCTTTTTTTATTAATGTTAAATAAACCAAAATTAAAATGGGAGTCATAACCATGAGAATAAATGGTCCATCAACTGACTGCTCTAAAATATAAAACATAAAAAATAAACTAAATAGAAATAAACCCAATAAAACAAGCTGAGCTATGATCCAGGTTTTTTGAATGCCAAAATAAACAGCGGTTGATTTGCATATACAAGCCTGATCACCATTGTAATCTTCGATATCTTTTATTATTTCACGAAATAAATTGATGAGGAACGCAAAAATACTCATTGCGATGAGATCACTAATGATCAGTTTATAATTAGCAAAATCTTGTTCTTTCAACAATAATAAGGAGTCGTGAAAACTATAAGGTAAAAGTAAAATCACCCCACCAATAAATGCAGAAACCAAAATATTTCCAATCAAAGGCAAGCATTTTATTTGATATGAATAATACCAAAAAATAAAAATCGATATCGGATATATAATGTAAGAATAAAACAGATTAAATTGGATGGTTAGATAAATAGCAAGTATATTTCCAAGTATAACTACAAATAGATAGAAAAATATGGCATCTTCCTGACTAATAGTTTTGCCTATAATTTGTTTCGATTTTTTTTTATTTATCTTATCATTTGATTGATCGAATAAATCATTGATAATATAACCTGAAATGGCTACCAGTATAGTGCAGGATATTAGTAATACAATATTAATGTTCTTTTGAAGAATCTCATTGGCCGGAATTAAGGCCAGTGGTTTGAAATATTTATAGAATATAGCTACTTGAGTAATGGCTATAATGATTAAATTAGGCCAACGAATTAAGTTAATCCATTTAATCATACTAAGGCCATTTTGATTGGGCTTTGAGTATTTGTTCTATCAACTCTCTAACACAACCTTCTCCACCATTAAAATTTGAAATGTAACTTGAAATGGTGACTACTTCAGAAACAGCGTCCTTTGGACATGCAGCGATTCCCACTTTATTCATACAGGGAATATCCATGATGTCATCACCCATATAGGCTATTTCAGATGCACTGATGTTCCATTTGTGTAGTATTGCTAACAGGGTAGTGTATTTGTCTTCGATGCCTAAGTGAATTTCATTAATTCCTAAGATCTCTAATCGTTTTTTTGTTCCTTCAGACCGCCCTCCAGAAATAATTGCAATTTGTAAACCAGCTTGAATGGCTTTTTTTATTGCATATCCATCTCGGACATTCATAGATCTTAGAAATTGACCTTCGTCTGTGACTAATATCTGATTATTCGTGAGTACCCCATCTATATCTAATACCAAGGCTTTTATATGAGGTAAAGTTTGATAATAATTCATAAGTGTAAAGCTAACGATTATTATCGCGCCATTCATACACCCATTTGGCTTGAATTTGCTCCAAATGACCTTCTGAACAATCTTCTTTTTTTCCTTCGAAATGGGGTAATGCCAATATCCATTCCATTAATTCTGTGAAACGAACTCTATATATTTTACTTTCGTTGAATGAAGCACCAAAGTTCTCATATAAAGCCATTGCAATATCCTCGTGATCTGACCATTGCATGGGAAGATTATCAATATCCTTAAATGACATGTTCTAATAATTAATGTTTATCAATTAATGTTCATGACCAATGATTCTTTTCTGATCAGGAATTTCTACTTCGATTATTGCATTTTCATCTAATATGATACATTGGCAAGCTAGTCTGGATTCAAGCCTAGGATTATGGGCCCTATCAATAAAGTCTTCTTCTTTATCTGAAATATCTTCCAAAAAACGGTCCCCATATTTTATATATATGTGGCAGGTAGAACACGCACATACACCACCGCAATTGTGATTTAAATGTATATCCAGTTCTTCAGTTAGCTCAAGAATAGATTTGTCTTTCCCCTGTATATCAAATTCTTGTTGAGGTATTGATTTGTCTTCGAATTTGAATAAAATTTTTGCCATATACCTTTTGTCCTAAGCTTAACACAACTTTAGAAATGTGGTTCACGATTAAGCAGAAATATTAGCTTAAGCTTAAGTTAAGGGTTGTAATTATAATCAGATGCAAGGTTGTATCCAAACTCATGATCATAGTAATAGAAGCCTTTTCTGATAAATCTTAGAGATAACATAGCAACCCAAAATAAACAATTAGATATTCTAATCAGTCCAATATTTTTGAGTTAAGTAAATGCAGAAACTACATATTTCTAATAATCTCATCACCAAATTCACTACACTTCAATAAAGTAGCTCCTTCCATCAATCTATGAAAATCATAAGTTACTCTCTTCGTAGCTATGGCTTTTTCCAAGCCTTGGATAATCATTTTTGCTACCTCGTTCCAGCCCAAATATTCGAACATCATGACACCAGAAAGGATAACCGAACTTGGATTTACTTTATCAAGATCCGCATATTTAGGAGCAGTTCCATGAGTCGCTTCAAAAATAGCATGCCCACTTACATAATTGATATTCGCTCCCGGAGCTATCCCAATTCCTCCTACTTGAGCAGCAAGAGCATCTGAAACATAATCCCCATTTAGGTTTAGCGTTGCAATGACATCATATTCTTCAGGTCTAAGGAGTATTTGTTGTAGGAAGGCATCAGCGATAACATCCTTGATGATAATTCCATTTGGTAATTTTTGCCACGGACCACCATCTATCACTTGGCCACCAAATTCTTTAGCTGCTAATTCATAAGCCCACTCCATAAATCCACCTTCGGTGAACTTCATGATATTACCCTTGTGAACTATAGTGACTGATTTTTGATTATTGTCAATGGCGTATTTAATAGCCGCTCTAACTAAGCGTTCTGTTCCTTCTTTTGAAACAGGTTTGATTCCAAATCCAGCTGAATCAGGGAATCTAACTTTTTTATATCGATCCGGAAAATTTGTTTTTAATATATTTTTGAAAGTTTCGGCATCTGAAGTTCCTGCTTCGAATTCAATCCCAGCATATATATCTTCTGTGTTCTCTCTGTAAATGACCATATTGACTTTGCCGGGTTCTTTGACTGGACTAGGTACGCCTTCAAACCATCTAACAGGTCTAATGCAGGCATAAAGATCTAGTTGTTGGCGCAAAGCCACATTTAAAGATCGAATACCTCCACCTACTGGTGTAGTCAAAGGGCCCTTTATGGCCACTAAATATTGATTTATATCATCTATAGTTGCTTGCGGTAACCAATTTTGGGTTAGTTTAAATGCTTTTTCACCAGCTAAAACTTCTTTCCAATGGATTTTTCTGGCACCTTTATACGCTTTTTCAACTGCCGCATCAAATACACGGACAGATGCTCTCCAAATGTCCCCACCAGTACCATCTCCTTCAATAAATGGTATTATAGGCTGGTCAGGTACGGTTAGTATGCCGTCTTTACAAGTTATAGTCTGATTCATGATGTATAAATGTTTTAAGGAAAATAAATGTAAATAAATTAAAATAACGAATTTTCGAAATTTCACGCAAAAGTATAAAACTTGACAGGAAATACCTATATTAAAAAAGGATATATTATTTTTTTTGTATCATTTGTTTGTTTTTTATTGAAAACGAATAAAGCTTTTAAAACTTGAATGTTATCAATGTGTTTTTATACAAACATTAAGCCTCTAAGATCATTAAGACTTTCCAAATATGAATGAACTCTTTAATGAGTTTGCTTAAATTTGAAATCATCCAATAATTCATTGATTAGTTCAGTGTTCTTGTTCTCAATTTAAAATCATTTCAAATAATGTTATGGATAATTAAAAGGAAATTCTATTCTTAATTTGAATTAACAGTTAATAAAATAGTTTTAATTTCTTGATTTCTTACTTGAATTAAAGCATTATTTTCTTAAACCCATCTTTAAACTAAAAGCTAAATTGGGTGCGAAGGCATCTTGGTTTCCAAAATTAATAAACAAGGCAGCTGGTTCTGGCGGTAAGGTTCCTGGTTTTGGTGTATTTGTAAAAAGATCTATGCCTCTGGATGCTAATAGGCTAGCGTCTGGAAATTCTGAAAGCACGGAATTACAGTCTCTAAAATATTCAAAACCAACTCCAAATCCTATTTCTACAAAAAGATGGTTGCTTTTATCTGCGAATATAAAGCCGAATTTGTAAAATAAACCAAGCGTATGAAATTTCCAATTCGTATCTAAATATTGATTGTATGAATTAAAGCGACGGTAGTTCACTTCGCCTTGAGCCAACTCATGTTGATACACAATCTGAGGCCCATGAAATAGTTTTTTATACAGCCTTTGTTTCGCTAAAAATTTGTATTCAGTAGAAATTTTTATTCCGTAATTATTTAATTGGATATTATTGATATCATCAGAAGAATAAAAACTTTTGACCGCATAGGGAGAAAACATAGAACTGTACGGATTGATAAATCCTACTTGTAAATCGATTATAGTATTATTTTTTATTGGGTAATAGCATCCAATACTTATTGCAGCACATGGATCTAACAAATCTCTTAAGTTTAAATATAGAGCCTTGGTATTTGCAAATGTTGAACTTGCTGGAGTAGTATTTGTCTTTTGACTTTGTACCTTAAATATAGTCAAATAAAAAACACAAATAATTAAACAGCTAAATCTTATCATGTACTTAATAATGTTCAATTATTGTATAATTGAAACTAGTTTTGGGTGAACAGGATCTTTAATATCTAGTAAATGAAATTCATTTTTTGCAGAACAAATCATGATGTCACCAATTATTATAACATCTCTTGGTGAAGTAATAGATGGATAGATAGCGACTTCAAGAGGATTTTCTCTATTGGTGATATTAAATATGATGATTCCATTTCTGTCATCACATACAAAAAGGAAATCATCTTTAATTACGATACCGTAGGGTTGATCTATGGCAATCGTATTCCTTTCAATAAAATTTCCATTGGTCCTATCTTCATAGATTGTTAATCGTCCTCTATTGAAATCTCGAGTAGTCGAATAAATATACTTTCCTGTTATTGCAACAGGATCCTTTGCAATCCAATGTTCAATGGATGAACTCACTATTGGATTTAATGGATTGGTGATGTCCACAGCATATACACCTCTTCGTGCACCAACATATATATGATTTTGATAAATGGTAATCGTTTCTAATTCGTCGTTAATGGTAAGCTCATTTTGTAATATTGGATCTGAAGGATTGTCAATGCTAAAAATTTTGATTTTATTAAAATCAAGAGTATACATTACATTCTTATAAGTAGCAAATCGACTGGTAGATCCATTGATAGAATTTGAATCTCCATAAGAGGTGTCTCCGAAATCTCCGCCATCTATGCTGCAAGAACTAAGGAAAAGGACGATGGTCATCAGGAATATTATCTGTTTTTTCATAAGCTTCATTTTAATTATTTATAAAGAACATTTAGGATCTGTTAAGGTAGTTGTTTGCCAATCTAAAACCCAACCCGCATTTGGGTTGTAACATTCAAACCATCCAAATCGAACAGGAGGATGTTTGGCATCTGTCTGTTGAAAGACGAATAAATTTCTTTTCAACAAAACAACATGATTCAAATCTGTTATATCTATAACAAGTAAGTGTGGACCATTGTCAGTATATAAAATTTGATCCTTTAAAGTAATATCTTGAACTCCCGGTATTTCTAGGAATGAAATTCGCTCAGGTTTCGTAGTGTCACTGAGATTTATGATATGAACACCTTGTAAATGTTCAACCATAAAAAGATACTTGTTGTAATAAGAAATTTTACCTGTATTGGAAAACGTTCTGGGATCGGATTGTTTAAAATGTAAAAGTGAATCATAAGAAATATAGGTGGGTTTATATCCATCCACGACTTGGTGCAGGTCATTGTCTCGTATACAAGCAGTTACAGTCATAACAATACAGACATATAGCCAAATGTAATTAAAATAGTTTTTGCATGATGACATAAGAATTGTAGGGCAATGATTAGTCATATTGTTTTATTGGCAAGATTCATTGTTTACTACAATAAGACATAAAACCACAGCGATATGAACGGGTATCCATGTTGTAAAACGATTTAGAGTGCTTGTATAAAGCAAATATAGCTAATTGTTTTTTTGTTTGCATCTTAGATTTGAACTTTTTTTAAAAAAAATCAGATTTTTATTTATTTGGTTAAAATATCAATTTAGGTTTAATTGATTGATTTAATCATTTTGGATTTGATGTAAGCTAAAAATTCCTACCCTTTTTTAATATCTTTTGAATCTGAATATACTTGACTTGGATATCTATTTTTTCATCAACATTTTCTCAGTATCTTTGCTCATGAAATGAGGAATCCACTATTAGAATCTGAAGACAAGAATTTAAATCCAGAAGAGCGACAGTTTGAAAAGGCACTGCGTCCCAAGGGGCTGCATGAATTTGCAGGACAACCCAATGTTGTTGAAAATCTTAAAGTATTTATTGAAGCCGCCAAACAAAGGGGTGAGGCATTGGATCATGTTCTTCTGAATGGACCACCAGGCTTGGGTAAGACTACCTTATCTCATATTATAGCACATGAACTTGGGGCTTCATTAAAAATGACATCTGGCCCCGTTTTAGAAAAGCCAGGTGATTTAGCAGGCTTATTGACGAATCTTCAATCTGGTGATGTTTTATTCATTGATGAAATCCATCGTTTGAATACAGTTGTTGAGGAATATTTATATTCTGCAATGGAGGATTACCGTATAGATATTATGATTGATTCAGGCCCTAGTGCCAGGAGTATCCAGTTAAGTTTGAATCCTTTTACTCTTGTTGGAGCTACTACTAGAATGGGTCTCTTAACTGCTCCATTAAGATCTAGATTTAGTATAAATTGTCATTTGGATTATTATGATAGTGCAACGCTTGAAAAAATTATCAAACGATCAGCTACCATTTTAAATATTCCTTTTACTGTAGAGGGTGTTCAGGAGATATCTCGAAGAAGTAGAGGAACACCTAGAATTGCTAACGCTTTGTTGCGGAGATTAAGAGATTTTGCTCAGATTAAAGGGTCTGGTGAATTAGATGTTGAAATTGCCAAATTTGGATTAAAAGCATTGAATGTGGATTCACACGGGTTGGATGAAATGGATAATCGTATTTTGCATACGATCATTGAGAAATTTTCTGGTGGTCCTGTGGGATTAACTACCATAGCAACGGCTGTGGGAGAGGAAGCTGGAACAATTGAGGAAGTGCATGAGCCCTTTCTCATAATGGAAGGCTTTATCCAAAGAACTCCAAGAGGACGAGTTGCAACTCAGGCAGCATACGACCATTTGAAAATTCCATATATGTCACAACCAGGCAGTTTATTCTAGATCAAATGCTTTGAAATTATAATTTTGATGAGCAGTCTAATAATTGAACCAAGTTGAAATAGAATTTTAGTAATTGCTAGGCTAATCCTAATTAAAATTAATTACCCCAACACGTTTTTATAATTATTTGAAGTTTTGTTTATTTTGCAACAATTATTTTGAAACGAATCTTCAATAAAGACAATATTGATATTTTTAAAATTCTATTATTTTTATCATTAGAAAATAATGATTTTATAAATGATATTTAAAATCGATATCCCATCATTACACTTAATATAAAATCATAGTTTATATATGGATATGTACTGAGATCAATGGTAGCAATTTTTGGATAGGCTTTATTAAATAACGCTCTGCCGTAACCAAAGTTGGTTTCAAATAATATATGATTCGTACTCACGAATTTATATCCAAATCCGATTCCCATGGATATTTTCACTGCATTAATACTATAAATATTTTCTAAAGCATAATTTCCTGCAATGGGCTTTAAATAAAGCATTCCATAAATATTATCAATTCTTTTTTTTGGTATGAAATAATATTTGCCTTGCAGTATCGCTCCAAAACGGGCTGATTTATAGGTCTCACCAAAAAGTCTAATTCTATCAAAATCAATGATGGGTTGTAGGCCAAGTCCAATGTTTTGGGATATGCCGTATTCTGCACCAATGTCAATGTTTTTTAGCACAAGTCCAAGTGGATTAGCTTTAATTTCTACTTGACCAAAACTAAGAAAGGTGCAAACAAATATCAGGACAAATGACAAAATGAATCTATTCATGTAATGCGTTTGTGTGAAGGTTGTGATCTTAAAGTTGAAAATTTTAGAAAGTTTCTGGCAATTGAAATTCAATGCTATCTAGGATTGATTTATTAAAATTACCAACCACTTTTTTAATGTGAAGGTAAAATAAGCAATAAAATAATTTGTGAAAATTAAGTATAGTAATTTGGTGTTTTGATTAATTTATACTGAAAAACTTTCGCCACAACCACAAGTTCTAGATGCATTTGGATTCGTAAAATGAAAGCCCTTGCCATCTAATCCACCTGAAAATTCAAGCATAGAATCAAATAAGTATAAAAAACTCTTTAGATCAGTAACTACTTTTATTCCTTTGTCTTCAAAAACTTGATCATTTGGTTTAGATTCATTGTCGAACTCCATATTGTAACTCAAACCACTACAACCCCCACTGGTAACAGATACCCTTACAAAATGAGATGGATCCAAATGTTCTGCGGCCATCATTTGTGTAATTTGATTTTTTGCAGAATCAGCTACATAAATCATAAGTGCTTAGTTTTAAGATAAACCGTTTTTGGATTGATAGTCCTTGATTGCTGATTTGATTGCATCTTCAGCTAATACCGAGCAATGAATTTTTACAGGCGGCAATGCAAGCTCTTCAACGATATCCATATTGTCTATTTTCATCGCATCGGATAAACTCTTGCCTTTAAGCCATTCAGTAGCAAGTGAAGATGAGGCTATTGCAGATCCACAACCAAAGGTTTTAAATTTTGCGTCCTCTATGGTATTCGTACTTGGATTTACTTTGATTTGTAATCTCATTACATCACCACATTCTGGAGCGCCAACAAGACCTGTTCCAACTGTTAAATCGTTTTTATCCAAAGTACCTACGTTTTTAGGATGTTTGAAATGATCTAAAACTTTTTCTGAATATGCCATATTGTTTTAATTTATTGAGCTTGTATTCTGAAACACTTTTTATTGTAGAAAGGTTTCAATTCTTATTTTTCTTCTGTTAACAAAATTCTCGATACTAATGTGCCGACCACACCACGGTACTTAAATCAATTCCATCTTTGTACATTTCCCAAATAGGCGATAGATCTCGCATATGGTTTACACCATTTCGAATGGCTTCAATTGCAAAATCAACCTCCTCCTCTGTGGTAAATCGACCTAAGCTAAAACGTAATGATGAATGTGCCAAGTCATCACCTAAGCCTAAGGCTACTAATACATAAGATGGTTCTAATGATGCTGATGTACAAGCTGAACCAGAAGACAATGCAATGTTTTGATTGAATGTCATCATAAGTCCTTCACCTTCCACATGCTTAAACGACATATTGGTCACATGTGGCATCCTGTGATCTATATTTCCATTGATATATACTTCTTCCATCGAAGATTTTAAACCATTCTCTAAACGATCCCGCAAATTGGATAATCGCACAGCTTCTTGTTCCATTTCTGCCTGTGCAATTTCTGCTGCTTTTCCAAATCCAACGATACCAGGTACATTAAGTGTGCCTGAACGCATACCGCGCTCATGTCCTCCACCGTCCATCTGTGCTGTTACTTTGACTCTTGGATCTTTACGACTAACATATAAAGCACCTACTCCTTTAGGGCCATACATTTTATGCGCTGAAAATGCCATGAGATGTACACCTGTTTCTCGAGGGTTTACCGGGATTTTTCCAACAGCTTGAGTCGCATCGGACATGAATAAAATACCGTGTTTGGCGCATATATTGCCTATTTCCTTCATCGGTTGAATAACCCCGGTCTCATTGTTAGCCCACATTACAGATATCAGAATTGTGGTAGGCTTAATCGCTGCTTCTAAGGCCTTAAGGTCAATCATTCCGTCAGCACCAACCTCCAAATAGGTAACTTCTGCCCCTTTTTTTTCTAATACCTTGCATGTGTCTAATACGGCTTTATGTTCGGTGGTAACTGTTATGATGTGATTTCCTTTTCGACTGTACATTTCATAAACACCTTTCAAAGCCAAATTATCAGCTTCTGTAGCACCAGAAGTGAAGATGATTTCTTTGTCATCCGCTCCAATAAGCTTAGCGATTTGTTGCCGGGCAATATCCACGGCACTTTCTGCTTCCCATCCAAAAGGATGACTTCTACTCGCTGCATTTCCTGGATGTTCGAAGAAATAGGGTAGCATGGCTTCAACTACTCTTGGATCGCAAGGAGTAGTGGCATTATTATCTAAATAAACTTTTTTTATCGACATAGGAATAGATTGCCTTTATTACTTTCAAAGGTAACCATAATAATCAATTTTGGTTCATAACCAGCTTACAATATAGGGCTTACTTCACTTCGTTTTGTATTTTAATTTCATACTTCTGTTTGCCCCTGTAATTAAACGTGTATTTGGAGGGAATGAAAGTTTGTTACTTAAAATATACTAACTTTATGGCTTATAAACCATCTATCTACAAGTATAGAAGCTTGTCAAATCTTTTTACTTTACGAACTGAGTAATTTGAAACCAAAAAAAGAAATAAAGGAGTGGGCAAATCGAATCAAAGATGGGGACCGTCAAGCCTTATCTCAAGCTATAACATTGATTGAGTCATCAAATGTTGAAGATCGACAATTAGCCCAATCTTTAATTGATTTTATTGAACCCTGGACCGGGAATTCGCTTAGAATTGGTATCACCGGCCCTCCAGGTGTTGGTAAAAGCACATTAATTGATAAGATTGGGGTAGTTCTTATCGGACAATCTCATAAAGTGGCTGTATTGACCATAGACCCTACAAGTGCATTGTCTAAGGGTAGCATTTTGGGTGATAAATCAAGGATGGCTCATCTTTCTTCACAAGCTAATGCTTTTATAAGACCTAGCCCTTCAAGTCTTAATTTAGGTGGTTTAGCTTTATATACTCGTGAAGCCATGTTGCTTTGTGAAGCCGCAGGTTTTGATAGAATCCTAATTGAATCAGTTGGGGTTGGCCAATCGGAATTTCTGATTTCTTTATTATGTGATATGACTCTTTTGTTGTTGCAACCACATTCAGGAGATGAAATGCAAGGAATCAAGCGAGGTGTGATGGAGTGGGCTGATATGTACATTATTACAAAAACGGACGGAGAAACGTTAAATGGTTCAAATAAAACTTATATAGAATTAAATTCAATATTAAATTTTGTACCCAGAAAGTATAGTTTTTGGACCCCAAAAATAGTTCAATTATCTGTGATTTCTGATTTAGGTATGGCAACATTGTTGGATAATATTGATTTATTTTATAATTTGTTAGTTGATGATAATCAATTATATAAGTTAAGATTGAAACAATCAGAAACCTATTTTAAAGTTCAATGGGCCAAAATGATAGAACAGTACATTTTAATGAATAGATCCAATGTCGAATTGATCAATTTTCTAGCCACCGAAGTGGGACATGGTAATATGAGTTCAGAAAAAGCGTTTGATAAGCTATTAAAGTTTATTTTTGCGACTTTAAAGTAGGCAGGTAAGATGAAGAAGTTTTCTTGGGTCATTTTTTTTGTATTTTTTTCATTTAAAATGGACCATTCGAATCTATTTTATTGTGGTCCAGGAGAATTTCATATGGAGTCTCCGGTTAGGAATAGAATCTCAATGACTGGAAGTTTTGGCGAGTTGCGAAACAACCATTTTCATGCAGGAACAGATATTAGGTCCTTAACTGGAGTGGGAGGGGATGATTTGTTAGCTGTAGCCCAAGGTTTTGTCAGCAGAATTGTCATTGATGCTGATAATTATGGAAAATCATTATTTGTCCAACATCCCCAGGGTTATACAACCATGTATGCACACATTAATCATTTTCGACCAGATATTGAAGCCCGAATCAAAACAGAACAGTATAAACACAAATCATTCGAATTGGACTTAAAGTTTCAACCTAATGAATTAATAGTGAATTCAGGTGACTTGTTAGCCTATATGGGGAATACCGGATCCAGTAGGGGAGCTCATTTGCATTTCGAATTAAGACGAACTGGGACCGATGAAGTCTTAGATCCGGTAACATTTGGACTACCTGTGGAGGATGATATTTCACCTTCTATAAAAAGAATCAAAGTCTATGGTTTTGATGGCGAAGGAATAACTACCTCCGAAAAGATCTATAGCCCAAGTCAATTGTCCAAAACCATTTTAGTACCGGGAGATGTGATGGCATTAGGCATTAATGCTTTAGATCGAAGTGATCATTCATGGAATTGGGTTGGGATCAAAACAATCAAAGTTTTAGTGGATAGTCAAATGATTTATTTTTTAAGTTTGGATCATTGGTCTTTAGAGGATACTAAATATATCAACGCGCATATTGATTATAAAAATAAGATGGCATCTAAAGGACAATTTCATAGATGTTTTAAATTATTGGGGAATAAACTATCCCTATATAAGACTATTGAAAATAATGGTTTGTATTATATAGGTGACAGTCTTTTACATCGAGTACAACTTATTGTTGGTGATGCCAAACAAAATGAATCTAAAGTTGAATTCAATATTCAAAAAGTAAATTATACAACACCAGTAAAGAAAAATGAAAATTCCCAAAAATTAGTTTTTGATCAAGAACATATCTTGGAATCTGAATCCGTAAAATTCGATATTCCACAAGGGTGTTTTTATGAAAATTTATGCTGTACTTTAGATAGTTGCAAAAATTCTTTACCCATAGCATATTCAGATTGGTTTGGAATAAAACCAAATAATGATCCCATTCACAAACCCTATAAGATCGCCATAAAGCCTACAAAATCAATTCCTGAAAGGTTGATGTCTAAATGTTATATAGCATGTAAACAAGGATCTAAGTATATTTCAACCGGAGGAAATTGGGAAGGGGAATACTTGGTGAGTGAATTTAAGAAATTAGGTACTTTTTCAATTCAGGTCGACACCATTCCGCCAACTATTATTCCCTATACATTTAGATCGAATATGCCTAAAAACAAATTTATGAGTTTTGGTCTGTATGATAACATTATTTCATTAGGCACTGCAAGAGAAATTCAATATAATGCATATATTGATGGACAATGGATACTTATGGAGCATGACGCTAAGACGCGGTCTATAAAGCATTATTTTGAAGATGAATTAAGTCCGGGCAAACATGAATTATTAATTACAGCAATAGATGACCGTGGAAATAAACGCGAATTCAATAGTACGTTTTATCGCTAAAATGGGAACTAGTGAACTGCCTGAATATCAACCCAAATTTTTATTCAAAAAGGGTGATCTGATTCCTGACTTTGAATTTATGATCCAAGATGGAAGTAGACACAAATTATCAGATGCATCCGAGGATTGGATTGTGCTTTTTTTTTACCCAAAAGATAATACACCAACCTGCACCAAAGAAGCATGTAATCTGCGAGATCACTTTGGTGAGTTAAAAAAGCATTCTTGTGTTATTTATGGTGTTAGTCCTGATGATCGGAAAGATCATAACAAGTTCATGACTAAATATTCATTGCCCTATGATTTAATTGTCGATGAAGACCACAAATTGGCTACAAAATTTGGTGTTTGGGGAAGGAAGAAATTTATGGGTAAAGTCTATGATGGAATGCACAGGGCTAGTTTTGTAATGACCAAAGGATTAATTTTACATGACATTATTTATCCGGTTAAATCTGATATACATAATGAACAAATTTTAGCTTCAATTTTAAAATAGAAACATTTTTATGAGTACTGAATTGTTACTATTTTAAGATTTAATGGTTTATTTGAGATCAGAATCTAATAAATAATTGGACTTAATATGGATCTATGGTATTAATTTTAAAATTTTATTTAATATGGCAATATTTTTGCTATCTTAATCCAAATCTAATTTATGGACGTCTTTGAAAAGGCCTTAGTTTTACATAGTCAATTAGTGGGAAAACTAAGTGTTGAAAATAAAATGGAACTCAGTTCTAAAGAAGATTTGTCTTTGGTTTATTCCCCTGGTGTAGCAGCTCCCTGCGAAGAAATTCATAAAGATCCATCTAAAGTATATGATTACACCATTAAAGGAAATACTGTAGGGATTATTTCAGATGGTTCGGCAGTTTTAGGATTAGGCAATATTGGAGCTTTAGCTGCAATCCCGGTTATGGAAGGAAAAGCCATGCTATTTAAGCGTTTTGCAGGGATTAACGGGTTTCCTATCTGTCTTCAAACTCAAGACACAGAAGAGATTATATCCATAATAAAGAATATTGCCCCGGTCTTTGGAGGAATAAATTTAGAGGATATAGCATCTCCTAGGTGTTTCGAAATCGAAGAAAGACTTCAGAATATTGGGATACCGGTTTTTCATGATGATCAACATGGAACAGCAATAGTTGTGTTAGCTGCCATGATTAATTATTGCAAAATTACTGGGAAGTCCATGTCAGATCTTAAAATTGTTATCAATGGCGCAGGAGCAGCAGGAATTGCAATCAGCAGGTTTTTAGGAAAAAAGGATCCAAATACACCCAATCAACAAATAGTAAAAGAGTTGACTTTATGTGATTCAATGGGAATTATTCATAAGAATAGAACCGATTTGAATGCAGTCAAATTAGATTTGCTTAATTATACCAATCCAAGAAATCTAGAAGGTTCAGTTTTTGAAGCCATACTTGACGCTGATGTATTCATAGGAGTTAGTAAGGCAGATTTGTTAGATCGAAATGATATACGTACCATGGCTAAAGATCCATTTATATTGGCTTTGGCAAACCCTATTCCAGAGATTTTTCCAGATGAAGCATTTGCTGGTGGTGCTTTTGCAGTTGGAACAGGACGATCCGATTTTCCGAATCAGGTCAATAATGTTTTAGCTTTTCCGGGAATATTTTTAGGAGCTATTCAAGCTCGTGCACCCAGAATAACTTTAGCAATGAAATTTGCTGCTGCGGAAGCTATAGCTGCTGGAATATCTCATCCGACTAAAGATCAAATCATTCCTCCTGTAATGGATGAGTCTATTGCTATAAAAGTAGCTGATGCAGTTAGAAATATCGCATTGAACAGCCAGGTATAGATTTATTGTATTGACATTTACCAGAGGATCGCATTGCCTGTTGTATCTTTGGTTCTAATATCGTGATGTTGTGGAATTAATGGTTGATAATGAAAAGAATGTAAACGCAATTTGGGCTTTTGAACATTTGCGAACATCTTATTATGGTAACCCATTTCCAAGTGTTTCCAACAGAATTGAAGGATTGAAAAGACTTCGAAAATCTTTGTTAGCACATCGAGAACAAATTCAAAATGCCTTATTTCAAGATTTTAGAAAACCACCTTTCGAATCAGATGCATCTGAATTATTAGTTTGTTTAATGGAAATAAAATCCATGATCAAACATTTGAATCGGTGGAGTGAAAAACAAGCTGTTTCTTCCAATATAACTTTAATTGGTACCCGATCTTATACCATATTAGAACCCAAAGGTGTTGTACTTATTTTTTCTCCTTGGAATTTTCCAATCAATTTATCATTTGTTCCACTTATTTCTGCTTTTGCCGCTGGAAATAAAATCATTCTTAAACCGTCAGAATTAACTTCGCACACTTCGAAATTAATAGAAAAAATAGTGAAGCAAGCATTTACCGATGACGAAATCATTGTTCTAAATGGTGGGGTTGAATTGGCTGAAGACTTAATCAAATTGCCATTCGACCATATTTTCTTTACCGGATCAGGAAAAAATGGAAAAAGAGTTATGCAAATGGCTGCTCAGAATTTAACTCCGGTAACTTTAGAACTGGGTGGGAAATCTCCTGTTGTTATCGACCAAAAGGTCAATCTTAAACAAGTGGTTGAAAGGGTAGCACACGCAAAAATCATTAATGCCGGTCAAGTTTGTATCTCACCTGATTATATAATAATTCACAAAGATTTGGTTGATGAATTTATAACTCTTTGGAAGCAACAATTAATTAATTGGTTTGGTGATCACATGGTTTCGCACCAAGATTATTGTGGAATTATTGACTCAAAGCATTATCATCAATTATTGGACTTGGTGAATCAAAGTTTAGATGAAGGAGCTGAATTAGTTGAACCTATTGAATTAGATTTGAGAACATTAAAGATCAAACCTATACTTTTAAGAAATGTGAATTGGAATGCTCCAGTAATGCAAGTAGAATTGTTTGGACCTGTATTACCTATCATTACCTATTCCAATATTGAAGAATTGCTTCCAAAAATGATGATATTAGATCGCCCATTATGTCTTTATGTTTTTAGTAAGCGAGAATCATTTATAAAGCAGGTCATGAATGTATGTCGTTCAGGGGGAGTCTCAATTAATAATTGCCTCATTAATTTTTGTAATTTGGATTTACCTTTTGGAGGCAATCATCAAAGTGGAATGGGTTATAGTCATGGCAAATATGGCCTTGAAACTTTTTCTCATGTTCGAAGTGTTTCTAAACAAGTATTCTTTTTTAGTTCACTTAAATTGTTTTATCCCAATTATTCTAAATTAAAACAAAAAATTAAAAACTTAACCATAAATTTATTTTCTTAAACATTAAAAACTAAAAAATGAAAAGCTTAATTTATGTATTGATAATCATTTTATTTTCTTGCAGTTCCAGTAAAGTTAATGTAGTTAATAAGAAAGACCTTGATTGTTCTTGGTTGCTCGGAACCTGGAAGATTGTGGATAAAGAGTATTATGAAAAATGGTCTAAAATATCGCCAACTGAATTTATGGGCGTTTCGTATGATATGAGTCTTGGGACTGCTACAATTAAAGAGAATATGAGAATTTATAAATCTGACAAAAATTGGATTTATGAAGCTAAATTAAAAGTTGATAGTGTTATGACTACAACTGCTTTTGTCAGAAATGCTGATCCCATTTGGAACTTTCGATTTGTAAATGAGAAACATGATTTTCCACAAATTATTCAATATAAAATGAATGCTGATAGCAGTATGACAGCTCAAATTTTGGACCTCAAAGCATCCAAGGTGATTAATTTTAATTATTTGAAAGTAAAATCTAAATGAGTGTTGTAGAAATCGTTAATCGCAAAGCAACCCATCTCTATCATTTTGTTCAAACCATTGAGGCTGGTGTCATGCTTAAGAGCACAGAAATCAAGTCGATCAGGGAAGGCAAAGCTAACCTTAGTGATGCCTATTGCCTATTTGAAAAAGGGGAGCTATGGATTAAAAATATGCACATTTCAGAATATGATCCTGGTTCTTATAATAATCATGATCCAAAAAGATCAAGAAAATTACTTTTAAATAAAGCTGAATTAAATAAGTTAGAACGTAAAGTTGCAGAAAAAGGAATGACGCTAGTTCCGTATAAGGTTTATTTTAATGATCGGGGAATTGCAAAAATTGAAATAGCATTAGCCTCCGGTAAAAAAGCATTTGATAAACGAGATTCGATTAAGGAGAGAGATCAAAAGCGTGAATTGGATCGTGAGTTTAAGAGAAATTAAAGTCAATGATTAAGTCAAGTTAGGTATAATTTGAACTGAGAATTACTTACGTCGGATACAAGTTGCACTTGGAGTGTCGGGAAACTTGACACCAACAGGGGAGAGATCAACCATGTGAATTGGATTGAGAATTTCTGAAAAATTAATTATCAAAATACTCTCTTGCTCGACGGTTGAAATGTCCTTCCATCTCGGTTGCTTCAATTGCATTTTTACCTTTGAATTGATCTTTTACATTTTTATATAATTCGATTTCCCATTTATAATTGTACCTTTCACCAATAGCATTACAATGCAATAATCGAAAATTGGATCCTGCTAAGTCCGGGTTATAAAAAATAAATTTAACATTGGTTTGACCTGTGTTATTGATTTTAGCATATTTCCAGATTTCGTATGGAAATGCTCCATTGTCATTATCTTCTTGAATAACTTCATTCGGAACACCATATCTTAAATAGATCTTGCCTCGGTCTGATTCAAAGCCATACCCAAAGCCTGATCTGTAAATTTCATTAACTTTATTCACCTCTAACATATAGTGGTTAAACGCTTCCACAGGTTCTTGTTTGCTCCGTTCATACCAAAATTGATAAAGCATTAATTTCTTTTCTGAATTGCGATTTTCTGCTAATAAATATTGTATTAAATGTAATTCTTGACTTGATGCAATCGGAGATAATGATCTTAAAGCGAAATTTAAACTGTCTTCACTTAATTGTTCAAACTGTCTTTTTGGTTCGGACTGTTCATAATATAGGGCTATTAATTTATCCCAGAATGGATTATATCGTTCGAAATAGGTGAACACACTATCTAGAACTTGGCCTTTATTTGTTTTTAAAAATATGCTTAATTCATATTTGCCCGAAGGGATTGCACTAATATCTTTTTGATGCAGAACAAGGTCTCGTTTTTTGTTAGTAGATTTTTGATACCACTCTAAGAGTTTTGTTTTAGTATTATTAGAATCAATATTGGATAATTTATAATGTAAGATCAGTTTATTATTTGTTAAAGGAGTTGTATTGTAGCATTCAACGTAGGAATATAATATGTGTAATTGTGGTGGTAAGAAATGATATCCCAGAGGTTCAAAATAGAATCCGTTTTTAAATAATATTGAAGATTTATCGGAACTGTTTTTACAAACTGAATAGAGTTGAATTTCAGATAGATTGGGATTTTGGTTTATTGGTTTTGCCTTGAATGTGTTTATAAATGTAATTTCATTCAAGGGGTTTAAAGGGTCTGTTAGCGTTGATTCCAAGTTATACTTACCAGCTTGAACCCTCCATCGTATTACATGGATAATGGGTTTTTGGTCGAATGAATAAGGGCTTTGTAAAAGTAATTTGTCAACTTTAACAATTTGCTCTTCGTTCTTAAGGACTACAGTTAGAAGAATTTGATTTTGAAATTGACTGTCAGCGTGATATATTTTTTGAAGTGATTCAGTCTTCAGATAATATGAAATTTCTACGTATTGAATGTCTTCATCTTGATATACAACGGCTCTAATATCTCCATTAATTCCTTGCGCAGCATGAATACTAAAACTGCATAAAAGGAGAATCCAAAGACATATTATGCGCTCAATCATTCCTTTTTTAATTTTAATGTAAATGGTACATTTTGAATTTTTGTTTCAAATATTAAGTTTTGTTCCTTATCAAGCAACGTTTGAAAAAGTAATTCGTTATGTGTTTTTTCAAAAATATTATTTTTATCTATATAATAATAAAATTGATTATCTGCACCCATATAATTGGTGGATATAATACTATCATCAAAGTAAAAATAGGCACCTGACATCATTTTAGTTTTTTTTCCGTCCCGATGCGCTTCTGTTACCATCCATTTACCTTTAATCAAACTGTTGTTGATGAGGGTGTCTTTTTTGCATGATGCTCCTATGAGCAGAAAAAGGAATATGTATATCGATTTATTCATATGGTTATTACGTATTTCAAAGATATTGCTTTTTAGAACTTTCGAATAGTTATCTTCAATTTCTAAGTCAATTTAATTTCTAAGTTTAGGCTTGATTTTAGACTTTGGATGGTATAAAAAGATAAATAGGGTTTGTCAATATTCAAGATTTGTAGATTAGGTAAAGATTAACATTGAGCCTTAATGAAACATGGTCTTCAGGCCTTAATCATTTGTAGTAGACGGCAAATTGATTAATTTATGATGATTAATGGCCATTTTGTTTGTTTTTACTTTAAGATGCATCCTTTTTTTAAGGTTTACGGCTCTAGTATAAGGCCTTTTTGGAATTTTTAAGAGCATTTTAGTCGCTTTGACCTGATTGAAGATTAAAAATCGATATCTTGTGCGCCGAATCAAGATCTTATATATTGGTATGCCTCAATTTAATTACCTCGAATTCTTTAGATTCTATGATTCTTAAATTTTTATGTAAATTAAATGTTTGGTTCAAATGAAATTTGGTACTCAATTATTGATATCCCTTTTATTCCTAATAAGCTTTTATGGAATTGCGCAAAAGCCTGTTTTTGAATTAAAAGATTCGCTTAGGGGAAGCTTACGGCTGGAAAGGACTTATGATGTGAAGCATTATGACCTGAACCTATCTGTAGACCCCGACCGCAAATTTATTAAAGGGACTAACGCGATAACTTTAACGAGTATGGCGGATATGGAAGAAATTCAATTGGATTTATTTGAAAACATGAAAATTCTCAAAATCACTAAAGACAAGAAGGAATTAGTATACAGAAGAATATATAACGCTGTATTTATTGCCAATCCTATAAAGTCTGGAGAATCATGTACCATTTTAGTAGAGTATGAGGGAAATCCTACTATAGCTAAAAATGCACCATGGGATGGAGGTTTTGTTTGGTCTAAGGATGCGGATAATATGGATTGGATTGGAGTTGCTTGTGAGGGCGATGGCGCAAGTCTATGGTGGCCCAATAAAGATCATCTATCTGATGAACCTGAATCTATGGATATGTATTTTACAGTGCCAAATCCATATGTTGCTATTTCAAATGGTAAATTAGTTGGTAAAAAGAAAATGGGTAAAAAGAAAACAACCTATCATTGGAATGTAAGCTATCCGATAAATAATTATAATGTTACGGTTTATATTGGTCAATATGAGACTTTTAATGAAACATACACCACTAAAAGCGGTGAAGCATTAGCTCTGAATTTTAGTGTTTTGAAACCAAATGTTACTAAGGCTAAAGCTCATTTTGGACAGGTACCAAAAGTCCTTGAAGCCTTTGAGCATTATCTAGGGCCATATCCATTTATTCGGGATGGTTATGGTTTAGTTGAAGCTCCCTATTTAGGTATGGAACATCAATCTGCTATTGCCTACGGTAACAAATTTCAACGTGGGTATCTTGGTTCTAGAATTCCAGAGGAATTTGATTTTGATTACATTATTCTGCATGAAACAGCACATGAATATTGGGGAAATAGTGTTTCATGTAAGGATCATGCAGATATGTGGCTTCACGAAGGATTTGCCACTTATATGGAGAGTTTATTTGTAGAATATTTCTATGGTAGGGAAGCCGCCCTAAGGTATTTGAATAGTCAAAAGAAAGGTATTAGTAATGATCAACCCTTAATAGGTCCTTTGGGTGTTAATTTTACAAATAATCCTCATGATATCTACAGTAAGGGTTCTTGGGTATTGCAAACCTTGAGATACGCCATCAATAATGACAGTCTGTGGTTTGATATTTTTAAAGGTTTTTATGATAAATATAAAATGGGATTTGCAACAAGTAAGGATTTTATAGAATTTGTCAATCTTAAAACAGGTAAAGATTACGGCCCTTTTTTAAGACAATATCTAAGGTATAAAAACCTGCCTAAATTGATATATTCAGTCAGTTTTAGAGATACTTACACTCAAATCAAGTATAAATGGGATAACTTAGAACAACAATTTAGTTTGCCCGTAGAGTTTAGTTTAGATGGTAAAATTATAGTTTTGGAACCTGGAAACGATTGGAAATACATTGAATTTAATAGAAAATTCAACAAAATCGCACCAAAGGATGATAAGATATTGATAGAAATCTTAAAGGCAGAATAGGATTTGTAAATTAAGGAATATAGTTATATATTATATTGAAATATTGTTTCTAATATTCTTAATTTCTTAAAGGAAAGTTATCTTAAACAAGACAGAAATCCAAAAAAGGAGTAGGATTTGTAAATAAAAGCAGTAATCGGATATTATTTAGAAAAAGTTGCCTCTTTGATTCTTGCTTTCTTACCGGATAGTTTTCTTAAATAGAAAAGTTTAGCTCTTCTTACCCGACCTTTCTTAACTACTTTGATATCAACTATATTCAAAGAAGAAAAAGGGATAATACGCTCTACACCTATACCGCTTGATATTTTACGTACGGTAAATGACTTGTTTTTACCTTCGCCACGGATGTTTAGTACATCTCCCCGAAAGTCTTGAACCCTTTCTTTATTACCCTCTATGATCTTATAGCTCATGATAATAGTATCTCCTGCTGAGAATTCAGGAATTCTACTTATGTCAAGTAATTGGTCTTCAACGTATTTAATCAAATTCATGACGGTAATAATTTAGGTCTTTTAAAAAGAGTGGCAAAGGTAATTATTATTCCTTAAAATAATAAAAAAATATTAAATATTATTCGATTTTATCGAACTACAGTTACAAATCCTTTCAAATTTACAAGTTTGTCTCTTGGGGTAGAAAATGAAATTTTGTATACATAGACTCCATTTTGGACAATTGAACCAGTATTGTTGATTCTTGAATTCCAGGCTTCATTTGGATCATTGGATTTAAATAATAGGGCACCCCAACGATCCCAAATGCTCATTTCAAAGTTTTTCATACCTTCTACATAGCCCACACCATAAAAGAGTTCATTTGAACCGTCTCCATTTGGCGTAAAAGCATTGGGAACAAAATAAGTAACTTTAGGCTCTACATCAATAAATTGGATAAGTGTATCCTGACAGCCACTTGCATGGACTACAATTTGCTTAACTTCATGAATACCGGTATCTCTGAAAGTATATTTAGGATTTCTTTGGATTAAAATATCCCGATTATCGATAATATACTTTAATGATTGAGCATCAATAGACTGATCAGTAATCAGGATTTCCTTATGAAATGAACTTGGATCTTGTGGTTTGAAGATAAAATCGGCAATTGGTGATGGTTTAACTTGAATCCAATTGGGATAGTTGATTTCTGTAAAACAACCAATTGGAGATCTGACTTTTAGATTAACAGAATATATTCCCGGTAGGTCAAAAGTATGTGTTGGAGATATTTTTCCACTGGTCTGTCCATCACCAAAATCCCAAATAATATCATAAGTAGAATCAATGGGATAGGAAAGATTTTCAAATTGTACTTCCATTGGATTGCATCCAATAAAATCACTGGGATCAATAACCAATAGTTGTGGAACAGGATAGTAATTGATATCTTTTGTGATGGTATCCATGCAACCATTAATATCTTTGATTTGCAGAAATACGGGTTTTATTCCTGGTGTTCGGAAGTCAAATGAAGGATCTTTAATGATTGATGTCCCTTTTGGTTCAAATAGCCAATTCCAGTTAGTGAGTTTATTGGAGCCTGAAAAAGAAAGATCTTTAAATTGAACGGGGCCAGCTATACATGTGTCATATTGAAATGAAAAATCGGCTTTGATTTCAGGAAAGACATTGACTCTAACATTGGCGGTATCATTGCATCCTTGCGCCCCACGATTAAGAAATAATGTACCTAAATAACTGCCTATCCCTGGAAAATTAACACTCGGATTTTTAATATTGTAGGACTGAATTTGACCATTAATATTGAATTCCCAATCATAGGTATTTATAAATTTTTCATCAGAGCTTTGATTGATAAAGTCAATGGTATTATTTCCACATGAATTCAGGATATACTCCTTATTATTGATAATTGAATCAGATGCGATTTTTGCATTAACTAAATCAATACAAGTCGTGACATTGAATTGGAAATCACGTCTGGATTCAGATAATAACTGTCCATTCCGGTATTCTTTCATGCAGACACCCACTACGAACTGGCCAATAATATTAGGTGTTCCCGTGATTAACCCCGTCAGGGTATTAATGGTAACCGGAGGATTTCCCCCTAGAGGCTCAAAAACGGTGTAAAAGGGAGCTCTAAACTGCACTGTAGAAAACGGTGGTAAACATTTTGAAGGGTCTGGAGTTACTCCATTACAATCTGTTGCATTACCTATTCCATTGGAACCATTCATTCCTCCTGCAGTATAAGGATTGCAAAATTCATAAGTTATCAAATCACCTTCAGGATCTGTAGCAGAATGGTCAAAAACAAGCGGGGAGTTTACACAAATTACGATTGGTGGAAATTTTTTAAAAAGTGGACTATTATTACAAACTTGTTGGGCTAATGGCGTAATTTCAATAGTATAAGCAGCTCCTTGATCTCCTGGATTCAGAATATTTGAAATCGTTTCATTTCTACAACATCTTTGATAGGCAATAACGTATGTAGAAGTAACGATAGGCAAATCAATGGTAAATTTATAAATACCTTCTTCTACACATACATTAGGTGGAATAATGATACAAGGATTATCAGAGACTAACTTATTTACCTTAGGTGAGGGTATTGTGAAACTTTGAAATACGGTATAGTTATTATTTGCCGATTTCAAATAAATGCCAATAAACGGATTTTCATCGAATTTAGCCCCATTTCCATTACAGTCCCGATAAACTTTAATGGTAACAGTATAGTTTGCTCGATTTGTTGTTTTGTTTATACCATTACATACATAGGAAATATCACCACCAATGATGTGCTTGGCGAAAATCGAATGATTACATAGGGCAAATAGTAATAAAATATAAAATTTTAAACTCATTTAGCTATTTGAATACTAAATGAAACGCCAGATTGCGTTAATTGATTATTAAATATCAAAATATTTTAACAGAAGGCTTAAATAATCCCAAAATTCATGAATATGAACTTTGAATACAATGAAGTTACAGAAATAGCAAAGCTGCTATTGGATGATAAAGTCATATTATACCCAACAGATACAGTTTGGGGAATGGGCTGCCTGGTGAATAATGTAGCTGGTATCGATAGAATCACCCAACTTAAAAATAGGACTCCGGATAAATCTTTCATCATTCTAGTTAATTCTGTTCAAATGCTTAAGCATTACGTTGTGGGTATACATCCTAGAATTGAAACCCTGTTAAGTTATCACAGCCAGCCATTAACCATAATTTATCCTAAAGCTAAAAATTTACCTCATAATGTTATTGTTCAGGATGGAAGTATTGCCATTCGAATATGTGGAGATCCTTTTTGTAATCAATTAATTGGTCAAGTTAATCAAGCGATTATATCAACATCCGCAAATAAAACGGGTGAGCCAACACCATTAAATTTTAATCAGATATCTGAAGATGTCAAATCTTCAGTGGACTATATTGTAAAATACGGACAAAGCAATTCAGAGCTAAGAGAACCTAGTGTTATTGCTAGATATGACAAGGATGGTGAATTGATTTTTATTCGTTAAACAATTAATTAGCTTGCTGATGTTAAATGGCTCTTTAATGTTATTAGGTAGTTCATGGAAATGGTTGAGCAGGATTTATTGCGCCGTAAGCATTTTAAGTTATGAAGGTTTTTTAATTAAATTATTTACTCATAAAGAAAGGAAACCTTTGGTGCCGATAAATTATGTGAAACTTGGAATGCGAAGTCCGAAATTATTCAAACATTATTTACTTTTAGAATCAAATGTCCGTATGTAGGAATAACACCAACTATAGGAGTACTTATTATTTACATCTAATTAAACCTACTTCAATGGTGTCTTAGTTGGTATCAAACCTACCCTATAGGAGTACATACTTGTGGTATACTTGTGGTATACTTGTACCTAAGGTCATGGTAGAGTATTATTTTCATTTGTATTAGACCCCAACTTTTAAAGATTACCCGATTTAATCAATAGTGGGATTTAAGTATATTTATTTATTGTTTTTTAAAAGATTTAATGCCGTTAACATAACTTCATCTTGATTCAGCGAAGCTCTTTGTTCCATGTCTTCACCAAAAAGTAAATTCGTAATTGCAAATTTACTTTCTTCGATAATCCAATCGAAGTGATTTTGTTTGGTTATTGAGTTTTCCCAATCCTTTAACTTGGTTTTCAAAAATAAATCGATGGTCTTATCATCTATTTTTTCTACATCGTCACCTATAAGGTTTTTTAAACTCTGAATATTATTCAATGCCAATTTCAGGGCTATTTCTTTTACATCATCACTTGAATTAGGTTCAGCGACTGGGTTTGAAACCAACAAGTCAGGATAAATGGCTTGTCCATTAATTATTTTTTTTCCATTACTTATAAGAATACTATTGGTGTCACTTCGAAATGGACTCAACCAGTTTGAAATACTATCAGCGGATTGATTATATGATTTTTGAATGCACCGACCAGAAGGTAAATATATTCTTGAAGTTGCTATCCGCAAAGCTGACCCATCTGCTAAATTGAATTGTTCCAGTATGGTTCCTTTTCCAAAACTTGGCGTTCCGATAATAGTTGCTAAGTTTAAATCTTGCAGTGATCCGGCAACTATTTCAGCTGCTGATGCCGTTTTTTCGTTGATTAATACTATAATTTTATTTAATTTGAAAAAAGGTTTGCCTAAAGATTTATATTCTTTGGATACTACTTGTCGTCCAGATGTCCTGAATAACATCACATCTTTTTCTTGAACCAATTGATTCAAAATATCAGCAGCTATATGTACCAATCCGCCTTGATTATCTCTGAGATCTAAAATTAAATTTGTGCACTTGTGTTCAAATACATAATTCTCCAGCACTTCCATAAATTCTCGATAAGTGCGATCTCCGAAAAGTTTAATTTTTATATAAATCGTTTTATCATAAGGACTAAAAACTGTACCAATGGTGCTTGTTTCTATATTGTCACGTATAACTTTTGATTTGGTTACTTCAGCATTAAGTTGTTTTTTCCAAACCAAATCAATGGTGTCGTTGCTTGCTTTGATGAACGTATTGATGGAATCTGACTTTGAATTTTGGAAATTAATGACATGATTATTTATACTTAAAATTTCGTCACCTAATTCAATCGATGTTTTCGAAATGGGTCCTTGTGAAATTATTTTTGAAACTATAAGCTTATCATGTATCAATTGATATTCCATTCCAATGCCTTGATAACCTCCATCCATTTCATCCATATATTCTTGCAGATGATTTGCAGAAATATATTCTGAATAGGGATCTAACGCATAGGCCAATTGACTAATTAAATATTCGCTAAGGGCTTCATTTTTTAAGCTATCTACATATTTTGTTTGGATATAGGATAATGCATCTTGAGTTTTCTGATGGACAAAATAACTAGGATCAATAACTTTATTATATACATTATTATTTGATTCTGCAAGTTTTAATTTATATCCTCCAAACATGCCGATAGCGGCACATAATCCGAGCAGAAATGGTTGCCATTTTTTATAATCCAAATGTTCGTTATTCATTAATAATAAGTAAATCTTCTGACCTGAGCAACATATTTAGCTAACCGGACTACCTGACATGTATAACCAAATTCATTATCGTACCAAGCATAAATAGTTGCTGTTTTTCCATCGTTTGAAAGTATCGTACTTGGAGCATCAATAACTGAGGCAACTGTTGATCCTACTGCATTGCTGGAAACATATTCGTTTGAAGTAGAGTATTGTAATTGTTCAACTAAATTGCCATGAAGGGTGGCTTTTCTTAGTTCACCTAAGATGTCTTCTAAAGTGGTTGGATTAGCAAAACTAAGATTTAAAATAGCAAGAGAAACATTTGGAACGGGAACTCTAACAGCATTTCCGGTTAATTTTCCTTTTAGATGAGGTAACACCTTTGCTACTGCACTCGCTGCGCCTGTACTTGTTATAACCATATTGATTGGTGCTCCCCGGCCACGTCTTGGTTTTTTATGAAAATTGTCCAGGAGATTCTGATCGCTTGTATAGGCATGAACGGTTTCCAAATGTCCTTTTTCGATTAAAAATCTTTGATCAAGTACTTGGATGATTGGAACAATAGCATTAGTCGTACAAGAAGCAGCACAAAAAACATTTTCTTGTTCTAAATTTATTATATCATGATTGACGCCTACTACAATATTTGGAATATCCTTTCCGGGTGCTGTAAGTATAACTTGTGATATTCCAGGACGTAAGTGTGCACTAAGTTTTTCTTTAGTGTCCCACATTCCGGTATTATCAATGAGTAGTGCATTTGCAATACCAAATGATTCATAATTGATATCACTTGGATCATTTGCAAAAATCATTTGAATTCTATTTCCATTGATTTCAACTTGAGAATGTTCTACATCTACATCAATAGTTCCAGGAAAATCGCCATGTATGGAATCTGTTTCCAGAAGAGCCATCCTTTTAAATATTTCTTCTGACCTGTCTTTCATACTAGGTCGAATGACTATGGCTCTTAATCTTAATTGTTCGCCACTACCTGTACTTGATATCAGGCGACGGGCTACCAATCGTCCAATTCTTCCAAAACCATAAAGTACAACATCCCTGTGACTATCGCGTTTGATGTTGGAATTAAATCCTTTTTTTAGTTTATCACGAAGAAAAGAATCAATGGAATCAAATTCTTTATTGCTTGTTTCCCATTCTGAAGCTAATTTGCCGACATCAATTCTTGACGGCTCCAGCTCTTTTAATTCGACTATAGCTTCAACAATCTGAAGTGTCAGTTCAATAGATAGGGGCTTGTCTATATAATGTTTTGAAAATAAATGTTTGTTGATGATATCACTTGGCCTTTCATCATATAAGTCGTGTCTAAAAAACACGATTTCTATAGATCGATCGAATCTTAATTCGCCAACTAATTTACTTAATTTAAGAGCTGTTTTTTCCTTTTCTCTCCAATTACGTAAAGCTGCTTCTATTTGTTCAAATTGATTGTTTGTGCTCATGCTTTAAATTTTGTGCAAAGTTGACAAAAAAGAAGGCATCATACAACAGATTTGTATTTTTTATATATAAAAAAATTGGCACAAAGTCAGATTCTAGAAACCCAGGTATTGCTTTAATAGTTTACTTCGGGTAGTTGATCGTAGTTTATTGATGGCTTTATCTTTAATTTGTCGAACTCTTTCACGGGTTAAGCCAAATTTATCACCAATATCTTCAAGTGATTCTGGATGTTCAACACCAATTCCAAAATAAAGCTTTATTACATCAGCTTGACGGTCGGTAAGTGTTCCTAAAGCACGTTCTATCTCTCTTCGCAAAGAGTCCTTATATTCCAATATGGAATCAGTGGCTGGTGTACTACTGTTTTCTAATACATCTAACAATGAATTATCCTCACCTTCAACGAATGGGGCATCCATTGACACGTGTCTAGCAGCTACACCTAGAGTAGTTTCTACTTCTTCAGTTGGTATTTCAAGTAAAGTTGCCAATTCTTCAGCAGAAGGTTCACGTTCATATTCTTGTTCGAGTTCTGAGAATGCCCTATTAATTTTATTTAATGAACCTACTTTATTTAAAGGTAGCCTTACTATCCTGGATTGTTCAGCTAAGGCTTGTAATATGGATTGGCGGATCCACCACACTGCATAGGAAATAAACTTGAATCCTCTGGTTTCATCAAACCTTTGGGCTGCCTTAATAAGACCTAAATTACCTTCGTTGATAAGATCAGATAAAGATAAACCTTGGTTTTGGTATTGTTTGGCAACTGAAACCACAAATCTTAAGTTAGCTTTAGTTAATTTTTCCAAGGAAATTTGATCGCCTTGTTTAATTTTTTTTGCTAACTCAACTTCCTCTTCAGGAGTTAACAAATCTACTTTGCCGATTTCTTGCAAATATTTCTCAAGGGATTGGCTCTCTCGATTTGTGATGGATTTGGTTATTTTTAACTGCCGCATGTCTACTTTTAATTGTAAATAATTGAAATTCAGTACTTTGACTATAAAATAAAGTAATTATCAGCATAAGGAAATCGAATTCCATGCCAAAGATTTATATTTTAGCCCAACTGATTAATGAAAACTTTATAAATAAAGTTCATAAAAGTGAAAAAAAATATAGAAACAATTTAATATTGCCCAAATTATCAATGATTTAATTAAATAACTATAAAAATCCAGAATGCCTAGAGTACAGTTTCAGACAGAATTTATGTTCAAGGCATCGCCTTCGATCATTTACCTTTTCATTACTCAGCCTACCGGATTGGTTCGTTGGTTTTGCGATAAGGTAGACAATGTAGGTGATCATTATACCTTTAGTTGGGAAGGTGACTCCGAAGAGGCTACATTAATTGTAGATATTGAAGATGAACTTATTAAATTTCAATGGGAAGAAAGACCAGAAGAATTTCTTCAATTTAGAATTTATAAGACCGATATTACGAATGAGACTATCCTTGAGGTGACTGATTTTGCTGATGATGATGAAGTTCAGGGTCAAATTGATGTTTGGGAAGCCTATATCAAGAAATTCAAGGCATATTGTGGTGGTTAGTAATTTTGATGTTAAAAACACCATTTTGGAAACTTTAGACCGTGTCATTTATGTTATCCTTGATTCAACATGGAAGAAAAACCTAAGGAAGACGAATTAAAAATTGTCGAACCAAAAAAATATAAGTTTAAAGAGTTGAAGGTTTATGCTTCAACAGAGTGGTTGGCTGACAATAAAAAAAAATACCGACAAGTTTTTGATCGGTTCAGTACAACTTATATATATACTGAATTATCGTTTTACAATAAGTGGTTTGATTTAGACTTTTGGGAGGCTGACATAGAATTGAAATGCTTTAGTCTAATTAAGGCTAAAAAGGAAGTTTGTAGTCTTAACTTTAAAAGAAAGATTTCCAAATACGATCAATTGGTCTTTATTAGAGAAGGTTGGGGGAACAAGAAAGAAGGCTCCTTTTGGAAAAAAGGCGCCTATTTTTGGGAAGCCTGGATGGATGGAGAAAAATTAGGTACGAAGTATTTTTATGTAGAAGATCCTGGTGTTGGGTTGGATTTTGAAGAAAATCCTTATGTGGAATTACAAAGTTTAAAGTTATATGAAGGTCCTTTTGATGATGTACCTGAATCTGAAAGAAAATATCTAAATGGATTCAATGGTGAAGAAACCCGATATATATATGCAGAATTAGTTTTAAATAATAAATGCAAGCAATCCAATTGGCAGTGTGAAGTATTTATCAAATTTCATAATGAAGCTCGGGAACTAAAAGGTCAATTGGTCAGACTAGTTCCAGTTAAAAAGGATGATACCACGATTCAAATTACAGCTGGATGGGGGTCCAACGTAAAGGGGTCATGGTGGGACGGACTTTATACCGTGGAGATTGTATTTATGGAAGAGTTATTAGGCATGATGTCCTTTGATGTGTCTGATGAATTTGAAGAAGGAGTCTCGAGTATCACCTTACCGCATCTTTCAGATCCTGTAGTTCTGCCAAGTCTTTACGAAAACAAGCAGACTTTTGAAGAAGTTCTTGTTCATCTGGATGCTTTAATTGGCCTTGATGAAGTAAAGAAAAAAGTGCAGGAACACGCACAATACATTCAATTTTTGAAATTAAGAAAAGATAGGGGAATTGTAGAAAAAGATCAAATCATTTTGCATTCTGTTTTTTTTGGTAATCCGGGTACCGGCAAAACAACAGTGGCTAAAATGATGGGCTTATTGTATAAAAAAATGGGTGTTTTGTCTAAAGGACATGTATATGAAGCAGATCGTGCAGAATTAGTAGGAGAATATATAGGCCAGACAGCACCCAAGGTTAAAGATGCAATCGAAAAGGCGAGAGGTGGGGTATTATTTATTGACGAAGCCTATGCCTTGGCAAGAACAAATGATGATAGCAAAGATTTTGGTAGAGAGGTCATTGAGATCTTAGTAAAGGAAATGTCTAATGGCCCCGGGGATTTAGCTGTAATAATGGCTGGATATCCAAAAGAGATGAAATATTTCCTTGATTCAAATCCTGGACTTAAGAGCAGAATCAAACTTTATTATGAGTTTCCTGATTACCTTCCACAAGAATTGTATGAGATCGCTGAATTTGCAGCTAAGGATAAGGGCTTAATTTTCCATGAAGAAGCCAAACAAGCTTTGCATCATTTGATACTCAATGCCTATAGAAGCAGAGACAACACCTTCGGTAATGCCAGATTCGTGTTTGACATTGTCGATAAAGCCAAAATCAATTTGGGTATAAGGGTCATTTCTTCCGGGCATGCTGACGAACTTGGAGCCGAGGGATTGAGTGAAGTGAGTCTTGGTGATGTTCAGACTATTCAGATAGAACCAATGAAAAACAGGCCAAAGATTCCGGTGGACCAGAAATTATTGGAAGAGACCTTGTTGGAGTTAAACGAACTCATTGGTATTCCACAGGTCAAGAAAGAAATTCACGATTTAGTTCAGGTAGTTCAATATGCTCAAAGGGCAGGAAAACAAGTTTTGAATCAATATTATTTACATACCGTATTCTTAGGGAATCCCGGGACTGGAAAAAGTACTGTAGCACGTATTATAGCCCGTATTTTTAAAGCTCTGGGAATTTTAGAACGCGGCCATATGGTTGAGACAGATCGACAAGGATTGGTTGCGGGCTTTATAGGGCAATCGGCTATAAAGACTGCAGAAAAAATTGAAGAAGCTATTGGGGGTGTCCTTTTTATTGACGAAGCCTATTCATTAACCCAACAATTATCTGGGCAAGGGGATTATGGGGGAGAGGTTATACAAACTCTTTTAAAGCGTATGGAGGATCAGCGTGGTCAATTCTTTGTTTTTGTAGCCGGATACACTGAACCGATGGAGGTTTTTCTTAAATCAAATCCAGGTTTGAATAGCAGATTCGACAGAATTCTCAAATTTGAGGATTATAATGCACAGGAACTCATGGAAATTGCTATCAAAATGTTTCATGATCAACAATTTATACTTCACGATGAAGCCCGGGGCCATTTGTTGAATTACCTGGAATACATGTTTAATACTAAAGATAAGTTTTTTGGAAACGCACGTACCATTCGAACTATGGTCCAAGAAATCGTGCGTAACCAAAACATACGTTTATCCCAACTATCAGCCACAGAATGGGAAGGTGTAGACAAAAATAGTATTATTTTGGATGATCTTAAGGACTTGATACCTGAGAATGACAGAAGAAAAATGTTCGATAGGCCACGATTGGGTTTCCGCAAGAATTAAAAAATTATAATATTAACTAGGCTTTTAAGAGTGAATTTAATAAAATGTCATTATTAAGATGAGCTTATCTTATTTTGAAATACAGACAATTTCAGTATAAATTATGTTAAAAAATACGTGTAAAGGATTTAAATAAATTGATTTATACATTAAATAAAAAACTAATATAAAATAAGTTGTTATGAACTTATTAATTTTTTGTTAAGAAATTAGGAATTAAATTAGATATCCTTTTATATTTGTGAGTTATCAACCACTTTTAAAAAATTAAAACAAATTAAATTATGAAGAAAGTATTACTGATGCTTTTAGCATTTTTTTCTGTGATGTTATCTACAGAAGCCCAACGGCTTATTAAAGGTAATGTCACCGATAAATCTGGTGATCCTGTGATTGGGGCGAATGTGCTAGCCAAGGGAACAGCAGTGGGTACCATAACTGACCTTAATGGTAATTATACCTTGACCGTTCCGGAGGGTGTAAATACGATAGTTGTTAGTTATACTGGTTATACATCCCAGGATATTGTTTTAGGATCAAGCAATATGGTAGATGTTTCATTACAAGAAGGCGTTTTATTGCAAGAAACGGTTATTTCTGCCTTAGGTGTTTCTAGAAACAAGAGTGCAGTGCCTTATGCTGACCAAACGGTTAATAATGAGGAATTAAACACCGTAACTAACAAAAGTGTATTAAATGCACTGCAAGGTAAAACTGCAGGTGTAAAAATTAATCAAGGATCTGGTCAAACAGGTTCTTCAACACGTATAGTGTTACGTGGAGAAACTTCATTAACTCAAGGTAATAATGCCTTAATCGTAGTGGATGGGGTACCAATTAATAATAATTCAAGCTCCGGAGGAGGAGGAACTGGTAAATTAGGAGATCGGGATAATTATGTCGATTTTGGAAATCGAGGAAATGACTTAAATCCTGATGACGTAGCATCAGTTACGGTTCTTAAAGGTCCATCAGCTACAACATTATATGGATCAAGAGGTGCGTCAGGTGTGATTTTGATTACTACCAAAAAGGGAAGATCAAATGCTGAAAGTAAGCCGACAATTTCATTTAGCTCATCTTTAAGTTCTGAAAGTGTCTACTTAGTAATGAAACAACAAGATAAATTTGGTTCAGGATATGCGTCTTGCGGTGGATGTGGTGGAGGAATCGATATCTTCATGGGTGAAAACTTTGCTTGGGGAGCACCGTTAGATGGAAGAATATTACCTTGGACTGGTCAACCTGCTGATTCTCATGGAGATCTTATTCCATTGAATAATGGTAAGTATGAGCAATTAACAAGACCTTATAGTGCAGTTAAAAATAATCTTCGTGATTTTTTTGATATTGGAACGACTCGAAGAAACAATATTTCAGTTGGAGGTGGAAATGATAAATACAATTACTTTGTATCCTATACCAATTTTGATAATAAAGGTATAATTCCACATACTACTTTTAAAAAGCACAATATTTTATTGAATGTAGGAAGTAATTTTTCAAAGAAATTTAATACTTCGTTTTCATTCAATTATTCAAAAATTAATCAAAGAGGTGCTACCGAAGGTGGATACCCATTTGGATATGCTAGTGGAACACCTGCATATTCATTTGCATTACAAACACCGCCAAATATTCCTTTTCATGAACTAAGAGACTATAATAGTCCTTATCAAGATTTTAAAGGATTTTACGGACAATATTCTGTAAATCCTTATTATATCCTTGATAAGCAAGTGGTACGTAATAATGTCGATAATGTCGTTTCAAGTATTAATTTAAATTATATGCCTATTGAGCATTTGACATTAAGTGGCCAAGCAAGTACAAACTTTAGCATTAGTGGTGTTACTGAGAACAATCCAAAGTTTTTTTACGAGAGAACTTTGTCATGGTCTGATGGTGTTTTAAGTGATTTTAATAGTCCAAGAAACAGTACAAGTTTAGGAGGGTACAAAGAACTAACCGATCGTAGAACCGATTTAGTTTTTGACTTAAAGGCTAGATATGATGCCAAGATAAATAATGATTTTACATTTACTCCTACCATTGGATTTAATTCAATCCAAGAGCAATTTCGTCAAGTGGCGGGGCAAACAGTAGGAGGTTTGGTAATACCAGAATTCTATGATTTGTCCAATTCTGTTGAAAATCCATTAGCTAGAAATGAATCTTATTTATATAGATTATTTGGTGTTTATGCCAACGCTTCTTTAGGATTTAAAAATTTCTTATTTGCTGAATATTCTGCAAGAAATGACTGGTCTTCTACTTTACCTAAAAATAAACGTGACTTCTTTTATCAAGGTGGAGGTCTTTCTTTTGTTCCTACTAATTTGGATAACTTTGATGTTAATCCAATTTCTTTTTTAAAATTAAGAGCTAGTATTGGTACTGCAGGTAAGGATGCTCCGAGATATAGATTAAATAGCAATTATGTTTTAAACCCATTGATTTTAGATTATGGTGATGACTATCAAGTTAGATTTCCATTTAATGGCAATCCAGGAGCTTCAAAATCAACTATAATTGGAAATCCTGATTTAAAACCAGAGTTATCTGTAACTTCTGAGATTGGAATTGATTTAGGTTTGTTAAAAGACAGAATTAATATTGAATATACATACTATAACATTGATTCAAAAAATCAAATTGTGGATGTGAATATCCCATGGTCTTCAGGTTATCGTATTGCTCCAACCAATATTGGAAGAATGGAGAACAAAGGACATGAATTAGGACTTAGAATTACAGCCATCCATAATAATTTAATTGAATGGAAAGTATTTGGAACTTGGTCAAAAAACAAAAATACTGTTAAGACAATCTTAGAGAACGATTCAGATAAAGATGAATTAAACATATTCACAAGTTTGGTTCACTTTGCCGGACATGGTTCTTTAAATTTAGTTGCAGCAGAAGGACAAGCTTTTGGAACATTTAAAGGAACTGGATATGTACATGATTCATTAGGACGCATCGTTGTCGATGGAACTGGTAATCCAATTCAGAGCTCAACCTTATCTTATTTGGGTTCGTACCAACCTAATTTCCTGGCTACTTTTGGAACTGAATTCAGCATAAAAGGATTCACACTTCATGCATTATTTGACATGCGAGACGGAGGATTATTCTATTCTGGTTCAAAAGTGAGTTCTCAGTTCAATGGAACGGCAAGTACTACTTTATTAAAAGATCGTAAAGCATTTATTTTGGAAAATAGTGTAGATGCTGAAGGTAAAGAAAATAAACTTGAAACAAATGCTTATTCTTATTTTAGAGGTGCACCTGCATCATCATTTCTTGTAGATGCGTCTTATTTGAAATTCAGAGAAATGGCAATATCTTATACCTTACCTAAAAAGTCTTTGGGTCGTGTAGGTGTTTCTGATGTTACCATTAGTATCTACGGCAAGAATTTGAAATTCTGGCTACCTGCGGAAAACACATTTGCAGATCCAGAAGTTGGTGGCGTTGGTGGAGCATCTGATGCAGTAGGAATTGAAACTACTACTACTCCATCACAAAGAAGTTTTGGTGCTGAATTAAGATTAAAATTCTAAAAATATTATTACAATAAAAAATTATAAAATATGAAAATCAAAATATTATTTTATATAGTCGTTTGTATTGTCGGTACTATGGTATTTACATCATGTGATGACTATTTAGATGTTAATACAAATCCAAATCAATCATCGACTTCAGGACCTAATTTACAGCTTTCATCTGCACAATTATATATCGGTAATGCTATTGGTGATCGATTATTTTCTCAAACTAATATTTGGTGCCAATACAATACAGGAGGTCCTGGTGTTGCCTTAGGTGATTGGGATCAAAATACGATGAATTCGAGTGATGCCAACCAAGTATTTGACAACTTGTATAGAAGCTCAAGTAACTTAAGTTATCTTCAATCTGGCCACAACGGTTATAAAGCCATTGGAAAAATTTTAAATGCTTATAATGCTCAAGTTTGTGCCGATTTATTTGGTGACATTCCTTTTACAGAAGCATTAAAAGGTGATATTAACGATGGATCTATCTTTAATCCAAAATATGATAATGCAAAAGAGGTAGTTTATCCTGGTATTGAAAAATTATTAATTGATGCCATTGCATTGTTAGGTAAGGTTGGAGCTACAGATGTTGTAGAAGGTGATTTAATGTATGCAGGAGATCTTGGAAAATGGAATCGATTTGCTAATTCTTTATTGTTGAAAGTTTATACTAGAATTGGTGATAAAACTAAATTGGGAGCATTGGTGGCTAGCGGAGATTTTATGGCTACTAACGATGACAATGCGAAAATTGCATATGCTGGGAATTCAAAAGGATCCAATCCTTTTTGGTCAGATGCTAAAAGTACGGCATTAGGAAATTTTTATGTTGCATCTAAAACAACTATGGATTTCTTGCAAGGAAATTCCGATCCTAGAATCAGTTTATTTTTTAATCCTGGTGCTGCTGGTCATTTGGGATTAAAGCATGGAGATGTTCAAAATGCACCTGCGACAGCTTCATTTTCTCGACCTAACGGAGCATTAGCTGATAAAGGAGGTTTGATTTTTGGTCCAAAAATTCCGGTTATCTTGATGACAGTTTGGGAAGTCAAATTTTTATTAGCAGAAGCAGCTGCAAGAGGTTTCGCCGGGGGAGATGCTAAAGCTTTATATGAAGCAGCAATGTATGCTAATAGTGATTATTTAGGTTCTGACAGTGCTTCCATGTCCAAATATATTTCAGATAAAGGTGCTTATGATGCATCAAATGGTGTTAAATCTATAGCCATTCAAAAATGGGCATCTATGAATAACCTTCAGCCTGTTGAATCTTGGATTGAAACAAGAAGATTTGATAATGCTTTAAATCCATTTTTTACATCACCTGGCGGGTTATTTGCAGTGCCAACTGAAAATGTATTGGGTGGCAATAAATTTCCATCTATTTTATTTTATCCAGAAACTGAGCAAAGCTTAAATAAAAATTTTGTTGCTCAACATTCTTTAACTGACAAAGTATTTTGGGACTAATTAAAAATTAAAAACATGAAAAAAAATATAATATTATTATCGGTTTTATTTGTTTTGTCTTGCTGTATCATGTCGTGCAGTGATTCAGATGAAATAAATTCGGTGCCTCAAACAACGTCAATTCCATTTATAGCGGAGCAATTAATACCTTCTAGTTATGTTTATGGAATAGGTAAAACCAATATTTTTAATGATATACCTGATATTGTCGGTATAGCAGTAGATTCAGTTGTAGGTTTTGCTGGTGGACATGGTGGTAAAACTGGAATGGATACCATTAATGTTTTAAAGTCTGATATTACAGGATGGCCAGATACAGTTGCTGTAGGTGGATATGCTTTATCATTTGAGAAATTCAATAAAGCTAACTTCAAAGCAGTTATGGGTACAAATATTGTAATTGCTGGTCCAATTCCTGATCCAGGGCCAACCGATTTATCTGGTACATACGTAAGACCAGCCAATGGAGTTGTAATTACACTCGTTAAAGTATTTGATGGGGTATATGTCATTGATAACCCTGGTGGAGGTGCAGTTGATCCATTTCCATATTTGTTATATAATCATAAAGATGCTAATGGTAATGATCAATTGAGATTTCCTAACCAAAGCAACCCATGTGGTGGTGGTCTTCAACTTGTTGGTGATACAGCACCTAATGGATTAACAAGTGCTGATTATTCAGCACAATATCTTCCAAAAATCATTGCAACTTCACCAATAACTCTAAGATGGAAAGTTTTTGAATTTCCGGAAGCTTCTCCTACTTCAGCCCATACGGGTGCTGCATTATGCCAATGGGGTCTTGGTGTAAGAACTTTTGAAAAACAATAATTGTAATAATTAATTATTTAAAAAAAATGGCGAGGTAATTACTCGCCATTTTTTTTATCCTAAATTTTATATCATTTTCTGAATAGTGTATAGTTTGACAATAGCAATTAAACTTGTTGCTCGATTCAAACACATTTTGAACTTCTATTATGGATATTATGTATTCCAGCATCATTTGATTTTACGCGATATTTTGAATGTAAAGACATTCTATTTTACAAAAAATATTAAATCAAAAATTCAATACAGTAATTTATCATCTCTGCTTCAAGTTTATTAAACTTGTCAAATATTTGCATTAATGGTCCTGTCCCAGATTTATGCTGTTTTAATAGACAGATTGAATGCATTTCAATTTATTTGATTAATATTTATTAGGTTGAAATTTCGATAAATAAATGAATAATATTTGATGAATGATTATTATCCAATACTCAAATAAATAATTTAAAAAAAGAGCACTTAAAAAATCGATAATTACTTAAAAAATAAACTTTGTGCTAGCTCAATATTTTATTAGAATCAAAGGTCCGTTTTTGAAGTCCTTACACATATCTTTCTTCCATTCTTTGGATTCGTTTCCTTCTATTCATCGAAGATCTAAAAAAGCTATAAACTAAAATCAAACCAATAGGAAGTAAGAAATTCAAATATTTATAAAGGCTCCTGGTGGCGTCATCAAGTTCTTTAATAGGTCTTGTATCAACTGCTTTGGTTCGCAGATCTATGAGACCAGTATCATCACTTAGCCAGTCTATACCATTAACCAATAGGCTGACATTGTCTGCATTGATTTGTTGATTTCTTCCACGACCAACCGGGAAATCTCCATCGGTATATACAATGAGTCTTGAACTTCTATCTCCAACGATTTTGCCTTCCAAAACACCACCCATACAAATATTCGATTGAGGAAAATCACTTTGAGTCCATTGGCGCTGAATATCAAAAACTAATGGGAGATTTTCACTAGCAGATTTGTCTGAGGAAAGTAAAAGTGGGGTAAACACATTACGAGCATCACCACCATAACTTAGCGGGCTTGCAAACTGTAAAATAACGCGTTCTAAACCTTTTGTAACTGGGTGTTCAGGAAATTTTTGAACCAATGGCAAATAAGGCATTTGTATTGGTGTGTTAAAGGAGAAAAACCCATTTTGTTGTTGCACTTGTACTTGTCCACAAGCTACATCGCGTACCAATGCATCTTCGACTTTTAGACCTTTAGTGTTAAGCCATTCTTTTAAACCGGTTTTTGAAACATTCACCAATCCTTGTTGCATATCAGCTTCAATATGGTTCATTGCTAATAAGATATTCCCACCATTTGATAGGTATTCATCTAATTTTGCTAAATCAGCTGGTGGAAAACTATCTTGGGGTCTAACTATGACGAGAGTTTTATATTTACCAAGATCAACAGTATCAGTAATGTATACGGATTCAGAATGATATAAGATGTTCAATGATTCATAAGCCTGAGCTAATTCCTGAATTGCAGCCTCCCGGTGTCCCTGCAGAAATCCTAAAAGTGGTTTGTTTTTTACAGCTAATTTCTTAATACTTGTGGTAAGTGCATATTCCATGGCTGTGCCGGGTTGTATAACTGGAATAACTTCTTTGGCGTCTCCTATTTTAACGGTAGCACCCAGAAATGCTTTGAGTTGCTTTGATTGATCTTTCTCCCGAACATTGATCATCACAGGTTGAATGCCTTCTTTCATGGCTTCTTCTTCCTTTTTGGGATCATCATTTGGTGATATGAATTGATATTCTACTTGTCCTTTTGAAATATTAGCAAATTCGTTGAGTATGTCTTTTAATTCTTCTTGAGTTTTTGCAACATCAGTAGGTAGATCATTTGAAAAGTAAGCTGTAATATTTACTTTTTTATCTAAATTTTTTATAATATCTTTTGTTGCTTTACTCAGCGTAAATTCTTTGTTTTGAGTTAAATCGAATCTGAAAAAGAATTGCTTTGCCAAAAAATTTATAGCTACAAATCCTGTGATGGCGATAAGAATTTTTGTTCCTAATGAATTCATGGTTGATAATTATTTTCTTTTTGCAATAAATAATTCTGCTAAGTATAATCCTAAGCCGGTTAAAGTAATAAAATACAATATATCTTTTGTGTCTATCACGCCACGAGAAATGGAATCAAAATGTTTACTCACACTTAATGTGCTAAAAATCTGTCCAAATAAACCCCGGCTTCCATATGAAAACACATCAAATAAAAAATGAAAGAATATGCCTATTAATAAAGCTAATAGAAATGCAACGATTTGATTGTTTGTAATACTACTGGCAAACAAACCAATGCCAATATAAGCTGCACTCATTAGAATAAGGCCTAGATACCCACTGATGGTAGCGCCATGGTCTACAGCGCCTAATTGACTAATTGAAAAGTAATAGGGTAGGGTTAAGGCTAATGCAATGATGATCAACAATAGACAAGCCAAAAATTTGCCTAAGATCAATTGTCTATGGCTAACAGCTTTTGTTAGCAGTAATTCAATAGTACCTGTCTTTTTTTCTTCAGCTAGCATTTTCATGGTAATAGCAGGAATAAAAAAGAAAAGTGTCCATTTTGCGATACCAAAAAATACCTGTAAATCTGCTTCTTTCCTAATAAAAACATCTGAGCCAAAGATCCAGGTAAAAAAGCCACTAAATCCAAGAAAGGCCACTAACATAATATAAGCTGTTAATGAATCAAAAAAAGAAGCTAATTCTTTCTTTGCAATAATTGAAATTGGAGATTGCATAATTTTGCTTAATTTATAGTAAGGTCACGGAAAATGTCTTCTAATTTCGTTTCAAAAGGAATCATTTCAAGTAAGTCCCATCCGTTCTTTACACAAAGATGAAAGATTTTTCGATTGAGTGGTTCAGCATCGTGGGATTGGATTTCGAATTTGTTCTCATTTCTATTAATTAGATCAACCATGCTGACACCAGGTTCATTTTTTAGTACTTCGTAAATGTTGTTTTGATTGGGACCATCGATACGAACATGTAGAATTTGTCGATTTTCCGATTGCTTTCTAAGATTAGAGACTGTTCCATCAGCAACAATTTTGCCTTTGTTAATGATCAATAATCGATCGCAAGTTGCTTCTACTTCCGGTAAAATGTGTGTACTAAGAATAACCGTTTTTTCACGTCCTAATTGTTTGATTAGTTCTCTGATTTCAACAATTTGATTTGGATCTAGACCAGTTGTCGGTTCATCAAGAATCAGAATTTTAGGATTGTGGATGATAGCCTGTGCAAGTCCAACGCGTTGGCGAAATCCTTTAGACAGTTCACCAATTTTTTTATGTTTTTCTACATCTAGGCCACATTTTTTGACCATATTTCGGATATTATTCTGAATTTCACCTTGTGGCACACCTTGCAAGGCCGCACAAAAGGCCAAGTAATCCAACATGGGCATATCTTCATACAAGGGATTATGTTCAGGAAGATACCCAATGCTTCTTCTCAATTCAATGGCATCTCTGGAAGACGAGGAGCCATACCAAATGGTACCATGATCTGGTGAAATATATTGGGTAAGCATTTTCATAGTGGTGGTTTTGCCAGCACCATTCGGCCCTAGAAAGCCAACGATTTCTCCTGACCTTACCTCGAATGAAATGTTGTCAACTGCTTTTTGATTGCCAAAACTTTTTGATAAGGACTCAATTTTTAAATCCATAATAATCTGATTGTCAAAAACTTAAATAATATTTTTTAATGTTGAGTTGCAAATTTAATAATTATAAAGTTTTAGAAATACTAAAAAAATGTTATTTTTTATGAGAAAATGTCATAAAATTTAAATCAAGTAAATGAAAGAGAACACAAATGAAGATTTATCAAATTACAGGTACAGTTTTTTAGATCAAATATTTTTATATATGTAAATTATTCTTAGTTTTGCCTTTAGATATTACAAAAAAAATGATTGGAGTCAAAACAATGGATTATTAAGCGATGGAAGCATTACAACATCAGCCTGAATTTAGCTTAAAAGATTGGATTAATTCCATGAAGGGCTATGGTTTGGAGATCAAAAGGAATGGAAAAATCATCTTATTGGTTATGGTTCCATTTCTCGCTTACTATTTATATAAGACTTTTTCAAGTCCAGTGCAGTATATTGCCCGAGCTACATTCATGTTGAATGAATCAGAAGGCGGTCAATCCGGCTTGGCAAGTATCTTAGGCCAATTTGGATTAAACGCACCAGGACAACAAGTGAGTCTTCAAAAAATTGTTGAAATTGCCAAAACAAGAAGGATTGCTGAGTCTGTTTTTTTTCAGAAAGTAAAAATCAACAATCTCGAAGACTATTTAGGTAATTTCTTAATTGATGAATTGGTTCGTACCAATGAGTGGTTCGCAAAGGCTATTTTAAAACCTATTTCACCACTGCGCTCGTATCGATTTACCCATGGAGAGGTCAATAAATTTTCAGAAACGGAAAATTTGGCTTTGCAACAATTGCATAAGTTGTTTTTGTCTAAATTGGAAACTGGATTCAATGAGAAGACTGGAATTATGGATATGGCGACACGGTATACAGATCAAAACTTATCTTATTTGGTTTGTATCCATTTATTTAATCAATTGAGTACTTTTTATATCAATAAATCAGTTGAACGCCAACAGGAAACTTTTGATAATTTACAGCACAAAGTAGATAGTCTACGTGATTTAATTTACCGGAAAGATTATTCATTGGCAAATATTAAAGATACGTATCGCAACACATGGTTGAATGAAAATGCAGTGCCACAAATACAAGTAGACAGAGATATTAAGGTTTTTAGTATTCTGTATGGAGAAGCACTTAAAAATTTAGAGTTCGCATCATTTACATTACAAACACAGACGCCATTTATTCAAGCTTTGGACTTACCTATAATCCCTTTGGAAGTAAAGAAAGAAAAGCTTTTATATAATTTAGGTAAAGCAATTGCAATTGCCTTACTGCTTAGTGTTGGTTTTATTATTTTGAGAAAAATAATTAGAGATAATTAATTTAATATATTATATTATTGTAAAAAGGTATCATTAGTATTTTATTTATAATAGCGAATGGAAACTGAATTGAACGTGATGGATAAAAAATGGAAGGTTATACTTGTTCCACATCGTAGAGAAAAGTTCGTTGGAGAAATATTAAGTAGGCTAGATTTAGAATGTTATATTCCATTAATTCGGAAAACAAAAAAGTATCAGCGCAAAATAAAATTTTTTGATATACCACTAATATCTAATTATGTTTTTGTTAAAATATCCAGTGCGGAGGAAATTAAAATTTTACAAACACCAAATGTTCAAGGATTTTTAACATTTGGTAAAAAAAAGGCGACAGTTCCGGAAAATGAAATCAATATTTTGAGGCGCATTTGCAATGAAGGTGTAAATGTTGCTTTTGGAAATGAAACTCATGTTGAAGTAGGCCAAGAGGTTGAAATAGTAAGTGGTAATTTGACAGGTATAAAAGGTAAAATTATTCAAAATTGCGGACCGAAACAGGTGTTAATTGAATTAACAAGTATTGGTTTGTCATTGAGAATATATATAAATAATCAACAATTAAATTACTTGAATAGGACTTTTCAAGTGGCTTAATTCAAAAATAAAATTTTATTTGGTAAGTTGGTGAGACTTATCAACGGCGAAGCCTTGTTTTTTTGTAAATTGATCAATTTCTTAAAATGTCATTAATCATATGAAAGTAGTAATATTAGCCGGAGGACTTGGAACACGATTAATGGAAGAAACAGAATCCAGACCAAAGCCCATGGTTGAAATCGGAGGCAAACCGATTTTGTGGCATATTATGAAAATCTATGAAGCACAAGGATATAATGATTTTATTATTTGTTTAGGTTACAAAGGTCACATGATTAAGGAATATTTTTTAAATTATTATTTATATAATTCAGATGTAACTATTGAGTTAGAAAAAAATAAAGTTGATGTACATTTTTCAAACAGTGAATCTTTTAAAGTAACTTTAATCGATACAGGAATAAATACAAATACAGCAGGTCGTATAAAGAGGATACAAAAATATACGAAAAATGAGACCTTCATGTTAACTTATGGGGATGGCCTTTCAAATATTGATTTAAGTAAACTAATAGAGCAGCATAGAATTTCAAAGAGGTATGCCACACTTACAGCAATACAAATTCCCGGGAGGTTTGGACATTTAGATATTAATGAAACCGGAATTGTTGGTAACTTTCAAGAAAAGCCAAAAACAGATGGCCTTTGGATCAATGGAGGTTTTTTTGTTTTGGAGCCACAAATATTTAATTATTTGGAAGGAGATATGGATATGATTCAGTGGGAAATGCAACCCCTTATGAAAATAGCTGCTGATGGACAATTGGCATCATATTCACATCGTGGTTTTTGGAAAGCTATGGATGCTATGAGAGACCGCATTGAACTTGAAGAGTTGTGGAAATCAAATCAAGCTGAATGGAAAATTTGGTAGAAGATTTAGCAACTTGTTATTCAAATAAGAATGTATTTGTAACAGGACATACTGGATTTAAAGGCTCTTGGTTGGTTGCAATATTTCAATATTTTAAGGCCTATATTACTGGTTATGCATTAGCTCCTGATTGTTCCCCTAATCATTATTCATTATTGCCAATAGATTATATATCTCACAAGGGCGATATATTAAATTTAGATTTATTAAAGGAGAACATAAAAGCAGCACAACCTGAAATCATATTTCATTTAGCAGCACAATCATTGGTTAGAAGATCTTATGAACTTCCAATTAATACCTATCAAACCAATGTGATTGGAACCTTAAATGTATTAGAAGCAGCTAGATCTTGTAGTAGTGTCCGAGCAGTAGTTGTAGTCACAACTGATAAAGTTTATGAAAACAAAGAGCAGGACCTTCCATATAATGAATCTGATGAATTGGGTGGTTATGATATGTATAGTTCATCAAAAGCATGCTGTGAATTATTGGTAAATTCATATAGAAGATCTTTTTTAAATCCAAGTCGTTATGGAATTGGTCATAACATTTTAATTGCAACTGTAAGAGCGGGGAATGTTATAGGTGGTGGAGATTGGAGTATGGATCGATTAATACCTGATATTGTGAAAGCGACTGCACGTCATGAACAAGTTGTAATAAGAAATCCTAATTCAATAAGGCCCTGGCAACATGTAATGGATTGTTTAACTGGATATTTGCTGCTTGGAAAGAAATTATTGGAGCAAAATATTGATTATTCTGGATCTTGGAATTTTTCACCGGAGTCAAATGATTGCAGAACAGTTGAAGAGATTTTAAATTATTGTAAAAAGAATTGGGATGATGTTGATTTTGCAATCAGTAATTTAAATGACGATCGGCATGAATCTAAAATTTTAAAATTGAGTCATGATAAATCCGCAAGACTTTTGGATTGGCAAACAAAATGGAATTCCAAACAAGCAGTGGAAATGACTATAGCGTGGTATAAAAATTATTATATGAATCATGTTGTACAAACCAATGACCAAATAAGAAAATATTTTAATGGTTAAGTAAGTTTATGGATTTTAAAGAAACTATTTTTCCTGAATTAACTGTAATAAATGGAATTCCATTTATTGATGACCGTGGTGCCTTTGTACGAATTTATTGTAAAGATGAATTTTTGAATCATGGGATTACAGAAGAATTTGTGCAAACAAACCTTTCAATAAATACAACTAAGGGGACCATCCGAGGCATGCATGCACAAAACAAACCAAATTCTGAGGCTAAACTGGTCCGATGTATTTCGGGTCGAATTTTGGATGTTGTGGTGGATTTAAGATATTCATCACCAACTTTTTTAAAGTATTTCTCTATAGAGTTATCTGCAAATGATTATAATGCTATTTACATACCTAAAGGGTTTGTGCATGGATTTCAAGTTTTGGAAAATAATTCTATTTTAGTATATCATGTGAGTGCTAATTATAATTCCAAACATGAATTTGGAATTCGATATGATGATCCAATTGTAAATATTCAATGGCCTTTAAAACCTATAAATATAAGTGCAAAAGATTTGTCGCATCCATTATTAAGCCAACAATTTAAAGGTCTAGATATATGAATTATCATACGTTGTTGATTTTTTGCAAATGAAGGTTGCAATAACGGGCGGAACAGGTTTTGTTGGCCGTTATGTTGTGGAAGAACTTTTGGATCGCGGTTTAGAAGTTTTAGTTCTAACAACAAGTCCTGACAGAGTTCAACAGTTTCATTGGCGTGATAAAGTGATTGTCATAAAAGCAGATATAAATTTATCTATATCAAATGAGGTACTTAATCAATTCAATGGAATTCAAAAATTAATACACCTGGCTTGGACAGGTTTGCCAAATTACAACAACCCTATACATTTTGAAAAATATTTAATGCCTCAGTATTATTTTTTGAAATCAATTATTGAATTTGGCATTTGTGATATTACAATTAGTGGTACTTGTTTTGAATACGGAAAAAGGGAAGGTTGTATTACTTCTGACATGTTTACGAATCCTAACACTTATTACGGATTAGCTAAAGATACTTTGCATAAGTTATTGGTGTTATTGCAAATGAATAAATCGTTTGTTTTAAAATGGATTAGATTATTTTATTTATTTGGAGAGGGGCAAGCAGAAAGTACAATTCTTGGATCTCTTAATGCTGCGATTAATAATGGTGACCAGACTTTTAATATGAGTTTAGGAAAACAAGAGCGAGATTATTTGTCAGTCCAAGATGCAGCAAAAATGCTAGTTAATCAGGCAATATTAGTTAATGATAATTGTACTGTGAATTGTTGTAGCGGAATTCCTATTAGCATTGAATCGTTGGTTGAAAAATTTGTTAAGCAAAATAATGCAAAAATAGAATTAAACAAGGGGTATTATCCGTATAATGTTTATGAACCTATGAGTTTTTGGGGGCATAATGATTGTGATTAAATTATTTTTTGAAATTTTAATATATAAAAATGTATGACTGAATTAGAGCGATTTGAAAAAGAAAAATCAGAAAGGATAAAGAATAATGGAACTAATGAAAGTTTAAAAAACGCTGCTCATCAGTTTAATATTGAATCTAACAAAGTTCAATATACCTATAATTTCACTTGGATGGGAATACCAATAATTCAATTTCCTCAGGATATGATTGCTATGCAAGAAATCATATGGGATTTGAAACCTGATTTAATTATAGAAACTGGAATTGCTCATGGCGGATCAATTATTTTTTACGCGTCTATATTGGAGCTCATAGGTAAGGGAGAAATGTTAGGTATTGATATTGATATACGAGCTCATAATCTTGTGAGAATTAATGAACACCCTATGTCAAAGCGTATAAAAATGATTCAGGGATCTTCTATTGACGTGGATATTGTCAACGAGGTCGCCAAAATTGCTAAGGACAAGTCAGTTGTATTAGTATGTCTGGATTCAAATCACACGCACGAACATGTATTGGCGGAATTGAATTTGTATCAACAATTTGTTACTAAAGGATCGTATATTGTGGTTTTCGATACTATCATTGAAGATATGCCAAAGGGAATGTATGATCGTCCTTGGGATCAAGGAAATAATGCAAAAACGGCTACTTGGGAATTTTTAAAGAATAATCAATCATTTGTTATAGATGATGGTATAGATTCTAAATTGTTAGTCAGTAATGTGCCACAAGGATTTTTAAAAAGGATTTCATAAACTCCTTGATAGTTTTTATTCTTAATGTTTAGCGGTTTTAGAGCAAATATTCTTTCCAATTTTATATTGCAGATTTGGCTATTTATTGGTCAGCTGATTTTAATTCCAGTTTATATTAAGTATTTAGGAGTTGAACAATATGGTTTAGTTGGTTTTTATGCAAGTCTTCAAAGTATTTTTTTGTTATTTGATTTGGGTATGAGCGCTACGATTACCCAAGAAATGGCAAAGGAGTGTGAAACCCTAGAAAAAAAGCAACGCATTGTAAACTTAACCTTTACACTTGAATGTATTTTCTGGGGGCTGAGTATTTTATCTTTTGTTGGATTGTTTCTTACGGCACATTTATTTGCAAAATCTTGGTTTGTAGATTCTAATTTGAGTTCTGAAAAAATTATTCTGAGTATACAGTTAATGGCATTTTTATTATTATTTAGATTGCCTTTAGGTTTGTATATGGGTGCAATGACTGGTTTACAACAACAAGCCAAATTGAATTATTTTACTTTGATTATTGAATTTGCAAAATTTATTTCAATCCTTATTTCATTTTACTATTTTAGCAGTGATATTATATCTTTCTTAATAATACAAATTGTTTTTGGCATTATAATGATTTTCGGATTAAAAATATTTGTTTGGTTTAAGATAAATATCTTGAAATTTAAAGCCATGTGGTCTAATTATGTTCTAAAGGAAATTCAACATTTTTCATTGGGAGTTGCAGGAATAGCTATAGTTTCGATATTATTAACTCAAGCTGACAAAATCATACTAATGAAATTTGTCAGTTTGAAAGATTTCGGGTATTATACATTAGCGTTTTCAATAGCCTCCATACCTTCTAAAATTGTTGGAACAATAGCAACCGTTTTTTACCCTAAATTAGTCAAGCAATTTTCTCTTAATAATCTAACTGAAATGTCAAGGGTTTATCACGAAGGATGTCAGTTTATTTCTATCTTAATTATACCAGTATCTGTTGTGTTATTATTTTTTACATCCAATATTTTAAATTTATGGTTTTCTGATATTGACTTAGTGAACAAAATCGTTTTTTTAGTCAGGGTATTTGTAATTGGGTTTTTATTTAATGGATTTATGACGATGCCTTATTATCTGCAATTAACTATTCAATGGACGAAATTGTCATTTTATAAAAATATTATTGCCATTATTATACTCGTACCCTTGATTTATTTTCTAACGGTATTATATGGAATTTATGGAGCAGTATGGTTTTGGTTAATTTTAAATTTATTATATCTGATATTTGAAATTCCAATTATGCATAGAATGACTTTACAAAAGGATATGAGAATATGGTATCAAGATGATATTTTATTACCATTAACAATTGTTATTGTTTTCGATTTTTTGTTTTATGAATTATTGAATTATTTCTCGATTTCTAATCTAACAGTTATTGTTTTATGTTCATTTCTGGTTTTAATTCAAATTATAATTCTGAATATGATCTTAAAGCATAACCCTATCAGTAATTTTATAAGAAATAATCGTTTGTATGAATCATAAATTAAATATCATTATTCCGACAAAAGATAGAGCAGAAACACTTATCTGGGCAATTAATTCCTGTCTACAGAATAAATATAGTCATTTTAGCATCATTGTATCTGACAATGCAAGTACTGACAATACAGAAGAGGTTGTAATGAGTTTTCGTGATCCCAGGATCACCTATTTGAAAACTCCTTTTCGAATGAGTATGACTGCAAATTGGGAGTTTGCATTGAAGCATGTTAAAGAAGGTTATGTTACCGTTTTGGGTGATGATGATGGTTTTCTTCCGAATAGTTTTCATGATATCAATGAAATGTTAAACAGACATCCATCAAAGGCAATATCTTGGAAACAATCCTTTTATCGTTGGCCAAATAATGATTTTGTTAGATTGAAAAACCTTTTGCAAGTGCCATTTAAGGTGGGCTTTGAAATGAGAAAATCACACATAGTATTAAACAAGGTTATAGACCAACAGATGTTCCCAGGAGATTTGCCGTGGCTTTATGGTGGATTTGTTAGTATGGATTGTATTCATGAAGTTAAGGATAAATCAAATGGAGTTTTCTTCCATTCTAAAATACCTGATATCTATTCAGCGATGGTATTAAGTTCCATTATTGATGAATATTTATTTTCTTATACACCTTATAGTATTGCTGGTCATTCTGCTAAAAGTAATGGAGCAGCACAAATTCAAAAAAATGCAAATGAAATTTTAAGTAATGATATTTTTTTAAAAGAATCTACAGATTTTCCTTGGCATCCTAAACTGGAATTTGTTCATGTGTATCCTTTTATTATTTGGGAATCCATTTTACAAGCTATGGAAGTTGGAATATTTACCCCCAAAGTGAAAATGGATTATCAACAATTATTTGACAAAGGAGTCCAACATTGTGTTCAATTAGGAATCATTGAAACAGAAAGAAATAAGTTAGAAATTATTGCGAGTAAAAATAATTTGGTTTTTAAAAATAGGAAGTATTTTAACAAAATATGGTGGCTTATTTTGAATTTGAAGCATTATATTCATGTTTGGAGTAATAATGCATTCTATATGTGTATAAATGCTAATGTGACAAACGTATTAGAAGCATCCGTATTTCAATATTCTTTAGTTCGTCCTAGTTGGATTGGAATGATTTTTAATAATTTGAGCTTATTGTTAAAGTTGGTTTAAATTGGTTAGTGTTTGTCAAATAGGTGGAAGAATGCAATATGCCGTTGCAAGGATATTCGATTCACAACAATTGCTATCAAAATTGTATACAGATTTATGTTTTGATAAGTTTCCATTTTCAGTAATCAAGGATTCTACTTTTTTTTCTAAATATGGATCTACCAGAAAGGTTAATATTGATCCTAGGCACATTGAGCATTTTCCACTTTTAGCCTATCAATATTACCAGAATAAACAAAATGCCAATACTGTAGCGTTAGAATACCAAAATTACATGTGGATGGAGGAACAGTTTGGTAAGAAGGTAATAAACCAATTGAAGAGCGATGGATCTGAGTATCTATATGTTTTTAATACTGCAAGTCGGATTATTGGAAAATGCAAGGGAGAAAAAAAGATCATTTTAGAACAATGTAGCCTCCCATTTGGACAATACCGTAAAGCTATTATTAGTGAATTTGAGAAGAATTCAGGATGGTGCAAGCCAGAAGCTATTTATAGTTTTTTGGATGAATCCGTTGAACAGTTTATTTTACATGAGCGTGAGGAATGGATTAATGCTGAGTTTATCATTGTTCCTTCTGTATCCGTAAAAGATTCTTTGATTTCCGAGGGTGTAAACCTATCAAAAATCATACTTGTTCCCTATGGAATTAATTTTAGTACGGATATAGATTTACCTGATCAGATCGATAGAAAGCGATTTTTGCCATTTACTGTTTCAACAGTTGGATATTTGGAATTAAGAAAGGGAATACATCATTTTTTAAATGTTGCTAAGGCTTATCCAAGTGCGCAATTTAGGGCTATTGGTAAGCAAGGGAATTTGATTCCAGATGATAAATTATCTGAACTTAAGAAATATGTTGAGTTGACTGGACATTTGGATAGGTTAAGTTTAAGCAAAGAATTTCAAAGAACTCATGTCTTGTTATTTCTTACTATTGGAGAAGGATCAGCAACTGTGGTATATGAAGCATTGAGTTTAGGGATACCTGTGATCACAACTAAGGAAGCAGGTTCCATCATTGAGCATGAAGTGAACGGTTTTATCATTGAACCAGATAATACATCATTGATTATATACTATTTGGAAAAATTGAAAGATCCGGACTTTTATCGTTATATATCAATGAATGCATTAACGCGAAGTCAATATGGTAACTTTGAAGCTTATAGAAATAGGCTATTGGAAAACTTAAATTTTGTGCTTTAAATTTATTTTTAATGAGTAAAATGTCACTAAGTTTCTATACCAATATTCCTACACCAAATCAAGATGATTTTTTCGAAGAATTGAACCAAGTATTTATATTCAATGCAATTTTTTATGAAAAAACTGAAAATGATCGGCATTGGCAAATAAGTAACAAGACCTATAAGCATGTGTATTTAAAAGATAGCAAATTAATTAAATGGGTTCAACATTTTTATAAGGATTTTCATTTTAGCTGGAGTATTGTTAAATATTCATTAAATGAAAGTAGTCAATTTATAATTTTATCAGGTAATTATTTTGCTCTTAATACAATAATTGCTGCTTTAATATTAAAAGTCAGAGGAAAAAAAGTAGGTTTTTTTAGTGAAAAAATTAAGGAAGTACATGGTTTTAAAAGATTGGTGAAGAGAACGATTTTGTTCCCGTTTGTTAAATTGCTCGACTTTATGATTTTTGTCGGTGTATGTTCCAAACAAAGTTATGGTTCCCTGGGGTTTAATGTTAAGCATCATGTTATTATTCCATATAATATTAATAATTCCAGTTTTAAAGACATTAATTTAAATACTGATAAATTGAAGCAACTGAAGGATGAATACAATTCGAACACTCATTTTACTTTGTTAACGTCAGGTGCATTAATTGAACGAAAAGGTATAGACTTTACTATAAAGATTATGGAACATTTAAACAAGGAGCGCATAAGTAATATACAGCTGCTTATTCTGGGCGATGGCCCTTTAAAGCAATCTTTACAAGAATGGTCAAAGGAATTGCCTATCAATTTTCTAGGGTTTAAACAGAAAGAAGAAATACCTTATTATTTTGGTATTGCAGATGTGTTTTTGTTTTGTTCTAGATACGATGGTTGGGGATTGGTAATTAATGAAGCTATAAGTGCAGGATTGCCTTGTTTAGTTAATAAAGATGTGGGTTCTTCTGAACTTATTGAAAACTATGTCAATGGTTTTATTTGTGATAATCAAAATTTACAGTCATATGTAAATGCCATTGAAATGTTATACAATGACAAAATTTTAGTAGATTCCATCCAAACTAATAATCTTCAGTTAAGTGAACAGATTAGTTCCGCATCAATGGCTACTAAGCTCATTCAATTTTTTAACGAGAAATTTAATAATAACTAGAATTGAATATTTATATCATCATTCTATTTAATATTATTGTATTTGCGTTAGGATATTTATTTTTGTTAATTAAGGGATTTCGGGAGCATATATTATTTGCATTTTCTTGGATTATATTCACCATCTATTATTTTTTAACACCGCTTTATTTTTTTAGCATTGGTAGAAAGACTATTTGGGGTGATACGTACTCATTTTATGGAGTTGGAGAAATTATCACCGAATACTATGATGAGGGATTTCTGTATTTTGGGTTAGCTCACTTGATGTTTTTTTTGGGTTATTTTCTTGTTTCGTATGTGCCTTATCAGAGTATTAATAGGGTTACTATTGATTCTAAAAAGAGAATTGTTATTATTACACTATTATGTTTTATTATTGTGTATATAAATTTCGTTTCATCCGGCGTTAATCCATTGGATGTATTATTGGGAAATTCTGACGAATCTCTTTTTGGAGCGGCTGGTGAGTCGAATTATTTTAGAAATTTTGCAGATTCCTTAGTTACTTGTTTAATTATTTGTGTGTTTGTGAAAGTAGATAAAAGATTTATTTACTTAATGGTATTGATTTCTTTTTTACTTTTTGGATTAATGGGTTTTCGATATCGAATTGTAATTACTTTTTTAGGTTTTATATTATTATACTTATTTAGAGTTCAAATATCATACAAGAAACTGATAAAGCCATTATTTATATTTTTAACTGTAATGTATTTTATATTATTCATCACAATCAATAGATACAGTCTTATTTTGGGGAATTTCAGTCAGCTAGAATTTAATCCAATCCAGTTTGATTCTGGTCAATTATTAGCTGAACAGACTCGTGGAGCATTGGATGACATTACGATTATTAAGTATTACGATTCCCATATTAACCCCAAACATGATTATGGTATTACTTTTTTATATTTCGTTATCAGAGCTTTGCCAAGAGCCATTGTTGGAGATTGGAAAGATAAGTGGTATCCGCCCCCGGCTTTTCCAATCATAGATCAAGCCTATAATTTGCCTCGTGCTTGGGAAAATACAGGTGAGGCTCCATTGCATTATGCCTATTTCATTATTGCCGGTGGTTTAATTTTTTTAATTATAGGTTCTTTTTTAGTAGGAATTGTTTTGCGATTTATAAGTATTAATAGGCATTATAAAATCCCTAGAGATAGGATTTTTTTAACTATTGTATGCATGGGATTATTTCAATGGTATACCAGAGGCTATTTTCCCCAGTTTGTCGACCATTTGGTTTTTTTATTGATCCCATATTGGCTCTATTTTGGATTGGGTAAAAAATCAATAAATGCCTAAAGTTTTATTTGTTGGTCCTTATCCACCTCCGGTACATGGACAGTCCAATGCATTCAAAATGGCATTTGATCAATACAAGTTCTCGAAATTTTTAATTTCACAAAATTTTGAAAAAATATCACAATCTTATAAGGTATTTGTTACAATTCGTGTAATTGGGTTATATATAAAATCTTTTTTTGACTTTTCCATTGATGTTATTTATCTGTCAGGATCACGTTCTTTGTTAGGAGCTTTTAAGGATGTTGTTTTGATTTTAATTTTTAAATTGAGAGGAATACCTATAATAAATCATGTCCATGCAGCTAATTTTGACCAATTTCTAAATGGGTTACCCTTTTTAGTTAAACAGATTTATTTATATGCATTTAAAAAAGTTGATGTTTTTATTTGTTTGTTAGAAGAAATGCAGCTGGAGTATTTGAATTTTTCTTCTACTTCTAAAACTTTTGTTGTTCATAATTTTTATGATCCAATATTGGATAAAGTTGAAGTGGTTATCCCTAAGCATAATGATGTTGTTATCATTTCATATTTTTCAAATTTGATGTTTAGTAAGGGGATCTTTATATTATTGGACGCATTTGAGTTAATTCATAATCATGATTTGAACATTGAATTGCATATAGCAGGTGGGTTTTCAGATGATGAATTTATGACTCGGAAAGAAGTTCAAATTAAATTTGAGGAATATTTGAAAAGGAATTCAAGAATTAAATATTTTGGTTCTGTTTATGATAATCAGAAAATTGGATTTCTATTAAATTCTGACCTTTTTGTTTTACCTACATTTTATAAAAGTGAAGCATTCCCAATATCAATTTTGGAAGCTATGCGAACAGGTTCATGTATAATTACAACGCAACATCACTATTTACCCAATTTAATTAGTGAAAAGAATGGTCAGTGTGTTAAGTGTAAGTCCGTAATCGATGTATCGAATGCCCTACTTTTCTATTTAAATAGACCTGAAATGCTTAAAGTCATCCAGGAATACAACATTATTTATGCAACAGAATCCTTTAATGTTTCTTTTTATTTGAAAAAAATTGATCAAATTATTGAACATGTCAGATTAAGTAACCGAAGTAAATTATAACTTGAAAAATGTGTGGAATTTTCGGTATTAGCGGTGGTCATCAAGAGATAGATTTAACTCAAATCAATGATTTATTAAAGCATCGTGGGCCAGATGATTTTGGTATTTATTCTAATGAATTTATTTCATTATTGCATAGAAGATTGTCCATTTTGGATTTATCTGAGTTGGGTCATCAACCTATGTTTTCAAAGTGTGGTCACTATGTAATTGTATTTAATGGGGAGATTTATAATCATTGGGAAATTAGAAATGAACTCTTAGGTAAGTATGAATTTATATCTACCAGTGATACGGAGACTTTGCTGTATGCTTTTATTGAATATGGTGAAACCGTTTTATCTAAATTAAATGGAATTTTCGCTTTTGCAATTTATAATATAACCACAAACGAATTATTTATTGCAAGAGATCATTTAGGTGTTAAACCTTTATATTATAGTTGTAATGAGAAACAACTCATTTTTTCTTCTGAGTATAAGGCAATATTATCATTAATTGAAGATCATTCATTAGATTACCATGGGATACTTAATTATCTTTATTTTTTATGGTCACCAGGACAAAGAACGCCGTTCACTCAAATTCATAAACTTTTACCAGGGCATTACATAAAGTATAATAATCATCAGCGTTTAGAAGTAATTAAATATTATGAAATACCCTTCATAGGCAGTTATAAATTCCAATCCACACTAACTTGGATGAATGAAATTGAATTTCAAATCTTGAAATCAATACAAAGTCAGTTGTTATCAGATGTACCTGTTGGTTTTTTTCTTTCCGGAGGATTGGATTCAAGTTTGATAGTAGCTATGGCAGCAAAATTGAACCCAAATTCGAAGTTAAAATGTTATACCATTGGATCTGATGCAAATTATATTAAGGAGGGTTTTGTTGATGATTTGCATTATGCTAAGCGTGTTGCTGAATTGTATAACATAGAGTTGATTGAAGTGGTTAATGAAATAGATTTTGCTGAAGAGTGGGACCGATTAATTTGGCATTTGGAAGAACCGCAAAGTGATACTGCTCCAGGGTTGGTATCAAATATTTGTAGAAGGGCTAGAGCTGATGGGTGCTATGTATTAATGAGTGGGACAGGTGGTGATGATCTTTTTTCAGGATACAGGCGGCACCAAAGTATTGCTTTTCAACAATGGCTTAGAAGACTTCCGTTAGCTAAAATGGGTCTTCAATTGTTGACTTTAATGTTTGAGAAAAAACATCCAATCGGACGAAGGATATATAAATTTTATAACAGTTTTAGACAGGAGAATACTGATACGTTTATTTCCAATAGTTTTGCTTGGTATGACTTAGATCAATTAAAGAAGTTGTTTAAACCTGAAATTCGGCAATATATTCAAAACATAAACCCGGAAGATTATTTAAAAGAAAGTTTAAATAACATACCCTTTGAAAAATCAAATCTGAATAAGATGCTTTATTTAGACATTAAATATTTTTTGGCCGATCATAACTTAAATTATACAGATAAATTAAGTATGGCGCATGGAATTGAAGTTAGAGTGCCGTATTTAGATAAGGATTTAGTTGAATTAACAACTCAGATTCCTATTTCATTAAAAATGAAAGGACAAACAACAAAATTCATTTTAAGAAAAATTGCAGAAAAGTATCTTCCTAAAGACATTATTTACAGATCAAAGTCTGGTTTTGGTTCACCAGTTCGTCAATTAATAAGCCATGAGTTAAGAGAATTTGTTGATGATCGATTGTCTAAAGTACGATTAGATGATCAAAATATTTTTAATGTAGAGGAGGTACATAAACTAATAAAGGATAATTTAGATCAAAAAGTTGATGGATCTTATATTATACTCAGTTTGTTGGCGATTGAATCAGTAATTAGACAATTTAGATAAGGATTAATTTATTTTTACCATATTTTATTAACATTATATGTTCCAAATAATTCAGAATTTACAAACAGGGACTACAAGTTTAATTGAAGTGCCGTGTCCGCTACCACAAAAAGGACAAATTTTAATAAAAAGTCATTTTAGTTTAATGTCACTGGGTACCGAACGTATGTTAGTTGAATTTGGTAAAGCTAGTTGGATTGACAAAGCAAAGCAACAGCCGGATAAGGTTAAACAGGTTTTACAAAAAATTAAAACAGATGGTTTAGGTCCAACAATAGAAGTGATCAAGAGAAAATTGGACACACCTATTCCTTTAGGTTATTCCAATGTTGGTGAAATTATTGGTGTTGGTGAAGATGTCATTGAATTTAAGATTGGGGATAGGGTAGTATCTAATGGACCACATGCAGAATTCGTTTGTGTTCCGCAAAATTTAGTAGCTAAAATTCCTGAACGAGTATCCTATGAATCAGCTTCTTTTACGATTATAGGGGCTATAGGATTACAAGGTATACGACTTTTAAATCCAACTTTTGGTGAGACTATAGTTGTTATTGGTTTAGGTCTGATTGGAATGATAACTTGCCAATTATTAAAAGCTAATGGATGTAAAGTTATAGGATTTGATTTAGATCCTGATAAGATTAAATTAGCTCAATCCCTTGGATTTTCAGCATTTCTATTGGAACAAAGTAATGATCGAATTTCTGTTATTGAGAATTTAACTTTGCGGTTGGGTGCAGATGGGGTCATCATTACTGCAAATTCTAAATCCAATGATGTCATTCATGAAGCAGCACAAATGTGTCGCAAACGAGGTCGTATTATATTAGTAGGAGTTGTAGGATTAGAATTAAGACGGTCTGATTTTTATGAAAAGGAAATTACATTTCAAGTGTCTTGTTCATATGGCCCGGGACGTTATGATGACACTTATGAGCAAAAAGGTATTGATTATCCAATAGGATATGTTAGATGGACTGAGAAGAGGAATTTCGAAGCTGTATTAAATGCATTGGAAGAAGGAATTTTGAAGGTTGACGAACTAATCAGTAGTATAATTCCTATTGAATCTTTTAAGTTGGTGTATGATGAAATTTCAGAATCAAAAAATATAGCTACTCTATTTAAATATGCTGAAAATAAAATACCTGAAAAGTCTACTTTAGTTACTAACCGAAATATTATTCTCAAAGCAGGCAAGGAATGTATTGGTATTATTGGAGCAGGAAATTATACATCAAGTGTGGTATTGCCTATATTAAAAAAGTATAATGCGCAAATAAAATATTTGTGCAGTGCCAAAGGATTGACAGCCTCAACGCTAGCCAAAAAGTATTTTATCCAAAATGCTACTTCTGATTATCGTATACTTATAGAAGATAGTGACGTTAATACTATAATTATTACTACAAGGCACAATACTCATGCGCAATTGGTTATTTCTGCATTGGAAGCTGGAAAAAATGTTTTTGTTGAAAAACCATTGGCATTGACATTAATGGAATTAGATCAAATAGAAGCAGCACATAAAGCATCAAAAGGCCAACTTGTAGTTGGATTTAACAGAAGATTTGCTCCATTGGCCATAGAGCTTCGAAAATTGATTTCCGGTACGGATATCCCTATATCTGTTATTGCTACTATGAATGCCGGACCATTACCTTTGGATCACTGGACAACAGATCAAATTACCGGTGGCGGAAGAATAATTGGTGAAGCTTGTCATTATTTTGATTTAATTTCAAGTCTTACAAATTCTTCGATCAACCAAGTTATCATGAATTCAATCGATGTTGATGAAGATACGGCAAGTATATTATTACACTATCAAAATGGATCATTAGGAGTTATTAATTATTTTTCTAATGGATCTAAAGATTATAATAAAGAAAGAATTGAAGTGTATTCTCAGGGTAGAACTGCGATCATTGATAATTTTAAACGACTAGATAATTATGGTTTTGGTCGTTCAAGTATCTCGCTTAAACAAGATAAAGGTCAAGACAATCAATTCAAGTATTTTCTTGATAGTATTAGGCACGGGGGCAAAGCAATCATTCCAATTGAATCCATTCTTAATACCTCTAAAGCGGTTATTGGTGCAGTATTATCACAAAAATCAAGAAATTGGTATAAAATTAAATAATCCTTTTTAAAGTTTAAGAACTGTAGAAAGAATGCCAACAAATTGATCAATGAACGTATGTTGACAAATTTAATTTATCAAATATTCTAATTGGAGTTAGGGCCATATCTAAGTTAACTTTAGCAAAGTCTTATTCGAATTAAATGATTAAAATGAAATCATTCTTTAAATATAATCTCTATATTTAATTATAATACTTTAGATAGGACTTTCTTAAATTCTTTCGATAATAATAGCGGAAGCTCCGCCACCACCATTGCAAATAGCTGCTAAGCCATATTTAGCTTGATTTTGTTCAAGTACTTGGCTAAGTGTGCATACTATTCTTGACCCTGAAGAACCTAATGGATGACCTATTGAGACCGCGCCTCCGTTTACATTAAATTTAGCTAAATCAACTTCTAAAAGTTGAGCAACTACAATAGGAACCACAGCAAAGGCTTCATTAATTTCGAAAAAATCAATATCGTTTTTGTTTATTCCGGATCCTTCAATACACAAATTAGCAGCAAGAGCTGGACTTGTGGTGAATAATCTTGGTGCTTGTTCAGCATCAGCGTAATTCACAATTCTAGCTATGGGTTTTATATTGAGTTCTTTGATTTTTTTTGCACTCATTAAAACAAGTGCCGATGCGCCATCATTTAAAGTAGATGCATTAGCAGCGGTTACAGTGCCATCTTTTGAAAAAATAGGTTTTAAGCCTGGTATTTTAGCAAAATCAACTTTCTTATATTCTTCATCTTCAGTAAATACTAAGGGGTCTCCTTTTTTTTGTGGTATCGAAATGGGAACTATTTCATTCTTAAATTTACCATTTAATGTGGCCTCAGCAGCTCTGGAATAGGATTGAATGGTAAATGCATCTTGAGCCTCTCTAGAAATTTGATATTTTTGGGCTGTTTCATCACCACACACACCCATCGGAATGTGGTCATAAGCATCCATTAAGCCATCTTTTTGTAATCCGTCGATGATTTCACCTCCACCAAATTTATAACCCCATCTGGCTTGGGACAAATAATAGGGGATATTTGACATACTCTCCATTCCACCTGCCACAACAACATCGGAAAGGCCTAATTGAATAGCCTGAGCACCAAAAATAATGGACTTCATTCCCGAGGAGCATACTTTGTTGATAGTCGTACAATTAGTGTGTACGGATAACCCTGCGCCTAAGGCGGCCTGTTTTGCCGGGGCTTGACCTAAATTGGCTGAATTTACATTCCCCATAAACACATCTTGTACTGATTCAGGGTTAATTCCAGCTCTTTCCACAGCTGATTTAATGGCTATAGATCCTAATTGAGTAGCTGAGAAACCTGTCAAACTCCCTCCAAAAGAACCGATTGGGGTTCTTGCTATTGATACAATATATACCTCGTTCATATTTTTTTCAAATTAAGCCGCAAATGTATATGATTTAACCTTAAAAATTCAAATTAAAAGATGACTATATCTTTAAATATTAACACGACATTTCAGAAATAGTTAATTCTATTCGATCATTTGTGGATATATGTTGCGATTCAGGATTCAGATCATCATTAGCTATGGCATATATACCAAAATGTATTGCGTTTCCTGATTTACGATATTCTGATAGCGTTTTTAATGGTTCTTTGCCAAATTGTATATTGTTTTTAAACAAAGTTGTGATGATACATCTTTCACAGCGTTTAATGATATCAAAGTGGACATTTCCGATTTGGATTCGATTTATGTTATCTTCAGTATATGCTTTTAAATTGGTCAAAATAACATTGGGGCGGAATTGTAAAGGTTCAATTTGATAACCCACTCTATTTGACAAATCATCAACTGATGCTTGATTGATAATATGAATTGGATAGCCATCAGAAAAATTAATTGAAAATGGTTTTGGATAAAAATTTGTGTGTTTTATTCTCCGATTCTTATCCATTTTAACCAAATGGACTTTTTGTTTTAAATAGTCTGTTAACCATTCAGAACCAATTGGATTAGAGACAGAAGTTAAAAATTCACTTGACCATATTGTCACATTCATTTTTTGTTTTAACAATTCATCATGTTCTAGAATAAATCCATTCTTGGGTTGGTCATTTAGATAAATGTAAAAACCGTTGTCAATTAATTTTATCTGAATCAAATTTAATATGGGTGCTTCACGTTGTGTGATGCATTGACCTAATTCATCTACAATCATCCACAATCGATCATATTGAAATCCTTCTTCAAAAATTTGAGTTTCAGTTAATTTTATTGATCCTAAAGATTTAACGGGATAGATATATAATGCACCGAGAGTTGTCATTTATATTATTTTTTTTATACAAGATAAACTAAAAACTAAAGGCCATTTAACTGTTGTGTTTTTAAATTGGAATTCTTTTGGTGCCACTTCTACTAAGTTATGAAAACAATTATATGGTGAAAAATCATATTCTTTAAAATCTTCAATGGTCAAATCATTTTTAATTAATGCTGTTAATATCTCACTTATACTGTGATTCCATGTTATGGTTTCATGGTGTATTGGGGCTGTTCGGTCTGCATAGGTTCCATGTTCTAGTTCAACAATGGGTTTGATATTAAAATAATCATATTTTATTTCCGTGAACTCTTCATTAAACATGTGTATTAAAGGATGAAATTCTACAAAAATAAAACGACCTTTTGGTTTTAAATATTTCGAAATTATTTCTCCCCAGCGAATCAGGTCAGGCAACCAAACAATAGTACCATAACTAGTATAAATGATATCAAATGTATCATCTAAATAGTCTGATAGATCATAAATATTACAAGCAATAAATCGAATTTCTATTTTTAAATCATCCGCTAATTTTTTTGCTTCATTGATGGCAATGTTTGAAAAATCAACAGCAGTCACCTTAGCACCCAATGTAGCAAGTGAAATGCTGTCTTGACCAAAATGACACTGGAGATGCAATATTTTTTTATTTTGAATGTCACCTAACAAACCTAATTCTATATTAGTTAATGATGCAGGGTTTAGTTTGAAATGATTTTGATCGTAAAATTCCGAATCGATGTGATACGGAGTTCTTTTATTCCAAGATTCTTTGTTTTTTTCGATAAAATCAAAAGGAATATTCATGTTTTGAGTTATTTAATCATCAAATTCATTACCCTCATCCAGTTCATCCGTGTGACCTAATTCGAGTGCTTTAATGGATTGTATGGCATTTCCTGCGATGCCTTTAATTGAATTATACATAAAGTTGGTATTGAGCAGAACTTTTTGAATTTGCTTTTCCCTACGTTTCCAATGTCCTTGCATTGAGCGCTTTTCTGTGTTTAAATCGTTATGCATTTGAGTAAAACCATCAACTATAGATTCGATCTGCAATTTGAATTCATTACTGGTTAAATAGCTGTAGAGCATGTTCATTTTTTCACCCTTATTTTCCTGGGATGAAATAGCTAAATCTACATGAAGAATGGATTCTCGTAAAACAAAACAAAGTCCTTTGAATTCTTGATAGGTACATATCCAAATCCCATCTCTGAGGCCCATGCGTTCCATATCTTTAGGTAAGACGTCGGTGACCAGAACACCAATATTTGCATTTTGGTCACGCATATCATTTCTAAATTTTTCTATCCATGAATTTTGAAAATCCTTAGTTCGTTTACTTTCATAATATATGGTTCCGCAATTTTGTTTCGATCTTGTGTGTATGATTTGTATACAATCTGCTCCTCGAGCTCCTTTTTTTATTTCTGAAATGGTGTCGAGGGTAAAATTATTTTTTAACCATTCTTCAATGGCTAATTCCTGAACCTCGCCTTGGAGTTGCATAGATCCTTGATCTTGCTTCCTTTTCATTTCTTCAGTGAGATATTTTTGCGCTTCAAGTTGTTTTTGTAATTCTCTTACTACGAGTTCGTTTTTTTCAAATTCAAGTTTGCTAATACGTTCACGTTCTACGACTAACAACTCGTTTAATTTTTTTTGTGCTTCCGCCTGAGCTATTTCCTGAAGTTCATTTTTCTCACGCTTGAGCGTTTCGATTTCTGCTTTTGTTTTGTTAAGTTCTTTGATTTGTTCGGATTTTGCATTTAATTCTTGTTGAATTGCTTGATATTGATCAGCATTCTCCAATTCCAGGCTTTTTCGAATTTGCAAGGTTAATTGATCTCTTTCTTCACGTAATTTGACACGTACTCGTTCTTGAAAAAGGTCGTTTTCATTTTGTTTTTTTAGTTCAAAAGATTCTTTTTCTTTCTTAAGTAGAGCAGCTTTTTGTTCCAGTTCTAAATTAGCTTCTTGCCATTTAGAATTATATTGTTTTTTTAAATCTTCATCTAGCCGATGAAAGATGACATCATTGACGTCAATTTCAAATTCACAATTTGGGCAAATAATTTTAGTAGAAGAATCCATGAATAAAATAAATCAATTTATTATTTATAGAAACGTATTCATTGATTTGTGAATCGAAGCGTACTATACTATTTCAAAATACCTTAAAATAAATATTGGACCAAACGAATTAACTTACATATAAGAATATCGTACTAATATAAATTACAATGTTAAAGTCAAGTTTAAATCAATAATTCAAAGATTAACTTCCACACATTAAACAACCATCTTCCATGGAACAAGTTAGGCCTTCCTGATTTTCAATGGGTGAAGTGGATTGAATTAATGAATTTATTTCTTCTTGTTGATATTGGTGAGAAACGGTTGTAGAAATATCATCTGTTTGTGGTAAGTCAATAATATTTACATATTTACGTTGATGTTTTTCACTAAGTGTAAATTTTATTGGGTCTACTGCAGCTTTGGTTCGCAGATAATACATACCTGTTTTTAAGCCTTTTTGCCAAGAATGAAAATGCATTGAAGAAAGTTTTCCAAAAGTTACATTTTCCATAAAAAGATTTAAGCTTTGGCTTTGACATATGTATGCACCCCGATCTGCACTCATGTCAATGATAGCTCGTTGACTTATTTCATATGCTGTTTTATATAAATCTTTCAATTCCTGTGGTATTGATGGAATGTTCTGGATAGATCCATTTTGAACCATTAAGGTTTCTTTCATTTCAGAATTCCAAAGACCGAGTTTAATTAAATCTTCGAGTAAATGTTTATTGACAACCATATATTCCCCTGAAAGGGTGCGCCGAGTATAAAAATTGGAAGTATATGGTTCAAAGCATTCATTATTTCCGAGAATTTGAGAAGTTGAAGCCGTTGGCATAGGAGCTAATAATAAGCTATTTCTTACCCCATGTTTAATAACTTCTTGTTTGAGTGCATTCCAATCATATCTATTTTCTGTGGGATTAACGTTCCACATATCGAATTGGAAAATACCCTGACTCATTGGGCTGCCCTGGAAAGTTTGATATGGTCCATCTATTTTAGCCATAGCGCATGATTCACTTACTGCTGCATAATAAATGGTTTCAAAAATTTGTTTGTTTAAAGTTGCAGCAGCTTCAGAATCAAAAGCCATACGCATTAAAATAAAGGCATCTGCTAATCCTTGAACGCCTATACCAATAGGTCGATGTCTAAAGTTTGAATTTTTGGCTTCCGGAATTGGGTAATAGTTAATATCTATAATGCGGTTTAGATTTCTAGTTATGACTCTGGTAACCGACTCTAATTTTTTAAAATCAAATGCCCGATCATTAACAAATTTAGATAATGATATAGAAGCTAAATTGCAAACGGCCACTTCATCTGGTGCTGTATACTCAATAATTTCAGTACACAAATTGGATGATCTGATGGTTCCAAGATTTTTTTGATTTGATTTTTTATTAGCAGCATCCTTAAATAGAATATAAGGAGTACCTGTTTCAATTTGACTTTCTAAAATTGTAAACCATAATTCTTGTGCACGAATTACTTTTCTTGCTTTACCTTCTTTTTCGTATTTATGGTACAAGGCTTCGAATTCACTTCCATAAGTATCACAAAGTCCTGGTGCTTCGTTTGGACAGAATAATGACCATTCTTGATCATCTTTAACCCGTTGCATAAATAGATCCGGGATCCACATAGCATAGAATAAATCACGGGCCCGGGCTTCTTCTTTTCCATGGTTTTTCTTTAATTCAAGAAATTCATGAATATCGGCATGCCATGGTTCAAGATATACAGCAAATGCGCCTTTTCGTTTTCCACCACCTTGATCTACATAACGAGCCGTATCGTTGAATACTTTTAGCATCGGGATTATACCATTGGAGGTTCCACCGGTACCTTTGATGTAACTGCCTTTGGCTCTAACATTATGAATGCTTACGCCGATTCCGCCAGCTGATTGTGAAATTTTGGCACATCTACTTAAGGTCTCAAAGATTCCTGTTATGGAATCATCAGTCATACTTAATAAAAAGCAAGATGATAATTGAGGTTTTGGTGTACCTGCATTAAACAGGGTAGGGGTGGCATGAATAAACCATTTTTCTGACATGAGATTGTAGGTCTCAATGGCGGCATCAATGTTGCTACCATGGATACCTACAGAAGCTCTCATCAGAAGATGCTGCGGACGCTCTACGACTTTTTTATTCATGCGAAGCAAGTAAGACCTTTCAAGTGTTTTAAACCCAAAATAGTCAAAACTATAATCGCGATCGTAGATGATTGCAGAATCCAATCGATCGGCATTTTGGCGAATGACCTCAATGGTCTCATCACTTATGAGACCTGCCTTTTGGTTAGTAATTGGATCTATATACTGATATAATCCTTCCATGGTTTCAGAGAAGGATTTATTGGTATTTTTATGTAAATTCGAAACAGCAATCCGAGCTGCCAAAATAGCGTTATCCGGATGTACTGCGGCCAATGACGCTGCTGTTTCTGCTGCTAGATTATCCAATTCGGATGTAGTAACCCCATTGTATAAACCTAGTATTACTCGTTTAGATATTTCAATTGAATCGACAAATTTCGAATCAAGGCCATAACATAGCTTTTTTACACGAGCCGTAATTTTATCAAAACTTACGTCTTCACGTTTTCCGTTGCGTTTTAATACTTCCATGATATGAATACAAATTAAAGGGTTAAAAAATGGTTGAACTTAAAAACTGTTGAGTTTTAAAAATCCTCGTCTATAGTGAACACCTTGACCTCATGACCTCCAGTCACTCCGGCTTTTTGGTAATCACCTACCCTTTTTTCAAAAAAATTGGTTTTTCCTTGTAAAGAAATGAGATCCATCCAAGGAAATGGGTTCTCTGAATGATAAACTTTATTATTTCCCAAAGAAATTAAAAGGCGATCAGCAACAAACTCAATGTATTGACACATGAGATCTGCATTCATTCCAATTAACGCCACCGGGATAGAATCAGTAACAAATTGCTTCTCTATTTGTACTGCTTCAGTTATAATGGTCTTAATGGTTTCAGTTGGTAATTTATTGACTATATGTTTATTATATAGCAGGCAGGCAAAATCACAATGCATGCCTTCATCTCTAGAAATCAATTCATTGGAAAAACTAAGTCCAGGCATCAAACCACGTTTTTTTAACCAAAAAATGGAACAAAATGAACCACTGAAAAAGATACCTTCCACCGCGGCAAATGCTATTAATTGTTCCGTAAATGTGCCTTTACTTATCCAGCGAAGTGCCCAATCTGCTTTCAATTTTACGCAATCTAAATTATCAATTGCATTAAACAGATAGTTTTTTTCTTGAGGGTCTTTAATGTAAGTATCAATAAGTAAAGAATAGGTTTCTGAATGGATATTTTCCATCATGATCTGGAAGCCATAGAAAAATTTTGCTTCAGTGTATTGAACCGCACGAACCATGTTTTCAGCAAGATTTTCGTTTACAATTCCATCACTCGCCGCAAAAAAAGCTAAAACGTGCTTTATAAAATGTTTTTCGTCAGGTGTTAATTTTTCCTCCCAATCAACAAGATCAGCTTGAAGATCTATCTCTTCGGCAGTCCAAATGCAAGCCTCAGCATTTTTATAGAACTTCCATATATCATCGTGTTGAATTGGAAATAAGACAAATCTTTGCGGATTTTCGATAAGAATGGGTTCAATATTTTGGTTCATGTGGCTCTTTATTGATTTGTTCTTTGGCTAGTCTTGATACGAAGCTCAAAAGTAATAATTATACATTGAATATATAACAATAAAATATATATATTTTTTTATTGTGTTTGTTTTATTTTGATATTCAGTTAACTACGTCAAAAAAAAATTATGATTTCTTAAAATTATCATATTATAGAATAATTAAATATCTGACGCAAACTTATGGTGAAATGCCCAAAAAAGGCTTAATTTTTATCCACATATTGTGGATAACTTTAATAAGTAAATGAAGATTAAGGAATTATAAAAGAGATTGCAATCCCATTAAATGCAGCTTTAAAGTATTTTTGATTGTAATATTTAATTTACCCAAAAATAAGACCTTATATATTAGATAGACTTGATATGTGTAAATGATAAGTCAGAAATTTCAGAAAAGATCTTTTCGCTTAAAAAACCAAGCCAGGCCCACACTAAAAAGTATTGAAAAGAGCATGATCAAGAAAAAGGTCCAATTTGATTGGCCAAAATGTACTGGTAAGGGGACATTCATACCAAAAAAACTTGCAATCAGTGTTGGTACCATGAGTATGACCGTGACAACTGTGAGTCTATTAATAAATTTATTTAAATTGTTTGATATAATAGAGGCATAAGCTTCCATTGTTCCACTTAGGATGTTGGTATAAAGTTGTGCTACTTCCCGGGCTTGATTATTGTCAACAATAATATCCTCGTAAAGCTCAGAATAGTCTGTGTTGTCTTTAATTCCTAAGAAATCCGTTCTGCGCATTTTTATTTTTAATAATTCATTGGCATTTAAGGAATTAACAAAATAAACTAAGCTTTTTTCAATTCGCAATAAGCTTTTAAGTTCTTCACTTCGGCTTGAATTATAGAGTTCTTGTTCTATTAAGCTACGTCTTAAATTCAATTTTTTAAGAAAATCAAGAAAAGAAAGTACCGTTTGTTCAAATATTTGGAGAATAAAGAGTTTTTCATTAGCTATGTCAAATCCTTTGATTTTATTATCGGAGAATTTTTCAAGGACTAAATTTTCAACAGCGCAAACTGTAATTATTTTGTGTTGACACAGAATGATACCTACTGGAACTGTAATGAAAATAGGATCATTTTCCTTCTCAGATTCATTAATTACTGGTGTATGGAATATGATACTTCTTGCCTCATCGTATTTCTCATAACGAGCTCGTTCCTCAATATCTAATGGATCTGATAGAAAATCAGGAGCAATACCAAGACTTGCGGCAAAGTGTTCTAACTCTCCATTATCAAATGGAGGTGAAACATTTATCCAGGAAGCTGATTCCAAATTCGTCACCTCCTGGAAAGAATCTTTTGTTTTTCCAAAGTAACGGATCATCTTTTTTATTTTCTGGTAATGCGATAGTCATTTGATTTATCTATTTCATATAGATCACCTATAAGTCATAAAGGTACAAATATTGGGCCAATTGATGAATACCAATGTGTGACAAACAAGATTTTTTTTGTTGTTCGAAATTAGCCTAACATCCTATCTTGGTATCAGACCTATTTGCGAATAGTTAGATATATTGAGTTCTTAAGTTTTATAACAAGTGTATTCTGAGTAATAACTAAAGGGCAGATAGATTATAGGTTAAACCAATAAAATACCCGAAACTATACTTCTTTGTTGTTGGAATATCGCCTTGACCAAGATTGATCTCATCTCCCACCACAAATCCATTTGCCAAGGTTTTTACTTTAGAAAACATGGTTCCACCAGAAATCATGAAAGATTGTTTCTTGCCAATATAAAAACCGGGACCAGCAAACACTGCAAAATTTTCTACACTTTCATTCTTTGAAAACGGAATACCTAAGCCCAGTGATAATGTCGGAGTTATCAATGTTCTCATGTCGTAACTTAGACTAAATAATGAAGTGATCATAGGAACATAAGGATCAGAATCAGTCGCATAAATTTTTTGTAAGTTATCTATATTTCTAACAAAGTAATTTTGAGGTACATGGATGAATTTTGAACCAGTCAAACCAACACTCATTCCGAAGGAAGCACCTCCATATGATTTGACTTTTACTTCGATATGTTTTACCAATTCTGATTTAATATCACCATTTTCCAAGCTATCATTTTTAAAGAGGTCAAGGTCGTAGATTAAATATTTTTGTTCAACTCCAGAATGATGGGAATATGAAAAATGATTTTCATTAATTTCATGGTATTTTAAATAATATTGTTGAATTTTTGAAGTGTAATCAAGGCTTACGAGTTGCGAATCTATGGCACATTGATTGTCTAGTTTTGTGGCAATGTCCAACACTGAATTTGAAATTTGAGATTCTGACAATTCAAGTTTTTTCATAAGTGGATATAAAGCATCTATTCCATGATCCGTGGCCTCTAATTTTATTCTTTGTTTTTTTAATATTTTGAGATTTTGATCGTATGTGGATATTTTACCTTTGAGTTGTTTTTCAAGGATTGGAATTTCAATTAATTTTGAATTTAAGTTGGACACATCATCTAAGATAATAGGTTCCTTAGGTGCTTTAAGAAATACTTCTGAACAATGATCCAAAAGAATTTCTTTAATTAACAAGGGTGATATACTTGGATTTTTAATTAAAGAATTGGTGAATTCTAAACTATTATTTAATGATACTAATGATTTTTTTCGGATGTTGATTTCAGTAGATAAGGTGTTGATTTCTGCTTGAGTCACTTCCAGTTCTTTTAATTTTGTTTCGAACTCCATTAAATCATCATGATCACCTCTACTTGCATTTGCATCCCCGCCTTCGGGCATAGCCCCTAATATATTACCAAAAAGCGGCGAATTAAGTAAAGGCAATCCAACACCTGGTAAAAAACCACTGACCAATCCAGATAATAATCCTTTTACCACACTGTTTGTTGGGGCATTAGCTCCCAATGGTGCTGTGCTATGTGTAGCTTTTATTTCGGCTCTGTATATATAATTATTGAAATCTACCAAGTGAAAATACACCTGTTTACCTTTTATAACGATGGGCTCCTCAATGGGCTTGTTGTTTTTCATAAACCACATACTATCCTTATATACATTATAGTAAATATTAAGGTCATGATTCTGACTGTATAAGCAATCAACAGTCAGAATAAACATAATTAAGAGAAGGTTTTTCATGTTTAAAATATTAATTAGCTATTATAAATGATTCAGTAAATGTATTGATTTCCATGTTGCCTAGTGAAACTGGTTTGCCACCTCTGGTATTATAAAACTCGGGTTTTTCTGTTTCTGAAAATAATTTTTCAAATGGATTTTCATTTTTGTTTCCTCTCGTGCCATAAGCGGACTTGAGATCTAAGGGTTTACTAGATGCAACCAACTTGAATACTTCATTACCCCTAGGAGGCCAAACTTTATAGATACTTGGCATTAATTTTTTTTGTCCTGGTAGAATTCGTAATTCTTCTGCGGTTTGATTTTCGAAAGGAAGTAAAAAATTAAAAATATTATCTGGTTGAATATCTATTAAATTAAAGTAAGCTGGTTTGATTCCTTCATTATATATCAATATTTGAAATTGATCTCCAACCTTGATTTTTTTTGTGCCTGTTGCATCTGCTTGTAAAGGGATTAATGTTGTTGAATCAGAAGTATTTTGTCTATTAACAACAGGTATAATTTCAAATCTTAGTTTTAGGTCCTCGCTTTCTAATTCAAGTTTTCTTAAAAACTGACCCTGGACATATTTTGTAATTAATTTTGATAATTTGTTAAGGGTTCCTACAGTCATTGATTCAATTAAAAAACTATCCAGTATATAATTGTCTAATGTAGTTAAGTATAAATATTGTTGACCAGATGCAATGGTGTTTTCAGTAATAAATAGTTTTGCATTTTTTTGATCTTCAATAATAAAAGGATATGAAAATAATTTAGTTTTGATTTTTTGAGCCATGGCTGTATCGGACAATTTAATTTGAAGTGCAACCTGTATGGATCCCATTGATTTTTCTGTAATGTATACCCAAGATGAGGTAAGGGTATTGTGGTCTACCGTTGAATCAAGTTCTACAACAGATGATGCTGCCAGACTTTTAGAAATTTTACCAGTGACTATAGGTCTATTGTTTTCAATATCTCTAGTATCACTGGGGTAGAATCCCACCACTGAACCTTCATTTACACTCTGTAAAAACCCAGCATTAATAATGATTTGATCATCAGTAGATTTTGAAATGACCTTGTAATAATTTGCAGAACTAAGCGCTTTTCCATTCAAAATTTCTGTGTCTAGGTCGCCTTCTGCCTGAGGTTGTTGTAAAGGGGCAATAGAACTCATTTCGATTTTTATCTTATCAAAAAGGCCCCTATAGGATTCTTCTTTTTTGGATAAGACTAGGTTTTTTGAAATGGCATAACTTAATGAACCATATGGTATACCTTGATCATTGGTCATTTCATAATTTACTTGATTTTGGGCTGATCCAAAAAAAGCAATCATCGAAGCTAATCCATTATTTGCAATACCTGTTTTTTCATTTATTTTGTTGTCTTCTTTTTGAAGCTTGTGTTGAACATTTTTTTGAACATAATCCGGACTGGCCATAGGTTCTGAACTGCCTCTTGCTGTGCCACCACCTCTTGTTCCCGTTCCAGAATGGCAAGCATCAAGAGCAACAATTAATTGTCCGGAACTGGTTAATTGTTTACGAACTCCTACAAAAAGTTCATTGAGCTCATCATCCAATATTAAGTTTTGACCTTCGTAAACACCTGGATTGAATTTTTTTGGAGAATCATAAGGTACAATGCATTCGTCATAGCCATCAATTTCATCACCATCCAAATCTTGTTTTTGTTGTCCGTGTCCTGAAAAATGAAAATATACAATATCTCCTTTTTTAGTTTCATTAATTAATTTAGTCTTGATGGTAGCAATAATATTTTGTCTAGTGCCCTTTTCATCCTCAATAATGCAAATGTTTTCATTTAAAAAACCTTGGCTTAATAAGGCATCTTTAATTATAGTAAGGTCATTTTTTGAATTCAAAGTAGCCCATCCTCCTGCCACCGGGTAGGCCCCAACACCAATTAAGAGCGCTTTTTTATTAGATTTAGTCTGTCCTGATAGATCGCTTCCAATTCCAATAATTAGAATAAAGCTTAGCCAAAGGATTGATTTTAATGAAAAATTATAAGCCATGATGCTTTTAATATTTTAAAAATGTTATACACTTATATATTAATATGGATTGATTTGTTATCATCTATTTTCTATATTATGACCAAATTAAATGATAATTGTACCAAAAACAATAATTTAGCCCGTCAAACAAAGATAAGTTTTTTAATAAAAGCAAGGGTTAATATTGTGAAAGCGCTGTAAATTGTTGTAAATTTAGATAAAACCAATCATCTGAACATCAATTGCCTTACCTATGGATTAAGTATTAGGGATGAATAAAATTAAGCTGATTGGTTTTTATGGTTAATCATGAAATTTATATTAAATTCTGAATTGGGACTATTTTATTATGTATTTCATTAAATATATTTTATTTATAATATGTAATTTATTGTATTATAGTTATATGTATTTATATTTTTAAAAAATTCTTAATCCATGACGGTTGTGCTGCCTTAAAAAGAAACATATTTTGTATTCAAAGAAACAATGAATTTAGAATTTTTGACAAAAGGTTTTAAAAATTATTATATTTTACATCGTTTTTTATAGAAAAAGCCAATTTTAGTTTATTTATTATTTCTTTAAATTCATAAATCTTTTTTTATTTTTTGGTTTTAGCTACTTGTTTCGGCAAAAAAATAATCCAAAATTTTATTTATTGCTTGTAAGTGATTTAAAATCAATTAGTTAAAAAATAAATTTAATTTATTTTAAAAACTACTGATAACGAATAAACCAATTGGAGATCTAATTATGTTTTTAGGGAAAGAGTAAAAAGTATGAAGATTGATTCTAATAGTTGACAGACCTAGTAAATTTCAATCCTAATACATCAAATTGTAAAAACTTTTTAAATCACAAATAAAATTTATTAAAATGAAAAATGGTATTTTGCTTTTATCTGCATTTGTATTAATGCTTTCTACAATTACAGCACAAGTTGGCGGAGCTGCCGGCGGAGGAGCTACTCCTACAACTCAAGGTGGTACGCCTTCTCAAAAGCCAGCTACAGGATCTGATTCAAAAACTACAGACAAGAAAATGGTTGGCGGAAGTGGACCTTCAACAGACAAAAAAGCTATTGGTACTGGTCCTAAATGTTGCGGAAGATTATTGGTTAACAGACCAGGTACAACAGCAGCAAGTCAGGCTACGGTATTAGCTGAATCTTTATTAGCTGGAAAAAATGCTGAAGGGGTAGATCTTACTTTTGATATGTTAGATCCTAATAACAAGCCTGTTGATAAAAAATTATGGAAAGTAGCTGAAAATACTGCCGGTGAATTGGTATTAGATGCTAGTAAAGCGCCAGTTTTGGCTAAAGGCAAGTTTTACATGTTACGTGTTAAATACGGAGCTAAATACATGGATTACAAATTGTAGTAGTAATTTGATTTTTTAAATCTTGCACTTAATTTTTATTTCAAGATTTAAAAATGAAATGGAGACAAATTCGATTTTGTCTCCATTTTTTTTTGTTTTAGAATTTAGGAATTCCTATTTGGAATGGATTACATAAACCTGTTGAAGATACTGTAATAGCTTAATGATTTAGACGGATTGATAAAGTTATTAACTCAAATTAAATGATTATTTTTTTATCAGCATCATTTATTAAAGGCATTCGATTTGAGTTCAAAAAGACAATTTTTAATAATTCATTAATACCAATCAAATGAAAGAATGGATTTTCGAAAATTAGGATTAGCTATAAGATTTAATTATTTAATGGATAATTAATACGACTATTAGAGATCTATTTGTAGGTGCTGTATAGCTATTGAGTATGAATATATTGTTGACTTTTAAAGATGAGCATTAAAAGAGTGCTTCCAAATCTGGATTCGATCGGCATTAATTTTGTGTGTTTATCGTCGAATTAACAGATTTATATTTTATTTTTAATGTTTTTTTGTTTGAATTTCCAAATTTTATTATTTTTACTCTGTATTATCCATTTAAACCACATTTAAATCTAAGTAAATTGCATATGAAATATTTTATTTTAATCATTGGTATATGGGTCATTAATGCGACCTTGAGTAATGCTCAAAATGGGTACCCTTCCAATCCAAAACCTGGTATGTGTTATATTCGGTGTGCACCGGAAAAAAAGGTAAAAAAGAGTACCATTCAGGTTACCAAAGTTCCGGGCTATAAGAAATACGAAATCATTCCTGCAAAATTTGATACCATTATAACACAAGAATTAGTCAGGGCTGAATCTAAAAGATATGAATATATTCCTGCAGTTTATAGAAAAGTTTCGGATACAATAATCGTTGAAGAAGGTTATAATAAAATCAGTTTAAGTCCAGTAAAATTAACAAATGCAATTGAAACTGTTGTTTTGCAACCGGCTTATTCTGATTTTGAATATAGATCTGCCGTAGGAGCGTGCAAATCTAAAAATCCAAAAGATTGCGAAGTTCTTTGTTATGTTCAATTTCCAGAACAACTCACCCACATTCCAATACAGAAGAAGGAAGTAGAGGCTACTTATACCAAGCAGTTAACCAAACCTAAGACTAAAGTAATGGTCAGGGAGGTAGTGATTACTCCTGCACAAGTTAAGGAAATTGTCATTCCGGCAGTTTATAAACCTGTAAAAAAATTAGTTCTTGCCACTGATGAAGTTGCAAAGGAAATTGTGGTTGAACCTCAATTTGTAAATGAGGAAATCAATGTATTTGAAGAACAAAACGCAAACAGATCTGAAGGAGTTTGGGAAGAAGTAGAATGTTCCTTATTGGATTACAATGTGCTTCCAATTTATTATAATTTAAACAGTGCTTTATTAACAGGTGCGGCCAAACAAATAATAAATGACAAACTTTATAAATTATTGGTTGAAAAGCCTGGGTTACGTATTGAAATTAGCTCTCATACAGATTCACGTGATTCTGATAAATACAATATGGCGCTTTCGCAACGCAGAGCTCAATCTGTTGTAGATTATTTAGCTTCAAAAGGGATCAATAAAAAAAGAATGAGTGCTATCGGTTATGGTGAAACCAGGTTGAAAGAACCTTGCCCAAATGGGTCCAATTGCCTAGAAGCTCAACACGCAAAAAATCGTCGAACAGAATTCAGGATTCTTGGAAATTAACTTAAGTATATAAAGACATATTTTAATTAGAATTATGATTGACTTTGTGTGCAATTGTATAGATTATAATTTGTATTTGAAATAGGAATTCAAATATCATTTGAATCCAATTCATCAGATGAAATGCTTTGTATATTGTATGGTTTTAGGTCTTGATTGTATTGATATAATATTAGGAATTATTGAAGTTATGGGCATAAATTAGATGATCTATGGTTAATTTCCTAATGGTGCAAAAGACTAAAGTGAGTAATTATATACTAGTAATTTTAAAAATTTGAGTTAATGTATATTGTTTAGTTTTTGAAAAAAAATTAATGTTTTAGATTGATTGACTCATTAAAAAATGCGAAAATGTTCAAATTATGAAAGGAAGCTTAACGATTCTAATGATGTTTCACATATTTCTTGGATCAACTCAAAAACCCGTTTTGGTAATTCCTAGGGGACATACAGAAGGGGTGAACACTATTGCCTTTTCACCGGATGGACAATATTTTATTTCAGGAAGTAGGGACAGAACTGCAATAATTTGGGATACTTCAGGTCATCAAATAAAATCTTTTAAGCATGAACTTCAGGTTAAATATGCAAGGTTCTCTATGGATGGAAATTCAATTTACACAACGAGTAGTGACAGTCGAATCAATACAGCACGAATAACTGATGATAGTCTACGTCCTATGTATAAACATGGGGAATTTATAGGTGCTGTTAGTTTTTATGATAGTAAAACACAGATGGCCATCTCAAATGAAGAAAATGGTACCATAGAAATAAGGGGTTTTGATGGAAAATTGATAAAAAGTTTGCTACAAGCTCAACCTGTTACCTCTCTTGCTTTTTCAAAAGATGGGCAGTTCTTATTAACTGGAAGTCAAGATCAAAAACTTGTTTTATGGAATTGGATGAATCTTTCAAAAAAAGTATTTCCACTTAGAGGAATATTAGGGCATTCAAATGTAGTTACACAAGTTTGTTTGTCTGAGGATGGCAAATTTGCACTTTCTGCAAGTAAAGATAAAACCGCCATTTTATGGAATTTGGATGGTACAATTCTGAAGAGAATTAAACACAATGCTGCAATATTTGCATGTGATATTTCAATACGTAATCTAATCATAACTGGTAGTGAAGATGGAGTAATAAAAATCTGGGGTTCGAGTCAACAAGCTAGAGAATTAAGTTTTCAAGCACATGCTTTATCGATAAATGCCGTTTGTTTTGCACCAGATGGAAATTCCTTTTTAACTGCTTCTAATGATAATACTATATGCCAATGGGATTTAAATGGTCGTCTGATTAAAAGATATTGTGGGCATTTAAAACCAATAAGTTTTACTCATTTTATAAATGATTCTTCTGAGAATATATTGTCTATGAGTAACGATGCTACAGCAAGTATTTGGAATAATGCTGATTATACCTATCATAGTTTTAAGATCCAACATTCCAAAAATCCTCCCTTAGTTGCTATTCCATTAGAAAGTAAATTTTTTATAGCTGGAGGAGATCGCGGTGAATTTGGTTTTTGGAAGAGCAATGGCAATCCTTTAAAACTGGATTCGAAAATAGATTCGAATGAAACACTTAAAAGTCTCCAATTTAGAAATCAGGTTACTTCTATTGAATTATCGCCTGATGGAAGATCTATACTGACAGGACATCTTAGTAACGGTGGAGCACAATTATCTGATATTCGTGGTAGGGTATTAAAAATTTATAAGCAGCCAGAAGCCATTGGGTCAGCAGTTTTTTCTACATCAGGAAAATATATTGCAACAGTTGGTTTTACTGAAAATGTGATTTCTGTATTTGATACTTCTAATTCTGAAAGACCAATCCATAAATTTGAAATACCTTCTAAAGTTAATTGTTTAGTCTATTTATCTGACAGTATCCTATTTACCGGTAATAAAAATGGTTTGGTACAAATGTGGAATGTTGTTAATGGAAAATTATTAGGTAACTATGGCGCTCCTGATGGAGAAATGATCAATGCACTATCGGTGTCGACGAATCAACAATTTTTAGCCACTGGAAATAATGCAGGTATTATTAGAATTTGGAATTTAATGGATGGAAGTTCAAAAGATTGGATTGGCCATAGTAGTAAAGTTTTATCTGTTCACTTTTCAAGGGTCAGGGCATCTGAGTCTGAATTGTTGATTTCTGGAAGTGTTGATGGAACAACCAAGATTTGGAATCGGGTTACGGGTAAAGAAGTGTTAACTTTATTTTCAATAGATTCATTGGATTGGGCGGTTGTTACGCCGGATGGTTTGTTTGATGCATCCCCTGGTGCTATGGAGCTGATGTATTACACAGTTGGTTTGGAGGTTGTTGAGTTGGATCAATTAAAATCATCTTTCTACCAGCCTGGACTTTTAAGAATAAAGCTTGGACATGAAAAGCTACAGCCAGTGGTAACAACAAACATAAATTCCCTAGATTTGTCTAATAAATTTAAAGCTGAGATTATTGAAAACCAGATCAATGTTTTTTTTGAACCGAATTCAGATGGATCAAAAAAATTAAGTCTTTTTGTTGGAGATAAGGAGGTGGATTCAAATATAAATCCTGAAGGATTATTGGAGGTTAAAAATCTTGATTTATTAAAGTATTCAAAATATTTCCTTGAAGATACCAATTACATTTATCTGGTGTCATACAACAAAGATGAGTCATTGCATAGTCAGGCTTACCCTTTAATTTACAAATATTCAAGTGGTAGTAAATCCGGCTCTGGTGAAATAAATACTAATGAACCAGTTAGTTTTAAAGGATTACCAGATTTGTATGCATTGGTTGTAGGGACTTCGAAATATAGTGGAGAAATTACAAAACTTGTTTTTCCGGATAAAGATGCTGAGTCCATGGCTCAAGGTTTGAAAGCCGTTGGTAATCGATTGTTTGACCATGTTTTCCTTTCTTTATTAACCACAGCAAGCCAAAATGCTGATTCTATTTCCAATCGAAATAATATTGAAAAAGTTCTTAAAGAATTTGCAATAAAAGCTAAAGCAAAGGATGTTTTATTAGTTTATTTTTCTGGACATGGGTCAACTTATGCAGAAAATGGAAAGCCTCAATTTTATTATTTAACCAAAGATGTTACAACTTCTGATTTGAGTAATCAAGATGTTAGAAATAATTTTACCATTTCATCTAATGATTTGTCTTCATGGTTAACTGCGATTCCCGCAAGGAAGCAAGTTTTAATTTTCGATGCCTGTCATTCAGGTGAAGTGATAAGTGCACTAGAATCTTCGGCAAGAGATATTAGTCCTTCTAAGATAGTTGCATTAGATCGGTTAAAAGATCGATCCGGTACCTTTATACTTACAGGAAGCGCTGCGGATAAAGTTAGTTTTGAATCCAGTCAATATGGTCAAGGTCTTTTAACGTATACACTTCTTCAAGGAATGCGTGGTTTGGCTTTAACAGAAGATAAACGAGTCGATATAGCTAAATTATTTGGATATGCAAAAGATCGTGTGCCAGTGTTAGCTCAAAGCATCAATAGGGTTCAAATTCCGATTATTTCGTACCCAAAAGGTGGAGGCAGTTTTGAAATCGGATTGGTTGATACGATATTAGATATTCCTGAAGTAAAATCAAAACCGGTTTTTGCAAAAAGTAAAATTCAAAGTAAAAGTTTTGGTGATCCAAATAAAATCGTAGCCGGTTTTTCTAATTATTTTGGTCAGTTTATGGCTCAAGGTGCAAACGCTGAACTCATTTATACTGAATATGATGGTTATCCAAATGCTTATTCCATTCAAGGTAATTATGAAGTAGTAGGTAATGAACTACGTTTAGAATTTAAATTGTTTAAAGGCGAAGATCCAGTTAGTAATGAAGTTTTTAAAGTGACGAGTCCAAGAGCTCCCTATATGGATTTGTATGAGAAAGCTTTTGAAAAAATTGAAAGTTTGATAAAATCTTAATTGAAAAATATTACTAACTCAAATTTGGCTTTATAATTGAACCGTTATTTATCATGTAATTTGTACGGATTTTGTTTTAAATATAATATATGAAATTTTATTTTATTCTAATATTGACTTCGTTTTCTTTCGTTGGATTATCCCAACCTGCTCATTTAGTAATACCCAAAGGTCACCTGGAAGGAGTTACTTCAGTTTGTTGTTCTGCAAATGGAAAATATATTTTGTCCGGAAGTAGAGATCATACTGCTAAAGTATGGAGTACACATGGTCTCGAAATAGAGACGTTTGATTTTAATCATGAAGTTTTAGCGGTTGCATTTTCGCCTGACGAAAAGCAAATTGCAACTGGCAGTAAAGATGGAAAAATTAGTATTTTTACGGTGGATGGGAAATTGGTAGTAAGAATCGACGCTCATAAAAATTCAATCAATTCTTTGTTTTTTTCTCCAAATGGAAAGTCTATACTCTCGGGGAGTAGTGATAATACAGCTAAGTTGTGGAATACAAGCGGCCAATTAGAACATACTTTTCCACATAAGAAAGCGATTAATAGTGTATCCTTTTCTAGTGATGGAAAATTTATTCTTACGGGTAGCGATGATAGCACAGCTGTTGTTTGGGATTTATCTGGTAATAAACTTAGTACATTAATTGGGCATAAGGGATCAGTCAAACATGTAAGTTTATGTTTAGACCATGAATATTTAGTTACTGGTGGTGATGACAGTACCGCAATTTTGTGGAATACTCATGGAGATATATTACAAGTGATCAAACATCCAGGAAAAGTACATTCTTGTGATTTTTCACCTGATAATCAAACCATAGTTTCTGGGTGCTACGATGGGAAAGTAAAGATATGGAATAAATCTGGAAAGGTCCTGCAGGAATTTAAAGCACATGAATGGGGTTTGACTTCATTGTGTTTTTCTCCCAATGGAAAGGCTATCTTGTCTGGAAGTGACGACAAGACTTTGAATATGTTTGATTTAAATGGTCATCTAGTGCAACATTTTCAAGGGCATTCACATGATATTCATGCTGCATGTTTTTCAAAAGATGGGAATTTTATTTTAACTGGAAATGGCGACAATACAGCTAAGCTCTGGGATATACTTAATTATAAATACCATAATTTTGTAGGTCATAAAAAACGAGTTGTTTCTGTTGCGGCTTCACCAAATGGTCAATATTTACTTACCGGTAGCGAAGATAAAACTGCAAAGTTATGGGATAAACATGGTAAAGAAATTAGATCATTTGAATTACCTGATGAAGTAAATTCTGTTTCATTTTCAAGTGATGGTAATTCAATATTAACAGGTTGTTTGACCGGATGTACAAAATTGTGGGATTTGACTGGTAAGGAATTACAAATGTTTAAGCAAGAAGAAGAAGTAAGTTCAGCTGTTTTTTTACCTGATGGCAAATCTATTGTGACAGCCAGCAAGAATGGTGTAGTCAAGCATTTCGATTTATTCGGATCATTGATTTTTAATTTTAATACCAAATCTGTTATAAATAGTTTATCAGTATCCTTTGACAGCAAGCAGTTATTTACAACAAATAATAGTGGACAAATAAATATATGGGATCTTAAGTCTGGAAAAAAAGTCCAAACACTTGGAAAATTAAAAAATAAATTATTGTCAGTCGCGAGTTCATCAGACGGAAATTTAATTGCATCAGGTAATCATGACGGTGGCATTGAATTGATTAATCTTTCCAATAAAACTACTATTTATCTTGAAGGACATACTTCAAAAGTATATTCTTTAGATTTTTCACCAGATAGCAGATTTTTGTTATCTGCAAGTGAAGATGAAACCACGAAATTATGGAATTGTAAAACTGGAAAAGAAGTTGCAAATCTAATATCTTTAGATGATACCGATTGGGTAGTTACTACACCACATGGATTGTTTGATGCTTCTGAAGGTGCCATGTTGCATATGGATTATGAGGTTGGATTGGAGGATATTGCGCTTGAACAATTAAAAGAGCGGTATTATGAACCAGGATTACTTGAAGAAACTTTTGGATTAATAGAAACTGAATACCATGATGTGCCAGCATTAAAAAGTATAGCTTTATATCCGGATTTAGAAGGTAAAATTGAGGGTGATTTATTACGTGTGAAATTTCTTGCACGATCTGGAGGAATAGGTAAACTAAGTTTTTTTATTAATCATAAAGAAGTCATTGAAGATGCTAATCCAAGCAGAAAAACTGAAATTCAAATTGATTTAAAAACATATCTAAAATTTTATGAAGAGGATACCAATGTAATAACCTTAAGGGTATACAATGAGGAGGGGTGGTTGGAAAGTCATGCTCACGATTTTTTTTATTTTCCCTATAAAGGTAGTAAAGGATCAGAAACTAATGTAGCTAATCCAAAAACCATCATTCATAAAGGCAAGCCCCATTTGTATGCATTAGTAGTCGGTACTTCTGATTATTCAGGGACTAATTTGGATTTAAGGTTTCCTGATTTGGATGCTGCTGCAATGGCGCATGGACTTCAAGCAGTAGGATCTAGGTTATTTGATGACCGGGTTTATATCAGGGTATTATCAACTGCAGGTAAGATTTCTCAGGATATTTCAACTCGAGCTAATATAGAAAAAACGCTTAAAGAATTTGCTGAAAAAGCAGGAACTGGAGATGTGGTTATTTGTTATTTTTCTGGCCATGGAACAACTTATGGGCAAGCAGAAAAAAATCAATTTTATTATTTAACCAAGGACATTGGAAGTGAAAATTTAAGTGATCCAGAAATAAGAAATAATTATACGGTGTCATCAGGTGATTTGACTAAGTGGTTAACGGCCATTCCTGCTCATAAAGAAGTTGTTATATTTGATGCTTGCCATTCGGGAAAAGCAGTTGAAGCTTTATCTTCATTAGGAGCAAAAGATTTGAGTCCATCACAAATTAGAGCGTTGGATCGGATGAAAGATAGATCAGGTATTTTTATTATTTCGGGAAGTGCTGCAGACGCAGTTAGTTATGAGGCTAGTAAATATGGGCAGGGTTTATTGACTTATAGTTTGCTGCAAGGGATGAGTGGATTGTCTGTTACAGAAGATAAAAGAGTTGATTTGTCTTTACTTTTTCAATATGCACTGGACAAGGTTCCGGAATATGCTAAGAGTATTAATAAAATCCAAGTTCCCATTGTTGCATTTCCACATGGGGGAGGAAGCTTTGATATTGGTATTGTTGATTCTACGGTTAAAATAAAACTAGCCCAACCCAAACCTGTATTTATTAGAAATATCTTTTTAGATGAAAAGAATATGTCCGATCATCTAAATATTACACATACACTTGCAGAATATTTTAGAGAACTAACTGCGCAGGGTGCAGATGCTGAATTAATATATGTGGATGTCAATGAATATGAAAATGCATATTCAATAAAAGGTTTATACAATGTAACCGGAAATAACATAAACTTAAGAGCTAGAGTATTTTTAGGCACTAATTCTTTAGGTGAATTTCAATTAACTGGAGACAAGGGAAATATCCAAGGATTGGTTGAAAAAATTATGGAAAAAATTTCCACCTTTATGAAGGGTTGATACACTATCATGTTGAAAGGTTTAGACTCAAATGCTTATATGGGTATAAATCATTTTTTTTGGCTTTTTCAATTTGTGCAGTGAGACAATGTAATCTGATAAAAGCAAAATTAATGATATAAATAAATTGCCCAAATAATTTGAAGCCTACTTAAATTATACATAAATGTTAATTAAGTTGAAGTGTTTTTTAAATGTATAACTTGGTCTTTAGTTTAAGATTAAAAGCTTATTAATTTTTTTAAAAAAAACTAAAATGAATCTCAGAATTCAATATCTAAGTCCATCAATAAGGGCGGAGTTCATGTTTAAATGGAGTAACATATTAAGAAATTATAATAAATAGACTTGATTGCTAGAATAATTTTGATTTTCATTGATTTATTGATAACTTTACTTCAAATTAGGATATATCATATTTAATCAAATAAAAGAAATGCAGAAATTCATTTTGATTTTAATTTATTTAACTCTAGGTACATTTATAAATGGCCAAAACAGGAGTTTAGGAACGCTATCAATGGTTCAAAGACCTAATCCATCCGGTGCAGTTACAAGAAGCAGTGTAGATTCTGTTAAATACAAAAAAGCCTTAAAAGTTTACAATAAGTTGGTTGAAGCCAGAGGAGATCTTAGATATCCGGTACCTAATCTCATTATGAGTAAAAGTGAGGATGCTGTAGCTAGTATGGATTATAAGAAAATGACTATTGACTTAGAAGAAAAAGCATTTGATGTCTGTTCTAAGTTTGGAGATGATGCCCAGGTAGAAGCTGCAATTGCTTTTTTATTAGGACACGAACTAACCCATTATTATGAAAAGCATGCATGGAAAAGAGGTTTCGTTGCAGATTTTAAAGATTTAAATATAGGCTTAAAGTTGGATAGTATTCAAGATGATGTAGCAAAGGAAACTGAAGCAGATTATCTTGGGGGATTTTTATCTTATACTGCTGGGTATGGTTTTTTTGATAAAACCGGAGATGTAATACAGGCACTATATAAGGATTATGGTTTGCCTGAAATCATGGTTAAGTATCCATCCTTATCAGATAGAAAGAAAATGTCTGCCAGAACTTTAGAAAAGTTGAAGGAATTGATACAGGTTTTTGATATGGCAAACCTTTTGACAGCCATCGGAAATTATTCAGAAGCTTACGAGTATTATAGATATGTGCTTCAGGATTATCAAAGTCGTGAAATTTATAATAATTTGGGAGTTACTGCCTTGTTAGATGCCATTCAGTATTTTAATGCAGGCGAATTGAAGTTTAGATATCCAATTCAACTTGATCTGCAAGCATCCTCTCGTGGAGATGGATTCGCCACAATCAGAGAAACATTAATTAAACAAGCGCTACTCCATTTTGATGCCGCTATCAGTTTGGACCCGAATTATGCGCCTGCTTATTTAAATAAAGCATGTGCCTATGCACTTTTAGGTGATTTGGATAGAGCTCAATTTTATGGTGACAAAGAGGCAAGATCCATTGCCCGTAAAACTAAGCAAGCAAAAACTTTGGTTGATGTTGATATATTAATGGGTATCATTGAAGCCACAAATGGACATACTGAACAAGCAAAGAAATTATTTCAGTCTGCAGCTGACCAAAATAGCGGTTTGGCGAAAATCAATTTGAAAATATTGAACAATGAAGACCTAGGTTCAGAGAGTGAAACTTTTGGAGGTTTTGCTAAGAAAGAGCTTATCGATGGACAACATTTGAAGAGCCTTGTGCTTGAAAATGAATTTAGCAATGTTAAATCATTGGTTATAGGAAATAAGATAACTTTTTCTAAAGTAAATGAGCAAGGTCCAAATTCATTTTTGTTTGTTGGAGAAAATGAAAAAACCGATAAACGGGTTTTCTTTCATGGAACCAATCCGAATTATAGTGGTGAATCAGGAAGAAAAATTAAAATAGGAAGTGATCTCAAAGCAGTCACAGATGCTTATGGTAATCCAAAAACTACCATTGAGACACCTGTCGGTCAAATATTGGTTTATAAGTCCATTATTTTTATTTTGGGAAATCAAGGAAAGGTAGATCGCTGGTTAATTTATGAAAAGGAATAGAGCTAGTGAAAAGGAAGAAATGAATGATTCCAATGTTCGTGTGACATCTATTTTATTTATAAAATCAGGATTTGGAATATCATGAATAAATTATTTTGTATTTTATTTCTTATTGGAACTTTGTATCAGGGAATTAGTCAAAATAGAAGTTTTGGTACCCTATCTATGATACAAAGTCCAACTGTTAAGTTGAAAAAAAATACAACTAATAATTCCAAAGTGGATGAGCTTAAACTTCAGCACGCCACTGAAATTTTTGATAGATTAGTTGAGGCCAGAGGAGATTTTAGATATCCTGTTCCTACACTTGTGATGAATAAAAAGGAAGATTATGGGGCGTACATGGACTATGAGAAAATGGAAATTAATTTAGAGGAGAAGGCTTACGATGTGTGTGCGAGTTTTCGCGATACTGCTAAAGTTAATGCTGCTCTTGCTTTTATTTTAGGTCATGAACTAACCCATCATTATGAAAAACACGCCTGGCGAAGGGGTTTTGTTACCAATTTCAAAAATTTAGATATCGGAATGAAGTTAGACAGCATTCAAGATGATGTAGTTAATGAAACACAAGCTGATTATTTGGGTGGTTTCTTATGTTATACTGCTGGTTTTGGATATTTCGAAAACGCGGGGGCTTTAGTTGATTCCATTTATAAGGCATACAAATTACCAAGTAAACTTGCAAAATATCCTTCTTTGGCTGATAGAAAAAAATTGTGCACAAGAACCTTTGATAAGTTGCAAGACCTTATTCAGATTTTCAATATGGCTAATCTGTTAACTTTAACAGAACATTTTGAGATGTCCCATGAATTTTCAAAATTTGTTTTGCAAGATTATCAAAGCAGGGAAATTTATAATAATTTGGGCGTAAGTATATTGTTACAAGCTATAATTGATTTTCCGCAATATGCTAAAAAAAGATTAAAATATAAATATCCTATAGAGATTGAGCTTCAAGAACGATGGCCAATCATTGAACCCCCTCAAAACAATCAAACGACTGGTGGATGGGGAAGTTCAAAACCAAAATTGATCGTATTTAATCCTTTCCAGAAATTAGTATATCAAGCCTTACTTAATTTTGATGCCGCAATAAGTTTAGATCCAAATTTTGCACCAGCGTATTTAAACAAAGCTTGTGCGTATGCTTTATTAGGTGATAGTACTCGAGCTGCGTTCTATGCCAATGTTGAATGTAGATTAAGAGCTAAACAAAATTATGAAAAGACAACTTTAGATATAGAAGTTTTATTAGGTGTTTTAGAAGCAAATTCGGGTAATGATTCGATTGCCAAAACTATTTTTCAAACTGCTGCAGAAAAGGGTAGTTCAATTGCAAAATTAAATTTAAAAGTGCTGGTTCTAGGACCTAAAGATTTCTTTAATGAAGATATAAAGGAACCTAAAATTATCATCAATGAACCTGTAGAAGATGACAAATCTAAAGGGTCGGGAGGTGCAACATTGATGAATCACATTGAATATACTCCGGCTAAAGATTACGGTGATGATGAACAAATTGATTCTCTAAATTTGAGAAATTTAATCACTAAAAGTATTTTGCCAAACATGAAAACCATCAATATTGGAGATAAAACTCAATTGTCTACTTCAACCAAGAAAAGTAATTATTCCACATTGTACATAATAGAACAAGTGAAATCTTATGATAAAATATATTTTCTTGGTACTAAACCTAAATATAAAGGAAAAACATTCAGAGGTATTTCCATTGGTTCGAATGTGGAATCAGTTTTAAAAGTTTATGGGGATCCAAAAAGTACTTATGAATCTTCAACGGGTCAAATTTTAACCTATCATAATATTATATTTATTCTGGGAAAGAAAAATCAAGTAGAGCAATGGTATATTTATGAAAAGGCTTAAAGGATATAGAATATAATTTTAATAAGTAAAAATAAAATCGAAAAATATTAAATCAAATAAAATGAAAAAATTAGTTTTATTATTTATTTTCTTAATTCAATTCTTTGCCAATGTGTTGGCTCAAGAAAAAGCAATTATAGTTGTTTCGGTAAGTGGATCTGTTAGTTATTTATCAGATGTTATTAATATAAATCAAGTTACACCGGGCGTCGTTTTGACTTTAGATGGTAAGGTAACATTAGCGAATGACGCAAAAGCCATGATTTACTACAATGCTGAATTTATTTCATTAAAAAGTGGAGTTAATATCCTTAAAGATGTTTGCAATGTTCAAGAGGGAAGGAGGAATTTTAACATAGATGGTAAAATTGGTGAGCGATTGCAAGATGCCATTGATTTAGCTAATTTAGCTGGTAACAGAGATGCTAATTGGACAACTATTAATAATTTTAAAAAGAGTGGTTTTGGAGACAAGGGCGCTAAGGATGGCTTTGGGGAAAAAGGAGCTAAAGATGGATTTGGAGACAAAGGAGCTAAAGATGGCTTTGGAGATAAGGGAGCTAAGGATGGATTTGGGGACAAAGGAGCTAAAGATGGCTTTGGAGACAAGGGCGCTAAGGATGGCTTTGGTGACAAAGGAGCTAAAGATGGCTTTGGTGACAAAGGAGCTAAAGATGGCTTTGGAGATAAAGGAGCTAAAGATGGCTTTGGAGACAAGGGTGCTAAGGATGGATTTGGGGACAAAGGCGCTAAAGATGGTTTTGGAGAAAAGGGTGCTAAGGATGGTTTTGGAGACAAAGGAGCTAAGGATGGTTTCGGGGACAAAGGCGCTAAGGATGGTTTTGGAGAAAAGGGTGCTAAAGATGGTTTCGGTGACAAGGGAGCCAAGGATGGGTTTGGAGAAAAGGGTGCTAAGGATGGTTTTGGAGACAAAGGAGCTAAGGATGGTTTCGGGGACAAAGGAGCTAAGGATGGTTTTGGGGATAAAGGAGCTAAAGATGGTTTCGGGGACAAAGGAGCTAAGGATGGTTTTGGGGATAAAGGAGCTAAAGATGGTTTCGGTGACAAGGGAGCCAAGGTTGGGTTTGGAGAAAAGGGTGCTAAGGATGGCTTTGGAGACAAAGGAGCTAAAGATGGTTTCGGTGACAAGGGAGCCAAGGATGGGTTTGGAGAAAAGGGTGCTAAGGATGGCTTTGGAGACAAAGGAGCTAAGGATGGCTTTGGAGACAAAGGTGCTAAAGATGGATTCGGCGAAAAGGGCGCTAAAGATGGTTTTGGAGACAAAGGAGCTAAGGATGGCTTTGGAGATAAAGGAGCTAAAGATGGCTTTGGAGACAAAGGAGCTAAAGATGGCTTTGGAGACAAAGGAGCTAAAGATGGATTTGGAGACAAGGGCGCCAAGGATGGATTTGGGGACAAAGGAGCTAAGGATGGTTTTGGGGATAAAGGAGCTAAAGATGGTTTCGGTGATAAGGGAGCCAAGGATGGGTTTGGAGAAAAGGGTGCTAAGGATGGCTTTGGAGACAAAGGAGCTAAGGATGGCTTTGGAGACAAAGGAGCTAAAGATGGATTTGGAGACAAGGGCGCCAAGGATGGTTTTGGTGACAAAGGAGCTAAGGATGGATTTGGGGACAAGGGCGCTAAAGATGGCTTTGGAGACAAAGGAGCTAAAGATGGATTTGGAGATAAAGGAGCTAAAGATGGGTTTGGAGACAAGGGCGCCAAAGATGGATTTGGAGACAAAGGAGCTAAGGATGGATTTGGGGACAAAGGAGCTAAGGATGGTTTTGGAGATAAAGGAGCTAAAGATGGTTGGGGTGGAGTTGGCAAACACATACATTTGATTCTCCCAGCCGGAAAATTAGAATTAAAGGCAACTCAATTTTCATGGTCAAGACCAGCTAATACAACTTCTTATCAATTGGTAATAAAAAATTCAAGTGGCAAGAATATTTATTCCATACAAGTAAGTGATACTTTTGTGGATGTCGATCTAAAAAAAATCAAATTGAAATATGATGAGGAATATCAATGGGTAGTTAGCTCAGTTCAAACTCCTACAATTGGTTCCTCTACAAATTCAATTGTAATAGAAAAGATGGAACCATCAAATACACCTGAAACCAAATTAAGTAAATCAAAAATTTATAATCAGGCAGATGCAACAACTCAATTATTGATGAAAGCAATAATCCTTGAAAATGATGAATGGTATTATGAGGCTGCTTTGATTTATAAGGTCTTAAAAAATAAGGAACCAAACAATCAATTGGTTAAAATGATGCATGCTGCTTTTTGGTATCGTGGTGATATTTATGAGATGGCCGATGCGGCGGTGATGCCCTAAATATTAAAAATGCTCAAAGAAAATTATAAAATGAAATATTTTTTAGTTTGCTGTTTTTTATATGTAACCAGTATATCCACTATTGCGCAGAATACGAGAGGAGTAGCTCCTGAAGGAGGTAAACCGACAACAGTTGGTAATACCTGGGCTGTCATTGTGGGTATCTCAGATTACCAAAATCCCAATATACCGGACTTGTCGTATTCAGATAAAGATGCACTAGCTTTTGCTCAATATTTAAAAAGTCCTGCTGGCGGTAAAATACCGGATGATCACATCACTTGTTTGATTAACGAAAAGGCAACAGCAGGCCAGTTTGCTTCGAGTTTAGATTGGCTCATGGAGAAGACGAAGGAAGGAGATCAAGTGATTATTTTCTTTGCCGGACACGGTGATGTAGAAAGAAAAACCTTAACACAGCCAGGGTTTTTGTTGTGCTGGGATGCTCCTTCAAAAGTTTATATGGGTGGAGGTACTTTTGGTTTAGTTTATCTTCAAGAAATTATTTCGACATTGTCTCTACAAACTAAAGCCAAAGTATGGGTTATTACAGATGCATGTAGATCTGGAAAACTGGCAGGAAGTGAAATAGGTGGAACCCAGGCAACAGCTTCAAATCTCGCCAAACAATTTGCTAATGAAGTGAAATTAATGTCATGTCAACCAGACGAACTTTCATTGGAAGGACCAAATTGGGGTGGGGGTAGAGGACTTTTTTCTTATTATTTAATTCAGGGATTGACCGGATTGGCAGATCTGAATAATGATGGTAAAGTGACGCTTTTTGAAATAGAAAAATTTCTCAGTGACAAAGTTCCGGAAGCTGCTTTGCCCAGGAGTCAAATCCCAATGGCCATAGGTGCAAAAAGTGTTTCTTTGAGTAATGTGGATGCAACAAGTTTATCTGCATTACAAAAAAGTGATTCAAATGATGATAAATTATCAGTAGCTTCAAAAGTTGATCCTACCAGTGCTAATGATATAAATAAAGTGCCACCCATAGCTAATGCTAAATTGGATCAATTTAATAAAGCGATAGAAAGTGGACGATTATTATACCCCGAAGATAATTCAGCCTGGAGTCTGTATCAACAACTTAAAGATGATAAATCATTAGCGAATGAGTGGGCAGCTATGAAAAGCAAGTTAGCTGCAGCATTTCAAGATGAAGCCCAACAAGCTATAAATGATTATTTGAAAGCAGATCCTAAAGAATTAAAAAAACGTTGGAATTTCGATGATCGATATGAAAAATTTCCAGTTTATTTGAACAAAGCTGCTGAATTATTAGGTGAATCCCATTTTTTATATAAGGACATCAATGCGAGAGCGCATTATTTTTCAGGATTAAACTTGCGATTGGCAGGTGAGCGCAAAAAAGATACTTTGTTATATAAAAAAGCATTCATAGAACAATTTAAAGTTATAGCACTAGATTCTAATGCTGCTTATGCATATAATGAACTTGGACTATTGGAACGAAGAACAAAAAATTATGCCAAGTCCATAGTGTATTTTAATAAAGCTCATTTATGTTCGCCTAAATGGGTTTTTCCAATTGCTAATCTTGCTGCCATTTATTATGATTTAGATTCGACATCTAAAGCCATTGAATATGGAATAGAAGCGATAAGAATTGATCCTGAATCTCCATTGGCTCATCTCAATCTAGCAGCAGCTTATGAATTGAATAAAGAGTACAGCAAAGCGAAAGTAGAATATGCTAAAACGATTCAACTAGATCCATCTGAAAAGGATTCAAGAATCAACCTTTGCTTTATGTATTATTTAGAAAAAGATTATAGTGAAGCTGAAAAAATCATCAAAGAATATAAATTGCTTTATCCCAATGATGTAACTAAGTACATCAATGCTGCATTGTGTATTCATTTGGCTCAAGGTGAGGAGACCAAAGCTTTCGAACTTTTGGAATCAGAAATAAAAAAAGGTTTTAGAGATTTTAAATTAATCGAAGAAGAACCAGAATTAAAGCCTTTCATTTCAAATTCGAAATATATTGCATTAAAAAGTAAGTATTTGAATTAGGGGGAGTAATAGTATTTAAATCAAATAATTTTTTAAAAATAAGTACTATTTAGTTTTAATTAAAAATCATTAATTTTCGAAATAAAAGATTTGGGGTCTTAGTTCTGCCATAATGATCATTCAAAGATAAAAGCTATTTATCTATAAGTATTTTGATATTTTTCTAAGTTCATACAAAAGCAAATACTAACCTTAGTTATTGTTTTAAGTTTAATTATTTTTGTAATAACTTTTAATATGTTCGTTCTTTGATTTGATCCAAGGAATCTTTGAGAATTTCGTATGTAACTAAGTAAGCTCATTTAAAAAATTGATATGGAGGGTTAGAGCTTTCCCAATTTAGTTGGAATAGAATCTTATTTGTAAATTTATGATTTTTATTTTCCAGATGTTTTATCTTAATCTTTAGTAAAGCCTAAAATTATTTTGGTATATTTGTATCAAATACTTGATTTTTATTTTTGTTGGATACTTATACTTTCAAAAATATCACTTAAAGCGTTATATTCGTTGTTTCTATTTTTTTATTATTTCTGCTCCATTCACTCCATGAACCAACATAAAGTTTTGGTATTTCCATGTCAGCATAATTTAAAGCAAGTAAAGTATGGCAAGCCGTTACACCGGAACCACAATGGACTATAATATTTTCAGTTTTTATTTCTTTAAAAATCGGTTCATAGATTTTTCTTAATGCATCAGGTTTTAGAAATAAACCGTTTTCGTCTAAATTTTCAGTAAATGGTATATTTATGGCGCCTGGAATATGACCCGCAATTAAATCAATAGGTTCATTTTTTCCTTCATATCGTTCTTTGGATCGAACATCAACTACTAAATAATTCAGATTTTGTGAAACACGTTCTACTTCGTTTAATTCGATGATTGGCAAACTCCACTGGCTTATTTGATAAGGTCCAGAAGCACGTTTAATATATTCTACTTTTGAACTCATTGGGAAATTTTCATTTTTAGCATGATTAAATCCACCGTTTAATACTTGAACCTTTTTGTGTCCAACTGATTTGAGCATCCACCAAAATCTGGCAGCTGCATTTGAACCATTGTTGTCGTCGTATATAATTACATGCTTGTCTTTTGAAATTCCTAAATCGGTCAATGTTTTTGCAAAGGTTTCTATTTTTGGCAATGGATGTCGTCCCCCGATGGAAACATCGCTTTTAATGTCCGCTAATTGAGTATTCAGATCAACAAACAAGGCGCCTTCTATATGTTCAGCATCGTAGTTCGTTTTAGCGTTTTTACTGTTGCTTACATCGAAAATCAATACGTCAGCATTTTTATAAATGTTTAGAAACATTTCCACTTCAATAATTGGAGGTATCTTCATGTTTTTCATCTCATTTTAATTTTTCTTGAATGGAGTGCAAATCTAGGTCTAAATGATTATGGATATAAGGAGCGATATTTTTAGCATTGAAGGTAAAATATCTTAGATCTGATAGCCAACATATGAAATTGTAAATTTTATATATAATTGACATATTTATTTTTATATATTATATTTTTTTGTAGTATGTGCAAATATCACATGAAGGGAATTGTACAAATAAAACGAATTTTTAGCTGAAATTGTTACATGTTAGTTATGATGTAATCTTATTTGGCATTGAGACAACATTGAGACTGTATTGCGATATCAATGTGACAACTGTTCTCGAGAACACGCTGTTCCTCTAATGTTATTGTCTTCGCCCATGTGTGTACATCTAGTTTAATTTGTAAATGATGTCAGATAGATCATAGAGCGAATTACGAAAGGTTCAGATTAATCGTTGACATTGGTTTATTTGGTTAAAGCGAATTATTGATTGGTTATAATAGGAATGGGCTAAAGCCGCATTCCTATTGTTGGTAAAACCTTCACTTTTATTGGAATAGGTTGTATTCGGATTATTTTTTTACGGGCATTAACTTTGCTTATTCGCGGATTTCTGAATTCTGTTGAATGTTTTTTTTATTTGGCTAAAACCAATTTATTAATTGGTTATAATAGGAATGGGCTAAAGCCGCTTTCCTATTTACAGGATACCGCATTCCTATTTAAAATGATGACTCAATATTTAATTGTAAACGGAAAGAACCTCATCCTCTGTAAAGAAAAATCGTCTCTATATGAATTCCCCTCCATCTTTAGATGGAGGGAAATTTCTCAAATCCATTACTGCTAATAAATTCATCAAATTCATCCTGAAATGTCTTTTTGCTGTGGTGTTCTTCCTGATTTTTGATATATGTTCTAACCTTATTCAGTATTGATTCAGAAACAGATGCAGCATAGTATTCATCTTGCCATTCAAATTTGTGCTTGGTTAATCCATTTTTGTTAATCCAAAATGAAGATTCACCTTTGATGAGTTGCATTATTTTCTGAATGGTTTGATCAACTCCTAGAGAGACTAAACAATGACAATGGTCTGAATATCCATTAACAAAATCAATGAAGATTCCTTTTACTTTTGCATTATCTCTCATATGATTCCAAACCTTTATTCTCAATTCTTTTGAATCCAGGAAAGGAACCCTGTTTTTAGTGCTCCAAACACAATGTATATAAACCTTTACAAATGGCATTTGGCAATTGGAATTTTAGGGTGGTCCAATTTATAATTTTTGGTTGTCGATCGTGTTAGTTTTAACATGAGTGTTAAGAAAACAAGGAATTCTGAAATTTTTAAAGCTGTAAAAAAGTTATAATGATTTGAGAATTTCAGTCGCTTGAAGCGCATACTTGCCATTAGATTGGACTATCTGTTGCAGGATCATTTTTGCTTTCGGTATTCCATTATTGATTTTTAAAAGACATAAGGCGTAATTCCATTTTACTTCTTGTGAAAATTCTAATTGGTTATTGTCGTTTAATAAAGCTAAATTAATTTCAGCTGCTTCAAATTGATTTTCATTCATTTGAGCAAGTGCCAAATAGAAACGCGCGGTGTATTGTTCAGGATAATGGATCGAATAGTCTGTAAGCAAAGCTATAGCTGCTTTGTAATTTTTAGTCTCGTATAATTCAAGTCCTTTTAATATGGAGTCTCTTGATTCAGCTTGTGGATCAATCATGCCATATTGTGATAGGTTTTCTTTCGCTTTGATGATATATTCTGTTTCAGGCTTAAAGTTCAAGGTGAACATTTCACTAGGGTCGGCTGAATTTGTTCTAAGGATTAAAAAAGTAATGATAATAAGTGCAATGCTGGCAGCAACATTATACCAGATTTTCCATTTAAATGGAAAAATGGATGGATTGGCTGGTGGGTCAAAAGAAGTGCCCAATTTATTAGGGTCAGTAGATTGATAAATGGCTTGAGAAATTTTATTTTTTTCTTCTAATGCTGCGGTATGCTTAATAGCTTTAATTAAATCATAAACATATAATTCATCTTCAGTAAGATTCGAAAAGTTTTTTTCCGGTCCTAGTTTTTCAAGTATGGTTTTATAATCGATAGATTCCATAGTAAGTATTTATAATGATTAAAGCATGTTTTTTTTAAGTTCTTTCATGCATCTGAACTTTTTTACTTTGATAAAATCATAAGTATAATTCATTTTTTTTGAAATCTCATCAAGAGATTTTTGATAATAATAGAATTCAGTAAGCAAGGTTTTACAATCATTACCCAATAGGGCAAATTGCTTAGAGAGGTCTTCTTGTCTTTTGTTTTCCAAGTCCATGCTCTCCACCTCATCATCTGAAATGTTCATCCATTGTTCCGTTATGCCATCCAAATTTTCAACATGTCTCATTTTATTTTTCTTCAATTCCCGTAACCATAAATTCCGTGAAATGGATAGAAGATAATTCTGCAAACTTGAACTCAATTGGAATTCGGGTTTTCTGATATTATTCAAAAGGGCAATCAGACTATCCTGAAATAAATCTTCGGCATCTTCCAAGTTTCCACTATTATTTATTACATATTTGGATAACAATTTAAATGATTTCAAATGAATTTCTTTAAATCCCTTTGAATCACCAACACGTAATAACTCCAATAAATCAGAGTCATCTATCATGGTTGTAATATTTTTCATCAGTATATACCATTTTGCAAGCTAAAGTTACCACCAATCTAGAGGTTTTTATTTGTAATAGCAAAATAATATAAGATTAATTTATTGTTATATATTTAAACTATTGAAAAACAATATGATATATATTAAGGTATATTATTAATTTAAATTTCTATTAAATGAGATAACGAAGCAATCATTTTGGATATTTATAGTAGATCATATTCTAACTTTGTCAAATGGTATACATTCGCAATTTATCTCTTTATCTCATTTTGATGTTGCCTCAATTCGTTTTTGGGTCTGGACAACTCGATGTTGCCCAATATGTATTGGATAGATTATATCAAGTTCATGGCCATTTTAATACATCCAGACCGAAGATTGAACTGGTAAAAAACAAAAAGAATGTTGCAGTATACATAAAAAGCAGAAATACAATCCAATTAGAGTTGAGTGCCTATAAATTGTGTATTGCCTTTGGTAAAGATTCCCTGGATGCATTGTCTTTTATCCTGGCCCATGAATTAGTCCATGCACTTCAGACTGCTAATGATCTACCTAAAACTAGTTTTATTGCATACGATAAAACTTTTAAAGGATCATTGGAAATGGAGCGGGATGCTGACATTCAAGGTGTTTTTATTAGTTATTTGGCAGGATATAAGTCGATCAAAATCTTGCCGGATCTAATTGATAGAATGTATGAAGTCTATGGCATTAATGATAAATTAATAAAAGCCTACCCAAACAAACAAGAGCGTAAATTATCCGCACAAGTAGTTATACAACAGGTCAATGATTTAATTGAGTTGTTTGAATTGGCTAATCGATTGACTCAAATTTCGGCTTATCAATCAGCTATACCGTGTTTAGAATATATTTCTAAATTTTATCAGGGAAAGGAAATTCTCAATAATTTAGGAGTGAATTATGTATTATTGGGCATGAATGTGGGAAAACTGCAAGGGGACGCTCTTCTTTTTCCATTTGAATTGGATTGGAATTTGAGAATTAAAAAACCAAGGACAGGAAGGGGAGATGATTTTTTATCTCCAATTGATTTATTGATTCAACAGAAGTATTATCTGAAGGCACAAGAATATTTTGAAATCACCAAGCGTTTGGATCCGACATATTACTGGAGTGATCTTAATTTATTTGCGATAAACATTTTGCGAGGTAAGCTGGATTTGGCTCAAGGTTATTATGATTCTTATCTTAAAGCTCATTGTTTGGTAAATCAGGAGTCTGAGATCTTTCAAAAAATTAAATTCGTCTATGCCATTTTATTGTTTAAAAAAGGCGAAATTGGAGAGGCTAAACGTATTTTGAAATTAATATCAAATCAAAATAATCCATACTTATCTCATATGGCGAAATATAATTTGAAAGTTATTACTAATGGCCAATTTGAGTATGCCTATCAGAATGCTGGTGTATGTAGCACTCCAGGCTTTGAACTTGTGGATATACCTGATACTGAAGTCAAATTGACAAAAACTTCTACCATGGAATGGATCGTTATAGATACTGCAATTCAGATAGAGCGGAGGATATTGTCAAATTCCATGATATACACTTTTTTTGAAAACAATGAAAAGTCAATAACCATTCAAAAGATTAATATTTCAAATAAATACAATTTTAATATAGACCCCATCCTTAGTAGTTATTTAGGTAAAGATGAATCTGTGTATCATTGTGCCAAAGATGGCATTGCGTATTTAGTTCGTGATGGACTTTTAAATGGAATAATCAGGTATTATACATATTATGATAATATGCCTTAGATATATGAATGGATCGAATAAAGTTATGACTAATCTAATAAGTTTGTTTTGTTGTAGTCCCATTTGTTTTTACTTTTGCTCTTGTGTTTTGTTGATTGGGCACTGAGCATGTATATATAAACAGTGTCATTAAATGGAATAAAGTTGAATCTGAGATTGAAGAATAATATACTTAAAGGATTTTTGCAGAAATTATTGCGACCGAGGAATCATCTTTGGATACATGCTATTACGTATTCGGGGTTTAGTTTATTGTTTGTTTATTTAATGCATCATTTGCCTGTCAATCAATTGTTTATTGACCCATTCAGTGAGGCCATCAAAAGCCATGACATTATGGATGTGGCTTTTTCTAAGTTTAGAGATAAACGAAAAGTATCCTTTGATTCTCGAATTGTAATCATTAATTCAGGGATTACGGATCGAGCTAAATTGGCTAAAACCATTGATATACTCAATTTCAGAAAAGCAGCTGCCATTGGTATTGATTTAATTCTTGACACATTGTATAATACTCAAGAGGATAGCATGTTGCAACAAGCAATAAGCAAGACAAATAATATTGTATTTGGATATATATTTTATGAAAAGAAGGGCTCTCATAATAGTATTAAAGCATTAGGTTCTAATGATTTTTTTATTCAAGATAAAACGGAGGCTTATGTTAATTTAGGAACCAATGATGGGTTTTCGGTAAGGGCCTTTGAGCCGGTACATCATGTTGGCGGTTCCGAAAATTTTTCATTTGGTTTGCAATTATCTGCTTTATACGATACAACAGCACTTCCATTTATTCACAAAAGGCATATTGAGAAAGAATGGATTAATTTTAAAAGAGTTCAGCCTGGTTATAGTTCTATGGCTTATCCAATTAATCACGATGGGGTGGTTCATTACAACATGATTCACATAGATCAGTTGTTAAATGATACCTTGCAATATGATTCAACTTATTTTGCAAATAAAATTGTTCTTATAGGATTTTGTGGAGAAACAGAACAGGCGCTTTCTATGAAGGATAGGTATTTTACTCCTTTAAATGAGGAGTATACTGGTAGATCAATCCCTGATATGCATGGAGTAACAATCCATGCAAACATTATTTCAATGATTTTAGACCGGGATTTTATTTGTGAAGTTTCGCATTTTCGGATCTATCTGTATTCATTTTTACTTTATCTATTCAATTACTTTGTGTATAGGAGGATGGAGCGGCATAATTTTTTCAGATCGATGCCATTCATTCGTTTAATTCAAATATTGGAATTCTTTATATTGTTGATGATATGCGTATTATTATTGTTGTCTTTTAATATTAAATTGGGTTTCGTGTTTATCGTTACAACCGTAATATTGTCTTATGAGTTATTTGAATTGTATGAGCACAAATTCAAACCATATGTTCAAAGAAAATTAGATGCTTTTCTTAATTAAGAGGGCTCAGATTTGGATTGATTTAATAATCCTTTTGTCAAATCGAATAGCCCTGCTTTTTTTGACTTAGATGATAACCAATTAGTCTAAAAGTGTATCTATCTTTACATTTCAGTCATTAAACATTAGCAATGAAAATTAAATTATTATTAACTGTTTTTGCACTAGTATATTTGTTGCCAGGTTATGGGCAAGAGTATGCCGTAGTTTTAATAAACGGCCCCGTAAAAGTTGGCAGCAATAAACAAGATGCCAAGTCCTTAAAAAGCCTGGTATATGGACCGTTAAATGGAAAGGATGTACTTCATTTACCTAAAAATGCTCAGGTAAAGTTGGTTAAATCTGATGGATCTGTCTGCGAAATCGCCAAAGAAGGAGTTTATGAAGTTGGATCACTCTTATGCAGTAAAACCGACAAAAGTTCACTGGTTGAGAAGTTTGGAAATTACTTTGTAAGTTTTTTTGAAGTTCATCCATCATCTGAATCCAAAGAAAATTATAAAAATAGTATTTACGCAATATCCAGAGGTGAGCCTTCTATAGTACTTGAATTTCCATTTTCAGGAGTATATCCATCTGAAGTGGATTCTATTGAATTTTCATGGGCACATGCATGTGATACTTGTCAGTATCAGCTGAATGTATATAATGAAGCTTCCAAAACTTTGATTTTTCAAAAGAAAACAAGTCAAAAGAAATTTAAATTATTAAATCCAAAAAAATATTTCAAGGTTGGAATGTCATATTATTGGAATGTAGTTTCAGATTCAACTAGAGAAGTAGAGTCTTCAAATCGATTTATATTATCTGCCAAAGGTGATTATTTGAAGACATTAAGTGGAATTCAGAATGATATCAAGACTAGTTTACCTAAGATTTCCTATATTCCAAAAACACTTTTTATAATGAATGAGTTGAAAACAATGGATCGGATGAATTATGCTTTATTGTATTCGAATCATATTAAATTATTATATCCGAAAGATAAAAATTTAGTCAATTTGACCGATCGTTTTTATTTTGACGAATTAAAGCAAAAATTAGCGGATTAAGACATTGTTTTGTGGCAATATTGTATTCACTGAAAGTTGACTGGATGATTTTGTTAATATCTTCTTTTAATTTCATAGAATCTGATATTAATTATGGATAAACCTAATTTGTTACTCCTACATGGGGCATTGGGGAATAGAGATCAGTTTCTGAATATCAGTTCTCTGCTGAGTAAGCATTTTCAAGTATGGAGTATGAATTTTTCAGGTCATAGTGGGGAGCCTTTTGATTCAAATTTTAGTCTGGAACTTTTTGTAAAAGATGTTAATTTTTTTTTGAGGCAGAATAAGATTCCAAGTGTTAAGATTTTTGGATATAGTATGGGCGGATATGTTGCGATGAAATTTGCATCACAATATCCCGATAAAGTTTCAGGTATTATTACCTTAGGAACAAAACTCAATTGGACTTCTGAATTTGCGAAGGCAGAAGTTTTAAAATTGGATGCAGAATTAATAGAACTTAAAGTTCCAAAATTGGCTTCTATTTTAATCAATAGATACTCAGCACATTTATGGAAAAAAGTAGTACAACAGACCGCTTCATTTTTATATACTCTGGGCCAGGGTAAAGGACTTAATGATGATGATTTAAAGAATATTGAATGTCCTGTATTGATTTGTCGTGGTAATGATGATGTTATGGTTGAGCAAAATGAATGTATGAGTGTGGTACTAAAATTAATAAAGGGACATTATAATAATATTGAAAATGGGCATCACCTTTATGAACGGTATGACGCTCCTGTCCTGGTTAATTTAATAAAGCATGAATTTCTTAATTTAGTCTAACTATTTGTACTTGCCGTAGATGATAAAAGTAATATCATTATTTTTAGCTATTCATTTGAATCTACTATGGTGCCATAGTCAATAAATAACTCTTCCCCGGATTTAATATCTCTTGTAGTTTCAAAGTATCGGCCATCGTCTATGGAATTAAGATTGGGTTGATCTGAGTGATTTAAATATAAGGATAAGTCCATTTTCTTAAATCCTTCTAAAGGGACAAAATAATAGGCCTCGTCAAATAGACAAAAATTTTCAATTAATTTTTTACTATGATCAGGAAGTTCGTTTACTTCCTCAAAAGTCAACTTAATCCAATCACCCTCTTCATCCATGAACAAATCCCTGCATCCTTTAGGGATGTCTTGGATAGCAAAAACACCTATTCCATGTGTAGTGGAAGGTAAAAGCCTAATGTATGTATTGTGTTTTAGTTCTGACAATAGTTTTTCTTTTGGGGTCATTGTATATTATTTTTAAAGTTAATTAACTTAATGTTTCATTAAAATTGAATGTGAGTACAAAATAGTTCTTCTTAATACTGGTATAAAATTAAAAAAGCCTTGCTACGTTAAGCAAGGCTTTTTTTGAAAACTATAATAATTTATTTTTACCTAAATATTATGAATTAAATCATTATTCTAGGATGATCATTCGTTTAGTTGCAGTTTGATTCGCTGCATCTAATTGATAGTAGAACATTCCAGAAGTTGATAAATCATTGTGATTTACACTAACTGTATTTAATCCTTTTTGTCCTTTAACATTATAAATTCTATGAACTTTACCAGTTACATCATAGATCGTCAATGTAGCAGGAGATGCTTCAGGTAATCTGAAGGTAATCTCTGTAGCTTGTTGGAATGGGTTAGGTGAGTTTTGATACAATTCAAATACACCTGATGATGTAACTCCGTTTGAGCTACGAACATCTAAATTAACACCTTGAGTATTTAATTGTCCATCATATGCTTCTGCATAAGTAATATCACTTGATATGGTCAATGATTTACTAAGAGCTGCATTATGATTTGCTTTGAATACTAATGTGAATAACACATCTTTTTTGTCTACTGATATCGGATGGTTTGAATTCCAACTGGTTGTGATCATTCCATTTTCAACTTGGGTTAAACCAAAGTTTTCATTGGTTAATTGTAGTTCACCAGCTTCGATACCAACATATGATAATCCTAATTTATCAAAGTTGATGGTAAATTGGTATCCACTTACATTATTGAATTCATTAGATCTGAATGCAACTCTATAGGTTTCACCAGCTTTCATAAATGTTTCATCAACTTCAAAAGTTAAATTCTCATTTGTTCGTATTTGTACTCCTCCTTGTGCATTCGCTGCTGCTGAATGGTTTACATCACCCACTTTTACTGCTATAAAATTAGCTATATCAGATGGTGTTTTTAATCCCATTGTTTTGTCAGTAGTATAGTTCCAAGGTGATTTCGGATCTGCAAACGTAGTAGTAGTAGGAATAAAAATCCAGCTTGGTGATTTAGTGAAATTTGGAATTACACCAAGGATTAATTTTCTTGTCTCTGCTATGTCAGATGCAGTTATTGAATTCGTTTTATTGACGTCAGCTGCAATCAATTTGTATGGTGTATTTAATGTTTCAACACCTAATATATGTTTTTGCATCTTAACGATATCCGCAGTAGTAACACCGTTTAATGGATTGTCATTTCTTCCTGGTTTAATGGTGTAATCCTGAGGGAATGATAAGTCAGGGAAAGAATATGATCCATTGGTTCCAGTGAATCTATTTTTCAATAATTGACCGTTCATGTAAAGATCTACAGTCACGTTTGCTGCATTTGATCCTTCTTCAGTTTTTAATTCACCAGTAATTCCAGCTAATCCTGTAGGGTTTGGACAAACATTTTGGTTGTCTTGAATGATAACTATAGTTGTGCAATAGTCACGATTTCCTTCTTCATCTTCTACCCACATTTGAACTGGTATACGCAATTCATCACTTGCTTTTTCTTTAATGAAATCTGCGCAACAAACTCTAATGCTACGTTTAGCAGTATCGCCGTCGAAATAGAATTTCAATTTATCCTTAGGTGTACAATTGTCATAACTATTGAAATCTAAATCTTTAGCCCACACATCAACACATCCGGATGAAGGCATAGGAACAGTAATGATTCCAGTTAAGCAATATGGTGTTGGTGCTTTGCAATCTTTTATTTCAAATAAAGTTGAACAAGTTCCAATATTTCCACAACCATCTTCAACATACCAAGTGATTTTATGAATACCTATTGGATAAGTACCACTAGCATCAAAAGGATTATTTGGATCATCTGCAAATGGATTATTGTGATTTACTGGTTTGTCGCCTAATGAGAATTGACGTTTAGTTAATGTACCTACTGTGAAATCAATTGTTCCATTATTATATGCATCAATTTTGTATTCATGAGATAACCAATCAGCTGGTGTACATGAATCTACAGCAGTAGCAGTTAATCTGATATGTCCAACACATACTTTTAGTTTTGGATCAATCACAGCTGGTTCGCAAACACCAACATTACATGTAACTTCAGGTTTAACTTTGTCAGAGACTTTGATCACCTGAGTGAATTCCCAACGTCCGTGAGTAGGATCAATGTTTGGATCATATTGACACCAATCAATAACTACCCATCTTCTCAGAATTTTGTAGCACGCATCTGGTTCAATAGTGAATACTTCATCAAAAGGTTCAATTGCAATAAGAGCACAGTTGTGATCTTTTCCATTTAATATAACTGGTCTACCGGTAACACTAGGATCTGTGTCTGCTCCGCAACCATTTACGTGAGTTCCAAGTCCTTTGCAATCCGGCCAAACGATATCATCAGTTGTGTCGCAGAAATCTCTTGAAATATATAGAGGATCACAGTTAACTACCCAAATCGTTTGAGTTGCAGTAACCAAGATACCATTAGGACCTTGAGCCGAAAAAGTTCTTAAGATTCTTCCTTGTCCACATTCTCTTAAGTCATTAACTTTAATTGTTGGAGTAGTGCCACATGCAGATAATACATATCCATCAAAACCCCAAGTCAAGTCATACTTATTATCAGGATGCGCAGCATTAAATAAACTGTTATAGAAATCACATGCTTTATTTGGTGCAGGAACCACTTGGTTCGGAGCCAATTTAACGTAGCCCGGATATTTAGTATACGGATTTTCTTCGCAGAAATAGCTGCACACGACATCATTTGTAGAAACCTTTGTTCTCCAAGCAACATCATTTACTATTTTTCCAAAAGTAGCATCAGCAGGATCTGTGATTTTATTTAAATCAAACCAAAACTTACAACTTACAACAATATCAGGAGGAGCTACAACAGTAGGAATTCCTTTGTTCTGAACCTCAACTTCTATCATACAATCGCTGTATCTTCCAAATAAATCTCCACCAGAGTTCATTCTGCTTGGAGTAATTGGTCCAACTCCAGGATCAACATCAAATACTCTAAATACAACTCGTATTGAATTTCCTGCATCAGCGCAACAGAATTTTACATTGTCATCAAAGTAAGTTTGTGAACCAGTTAATTTAGAATCATCATCACCATTTGCTTTGTTACAAACAGTTGATTCTTTAGTGCTACCATTATTGGTACCATCTAGCTCGTCCATACGAATTGCCTTAAAATAAATATGGGGAGCGCAATTATCAAAAGACCCATTGTCAAATGAAGATGCAAATACTTTTGCTAAATTTTCACCAGGAGATTGAGTTCCTCCGATGGTAACTGTTGTTTTTTGAATACACACTGCATTTGGTGGCGTGTTATCTTGAACATCAATTACAATTAATTTTTCTGTAACATTACCACAGCAGTCTTCAGCAACAATATAGGCGTTTTGGATACCAAGAGGAAGATTTACCACAATATAACCTGTATTTTCATTACCCAATACAGTTCCATTCTCTACTCTAATAGTGTAATGTACTTCATTAGAGCAATTGTCAACTACGTAAGCAGGAGGAACGTCCCAACGGCCTTCGCATTTCCAAGGATCAGTATTGACAATTAAATTATCTGGATACAAGACATTAGGTCCTTCATCATCAATGACTTTGATGATTTGGCTATATTCGTCAATCTCACCAGTACACCAATCCAATAAGGTCCAAGTTCTTAATAACTTGTAACAACCAACCGGACCAGCATTACATCCTGGTTTAGAAACATCAATTCTTAAATCTTTAAATGTTATAGCTATATTAGAACAACCAACAGCAGATGGCTCACCTGTTCCTTCCCACATAACAATTTGATTAGCTGCCCAACAAGATTGAGGATCAGTGTGAGCAGGATAATAAATAGATTTAGGATTTGGGTGACCAGCATAAGCTCCTGATTCAATGCAATTCCAACCTAATAATTTAGGTACTCTAACACCAGTTGCATCAAAAATAGCTTTATCTAATAAATAATCATCAACACATTCAGGTGAAGGACGATAGTGAGCATTTGCATTAAATTTAGAATCATATTTTTCATCACAAACTAAATAGTGTGTATGATTTGGTAAAATTAATCCTGTGAAATTTAATGGTGGAACAACATCAGCTAAATCTCCTAAGTTAACAGTAATTGTTTGTACACAAGTAGATTTATTTCCGGTAGCATCAACAGCAGTCCATGTTCTGGTAATTATTCTGTCGAAACCAGCCTGGCAACCACCTTTAGTAATCAAGTCACTATAATTAACAGTAAATGCGCTACAAGCCTCATAAGCATTTGCTTCACCTGCTAATCCAAGTGGAGAAACGTCTTCAAGGCAGCTAAGCGTAATATCTCTAGGACAAGTTAATATTGGTGCTAATTTGTCTTCAACAAAAGCAGTTCCCCAACAATTATTTCCTGTTGACGGATCCGTAATGGTGATTTTTAATTTATGACCAATTTGTTTGAATCCAATTTGTGGATAATGCGTAATTGGATCAATGTCAATAATCGCATTTGTAACCCAGTCACGAACTACTACTGTAAAATCACCAGGGCAAGTAGAAGAAATATTTCCTTCTAAAACCATATCAGGTGTAACCGTAGCAATACAGTTTTCATCCAATGAAATCTGTATGTTATTGTTACATGCAATGGCACCATTATTGGCATCAATATTAATTCCGAATTCACCTACTGCAAATCCAACATTACCAGCTGGTATATTGACCGTAATTGTAGTCAATAAACAACTAGCACTTGTAGTATAAAACCCATAATATTGAGCTCCATTTGGTGTTGTAACTGGAATGGGACCAGAAGTTGTTCCGTCATTAGCAGTAGCGGTTAAATTCGCTGTACCAAAAGAATTTTTTTCCATATAGAAATAAAATCCTCTGGTATTAGCAGGCAAAGTAATCGTCATATTACCACCAATTAAGGAATAATAGACATCACCAGTGTAACCATGACTCCAATTGTTCCATCCAGCATTTATTTTGGCATGTGTCATTGGTCTTGAGAAATTAACAAGACTTGGACAATCATAGCTAACAGATGCTGAAGTCACTAAATCACCTAGCGTTCTAGGGTCATTTGGAAATGAAAACATCGGTAATCCACCAAGATTATTTGGTGGTGCTGCAGTCCCCGGGCTGCCATTAAACACAATACCGGCATTTAATTGCCAGCCAAGTGAAAAGAGGAAAAGAAAAAGAAAACTTCGGTGAAGTGTTCTTGAAAAACTTCGTAAGCATAGTTCAATCATACAATAAGATTTAATTTATAAAAAAATTTAACAACACAAAATTTCGAAATAAAAAAAATCACTTTCCCTCCGTGATAATTGGATTATCAGTTTCAGGAAAATGAGTTTTGTGAGTTGAGTTAAATTTAGTTATTGCATGAAGTCTGCACGTATCCAAGGTTAATTAGACCTTGTTTCTTTGGTCATTCTTTAAAGCAATGAATAGATGAACCTTTTGAAGTTCATTTCAAAATTGCTTTCCATTAATAGTAGAAGTAAGTGCTGGGAACGAATGATGAATACGAATAGTGAATCATCAAACAAACATGTGCAATTGCTTCTGTTACGCTGCAATATGCATACATGTGTCAAGAATAACCAAAATATAATTTACATATTTATATTGGTAATGCTTAAGTAAGGCGGTGACAAATGATAATACATATACACCCCTAAAAGTTTTTTAATATGAAAAAGTAATATATTAAATATGTACGTAATGAAAGATGTACCTATAGCTAGGTAGATTTACGTCAATTTGTAAAGTGGAGATTTTATTCTTTGTAACAGAAGCAATGATAGATTATTTCTCCGCTAATAGATAGAGTAAAAACTGTGCCAATTCTTAAGAATTCAATAATGATTCACTGTTATATGAAGGATATTTTTAAATGAATATATATAATATAGGTGGTGAATTGATTACAAATTTCAGATATATTTAATATATTCATTGCATTCTTGTATTTTTGCGAACTTATGCGGAATAGCTACTTTTTAAATAAGGATCAAACTCAATTATTGATATTGGCATTGCCTATTATTTTTGGTAATTTGTCTCAGATGATGCTTAATATCATTGATGCGTTAATGGTTGGTCAATTGGGTTATAAGGAACTTGCTGCATCTTCCTTAGTGAATAATATATTAGGCATTCCATTTGTAGCTTGCATTGGATTGACAACGGCTATTTCTCCAATTATTGCCGAATATAGGGGAAATATGAATCACAGTGCTAGTGGTCGATTTTTAAATAATGCTGTTTTTTCTGTGATTGTTATAAGTGTTTGTATAATATTTGGAATTCTTATTTTTGGAAATATTATATATGGATTAAGGCAAGATCCTGAAGTTGCTAGTTTAGGTAAGCCCTTTTTGAATTGGATGACCTGGTCTATACTACCTATGATTATCTATCTTTCAGTTAAACAATTTTATGATGGACTTGAACAAAATAGGTTTCCAATGATCGTTTCACTGGGTTCCATTTTTTTAAATACATTTTTAAATTATATTTTGGTATTTGGGCACTGGGGATTTCCGGCAATGGGCTTGGAGGGAAGTGGTATTGCGACTTTTATTACACGTTTAATCATGGTAATCGTATTACTGGTACATTTTTATCAATTTGTTCCATTTAAATCTTATGATATTTTTAATTGTAAATTATCAATTATGTTGATAAAAAAATTTTTAAAAATTTCTTTGCCGAGTAGTTGGCAATATACGAGTGAGATTGGAGCATTTGTTATTTTAGCAATTATTGTAGGTTGGTTTGGTGCTATTCAGCAAGCCGCACATCATATTGCAATTTCTATTGCTGCAGCTGCATTTATGATTTCTATGGGATTGTCAACGGCTGGTAGTATAAAAGTTGGACAGGCAATGGGGAGTGGTGATATATCATCGGCAAGGAAATTTGGTTTTAATGCATTGTTATTGGCTTTTTATTATGCAATATTTGTAGGGATTCTATTTGTTTTATTTCGAAATGTAATCCCTCAAGCTTTTACAAAAGAGCATGAAGTCATATGGATTGCTGGTCAGTTATTATTATTTGCAGCTGCATTCCAAATTTCTGATGCATTACAAGCTGTTGGTATTGGAATATTACGTGGAATGCAAGATGTTAAGCTACCTACTTTATATACCACACTAGCTTATTGGGGCATAGGGATTCCATTGGGTTACTTTTTGGCAAATACTTTGAAGTGGGAGGTATATGGTGTTTGGACGGGATTTATTGTATGCCTTACGGTTATGGCATTTTTACTTATAGCGCGGTTTAATAAAATTACACTCGGTTAAATAATGGAAGATTCCATTTGTAAAAATTTATTCTATGATTACTTTGTCAATATGCAAATCATTTCCATTTTTAGTCTGTAAAAAATAGATCCCTTTAGATAGAAATGTAAGATCAATATTTATGGATGTTTGATAAGTAGGATTAATGATCTTGTATTTAAGTTCTCCCAATACATTGAAGAAAAAAATTTCATGAATATTTTTGATATTACTTATTGTGAATTTTCCATGTGAAGGATTTGGTAAGATTGAAATTATTTTAGTTGCTGAATTTTTATTTGTATTTGTAGGAATGTGTCCAGATTTTCGTAATAGGAAAGCGCCAAAAGTTGGAAATGAAATAATTGGTTTTTGTTTTGAGCCAATTGCTTGAACAGCTGTATGGCCAATCATTGGAATAGTAATAGTTCCACTTCCATCATATGTTTTTGTAATTACGTCGTTATAATAATCTAAAGTATTTATAAGTTCGTATTGGTCCCCATTTTGAAGACCTGTGTTAGTAATGTTTACGGTTACTGAATTAGAGTTATCCCAATTATAAATGACAATATGTGATCGATCGGATTCATATTTATTTGGTAAAACAAAATAGCTTAATCCTGAAGTTGGTACAATGGGAATAAAATTATTTTGAGGATAATCTGCTTGTGTAAATCCCCATAGATATATGCCATAAACTGGTGGTATGCCTCCGATAATTTGATTGCCTTTTACTGAAGCATCAAAAATGGGTGTATTGTTGTGCCCTAGTCGGGTTTGACACATTAAGACATTACTATCCAATGTCATGTTTAATACACCATAATTGAGGCCAAAAGCATTAACCGATGGTCGGGGCATGGTTTGGTCAGCATAGGTGTAATTGTGCTTGATTACTGTGTTTCTTACTGGGTTGTTTTCACCATTTGCTACTACAAAAAAATTATGTGTTCTTGAATTATTGCCAACGCCACCTAAATTTTCAGAAGCAGCTCCACTATTAAATACGATGTTTCTTTGTATATCAAAATTACCTAAAGCTGCAGTTGTGGTTGTTTGCCAAACTTTTATTCCATAGCCGTAAGTATTAAAGATAATATTGTTGTGGATTAATTTGGTGCCGAAAGTATCATTTTGTAAATACATACCATGTCCATGGCCCTCTAAGTTTGTGCCGTTGAGCAGATTGTTTCCAATATGATAAATAATGCAACCATACGTCTCACTATTTTTTGCAGTCTTCCAACAATCTATGCCAGTACCTGTATCATGGATTATCATGTTAATGAATTTAATATTTTCAGCAGTGCATGTTATTCCACCGGGGATGTCATGGTTTCGGTCAGTCGAAGCTGTATTGGTTATTTCTAATCCCCAAAACCAAGTATAGCTACTATTTCCAAGGCCCACGTAAAGGCTATATAATAATTGGCCATCGATGGTTACACGTTCATTATTGTAATTTCTAAAAATAATGGGTGCATTTGCAGTGCCATTTGTTTTACAGTTAAAAGATGTTTGCGCATCATAGGTATTTGTATAAATGCCTCCTTTAAGCCAAACCGTATCTCCTGGATGTAATGCTGATGGATGATTTAAAGCAGTCTGGAAAGTCCAAGGATTACTGAAGCTACCGGTTCCAGTTATTTTTGCATTTGATGAAACATAAAAGCTTGAAGCTAGGAGCGGTGTTAGGCACATTGAAGTAGTAATAAGCAGGTATACTATTTTTGTCATATCAGGTTCAATATTTGTATGCATTTTTTAATTAGGCGCACCTCAGATTAATTTTAAACTAAGGTAATGAATACTTACTAAAAGTTTGAAAATACTATTGATTTTGTTTTATCATTACTTAAAAGGATGCAAAGTATAGTGTATTTTAAAGTTGTTATATTGATGAAATTTATTGGTCCTTAAAGTTAATGTAACCATAAAACAATAAAATAGTAAGAAAAAAAATTATGAAACAACTTTTAACTAAAGTTTAATCAATTATAACAAGTTTGTTGTTTGTGGAAATAATTTTATTGTCTTGTTTTAGGAGAATAAAATACAATCCAGTTTGTAAATTATCTCTATGAAAAGTAAATGTATGTCCAGAAATATGATTTATTTCCTTTACTTCTTGCCCATAAATATTGTTTATGCTTAAGGAAGCGTCGATTAATATTTCGTCTGAATGAATAGTTGTAATTGTAGAAAGAGGATTTGGGTAAATTTTTATTTCTGAATGTTTTACTGCTTTAGTACTTAATACAAAAGTGATACTGTTTTTAAATCTTGCTAAAACTATATTCCCCTGTGAGCTTGTTCCAAGACCAACAATTTTCTCATCATTTTGTTTAATAGTCAAAAATTTTCCATTTGATACTAATGTTGAAAGAAGAATGCCGTCATTATCAAATGTACTATCTAGGCTTCCATCTTTATTGTAACGTAGTAAGGAAATAAAACTTATTCCATAAGTGGAATTGTAACTATTACCTGACAAAATAATTTTATCGTCACTTAATATTGTCATTGAGTATGCATTATCATTACTCATACTTAGGTCTGTATATACCTTTCCATTGATGCCAAATGTGCTATCTAAGTTTCCATTTGAATTATACCGGACTAAAGCAAAATCATTATATGTATCAGGAGAAATAGTACAGCCTGCTACCAAAATTTTACCATCGTTTAAATAAACTACTGACTCTGTACCATCTCTATCATTTCCGATAGATGTAATAACTATTCCATTAATCCCAAAACTCTTGTCTAATGCACCATTAGTATTGAGACGAATTAATGTAAAATCAGAATGTAAACCAAAGGTAGTTCCTGCCACTAAAATTTTATTATCATCTTGAATAGTTAAAGAAGTAGTAAATGCAAATTCCATATTGAATAAAACAATTCCATCCTTTCCAAAAGTACTATCGAGGCTGCCATTCGTTTTATATCGTACTAATCCAATAAAATGATAGGGATTATTTGAAAGTAAACCGGTTATTACTATTTTACCATCATTTTGTATTCCTAAAGATTGTCCATATAAATTGTCCCCATTAATAGAAGTAATTACTTTCCCATTTATACCAAAGGTCGGATCCTGAATTCCATTTGTGTCATACCTGAAAATAATAATATGTGCTTCTGCAAAATCATTAATGTCAGTACCAACTGATATAATTTTACCATCCTTTTGAATTGCTAGAGAATTTGAAGATCCATGGGAATGCCATATTCTACCATCCTTTCCAAAAGTACTATCTATGGTGCCATTTGCATTGTATCGCAAAAGTACAAATCCACTAGTAAACTGATTATTTCCTGCCACTACAAATTTACCGTCGTTTTGTTTAACAATTGATGAACCAGCAAATTCTGTATTAATATATGTATAAACAACCCCATTTACACCAAAAGTAGAATCCAATGAACCATCCTGAGCTATTAAAGTAAATGGAAAGGCATAATGACAGGTAAGTATCAATATTGTTGCAAATAGTTGAATACTTGTTTTCATATTAGGCTTTGAAAAATGTACAGCTAAGATACCATTTATTTATGAGTATTTAACTTTATAATTTCACAGAATACAAACGCTTTTATAAACTGTTTTAGTTCAATCATAATAATATAAAAGTTAGGCCTTTAATGCCGCGGGACTTGATGCAACAAAAATCAAAAATATTTTAATCTAAACTAAAAATATAAACAATAAAGAGTGAAAAATGAAGTGACAATTTAATTTAAAATACTGAAAATCAATAATTTAATCAGGTCAAAGTGATCGGGGAAGGAATCGAACCCTCACCATCAGAGCCGAAATCTGATATTCTAATCCGTTGAACTACCCGACCAAATTCTTTTATTTTTCGAGGCTTTTTCACTAAATGAGTTAATAAAAATGCCTAACGTGCGGCAAAAGTAAGCATTCTTTATTAAATTTTCAAAAAAGATAAAATTCTTTATGATTTGATTTAATAAATAAAGTGTTTCGAGAGTATTCATCAAAAGTAATATTCTTGATTCAGGATATTGAATTTCATCATTTTGAATGTGAAGTATTAAACTTGTATTTATTGTATTAAAATAATGATTTTATTAATTAAAATGATTTGAATTAATTGAAATCTGATATAATTTTTTTTAAATGTTTCAGGTAAAATTTTAATCATCTATGTTATTTAGAGATAATAGTTTTCAAAACTTAAAATAGGATGATTTATTAATTAAATTTATTTCTTTTAAGTAATTTATTTTTTTGAATTTTAGACATGGAAGATTATATGAGAAAACCATTTTTAATGCTTTAAAAGTAGTTTGGATATTATATCGCACTAAATTTTATGCATTGGTTCTTTTGGCTTTTGTTGGTATCTTTTTTTGTTGGCTAAAGCCAAGTTACCAAGCAACTCGTGTTCATAAATGTCATTTGATTTTTTTTTCTTAAATTTGCAAAAAAATTAGGGAAGATGGAGTTTAAGCATCATGAAGTAGAAGAGCGGTGGAAGGCATACTGGATCCAGCATGGCACCAATAAAGTTGATAATGATTATTCAAAGCCCAAATATTATATTTTAGATATGTTTCCATACCCATCTGGATCTGGTCTGCATGTAGGGCATCCATTGGGTTATATTGCTTCGGATATTTTAGCACGATATTGGAAAATGAAAGGATATAATGTGTTGCATCCCATGGGTTTTGATGCATTTGGATTGCCTGCAGAACAATATGCTATACAGACAGGAATGCATCCTCGTCTATCAACAGAACTAAACATAGATCGATATCGGAAGCAACTCAACAATATTGGTATTAATTATGATTGGTCTAGAGAAGTAATTACCAGCGACCCTAATTATTATAAATGGACCCAATGGATTTTTATTCAATTGTTTAAATCTTATTATTGTACCATAGATCATAAAGCCAAACCAATTGAACAACTTATTTTACATTTTGAAAAATGGGGTAGTGAATCTTTGAACGCATTTACAAATGAACCTGTTCAATTTACTGCTAATGATTGGAAAAATAAATCAAATAAGGAGAGGGATGATATACTCATGAATTTTAGATTGGTATATCGCAAAAAAGGATTTGTGAATTGGTGTGAAGCATTAGGTACAGTACTTGCAAATGATGAGATCAAAGATGGTGTTTCTGAACGTGGTGGTCATCCTGTTGAGAAGAAGCCTATGATGCAATGGGCTATGAGAATTACGGCTTATGCTGAGCGATTATTAGCAGATTTAGATCATTTGCAATGGTCCGATTCATTAAAAGCTATGCAAAGAAATTGGATAGGAAAATCAGTTGGTGCACAAGTCCATTTCCAAGTCGAACATTTGAATGATTCCATTGAAGTATTTACAACAAGACCTGATACTATTTTTGGTGTTAGTTTTATTGTCCTGGCTCCTGAACATGAATTGGTCAAACGTATTACCACTTCAGAACAATTTGATGAGGTTGAACAATATCTATTATCTGTAACAAAAAAAACAGATCTCGAGCGACTTGCAGAAACTAAAATAGTAAATGGTGTTTTTTCCGGGTCTTATTGTATTCATCCTTTTTCTGGTAAGAGGATTCCAATCTGGATTGCAGAATATGTACTCATCGATTATGGGTCTGGAGCTATTATGGCTGTCCCAAGTCATGATTTAAGGGATCAGGCTTTTGCTTTAAAATTTGGCTTGCCATTATTACCAGTTTTAGATCAATCTGAATTTCCAAATGCTTCACCTGAAGAAAAAATGGGTATAATCATAAATTCTGATTTCTTGAATCAAATGAATGTTGCAGACGCAATTGATGCAGCCATTCTTCTAATTGAAGCCAAAAAAATAGGTAATCGAAAGTTGCAATATCGAATGCGAGATGCTAATTTTAGCCGCCAACGATATTGGGGAGAGCCATTTCCAGTTTATTTTGATTCGGAAGGTGTTTGTCACACTATTGATGAGTCTGAATTGCCATTGACACTACCAGAAATTGAAACCATAAAACCAGGCACTAATGGAAAATCTCCTATCGCAGATTGTGAAGAATGGGTGAATTATAGTCCAAATAAAATACGTGAAACAGACACCATGCCAGGATATGCTGGATCGAGTTGGTATTTTTTAAGATACATGGATCCGCATAATCAAGAAGCATTTGCAAGTAAAGAATCTTTGAATTATTGGCAAGATGTCGACTTCTATATTGGAGGAACAGAGCATGCTGTTGGCCATCTGATGTACTCCCGTTTTTGGCATAAATTTTTATATGATAGCGGTTATGTTCCAACAACAGAACCGTTTAAGAAATTGGTCAATCAAGGTATGATTCAAGGTGTTATTGAATCTATTTGTTTAATTAAAAATAGCCACCCACCTCATTTTATATCATCTGACATGTGTTCTGAATTTGAAATTGAGCAATTGGCTTTTATTCCGGTTCATGTCGATTTCGTTAGTAATTACGGCTCACCGGATTCACATCTTAGCGTTCAAGGGATACATAAATTTTGTTCTTGGTTAAGCGATTATAAAGATGCCATTTTTCAAAATACTTCCTTCCAAGGTAACCAAGATGTTTTGCCATCCGATTTTAAATTGAGCACTAAAAGTGAAGTAGGAAAAATGTCTAAACGATACCACAACGTTGTCAATCCTGATGATGTGGTTGACATGTATGGTGCAGATGTTTTTCGAATGTATGAAATGTTTCTTGGGCCTTTAGAAGATTCAAAACCTTGGGATACAAAAGGAATTACAGGTGTATCCGGATTTATTAAAAAATATTTTTCGTTGGTAGAAACGGTCATGCAAAATAATCATTCTAATTCCTCAGATCCAACTAAAGAAGAATTGATGGTATTACATACTTGTATTAAAAAGGTAAGTGCAGATATCGAACAAGTTTCATTTAATACTTCTGTAAGTGCCTTTATGATTTGTGTGAATGAGTTGCGCCGATTGAATTGCTCTAATAGACAAATATTAAAAACATTAAACGAATTATTGGCTCCATTCGCTCCTTTTATTACGGAAGAAGTTAATGCGATGTTAGGTGAACAAAGTTCTGTTCATCATTCGTCATATCCTATTGCAAATGAAGCCTATTTAGTTCGAGATACAGCCATGTACCCTGTGAGCGTCAATGGAAAAAAGAGATATGAATGGACTGTATCTAAATCCATTAGTGATGATGAGTTGAAGCAACAAGTATTGGAATTGGAGGAAATTAAAAAATGGATTGAAGGGCATGATATTAAGAAATTAATTTTTGTTCCGGGAGAGCGATCAATATTGTGATTTAGCTTTATCTAGTTTAGAAAACAAAAAACTCTTTGTTTTTGCATGCCACTTAACAATAAAAAAATTATACAAATGATCTGACGTTCTTTAAAGGTTTAATCCTACGTTTCTAGGAATGACTTTTTGTTCTTTTTTCATAAAAAAAAAGAACCAAAAATTCTAGCCTGAAAAGTCTAAGCTTTTTTAAATCCAACCCACCATCTTTCGATGTTCCTTCGCTTAATGAACTGTCGTTCATTACTTTGATAAATAATCAAAGTTCGCTCAGTCATACAGTTTTGAATTTTTACAATTTGATTACATTGTAACTTCCTCCATGCCTAAATATTTGGCTTCGAGGACTTCGCCAATTATTTAGGTTCACTTCACCAAATAACATCTCTATGTTATTTGGATCGTTCATCTTAAGGTCGATCCAAATTTCTATAACTACTTAATATTATATATTTTTCATCTAATTTAATTTGCGAACTTGCTCTGTGAATGATCATATTTTATTGAATTGTGCAAGAAGTTCTGATTTTAGTATTAATTATAACTTAGATGTAAAGTAGAAATTATAGAACTTGCTATATTAACAGTTTAATAGTGCAATATTTTCAATGCATATAGTGATAAGTTCATTACATCTTCCAAGTCAATCTGGCGCTTATATTTCTTGGTCCTTCCATTAATCCTGGTCTGATAGAGTAATCTTCATTCGTCAGATTATTGATGTTTATTTGGGCGGTTATTTTGCTGAATTGATATCCAATTCTAGTATCATATATTCTGTATCCAGTGTTGTGTTCATCGCGATATGATTTGATGCCTTTAAAGAAAGCTTCGCGTTCAAAAAGTTGATCTACAGCTATTGTATGGCTTGCATAATTGAAATTCACCCCTACAAAAAAGGAATGGTAATTGTATTCTATATCCATGCGGAATAGGTGCTTATTTCTATATTTCAAAATATTAATATTTGATGAAGATGCAAATGCATTCAGCTGAGCCCTTGTTGCACCAGAAGTTGCATTGATGGATAATTCTTTTCCAGTTAAATCCCATTCTTGAAAAAGGGGAATCAAATAGGTATATCCACCATTTACCAAAAATTTATGATGATTAACTTCTACAACTCCTTGTAAACTTAATTCAAGGCCTCTGATATAAGTATCACCAACATTTTGAGATTGAAATTTAGGAGCGAAGTTGACAAATATGAGTGAAAATTCCATCATGTCTTGATATTTTGAAGCAAACACGGATAGGTCTAATATGCCCTTGTAAAAGCCTAATTTAAATCCTTGCTTTATGCCTAATTCGTACGACTCTCCAAATTCAGATTTGAGATCAGGATTTGGAGTGATTTTTATAACACCAGCATTGGTTTCAATATATTTTTCTGCCAGCGTTGGGAATCTAAATCCTTGGCCCCAAGAACAACGTAAAAAGGTACTTTGTGCTAATTTTAAATTCGCTCCTAACCGATACACTGGACGATAATCAATACTTGGATTTTCTATAAGTTTATTGCCGACGAGTTGTGGCCCATTTAAACGATAATATTCGAATCGAATACCACCGCTAATGGTCAATCTATTAAATAATTTTTTTTCAACTTGCATATATGGTGCTAAATTCAAACTTCTGATTATGGTATCACTAAATAGTTTTGAATTGGTGTAGGAATAATTGCAAACCATCCCTGCAGAAAAATTGAATTGACTATGTTCAAATAGTTTATGAATTTGATAATCTAGAAACAAGTTTTCACTCTTATTGGATTGATTGTTGTCAGAACCATTTTCGATATGCATCCAACGGCTTAATAATTTGTGTTTGTAATGTTTTGAAGTAAAATATTGTAAACTTGGATCAACAGTAAATCTAAGTTTTTTAGAATGGCTAAAAGATGTGGTATCTCCTTCAAATAAACCTTTGTCTTTCCAGTAAAAATAACTGGAACTCATTCCTTGATTTAAATTAAGTCCTAATGAGACTAAAAAGCGGTCGTTTATCCTTCTGCGCACCAATGCATTGAATCTACCGAATTCATTATTGTGACCTTTGTTGTATCCCGTTTTATTGATGTAATATCCACCCAAATTATAATCCCAATTTCCAATTTTTTGTCGTCGAATGAAGGAGATGGCCAATTCACCCGGAGTGGTGTGTTCTGATCCTTCTTTTCCCCACCATTCGTTATTTGACTTAGGTTTGAAATAAATTTTTGGCATTAAACTGATAGCGGTATAGGGTTCAATGGATGGGTTTATTGTGCGAAAATGGATGACACCATTCATGGCTGCAGATCCATATAATGAAGATGCTGCTCCCTTCAAGATTTCTATTTGGCCAACTTGTTCCAATGGAATGTCATCCCAATTTGGAAAGCCTGCGTCAGGTTGTAAATAAGGCAAATCATCCATAATGAGCATCACCCGACTTCCTGCCCCATAACTAAATCCAGAACCACCTCTTATGTTAGCCTGACCATCGATGATTTGAACCCCTGGAACACGATCTAAGACTTGTTGTATTGAAGTGCTATTTAGTTTTTCCGGCGTATTAGGTTTAAGTACATCAATCGATATGGTTGATTCGCTTATGGGTACTTCATATTTGGAAGTACTGATGACAGCCGTTTGTAATATAATATTGGTTTCTTTTAGAGAAATATTGAGTATGATTTTGTCAGAGTCTAATACAGCAATTTTTTTTCTTACGATTTCATAGCCGGGATAAGTAAATAAGATTTCATGTGACCCTGAGGAAATTTCAAGCAGATAAGAGCCATCTGGTAAAGATGAAGTTCCTTGACTATTGATTTGTATGATCACACCACTCAGAGGCATACCATTAGCTGCATCGTTGATCATTCCTTGAATTGTTGCTTGTCCTTGTAGTTGTATCAAAAAAGAGCAAATAATAATGATGCAAATAAATATTTTTGTAGTTTTCATATGAATACTTCGATTGAATTCTCAATAAGCAGTAACTTGCGGTACAAAATAAATGATTTATGCGACAATTATACTGCTTTTTAATACTTTGTATCAGTTTTAATTTAAGTTATAGCCAAGTTTGCGTGCCTGATTCTATATACAGGGATTCTTCCGCTGGTGTCTATCCAAAGCCAATTACAGCAGACAGACCAAACGGTGGAATTTCAAAAAAGGCATGTATAAACAAACCTTATGATTTTACTATGACCGTAATTATTCCAGATACTTTAACTATACCTGGTATTCCTTTTCTAATCAATCTGGAATATGCTAAAATCAATCCAACTGGTGCTATTAGTAATTTGCCAGTAGGTATTAGTTATGAATGCAACCCCCCTGATTGTAAATTTCTTAAAAAAACCCAAGGATGTATTATATTAAAAGGGACGCCAACCAGTGCCAATACGCCCAAGGATTATAAGCCCATCATTATGCTTACCATGGGCACCTCCTTTGGTCCAATTGATATCAGTTATCCAGGTGCACAGTTTCCCGGCGAATATATCTTGACTTTATTAGATGAGTCCTGTAGTGTAGCTTCAAAAGATATATACTTAAAGAATAATGCTTGGTATCCAAATCCATGTGAAGGATTTTTATTCAATCCATCTAATCGTGTGGAACAGGTAAAATTAATTAATAGTCAGGGACAATTAGTTCAGCTAGAACATCAAATCAATGGTGGATTAGAATTTAATCATGCATTGCCAAATGGAGTATATTTATTAATGTGGCAAGATGGAGATTTAAAATTGTCACAAAGGATTATGTTGATTAGATAATCTCAAATAAATAGTAATCAGTTAATCCTTAATTAATTTATTTTACTATCTAAATTCTAATTCTTCAATGACGAATTCTTTCAGGTTGGCATTCATTTGATCAAGGATTTTATTTTTATTTAAGAGTAGCTCTTTTTTTAATACGGATGAGTTTATGTAGATACTTACTTTATTTTGTTTTACATAAATTTTAGTGGTGTGATCTTTGACCAATGAGCTGTAAAGTTGAAGCCAAACGGTTTCAATTTTCTTCATGGCCAATTTATCTTTAAAGGCAGTTTGTTCTGAAAATGCCTTGAGCACCTCTGAAATGGGTTGATCGTTATTTCGTTTCATGTAAAGCTAAATTACCATCATTGATTTGAAAAATTTGACTTTCTACAGATATTTTTTTGATCAATTGTTGGGCTCGATCTAAATGGGTGTCTGTGATAAAACATTGTCCTGTATGTTCTGCTTCAAGCAAAAATAGTAATTGTTGAACTCTAGCGCTATCCATTTTTGAAAATAAATCATCTAATATTAATATGGGTTTCTTTCCGGAGAATTGGAACAGAAATTTATATTGAGCTAATCTTAAAGCAAGCAAAAACGTTTTAATTTGGCCTTGTGAACCAAATTGTCTTAATGGCTTTTCATTGAAAAAGGGTTCTAATTGATCTTTATGGATCCCAGCATTAGTTCGTTGGGTATAAAAGTCTTTGTCCCTTTGTGTGGCCCATAAGATACCAAGATCCTGGCTGGCGTCAGATTCAAATGTTATAGTTGAACCTTGTTTGTTTTGACTGATTTTGTTAGAATAGGAAGCAAGCATTGGGCCAATGTCTTCAATAAATTGTTTTCGTTTGTTGTAAATGTATTGTGCTGCAATCAACAGACCTTGTTCATAAATTTCTAATAATTGATCATCTCGGCGGTTGGATTGTTTCATCAATTTCAAAGCAGCATTTCTTTGCTTTAAAATTCTATTATAAGTGTTTAAATGTTGAAGATATTCTGAATCAATTTGGACCAATGTTTGATCCATAAATTTTCTTCGATCATCGGAATGATGGATAAATGTAAAAACATCATCCGGCACTATCATTACTACTGGAATTTTACCAATATGTTCAGATGCCTTGGTATAAATTTTATCATCCCAACTCAGTTCTTTTATGGATTGAGGTTTGTATTTAATAATAAGTTGATGCGTTTTATCTTGGTTTATGAAATCGGCTTCCAATCTAAAAAAATCAGTATTGTGCTGAACTACTAATTTATCTGATGCCTGAAAAAAACTTTTGCTCAGACAGGCATAATAGATGGCGTCCATAATATTTGTTTTGCCAACACCATTATTTCCAATAATAAAGTTGAATCCTGGCCCAATGGTCAAGGAAAGATCAGAGATATTCTTGAATTGTAAAAGTTTTAGTCGACTTAAGTACATGATGATTTTAGAGAAGCTCAAATGTACAAGAATTGAGCTTTAATAGTTCAAAGAAATGCGCGTTTCTAATTCAGAATCAATACTTAGAAATATTTATTTGATTTCAGTCATAACATGATGTATTTTTGGGCTAAAATTGAGTTATGGCATCAACAGTAACGGCTAAGTCTCCAAAAATTAAGGCATCTATTGAATCTCAATACAGTAAAGAAACCTGGTTGAAATGGTATGAGACCATGCTGAGAATCAGAAAATTCGAAGAAAAAACCTTAATGATGTATTCATTGCAAAAAATAAGAGGTTTTTGTCATGTTTACATAGGTCAGGAAGCTATTGCTGCAGGATTGGTCACTGGGATTAAAACAGAAGATGCCTTGGTAACAGCGTATAGACAACATGGAATAGCTTTATCCAGAGGGCTTTCAGCTGCATCTTGTATGGCTGAATTATTCGGTAAAGAAACCGGATGTGTTAAAGGAAAAGGCGGATCAATGCATTTCTTTTCAAAGGAACACCGTTTTTTTGGTGGAAATGGAATAGTTGGAGCTCAGATACCTATTGGAACCGGTATTGCTTTTGCGGAAAAATATAGGGAAACCGGACTTTTATGCGTTACCATGTTTGGTGATGGTGCAGCACGACAAGGCGCTCTTTATGAATCATTTAACATGGCTATGCTATGGAAACTACCGGTGATTTATATCGTTGAAAATAATGGATATGCCATGGGGACTAGTGTGGATCGCACCAGTAATGTACACGAGTTATATAAGATTGGATTGGCTTTCGACATGCCTTCAGAATCGGTAGATGGAATGGATCCGGTTGCGGTTCATGAAGCTGTTTCAAAGGCAGCTTCTCATTGCAGGTCTGGATCTGGACCCTATTTCTTAGAAATTAAGACCTACAGGTATCGTGGGCACTCAGTATCAGATCCAGGCAATTATAGATCTAAAGAAGAGGTGGAGCATTACAAAACGCTGGATCCTGTATTGGTAACGGAATCACGTATTTTGGCACATAAAATCGCAACTCAGGATGAAATAGTAGCTATTCAAGAGGCTATTCAGCATGAAATAGATGATGCTGTTAAGTTTGCTGAAGAATCGGCATTTCCGGCACCTGAATCATTATATGATGATAATTATGTGCAGAAGGACTACCCGTATATCAAGGATTAATAAGACTAAGTACCAAATTAAAGGCTTATTTTATTAATATATGATGAAAACTAGTATATTATTGATGTTTTCATATTATTTTTGCACGGTTTTTTAAAAAAAGCATCAAATGGCAAAAGGATATAGACAAAGTACTCAAAGGAAAGGATCTGTTAATACGTCTACAAGTGGTGGAGATGATACCATTATAGATATTGCGGAAGTTAAGCACCAAGCAGAGAATTATTATGATAAACACAAAATGCTTATTTTAGGTGTTTTAGGAGGATTGGCTTTGGTTTTAGGTGGTTATATCGCGTATAAATATTTGTATATTGAACCTCAACAAAAAGAAGCATTAGAGCAAATGTATCAGGCAGAAATGATGTTTGAAAAAGATTCTTTCGAATTGGCTCTTAATAACCCGGGAGGAGGATTTTCCGGATTTAAGGACATCGTAGAGAATTTTGGTGCAACACCTGCCGGAAATTTAGCTCGATATTATGCAGGAATGTGTAATTTAAACATGGGCAATATGCCTGAAGCAAAAGCTTATTTTGAAGAATTTAAAGCCAGCGGAGAAGTAATGCCTATATTAAAGAATGGTGCATTAGGTGATATAAGTGCAGATTTAGCAGAGTTTGGTGCCGCCATTTCTTATTATGAAAAGGCTATTTCCGTGCGTAAAAATGATTTTTTGACTCCGGTTTATCTAAAGAAAATAGGTGTACTAAAAGAACAACAAGGTGATAAAGCTGGGGCACTTAAGGCTTATACTGAGATTAAAGAGAATTATCCTAACTCTCCGGACGGATCAAATATTGATCGGTTTATTATACGGGTCAAATAGAGACAAAGATGGCAGGTATACTTCCTTCTGCCAATTCAGAACTGGCTGTAATTCAGACTGGACATTTTGAAAAAACCAAGATAGGTATAGTGGTTTCTGAATGGAATAGCCCTATAACCAATGCATTGCAAGATGCATGTATGACCACATTAATCAACTTAGGCATACAGCAAAAGCATATTAAGCTACATAAAGTTCCAGGAGCTTACGAATTGCCATTAGCTGCAAAATGGTTGTTGGATCAATCCTATGTCCAAGGGGTAATTTGTCTGGGTTGTGTAATCAAGGGAGATACCAAACACGATGAATACATTAACCATGCTATTGCCAGTGGCATAATGAATTTATCCTTAAGCTATTCCAAACCGGTTGTTTTTGGGGTTTTGACAACTAAAAATAGAAAACAAGCAGAGGAACGCTCGGGTGGGAAATTAGGTAATAAGGGCGAAGAATCAGCTCTTGCTTTAATTAAGATGCTTCAATTGCATGAAAATATTGGAACCCCTTCTAACAAAAAAGCATAATATTTTTTCATAGTAGCATAATAGTATAGTACCTTTCAGATTATTCTAATGATATCCATATGATTCAATCGATACATATAATTGATGCGGGTAAATTTAAATTAGACGGTGGTGCAATGTTTGGTGTCGTACCAAAATCCATGTGGGGCAAGATGAATCCCCCGGATGAGAATAATATGTGTACATGGGGTTTGAGCTGTTTGTTGATCAGAACCCAAGATAGGAACATATTGGTTGACACCGGAATGGGAAATAAACAGGATGAGCGTTTTAGATCCCATTTTTCACCTCATGGTGATGGATCCATAGAAAAGTCACTAACTAACTTAGGACTTACTGTATCGGATATTACGGATGTCTTTTTAACGCATTTGCATTTTGATCATTGTGGAGGAGCAGTGGAGCGAACGATAGATGGTGTATTGCAACCAGCCTTTCCGAATGCAGTTTATTGGACCAATGAAAAACATTGGAATTGGGCCATGCAACCCAATGATCGGGAAAAAGCATCTTTTCTTAAAGAAAATTTTGTTCCCCTGTTAGAACACAACAAATTAAAATATATCGACTTTAGTCAGGATGTGATCGACTGGATAGAAGGAATAAAAATCCATTTTTTTTACGGACACACAGAAGCATTGATGGGGCTTGAATTTGAATATGTTGGCCAAACCTATTGGTATACTGCGGATTTAATTCCATCTTCTTATCATATTTCTTTACCATTTGTAATGGCTTATGATGTTAGACCATTGTTGACCTTGAAAGAAAAAGAATTTGTCCTTAATCAACTGGTTTCTAAAAATGGAATTTTAATTCTCGAGCACGATCCTCTGCATGATGCTTGCACAGTGAAGGTCAATGAATCTAAGAGGATCGTTTTGGATGATTATGTGGGGATAGGGTAGGCTATTATAATTTACTTATCAATTTGTTAAGCTTTAATTTATTTTTAGTAGAATACAATTCTAATTTCCAGTCATCATGAAATTCTTATCTACCTCGATTAATTAATTAAATAATTGAAACGTCAAATAGTATTCTTATTTTTGATTTTACAGGTTTTCCCTTTGCTCTTGCTGGCTTGAAAATCATTTTTTTAATTAAAGATGTACTTTCCAATCCAATAGTCATGAATCCTTCATTGGGTGTTATTTTTTTGACCTTCCCTTTTTTTGATATAGTCAATTGAAATTGCTCAAATCGGTCAGAATTAGGATTGTCTTTTATGAATTTAGGAGTAATATAACTTCTGGATAATTCGAGTTCATTAATACAAATAGGATAGGTTTGATTTTGAGGTAAACTATCTTTGTATATGAATTTATCAATATAAAAGTACTTAAACTTAACAATGCATTTAACAGAATCTGAGATTGTATAATTTTTAATAAACACTAATGTATCCATATCAAATAACATATCTGCTCGAATTTCTCCATTGGGATATCTAATTATAGACCTTCCATTAATTCTGCCATCCTTATATTCACTTTCATCGCCAAGTATTCCATTAATATATGTTTTTTGTATTCCATTCATCCGACAATTTGTATATGAATATTCATATTTCCACTTTCGGAATCCAATTTCGTTTTCATAATGCTTAAATCCATTTCCATTAATAATAGTTTGAATCCCTAATTCATTCCAATAGTTTAATATACAATCAATTTTTCTACTATAATCTTTTTGCTCTTTTATTTTTTCATCATTATAATACTTTTCAAATATTCCTGTTCTTTCAAAATCAATATTGTAATAGCCTTTTTCTTCTACTTTGCCATTCTTAAAATAGGATAAATAATTGAATACTTTTAATGCGTCGTCCCAGGTAAAGCATTGTTCAATTTGGCCATTGGAATAGTAATTATTTTCACTATTAAAAATATGATCATTTTCACGCTTAATGGTTTCGATTTTCATGCCATGCTCTATAAAAGAATAAGGAATGGAGTCTAAACAGGTTAACGATTGGCTATTTAATTTTTGAATGTGATAAGAAATTATTAATGCGCATATTGTTAAAATCTGTTTTAAATAGGTTAAAACAAGGTGTGTTGAATTTCGGAACTTAATGTTTTGCTTTTTATATGAAAAATTAAATTCATCAAAATTATCAATAGAATTGTATATGCCGAAATGCAATGTGTTATGCCCATAAGTGGCAGAGATATTGGATAATTGGCGTTGCATTTAATAATATTTTTTGGTTATTGTAAAGTATATATTATTAACTTAAAAAACCAAAATTAATACTTCAAAGACTTATTTCAACTTCAAATTTTCACTAATAATGACAAAGCAATAGGGCTAATTAAATCTTTTTATTGGCCTTATTTTATTATATTTTTCTAATAATTAAAATATAAATATATAATATTCAATATATTATATATTTAATATTAAACATATGTAAATAATTTTAAATATGTTTTTGGTAAGTTGTAAAATTGCACTGTTGTTTTTAGTGAAGTAAGTGCAGTTGAATCTAATACCATCATATGCATAATTTATTAAATAACTTTTATAATTCTGCTATTAAATCGATTAGGAAAATCGGTTTTGACATTATTTTTCAAGTTTATTTAATATTTAGTATCGAATTTCAAATTAGTTTTCCAAAAGCATATAATGTTGGTTTAAATACAGTAAAAATTTATAAAATCATTACTTTAAATTTGATCTGTTTGAACTCAAAAACATTATTAAAACACATTTATTTTACCCGAATTGAAGTTGTATACAACTTTGATAATGCTGAACAATTTATTTTAAGAAATCCTTCTAATTCGTATCTAAATAGTTTATGGAAGTATCAAATTTTAAAATATAAATGAGAGTGAGTAGAAAAGTCTGATTGTAATTTAGTATTCAGAATGATATATAATTATTAATCAAATGTTGAAGAAATGTTTAAGATAACGCAAAATTTTATACTAATTCAAGTAATATTTAAATTTTTATTATATGTCAAAAATAGCACATTTATTCACTTTTTTAATAATACCTTTTGTTAGTTTTGGTATTGCTTTTGAAGGACAATTAATAGTTGAAAACCATAATGAAATAAAGCCTGTCGATGCCTCAATTGTATGTATTGAGGGTTTGAAATTTATTGAAAATAAAGAGAAATTGGACCATAGTGGTGAAGTCGAAAATTCCAAAAGTAGTCTGATAGCCATTTCAGCACCATGTAATAAAAAGTCTGCTCTGGTCAATGGATTGTTTTATGATAATTTATCACCTACAAGAAATACTTCAGGTATATTATGCGGATTTACAACCACTGGAGCAACAGGTAATTTAACTGATGCAGACACTACAAATTTTGCAGGATTTACTATAACAGGTCTTGATTGTGCATTAGAGTATAGTGTCAAAGACTTAGATATTCCTGATACTTATCCAGCAGGATATTTTGCTGGATTCAAAGTTTCGTCTTTGAATTTGGTTTCTGGTTCAATTGATTCAAAAGTTAGAATAGAAACATATAATGATGGGTCATTTGTTGAAGGCAGGGATGTGGTAACTAGTTTATTAGGAATAGAAGCGAGTTTGATTGATGGCGCAGGTAATGCTACTTTGGGATTTGTCACAACTGGAGCTTTTGACGAAATAAGAATTAAATACACAACTTTAGTGGGTGTGCTTTTTTCAGGACAAGTGTATCATGCAGTAATAGAAAAATTCTGTCCAGGTCCTGCATTGAATTGCAATATCCAAAAACAATTAAACAATGACCAATTCCCAACAATAATAGAATTGGCGAGGACTGGCATATCAGGAGCGGTTTGCATTGGATGTTCAATAAATAATTCCGAGAATGTAATTTCTATGAGTACTAGTGATTCCGCTACAATCACTTTAACAGCTGCATTTGGAACCATAGCTTCGATTTCTGTAAAAGACGTGTTAAGAAATTACCCAGCTGGGACATTTGCAGGATTTAACATCAGAAATTTGAAATTGGTAGGTTTAGATGTGTTATCAGGAATAACTATTAGTACATATAAGGATAGCGTATTCCAGGAGAATTCAACGGTTGGTGGCACTTTGCTGTCTTTGAATTCAAGTTTATTAAATGGAACAGGTGAACAATTGGTTGGATTTGTAACCACTATGTCATTTGACGAGATTAAGTTTGAAATTACAAATTTATTAGGTGTTGCTAATGTAACACAAGTTTTCAGTGCTGTTGTTGATAGTTTTTGTGTAGGGCCTGTTCTGCCTTGTAATGAACCAGTGGCACTAACAGTTCCGGAATATCCTGTTTATGTTAATGGTGCACAAACTGGTATTTATGGAGGAGTATGCGTTGGCTGTAGTATAAACAATACAAATAATCTACTGGATAGTGATACCAGTAATTATGCAAGTATTGTTTTGTTATTGAATTCTGGAATTTCAGGAAGCATATCAGTTAAGGATGCATTAACTGATTATTCAGCTGGACATTTTGCTGGATTTGATATTTTAAATACAAATTTCTTAAGTGCATCCCTTTTAGATGCAATTAAAATCAAAACTTATTTGAATGGAGTTCCACGTGAATCCAAAACTGGTTTAACACAATTGTTATCAGTAAATAATTCATTGCTAACTAATGATGGCCGTCGCACTGTAGGCTTTATAACAAGTTTGTCCTTTGATGAGGTCACCATTGAACTAGATGCTGATATTTTAGGATTGGCTTTAGGCACAACCCGTGTTTATGGTGGAATATTTGAAGGCTTTTGTAATGTTGATTTAGAATGTAATAAAACGTACTGGTTGACGAGTCCAGAATTTCCAGTAATAATAGATGGGCAATTGACTGGAGTGAGTGGAGGAGTTTGCGTTGGATGTTCCGTTTCAGATGCTCCAAATGTAATATCAACTAGTAATTTGGATTATGGAAAAATAGTAACAACAGTAGGCGCATTAGGTGTGGGTTCAATAGCAGTTTTGGATGCGATAAAGACTTATCCACAAGGAAGTAGTGTAGGATTTACTATAGAAGATGAAAATGCCTTAGTGCAATTGGATTTATTTAATTCATTAACAATCTGTACGTACAATAATGGAATGCCGCAAGAGTGTAAGAGTGGGACAAATTTATTGGAACTAAGCTTGTTAGGAATATTTATAGGTCCGGGTCCTGGGATACATAACGTTGGTTTTAAGACTACTTTGCCTTATGATGAGATAAGAATATCTGCAGGAAGTTTGGTCAGTTTGATCAATAGAATAAGAGTTTATGGTGCCTTTGTAGATACTCGAGCTTCAAATGGAGACAGTTTAGTATGCTGTTATGCAGGTGAAGATATTTTTAATATTTGTGCAGGTCAGGATGTGTTGGTTACAGGAACACCAAATGGAGGAACATGGAGTCAACAAGTGGGAAATCCAGTTGGGGCAATAGTTGGACCAACTGTAAATGGGGTAGCTAGTGTAAGCTTTACAGGAATAGCAGTTGGAGTGTATAAATTTATATATGCAACAAGCACGTGTACAGATACGATGAGTATCACAGTAAATGCTAAACCCAATGCTGGTCCAGATCAAGATCTCAATTGTATCACTATTTTGCCTGGATTAATTGCATTTATGAATGCAAGTGGAACAGGATCTTGGTCTCCACAAGCAGGGAATCCAGGAACTGCTATAATTGTATTACCAAATTCACCTACGACAACAATAATTGCTTTTACCGCTTTTGGCACTTACCATTTTATTTGGACTAATTCTAATGGATGTAAAGATACAGTAGCCATAAATATAACCTCATTCTCCAGTGCAGGAATCGACATAGTTTTAAATTGCGTACCTATATTGGAAGATGCTATTGCAATTACTTCCACAGTAGGCCTAGGAATGTGGAGTGAACAAGCTGGCAACCCAGGTACTTCTACGATTACCTTACCCAATCTACCAATTACAACGATTACAGATTTTAGTGCAGAAGGCATTTACCATTATATTTGGACAAACATAACAGGATGTAAAGATACCATATCCATTACGATAACAAAACAAGCTACAGCAGGAATCGATATCACATTAAATTGTGTTCCAATAATTGAAGATGCCATTGCAATTACTGCAGCTGTAGGCATAGGAAGCTGGAGTGAGCAAGCAGGAAATCCTGGCACTTCGACCATTTTATTACCAAATTTACCAGTTACAACAATCACTGATTTTAGTGCTGAAGGAATGTATCATTACATCTGGACAACAGTTGGAGGATGCAAGGATACTATAACTATTACGATTACAAAACAAGCTATAGGAGGAATTGATATTACATTAAATTGTGTACCGATCTTGGAAGATGCCATTGCAATAACAGCAGCAGTAGGCATTGGAACATGGACTGCACAGGCTGGAAATCCTGGTACATCAACAATCACTTTACCAAATCTACCTGTAACAACGATAACTGATTTTAGTGCTGAAGGCACCTACTATTACATCTGGACAACAGTTGGCGGATGTAAGGATACGATATCTATTACGATAACAAAACAAGCCATCGCAGGAATCGATATCACATTAAATTGTGTTCCAATAATTGAAGATGCCATTGCTATAACAGCAGCGGTAGGCATAGGCACATGGACTGCACAGGCTGGAAATCCTGGCACATCAATAATCACTTTACCAAATCTACCCGTAACAACGATAACTGATTTTAGTGCTGAAGGTACCTACCATTACATCTGGACAACAGTTGGCGGATGCAAGGATACGATATCAATTACGATTACAAAACAAGCAATCGCAGGAATCGATATCATATTAAATTGTGTTCCAATAATTGAAGATGCTATTGCAATAACAGCAGCAGTAGGCATTGGAACATGGACTGCACAGGCTGGAAATCCTGGAACATCAACAATCACTTTACCAAATCTACCGGTTACAACGATAACCGATTTTAGTGCTGAAGGCACCTATCATTACATCTGGACAACAATTGGTGGATGCAAGGATACGATATCAATTACGATTACAAAACAAGCAATCGCAGGAATCGATATCACATTAAATTGTGTTCCAATAATTGAAGATGCCATTGCAATAACAGCTGCAATCGGCATAGGAACCTGGACTGCACAAGCTGGAAATCCCGGAACCTCAACAATCACATTACCAAATCTACCTGTTACAACGATTACCGATTTTAGTGCTGAAGGGATATATCATTACATCTGGACAACCGTTGGCGGATGCAAGGATACAATTAGTATAACAATTAGCCGCGCTGTTACCGGAATATCAGATGACTCGAATGTATGTGGAGGGCAATCTGCAAATTTAATTGGAACACCTGTCGGTGGCATCTGGAGTGAGCTTATTACAAATCCTTCAGGAGCGACATTAGGCGCTACCATTGGTGGAGTCGCGAATGTAAGTTTTGCTACAAGTGCAAATGGATTATACAATTTTAAATATACTTTTGGAACATGTTCTGACACAGTTGGAATTATTGCAACACCAAAGTCGAATGCTGGGAATGATCAGAATATTGGCACTCCAGTATTTCCTGGTGGAGTTGCATTAATGAATGGAAGTGGCATTGGAACTTGGAGTGCCTTAATTGGGAATCCCGGCACAGCCACAATTACAGATATAAATTCACCAACAACAACGATAACCAATTTTAGTGTCGCAGGAAGCTATGGATTTGTGTTTACGAATTCAGAGATCTGCTCAGACACTGCCATGGTTGTTGTATCATTAAAATTAATAGTGGAGATATGTAATAAAAAGTCTGCCTTGGTCAATGGATTAATTTATGATAATTTAGTACCGACTAGGCATAATTCAGGCATAGTTTGTGTTTTTACAACTACAGGAGCAACAAGTAATTTAACAGATCCGGATTCCACAAATTTTGCGGGATTTACCATAACTGGCCTTGGCTGTGCTGTTGAATACAGCGTTAAAGATATCGATATACCGGATACTTATCCTGCCGGATATTTTGCAGGATTTAAAATTTCATCTTTGAATTTGGTATCAGGATCAATTGGATCTAAAGTAAGAATAGAAACATACAATGATGGTGTATTTGTTGAAGGTCGTGATGTAGTAACAAGTCTAATTGGTATTGAAGCTAGTATTATTGATGGAGCAGGCAATGCAACTTTGGGTTTTATTACAACAGGTGATTTTGATGAAATAAGAATACAATATACAACTTTGGTTGGTGTATTATTTTCAGGACAAGTATACCATGCTGTTATAGAAAAATTTTGTCCTGGACCAGCACCAGATTGTAATATACAAACACAATTAAACAATGATGAATTTCCATCTGTAATTGAATTAGCTAGGACAGGGATTTCTGGAATTGCATGTATTGGTTGTTCGATCAACAATTCCGAGCATGTAATATCAATGAATACTAGTGATTTTGCAACAATCAACTTAACAGCTGCAATTGGTACAGTAGCATCTATTTCTGTAAAAGATGTACTCACGAATTATCCTGCTGGAACATTTGCAGGGTTCAACATCAAAAATTTGAAATTGGTGGGACTCGATTTATTATCTGGTATAACTATTAGAACATATAAAGATAGTGTATTGCAGGAAAGTTCTTCTGTTAGTACCTTGTTATCTTTGAATTCTAGTTTATTGAATGGTACTGGAGAGCAATTGGTAGGATTTGTAACAACTCAGTCATTTGACGAAATTAAGTTTGAGATTACAAATTTATTAGGTGTTTTGAATGTAACCCAAGTATACAGTGCTGTGATTGAAAAATTCTGCCCTGGACCGATGTTACCATGTAATGAACCAGTGGCTATAACAAGTCCTGTATATCCTGTATTTGTGAATGGGGTTCACACTGGGATAAATGGAATAGCTTGTATTGGATGCAGTGTGAACAATACAAATCATTTATTGGATAGTGATACGACCAACTATGCAAGTATAATTATGGTAGTAAATGTTGGAACTACAGGAAGCATATCGGTGAAAGATCAACTCACAGATTATAGTGCAGGGAATTTTGCAGGTTTTGATATTTTGAATACCAATATTCTAAATGCAACTTTGTTGGATGCAATAACTGTGCGAACTTATTTGGATGGTGTCTTGCGTGAAACAAAGACTGGTTTAACTCAATTGGTTTCCGTGAACAGTTCACTGATAACAAATGATGGTAGACGTACTGTAGGATTTGTAACTAATTTGACTTTTGATGAAGTGACGCTTGAATTAGATGCAGATATTTTAGGTGTTGAATTGGGAGTTACGAGAGTATATTCGGGAATATTGGAAGGCTTCTGTCCAGTTGATTTAGAATGTAATCAGACATATTGGTTGACGAGTCCAGAATTCCCGGTAATAATAGATGGACAATTGACAGGAATAAGTGGCGGAGTATGCGTAGGGTGCTCAGTTGCAAATGCACCAAATGTAATTACAGGAAGTAATACTGATTTTGGTAAGATAACAACAACAGTAGGAGCAATTGGAAAGGGATCCATTGCAGTTTTGAATCCTGTAATGACTTTTCCACAAGGAAGCAGTGTAGGATTTACTATAGAAGATGAAAATGCTTTAATACAATTAGATTTATTTAATTCACTAACTATCTGTACTTACAATAATGGGGTTCAACAAGAATGTAAGAGTGGAACAAATTTATTGGAACTAAGCTTATTAGGAATATTTATAGGTCCTGGTCCTGGAATCCATAATGTTGGCTTCAAGACTAGCTTGCCATATGATGAGGTAAGAATCTCAGCAGGAAGTTTAGTTAGTTTGATTAACAGGATCAGAGTATATGGAGCATTTGTTGATACCAGAGGCTCAAATGGTGATAGTTTAGTATGTTGTTTTGCAGGTGAAGATATAGTGAATGTTTGTGGTGGAGAAAATGTAGTCATTACAGGAACCCCAAATGGAGGAACGTGGAGTCAACAAATTGGAAATCCCGCTGGTGCGATTGTAGGTACTACCGTAAACGGAGTTTCTACGATCATTTTTACAGGAATTGCAATTGGTGTTTATCATTTCATTTATGCAACAAGTACATGTTCTGATACAATGAACATAACAGTAGATCCTAAACCAAATGCTGGTGTTAATCAAAATTTATCATGTATAACATTACCAGGAGGACTTGCAACGGTCATTGCAAATATCGCTGGAGTGTGGACAGCACAATCAGGTAATCCAGGTGCTGCTACAATAACAACAGTTAATTCTACTACAGCCAATATCACAAATTTCAATGCAGCTGGAGTCTATAATTTCATTTTTACTACTGCACTTGGATGTTCAGATACCTTAAGTGTTACAATAACTTCTAAACCTAGTGCGGGTATAGATATTAGCAATATTTGTGGTGGTCAAAATGTGACTTTGACAGGTTCACCATCTGGTGGAACTTGGACAGAACAAATTGGAAATCCACCAGGAGTAATACTTGATGGACTAGGTAACGGGGTTGCAAACGCTCATTTTGGAACAACTGCTTTTGGTACATATAATTTTATTTTTGAATTTGGCTCTTGCACGGATACATTAATAGTATCTGTGAATGCAAAACCAAATGCAGGATTAGATCAAACTATTTGTGCTATTATTCCCGGAGGTGCTGCTACTTTGAATAGCACGGGTGTAGGAACTTGGACTGCACAAACGGGCAATCCAGGAACAGCAAATATTGTTTCTCCATCATCAGCAATGACACAGGTTAATAATTTTAGTGCTCTTGGCATTTATCATTTTATTTATACTACCATAAATAATTGTTCTGATACTGTCACTATTACAGTGAATCAACAACCCGTTGGTTCAGGAAATTCACAAACAATTTGTAGTGGACTTAGTATAAACATAGTTTTAAATACTACAATACCTGGTACTACATTTACTTGGACTGCAATGCAATTATTTGGAGCTACAATCAACGGATATAGTAATTGTGGTGGGGCATGTAGTAACTCCATTGTACAGGCATTGACTAATACAAGTAATTCATCGCTTGGTGTTGTCAGATATACCGTTATTCCCACAGCGCCAAATGGCTGTGTTGGAAATTCATTCATAGTAGATGTGACGGTTAATCCTATACCAATAGTAAGTATTTCTAATACAGCTTCATGTATAGGATTAAACAATGGTACAGCACATGCCGAAGCAATTTTAGGTACTCCTGCATATACTTATTTGTGGAGTAATGGGTTGACAACAGCTGATGTAAATGGTTTGGCCCCTACGTCATACACAGTGACTGTGTCTGACGCAAATGGGTGCAGCAATACGGCATCCACGACCATTGTACAGCAAGGTATATCGTCCTTAACTGCAGTGGCCGGATCATGTAATTCGCAATCAAATAATTATGTTTTAAATGGATCCATTTCAATGTTGAATCCACCATCTACAGGTACATTGACAGTTAATGTTGGAGCCAACCAACAAGTATTTTTGCCGCCATTTACAAGTCCTCAAGCATATAGCCTTAATGGATTAATTGCTGATGGATTGAATCATGTAGTAACCGCAACTTTTAGTGATGGCTCTCAATGTAGTACATCAACTAATTTTATTGCTCCGGAAAATTGTATTTCTGGAATATCGCATATTAAATCATTCGTGTCGGCTACTCAGACCAATCCGTTTGAATATAACTTAGTATATAAAATTACGGTCAATAACAATGGTGCAGCAGGATCTTATGATTTGTCAGATTTCCCTGGATTTGATAATGATGTAATTATAAACAGTGCCTCATTTATTAGTGATGCAGCTGGTAATCCTGGTAATGCAATAATTGGTAATGGTCCTTGGATATTAGCTAATGATCAATTGATTGCTGCTAACAGCTCACAGATGTATACCATAACGATAAATGTAACGATTGATTTGACAGCAGGATCAGGAGGCGATGATGTTTACACAGCATGTGGTTCAACAATTCCTGGTACGCCTTCTCCTGGAGAAGGTTTGTATAACGCTTCATTTTTAGATTCAGATAATGATGGAATATCAGATGATACATTCTTTGTTTGTTCTGATCTTCCATATGTTGTCCATAATAAAACAATAGCCAGTATCATTCCACTTGGAAGCAATATGTATATTGTAAATTATAACATTGTGGTAAACAATCTTGGAGGAACTGTTACACATTATGACTTAATTGATCAACCAGGATTTGATGATGACTTTGTAATCAATACAAGCTCATATACCAGTGATGCTGCAGGAAATCCAGGTGGCAACTTACTTGGAAATGGTCCATGGGTATTAACGAATAATCAAAGTATTGGCATTGGGTCCATTCATACTTACAACTTAGCAGTTAAGCTTACATTAAACCTTACTGTTGGATCTGGAGGAAATAATATTTATACGCCTTGCGAAACATCCATTCCCGGAGATCCAAGTTCTGGTGAAGGTTTGTTTAATCAATCTTATATAACTACCGACAATGATGGAATAATCGACCAGACAGAAAAGGTTTGCGCAGATGTGCCTTATGTTATTAGTAGTAAATCTGTTTCTGGAATTACACCTTTAGGCGGTAATATGTATATGGTAAATTATGCTTTAAACGTAACTAATATTGGTGGAGCAATGGGTCAATATGATTTGGTTGATCAACCCGGTTTTGATGATGATATTACTATTGGTTCTGCAAATTATACTTCGGATGTACCTGGTAATCTTGGATCTGCATTAGTAGGATCAGGACCTTGGATACTTGCTAATAATCAGACAATACTATCTGGAATCACGCACCATTATAACATAATTGTTAAACTTACTTTTGATCTGAGTCCAATTAGTGGTGGAGATAATGTCTATACAAGTTGTGGATCTACTAATCCTGGTGGTGGCAATAATCATGTTGGATTATTTAATAAAATAGGTATTGATTTAAACAACGATGGAATTGCAGAAGATTCATCAACAACGTGCGCCGATTTACCTTACATAAGAAGTACAAAAATTGTAAACAGCATAAGCCCATTAGGTGGAAATATGTACAATGTGGTTTATAAAATAGTTGTTACAAATGTTGGTGGAGCCAATGGTCAATATGATCTTATGGATACTCCTGGATTTGATGATGACATTGCAATTGGAAATGCTTTTTATACTTCTAATGCACCTGGAAATGCAGGTAATATTCTTGCTCCGGTAGGTCCTTGGATTTTAGCAAATGATCAAACAATTAATGCAAATGTCGTACATACCTATTTTGTAACAGTAAAACTTACACTTGATCTAAGTGCTAATAGTGGTGGAAATAATATATATACTGCTTGTGGTCAACTTTCAATTCCAGGAGACTTATCATCTGGAGAAGGGATTTATAACAGAGCTAGCATAGATTCAAATAATGATGGTATTCCAGAAGAATCTGTAGAGACATGTGGTGATCTTCCTTATATTAAATCAAGTAAAGTCATTACAAGTATTACTCCGCTAGGAGGAGGAATGCATGCCATAAATTATCAAGTGAAAGTTCAAAATCTTGGTGGAGCAATTGGACAATATGACTTAAATGATGATCCAGGTTTAGATGATGATTTAATGATAAATACAGCATCCTACACTTCAAGTGTACCGGGAAATCCTGGAGGTGCATTAGCAGGTGCTGGTCCTTGGATCCTTGCAAATAATCAAACCATTGCAATTGGTGCAGTGCATGTTTATGATCTTACTATAAAAACTACCTTAGATCTTAGCCCAGGATCTGGCGGTGACAATGTTTATACGGCATGCGGTTCATCAAATCCAGCTGTTCCGCAATCAGGTGAAGGATTATATAATAAAGCAATCATAGATATCAATGATGATGGTGTCCCTGATGACACCAGTGTGGTTTGTAGCGATATAGATATCAATGTGACTGGACTTTTTGAAGGACGTGTATTTAATGATATCAATGGTAATGGAATTCAAAATATGGGTGACCCAGGTATAAATGGTGTGATCGTTTCTTTATATAATTGTAATGGCGTATTGATTAAAAAGGACACCACAGATATCAAAGGTGAATATCAGTTTGATGGATTAATCAGTGGTGATTATTTCTTGCGTTTTGATTATAGTCTAACGCCATACGCAGCAAACTATGCCTGGACTTTCCGTGACATTGGAGTAAATGATCTCATTGATAGTGATGTTGATGCATCTGGGATTACTATTTGTACGCATTTGGATATAGGTGAAAGAGAAGCCACAATAGATGCTGGTTTAGTTGAATTGGCATCTTATGGTGATTTTGTTTGGCACGATAGAAATGGTGATGGTATGCAATCATTTGGAGAAGAAGGAGTAAAGGGTGTGAATGTAATACTTTATGATGCCTCAACTCATCTAGTTGTAAAAACTACAAGCACAGATAATAATGGATTGTATTTATTTAATAAGTTAATGCCAATAGATTATTATGCAAAACTTACGCTTCCAAACGGTTGGATTGTTACAGATCCAAATCTAGGTCCAGATTTTAAAGACAGCGATGTAGATCATAGCAATGGAGTTGGAACTACTGCAACGACACATTTGAATCCTGGGGAAGATGATAGAACTTGGGACATTGGATTGCTTAAGTGTTCTATGATTAGTGGAAGGGTTTTCTTTGATGTAGATCTAGATGGCGTATTTGATCCAAATGAAAATGGAATTAACGGCTTGGATGTATTTTTAATCAATGCAATGACCGGTGCTACTGTATCGTCTACCCGTACACAAGTTACTCCAGGTACTCCTTCAGATGATGGCTTTTATAAATTTAGCTGTGTTAAACCAGGAATGTATTATGTGCGATTTGAAAGACCTGGACATTTAGCAGCTAGTGAAGCATATAGAGGTGGTAATCCAGATAAAGACTCTGATATTACTCATGAGTTTGGAATAAATACAACAAGTAAAATATCGATAAGCAGTGATAATATGTTCTTGAATATAGGTGCAGGATTCCAAATTAAAGCTACTATGGGTGATTATGTATGGTTAGATGGAAATAGTAATGGGCTACAGGATTCTGGCGAGCAGCCAATCGAAGGAGTCAAAGTTTATGCATATAAGCCAGATGGTACTTTAGTCTCTGAATCAAAAACTGAAAGCAATGGACAATACACTTTAGATGGAATAGCTCAAGGCGATTACTTTATTAAATTTGATGCGCCAACAAGTTACGGATTTACAGGGCCTCATGCAGGAAATGATGAAATTGACAATGATGTAGATGGAACAAATGGTTCTGGAACAACAAGAACATATCGAATACTTGCTGGTGACAACCAACCATCCATTGATGCAGGATTAATTTATCAAGTGCTTTCGTTAGAATGGTTAGGATTTGATGGTAAATACAATGGTGCTTTCACAGAATTAAATTGGAAAACAGGAGTTGAACTGAATAATGATTATTTTGAAGTGGAGCGAAGGCATGAATCTGAGAATAAATTTACTGTAATAGCAAAAGTAAGTGCAGATAAAGATCCAAGTCATACATCTCATGAATATACGCTTGATGATTATGATATCAATAAATCCCAAGTGTATTACTACAGGATTAAACAAGTGGATAGAAATGGAATCGGCGTTTACAGTAAAACAATCAGCGTTCGAGTTAATTCTAATAAAGACATGTACTTGAATATTTATCCTAATCCAACGGATGATTTATTGTACGTTGAATTAAGTATAGTGGCGGACAGTGAATTTGAAATCAAGATATTTGATGAATCGGGTAAAAATGTAATGACCATTCCCAATTTTGAATTTAGTAAAGATGGATTTTACAAGGAAACAATAAATACGAGTTTACTCATTCCTGGTCACTATAATTTACAAGTTAAAGATTCAAAAAATATTGTGAATAGACGATTTACCATTACGAGATAAAAATTGCATTTCTTTTTATTATACTATTAATTAGATTAAAAAACGCCAGTAGATAAAAGTATATACTGGCGTTTTATTTTTTATCCCAGAATTGTCATTAGGAATCAAAAATAAATGGAGCTTTTAAGTTAGTAATAAAACAACTGTAGCGATATCTCTTGTAAATTTCTTCTGCTTTATATAGACTTAAGGTACTTGATGTAGCCTTCTGCCTAGTGGGTAAGAATGGTAGGATAAATATCATTCTATTTGAAACTTGCCAATTTGGACTATTGCAGCTTGTGTCTGCAATTTCAATTCCAATATCGATATTTAAACAATTATATTGAATATTTCTAATGGCCGTCATTAGAAATTTATCCCATTGACGATTTTGAATTAAATAATTTTTAAAAAATAATAATAGATTTCTTATATTTACTGTAAATACCTGCCACTATGCAGCATTTTCACTTTAACAAACCAACATTCGTTACCTTAATCTATTTGCTTACTGTTATGTTAAGCAATCATTTGGCTTCGCAGCCCCGCCCATGTCGAAATGTATATGCAAGTCCCAACTGTGAAGATGCGCCTTTATTTTGTTCGCTTGATGAATTGAATGGGTTTTGGTGCAATACATTAAATGGCAATGGCTCTCTACCATGTGCAGACAATTGTTCCACTGGCAACCAAACTTCAGAAATAATAAGTTGGGTATCTTTCGTTTCCCAAGGGGGCGTTCAATCATTTACAGTGACAATTGGAAATTGTGCTTTTGCCTCGAATTTACCATATCCAACCGTTCGATGGGGGATTTGGGGTGATTGTTTATGTGGAGATCAAACTTTTTGTAGTAAGCCATGCATGGTAAGTACCTGGCCTCCAACAAACGTTAGTCAAACCTTTAAGGTGAATTTAAAACCATGCAAAAGATACTATTTATGGATTACCGGTTGCGATGGACAATATAACAATGATGGAGCGTGCAATTATACTATTAATACTTCTCCAGGAGGACGACCCGTTCTTCCGACTATAGATGATATTAATAACATAGCAAGTGGTATCATTGAACCCGTTTGTGAAGGAACATGCGATTATAGATTATTTGTAAACCCAAAAGGCTGTGAACCAAACTATGAATGGACACTCAATGATGTTGATCTTGGAAAGAATAGCAGTGAGATCATGTTGGATTTTCCAACGGAAGGTGATTTTAAAATCTGTGTCTCCACTTATATAGGAGATAAAAAAAATGGAACCATATGTTCTCGACAAGGACCGAAATGCGCTATTGTAAAAGTCAGACGTCTGTTGGATAGAGTAGGACCCAAAAGATATCTTTGTTACGAAATCATGAATGGAGGTAACTATAAATGGCATACTCAAACCATTATTGCTCCAGGGATTTACCGGGAAAGCTTAGCTGATAAAAATTGCTGCCCATTCGATTCAATAGTTGAATTTATTGGATTGCCGGAACCAACTACAGGTAAACATAATTTCATAAGCTGCGATAACCAGCCTTATATTGACTTGTTGGGTCGGAGTCATTCTCTTTGTAAGGATCATTTGTATGTTTTATTAAAAAAGACTACTGATCCTTTTAAATGCGATAGCTTCATTACGCTGACTGCTGTGGGAGTGTATGACTCCATTCATTGGGAAAGTAAATGTGTTGGCGGAAAAGTAGAATTGTCACCCAATTTCAACATTGCCAAAAAATGCCAATTTGGCGAAAGCTATTTATTTGAATACAAATGGTATAAGAAAAATGACAGTTTGAGAACTCCAATATCCACAAATGAACGGCTTATAGTTGATGCCGTTAATGAAGATTATTGTTTCGAAGTTAAAATAAAAGTATTCCTTGAAGATGACTCTGTTGTTTGTGTTAAAACATATTGCGATTCTATAAATGAAGCTGAATTTATAGACAATACAGAAGATATTAAATTGTCTTTTTGTGATTCTGCAATCATAAATGGACAGACCTATAAGCAATCTACCATTTTTACCCAGCAATTAAAAAATGTATTTGGCTGTGATAGTGTAATAGTTACAGATCTGAATATTATGAAAAGCAATTTGACAAACTTGAATTTTAGTGGCTGTGATTCAGTAACTGTAAATAATCAGTTATACACAAATAAGGGCATTTACAAGCAGAGACTAACGAATACATCAGGATGTGATAGCATCTTGAATCTGGATATCAGCATTGGGAAAAGCAGTCAAACAAATATTGTGCTAAGCAATTGCGATTCCATTGTGGTTGCTGGAAAAACATATACTATATCTGGAAACTATAATCTACTGTTACAAGGTTCCAGTGGTTGTGACAGTACAGTTAATTTAAATTTAAGTATTCCAAAAGGAAGCAGTGAGCGCTTTTCTTTCGATGCATGCGATTCTGTAAACTTCAATGGACAAACGTATAAGATAAGTGGTGACTACATTCAAGCCTTCAATAGTAGGAATGGCTGCGATAGTTTACTTCTGGTTCATGTCAACATTACTAAGAGTAATAATGCTCCATACATTTTGTCTTTATGCGATTCTGCTAATATTAATGGAACGAAATATTTTAAATCCGGCAACTATACTCAATTGCTTACAAGTGCCAATGGATGCGATAGTTTACTGAATATTGAATTAACTATTACTAAAAGTAATTCATCATTTTATAAATTTACTTCCTGTGACTCTGCTTTAATAAATGGTCAATGGTATTTGCAATCTGGAAACTATACTCAATTACTTCAAAATGCAAATCAATGCGATAGCACATTGAACATAGATTTAAATATTACAAAAAGTAGCACTGGAAATACGCTCAGTAGATCCTGTGATTCAGTAAAGATAAATGGTATAGGCTACAATCAAACCGGCATTTATCAACAAACTCTGACAAATTCAAATCAATGTGATAGTATATTAGTCATTGATTTTACACGCTTAAGTAAAAGTTATTCTGCTTTAAAATACAAATCTTGCGATTCAATTCTGGTTAATAATCAAGTTTATAAAAAGTCTGGTCAATACACTCAAATTCTTGCGAATACAAATCAATGTGATAGCGTATTGAATCTTGATATCACAATAGATAAAAGCAGAACAAGGGATATCAATGAAACGGCTTGTGATTCGGTTTTGGTGAATGGAAAAATGTATAATCAATCCGGAAAATTCACTCAAACACTTTCAAGTTCGGAAGGATGTGATAGCATATTAAATATTGATATTATAATACAGAAAAGCAGTCAAGCAGAAATCAGTCAAACGGATTGTGATGCCATTGTTATAAATAATCAAACGTATTCACAAACAGGGGACTACACACAACTTCTGAGAAATGCGAATCTCTGCGATAGTTTACTGACTATTCATTTTACACGATTGAACGCAAGTACATCTGAGCTGGCATTTACTTCTTGTGATTCTGCTTTGGTCAATGGAAAAACCTATTATCAATCCGGCAAATATTCACAATTACTAATTAATTCGAATGGATGTGATAGCACTCTAGGATTGGATTTAATCATTAAACCTGGCAATCCATCAACATTAGAAGCAGGAATTGATACCAGCATCTGCGAAGGTCAGATCATTCAACTGAATGGAATATTTTCGGGAGCTGCAAAATTTACATGGCAATCAAGTCATGGTAGTTTTGATAATCCAAATGGTATTACTACAAATTATTATCCAAATAGCATTGGCAATGAACGAATCTATTTAAGTGCTACTGATGATTGCAAGCAATGGTTAGATAGTCTTGCCATTCATGTTTTTCCAAGACAAATTGTTCATGTAACAGGAGATACAATTATTGATCCATGTAAAGAAATTACTTTTTCAGCTTCAGGTGGATCAAACTACATTTGGACTCCAGCATCATTGATTGATTGTCTCGATCCTCCCTGTAGCAAAGTAAAATTAAAATCCTTCGAGGAGACCCGTTTCACAATTACAACTGTAGGGCCTTGCGTAGTTCCTGCAAATTTAAATCTATCTTTATCACAAATTCAATCGGATATTTATATACCAAATGTATTTTCTCCAAATGGAGACAACATCAATGATTTATTCCTGCCTATTTTTAATTGCGATGCGGTTACTTTTTTCAATTTGCAAATTTATGATCGATGGGGCAACCTTTTATTCGAATCCCAAAACAAAGAAAAAGGCTGGAATGGTAAGTGTCAGGATGTGAATTTGAATCCGGGGGTTTATCCTTTTGTCATTCAATATGCATTACATGGTTCAGAGCGGAAGTTGAAGACAGGGGATATTACCTTAGTAAGATAGGGAAGTATACTTTGTCATATTTTTTTTATTGAAGTTATTGGATTTATGAATTTAAATTGTAAAATAAATATCAATTATATTGACTGGTCTGTAATTTTAGAATATCCCGGAATATTAAATAGGGTCTAATAAATTGGATAAAGAGTTCAACATCCACCATTCAAAGGTATAGCATAAATTATTTTACCTGAAACCGACAAATTGTATACCTTATTTTTTATTGTAGGAAGTACCAGTTTCCATGTTTTGCCTTTATCTGAAGATAATAGAATACCATCAGGATGACCACATATAAAGTTTTTTCCAACTTGTTTGATTGAAGCAATGAATGGGGTAGGAGTAAGGCCACTACCATCAATAGCTTGCCATGATACTCCTGCATCAGTAGATATTCTAACTCGTCTTGTTTTTGATGTGGTATTATAGGTGATGGCTGCAAATCCACCATCTATAACTTCAGTGGAAATCCCTACACCACCTTCCCTTATTACCCAATCCCAACTTTCGCCACCATTGATCGAACGTAAGATGCCTTGTTGTCCGCCAGCAATGATTATTCCGTTTGACTCTACCATGTTTAGCGCTATTCCATCTTCAAAAACATGTTTCCATGATTTACCTTTGTCTGTAGATTTGAAAATACCATTATCGCAACCAACGAATAAAGTTCCGGTTTGAGTTTCCAAAACAGTCCGAACCATTGAATTTGGCATTTGAATTGGAAGCCATAAACTTGAGCCATTTATTTTTTGAAAAAAATCACCTTCACTACTGCGACCATAGACTCTGGATTTACAAGTATAGATATCCTTAATATTGATCCCTAGGGAATATTCTTTTTCCCAATTTACTGGTGTAGAACCATTTTTGAAGTTATATAATTGGTAATTTGACAATAGAGATAAGGTTCCATTGTTGACAAAGAACGCTTTGTTTTTCAAATTACTGGGTAGACTGGCACTGATGTCATGCCAAGTTAATCCGTTATCTGTAGATTGATAGACGCTATTTGAACCTAGGTCAAAGTTCTTTTCGGTCGAGTTTTTTTTGGATTGAAAATCGGAGTTAAATAATGAATCTTGTGCCTGAATGTATTGACAAGTAACGAGAGATTGAAGTAATACTAACATTAGAATTTGGATTTTCATGTCTTTTTATTTTCTTGTGTGAATGAATAGTCACAAAATTAAGGGACTTCCAATTCGGTGCAGTAAATTAACTGTAAAAGGATGTAACAAAAATGTAAAAGTATGTATAATGCAAACAATGATTTGTCATATGAATCAAATCTTAGTTTAGTTTAACGCTATGTAGACTAAATCTATAGGATGAAATTAAATAAACTCATTTAATTTTTAAAACTAGACCAATCTTCCCCATTAGTATTTTCTAATGCCAAATCTAAACAAATTATTTATTACCCTTAATTAAATTGAATAATAAAACATCCAGTGGAATAATTTAATGCACTTCTATGGTTTTTTTCCTTTTATTATATTATAACTTGCCAGAAAGTAACCACGTCTATTCCACGTCTATTCCACGGCTTATCCACGTCTATTCCTCGGATATTGTCTTGTCCTAAAATAGCTATACAGGTTAATAAATAAATCTTAAAATGACTATGCAAATATAATTTTTAATCCTAAGTAAGGTATACAAGGTTTAAAAATAGTATTTATTATAGTTTTTCCACCTTTTGGGTAATGTTTCAAATTGTAGATGAGCTTGATCAGGAGTCAAATAATCACAACTTCCATGAGGCCTTAATTCATTGTAGGCTTTAATGGAATGTTTAACAAGATTATAAGTTTGATCAAATCCCAAATGAGTTTGATGAAGATTAAATTCAGTTTTGATAATACCATTTACTCTTTCTGCTAATGCATTTTCATAAGGATCTCCATTGTCAGTCATACTAATTTTAATATTATGTTGATAAAGTAAATGAACATATTGATGTGAACAATATTGAGAACCTCTATCCGAATGATGAATAATGGGATGGTCATAAATTCTATTATTTAATGCCATTCGTAAGGCCTCAACACACCCTTCTGCCTGTAAATCATTGCGAAAACAGTAACCAATAATTTTTCTGGAAAAAGCATCTGTAATCAAACTAAGATAGCCCCAATAGTTAGTTAATCTAATATAGGTAATATCACTTACCCAAACTTGTTCGGGTTTAGTTATAGTAATGTCTTTAATGAGATTGCAGTATTTTTTCATCCAGTGTTTTGAATCCGTAGTAATGGCTTTTCTTTTTCGTTGTCTAATCATTAATTTATATTCTGAAAGTAAATCAAAAAGATAATCTCTACCAATTTTTATATTGTGAGATTGAAGAGTTGGTTTTAGTAAATGAAATAATTTTCTTGTGCCCAGTCTGGGAAGTTGTTTTCTAATGGAAATAACTTCTTGAAGAATTATGTCATCACGGATACTAATTTTTTGCTTAGTCCATAAATGGTCATAAAAAGCATGTCTAGTTTTGCCAAACAGTTTGCAAAGCCTTCCGATCCCTATTTTAGGATTGTCTTGTTTTGTTTTAAGGACTGCTTGGCACCAGACTTTTTTCTAATATCAATGTTGAGTTGTTCTTCTGCAAGATCAATAAGTGTATTAAGAGCCTTGATTTTAAGCTCAGCTTCTTCTAAAGCCTTTTCCAAAGCTAGTTCGTTTGATCCAATATTTTTAGTTAGATTTTTAGACATCACTTGTCCATTTAACTCACAAAGTTGGTCATTTTCATTTTTAAATTGAATAATCCAATCTCTAATTAATTTACTGTTTTTAATCCCATATGCATCTTGAACTTCTTGGATGCTCATTCTTCCTTGCTCAATGGCACTTACAATAGTACGTTTTTGGAGCTTCGAATAGCTTTTCCGCTTGATATTGTTCTTGTAGTGAATTGATCCGTAATCTTTCATCCATCTATCAATAGATCTCTTTCCTAATCCATATTGGTCTTGCAATTCCTTCCGTGGGTGTCCGGATTCAATATCGCTAACGATCTTTAAGATTAAACGCTTGTCATATCGACCTTGCTTTTTCCTGGTTTGTGCATTAAATTCCTGATCCTTTTGTACCATAAACAGTTTTTTTGTGTATAGTTTTTTTAGGACGGGTCATATTTTTCAGTTAATCTCATTTTCGAGCTTTCCCAAGAATCTGACAAAGACACAAAGTATTGCTTACTGCATAAGTTTTTGAAATCTTATTTTATGAGTTTAGTTTATAGATTCGGGACCTATTGATTCTATAATAAAATGCTCAATTCTCTGCGTTTTAACTTATGCTATGGCATATTCTTCCTTTAATTTACTTAATTTTGACCAAATTTATAATTCATGAAAAAGGGTTTCATTTTTATTTATATTTGTATATTTTGTAATATGTCTTTTGCTCAAGTTCAGCAGTTAAGAGAATTTAAGGCAGAAGGACATACATTCAAAGAACTTTATCAAAAAGCCGATCAATTGATTCCAAAACATAAATTGGACAATCCAGAATTCCGCAAAGCCTTTAGAGAAGGAAAGCTGGATGGGGTTTTTCTTGATGATAAACGAGTTTCTCTGGAACGTTGGGCCTGGTACTGGCGCGATAGACTTAATGAAGATGGTTCTTTTGGTGACTTATCCAAACAATCAGAACTATATAATGCAATTGCAAATGGTCCTGGGAATTTGAGCCCACGTAATGCATTGGTCTGGAAACACGAAGGTCCAGTGCGCAATAGCGGAGGCTATTGGGGTATGGGTAGAACGACTCATATAGCCTTTCATCCCACACAACCGAATACTTGGTTCGTAGCCGCACCTAATGGTGGTGTATGGAAAACAACAAATAATGGAACTTCTTTTACCAGTTTAGGCGAAGCATTACCCATACAAAGAGTTGGAATTATACTTGTAGATCCTAAAAGTCCAAATACCATCTATATTTCATTAGGAGAGAAAGAGGGCTGGTGGCAGTATGGTATGGGTATTTATAAATCAACTAATGGTGGCGCTACCTGGACGCCAACAGGTCTGAATTGGAAATTAACAGACAATAAAGTGCTCTATGCTTTAGAAATGGATCCAGTTAATACAAATATACTGATTGCTGCAACCAATAATGGTATTTATAGAACAACAAATGGTGGTACTTCATGGGATAAATCCAGGACCGAAGATTTTTCAGATGTAAAATTTAAACCCAATAATTCAAATATAGTGTACGCAGCACGTAATGATTATTGGGGATCATGCGAGGTGTTTAAATCCTTGGATGGGGGAGTTACGTTTAATCAAATTTCAAATTTTGTAGAAGTAAAATCATCGATGCGGTTGGCTGTTACTCCTGCTGATCCCGAATTTCTAGGTGTTAATCGCTCCGTGGATGGTGTGCGTAAATTTGATTTATCGAAAAATTCAGGGTCAAGTTTTGAATTCATTGCTAACCTGCCCGAAAATGCAGTCATGGAATTTTCCCCAAATAATACGAATCTAATGTATTGTGGTGGTGTAGATATTCATAAATCTACAGATGGTGGGAGAACATGGAACCAGGCAACCATCTGGTACAATCGCGGTGATCTTCCTGAAGTGCATGCAGATCACCATTCGGTAGTGTATAATCCTTACAATAAAGATGAAATTTTTATTTGCTGTGATGGTGGTATTTATAAATACACCGAATCCACTAAATCATGGAAGGAGTTTCAAAATGGATTGCCCATCACTCAGTTTTATAAAATGGCTATTTCCACTACCAACCCTCCAGTATTAATTGGAGGTAGTCAAGACAATGGCGGATTTATTAGACGCGCTAATGGTTCATGGGGCAACACCAATGGTGGTGACGCAATGTGGCAATTGATTGATCCAACCAATGCAGCAATAGGCTATTCTGAATATTGGGGAGGTACTGCAGTTTATAGAACAACAAATGGATTTAATAATTTGACAGAAATCAATGGCAATATCCCTGGAAATCCACAAGGTCAATGGGTAACACCATTTACATTAAATCCAAAAAATCCAAGGACATTTATGATTGGTTATCATGAAGTTTTTATGAGTCCTGATCGGGGTAATACATTCAAGGCATTGAGTAATAATTTAACAGGAAGTGCGGATAATGATTTAAGAAATGTTGTAATTAATCCGGTTGATACGAATACCATTGCAGCCACTATTGGTAGTACTATTTATCTAACAAAAGATTATGGAGTAAATTGGGGCCGAATCAATATGATCACCAGTGCCGAAGTTACAGATCTTGAATTTCATCCTAAAGATACGAATCGACTTTGGGTAACTCGTGGTGGTTTTGGTGTATTGAAAGTAATGGAGTCCAAAGATCGTGGTAAGACCTGGACAAATATTACAAAGAATTTTGTAAACACACCTGTGCTGTGTATCAAATATGATGAAGCTTCTAATACTTTATTTGTAGGTACAGATATAGGTTTGTTTTATAGTGATGCCACCACAGTTAGCTGGCAATATTATGGTACTGGATTGCCCAATACTTCGGTAACAGATATTGAATTACATCAGACTTCTAGAAAAATGTATGTGTCTACATATGGAAGGGGATTCTATTCTATAGATTTACCAGATTGCTATCCTTCTACTTTAGCATTACAAACTAAAATTAATAATTCCTCTTTTATCTTGAAAGATAGTTTTAATGTTTGCTTTGGAGATCAAATCACAATAAAGAATCAAATTGATGGTATAAAAGGTACCTATAGATGGCGAGGTCCACAAGGGTTAGATACGACAATGACCAATATCAATGGCATTTCATTGGGGGTATTTAATTCGTTTTTGAAAACAGGCAATTATTCCTTACAATTTACTTCAGAGTTGGGATGCAGCAGAATAGATACAGTATATATTCGAGTTATTCAATTACCAACTACGGATATTAAATCTGATTTTGCGGAAATAGACTGTTCTCATCCCGAATTAAAATTGTCAAACGCTACCAGTTATCCCGGTTACCAATTTGAATGGTCATCCAATAACAAAAGTCTTAGTACTGATCCGGAATTGTTGATCAAAGATTCGGGAACTTATTTTTTAATAATAATTAACCCATTAGCAGCATGTATCAATTCAGATTCTATAGTCATCAAAAAAATTGATCCACCATCAATAAAAATTGAAACACAAGATGTGAAATGTTTTGGTGATTCATCGGGAGTGGTTTCAATTAATATAAAGGATGGTACACCCCCGTTTTCCATTAAGTCAAAATTTGATTTTATAAATCAATCCAATCAGGTTCCTAGTGGAAGCTATATCATTGAAATTGTAGATTCCAGAAAATGTACTTTTACAGATACAGTGGTCATAAATGAACCAACAGATTTTAATGTTTTAGCTTCCGTTTCTAATGCTCTGAATAACGATGGAGCGATTTCGTTAGTAGTGTCTGGGGCAACACCGCCTTACCGTTTTGAATGGTATCTCAACCAAGTTTTAATTAGTAAACAACAAGATTTAAAGGATCTCATACCAGGTACCTATCATTTGATTTTGAAGGATAGTGTAGATTGTGTGTATGAATTAGATGTAGAAGTAAAAAAATTAACTTCAGTAGTGGAATCCAAAATCGAATCCATACAGGTTTACCCAAATCCTAGTGAAGATTATTTTATTATCAATACGCATGATATTTCTCAAGACCAATTGGAGGTTGATTTGTTTAGTATAGATGGCCTAAAACAAAAAGTTGTATGTCAAAAGCAATCAGATCATGAAGTTAAATTACTTATGTCACATTTGAATAGTGGAACTTATGTGCTGGAAATTAAATTGGATTCACAGAGAAGAAAAATTCTTCTTGTATTGATCAAATAAATAATCTGTTCTAATTTAACGCAAGCATTTTTAGCAAAAACATTAATAGAAACATAATGAGGATATCTGCTGTAGTTTTGATTTTATTGGTTTGGTGCCAATCCATTTTTGCAGGAGAAGGCATGTGGTTGCCCATATTACTTCAATCCATGAATGAAAGTGAAATGCAATCCATGGGAATGAAAATTAAAGCTGAAGATATTTATAGTGTTAATAAGGGTTCATTAAAAGATGCGATCGTTCAATTTGGAGGAGGATGTACAGCAGAGATTATTTCATCGAAAGGGTTGTTATTAACAAATCATCATTGTGGTTATGGGTATATTCAATCTTATTCTTCTGTAGAACATAATTATATAAAGTATGGCTATTGGGCAATTAATGAAAAAAAAGAATGGCGTTGTAATGGTCTAACGGTAACGATGATTGTTAGAATGGAAGATGTTACCTTGGCTATGTTAGATGGAGTATTGCCAACTATGAATGAATCTGAACGTAAAATTAAAGTTGACCAAAATTTAATTAAAGTCAAATCTAGTATTTCCAAAGCAAGCTATGAAGATGTGATGATTAGACCTTTCTATAATGGAAATCAATATTTTGCTTTTGTTACGTTGACTTATAAGGATATTCGATTTGTTGGAAAGCCACCTGAATCTATAGGTGATTTTGGTGCAAATACGGATAATTTGGAATGGCCAAGACATACCGGGGATTTTTCTCTGTATCGCATTTATGCAGGTAAGGATAATTTACCGGCAGCGTATAGTGAAGATAATATTCCATATACTCCAAAATATTTTTTACCTATTTCTTTAGATGGCGTTGAAGAGGGAGATTTTACAATGCTCTTTGGGTTTCCAGGACGTACTAATGAATATTTAACAAAGGAGGGCGTTCGTCAAATAGCTAATATTCAGAATCCGGTTAGAATAGCTCTAAGAGATAGGGTCTTGAAAATTTTAGATAAATACATGCGCAGTAATGAAAAAACTAAAATTCAATACGCATCCAAATATGCTGGTAGTGCTAATGTTTGGAAAAAATGGAAAGGAGAAAGTCAAGGGATTAAAAATAAAAATGCGCTGGAAAAAAAAGATCAATGGGATAAATTATTTCAAGAGCGTGTAAACAATAATGAGACGTTTCAACCTTATAGAAATATTATCGGAGACTTAGAAGCATATTATACTCAATTGCAACCCATGACCTTAGCAAAAGAGTATTATGCAGAAGGGTTTCAAAGAAATACAGACTTGTACGCCGCTTATTCCAGAATAAAAAAATTAGCTGATACTTATGAAGGTAGAGGAAATGATTTGTTTGTTTCAGGGCGTGATGAAATGAAGAAGAATGCAGCTGTTTATTTTAAAGATGTAGATATTAACATTGAAAAGGAGGTATTATCAGGATTAATAGAGTTGGTAGTAAAAGGTGTAGAGCCTGAAGTTAGATTTCCTTATTTAATTCAACAACTGAAAACGTACAATAATAATTATGAAGCGTATGTAAATGATTTATATAATAAAAGTTGTTTTGCAACACCCGATAGTTTGGTAGTTTTATCAGAATTAGAATTTGTGCCCTGGATAACAAGAGTAAAGGCCGACCCTGTATGGAATCTTTATGAGGAACTGAATTATTTTTTAGTTTATGGTATTCAAAATCAAGCAGGACCTATTGAAGATGCCATTACTGCATTGCGAAGAAGGCATATGGAAGCAATTATTAAAGTATTTCCAGAAAAGAAATTTTATCCAGATGCAAATTCTACCTTAAGGGTATCCTACGGAAAAATTGAGGGCTATAGCCCGAAGGATGGAGTAAAGTATAATGCAAAAACATATTTAGATGGTGTCATGGAAAAATATATTCCTGGAGATTATGAATTCGATGTTGAACCAAAATTGATTAAGCTATATAAAGAAAAGGATTATGGTGTTTATGGTGAAAACGGCAAGATGCCGCTCGCTTTTATTTCATCTAGCCATACCACAGGAGGTAGTTCAGGCAGTCCGGCAATTGATGCTCATGGTAATCTCATCGGATTGAATTTTGATCGAAATTGGGAAGGAATGATGAGTGATATCAATTATGATGTTACGCTTTGTAGAAATATAATGGTTGATGCCAGGTATATTTTATTTATTATTGATAAGTTTGCTGGTGCAGGACAATTAATTCAAGAAATGAAATTAGCTCATCCTAAAGAAATGACTAAAGGTAAAAGGAAAAGGGGATAGTATTTTAATATGCAAAATATATTGTGTTAGATAAAACTAAAGAATAAAATATAGGCAAATTATGAAATCATGATTAAAGGGAGAGCAATTATCCTAGCGTTATTTTTTATTTTTTTGTTGGATGAAAATCCTGTTGTCTCGCAATGTGTTGGGCTAGATGCTGATGCAGGTGTTGACATGTTTACTTGCGATCCGAATTTACCGGTACAACTCAATGGCTCAGTTAGGGGCACAGCTATAAGAAACTATTGGACTCCTATGAATGGTGTGAGTGACCCTTATATACTTGATCCAGTTGTTACATTTAAAACACCAGGTATTTATAAATTCAAACTTACTTCTGAAGGGTTGAATGCTAAGAATTTAGTTGTCAATGGCGACTTTGAATCTGGTAATTCAGGATTTTCAAGTAATTATTCGTTTTTTAAATTGCCAGGATGGATTCCAACGGGAGCCTATGGGATTGACAATGATCCGGCACCATATTATGTTCCTGAGTTTGTTTCTTGTAGTGATCATACAACGGGATCTGGTAGAATGATGATTTTAAATGGATCAATGGTCGGAGGACTTAATTTTTGGTGTCAAATAATTATTGTAAAGCCTAACACTGACTATTATTTTGAATCTTTTTTTACCTCTATTTATCCTGAGGATCCCTCCACAATTCGAATTTCATTTAATGGAAATCCTATTCATACTGTTCAATTAGAAACTAATACTTGTGATTGGATGCAATATGCTACCTATTGGAATTCAGGAGCCGCTACAACTCTTACCATTTGTATGCAGGATATGAATGTTATTGGATGGGGAAATGATTTTGCAATGGATGATATTTCTTTGTATGAAAAGTGTATTGATGAAGATGAGGTATCCATCGAAGTTGTTGATTTAAAAGCTGTACTTGATATTCCAAACCCACCTAAATGTTCATCCCAGCCGTTTGACTTAAAAGGGATAGGATCATCTGTTGGACCTAAAATTAAATATGAATGGTCTAGTCTTGGAGGGAAAATTTTATTTAATAATGGAATTTCTGCTCAAGGCCTGGGCTCAGGTATTTACATACTTAAAGTAATTTATTCTAATGGTTTAACTTATTGTGAGAAGGAAGAGAGTATTGACTATATGAGTCCATATGTATTAGCTGGTAAAGTGTTTGGAGACAGTCTTTCAAATTGTCGATTGGATACGATACAATTGGATGCTAAAGTATTAACCGGAAATGGAGATTATACGTATCGATGGAGTCCGGATTCATTAATCCTATTGGGTCAAAATACGGAACGAATAAGAGTAGTTCAACCAGGTACTTATACGGTAACAGTAACTGATAAAACAACAGGTTGCGAATTGTTATTGGATTATGAAGTGAAGCAAGATACCTTGCATCCAATAGCAAGTGTACAGGGCGATACTTTAATCGATTGCACAAAGAATGCAGTGGCTTTAAATTCATTATTAACAGATACTTCCAGATATCAGCTTATTTGGACTAAACCCGATCAAACACAAATTAAAGATTCTGTAAAAATCAAAAGTAATTTATCTGGAAAATATACACTTACAGTAATAGATAAAAAGAATTATTGTCAGGATACCAGGGACTGGAATGTTAAAGTAGATTCCTTGTTTCCACAAATAGATTTGGGAACTGACCTCGTTATAGACTGTAAAAATAATGGTGTAAATATTATACCTACAGAAACATCCCAGACAGGAATGTTTGGATACTATTGGAATCTACCATCGGGGGCATTAGGGAAAGAGACTAATTTGCTTGATAAAATGAGTGTTCAATCAGGTCAGGTAATACTCAAAGTGATTAATGAACAAAACGGATGTGCTAGCTCAGATACTTTAGAGATTAAGGATGTAAGACAATTGCCAATCATAGATGCAGGAGTGAATGATTTATTGACATGCAAAATCAATTCCATCAATCTACAAGGAAGTGGACCAACAAATGCAAATACCATAATTCAGTGGTCAACAAATGGAGGAAATATAACATCGAATCCAAATAGTTATACACCCATCATAAATAAATCAGGTTGGTATATCATGACAGTGACCGATACCAGTAATTCCTGTAGTAGTTTGGATTCAGTATTTATTGATGAAAACAGAATTGCACCAGTAGCACAATTAGGCCCGGATTTAGTATTCAAATGTTCAGATACTTTGATCACGATAAACGCATCAGGATCAAGTCAGGGAAGTAACATCCAATACAACTGGACGAGTATAAACGGAACGATTAAACAAGGTCAGGGGACACAAAAAATTGAAGTATCATCATCAGGAGATTACAAATTGGAAGTCATAGACACAATCAATGGATGTAGAGATACAGCTTACATCAAAGTGACACCGGATCAAAACAGTCCGATAGCCAGTATTAGTAAACCAGATACCTTGACGTGTAAAGTGATAGAGATTACATTAAATGCAATGGCCCAATCACAAAGCGGCAACGCATTAAGTTATCAGTGGAAGGGTAGTGGTGGCGTAATACAAAATCCAACAACATTAAATCCTAAAGTAAACCAACCAGGAACGTATATCCTGGAAGTATTCGATCAGGTCAATGGATGTAGTACGCAGGTAGTGACTAATGTGATTTTGGATAATGAAATGCCCATGCCTAATGCAGGAAAAGATGAACTGTTGAATTGTAAGGTGACCCAAATCAATTTAGATGCATCGCAGTCCACAGCAAAGCATGGAATGAACTTCCAATGGTCGACAACTAATGGAAGTATAATAAGTAATCCAAATCAATCAAAAATAAATATACAATCACCGGGAATGTACATCATAGAAGTAACAGATTCTTATACAGGATGCTTGTCTACGGATACTGTTGAAGTCAAATCCGATGTACAAAAGCCAATAGCGAATATCTTAAATTCAGATACTGTGAATTGTCGAAATGCAACAGTCCAAATAAATGGAGTTGGATCAAGTATTGGAACCAGGATGCAATATCAATGGTCCAGTACTAATGGAAATATTCTATCAGACCCAAAACAATTAATCATTGATGTAGATCGAGCAGGAATGTATATTATTGAAGTATTGGATAGCGTAAATGGATGTGTATCTTATGATACCACACAAGTCTTCGAAGATAAATTGAAGCCCAATATTAGAATCGATAATCCAAAATTATTAACTTGCAAAACATTAAGTACAGATCTATCGTCCCAATTGAGTAATTTAAGTCCAAATCACACCATACAATGGTATACGAATAATGGACAAATTGTTAGTGGACCAAACACCCTAAATCCTAAAGTAAATCTCAAGGGAATCTATTTTATAAAAATAATAAATACAGAAAATGGATGTGAGACAATAGATTCCGTAACTGTAAGTCAAAATACAAATTACCCAACACAAGTTAATGCAGATGTGATTCAGCCTAAATGTCCGAATGAATCGGGAGCGCTGCAGATCAATGGTATCATTGGAGGCGAACCACCATTGAGTTATAATGTAGATTCAAAAATAAATGCCAATACATTTATAACCGGTCTTGGAGCAGGAAAACATGCATTGAAAATTGTAGATGTCAATGGCTGTGAATTGGATTACGATTTTGATATAGTAACGACCACTCCTATATCAGTAGATTTGATTCCAAGTGTAAAAATAAATGAAGGTGAAAGCTATGACATCATCCCAGTGTATTCAATACCAGATGATTCAATCCAATCTGTGAATTGGTCACCTTCGATACACTTAACATGTTCAGATTGTTTGTATCCAAAAGTCAATGGATTGAATACGACCACAACGTATGTAGTGACGTATACAAACAAAAATGGATGCTCTGCATCGGATCAAATCACTATAAGTGTCATCAAAAAAGGAATCTGGATACCGAATGTATTTAGTCCTAATGGGGATCAGGTGAACGATCATTTTTATCCGGTATTATCAGATGATTCTTATAAAGAAATAAAAAGCATGTCGATATATAATCGTTGGGGAGAACGGATATTTCTTAAAGAACATTTCCAATCGAATAATACTTTGGAAGGATGGGATGGCACAAATAGAGGAATCAAACTTAATCCAGATGTATTCATTTATGCTATCGAAGTAATTTGGAATTCCGGAGAAAGTGAAAAATTTGAAGGTGATTTTACACTAATAAAGTAACACTAGATTGAATTTTTCTTTTAGGTATTTTAGCAGGAGTATATGTTTTTTCGGTAATATTTTTGTAATATTGTAACCTATTGATTAATGTAGTTAGATATGCGGTTTAATAGAATTATTTATATCATTTTCTTATTTCATATATCAAGGTCAACATGTATTAGTCAATGTGTTGGATTAGATGCTGACGCAGGTCCAGATTTATTTACTTGCGATCCTAATATAATGGTTCAATTAAATGGGTCTGTTCAAGGAACTTATAAGAAATTTATGTGGGCCCCTTCAGTAGGATTAAGTAATGCCCAAGTTCTTGATCCAATGGTTACACTGAAAACTCCGGGCATATATAAATTTAAATTAATCGCTGAAGGTCTTTCTTCTAATAATTTAGTGGTTAATGGTGATTTTGAATCTCGTAATACAGGTTTTACATCAGGATATATTTATGGATTTCCTGGTTTTTTTGGATATGGTTATTATGGGGTAGGAACGAATCCTAATTTATATTGGAGTGGCTTTACTTCTTGTGGAGATCACACAACGGGAAGTAGTAATATGTTGATAGTAGATGGTTCTCAAACTGCCGGCACTAATGTTTGGTGCCAAACAATTCCTGTAACCATTGGTAAGACCTATCAATTTGAGTTTTATGTTCAGAGTATATATCCGCCTTCACCTTGTCAATTAAATATGACTATGAATGGGGTCAGTTTTGGAAATATTACTGGTGGTGCAGTTTGTGATTGGTTGAAATTTGAAGGATGTTTTACAGCAACAAGTGCTAGTGCTAAAATTTGTATCAGTGAAATGTCTGGTGTTGCCTCCGGTAATGACTTTGCAATCGATGATATCGCATTGTATGAAAAATGTATAGACGAAGATGAAGTGATTGTCGAGATTGTAGATTTAAAAGCTGTGCTTAATATTCCTATACGACCGAAGTGTTCATCGGAAGTATTCGATCTTGCAGGAATTGGATCCAGTACTGGTCCTAAAATCAGATATGAATGGTCTACTGATATTGGAAAAATCATATCGCAAAATGGGTTTAATGCCAAGGCAAAAGGATCAGGAACTTACACTTTAAAAGTGATCTACACCAATGGAACAGTAATATGTGAGAAAGAAGTAAGTGTGGATTATATGGCACCGGATGAATTGTTTGGCGAATTGAAAGGTTTGGGCATTTCAAATTGTCGATTGGATACCATACAATTGGATGCGAATGTGTTAACAGGAAGCGGAGATTATACCTATCGATGGAGTCCCGATTCATTAATCCTAATAGGTCAAAATACAGATCACGTAAAAGTAATCCAATCGGGTACCTATAACGTAACAGTTACTGATAAAACCACAGGATGCGAATTGATACTGGATTATGAAGTCATTCAAGATACCTTGCATCCAATAGCAAGTGTACAGGGCGATACCTTAATCGATTGCACAAAGAATGCAGTAGCCTTAAATTCCTTATTAACAGATACTTCCAGATACCAAGTCATATGGACTAAACCAGATCAAACACAAGTAAAAGATTCTGTAAAAATCAAAAGTAATTTATCTGGAAAATATACACTTACAGTAATTGATAAAAAGAATTATTGTCAGGATACCAGGGACTGGAATGTTACAGTAGACTCATTGTTTCCACAAATAGATTTGGGAACTGACTTAGTTATTGACTGTAAAAATAATGGTGTAAATATTATACCTACAGAAACATCCCAGACAGGAATGTTTGGATACTATTGGAATCTACCATCGGGGGCATTAAGGAAAGAGACTAATTTGCTTGATAAAATGAGTGTTCAATCAGGTCAGGTAATACTCAAAGTGATTAATGAAAAAAACGGATGTGCTAGCTCAGATACTTTAGAGATTAAGGATGTAAGACAATTGCCAATCATAGATGCAGGAGTGAATGATTTATTGACATGCAAAATCAATTCCTTCAATCTACAAGGAAGTGGACCAACAAATGCAAATACCATAATTCAGTGGACAACAAATGGAGGCAATATAACATCGAATCCAAAGAGTTATACACCCATCATAAATAAATCAGGTTGGTATATCATGACAGTGACCGATACCAGTAATTCCTGTAGTAGTTTGGATTCAGTATTTATAGATGAAAACAGAATTGCACCAGTAGCACAATTAGGCCCGGATTTAGTATTCAAATGTTCAGATACATTAATTACTATAAATGCAAATGGATCAAGTCAAGGAAACAATATACAATACAATTGGACGAGTATAAATGGAGCGATCAAAAAAGGTCAGGGAACCCAACAAATTGAAGTATCATCATCAGGAGATTACAAATTGGAAGTCATAGACACAATCAATGGATGCAGAGATACAGCCTCCATCAAAGTAACACCGGATCAAAACAGTCCGATAGCAAGTATTAGTAAGCCTGATACATTGACATGTAAAGTGATAGAGATAACATTAAACGCAATGGCCCAATCACAAAGTGGTAATTCATTAAGTTATCAGTGGAAGGGTAGTGGTGGCGCAATACAAAATCCCACTACATTGAATCCAAAAGTTACGCAACCAGGAACCTATACGTTGTATGTGTTAGATCAAGTGAATGGATGCAGTACACAAGTAGTAACTAATGTATTTTTGGATAATGTAGTGCCTATATCAAATGCAGGAAAAGATGAACTATTGAATTGTAAAATCACACAAATCGATTTGGATGCATCGCAGTTGACAGCAAAGCATGGAATGAACTTCCAATGGTCGACAACTAATGGAAGTATAATAAGTAATCCAAATCAATCAAAAATAAATATACAATCACCGGGAATGTACATCATAGAAGTAACAGATTCTTATACAGGATGCTTGTCTACTGATACTGTTGAAGTCAAATCCGATGTACAAAAACCAATAGCGAATATCAGTAATTCAGATACTTTGAATTGTCGAAATTCAACAGTCCAAATAAATGGAGTTGGATCAAGTATTGGAACTAGGATGCAATATAAATGGTCCAGTACTAATGGAAATATTCTATCAGACCCAAAACAATTAATCATTGATGTAGATCGAGCAGGAATGTATATCATAGAAGTTTTAGATAGTGTTAATGGTTGTGTGTCGTATGATACGATCCAAGTTATAGAAAATAAATTGAAACCCAATATCACAATCGATAATCCAAAATTATTAACGTGCAAAACATTAAGTACAGATCTATCGGCACAATTGAGTAATGTAAGTCCAAATCACACCATACAATGGTATACAAATAATGGACAAATTGTTAGCGGGCAAAACACCCTAAATCCTAAAGTAAATCTCAAGGGAATCTATTTTATAAAAATAATAAATACAGAAAATGGATGTGAGTCTATAGATTCCGTCACAGTAAGTCAAAATACAAATTACCCAACGCAAGTTAATGCAGAAGTGATTCAGCCTAAATGTCCGAATGAATCAGGAGCGTTGCAGATCAATGGTATCATTGGAGGCGAACCACCATTGAGTTATTATGTAGATTCAAAAATAAATGCCAATACATTTATAACCGGTCTTGTAGCAGGAAAACATGCATTAAAAATAGTAGATGCCAACGGTTGTGAATTGGACTATGATTTTGATATAGTAACGACCACTCCTATATCAGTAGATTTGATACCTAGTGTAAAAATAAATGAGGGTGAAAGTTATAACATCATTCCTGTGTATTCCATTCCAGATGATTCGATCCAATCTGTGAATTGGTCACCATCGATACACTTATCATGTTCAGATTGTTTATATCCGAAAGTTAATGGATTGAATACGACCACAACATATGTAGTTACTTACACCAACAAAAATGGATGCTCTGCATCGGATCAAATCACCATAAGTGTGATTAAAAAAGGGATCTGGATACCGAATGTATTTAGTCCTAATGGGGATCAGGTGAACGATCATTTTTATCCGGTATTATCAGATGATTCTTATAAAGAAATAAAAAGCATGTCTATATATAATCGTTGGGGAGAACGAATATTTCTAAAAGAACATTTCCAACCGAATAATACTTTGGAAGGGTGGGATGGAACCAGTAGAGGCCTTAAATTGAATCCGGATGTGTTTATTTATTCTATAGAGGTACTTTGGAATTCAGGTGAGACTGAAAAATTTCATGGGGATGTTACTTTAATAAAGTAGTTGGTTTAGTAACCATAATTTTCATCGAAACGATACAATTTGATATTTTCATAAATTCCTAATCATTAATGGATTGTGTTTTGTAATATTGTACCACATTTTTCAATATTACTCGATTATGCGTATTAAAATCCAGGTTTTTATATATATCATTTTATTCTTAAGTGTAAATAAGAGTAATTTATTTTCACAATGTGCGGGGTTAGACGCAGATGCCGGACCAGATTTGTTTACTTGTGATCCTAACATGATGGTTCAATTGATGGGATCAATTCAAGGAACTTATAAGAAATTTATGTGGACCCCTTCAGTAGGATTAAGTAATGCTCAAGTTCTTGATCCAATGGTCACTCAGAAATCTCCAGGTATTTATAAATTTAAATTGACAGCTGAAGGATTAACTTCAACCAACTTAGTAACTAATGGTGATTTTGAAAATGGAAATAGTGGATTTTCGTCTGAATATAATTTCGGAATCCCAGGAAGTCCTTTTGGACCTGATTGGTACGGCGTTGGGACTAATCCTCAAGCTTATAACTCTGGCTTTACTAATTGTGGTGATAATACTTCAGGGGGTGGCAATATGCTAATTGTTGATGGTTCTACAACACCAGGAAAAAAAGTTTGGTGTCAAACAGTTCCAGTAACTGTTGGAAAAACCTACCAATTGGAATTTTATAGCATGAGTGTATTTCCAGTAGCACCTGGTGTTATAAGTATTGTTGTTAATGGGACTAATATTGGAACAACCACTGTAAGTGGAATGTGTGATTGGGTAAAATTTGAAGCTTGTTTTGTCGCTACTTCAGGCTCAGCACAAATATGTTTAACAGAAGTTAGTGGAATTGGTTATGGTAATGATTTTGCAATCGATGACATCGCCTTATACGAAAAATGTATAGACGAAGATGAAGTGATCGTAGAGATCGTCGATTTGAAAGCAGTACTAAATATTCCGAAGCGCCCGAAGTGTTCATCGGAAGTATTCGATCTTGCAGGAATTGGATCCAGTACGGGCGCTAAAATCAGATATGAATGGTCTACTGATATTGGAAAAATCATATCGCAAAATGGGTTTAATGCCAAGGCAAAAGGGTCAGGAACTTACACTTTAAAAGTGATCTACACCAATGGAACAGTAATATGTGAGAAAGAAATAAGTGTAGATTATATGGCACCGGATGAATTGTTTGGCGAATTGAAAGGTTTAGGCATTTCAAATTGTCGATTGGATACGATTAATTTAGATGCGAATATATTAACCGGAAGTGGAGATTATACGTATCGATGGAGTCCAGATTCATTAATATTAATGGGTCAAAATACGGAACGAATAAAAGTAGTTCAACCGGGTACTTATACGGTAACGGTAACTGATAAAACAACAGGTTGTGAATTGTTATTGGATTATGAAGTGAAACAAGATACCTTGCATCCAATCGCAAGTGTACAAGGCGATACCTTAATCGATTGCACAAAGAATGCAGTGGCTTTAAATTCATTATTAACAGATACTTCCAGATATCAGTTTATTTGGACTAAACCAGATCAAACACAAATTAAAGATTCTGTAAAAATCAAAAGTAATTTATCTGGAAAATATACACTTACAGTAATCGATAAAAAGAATTATTGTCAGGACACCCGAGAATGGAATGTTACAGTGGACTCCTTGTTTCCACAAATAGATTTGGGAACTGACTTAGTCATTGACTGTAAAAATAATGGTGTAAATATTATACCTAAAGAAACATCTCAGATAGGTATGTTTGGTTATTACTGGAATCTGCCAACAGGTGCATTAAACAAAGAAACCAAACTACTTGATAAAATAAGTACACAATCAGGTCAGGTAATACTGAAAGTGATTAATGAACAAAACGGATGTGCTACCTCGGATACTTTAGAGATTAAGGATGTAAGGCAATTGCCAATCATAGATGCAGGAGTAAATGATTTATTGACTTGCAAGATAAATGCCAAAGTGCTAAACGGAAATGGACCAACCAATTCAAACACCATAATTCAATGGACAACGAATGGAGGAAATATAAGCTCGAATCCAAATATTTATACACCCATCATAAATAAATCAGGTTGGTATATCATGACAGTGACTGATACCAGTAATTCCTGTAGTAGTATAGATTCAGTATTTATTGATGAAAACAAAATAGCACCAGTAGCACAATTAGGCCCGGATTTAGTATTCAAATGTTCAGATACTTTGATCACGATAAACGCATCAGGATCAAGTCAGGGAAGTAACATCCAATACAACTGGTCGAGTATAAACGGAACGATCAAAAAAGGTCAGGGAACCCAACAAATCGATGTAACATCGTCTGGGAATTATACTTTAGAGGTGATCGATACAATCAATGGATGTAGAGATACCGCATCCATCAAAGTGACACCGGATCAAAACAGTCCGATAGCAAGTATTAGTAAACCAGATACCTTGACGTGTAAAGTGATAGAGATAACCTTAAACGCAATGGCCCAATCACAAAGCGGCAATGCATTAAGTTATCAATGGAAGAGTAGTGGTGGCGTAATACAAAATCCAACAACCTTAAATCCCAAAGTAAGTCAACCTGGAATGTATATCCTGGAAGTATTAGATCAGGTCAATGGTTGTAGTACTCAGGTAGTGACTAATGTGATTTTGGATAATGAACTGCCCATGCCTAATGCTGGAAAAGATGAACTGTTGAATTGTAAGGTGACCCAAATCAATTTAGATGCATCGAAGTCCACTGCAAAACACGGGACGATATTCAAATGGTCAACCACCAATGGAATCATAACTGGTAATCCAAATCAACCGAAAATAAATATACAATCACCGGGAATGTACATCATAGAAGTAACAGATAATTATACAGGATGCATATCAACAGATACCGTAGAAGTAAAATCCGATGTACAAAAGCCAATAGCGAATATCAGTAATTCTGATACTTTGAATTGTCGAAATGCAACAGTACAAATAAATGGATTGGGTTCCAGTATTGGGAATAGGATGCAATATAATTGGACAAGTACCAATGGAAATATTCTATCAGATCCAAAACAATTAATCATTGATGTAGATCGAGCAGGAATGTATATCATAGAAGTTTTAGATAGTGTTAATGGTTGTGTGTCGTATGATACGATCCAAGTAATAGAAAATAAATTGAAACCCATTATTACAATTGACAATCCAAAATTATTAACATGCAAAATATTAAGTACAGATCTATCGGCACAATTGAATAATGTAAGTCCAAATCATACCATACAATGGCATACAAATATTGGACAAATTGTTAGCGGGAAAAACACCCTAAATCCTAAAGTAAATCTCAAGGGAATCTATTATATAAAAATAATAAATACTGAAAATGGATGTGAGTCTACAGATTCGGTAACAGTAAGTCAAAATACAAATTACCCTACGCAAGTTAATGCAGATGTGATTCAACCTAAATGTCCGAATGAATCAGGAGCGTTGCAGATCAATGGTATAATTGGAGGCGAACCACCATTGAGTTATTATGTAGATTCAAAAATAAATGCCAATACATTTATAACCGGTCTTGTAGCAGGAAAACATGCATTGAAAATAGTAGATGCCAATGGCTGTGAATTGGATTATGATTTTGATATAGTAACAACCACGCACATATCAGTAGATTTGATCCCTAGTGTAAAAATAAATGAGGGTGAAAGTTATAACATCATTCCTGTGTATTCCATTCCTGATGATTCGATCCAATCTGTGAATTGGTCACCTTCGATACACTTATCATGTTCAGATTGTTTATATCCGAAAGTCAATGGATTAAATACCACTACAACGTATGTAGTGACTTACACCAACAAAAATGGATGTTCTGCTTCAGATCAAATCACTATAAGCGTCATCAAAAAAGGAATCTGGATACCGAATGTATTTAGTCCAAATGGGGATCAGGTGAACGATCATTTTTATCCGGTATTATCGGATGATTCTTATAAAGAAATAAAAAGCATGTCGATATATAATCGTTGGGGAGAACGGATATTTCTAAAAGAACATTTCCAGCCGAATAATACTTTGGAAGGGTGGGATGGAACCAATAGAGGTCTTAAATTGAATCCGGATGTATTTATTTATTCTATAGAAGTACTTTGGAATTCAGGTGAAACTGAAAAATTTCATGGTGATGTTACATTAATAAAGTAAAATTTGATTTAATTATATTTTTATTATTACGACGATGTTTAATTTATTAATTGCAATGATTTTAATAAATTTTTAAATTGATTAATACATTTAGATATGCAATTTAAAGTTATTGTTTTTATCATTTTATTGATAAGTATCACAAGGTCAGAATCATTTGGTCAATGTATTGGCTTAGATGCAGATGCTGGGCCTGATTTGTTTACTTGTGATCCAACAATGATGGTTCAATTGATGGGATCAATTCTAGGAACTTATAATAGATTGATGTGGACTCCTTCAGCAGGATTAAGCGATTCGAAGATCCTAGATCCAATGGTCACCCTTAAAACACCCGGCATTTATAAATTCAAATTAACTGCAGAAGGTCTTTCTACGAATAATTTAATTATAAACGGGGATTTTGAATCTGGAAATACAGGATTTAGTACAGGATATAATTTTTCTCCAGTAAATACAACTGAAGGTGAATATATCGTAACAGCTAATCCATCTACATGGAATGGTGGATTTTCACCATGTGGTGATCATACTTCCGGCGGTGGAAATATGCTTTTGTTGAATGGGCATCCGAATGCTGGAACCAATTGTTGGTGTCAAACTATTGCAACTGTACCAGGAAGAACTTATGAATTTTCTTTCTGGAGTCAATCCGTTGTGGCTTCTAATATTGCACAATTAGGTGTTAAACTAAATGGAAATGCAATTGGGTCTACAATAGCTGGTGGTCTATGTGCATGGGAACTTTTTACAGTAACATTCGTTGCTACATCTGCTTCTTCTCAACTGTGTATCGCTGAAACTTCAGGAATTAGAGGTGGAAATGACTTTGCACTTGATGATATCACATTATTTGAAAAATGTATAGATGAAGATGAAGTGATTGTAGAGATCGTCGATTTAAAAGCAGTACTAGATATTCCGAAGCGTCCGAAGTGTTCATCAGAAGTATTCGACCTTGCAGGAATTGGATCCAGTACGGGCCCTAAAATCAGATATGAATGGTCTACAGATATAGGAAAAATTATTTCACAAAATGGATTCAATGCAAAAGCAAAAGGGTCTGGAACATATACTTTGAAAGTAATCTATACCAATGGAACAATAATATGTGAGAAAGAAGTAAGTATAGATTACATGGCGCCAGATGAATTGTTTGGTGAAATGAAAGGAGTAGGAATTGCAAATTGTCGATTGGATACGATTAATTTAGATGCGAATGTATTAACCGGAAGTGGAGATTATACGTATCGATGGAGTCCTGATTCTTTAATCCTAATAGGTCAAAATACAGATCGCGTAAAAGTAATCCAACCGGGTATCTATAACGTAACAGTTACAGATAAAACCACAGGATGCGAATTGATACTGGATTATGAAGTCACGCAAGATACTTTGCACCCAAATGCAAGTGTAAAAGGCGATACCTTAATCGATTGCACAAAGAATGCAGTGGCTTTAAATTCATTGTTAACAGATACTTCCAGATATCAGTTCATATGGACTAAACCCGATCAAACACAAATAAAAGATTCTGTAAAAATCAAAAGTAATTTATCAGGAAAATATACACTTACAGTAATCGATAAAAAGAATTATTGTCAGGATACCAGAGACTGGTATGTTACAGTGGACTCCTTGGTTCCACAAATAGATTTGGGAACTGACTTAGTTATTGACTGTAAAAATAATGGTGTAAATATTATACCTACAGAAACATCCCAGACAGGAATGTTTGGATACTATTGGAATCTACCATCGGGGGCATTAGGGAAAGAGACTAATTTGCTTGATAAAATGAGTGTTCAATCAGGTCAGGTAATACTCAAAGTGATTAATGAACAAAACGGATGCGCTAGCTCAGATACTTTATTGATCAATGATGTCAGACAATTGCCAATCATTGATGCAGGAGTGAATGATTTATTGACATGCAAAATCAATTCGATAAATCTCCAAGGAAGTGGACCAACCAATGCAAATACTAAAATCAATTGGACAACGAATGGAGGAAATATAAGCTCGAATCCAAATAGTTATACACCCATCATAAATAAATCAGGTTGGTATATCATGACAGTGACTGATACCAGTAATTCCTGTAGTAGTATAGATTCAGTATTTATTGATGAAAACAGAATTGCGCCAGTAGCACAATTAGGCCCAGACTTAGTATTCAAATGTTCAGATACATTAATTACTATTAATGCAAATGGATCAAGTCAAGGAAACAATATCCAATACAACTGGTCGAGTATAAACGGAACGATCAAAAAAGGTCAAGGAACCCGACAAATTGAAGTATCATCATCAGGAGATTACAAATTGGAAGTCATTGATACAATTAATGGATGTAGAGATACCGCATCCATCAAAGTGACACCGGATCAAAACAGTCCGATAGCAAGTATTAATAAACCAGATACCTTGACGTGTAAAGTTATAGAGATTACCTTAAACGCAATGGCCCAATCACAAAGCGGCAATGCATTAAGTTATCAATGGAAGGGTAGTGGTGGCGTGATACAAAATCCAACAACATTAAATCCCAAAGTAGACCAACCAGGAACGTATATCCTGGAAGTATTCGATCAGGTCAATGGATGTAGTACGCAGGTAGTGACTAATGTGATTTTGGATAATGAAATGCCCATGCCTAATGCAGGAAAAGATGAACTGTTGAATTGTAAGGTGACCCAAATCAGTTTAGATGCATCGAAGTCCACTGCAAAGCATGGAATGAACTTCCAATGGTCGACTACTAATGGAAGTGTAATAAGTAATCCCAATCAAACAAAAATAAATATACAATCTCCTGGATTGTATATCATGGAAGTAACAGATTCTTATACAGGATGCTTGTCTACTGATACTGTTGAAGTTAAATCCGATGTACAAAAGCCAATTGCGAATATCTTGAATTCAGATACTTTGAATTGTCGAAATGCAACAGTACAAATAAATGGATTGGGTTCCAGTATTGGGAATAGGATGCAATATAATTGGACAAGTACCAATGGAAATATTCTATCAGATCCAAAACAATTAATCATTGATGTAGATCGAGCAGGAATGTATATCATAGAAGTTTTAGATAGTGTTAATGGTTGTGTGTCGTATGATACGATCCAAGTAATAGAAAATAAATTGAAACCCATTATTACAATTGACAATCCAAAATTATTAACATGCAAAATATTAAGTACAGATCTATCGGCACAATTGAATAATGTAAGTCCAAATTATACCATACAATGGCATACAAATAATGGACAAATTGTTAGCGGGCAAAACACCCTAAATCCTAAAGTAAATCTCAAGGGAATCTATTATTTAAAAATAATAAATACAGAAAATGGATGTGAGTCTATAGATTCGGTAACAGTAAGTCAAAATACAAATTACCCAACACAAGTTAATGCAGATGTGATTCAGCCTAAATGTCCAAATGAATCAGGAGTGCTGCAGATCAATGGAATTATTGGTGGCGAACCACCATTGAGTTATTATGTAGATTCAAAAATAAATGCCAATACATTTATAACCGGTCTTGTAGCAGGAAAACATGCATTAAAAATAGTAGATGCCAACGGTTGTGAATTGGACTATGATTTTGATATAGTAACGACCACTCCTATATCAGTAGATTTGATTCCTAGTGTAAAAATAAATGAGGGTGAAAGTTATAACATCATTCCTGTGTATTCCATTCCTGATGATTCGATCCAATCTGTGAATTGGTCACCTTCGATACACTTATCATGTTCAGATTGTTTATATCCGAAAGTCAATGGATTAAATACCACGACAACGTATGTAGTGACTTACACCAACAAAAATGGATGTTCTGCTTCAGATCAAATCACTATAAGCGTCATCAAAAAAGGAATCTGGATACCGAATATATTTAGCCCTAATGGGGATCAGGTGAACGATCATTTTTATCCGGTATTATCAGATGATTCTTACAAAGAAATAAAAAGCATGTCGATTTATAATCGTTGGGGAGAACGGATATTTTTAAAAGAACATTTCCAACCGAATAATACTTTGGAAGGATGGGATGGAACAAGTAGAGGTCTTAAATTGAATCCGGATGTGTTCATTTATTCAATTGAAGTTCTTTGGAATTCAGGTGAAACTGAAAAATTTCATGGGGATGTTACCTTGATCAAATAAACTTAAAATTATTTTATTTTGTTCGAAGTTGTATTTGAAGATCCATATATATTGATTGTAAACAAGCCGGCAGGACTCCAGGTGGAACCAGACAAAATGGGACATCCCAATTTATTTGATGAAGTATCCATTTACATCAATTCAAATAGTAAATCAAAACAAATTTTTCTTGCTCATAGGTTAGATAGATTAACGTGTGGATTGGTCATGTTCGCAAAGAAAAAGCAGGCCTTGCTTCTTTTGCAGGAACAATTTGTTTCAAGATCTATTGTTAAGAAATATTTCGCTTTCGTTGAAGGGCAATTAATACCTGAGATTTGTCATTGTGAACATTATATGATTAAAGATCTTAAAGAGTTCAGATCTCATGTCTTTAATGAAAACAGGAAAGGAACAAAGAAAGTGTCATTGTCTTATCAGGTTCTTGGATTTAGAAATAATTTATCTACTTTGGATATTGTACTTCATACAGGATTTTATCACCAAATAAGGGCTCAGCTGTCTCATTTAGGTTATCCCATATGGAATGATGTTCACTATGGCGGCAAAGTCCAAAGTAAGGAAGTTGCAATTGGCTTACAAGCATATGCTATTACATTTAAACATCCAATAAGTAATGAACAAATGACGATTGAGATTGAAAAAACTTATTTATTTTAATGCGGAAATATATTCAATGTTTTTAATCCATTTATTGAAAATAAAATACATAATTATTCTATGTCCATGTCCCATAGAAACAACCCATTTGTAACCGGATTTTATCCGGCGAAATAATTTATATTAGTTTGTACTTTTGCCAGGATTATCCATAATAATTGGAATTAAAATTATCTAAACAATCATTATATTAAATGTCAAAAAACAAATTAGAATACATCCATGGTTTTTCTGAAATAGAACAAGAACGATTGTTATTTCAAAATCAAGTATTAAGTCCTTTGATTTATGAAAACATTGATTTGAATCCATATAACAGAATTCTAGAAATAGGTTGCGGGGTGGGGGCCCAGATGATTGAAATGTTGAATCGATTTCCTCATATTCACATTACGGGTGTTGATATATCTGATGTACAAGTTGGCAAAGCTAGGTTGAATTTGCAACATTCAAATATTGATCCTTCAAAGTATGAATTGCATTGTATGGATATAACTCAAGCTCATGCATTGTCAAAAGAATTTGAAGCAGTCGTAATGATATGGGTTTTAGAACATGTTTCCAATGACCTAGAAATTTTGTCAGCGGCAAAGGATCATTTAATTCCCAATGGTCAGTTATTTTTAACCGAAGTTTATAACGACAGTCTTGGTTTTTTTCCACCACAGGATGACATCTTATTGCATTGGAATAAAATGAATGCGTTTCAAAAATCAATTGGAGGTAATGGAAATATAGGTATTGAATTGGGAAGCACGCTTAAGAAACTTAATTTTCGAAATATTGAAATTAAACCATATCCAATACTTTACGATACTACTAAACTTGAGCTTAGAACCGAATTTTTCGAATACTGGATTTCATTAATGGAAAGTGGTAGTAAGACCATGATAGAACTTAATAAAATCCAGTCATCTGAATGGGAAAATGTCAAAAATCAATTAATTCAAGTTTCCAGGAATGAAGAAGCAGTTTTCTTTTATAACTTTATCCAGGCATTTGCCTTCAAATAATGCTTCATTTTATTCTTCTTGTTTTTGTCTTACTAAAAGCACCCTTCCGTCTTCCAAAAAAGCATATCCTTCATCATAACAAAAGTAATAGGTTCTTCCTGTTTTTGTGGTGAAGCTATGGGTGTAATATTGCATATCGAAACCTTTTTTAAGTAATTGATCTTCGAACAATGTTATTTTTCCTGTTGTGTTGAGTTTTATTAGTAAGTCTCGATTTTTTTTAAGAATGGTGTTGATTTGTTTAATGATGGGGGCTTGTTTTTGTTTTTCAGCTTGATGGGATATGGCTCTGCAGTTGTCTGAACAAAATTTTTTGTCTCGACGACCCAGGAATGAGGTTCCGCAGATTGGGCAAAGCGTTTTTTTAGCGTGAAGCATAGTGTTTAATTGTGTTTACAAATTTACACCTAAAATGAATTATTTAGTCTGAATGTAAGGAATATTTAGTGGTGTAAAAATTAATTATCATGTTAAAGGATAGTAATTACGAGACTTGAATCAATTATTAATGTAAATATTCCACAATTTTATTTAATTTTACTTGAGTCATTCGTTTGGTTTTAAATCATTATTTTAGAATATGAATTTTATGAGATTACAAAAATACTTGGTTTTAATTTTCTTTTCTAGTATTAGCTTTCTAATGGCTCAAGGAGAACCTGAGGTATGGGTAGAAGTTGCCAGTTTACCCGCTTCTGCATCTAAACGTGCTGAATCAGGATCATTTACGATTAATGGCAAAGGATATATATTTGGTGGTACTGCAGCATATCCCAATTGGTTAAGTGATTGTTGGGAATATGATCCTGTGAATGATTCTTGGCGACAGATGGCAAGTATTCCGCTTATCGGTCCCAGAGAACCAGCTTTTTTTACAATTGGGAATAAAGGATATGCAGTTAGTGGATATTACGGTTCAGGTTCAAATTCTGCTATTTCAAAAAATGTGTTCGAATTTGATCCTGTTGCCAATACATGGACTAAAAAAGCTGATTTCGCAGGAAATGCCAGACGTGATGCTATAGGATTTTCAATTGGAAGTAAAGGATATGTTGGCACTGGAGCTATTTCAGGTGGCCAGATATCAGATCTTTGGGAATATGATCCAAGTGTAGATAAATGGACTAAAAAAGCAAATTTTCCTGGTAATATAAGGGATGCTGCATCCGCTTTTTCTATAGGTACTAAAGGTTATATTACACTAGGTAGATCGGCAACTATTACTTATAATGATTTATGGGAGTATGATCCTTCACTAGATGTTTGGACAAAGAAAGCAAATTTTCCTGGGGTGACGAGGTCTGAAGCAGTTTCATTCGTTATTTATAATGAAGCATATGTTGGTTCTGGTCATACGGGTGGGAAAAATGATTTTTGGGCATACAATCAATTCAGTGATACTTGGAGGCCCGTCACATCTTTACCTGGTCTTGAAAGGGTAGAAGCAGTTGGATTTGCAATTGGGGAATATGGTTATCTGGCCCAAGGTTATTCTGGCAGTTTGGGAACTCAAAAGGATTTTTGGAAATTTGTTGCATATCCTGTGAATAATCATGATGTAAAAGAATCCATTCATTTTATTGCTTACCCCAATCCTACGACTGGTAGAATGATTGTGGATCTTCAGTGTAAAGCTTGTAAGGAATATTCTGTTGATGTTTTGAATAATATTGGAGAACGTGTTTTGAGTTTGAGTGATCAACATACTTATGCCGATCTTGATCTGTCTTTTTTACCGGCTGGAATTTATTTTGTGCGGGTATATTATGATGGAGTTACAAATAGGTATGGTGAGGGTTTGAAAAAAATTATACTCAAATAGTATTATTTATTTTAAGTTCGGCTGAGGCAATATGCAGTAAGGGAGTGCGGTCTGCTTTCTTGTCCAACTAGGCCGAAGTTTAAGCTGTGCAGAATGCTTGATTTGCCAATGAAACGCTTATTGCATATAGCCTTTGTTTTGCTATCTTGTTTTATTTTCCAATAGTTCTAGACTCAGTTTAATGTGTCTGCCAATTCCTTCTTTAATTATTCCTATGATGGCTCACGTTTCCCGACGCCCCAATGCTGGAGCAAGTTTCCCGACGCTCCGGTCGGGATATTTGCAACTTGTGCCAATTACTATATAAAATTTTAATATTCATTTTTATTCCTAATTCATTGACTGTAGCCGTTATCTTACGTTTACTTACGGATCTTTTCGGATCTATACGGATAACATACGACTCTTTTTTGCACTGCCCCACATCTTTGCATCGACAATGTTGTCAATATCAAATTTTTTGTTTCACGTTTTAAATTTTAATCTTATGAACTCTTTAAGAAATTCAGTACAACTCATTGGACACTTAGGTAAGGATCCAGAAATAATAACCCTTGAGAAAGGTAAAAAATTAGCGCGGGTATCTATTGCAACAAATGAATCCTACACTTCGTCAAATGGCGAAAAAGTAAAAAACACTTCCTGGCACAATGTAGTGGCATGGGATAATAAAGCTGAATTCATGGACAAGTTCTTGAAGAAAGGAAACGAAGTAGCTCTCAAAGGTCGTTTGGCTCATCGCAGTTACGAAGACAAAACAGGAGTAACTAAATACATATCTGAGATTATCGTCAACGAAATCGTTAAGTTGGGCAAAGACGCTTAGAACTATTCTTTGAGTTTTATATGCTATCCAATCTTGTAGTCCGTTGTATTGCAGGATTGGTTAGATATTTGTAAATTTTGTTTAATTGAACTTTTATATAATAATGAGTAATTGATTAATCGCTAATCTGAGATAAATCAGCTTAGAAATACTATTTTCCAAATATCATGTTTACATATTTCAAAAAATAGTTATATTTGCGAAATTATTCAATTAAGTAAGTTGAAGAATTTGCGAAATTATTCAATTAAGTAAGTTGAAGAATTTGCGAAATATTATTTAGTAAACAATTAAAACAAATCATATGAAAAATTCAATTTTTGGTCTTTTCGTTTTTGCCTTATTCTTAACTCTAGGATCTTGTAAAAATGAAAGTAAACCTACTGAAACTCCAGCAGCTACAACAGAAACTCCAGCAGCTACTCCAGCAGCTACTCCTGCAGAGACACCAGCGACTACTCCAGCAGCAGGAGAAGTAACTCCACCACCTGCGGCTACAACACCTGAACCAGCTCAAAATGCAAAAGGCGTTTGGCACTTTACCTGTGCTAAAGGATGCGAAGGAGGAGCCGGTGCAGCAGGAAATTGTGCAAAATGCAATGGCCCTTTAAGTCACAACCAAGCATACCACCAACAATAAGATCATATCTTATCGATAATAAAAAGTCCAATCATTCATTTTGATTGGACTTTTTTTATTAATTTCATTTATGAAATATTATTTGTTTTGTTCAATCGTTATTTTAACCTCAATAGGACTGAGTTTTTCCGAATCGAATGCCCAAGATTTAATCCCTAATGGGAATTTTGAAGAACATTCAAAGTATAAAATTGATGAAAGAATAAAAGATCCATACTATCCTTGGACGATTCACTTATTAAGTCATTGGAAAAATAACTCATGGCAAGTTACTTATTGTAATGATTCAATAGGCACAACAATAAGTAAAAAAGATTACAATACAATAGGCAAAAATGACCAATGCAAACCTAGCGAGGGGAATGGGATGGTTCAATTTTTATACCAAAATCACTTACCTAGAAGTTCAGATAGATTTATTGGTGGTCAAAATTGGGGTTGGGGTGCTTACTTGACAAATTTACTCACCAATCCAATGAAAATCGGTTCTATTTATAAATTCAGCATGAAAGTTTATCTTCAGAAAAATGCCCAAAATCCTATCAATCTCGAGTCCCATATTGGGGTGTATTTTTCATTGGATCCTCCTGAGGAAATTAAAAATGATCTCATGCGCGTTCCTAAATTTTTTTATGATACGGTAAAAGTTAACGAATGGACAGAAATTGTTTTTTATCTGAAGGCTCAATGTCCATTAAAGTATGTAACGATTGGTGCATTTAAAGATGATAGGTTTCCTCAGAAACATAATATTAAGAATTTTTCTCATGATGATTATCCTTATTATTATATTGATGAAGTGTCTTTGATAGAATTGGATTCCAATGCAAAGTTAGATAGTATTGAAGTAACGCCATTCTGTAAATATTATAAGGAATTTGCAAAAAGAAATATCAGTGAAAGTAAATGGACATTTCATTTCGAATCCAATAAGAAGGAATTATCTAATGATGACCACCATAAATTGGATGCAATCTTTCAAGATAATCCATTGAATGCAACTTATTGCTATTTGATCAATGGGCATACAGATAATTCTGGAAATGAAAATGAATTGTTGTCTCAAGATAGAGCAATGAGTGTCAAGTATTATTTAATGGATAAATTTCAAATTCCTGAATTCAATTTATTTATTAATGCTTATGGAAGTAATAAACCCATTTCTGACAATAATACTAATGTTGGAAGAAAAGCTAACAGAAGGGTTGAACTGGTTAGATTAAATTTAGATGTAAGTTCAGCAATATATAGAAAAGCACTGATGAGTTTGAACCAAAATGATATTCCTACAGCAGTTTCATATTTTAATAAATGGTTAATTAGTGTTAATGATGAACGCGCTATTTTATTTTTATTTGATCCTCACCTTGAGAAGTTGAAGTATCATTCAAGTTATCAAGACATATTGAAAAAAATTAAGAAGAAATATTCAATATACAATAAATCAGATGAGGCTTTTTACTTAGATTCTATTTATTGCTTAGATCAAAAATACAGGACTTTGTGCTTTGACCTAAAGGAAAATATTGGATATGTAGAGAATGATGATACTTTGTATAAATGCTCTTATAATCTTAAGCTAGATTATTTTGAAACTTATGATGCTCAAGTGAAGAAATTAGTATTTCCTAAAGGAAATCAAGATACAAATTTTCCAAAAATCAGGGATGTCGGATCCAGAGCAGTTCAAGGACTTATTAATATTTTATCACATTCTAATGACACTTTGTTTATAGAAAAGTATCTTCCTTTAATTGAACAGAATTGTATGATCGGTGAGTCATATTGGCATAATTATGCTCTATTATATGATAAAGTATTAATGCTTAAAAATTTGCCTCAACTATATGGGACGCAATATACTTTTATTGACAAGGAGAAGAGAAAATTAAAATTGTATCCCGTCTTAGATTTAGATGAGACCAATCGATTGAGATCGAATTTCGGAATGGGAATAATTAATAATGCAGATGAAATTTATTATTTAAGGGAAGTTAAAGAGTAGATGGATTAGGCCAAATGATGTGGTTAGGTTCTCAATGTAACTTTTGAGATACGTATAGAATTGGATATTTTCAAATTTATAAATTATATTTTATAGATTAATTATTTTTATGTATTTTTACTTAAAGATATTAAGTTTAGAAAAATTTTACATTTGAAATCCTAAAATTAAAATTATTGCTTATGAAAACTGTAAATCTAAAAATTAGACATTTGGTTCTTTTCGTTGCTTTATTGTCATTTAGCGATGTAGTTCATAGTCAAGATTTTATAACCGAATGGACGTTTGATAAAGCGACGAATCAAATACATTTTAATGCTGAAACGACAGATACGGTGACCTATACCTGGAGCGCATTGCCTTCTGGTAATAAAGGAAGTGGAAGTTTTATTCAGACCACGCCCGGAGCCGTTACATTAATTAATGCAGATATCTTGCCAGGGGATACTGTAAATCTAATTATGAATCCTAATAAACTACGTCGTTTTTATATTGATAATGGTCCTGATACAGCAAATCTAATAAATGTAATTCAATGGGGTAGCGTATCTTGGACTAGCATGAATAGTGCTTTTAAAGGATGCGCTCATTTGAAAATTGACGCTAAAGATAACCCGGATTTATCGAATGTTGTTGATTTATCATTTATGTTTTCAGGGGCATCTTCATTTAATCAGGATATTGGCAACTGGAACACTGAAAACATAGAAATTATGGCCTGGATGTTCAATGGTGCAAGTTCTTTTAATCAAGAAATTGGAAGTTGGAATACATCGCATGTTCAAGATATGTCTTATATGTTCCATAGAGCCATCTCGTTTAATCAAAATATCGGAAATTGGAATACATTTATAGTCAGAGATATGTCCTACATGTTTTCAAATGCCAGTTCGTTTAATCAAGATATTGGAAATTGGAATACGTATACTGTGAAGTTAATGCATAGTATGTTTTCAAATGCAATATCCTTTAATAAAAATATTGGAAATTGGAATACTTCAAATGTCGAAAGAATGTCTGGAATGTTTTCCAATGCTAAAGCATTTAATCAAGATATTGGAAATTGGAATACAACTAATGTAATAACCATGCATTCTATGTTCGCGGATGCAATTAATTTTAATCAAGATATTGGAAGGTGGAATACCACAAATGTCATTGATATGACGAATTTGTTTTTGAGAGCAAGTTCTTTTAACCAAGATATAGGAAACTGGAACACAGAAAATGTAAATAAAATGATAAATATGTTTAATTCTGCCAGTTCATTTAATCAGGATATAGGTGGTTGGAATATTGTACAAGTGAGCACTATGGCATCTATGTTTAGACATGCAAAATCATTTAATCAAGATATTAGTAACTGGAATACTTCCAATGTAAAAGATATGTATGCCATGTTTTCTGGAGCCAGTGCTTTTAATCAAAATATTGGAAATTGGATTTTGCATCCTAAGGCGTCTTTATTATACTTATTTGATTCAACAAATTTGGATTGTATAAACTATTCAGCTACTCTTATTGGTTGGAGAACAAATAATCCGAATGTAAATCAAATGAACCTGGGAGTAAACGGTTTACTATATGGAAAAAATGCTGAAGATGCAAGAAATGCGCTCATCAATTCACAAGGATGGTACATAAAGGGCGACGCCCCAAGTGGTAATGATTGTGAGATTGTTGGTACGCATAATGAGGAAAGTATAACTAACATTTTTATTTATCCTAATCCTACATCTGGAATATTGAACATCGAAGATCACAATGGATCTATTTATTCAATTTCTGATTTAACAGGAAAGGTTGTTAACAGTGGAATAATTGCATTGAATACTGTATCGTTAGAATCCTTACCATCTGGTATGTATTATGTTACTTTAATCAATTCTAATTTTAAAAAAACAAACAAAGTTTTTAAGTATTAGAGATCATTTATAAGGGTATTCCCTAAGCTAGGCAAGTTTCCAACTTGTGCTGGTAACAAATTTATATTTTATATTTAATTGAAATAAGTTTTTATTAATATTAGTATCTTTACTAAAAGATTCAAGACATTTAAATTTTCATAATTAAATTACTTCATTTAAAGCAATGCTCATGAAAGCAGTAACTCTAAAAATTGGACATTTGGTTTTTCTTATTACTTTTTTATCACATAGCAATATTGTTCAAAGTCAGGACTTTATAACTCAATGGACTTTTGATAAAGCAACAAATCAAATACATTTTAATGCTGAAACCACAGATACTGTAACCTATACTTGGAGCGCATTGCCTTCTGGCAAAAATGGAAGTGGAATTTTTATTCAGACTACGGCAGGTCCTGTTACATTAAGCAATATAGATATATTAACTGGAGATACTATAAAGCTAAGTATGAATCCTTCTAAGCTAAGAAGGTTTTATATCGATAATGGACCAGATCAAACAAATCTGATAAATGTAATTCAATGGGGAAGTGTGCCATGGACAAGTATGAATAGTGTATTTAAGGGGTGTAGAAATTTGAATATTACTGCAAAGGATAAGCCAAATTTATTCAATGTGACTGATATGTCATATATGTTTGCAGTTGCAAATTCCTTTAATTCAGATATTGGCAATTGGAATGTAGAAAGTGTAACAGATATGTCTAATTTGTTCTTGGGAGCAATCTCATTTAACCAAAATATAGGAAACTGGAATACATCGAATGTAACTAATATGGTTTCTATGTTTGATGGAGCAAGCGCTTTTAATCAAGAAATTGGAAGCTGGAATACAGCAAATGTATTACAGATGAAATATATGTTCTATAATGCAAAATCATTTAATAAAGATATTGGAAGTTGGAATATAATAAAGGTGTCAAGTATGAGTAACATGTTCGTTAATGCAATCACATTTAATAAAGATATTGGAGCGTGGAATACTTCGAATGTGATTTCAATGGACCACATGTTTTCAGGGGCAAAATCATTTAATCAAGATATTCGTAATTGGAATATTTCTAATGTGACAACTATGGATCATATGTTCTATGGTGCTAAATCATTTAACCAAGATATTGGCAAATGGAAATTCAATTCTAATGTTTTTTTAAATAATATGCTTGATTCAACTGATATAGACTGTGAGAATTATTCTGCAATTCTAATTAATTGGCAATCCAATAATCCAAGTATCCAAAACAAACGATTAGGTGCAATTGGCTTAGAATATGGTATAAATGCAATTAATGCAAGAAAATTTATAATAGATTCACTTGGATGGACAATAAAGGGTGATTTACCTAGCGGTAGGGAATGTTTCGATAATATTAGTCAATATTTTACAACAAAATGGACATTTGCAAATGCATCGTCACAGATCAAATTTAATAGCTTATCAACACATTCTGTTAGATATACATGGGTTGCATCACCATCAGGCAATCATGGAAGTGGAAGTTTTAACCCTGAATTAAGTGGAGCTGTTACTCTAAATAACTTGAAAATAGAAGCTGGAGATACTGTAACTGTAAGTTTGCAACCTACATATTTGCAACGATTTTATTTTGTTAATAGTACTGACAATTTGAAATTAATAAGTGTAATTCAATGGGGAAATGTTCAATGGACAAGTATGGAAAATGCTTTTTATGGATGTTCTAATTTAATTTCTCTACCAAGTAATAGCCCAAATTTATCAAATGTTAAAAATTTGTCAAGGATGTTTTATAAAGCTAGCCTGTTTAATCAGGATATAGGAAAATGGAATACATCGAATGTGACAGACATGAGTTATATGTTTGCAGAAGTAGGTTCATATAATCAAAATATAGAAGGCTGGAATACATCGAATGTGACAGACATGGGATATATGTTTGCTGGAGCAAGTTCATTTAATGGAAATATAGGAGGCTGGAATACATCGAATGTTAAACATATGGGGTCTATGTTTGCTGGAGCTACCTCATTTAATCAAGATATCGGAAACTGGAATACAGAGAATTTACAAAATGCTCAATATATGTTTGCTAATGCAAGATCATTTAATCAAGATATCGGAAATTGGAATATTTCAAAATTGGCTTTTGTGAGTTCAATGTTTATGGGAGCAAGTTTATTTAATCAGGATATTGGAAGGTGGAATACAGAAAAGGTCCAGTGGATGGATAGGATGTTTTGGGGAGCAATCTCATTTAATCAGGATATCGGAAATTGGAATACTTCAAATGTAAATTATGTGAGTTATATGTTTGCAGGCGCTACATCTTTTAATAAGGATATTGGAAGATGGAATACAAAAAAAATCACGAAGATGGATCATATGTTTTCATGGGCTTCCTCATTTAATCAAGATATCGGACACTGGAATACAGAAAATTCGCAAGATATGAGTTATATGTTTGCTGGAGCTACCTCTTTTAATCAAGATATCGGAGATTGGAATACGGAAAATGTGCAAGATATGAGTTATATGTTTGAGGGAGCTAGCACATTTAACAAACATATTGGAGGTTGGAATACAATGCACGTTAAAAGTATGCAATCTATGTTTCAAAATGCAACTTTGTTTAATAAATTTATTGGTGGCTGGAATATTGAAAATGTTGTAAATTTGAGTTATATGTTTGAATTTGCTGACAAATTTAATCAAAATATCAGCACTTGGAAAACCGATAGTGTAACAAATATGTCATTTATGTTCAGCTATGCAAACAATTTTAACCAAGATATTGGGAAATGGAATACATCAACTGTAACAGATATGTCTGAAATGTTTTTTGGTGCAAGCTCATTTAATCAAGATATAGGTTACTGGAATACAGCTTTTGTAAAAGATATGTCTTATATGTTCAGCTATGCAGACCAATTTAATCAAGATATTGGTAAATGGATTTTAAGTCCAAATGTGAACTTAAGTAATATGCTTGACTCCTCTGGTCTGGATTGTTTCCACTACTCAGCTACATTAAATGGTTGGCAATCAAATAACCCAACGGTTAAAAACAGATTCCTTGGTGCAAGCGGCTTACAATATGGCGCAAATGCAGAAATTGCAAGGAATACTCTTGTTAATTCACAAGGGTGGACTATAAATGGCGACTCACCGAGTGGTAATGATTGTGCAACTGTAGGAACACATAATGAAGAAAGTATTTCACAAATATTTCTTTATCCTAATCCTACTTCTGGAATATTGAATATCGAAGATCACAATGGATCTTTTTATTCGATTTCTGATTTAACAGGAAAGGTTATTGTCAAAGGAATAATCACAATGAATACCATTTCATTAGAAATGTTACCTCTTGGGATATATTATCTTATTATAAACAATTCAGATTCTCCACAAACAATTAAAGTTTTTAAGTATTAGAAAGTGGAATAATTCTTTACAAGAAAATAATTCGTTTGTGAATTGATCTGATGAGGCATGAAACAGATTATTCACCAAAAGACTTGTTTTAAGATATACTAAGGTAGTTCTTATTACTCACCAATCACAGAATGGTATTGGTGCGAATGGTAAGAAATCGAACTTGAATGCGTAGAAATTAATTTGCTTTAATGACTTTAAAGACTTTGTGAAAATAATTCTTGTCAGTGTATTCAATAAAGTATATTCCATTGATCAAATGATCTACATTAATAAATATGTTGTTTCCTATTTTATCTAAAATATTGACGTTTTGAATTCTTCCAAGGTTATCAAAGATTCTAATCTTAGAATTAATGTTTACATTTTTTAGAGTTATACTTGAATGAATTGGGTTAGGGAAAATATTAACTAATTGATCTTCATTAATAGCATTAGAATTTACAACAGGCTTAACTGTAAATTTGGCTAATGTAATTGTATCATTGTAGGTTCCTATCGAATATATGGTATATGGTTCTGAATAAATAATATTATCAATATTTATGGGATAAAATTCTGGGTTTAATTTTTCAAAATCAGTATCAATAGTTCCATTTTTTGAATATTTGACAATTTTATTCCCCATAGGATAGGATATGTTTGTATAGATATTGTCATTTTTATCTATTGTTAAACATTGATTTGATGAATAATTATAATTAAAAATGGATCCATTGTTACCAAATGTATTATCAATCAAACCATTTTTAGTTACTTTATAAACATATGTAGATTTGGGTATGGATTCATTTGAAAAAGAAACAATTATTGAATTATCATGAAGAATTTTAATATTTCTCACTTGATATTGTTGTATCATTGAAGGATTAAATGAAAATAAATTTACAATTCCATTTGAACCAAAATTTGAATTGATTAAACCATCAAATTTTATATTTAGCAAGGAAATTGAATTTTCCAAATGAAGAACACCATAAATATTTTCCCCATCGCTTTCAACTGCTGCAATTGAACCAGTTCTTAAGAATTGAGTTGAATTTACAAAATTATTATGAAAAGTGGAATCAATTACCCCTTGTTCATTAATTTTTACAAATATGCTATTGGAGCCATTCTGTCCTGATAATATGTAATTATCATCTTTAAGGCGTTTAAAGCTTTGAAGTGAAAAACCAAAACTTTCTTTTAAAATCCCAATTCCCTTATTCAAAGTATCGAGTTCAGAATTTTCAAGTATTTTAATTATTTGTATATAGTGCTTTTTATCTTTTCCAATCAAAGATCTCATAAAATAAATATTGTTATTAGAATCAATGTCCATGCGTGGGTACTCACTAAAAATATCAAAAGGAGGCTTTATAATTACTGGATTATTGTGTAAGTTATTTTTTAGTATGCCATTTTGATCAAGATAGTTTATTGAATTATTAACTAAGTAAGCACCTGCATTTAAAACAATTGGCTCATTATTAGAATTTACTTTTAGATATCCAAATCCATAATCCGTAATAAAATTAACAATTCCATTTGTCCCAAAAGCTGAATCAAGTTGTATTTTTTGTGAATACAATGAATTCAAGGATGTTTGAATAACAACCAATAGTATTATATATTTCATAAAAATGATTTAGAAGTTAAAACTAACAGGATATATTATTATTTCCAAATTTTAATAATTAATCTTTACATTTATATAAAAATGTATTGCTATTTAAAATTTGAAATTTATTTGAAAAGGCACGAACTTAGCTTTTTGTAAATAATAAAAAATCATGTCAAAACACTCATATTCCTTCTACAACTTCCCAATCATTCCAATAATCTGCTCATTCATTTTTTCAATAGCCTCCGGAATTTTCCAGGATGATTTATCTCTGGGTTGGACATAATTGGATATACCTCGAATAGAAATAAATGGAATGTCCCACATTCGACAAGCATAGAATAGGGTAGCACCTTCCATGCTTTCTACATCAGCGGCATATTTATTTTTAATAGCGTCAATGGTTTTTTGTGTACCGGATACTTTATTGACAGTTAATCCAGTGCATTGTTTAAGTCCGGTTGTGTACTTGGTTTGTTTGTTGAGAATCCATCCTTCCGAAAATGGTATTCTGTTGCCATCCATCAATTCCATCTCCACGAGATCTGTGAACCCTCCATCTTGTTCTTCTACACCTAAGTCAGCCCAGCGTTCTTTAACAACTTCTACGACATCCCCAAGATTGAATTGATGATTATACGCCCCACTAAGGCCTCCATGGATCACCAAATCGTAAGTGGGAGCATCATGCAATTTGCCCATGCCAAAAGCCATCAAGGGACTCCCTACACCTGTTACAAAGGGATGAATACTATGTATCCCATTTGTAAATTCTGAAAAGGACTTGGTCTCGAAATGTTTTTCAAGATATTCCAAAGTAGGCATGAGTTCAAAGACTGTCGCTGAAACGAGTAAGATTTTCATAGACCTTAATTATTGTGGTTTAAAATAATCCTCCAATTTGGGCTTTTACAGATTCTATGATGCTTCCTAAGTCTTCCGGGGAATTGATAAAGTCTAGTTTGTCTCCATCTATAATGACAATAGGGCTGTGTTTGTATTCACTAATCCACTGATCGTACCGGGCATTTAATTTTTTCAAATAATCAAGACTCATGTTGCCTTCATAGTCTCGGCCTCGGGATTGAATATGGCCCACTAAGGTGGGTATGGATGCCTTGATATAGATCAGTAAATCGGGTGGTTGAATGGTGCTCATCATGATCGTGAAAAGTGTGAAGTAGTTTTCAAAATCACGACTGGTCATCAATCCCATTTCATGTAAGTTAGGAGCGAAAATATGGGCATCTTCATAAATGGTCCGATCCTGAATGACCGTTTTAGATCCTGAATGTATCGAAACCAATTGTTGAAATCTGGAATTCAAAAAATAAACCTGAAGATTGAATGCCCATCGCTGCATATCATAGTAGAAATCATTTAAATAGGGATTGTTGCTGGTATCTTCATAATGTACTTCCCAGTTGAAGTGTTTGGCTAAGGCCTCACATAAACTGGTTTTTCCGGCACCTATGTTTCCCGCTATGGCAATATGTTTTATCATGAGTTCCTAATTGTGGTATTTAAATGGCTGATTAACTTACCATTCAATCAACTACAAAACTTTGAGCTTTGTTATAATTTTGTCAAATATCTAAAATATCCGCTTACTTGCAGCTAAAGAACTAATTTTACTTTTATTTACGATGTATCATGGATGAAATTATTGAAGTAAAGAAACTCCAAAAGCGCTACCTGATGGGCGATGAAGTCATTGATGCCCTCAAATCAATTGATCTGAAAGTGCAGAAAAATGAATATCTCGCTTTAATGGGGCCTTCAGGTAGTGGGAAGTCAACCTTGATGAACCTCATCGGTTGCCTGGATAGTCCAACCTCTGGAGAATATATACTGCATGGAATTGATGTCAGCAAAATGAGTGATGGCGAATTAGCCGACGTTCGAAATAAAGAGATTGGCTTCGTATTTCAAACATTTAATCTTTTACCCAGAATGACAGCTCTGGAAAATGTCGCCTTACCTCTAGTCTACGCAGGGGTAAGTAAGGCTGATCGGGAGGAAAGGGCGAAAAAAGTATTGTTGGAAGTTGGCTTGGCCGACCGCATGACACATAAACCGAATGAACTTTCCGGGGGTCAACGTCAACGTGTGGCTATAGCCAGGGCATTAATTAATAATCCAGCAATTATTCTTGCTGATGAACCTACCGGAAACCTGGACTCAAAGACTTCCGAAGAAATTATGAATATTTTTAAGGAGATTCATAAGCGGGGCAATACCATAATTGTTGTAACGCACGAGCCTGACATAGCTGCTTTTGCTGATCGTATTGTGCGGCTGAAGGATGGATATATTGAGTCGGACCAAATTACCAAACCATCATGAAGATATATACCAAAACCGGAGATTCAGGTTCTACTTCACTCTTTGGCGGGAAACGGGTTTCTAAAGATGATTTAAGGATTTCAGCTTACGGAACTATTGATGAATTGAATGCCCATTTGGGACTACTGAATGCCCAAATAAGTGATCAACAAGTTCATAAAGAAGTTTTAAAGATCCAAAATGAACTGTTTGTTATTGGCTCCTACTTAGCTGCTGATCCTGCTAAACCGGGTCTGAAATTGCCCGTTTTTTCTGCTGAGGACATCGTTTTTTTGGAGCTCGCTATAGATCGTATGGAATCGATGTTGCCTCCACTACAGCACTTTATTTTGCCAGGTGGGTCCGTTTTAGTGGCTCAGGCTCATGTCTGTAGGACAGTTTGCCGTCGTGCGGAGCGATGTATGGTAGAACTTCATCATGCTGAACCCATTAATGATCAGTTAATGATTTATATCAATAGGCTTTCAGATTATTTATTTGTTTTGTCCCGTTACCTAGGTTTAGGATCAGATACTAAAGAAATTCCTTGGATTCCTAAGTCAATTAAATAGTTGGAATGTAGGCGCATTAGTCTTTTATTATACCCACAATATCAAAACTTCTTGCAATATTCAAGAAAATATGATCATTCATGGAGCTACCTCACAAATTAAACTCGGGAAAAATATATAATTTTAAGTAGTCATAGAAATTTGGATTGACCTTAAGGGATAAGCCGTAAAAAAAAGATGTAATGAAACCGTTAAAAATTCAAAACTGTATGAGCTCAACATAATGCTATAAAAAGAACAATAATGCTAGCTGGGCAAGTGTTAAGCTAAACAAATGAAAGAAGGCCAATAGCGAGTTTTTTGAATTTAGGTTTCATGGAATTATTTTAGGCTTAGACCTTACAGTCTAGAATTTTTGGTTCTTTTTTTTCATGAAAAAAGAACAAAAAGCTGCTAATTAAAACGAAATTAATATTTTAGAAGAATTTCATACTACCAAAATAATTTTTCAACCTCTTTTCTTCTGCGTATAGGTCAAGGAATTCAGAATATAGTGTAAGGCTTAAATTTCAAGGCTGTTACTCAGGCATCATTTGTTAGAAGTTTGCTCTTTGGATTGATCCTTATACGGACAATTCCTGCATCCTGAATGGCAACAATATCCTCTCTTGAGGTGAAAAGCTCTTGTAAACACAATAAATCCATCTTCAAGATAATAATCTTCAGATTCATTGATTTTATCTGAATCCATGTCTTTGATTATAGTCTAACAGATCTGGTTTTGCTATAAGATTCACTAAGCCAATATATCCCAAAATATAAACTGGTATAAAATAGTGTTCCCGCAAGTTCATTGCCAAAAAAAGGAATGGCTGCCCAATAGCAAGTCAATAATCCCATCAGATCTTTAGCGTATAAAGTATCAACAGTCCAAACCCCAAAATTACTGATTAGGAAAAATAACATGGAACTTAACAGACTCATGTTGATGATTTTAAATGGCTGGGATTCTAGTTGTGTAAATCTATTGGCTAGCAGAAATACAAGGATTAAGGGTACATATATCCATAGTGAACTGAGTTTAAACCAAATCATCGTCCCACTAAAAGGATTTAGGATGAAATTATTTAACAGCAAATCTGCAAAAAAATAGCATATCAGTAATAATGAACCAAATTTTATTTGTTTTAGGACAACTCCTCCGAATATAAACCCAGCTATGGCAGCCGTAAAATTAGGAGCGTGAGGCAGTAATCGTGAAATGATGATTCCGGACACGATAGCAATAATAATGGAGATTTCTTTTTTTGACATCATTTTGATTGAATTCAAATTAGCTAGACAAATAATACTGAAAAGCATTTACCTGCGTTTTCATACTTTTGTCGCTCAAATATAGGTGTAATCTCTAACATGTTTTTAGAAAAAGCGAAACAAGGAAATACAGGCTTGTTTTTTTATATATTGACGATATTGATCTGCTATCTTTCAGGGGTCACAGGAGCGGTCTTGGTTTATGGACTCATTGAAGTAGATACTGTGGATCGCAATCAGACTTTAATAGGATTGCTTTTTCCATTTGTTACTATCTTGGCTGGATTGTTATTATGTACCTTTTATCTGCATAAACGACCAATCCATTCATTGTTTAATGCTTTCAATGGATTTAGAACCAGTAGATTGTTTTTTGGATTTTTTACTTGGCTGGTTTTATGTGGTTTGTCAGATTTAGTGTACTATTATTTTTTAGGTGGGGCGTATCATTTACAATGGAATCCTACTGCTTTTTTGGTATTGTTGTTTGTTGCCTTAACCATGATATCCATTCAGTCATTGACTGAGGAAGTTTTATTCCGGTCTTATTTATTGTCTGGTTTAGCCTTGATCTTAAAGTATAGATATCTTGCTATAACGGTTTCTTCTTTGATGTTTGCTTTAATGCACATCGGTAATCCGGAGAACGAAAAATTTGGTTATGTTTTGATGTTCTTTTTTTATTTTGGTACAGCATTGATATTAGGTGTTATTGCAGTATTGGATGAGGGAATAGAGCAAACTATTGGCATACACATAGCTACTAATATTTATGGCGCGCTGTTCGTTAATTTTAATGATGCTGCACTTAAAACAGACTCACTTTTTATCATTGATAATCCAATGGGGATAAACATGGTGATACTAAATTTTATAAGTTTTTTTATCTATCTGATTTTATCTAAATTGTGTTTTAAACTCAAACCAATTTCTTTTATTTTTAAAAAAATAATATGATTTTTTCTTGCTTCAAACATCTTAACCTTGCTATATTTTTTTGTAGTTTTATATTGTTAGGCCAATCGCAATCTTATCGATGGCAACAAAGTGTAAAATATGAAATGAATATTGATTTTGATGACGCTAAACATCAATTCGACGGTTCACAAAAACTGCTTCTTCGAAACAATAGCCCAGATACCTTAACTACTTTGTATTATCATCTTTATTTTAATGCATTTCAACCGGGTAGCGATATGGATGTTAGATTTAGTAATCTTCCAGATCCGGATCCACGAGTAGCCAATCGTATTGGTAAATTGCAAGAATCTGAAATTGGATTTCATGAAATTAAATCTTTGAAGCAAGATAATAAGTCTGTTGATTGGACAATTATTGGATCAATTTTGAAGGTTGAATTGCATCATCCTATTTTTCCATTTGATTCTTCTGAAATGACTATGAAATTTTTCGCTCAGGTTCCTGTACAGATTCGCAGATCAGGTCGGATGAACAAAGAAGGTATAGATTATTCTATGTCACAATGGTATCCCCAATTATGCAATTATGATGAACACGGTTGGCATGCCAATCAATACTTGGGCGGAGAGTTTTATGCCCCATGGGGTGATTTTTTGGTTCGTATTCGAATGAATAAAAAATATACCATTGCTGCAACTGGTTATGCATTGAGTAGCTCAGATCCTCAGTATGTAAAATCAACTTTAAAAAATAATTCGCCGGACACGATATGGCAGTTTTATGCTCCAAAAGTTCATGATTTTGTATGGGCTGCGGATCCCGATTATGTTCATGATACGGTTCAGATTTCAAATAACAGAGTATTGCATTTTTATCACCAAGCGAATGAAAAATTTGATGAGGCTTGGAAATCTTTTCCATCCATAATGCGAGAAGCATTAACATTTATTGAAATGAAATTCGGACCTTATCCTTACAAATCGTATTCCTTTATTCAGGGTGGTGATGGAGGTATGGAATATCCTATGGCAACATTAATTACTGGCAACAGGCCCTTAATTAGTTTAGTTGGTGTTGGGGTTCACGAATTAATGCATACCTGGTTTCAAATGTTATTGGCGTCTAATGAAGGATTCTATCCATGGATGGATGAAGGATTCACTTCTTATGCACAACAGGAAGTTATGAATTATCTTTTTTCATTAAATCTGATTCCTGGATCTGTCAAGGTGGAAGATTCTCATTTAGTAACGGTTAAGAATTATATTAAATTTGTAACGGAAGAAGTTGAAGAACCACTTTCTACGCACGCTGATTTTTTTCAAACCACCAAAGCCTATCAATTTGCAGCATATTCCAAAGGCGCTATGTGTTTGCATCAATTGAGATATATTATTGGAGATCGATTGTTTGAACAAGGCATGTTGGATTATTATTATGCATGGCGTTTTAAACATCCCAATCCGGATGATTTTTTTAGAGTGATGGAAATGACCTCTGGACTGGAATTAGATTGGTTCAAAGATTATTTTGTGAATACGACTTATAAAATGGATTTTGCTGTCGATTCCGTATTGACCATTAAGGAAGGTAAATCAATCATTGTTTTATCCAGATTGGAGCCTTTTCCCATGCCGATAGACCTGGTTGTCACTTTGAAAAATGGCAAATTACTACATTTCAATATTCCCATAGATTTAATGCTTGGGCATAAAGAATTGGACAAGGGGGTAAAGATTTTGGATCCCTGGCATTGGGTAAGTCCTAAATATGCTTTTACAGTTAATGAGTCTCTTGAAGATATTCTTTCCGTTCAAATTGATCCCAAGCAAAAAATGCTGGATATCGATATTTCAAATAATAAATGGATGCCGGTAAAATGAAAATTTTGGATTAATTTAATGTCTTTTCAACTGGTTTATAGTATTGCACATATATAAAAATAAATTATATAAAAAAAATTAAGAAAATTATAAAATCAGGGTAAACCCTGACTATATTGTGCCTTCAAATCAAGCAAACGAAAAATAAATCATGTTAATTTTCAGTATCGTCATAGCTGTATTGACGTTCAGTGCAGCTTGTTCCGTGTGGCAAGGTAAAAGCTTCTATCGAAGAGGTTGAAAAGCCACTATTAACCAAAACTCAACTCAAAATGAACTCAAGGCAGCTTTCAATGGTTTACCTTGAGTTTTTTTATATAAAGCATGAAGTTAAATTCCAATTCCGCCCGATTGCCTACAAATTTTGGTTTGTTTGAAATCCATAGTTACTTGTTTAATCTTGCTGATCAACCCGATTTGGCTTTAGTTACCCATGATTTTAATCAAACGGAAAACGTTTTGATTCGTATACATTCAGAATGTCTTACTGGCGATGTATTTGGTTCTACAAGATGTGATTGTGGTTTTCAGCTGAACCAAAGCCTTATTGAAATTCAAAAAGCAGGTGGTATGCTGATTTATTTGCGCCAAGAAGGTAGAGGTATAGGTTTACATCATAAAATTTCAGCTTACAGATACCAAGATGATGGGATGGATACAGTAGAGGCTAATCAAGTTCTGGGTTATGAAGCAGATTTAAGAGATTATAGTCATGCAGTAAATATTCTAAATGAATTTAATATTAAAAGTGTCCGATTAATAACAAATAACCCTAACAAATCAAGCTTCCTAAAAAAACATGGAATTCTGGTATCTGAAATGATACCCATGATTAAGCCTAAGGATATTGAAAATGAATACTATTTGGATACGAAACGCGATAAACTAGGGCACATCTTACCAAAATCTCAGTTATGACGAAAGAAGCACTATCGGATGGATTTCTTTCATTAGTCAAAATCATGGATGAATTGCGGGAACAATGTCCCTGGGACAAAAAGCAAACTTTTCAGTCTTTGAGTTTATTGACCATAGAAGAAACCTATGAGTTGACCGATGCCATTTTAAGCAATAATCCGGAAGCAATAAAAGAGGAGTTGGGTGATGTTTTGCTTCATATTCTGTTTTATGCCCGGATGGCCAAAGAACAACAATGGTTCACCCTTGAAGAGGTCATGTCAACGATTTCAAAAAAATTGATCCATCGCCACCCTCATATTTATGGCGATGTCAAAGTAGTTGATGAAGAAGAGGTAAAGCGAAATTGGGAACAACTTAAACTTAAGGAGGGCAAAAAGGGTTTGTTGTCAGGCGTTCCCAAATCCCTTCCGGCCATGGTTAAGTCCTACCGATTGCAGGAAAAGACCAAGCAAGTTGGTTTTGAATGGGATCATATTGATCAGGTTTGGGCAAAAGTTGAGGAAGAAATTGCAGAACTAAAGTCTAATATTGACCAGGGAAGACCACAGGATGAAATAGAAGATGAATTTGGAGATGTTATTTTTTCATTAATCAATTATGGCAGATTTTTGAAGATCGATCCGGAAGCTGCTCTTGAGAAAGTCAACCGGAAGTTTATCTCACGTTTTGAATATATCGAAGCGAAAGCTCCTAAACCTTTGAATGACATGAGTTTAGAAGAAATGGATGCATTGTGGAATGAAGCTAAGCGCGTTAAAAAGGAAGAGAACCTTTAGATTTACTGTGTATTTTTTGATCCGAGCCCTGTAGGGGCGATATATTTTTTGTGACTGATAAAATCCGTCGATTAGAGAAAATTTTTATGCTTTTTTGCAACATTTTTGCCCGATTTTGCAAAAATGATGACAAAAAGAAAACGTTTTGTTATCAATGGAGTAGTTGAATTACTAATGCTACTAATTTTGGTAAAAATAATTAGTTATAAAAGAATAATTTGTTTGGAATCAAATAATTAGCTACTTTTGCGGCGCTAAAACTGATCTTAGTGATCACATTTGGTAAACTAACAACATATTTATGGCAAATTATTTAACAAAAGAAAAGACTTCTGAAATTTTTAATCAATACGGAGGTTCAGAAAAAAACACAGGATCAACTGAGGGTCAAATAGCCTTATTTACACACAGAATCCTTGCATTATCTGAACATTTAAGATCTAACCGTAAAGATTTTTCCTGTAAACGAACACTTCTTAATTTAGTAGGTAAACGTAAGCAATTATTGAATTATCTACACCGTAAGAACCTATCCCGTTATAAAGAGTTAATTGAACAATTAGGCTTAAGAAAGTAATTGCACTTCTGAATCTGATTTGATTTCATTCAATTTTACTTTTTGGCATATCAATTTCGATGCTTATTCCTTTTATTGGTTTTTTGCATAGAGTATTGACATTTTAAACATATTAAGAAAAAGTATTATATGGGTTTACAAACTCCGTTTTCCACTTCATTTTTACTTCCTGATGGTCGTGAAGTAACACTTGAGACTGGTAAATTAGGCACGCAGGCAGATGGTTCTGCAGTTGTTCGACTTGGCGATACAATGCTATTCGCCAGTGTGGTATCTGCTAAAGAAGCCAAACCAGGACAAAATTTCTTCCCCCTATCGGTAGATTATCAAGAAAAATTTGCTGCGGCTGGAAAAATTCCGGGCAATTTTTTTAGAAGAGAATCTAAATTGTCAGATTATGAGGTGTTGATATCAAGATTAGTGGATAGACCGATTCGACCTTTGTTTCCTGACCATTATCTGAATGAAACTCAAATCGTTATTTATTTATATTCCGGTGATGCTGAGACCATGCCGGATACTTTGGCAGCTTTAGCAGCATCTACAGCTTTAAGTTGTTCTAATATATTTTGGGAAGGTCCAATCTCTGAAGTCAGAGTTGCAAAAATAAATGGTGTTTTCAAGGTTAATCCAAACCGCTCTGAATTAGCAACTGCTGAGTTGAATATTATTGTCGCAGCTACCATGAAAAATTTAATGATGGTGGAAGGGGAAGGAGCTGAATGTTCTGAAGCGGATATGATCGAAGCCATTAAAATTGGTCATGAAGCTATAAAGGTGCAGTGTCAGGCACAATTAGATTTAGCGGCACAATTAGGCCCGAATGTACTGACAAAAAGAGTAATTACACCAGTTGAAGTTGATGAAGAATTAAAAGCTTTCGTTGCGAATTTTTGCACAGAAAGAATCAATCAAATAGCAAATCAATCTTTGGACAAGCATTCTCGAAAAGATGCTTTCGAATTAATTAATAAAGACTGTCAGGCTGCATTATTGGCTGAAAAAGGGGAAGAATATTTTGCTGAAAAAGGTAGTTCTGTAGCAACATATTTTGACAAATTAAAGAAATCATTGATTCGTCAAATGATGGTTAATACAGGTCATCGTCTTGATGGAAGGGCAACAACTGAAGTTAGACCTATCTGGACAGAAATTGATTATTTGCCAGCCACGCATGGATCTGCGATTTTCAATAGGGGTGAAACACAATCATTGACTTCAGTTACTTTAGGTACTAAAGATAATGAGATGATGATAGACAATGCCCTCGAGTTTTATAACGAGAAGTTTATTTTACATTATAATTTCCCGCCATTCTCTGTAGGTGAAGCAAAACCCATGAGAGGTCCGGGTCGTAGAGAAATTGGTCATGCTAATTTAGCAGGTCGCTCTATCAAAAAAATCATGCCAGTTAATTTTCCATACACAGTAAGAATTGTATCTGATATTCTAGAATCTAATGGTTCTTCGTCTATGGCTACGGTTTGTGCAGCCTCATTAGCACTCATGGATGCAGGTATTCCGATTAAGGCTGCTGCTTCAGGAATTGCGATGGGATTGATTGCTGAAGGTGGCAAAACAGCCATATTATCTGATATTCTAGGTGATGAAGACGCTTTGGGGGATATGGACTTCAAGATCACAGGTACGCGAAATGGTATTTGTGGTACACAAATGGATATGAAAATTGATGGTCTTTCTTATGAATTATTGGAACAAGCTTTCGAACAAGCTCGTTTGGGTAGAATTCATATTTTGGATCGTATGGATGCTACAATTAACACGGCAAGACCTGACTTTAAACCACATGCACCTAGAATAGTAGAAGTTATTATTGAAAAGAGTTTTATTGGTGCGATTATTGGTCCTGGTGGAAAAATCATCCAGGAAATGCAAGCGAAAACTGGAACCAAAATCAATATCGAAGAAGTTGGCGATAAAGGTGTAATCAACATTGCTAGTAATAATAAAGAAGCAATCGATGCTGCCGTGGCAATGATCAGCGCTATAGCATTTACGCCACAAGTTGGTGATGTTTATGATGCGAAAGTAGTTTCTATTTTTCCATATGGAGTTTTCGTAGATTTTATGGGCAAGAGTGGTTTGCTTCACGTAAGTGAAATTTCCAACACCAGAATAGAAAATATCGAAGACGTACTCAAGATTGGTGATATGGTCAAGGTAAAATTGATAGGTACCGATCCGAAAACGGGTAAATTTAGATTGTCCAGAAAGGTATTGTTGGATAAATAGATTTCACTTATCTGCTTACATTTCCAGGTATTGATCTAATTAGGTCTATTCTGAACTTTTTGATATCGTTCAGCATTATATTAGCACGTAAATCCAATTGTCGTGCGCCAGCTCAAAATCTCACAAAAAATAACGAATCGCGAAAGTGAAGCCTTGGAGCGTTATTTGTCTGATGTATCTCGTGAGCCCACCATAACTGCAGATGAAGAAGTTGCATTAGCCAAACAAATAAAACTAGGAAGTACAGTAGCTTTTGATCGCTTAGTTAAAGCGAATCTACGCTTTGTAGTTTCTGTTGCCAAACAATATCAGAACAATGGATTGACCTTGAATGACTTAATCAATGAAGGGAATATAGGCTTGCTGAAAGCCGCCAAAAGATTTGATGAGACTAAAGGATTTAAATTTATAACCTATGCTGTGTGGTGGATTCGACAATCCATTTTGCAAGCTGTTGTAGAAAATAGTAGGATGATTCGCCTTCCTCATAATAAGAGTCAATTAATCAAACAAATCAACCACGCCTTTCAAACTTTTCTTCAGGAAAATGACCGCGAGCCTACTAATGAAGAGTTGGCTGAATTATTCAATGTTGATGTTGATACTATAGCTTATGTGATTCAATCGGGATTGAGACATACCTCTTTGGATGAACCTATAGGGGATGAAGGAAATAGCGGTGTTGCCATTGATTTGATCGTAGATGAACACCAGCAAAGCCCTGATTTTCATCTCATGGATGAATCTCTGAAAAACGAGTTCAAAATCATCATGCGATCGCTAGCACCAAGAGAACGGGAAGTGATTTCAAAGTTGTATGGGATTAATGGGGAAGTGCCCAAGTCACTTGAAGAGGTAGCCTATGATTATTCTCTTTCCATAGAACGAACAAGACAGATTAGAGATTTAGCGATTAGAAGACTAAGACAAGCATTTAAGCGTTCTGATTTCAAACCAGACTATTAAATACAGTTAATATTTTAGATCATTGCCCAGTATGGGCAACCTTTTTTTGACGAATATTATTCGTCGTAAAATAAAATCTAATTTATTTTTGACGGAATTTTTGGTTCTTTTCAAAAATTATGAAAAAAATAATCTGTACATTATTTGAAATAAAGAGTTGAAAAATCTATACATTATATTTATTTTTAATGATTATAAATAACTTACATATCTTAGCCCTATGACAATGAGAAATTGTATTAGACTAATCGTCTATAGAATCCACGAAAAAGGCTTAGAAGTGTTCTTGCTTAAGCCTCAACAATCTAATGATAAATGGAGTTTGGTTGAATCTACAGTTCCGGTTGATCTGAGTATTCTGGAACTCTTGGATCAGGGAATTGAAATGGATATTCAGGATGCGGACGGCAGATATGTCCAGACCATAGCTATTGATGGAGATCGCCATGATATTCCTAGAATTCGGACCTTGATTCGTCAGGATGTAGGCATCGTTAAAGAAAAAATAAAACACTTAATTCCTGAAATAGCGGATGGAAGTTATGTAGCAGTAAAAGAGGCATTTAAAAAATTACTTCCACATGAATATGCTGCATTAAAAGAGTTGAAAGATATCGTCTTGGATAGAAACCTATTACAGAATATTTGATTGGATATTTGATTAAACTATGAATGCTCCTGAATCCTATTGCTTAGGTCACACACAATTTAAATTTAAGAATCAACAATCATTTTATCAAGGTAAAGTCAGGGATCGGTATGATTTAAATGATAAAATCATCATGATTACTTCTGATCGTATTTCGGCATTCGACGTAATACTTCCCAGACCCATCCCTTATAAAGGACAAGTGCTCAATCAGATAGCAGCACATTGCCTGAATGCAGTTCGGGACATATGTCCTGTGTGGTTAGAATCTTCACCGGATCCCAATGTGGCGATTGGAAAAAAATGTACGCCCATACCACTTGAAATTGTAGTTCGCGGTTATTTATCAGGTCATGCCTGGAGAACTTACAAATCGGGAAAACGAAGCTTGTGTGGTATAGAAATGCCATCCGGCTTAAGTGAGAGTGATCCTTTTCCAAAGCCTATTATTACCCCTACAACAAAGGCTGATGCCGGCCACGATCAGGACATCTCTTATGAAGAAATACTGGCCTCTCAATCTATAGAAAAAAGCGTTTTAGATCAGTTGTATGATTACGCATATAAACTCTTTCAACGAGGAAGCGATATGGCCGATGCCCATGGATTGATTTTGGTCGACACCAAATACGAATTTGGAATGATAGATGGAGTTATTTATTTAATGGACGAAATTCATACACCAGATAGTTCCCGTTATTTTATAAAAGAAGGTTATCAATCCCGACAAGATACCCATCAATCCCAAATTCAATTATCCAAAGAATTCGTCCGTGAATGGTTAATGAAACATGGATTTCAAGGCTTGGAAGATCAGATCATGCCAGAAATGCCCGATGCCTTCGTGTGGGAAATCAGCAATCGCTATATCCAGTTATATGAAAAAATCACTGGATTGGAATTTGTGAAACACCATGACATGGATGTAGCATCGAGAATTAAAAAGAATTTAGCGGAATACTTGATATGAACCTGAAACTCTAGAAAATTTCTGCCAGTTAATCACAAATTACTTGATTAAGGAATAGGAATTTAAGCAAGCTCCATCGCATATACATTAATCTTCCGCCCTGCCTCCAGATTGTCTTAGTTGGTATCAAACCTACCCAATGGCCGTAGATACGTGTGGGATACTTGTGCCTAACGTCATGGAAGGGAATTGTTATAATCTGCGGAATCCAAAATTTTTTATAATTCGCGATACGGATGCATAAAGTGTAATGGACGAATGTGAAGAGTAAAAATATTGGATTTTTGAGATTGATCTCCATTATTAAATATATTTATTAGGATTAATTATTTAAACCCAGAATTGTCAATAGGATTAATTTCTAATGACGGCCATTAGGAATATTGATAAATATATGATTGAATATCAATAACATATATAATAATTTGATTAATAAAAAAGTGTTAATTTGCGGTAAGAAAAAGTTACATTAAAACATGGATTTAAAAATTGATTTTACAGATAAAGAAATCAGCCCATGGTCTGGAGTATATCTACTAAAAAAGATGCTAGATAGAATGGAATTTGATGAGATCTTAAGTGCATTGAATTTACCAGAAACTGGATCAAATAGAGGGTATCACCCCCATCAATTAATCAAGCAATTTATTACAAGTGTTTGGTGTGGTGCAAATAAATTTGAGCATACAGAAGTCACACGTCAGGATGAAGTAATAAGGCAATTTTGGGGTTTTGATAAAATGGCTGGCCATAAATCATTTCAGCGATTTTTTTCAAAATTCGATCTGAGTAAAAATCAACAAGTATTTACACCACTTTATCAATGGTTTTTTAATAAATTACAATTTGACAATTTCACACTAGATGTAGACAGTACAATACACACAAGATATGGATCTCAAGAAGGGGCCAAAAAAGGATACAATCCAAAAAAAACCAGGCCGTTTGTCCCACCATCCATTAATGGCTTTTATAGCGGATTGCAAAATGGTAGCCAATTATTGGCAACGCAGCGGAGATGCCTATACTTCAAATAATATAGAATCTTTTTTAGATGATACGTTCGAAAAATTAGGAAAGAAGAAGATCGGATTATTTAGAGCTGACAGCGGCTTTTATGATAAAAAAGTATTTAACTATTTGGAGAAGAAGTCCATCAACTACATTATCGCAGCAAGAATGTATGCTCCTATCCAACATAACATTGCATCACATCATAATTGGTTAAAAATGGCCGATGGATTAGAAATAGCAGATACAAACTACAAGAGTCCAAATTGGCAAGATTCAAAAAGAATGATAATTATTCGACAGTATGTACCCACCAGGCCTAAAGCTACAGGAAGAACCCTAAGTCTATTTAAGGATGAAGGAATTTACAGGAAATATCGATACAGTTGTTTCATTACAAATTTGAATTTACCTGCTGAACAAATTTGGACACTGTATAGACAAAGAGCTGATGCAGAAAATAGAATAAAGGAATTAAAGTATGATTTTGGATCATCAAGTTTTAATGTAAATGGGTTTTACGCAACAGAAGCAGCTTTAAACTTTGTTATGATAGCTTACAATTTTATAAGTTTATTCAGGCAAGTTGTTCTTAATACAAAGGTGCACGAACAGATGAAAACCTTGCGATATAAAATATTTGCAATAGGAGGTTACATAATTCAAAAAGGAAATCAAAGAATTCTTAAACTTTCTTTAGCTATGAAAAGAAGAGAATGGTTTACAGGCCTTTGGATGAATACTAACAACTTAAAAGCTCCTTTCATTTTTGATTCCTAATGACAATTCTGGGTTAAATATAAATTAATTTCGAAAGATATAAATGAATCACATAAATCCCTTTCATCTTACAAATTCCAGTTAAGACCGCTTTTTAATTCGTAACTTCACATATGGATTGATAACTATGAAAGCACATTGGATTTTTTTTGTTATATTTTTAATTTATACTAATTTGCATTGCCAACGGTATGATTTTAATTGGGTATTTGGTTATGCTGGCGGGCAGGGAGACACCCGTTGGGGAACAAGCATCGTAGATTTTAATTCGGGAAACCCAATTGTTACATACCAAGACAAAGGGAGAATGTATATCTATGAAGCCAATGCATCAATTTCAAATAAATCTGGTGAATTACAATACTATACTAATGGATATGATGTTGAAGATGCTAGCTTTAAGAAAATCCAAGGAGCAACAGATTTAGGGATTAGATATTGGGATGGACTTCATGAACCGCAAGGCGTGATGTTTGTAAATAATCCTAATTCAGAATTTAGTGAATATTTATTTTACATTAATATTGTATTGAAGTCTCCTTATTTTTATGTTATGGATTTGAATTACTTACTTATTGATAATATTTCAAAAAAAACCATTAAGAAGGGCAATGTAATCCACGACACATTAAATAGTGGGTGTTTAACTGCATGTAAGCATGCAAATGGCAAGGATTATTGGATAATATTAAATAAGGAAAATACAAATTTATTTTATAAATTTATTTTAACTTCTGAAGGTATAATGTTAAAAGACACACAAAGTGTTGGTCCAAAAATAAAAGAAGGCTATGGGCAAGCTGTGTTTTCTCCTAATGGGGAATATTTTGCTTTGTTAGATGCTATAACATTTTCAGAAGGATTATACATAAATCTTTATAAATTTAATAGATGTAATGGTGAACTTGAATTTTTAAGAAGGGACAATTATCCAACTTCTAGTTTTTCTGGAATTAGCTTTTCACCAAATTCAAGATATTTGTATTATAGCGAACAAAAAAATTTATACCAAATTGATTTACAAAAGCAGGAATCTTTCATTAACTTAAATTTAATAGACACAATTGAAAGCCAAACGCAATGGGGTTCCCAATATAATCTTCATCAGCTAGGTCCAGACGGCAGAATTTATATATCAAATGCGTATAGTAATTTTGTAATGCATGTAATTAATAAACCTGATGAAAGTGGTAAAAATAGTTTGCCACGATCTAATAGTTTTGCTTTAAAAACACTTGGAGGGTATGGCATTCCTAATATGCCAAATTACCGTCTAGGACCGATAGACGGAAGTTTATGTGATACTTTAGGAATTGACAATATCCCATGGGCATGGTGGCGTCATGATCAGGATACCATAGATTATCTGAACTTCGAATTCACAGATCTAAGTGCATATGAAGTAACAGAATGGATTTGGAGCTTTGGAGATGGTATTTCATCTACAATTAAAAGTCCTATGCATAGATATACTAAGAATGGGATATATGAAGTATGCTTAATCGCTAAGAATTTGAATGGAGCGGATACATTGTGTAAAATATTAAAAGTCGGAACAACTTCTTCTAGGGATGAAATGGAAAACATAAAGATTGAAATTTTTCCAAACCCAAGCATGGATTATTTTGCAGTCAATGTAATCGATTATAATCCAGAAAAAATGTATCTCGAACTTGATGATTTAAATGGAACAAAAGTATTGTCACAAAGAATATATGAGGGTAGTAATGGGCTTGAAATTAAATTTCTTCCAAAAGGACTTTATTTTATAAGAATTATGGAACAAGGACATATTATTAAGAGTGAGAAGTTGGTGAAGATGTAGAACCCATCCCCGACCCTTCCCTTGGAAAGGGAAGGGAGTACTTCAGTACTAAAGTTACATTTTTTTAACTCATGATAGCAGAATAAAGGCTAAGGATATTATTCATTTAATAAAAGAATGAAAACAATGTTAATACTAACGTGAGCGGGTCCTCCCTTTTCAAGCTTGTTTAACTCAAAAAGGTGGGGCAGGATTTAGGTGGGTTATATTAGTACACTTTAATTGTTCAATCAGCTAACAAAGGGAGGGGAGTGCCTCAGTACTAAATTTTTATTTTTTCAACTCATGATAGCAGAATAAAAGCTAAGTCTATTATGCACTTATTAAAAGGATGAAAATAATTTTATATTAACGTGAGTGGGTCCTCCCTTTTCAAGGGAGGATTTAGGTGGGTTTTCTTTTCAACTAATAAATCTCGTTTATTCCCCAATCAACGAAATCCACCAATCAGCTTAATCTGTGGTCCCACAATGATTTTCTTAATGCTCCAATAAATTCTTGTCCTTGATGGATTCGGTGGCTTCTTTTGAAATGGCAGATTTAAGTAATTTCATGAATGATTTAGAATCGATTTGAAGTTCTACAGCAAGTTCTTCTACTTTAGTAATTCTACCGATGATACCTGATCCGGTTACTACTTGATCCCCTTTTTTTAAATTGTTTTGAAAGTTGGTTTGTTCCTTTTGTTTTTTGATTTGGGGTCTCAGAAAAAACAAATACATGATTCCGAAAATCAGTATCCAAGGGAGCAATTGCATGACTATATTCATAATATTTCTTTTTGAGTCTAGTGACTGTTTGATTTTAAATTGGGCTCAAAAATAGAACAAATCTAGGATAAAAACTTATTTCTTTCTTTTTTGAACATATCCATATATCTCCAATATGGTTTCAGTTGGAACTGTGTTGGCGACTATGGTTATGGGCTTTCTTTGTTCTCCCAGTTTCTCATGGGAATCAAATAGGATATTGATGATGCCTTTTTCTCCGGGTGAAATAAAGCCCTTAGGCCATGAAGGAAAGGTGCAGCCACAGGTAGAATGTACTTGATTGATAAGTAATCTTGTGGTTCCGGTATTGGTAAAATGGAAGTTATAGCTCACGGTATCACCTTCATAGATAGCACCAAAATGATAACTAAGCGTATCGAAGCTTATTTTAGCTTGAAGGCTTGTGTCATTCGGATGTTCTGCTGTTGCAGAGATGCGAATGGCGTCCATATATGGATTATCTTTGGGCTTTATAGGTTCTTCCTTTTTTGTATTGCAATTGGAGAGGACTAATAATAGAAAAAGATATCGGAGCTGTAACATATACCAAAATTATAACAATATTTCGACTTCATGCTGCCATCATATAAACTCTTAAACCATGTATTTATTATAGGAATGCCGGGCTCTGGAAAATCTACCCTGGCAAATCAGCTTTCATCAAGCTTTGGTCTTCCCATTATAGATATCGATGCGCTTATCGTTCAGGAAGAATCCCAATCCATTACTGAGCTTTGGAAAAATCAAGGAGCATTCTATTTTAGGCTTAAAGAGCGAATGGCATTGTTAAATGTACTTGCATCTGAACCCAAGATAGTAGCCACAGGAGGAGGCTTGCCATGCCATTTCAATAATTCCTTTTTAATAAGTAATTGTTTTTCAGTTTTATTGAGTGTGGAGGTGAATGAATTGGTACATAGGAATACCAAAACGAAAAATCCCTTATTCACAACGGAGCCGATGGAAGGACAAATATCAACTTTACTCAACAGACGGATGGTGTATTATGAAAGAGCTAATCACGTTTTGGTGGCAGAAGATAATTTGGATGTCCTCGCGAACAATTTTCTGAATTTATTATTAATAGATGGTATTCTACAATCAAACGTTTAATTTAAGTCTTTATGCATATTCATCATTGTGTTATCATCGGTTCTGGACCTGCGGGCTATACTGCAGCTATTTATGCTGCCAGAGCTAATATGAAGCCCTTATTGTTTACTGGAAGTGACCCAGGTGGTCAATTAATGATTACCACAGAAGTAGAGAATTACCCTGGATATCCCAATGGAGTTCAAGGACCTCAAATGATGGATGATTTTCTGAATCAGGCTAAAAGATTTGAGACGGAGATTAGAAATGAGATGATCACTGGAGTTGATTTTACCGGTCCTGTACATAAATTATGGACAGAATCAGGTGAAGTAATTCATACGCATACCGTGATTATTTCCTCAGGAGCTAGTGCGAAATGGTTAGGACTCCCAGCTGAAAAAAGACTCATGAATCTGGGTGTATCCGCATGTGCAGTTTGTGACGGATTTTTCTTCCGAGGAAAAGATGTAGCTATTGTTGGAGGAGGTGACACAGCAGCTGAGGAAGCCAGTTATTTGGCAAAATTATGCACTAAAGTTCATCTTTTAGTGCGCAAGGATCAAATGCGGGCTTCCAAAATTATGCAAGAAAGGGTGCTGAATAATCCAGTTATAGAGGTGCATTGGAATTCAGAAACCATAGATATCATTGGCGAGGATGCTGTAAAGCAAGTTTTGATTTCTAACGTAAAGACAGGTGAACAAACCACTCTGAATGTAGAGGCTTTTTTTGTTGCCATCGGTCACAAACCAAATTCTGATCCTTTCGTGGGATGGCTTGACTTAGATGATCAGGCATACATAAAAACTATACCAGGGACCACAAGGACTAATAGAGAGGGCGTTTTTGCTTCCGGTGATGTACAAGACAGAACGTATCGTCAAGCGGTTACAGCTGCAGGTTCTGGTTGTATGGCAGCATTAGATGCCGAACGATATCTAACGGATAAAGGAATCATCTAAAAAGAAACAATTCCTGTGTTTCTTTCTTGGTATTTGGATTTTTTATCATGGATTTGAGTTAAAACATATAAACCTATTTTTTTAAAATTGAACCCCATGAAAAAAATACCAATATTGAGAATTCTTGTTTTTTTAATAGTAAATTTTTGTGCACTTGGCTTAGGTGGAATGTTTACCGGAAGTGGTGTGGTTTCTGATTGGTATCAACAATTAAATCAAGCACCATGGACGCCGCCAGGTTGGGTCTTCGGGGTAGCGTGGACTTCGATCATGATTTGTTTTTCATTTTATATGGCTTTGCTTTGGGATGATTTAGCTAATCGTAAGATAAATATGGGTCTGTATTTAGCGCAATGGGTTTTGAATGTAATCTGGAATCCTATATTTTTTTATTATCATTTTACAGTTTTTGCACTGTTCATTATTTTGCTACTAACATTATTAATTGCTTTGATTTTGTACAAAAACATGGCTTTTATGAAATTGAAATCGATTTTAATCATGCCCTATTTAATTTGGTTGATTATTGCTACTTCATTGAATGCATATATTGTGTTCAATAATTGATGGCAAGATATATTTTTAATAAAGAGAATATTTATTTTAAGTATTTATATTTTTTAAACTTAAATATAACTATTCAAATACTAGTCCTGTAGGGACGATCAATGTTGCCGCGACGGATAAAATCCGTCGTATAAAGAAAATGCAATCAGTTTTTGGCGACATTTTTGCCTGATCTTTGCAAAAATGATGACAAAAACATACCGTAATTATTGTGATCTGAAAAGTTATATAAATTTTATAAAATATAAAAAAATAAAAATGAAATTTGAATCAATTGTAATGATATTCACCTTTAATGTATTAATGATGATGGGCCTTAGTGCTCAGTTAAATAAAGTTTCATATTCGGATTCTAAACAAAAATTAAATGGTTTGTCCGGAGTCCCAAAAAGTAATGGCAAGTCAAAGTCAGGAGTACTGATATTACCAGCCTGGATGGGAATTGATGATCATGCTCGTGATGTTGCCAAGCAATTATCGGATTTAGGATATTACACTTTTGTTGCAGATATTTATGGAGAGGGAAACTATCCGCAGAATCAAAAAGAAGCTGGCGAACGTGCTGGTTATTATAAAAATAATGTAGATGCATATATTAACAGAATACAGTTGGCTTTAGATCAATTGGTAAAATCTGGTGCGGATGCTTTTCAAATTGTTATAATAGGTTATTGCTTTGGAGGAACCGGAGCATTAAATGCCGCGCGAGAGAATCTAAAGGTAAAAGGTGTGGTAAGTTTTCATGGAGGACTTGGTAGAGATTTATCAAGAGTTGTGCATCCAATAAAACCAAAAGTATTGGTATGTCATGGTGCAAATGATTCCTTTGTCCCCGATGAACAAATTAAACAGTTTCAAAATGAAATGAAACAAGCAAATGCGGACTGGCAAATGATTTATTACGCAGATGCCGTTCATGCATTCACAGATCCTACCGCTGGAAGTGATCCATCGAAGGGTGTTGCTTATAATGAAAAAGCGGACAAAAGAAGTTGGAAGTTAATGTTACAATTTCTTGCTGAACTCTTCAATAAGTAGGTATCCATTTACATTTAACATCGTATAATTATTCCGTAAGTGAATATCTGAGAATGATCCCATCAGTTTAGCTCAGTGCAATTCAGTGTAATTTTCTCAGTGCAACTCTGTGTGATATTTTCTCAGCGCAACTCAGTGTAAAATTTCCTCAGTGTAACTCTGTGTGATATTTTCTCAGTGTAACTCTGTGTAATATATTCTCAGTATAACTCTGTGTAAAATTTCCCCAGTGTAACTCTGTGTTATATTTCCTCAGTGTTTCACTCTGTGATATTTCCTCAGTAACCTGTGTAATATTTTATCAGCGTAACGCTGTGTAATATTCCTATTAAAACGAATTGCCTAAAGTCACCTTAATAATGAATCATAACAGGCAATCTCATTTGAAGACCCTTATAGGATTTAATATCCTGCATCGATTTATAGTATGGATAATAACTTCCAAGTTGCTCTTTAATAATTGAATTACTAATGGAAGATTGAATTTCATCTTCATCTCCTTTAAATTTTTGTAAAATCTTTTGTATACCTTCCAACTGACTTGGAAATTCAGTAGTGCGATATTTATCTAATGATGCTAATCTAGCAGCGCATGCAATAGCATCTTCTAATTCTCCAATTTCATTGACCAAGCCCAATTCCTTGGCTTTGATACCATTCCATATTCGGCCTCTTGCTATTTTATGCACATCTTCTTTAGACATGTTACGACCAGATGAAACTACCTTAAGAAAAGCATCATAAGTATGATCTACATTTTCCTGTAGTACTCTGGCTTCTTCTGCTCCCCAATCTGTAGCAACGCTGAACATAGTGGATTTAGGCCCCGTGCCGACGGTATCGAAATCGATCCCAAATTTATCTTCTAATAGATTATTGAAATTGGGAATCATTGCAAATACACCAATAGAACCAGTCAATGTATGTTGACTCGCGAAAATAGAATCAGCATGGCAGGAAATATAATATCCTCCTGATGCTGCATAATCTCCCATACTGACAACAACGGGTTTGCCTTCAGCTTTAGCAAGATCTAATTCTTTTAGGATATCATCTGACATAAGTGCACTTCCTCCCGGAGAATTCACCCGAAGAACGATAGCTTTAATACTTTTATTCGCTCTGATATCACGAATGATTTTCAAATATTTTCTTCCAATGACACCTTCTTCGCCTTGTCCATCAGTGATATTTCCTTCAGCATAAATAACGGCAACTTTATTCTTAGCCGTATAATCTTTTTTCGGTCCACCTGTAGTGGAATAATAATCTTCTGGAGTTATATAATTAATTTTATCATCATTATTAAGACCCATTTTGTTCGACATATAGTTGATAACATCAATTTCATAAGCAAGGGAGTCGACCAACTTGTTGTCATAAGCTTTTTGGGGTGAATAAGATAGAAATTGGTTGAAATTATTTTTCAATACCTGATAATCTATATGCCTGCTTATGGCCACTTGTTGAGTATATAAATCGAATTGTTCATTTAAATATTCAGATAACTGCAATCTGTTTTCAGGACTCATTTTATTTAATCTAAATGGTTCTGTAGCTGATTTGAATTCACCTGCATAGTAGATATTGAATTTTACACCAATCTTATCCAACATATCTTTATAAAAAGGGATGGTGGCGCCAAAGCCTTTTAAATCTAAAAATCCTAGTGGATGTAAGTAAATTTTATCTGCAGTAGAAAGTAGGAAATAATTTTTGTGATCTATGTAATTAGAATAGGAAATAATGAATTTGCCGGATTGTTGAAATGCGACTAATGCGTCTCTGATGATTTTAAGTGTGGCATATCCATGGTTATTGATGTTGGACATCAAGTATATGCCTTTGATATTTGGATCCGTTATAGCTTGTCTAATAGTGTGTGCATAATCATGTACGCCTAAAACTTTTTTATCATCAAAGCTAAAACTTTGCATGGGTACATTATTGGTTTGTTCTGGAAGATTAGCCGGAATATTAATTTTTAGAACGGTATTATTAGTAACATGTACGCTCTTGCCCTGATCAAAATTGTTCATGGTCATGGACGAACCAATTAAGATTAATATCAGAATCCCGAAAATAACGGCTAGTAATGTTCCTAGACATGAAGCAAACATGAATTTGAAAAATGTTCTCATGATAATAGCTTGATTTTTAAATTAGAATAATATGCGTTGATGATGTAATCCAGGTTGGAATTTTTGAGTTAAGATTCTTTTGATTTCTTCATAATGCCTTGGATTATTGATGAAATCCAAATGTTCAGCATCAAGTACTAACACAGGAATAATGGTTTGGGTTTTGAAAAAATCAAAATAACTATTCTGGACTGCTTCCAGGTAATTAACATCCATATTCATCTCATATGAACGCCCTCTATCCGTTATATGTTGCTTTAAATTGTCAATGGGTCTGTGTAAATATAAAATTAAATCTGGTCTGGGGATTTGTTGACTTAGTGTATTAAATATTTTTTGGAACAGTTTGAATTCTTCAGCTTGTAGATTTTGTCTGGCAAACAACATGCTTTTGATTAATGAGTAATCAGCCAGGGAGAAGTCACTAAATAATTCATTTTGGGTCACTGTAGCTTGCAATTGTTTCTGCCTTTCAGTCAAAAAAAACAATTCAACGGTAAATGCATATCTGGCTGGATCCTTATAGAAGTATTCCAAAAATGGATTTTCAGCAAATTCTTCAAGTATCAAATTACAGGAAAAATCATTAGCAAGCATTTCGCATAAACTTGTTTTGCCGGCTCCTATATTACCTTCAACACAGATATATTTATATGGTATTTTAATCTTCATCGATAATGAATACGTCTAATGGGTCTTGACTTTCGTCATATAATTCTTCAATGGTTTTCTTAAATAGGGGATGTATTTTGTCGCTTGCTATTTCCATGAGTGGAATAAGGGCGAAATTACGCAAATGAAGTCGAGGATGAGGTATTTCGAGATGTGAATTTTTTATTGTTTTTCCTCCCCACATTAATATGTCTATATCGATCAGTCGAGGACCATTGATAATGCTATCTGTACGTCCCAATTGCTTTTCAATTCCCTTTAATTGTTCGAGCATCGTATTAGGCTCCAGGTTACTTGTGATGGCAACGGCTTGATTGATGAATGAATCTTGATCAGTATTTCCCCATGGTTCGGTCTCATAGCGGGATGATTTTCGCAATATTTTACCAATCTTCTGGTCTATCTGTAATAATGCTAAATCTAAATTTTTATGCTTGTCACCTAGATTTGAGCCAATAAGTAAATATATAGTTTCCTGAGCCATGAATGTTAAGGAGTAATGATGAATTTGAAAGTGTTGATGGCACCATCCTGATTGATATACAAATAGTAAACACCCGGTGGGATATGATTTAAATCAATATGAACAGGATCATTTCCCGAATGATTGTCCTTAATAAGATGCCCTTCAGTATTATAAATGTTCCAGTTTAAATGATTCGATTCCCGAATGTTTTGAATGGATAATACTTTTTGAAATAGCTTAATTTTTGGACTTTCATTTTTTGGTGCTTGGTTTGAATTGGGATTTTGATAGGTTAAATCAATGGAAGTAGCGTGTTCTGCACCAGCCAAATCAATCAAAGTAGCAATACTAGCTTTAATCACTGCTGACATAAAGTTTAGGTCAAGGTATTGGATTGAATCCCTTACGGTATGGTAATTCTTATTTCTAAAATTGGCCCCGTCCGTAATCATTAAAGCCGGAATATTCTTATCCCAAAAATTAGCATGATCACTGCGTCTTAAATCAGGGACGATGGTTCCTGTGCCTGGTACTTCCAGGGAAATTACTTTTAGGGAATTAACATGCGTTTGAGCAGCATTTTTAAAACTTGCAATCAGACTACTGGAATTCGTATTTCCAACATTGGTAATAAAATCACCTCTCCGTTGATTGTTAATGACTTCATTGTAAGCATCTGGAAATAATAGATTAAATCCTGCAGGCAAATCTTGAGTATTCGGTTTTTCGGTATAATATCCTATCATTTCAAAATTAATAACTGATTTAATAATATCTGATTTTCCAATTTGGTTATTCAGATAAATATTGGAACCAATGAGTCCGGCTTCTTCAAGATCAAAAAACAAATAGCGGATACTTCTTTTACATTCATAGGTTGAAAGTATTCTCAAAATTTCTAATACCCCGACGACACCTGAACCATTATCATCAGCTCCTGGTGCTTGATTATAGGTATCATAATGAGCATCCACAATATGAATTTGTTCAGGGTTTTGGTAACCCCACTTTGTTGCTTCAAAATTGATGCAAGAATATTGTGGAGTAGAGAATGCCAGTTCATTGGTTTGTAAATAAGCTTTAGATTGTGATTTAATATAGTCTCTGGATTTATTTAAAAAAATGGGGTCTGTTGTAACATTTCTTTTTCCTTGTAGCACATTCAATGTGCTATCTATTCTCTGTACATTGACTTGGTTTAATATATCGGCTATATTTAAAATCTCGCGATCGGATGCAGTTAAGTGGACTATGATTTCACTTGGCAATACATTCGGATCTACAAAATGTATCGTTAATTTTTTATTGTTTCCTATTGAAACTGGAAATCCAATGTCCCCTGTGATCATTTGGATGGGAATCTCAGCATATTTATTGGTGGTCGAGTTTGAGAACACCTTGCACTTAATCTCTAATTGAGCATTGTCAGTGTCTGAAACATCATATTGAACTTCCAATCCATCTCCGGATTTTATAACCAGACATTGGTTTAATTCTGGTAATTGATTTTGTGCGATAATATTCGACCAACAGATCGGTGCAAAGAAAAATAAAATATACTTTTTCATAAAAAAGCTTTTACAATGAATGAATTCTAATATGTTTTGGAAGATAATTTTTATACTTCCCTTGAATACATTTTACCCAACCAAGATTTGCATGCTGATAATGTACTATTTGCCAAATATCATCATTTATAGCTGCAGAGAAATGGTTATTCGCTCTAAGATAATCAATCGCTTCAAGTTTATTTAAAATTAAGGTAGGAATATTTTTTTTCAGCAAATAACTCATTGCTAATCCGTGATTTGGGAACCAATCCTTACCCTTATAATGTCCTAAAGGTATTCCGGCAAATAGGATTTTGACCTGAGATTGAGCCAAGCGGAAATATAGATCAGATATAGGAACAGGTAGGAGCCAATCATGTTCATGATTTTTAATGATATGATAGGGATCTGAAAAATCAATATAAGTTTGTACTATGTCGTTCTGATCGTGATTTAATAGATCTCTGGTGGTTAGTTTTTTATCTTCGATAGGCGACATCGTATTTTGAAGTATGCTAAAGGAAAAACCTTCACCTTTTATTCGATGCGGAAAACATTTGTAAGTAAATCCCTGATTGTATTCAAAGATTTTAATATCTGAAATAGCGTCCGTATTTATTGAGATTGATTTGTAATTTGGGTCTTTTAAAACTTCTTGAATCATCTCTTCATTCTCTAGCGTATTGTAGGTGCAAGTTGAATAGATAATATAACCACCAGGCTTAACTAATGATTTGGCTAAATTCAAAATTTCTCTTTGGCTGGTGGTGCATTGGTCAATTTTTTTTTCATTCCATTGTTTAATGGCATCGGGCTCTTTTCTAAACATTCCTTCTCCACTGCATGGCGCATCGATTAAAATGAGATCATATTGAATATGTGTTCTTAATAAATGATGTAGTTTGCCTGAAGTTACTATCGTGTTTGGGGATCCCCATCGTTCTATATTTTGTCTTAATATTTCACTTCTGAATGGATGAAATTCATGAGCATGAATGGTACAACTTGATGGAAGCAAGCCGCACAATAAGGTTGTTTTTCCGCCAGGCGCAGCACATAAATCAAGGACTTTGCTATCCTCATGAATAGGCAATTGTTTGATGATGTATTCCAACATCATAGATGATGATTCTTGGGCATAATAGTGTCCCGCATGAAAGTATGGGTCTAAGGTAAAAATGGGTTTAGTATCAAGATAATAGCCCATTTTGGTCCATGGGATGGGATTTTGAAGGTCGAATTCATGCTCTGGTTTATTAGGGTTCAACCGAATGCTGATAGGTGGTTTTTCTTGCATTGAAGCTGCAAAATCTTCATATTCTGCACCTAAAATGTCTTGCATTTGTTTAATGAACGGAAGTGGCAATTGAATCATTATCTAAACCTTTTTAATTCCGAAACGGTATTAAATAATGCATCAACTTTAGAATTTATTTGAGGATCACATTCCAGGGTGGGGGCGTGATGAGGTTTTATTCTGGCATCTATAATTAGGGATCCACGACATCCCCAATGTTTATATTCTGTAAATGAGTTTATACCATAAGTATCATGCGAAGGATTGCTGCGTGTAAAAGTTACCCACAAGAAATTATTTAAATCAGCAGTAGTAAATTGCGCATCATCTACTATCACAAGAAGTGGAAATTTTTTTAAATCCAGGTTTTCAATCTGTGAGATTAATTGATCTATTTCGGTTTTTGCAGAACGAGAATCCACAAATGATTTCATTTCTAATGCAAGTATTCCAGGTTGAACCAATTTTATTTTTTTGATTAATGTATTTACTTCACTAAATACAGAAAAATCAGAACTTAATTCTCTTTGAACATTTCGATTGCAGGCAACAACAAGCTTCGAACCTGCATTCCAGGTTCCACCTGAATAATCCAAAGTATCCATTGTGGTGTTGGTATAAAAATGTAGATCAAAACGCCAATCCACACGCCGCAAACAATAATCCAGAAAATCACTGATTTGATGAGTGGATAATGGTCTATCTGGTTCTTCAGTAGCGATAAATAAATACTTGGCTAGAGAAGTTTGACCTTTGCCTAAAATATGGTTTGCGAGGGTTAGAATTTCTTCAGGTTTTCGATCTCTAAACGGCATATAGCGTTCAGATCCAATAGCTAATAATAGGGGATGAACCCCAGCTGCATCAACAGCATGAATTTCTTTAATGCCAGGAAACTCTGCTTTCGTTATTTCATGAACCATTTTATGAATCAAATATCCGAAACCTGAATCTTCTTGAGGTGGTCGTCCTACTGCAGTAAAATGCCAGATGGCATCAGATTTGTGGTAAACGTTTTGAACATTCATCACTGGAAAGTCATGTGCCAGACTATAATACCCCAGATGATCTCCGAATGGGCCTTCAGATTTTAATTGTTGTTTGTTTACAATTCCTGTTATACAAAAATCAACTTCGCTTGGAATGAAAAAGCCATTTTTCCATGAATATTTGTAGGAACGATTTCCTAATAATCCTGAAAATAATATTTCGCTGAGACCTTCAGGAAGTGGGAATATAGATGCTAAAGTATATGCGGGCGGTCCACCTACACCAATACTAATTTTAAAAGGTTCATCACTATTTAAATACGCAGTATGATGTATGCCAATGCCACGATGCAATTGATAATGTAAGCCTATTTCTTCATTTTGGAGATAATCGTTTCCGGACAATTGTATTCTATACATGCCTACATTGGCTTCGGATAGTTTTTGAGAATTGGGAGGAAAACTAATGACTTGTGGTAAAGTAATAAAAGCGCCACCATCTTTAGGCCAGGAAATGATTTGAGGTAATTGAGATATTTGGCATTCATTAGAAATAACTGGATTTCGCAGAAAGGAAGTTTTTGGTAAGGCTTTTAGAATGTATGGAACACTACGAAGTGATTTAAATGGTGATTTAAAAAATTGAGTAGGGTCTATTTTTAATTGAATGAGATGTTCCATTTTTTTTAAAGCATCTCTAAAAATATACTCGCATCGTTCATTAGTTCCAAAAAGATTAGAACAAGCTTTAAATGGACTGTCCTTAACTCTTTCAAATAAAATTGCAGGACCCTTTTTTTGATATATCCTTCTATGAATTTCTGCCATTTCAAGATTAGGATCCACTTCTTGAGAAATTCTAAGAAGCATTCCTTTGGATTCTAAGTCATCAATACAAGATTTAAGATTTTTATAGGACATATTTTTTTTCGGTAGAATAATTTATTGACCGTTTCTTCCGTTTCGGTTAACCAGTGTTGCAGAGCCTTGTTGAGTCGACATCATAACGATATCTTGAATGTTAATATGTGCAGGTTGGCTTGCAATGAAATAAATGCTTGCAGCAACGTCGGCAGCTTTTAATGGAATAAAGTCATTGTAAATGGCAGCTTTGTTTTTATCTCCTTCGAATCGATTTATAGCAAATTCAGTTTCTTCTACATGTCCCGGACTAACCTGACTAACTCTAATATTATGGGTATATAAATCTTGTCTGATAGCTTTAGTTAGCGTGTCTACAGCAAATTTCGTTGCACAGTAAACATTCCCTTTGGGATAAACTTCTTTACCAGCTGTGGAACAAATATTTATAATATGTCCTGATTGAGATTTGACCATTTTTTTTGAAATCAATTTGGTCATATACAAAAGCCCTTTTACATTGGTGTCAATCATCGTATCCCAATGCGTAATGTTTCCATCCTGTATTGAATCTAAACCCAAAGCTAATCCGGCATTGTTAATGAGGATATCGATGTTATCAAAAGGACTGGGTATGGATGCTATGGCTTGTGAACAAGCTTCAAATTGTCTGATATCAAAATTTAATAACAATATTGGGATATGATATTGATCTTCCAACTCTTGTTTAAGTTGCGTTAATCGGTCCATTCTTCTACCACATAATATCAGTTGATATAATTGTGTCGAAGCAAAGTGTCTTGCAGTGGCTTTTCCTATTCCTGATGTTGCACCGGTAATTAGAATGGTTTTCACGATTTTTTATTTTTTAATTGTTGAATAGTCATTTTAAAATCTTCAACAAATGATGTGTACTGGCTTGTTGCAGGTCCATCAAATCCGGTATGAATTTTATAAATGACATTGTTTCGATCCAAAAATAGTAAAGTAGGGAAGCTCTTAATGCCATTTAATTGAGGTAAAGCTGCAGAAGCAGAATCTATATTTGCAACTCCGGCATGCAATATTTCATACGGAATATTCATGTTCTTTTTATAATGATCCAGTCTTTGATTTATTAATGTTTGTGTCGATTTACGTTCGAATGCTAAACATATAACAGCTATTTCCGGATCAGGATTTTTGGTCAAATAATCAACAATAAAATGGCTTTCATCTCTACAGTTGGGACACCACGTGCCTGTGATTTGAATTAATTTAATTTTATTTTTATAATTTGGATCAGTATTACTGATCAGTTCGTTTTTAGTATTTGGAAAGCTAAAAATAAATGGAACATTTGCTTTGGCTTGAGTTAGACTATCGGCATTTACAAGTTGAGCTTGATTTGTTTTTTTAGATGTAAATGTTGTTTTATAGTGTTTTCCTGAATAAAAATGACCGTTTATTTGATCATTATCTACCATGCCTTCAAACAAAAAAGCATGTGCTCCATCAAAAATCGAAAGCGATAATTTATGATCGCTCAATTCACCTGCTAAATATCCATAATCTCCTGTCTCTGTCCTAAAAGTTCCTTCGACTATATTTCCATGTTGAACGAATTCGCCGATTGCATTGTACTGATCACTGGAATCTTTAGCAAAAACGGTTTGCCATTGACCCGATATATCAATATTGGTTTTAACCGGAAGTTTTTCAAATCTATAATTGTGTCCGAATTTGGCACTAAATGGAATCGAATAATTTATTTTGTCATTAACGATAAAATGCCCATCCATTCTATTGTGTTCATAAATACCTTTTAAGACAGCATCGTATGGCGTCAAATGGATAACAAAAGTATCATTCCCTGTTTTAATATCGTGCCCAAATTCAATCTGATCAAATTTTATTTTATTCTGTCCATTGATGACTTCTATATAAAATTGATGTTCATTAACCATAGTTAATTCAAAAGTAAATGGAACTATCCTTTTTTTAGATTCCGGATAGGGATCTCTGGTTATTACTTCATCTATTCCTCTAGTTACAAAAGATTCTCTGGCATCTTCAAGAATAATCGTGCCACGCCAAACCCCGGGAGCAATGGTGTGGTTTTGTTGAGGAACACTTATACAAGAAGATATAATAATATGAATCCAAATTAGGAACATGAATTTCAATAATATAAAATTATTTTTGGTTGGCATTTGCTTTTTAATTGTAAAGTTAAAGGCTTATTGAATTGGAATTAATTATGGATTGTTCCCAAGGCTAACAAATGTTATATTGGCTTTGTTTCAAAGATTTTTTTTGAATTTAATATAGCGGTAGCTTGGAATGGCCAGGAATTTATGATGGTTTCATCCAGTTCTTCAAATTGAAAATGCCATTTTTTTAGTATAGATTTTGAAATAGTGGCTAATTGCTCAAGGGTTTGTATACCTTGATCATTTAACAGTAATGCTCTTGAATGATCAATGCCTTCAATGTAATATAATGGATTAAATGATTGATTTTTTTTCTGTATGGTTCCAAGCTTTTCATCTCCAATGACACTACCTATGATTTGTAGATGTTGATCTAAAATGGATTTCAATTCATTAAGAATTTCTTTTCCATAAAGTTCGCCAGGCAGACTTGTTTTAACTTGAGTTAGGTTTTCAGGCTGCTGATTAGAGATATCGGAAAGTTTTGAATTTGATGTAATTATTTTTTCATTTGAAGTAGGCGAAATGCTTGGTAATTCAAACTGGTTGACTAATTCATTAGCTTTGATTGGTTTAGATTCTAGATCATGTTTGAGTTGTTGATATCGGAGGTCTAACCATTCATATTTAGCTTTCCAATCCTCATAAGCTACTTTATACGTCTTTTCCTGAATTACCAGATTTTGAATATGTTCATCCAGACCCAATTTGTCTAGTCTGATTTGATCAAATTGAGTCTTTAATAGATTCTTTTCTGCAATAGCATTATTAAGCTCATTTGATTTCCTCCTTATATAAAAATAAGTTATTAAACCAGTGATGAGTACTAAAATAATAAATAGCACTTGCACGAATAAAATACCTTGTCCCATATATTGAGATTTATAGGACAAATCTACATATTATTTAATATATAATAAAATAATATATATAAATTAATGTAAATCTTTAGCCTCTTGGGTATTCTTTGTGATATTCGTACTTCAATATATCAAAACTTGTTACAATACCAACTAGTTCTCCGTTGTCCACCACAGGAATTGCATGAAATAAATGTTCCATAAATACTTCAGCAGCCGTTCCAATATGAAAATTTGATTCTACAGTGGCTATTCTTTTGGTCATTACATTACCAACTCTTGTATTAGGATAATCCTTGTGCTCTACATTAAGTTTAAAAAGATCATATGTCGTAACTAATCCGACTAATTTTTTTCCATCCACAACAGGTACGTGGTGTATTCTGTTATTGATCAGAATGTCTTTTACCTTTTGCAAGCTATCATCCTGATTAACAGTGATTAATTCCCTCGTCATGATTGAGGCGACCCTTTCATTCATCATAAATTTTCGTTTTTATTTGTTTTCAACATTAAGGTACAACTATTCTTAATAATCCATAGAAAAAATTATTTTTTCTAATATTTTTTCATCCACTATTGTGGGCATCGTTATTTTTAATTCAGGGCACGTAGCCATAGCTTTTTCTGCTGTTTTTAAAGCTCCTTCGTTCCTTGCCCATGCTCTTCTTGCTATCCCATTCATAACATCCCAATAGAGCATTTCTTGAATATTCGTTTCTGATTGGCTAGATCCATCAATGACCATGCCAAACCCACCATTTATGACATCCCCCCAACCAACTCCACCGCCATTATGGATAGACACCCATGTAGCGCCTCTAAAACTGTCACCAATGACATTCTGTATAGCCATATCTGCAGTAAATTTAGAGCCATCATATATATTGGATGTTTCCCGATAAGGGGAATCGGTACCCGAGACATCATGGTGATCCCGACCCAACACTATGGGGGCAGAAATTTGACCACTTTTTATGGATTCGTTAAATGCTTTTGCAATTTCAATTCTACCTGTAGTGTCAGCGTATAGGATTCTTGATTTGCTGCCTACAATGGGAAGATTTGATTCTGCAGTTTGAATCCATTTAAGATTGTCTTCATATTGAGCTTTTGTGTTTCCTTCTGATTTGAGTATTAATTGTTTTATTACACTTGCTGCAATATGGTCTGATTTCTGCAAATCGTCCAAATTACCTGACGTACAGACCCATCTAAAAGGTCCAAATCCGTAATCAAAACATAATGGCCCCATAATATCTTCTACGTATGATGGATACTTAAATGTTTCTTTCTGATCATCAAGCCATACGTCGGCACCAGCCAAAGAAGCTTCTTTTAAAAAAGCATTGCCGTAATCCCAGAAATACATCCCTTGTTGTGAAAGAAAATTGATCGCCCTTACATGCCTTCGTAATGAATGTTGAACTTCGCTAATAAATTTTATTTTATCAGCAATCATTAATGATTTAGCTTCTTCAAAAGTATAACCAACAGGACAGTATCCTAAATCATCAATGTTATGCAGCGAAGTCTGATCTGATCCCAATGCAATTTTTATATTTTTTTCTGCGGCATATTCCCAGACTTCAATGATATTACCATAATAAACATAACAGATTCCAGTGTCACTTATTGGGTAGGAAAGAGCAACTTTAAAGAGCTGTTCCAAATCGGTAAAGACATGTTCTTTTAAGATATATCCGTCCTGAATTCTTTGATTAATGGCATCTGGATCTACTTCCGCTATTATGCAACAAATTCCAGTGATCACAGCGGCAATAGCCTGTGCCCCTGACATGCCACCTAGTCCGGAAGTAATAAATAGGTTTCCATGCTGATCACCTATTTTTGACTGTAGTCTTCGCATGGCATTGAGTAAAGTAATTGTAGTGCCATGCACAATTCCTTGAGGGCCAATGTACATAAACGAGCCAGCAGTCATCTGACCATATTGGGTTACACCTAATGCATTGTATTTGTTCCAATCTGATTTTTTGCTATTATTTGGAATCATCATTCCATTTGTGATGACAACTCTGGGAGCATTCTTATGAGATGGGAAAAGACCCATTGCATGTCCTGAATATAAAACCAAGGTTTGATCTTCAGTCATCTCTGATAAATATTGCATACAAATCAGATATTGAGCCCAATTTTGGAACACAGCACCATTTCCTCCGTAGGTGATCAATTCATGTGGATACTTAGCAACTAAAGGATCTAGATTATTTTGAATCATGAGCATTATTGCTGCTGCCTGATTTGTTTGAACAGGATATTCAGAAATGGGTCTGGCATGCATAGCATATGTTGGTCTAAATCTGTACATATAGATCCTTCCAAACTTATTCAACTCGTCTAAAAATTCTGATGCAAGTTCTTCATGCCAATGATGAGGAAAATAGCGCAATGCATTTTTAATAGCAAGCTTTATTTCTTCATGGTTGAGTACACCCTTTAAGTTGCGTTTAGGAGCGTGTGGTACGAGGGTATCGTAGTTAGGTAATGGAGGAAATTCATTAGGAATCCCGTTTTTGATCTGTTCTTGAAAAGTTATTTCTCTTGTCATGGATTTATCTCTAAAAAATCATACAAACTTTTAATGGTCATTTGCTCAAGTGTAATTTTTTTAAGTTCTGTTTTTACCATAATTTCTTGTTCTTGATTTGGAAGTAAGTCAACAAAGTTTGGAAAAAAATCTACAGATGGACCGAGGTCAAAGAAAACTGATTTACAGAATGTATTAGCTGAAATAGTAAATTTATATTCATCATCTTTAAAGCTTGATGACTTAATTTGGTAATCTGGTTTTGTTAGTTTTAATTCTTTAAATTTTGCAAAGAAATGAACGGCTTGTCCGGTGGTTTTATTATATATCCACCGCATACTCAATAAGCTATTAAATTCATTATTTGGTGCTTGTATTTGTCGTTTGTCAAAGGTAAAAATCCGTTTCGATTGGTTGGTTTTAAGATTTACAGTAAAGGTGTCTTTTGTGAGGAATTTTCCCATAAAATCAATATGACTAATTTCGATTTGAGAAGTAATCGGAAATAGTAAATCAGAAGTAATAAAAACCTCTATTAAATCACCAGATTCTCTAGTGGTCATAATCACAGGTTGGTAGAGTTCTTTTACTTTGTGTTGCATGGCTTTCCAATGTCCGTAATAATCAATACCTGACCAACTAATTCCCGGCCAACAATCATTCAATTGCCAGTATAAAGTGCCCATGCAATAAGGCTTTGTTCTCCGATGAGCCTTAATAGCCAAGCCGATTCCTTCAGCTTGATTGATTTGGTTTAAATAAATTAAGTCTTCAAAAGATTTTGGTTTTGGTAAATCACGTTCTAAATATTTTTGAATTAATTGATTACCTCTTGGATGTTTTTGATGAGATAAAATCGATGGATTTTCCAGTGATAATTCACCCGACTCAACAAAGGTATGAATCGTGTGAATATTCGGTAAACTTTGAAATCCCATTTCACTCATAAACCGGGGAATTCTTTGTTCAAAAGATTCAAATGGCATTTCATCATGCCAAACCCCCCAATCATGTGCATCTCCTTCGTGTTTAAATCTTTTATCCCCTCGGCCAAATAAAGGTGAAGATTCCCAATAAGATTGATGATTGCTATAGGTTGTTACAATATTTGGTAATACTTGGTTAAAGATTTTTTGATAATGCTCCCAAAGCGTGGTTTTGGTTTGATGAGAAAGACCAGTTTGCCATCCCCAACGATGCCAGGCTTCATTGTTTTCATTATTTCCACACCAAAGTGCAAGACAAGGATATTTAGATAGTCTTCGAACCTGTTCTTCAGCTTCAATCTTTATGTTTTCTATAAATAATGCATCACCCGGGTACATCGCACAAGCATACATAAAATCCTGCCAAACCATGATGCCTAATTGATCACAGGTACTGTAAAAAGTATCTGATTCATAATTGCCACCACCCCAAATTCTAATCATATTGAAATGACATTCTTTGATATCATTTAATAGTCGGGTATGATCTTGATTTCGGGTTTGAAAAATATCCTGTGGAATATAATTTGATCCTTTTATAAAAATAGGTTTTCCATTGACTTGAAAATAAAAACCCTGACCCCATTTATCCTTTTTAGAAATGAGCTTAATTGTTCGAATTCCGGTACTATTTTCTTTATGAGTTAGGATGTTTTTTTGTTGGTTTTTTATTTGTACTTTTAATGCATAAAGATAAGATTCACCACTGCCGTTGGGCCACCACAACTTAGGATTGGGAATTTGGTGTTTTAGTTTAATATAGAAGGAACCTGCAGGAATATTTATTTTTTGACTAAATGATAATTGATCCAAAGTCCATTCTACTTGGTAGGTTTCTTCACGGTCTGAAATCCCGGTAAGACAAAGGTCAACGTCTGCATTTTGATGATGAATTGCCCGGGTCTGAATGGCGATATCCTCTAATTTAATGTGATTCCAAAATTGAATCGTTGGCGTTGACATGATTCCGCAACCAGGATATTTTGGTCCAAAGTCCCAGCCGAAATGGTATTGTGGTTTGCGGCTTGTAACGCGCATGTCGCCAGGTAAAGCAGCATCTAAATTTCTGTACAATGAATCAGCAATGACAGGTGCGGATTGAAAAACTATTTTTAATTCATTCTCAATGGGTTTGACGATTTTTTTAATGTCAAAAGTCCATGTTCTAAAGGCATTGTCAGTTTTTCCTAATAGGCTGTCATTCAGATATACTTCTGCATAAATATCAAGATCTTTGAATTGAATTTCGATGTGTTCATGTTGAATATCTTGAGGATTTAGATCGAAGGTATTCTTGAATACCCAGTTTTTTTTGCTGATCCAATCTAATTTGGCTTCGGCATTACCAAGAAATGGACTTTGAATGATATTTGATTGTTCGAGAATGGTGTAAATGCTATTAGGAATTTGACATTTAAGCCATGATTCATCATTAACAGATTGGTAGGTCCAATTTTTAGAAATAGGTATTGATAATTGAGCTTTAAGAGTATCCAAAACAAGCATGATCAGGAGTATTCGTATATAAATCTTACTTTGCTTCAATCTGGTGTGAATTTGACCTAAATCTGTTGACGGATCAAAGATAGTATTTAGAGTCGGTCTTTAAATTAAAAAGGCCTCCCAAATTGGAAAGCCTTTTGATATCATATTTTAAATATTAATTATTTGGTAGGTGCTACTACAGAGTTAGCATCACTTGAACCAGCGTTTGCTTGACCTTTAGCGCAAGATTTAGCTCCTTTTGAGCAACAAGCTTTACCACTTTTTGATGAACAAGATTTAGCAGTTGCGCTATTTTCAGAAGGTACATAATTTACGAATTTAGCAGTTGCTTCATCATAAGTAACAGCAGTTGAAGTACCATCTGCTGATTTTTTCATAAAACAAACTTTACCTGATTCTGCGCATACCTTTTTTTCTATTGAAGGATCTGCATCTGCAGCTTTTATTGCTGCTTCACTCATGTCACTAGATTTAACACATTGTTTCGAAGCAGAACCTTTTTTGCAACAAGATTGAGCATTAGATTGAGCAACAGTGAAAAGCAAGCCAAATGTTAAGAAAAGAAATAATTTTTTCATTTTTTATAGATTTTTAGTTAAGAATTCAAAGGTAGAACGTTTTTTTTGAATATTTTGTTTCTAATCTATATATTTAACGTATTTTTAAGACAGAATTAGTACGTATGAAATTGATTTACTGGGTTTTACCCATTTTAGGGTTGATTCTGGCACCATTTTTTAATTGTAAAAGCACCAAATCAAAAGTTAATTCTGGTATGGATTGGATTAAAATAGGAGATGGAGGTGGTTTTACAGGCAAGGAAACGGTTTATACGATTAGTACCCAAAATGGATCCATCGAAAGTGAAGGAAGATCTTTTAAAAAATTAAAATCTTCAGATATAAACCAGTGGATTAAGAATTTTTATTCCCTGGGAGTGGGCCAATTAAGCCTAAACGAACCTGGGAATAGATATCAATTTATAGAGGTAAATTTACAAGGAAAAACCCAAAAATTAGTTTGGAATCCTTCTGATCAAAATGTGCCAAAAGATATTCATTTAATTTATGACCATTTAAATCATTTAGTTCAAAAAGCATCAAAATGAAAAACCGATTATTATATTTTATTTTATTCATCAGTTTTGGATCAATAGCATATTCACAGTCACTTAAGGAAAAGATTGTTTTTTTCAATTATGATGTGCCAAAGAATCTTAATAAGCTAAATAAAGGATCATTTGACAGAAACTTGTATTCAAGACAGTTTCAGGATAATGCCACTTTAAATCATTTTAGTTTGCCAGCTCAAAAATTGAATGAATTCCGATATCAATTCAAGTCGATTGATGTCGATCAGGAGTCCGGTATTCCAACTCAGTTCGAAGGTATTGGACATTGGATTTCAAGATCTGCTGAAGTCAACAATGAAGCATCTTGTCAAATGTTAAAAGAATATTTGGGATTGACCCATATAGAATATTTGGGTTTTAATGTTTTGAATTCTGAAAAGGATGAATTGAATATTCAACATGTTTCATTGGTGCAAACTGCTTATGGTATCCCTATTCATGGAGCAGAATACCGTATGCACTTCTATCCTGATCAACGTGTGTTTGGTCATGGACGTGCATTTAATTTAGCACCTGGTAATCGAAATCCGGCGCTATCTGAAGACGATGCTGTTGAAATCATGAATCAATATTTTATAAAGAATGAAATTCATCAGGTGAATTCCAAAGCAATAAGTAATGTGCTAAAAGGGGGAATTTTAAAAAAAGAGATGTGCTATAAATTCAATGCAAAAACTGCGAAATGGGCATTGTGTTATTTTATCAATGTAATACCTAACCCTTCGCAACATTGGGATTTATATATCGATGCCATGACTGGCAAAGTCATTGAGTCGTATTCTAAAATTTGTAATGTTATGTCAGATGCATGTGGTGATTTGGCAAAATGTGTAAGCCCTATGGGTGCAGAAGTGGCTAATGCAACTGATTTGTCTAATACCACAAGAACCATAAATACCTGGAAGGAAGGAAATACGTATTACATGATTGATGGGTCTAGAGCTATGTTCAAACTCAGCGCTTCAAGTATGCCGGATGATCCCAATGGGGGAATCATGACCGTAAATGGTCAAAACAGATCGCCATCAAGTTCTAGTTTTGTTTTATCTCATATCAGTTCTTCGAATAACACTTGGTCTGATAAAACGGCTGTCTCCGCGCATTTCAATTCAGGAAAAGCATATGAATATTTTTTGAATACACATTCGAGGAATTCCATAAATGGCAGTGGTGGGACTATTTTATCTATAATTAATGTTGCTGATGATAATGGAAAGAGTATGGATAATGCTTTTTGGAATGGAGAAGCAATGTTCTATGGTAATGGAGCTCAGGCATTTACACCTTTAGCCAAGGCTTTGGATGTCGGTGGACATGAAATGTCTCATGGTGTTATTCAAAATACCGCTAACCTTATGTATCAAGGCGAATCCGGAGCACTGAATGAATCTTTTGCAGATATATTTGGAGCCATGATCGATCGGGATGATTGGAAAATGGGAGAGGATGTTGTAGTCAAAAGTTTTTTTCCTTCAGGTGCATTAAGGGATTTAAGTAATCCAAATAATGGCGGAACAAGTATCAATCAACCTTATTGGCAGCCTAAGCATGTCAATGAGAAGTATAAGGGCACACAAGATAATGGTGGGGTACATATCAATAGTGGAATTCCGAATTTTGCATTTTATTTATTTGTTCAAGAATTGAGGAAGAATAATCGAAGTGAAGAAGATGCAAAAAAAATCGCTGAAAAAGTTTTTTTTCATACACTTAAAAACTATTTGACCAGGTCTTCCCAATTTGTTGATTTGAGAATAGGCGTTGAGAAATGTGCCACAGATTTATTTGGTAATGTTCCGGATGTGTTGGCTTCAGCAAAAACTGCTTTTGACCAAGTAGGTATTCCGGGAACACCAAATGGTGGAGGTGGTACACAACCCAAAAAGGACCTGAGTATAAATCCAGGAAAGGAATTTTTAGTTTGTACAGATGCGAACAAAGATGGGGTCTATCTCTATGACTTTGTTAATACACCAACTCAAATATCTAGTACATCAATTATTTCAAAACCAAGTGTAACAGATGATGGTTCCGAAATTTATTTTGTTGCTAAAACCAACAAACTGCATATGTTGACATTTAATAAATCTACAGGTAAATATGTAGAAAGCATTTTAGATAATACAGCGGTGTATCGAAATGCCATTATATCCAAGGATGGCACTTTATTAGCCGCTTTATTAACCAAGGAGGAAAACATTATCCACGTTTATGATTTCTTATCAGATGAATGGAAGGATTTCACATTATATAATCCAACCTCAACTAGTTCAACAACCTCTGATGTCAGATACGCAGATTTTATGGATTTTGATCATTCCGGTCAAAATATTATATATGATGCATTTAATGTCATTAAAAGAGCAAATGGAAATGATTATGAATATTGGGATATTGGATCAATCAATGTTTTTAATTTGCCATTAGATAAATTCGGAACGGGTCAAGTAGATAAATTATTTACAGATTTACCTGAGAACACGAGCATTGGAAATCCTGTTTATTCTAAAAACAGTTTGGATGTCATCGCCTTTGATTACATTGAATCTGATTTATTTTCTTCGACTTATGCTCTTTTAGGTGCTAATATTGAAAAAGGGGATGTGGACGCTATTGCTGAAGATAGAAGTCAATTGGCATATCCAAGCTTTAGTGTTAAAGATAATCAAGTAGCTTTTGATAGTGAAGATAATCAAGGCGATCAGTCCATCAACACTAAGGGTTTAGCGGCTTCTAAAATTGTATCTTCTGGCAGTGAAAAAATACTATTAACAGGTGCTAAATGGGGAACTTGGTTCGCAAACGGGAAAAGAAATTTAATTAGAACTGCAGACATAAAGAGTCTTAATGAAATGAGCATTTATCCAAATCCTTTTGACCACGAATTTACACTTGGAATTAATTCTACAAAAGCTCAATGGATCCATGTGAACATATTAAGCCAGATGGGACAATTAATAGATTCTAAGAAAATACAATTGAAGGAAGGATTAAATGAAGAACGATTAGATTTATCTCGTTGTATTCAAGGAATATATCACCTTCAAATCGTCAACGCAGAAGGAAGTGTTAGTGCTAAATTGTTAAAACAGTAGTTTTGTGAATGGTTTTATGATTAAAAATAGATGATGCGGTAAATGGAATAATTTTTATGGAAGTCAATACCTAGGTACTATGAAAAAATATTATTTTTTTATTTGTCTTGTTTTGTGGATTGATCAAGTGGGTTCGTCACAAGCTTTTAAGGAGCCTGTTCAATTTTCGACTAATACTGTTTCTTTCCAACTTAAGAAGTTAACTAAAGGAAAGAAAGCAGTTAATGATTTGGTTCGTTCTTCAGAAACTATTTATAGAAATAATATTTTTTCAATAGATCAAAAAAAACTTAGTGAAGCAACATCTTCAGTAAAAATAATTTCCATAGATGCTGAATCAGGCATGCCAAGTCAGTTCGAAACGATTCTTCCATTCCAGATAAGAACCAATGATGATAAGGCAGCAAAATATGTTTCAATAATAAAAAACAGCGTTGGATTTGAAGATCAATCACCAAATGGATTTCAATTGATTAAAAATCAAATGGATGAATTGAAAACGGAGCACATTTCACTGATTCAAACATGGAATGGAATTCCGATGCATGGGGCAGAATATACTATGCATGTTTACCAAAACCAAACCGTCTATTGTCACGGTAGAGGTTCTACAAAAGGAGTTCGGCCAATAGAAATAGGGATATCGGAAGATGAAGCTATTGAACTCATTAGTTTGTTTTTTAAATCCAGACAAATTCATATAGACCAAATAAGTTCTGAACAGAAAGATCTGGCGGGTGAAATCTTAAAAAAGGAATTGTGTTTTTATTTTAATGTGAAGTGTCAAAAATGGGAACTCAGTTATTTTTTTGATATCATACCCAATCAAGGACATCATTGGGAAATTTATGTTGATGCATTAAATGGAAGTATTAAGGAATCCATTTCGAGAATTTGCTCTTTTTCAAATGCTAACCATTCAAGCTGTGAAGATGTTTCACCATGTGGATCAGAAATTGCAAGTGCCAATGATTTGTCAAGTATTCCCAGAGTTATTAATACTTGGAAGGAGGGGAGTTTATACTATTTGATTGATGCTTCGAAGCCCATGTTTAATGTTGTTGCTTCTCAAATGCCTGCAAAACCTATAGGCGCCATTGTTACCCAAAATGGCAATTTTAAACATCCTGAAAATCTAGGATTTAAATCCAGTGAAATCACTTCATTGAATAACAGTTGGTTGGATAAAGCAGCGGTCTCAGCCCATTATCACACTGGTATAGTTTATGATTATTATTTAAATATCCATAGTAGAAATTCATTAAATGATGACGGTGGAACCATAGTATCCTATGTCAATATATCCGATCAAGGTGGCCAACCCTTGGAGGATGCTTTTTGGAATGGTAAGGCTATGTATTATGGTAATGGAGGAACAGTATTAGCGGCTTTGGCAAAAGCCTTGGATGTATGTGGTCATGAAATTACACATGGTGTTATTCAATACACTGCCGGTCTGATCAATAAAGATGAGTCAGGCGCCATTAATGAATCCTTTGCAGATATTTTTGGAGTGATGATTGATCGTGAAGATTGGAAAATTGGTGAAGACATAGTAAAAAGTAGAGGAACTCCAACTGGGGCATTGCGGGATTTAAGTAACCCCAATAACGGAGGATCTAACTCCAATCAATTTTACTGGCAGCCTAAACACATGAATGAAAAAGTTCAAAATGATACCATAGACAACGGGCGGATTCATACCAATAGTGGTATACCAAGCTATGCTTTTTATTTGTTTGTACAGGAATTGAAAAAAAATAATCGATCTGAAGAAGAAGCAAAAGCTATAGCAGAAAAAATCTATTACAAAACATTAAAACATTATTTATCAAGATCAGCAAAATTTACCGATTTAAGAATTGCCCTGGAACGTTGTGTTTTTGATTTTTATGGAACAGTTCCTGATGTTTTAGCTTCAGTAAGAAAGGCTTTTGATATGGTCGGAATCTATAATCCGATTATTCCACCTAAAAAAGATCTGCCATTTAATCCGGGAAAAGAATTTGTAGTTTATACCAATGCAAATCAACAAGGAATTTATTTATATGACTTTAGTGGCGCGCCAAAGGAATTATCAACAACAGAAATAATTTCTAAACCAAGTGTTACGGATGATGGATCTGAAATTTATTTCGTGACAAAGAACAATACTTTAAATTTGTTGGAATTAGACAAACTATCAGGAAATTATCTAGAATACGTTATTGATGATCAACCCATGTATCGAAATGCTGTTATATCCAAGGATGGCTCTTTGTTGGCTGCTTTGAGCAATAAAGATGATCATATAATAAGAGTTTATGATTATATTAATAATAAATGGAATGAGTTTGATGTCATTCAAGCCACACCAAACACGAGCAACGTAATTGCACAATATGCTGATGCCATGGATTTTGATCACTCAGGTCAGTATATTATTTATGATGCATTAAATAAAGTTAGAAATGGAAATATTGAAACAGAATTTTGGGATATAAATACCATACATGTATTTGATCTGAGTTTAAATCATTTTGCAAATGGACAAATTGTAAAATTGTTTTCAAATCTTGAGGATAATACAAGTATTGGAAATCCAATATTTTCTAAAAACAATACCAGTGTTATAGCTTTTGATTACATGAAATCAACTGGAATAGGTTCATATCACTATTTGTATGCAGTTAACACAGCCTTAAGTGATGTAGGGATTATTTCAAAAATCAGAACCCGTGCTTGCATTCCTAGTTTTAGTATTAAAGATGACCAGATGCTTTATAATACTGATTTGGATCAAGAACTTCAATCCTTGTCAGTTGTGGCGTTAAATGATTCTAAATTGACTTCCAATGGATCTGAAAAGATATTATTGCCTAACGCAAAATGGGGTAGCTGGTTTGCTGTTGGAACTCGAAATTTAATAGTAAACAAGGATATTCAAAACTTGAGTAATTTAGAAATTAGTCCTAATCCATTTAATTCCAATGTAAGAATTCAAGTCAATTCAAATCAGGAACAAAAAATTCAAATACAAGTACTCAATCCACTTGGAGCCTTGGTATTTAAGCAAAACATAAAACTTAAGGAAGGATTGAATTCCAATTGGATTGATTTAAGTACACTTCATAGTGGTTTATATTCAATTCAGTTGGTTAATTCTATGGGTCAAATGAGTTCCAAGCTATTTAAATATTAATAGCGTTGCTTGAGGTGACATTTGATTAATCATACATTGACTGGCTAATTGATTTCAGTTGAATAGGGGTTCTGTCAGAAGTTCTTTTAAACCATCAGTCGCTTTTTTGGGAATGATTTTTAAGCTTTTAAATCTTGCTAATTCCGGTGTTAAAACGGGTTTTGGATCAATATAATAAATTGGCATAATGGATGGTAAATAGGCTACAAAACCTGCTGCGGGATATACTTGAAGCGAGCTGCCTACGATAACGCAAATATCAGCATCGATTGCGCTTTGGATGGCTAACTCCATCATCGGAACTTCTTCACCAAACCAAACTATATGAGGTCTCAATTGATGACCGAATTCATTGGTGTCTCCAAGTCGGATATCAGTTTTACAAGTATAAGTTTTAAAGTGATTATGTACACTTCTTGATTTAAGCAGTTCACCGTGTAAATGAATAACCTGTGTGCTTCCCGCTCGCTCATGAAGATCGTCTACATTCTGGGTGATGATTTGAATATTAAAACGGTCCTGGAGATTAGCAATGTCAATATGGGCTTGGTTAGGAAATGATTCCAATAATTGCCTTCTTCTTTGATTATAAAAATCTAGTACTAATTCGGGGTCAGCATGCCAACCTTGAATGGATGCTACCTTCATAACGTCATGGCCTTCCCATAGTCCATCTGCGTCTCTGAAGGTTTTTATACCACTTTCAGCACTCATGCCGGCTCCAGTAAAAAAGATAATTTTTTTTGGCATGAATTTTTTTGTAAATTGAAAAGGTTCTTACTAATGTAAATAGGCTAATGTATTATTGTTTCTTTTTGACCAAAATTATTCAACAAATTTAAGTGTTTTTGGATGAAAAGTTTGCCAGCTATGCCAATATTCTTGATAACATTTAATAGGTATAAGATTTGGAACAGAATCGGTAAGTGATTTTCCGGAAAAAAGATATTTTCTTTGCCCAAGTAATAAAGTATCCTGTTGAATGGATAGTAGTTGATTTTTAGTATTTAATATATAACTGGCAAAGCTATTTTTATCATCTGATAATACTAATGCAATTGGAATGTTGTTGAGATCATCTTGAATAATTTGTTTAGCTTGTAATTCGTTCCAATCATAGGCTTTAGACATTCCATTTATTTCAAGGCCTATGATCCATGATTTTTTTTCCCATGATTGACTGTCTCTTCGGGTTAATTTGCCTTTACGTGTTCCATTTTCATAATTACTTAAACTGTCATATTCTGCCTGGAATAAAGTATCGGGCTGCATGATCAGTGTTTGTGGATGAATAGTTATCCATTGATTCAAGGTCATTTGTTGACTTGGATATTCAGGCAAAAGCTTATGAATAGATGGGCCTGCAATAGCCTCACCTGTTGATTGACGCCACCAACTTTTGGTTCGACTGTCTTCAAACATAGCATTAAAATGGTCCATCCCAACCAATCTAAATTGATCATATTGTTGATCAACCATCGGCTCATAAACTCTACCTGTTCTGCAAACAGTACAATAAGTAATCATGAACTGCTTATCAGATAAAGTATCCCTAACTTGGTGGTGATACCCAAGGAATTGAATAGGGTATGCTTTGGCTATGTCCTTGTAAACTATTCCAATTATCAAGCGGTCTGATGGAATTTTATTATCTTCAACGGTCTTGAATTGAAGATTTTCAACTGGTAAAAACATATGATCTGCGGACATTTCAAAGTTGGTATAATAGATCATTGTACCAATAAGTAAGATTGATGCAAGCAATAAAATTTTTGATTGATTAAATGAATTATAAAGCCCAATGATGATCAATAATGAAAATAGGATTCTAAACCACCATCGCCATGAAAAAAGAAAATAAGCTACTTGAATGCTGTTGATTTCCTGGCTACCGGGAATTGGCATTATAAAATAAACATTTGCTATTTCAAACATTATAAGACCCAGGCATGCCCAATAAAATAATTTTTTCATGAATTTTGGTAGAATTTTTTGCTTTGTAAATATAGTATTTTTTTATTGAAAATGAATTGGGATTGACCTATTATAAATTTTGTCTTTTAGCTTGTGTTTAATTTTGCAAATGTCAGTAAGCTATTACTTGTTAGTGAGTAAATTATTTTAATTGACATTTAATGATGTGATTATTTTACAGCTAAAGAAATTTGTGGCATTATTATTGAACGATTAAATGATTCATCTTATTTGGGTTTGATTTTTAATTTATAAATATATACTAAATTCTCAATTATGAAATGGTTAACTTTTTTAATGTTTGTTTCCTTTATTGCGGAAAATGTAATATCACAAGATGTATGGAATATCAAGGCGATTGACCCACACGGTCGATTTATTGATGTGAAAGCTTTAGATAAGGCTGGCAAAATTTATGATGTCAAAGCCTTTGAAATGGATAATAGCTCGCAGTTCATGGATGTTAAAGCGATCAAAGATGGAAAAAAAATGGCCATCAAAGTACTAGTAAGTACTGATGTATTCGCTCCAGTTAAAGCTATTGGTGATAATGGTGAGATCTTTGATATCAAAGCGATTACAAAGGATAATATTCATTTGGATGTAAAAGGTGTGAGTTCTAATGGTAGTATTGTAAACATTAAAGCAGTAAGTCCTGATGGTGACTTTTATGGTATTAAAGCAATCTCAAAAGATGGTATACTTCATGATGTAAAGGGTATTAAATTTTCTAGTAATGACGTAGAATCGGTGCTTCATGGTGTAGAAATCAAGGCAAATATTAAAGCCCTTCCGCAAGCTCCAGGTCAAAGTGATGATTTTATTTGGCATATAAAAGCAGTGCATCCTGATGGGCAATTATGGGATATCAAAGCTATAGATGAAGCGGGAAAAATTTATGATGTAAAATCCCTAGAAGAGAATGGTAATATGCATGTAATGGATATCAAAGCTTTTGTTGGAAATAAAAAATTTCCAGTTAAAGTATTGGTGAGCTCAGACAAATATGCTCCTGTGAAAGCTATTGGTACTGATGGAAAAATTTATGATATAAAAGCCATATCTCCTGATAAAAAATTACTAGATGTGAAAGGTGTATCACAAGCCGGAAATTTGATCAGTATAAAAGCAATCAATGCGGATGGTTCATTTTTTGGTATAAAAGCTATTTCGCCTTCTGGTCAAATGTATGATGTGAAGGGAATCGCAATGGACGATGCATTTATGGTCAATGGTGTAAAAGTTAAAGCCCATGTTAAAGCATTGCCGCAAGAATAATTCAATTTATTGCTATTATAAAAAATGCTATACATTGTGTAGCATTTTTTTATTAACATACTAATAAAATGATATTGAATAATTAATGTTCGTTTTTTCCAATTTCTGTGAGTAAAAATAAATCATTTATTTTAGACAAAGTAGATATATCTGATTCTTTCTTTCAATAAAAGTATAGTGCAATACTTAAGCTGGTTTTGGTTTGCACATTTGGCCTTTTAAATTTGCTTTTTTGAAATCAAAACTTTTTAAATGTTTTGTTTTAATTTCATTATTTCCTTCAGTAATGATGAGAAATTGATTTGGTTTTATATTTTTAAATATTTGTTTTTTGCCCGTTTTTTGCCAAGTTATTTCTAATTCGTCGATGATTTCTGCCTGACCTAAACCTATTTCTCTTCGCAATGAAGTGGAACCAAAACTTCCACCAGAATTTACTGTGGAATAAATATTTCTTACAACGCCCTCATCTCTAAAACTAAATTTAAGTCTAGACCCGATAGCTGCTCGATTGGTCTCTGTACCGATCAATTGTATATTAATCCAATGATTGTTGTTTTGTCCTGGATTGAGGTAAAGAGAAGTATTAAATACATCACCAATATAGGCTCCTCCCATTTTAATAAAAATATCTTGGTCGCCGTCGTTGTCTAAATCGGATAATGCTACTGCATGTCCTTTTTGTAAATTTCCTACGCGACCTGCAACTGTTACATCTGCGAATGTACCATTACCCATATTTCTAAAAAGCCGATTTGGAGTCAATGCTCCATAATCTGGATTTCCAGTACCTAAATACATATCTAAATAACCATCATTATCTATATCTCCAAAATTTGCACCCATTGCAAATACAGATTTATTCAGATTTGCTGCTTTACTCTCATTTGTAAAAGTGCCGTCTTTATTGTTTTTATATAAATACATGACACTGGCTTGATTTGGAATATGCAAAGATTCAGTAGCAGCTGAATGTCCAACACTTTCGCCAAAATCATAACCACATACAAACAAATCCTCCCAGCCATCATTATTATAATCCCAAAACCAAGTTGGAAAAGTTTTTTTGAAATTATCTTCCAAGCCGGCAGTAGCTGTTGATTTAATGAACATTGGAATTCCATTTTTGGTGGCAATATTTTGTAATAGGATCTTCGCACCTCCGCAGGTAGAAATAAAAATATCTTCCCTGCCATCATTATTGTAATCTGCTGAACTTACACCTTTTACCATCGCACTAATTCTGCTTCCAGATATGAAACCAACTTCTTTAAAAGTACCATCTTGATTGTTTAGATATAATTCACTTGGGATTTGGCCAGTCTCATTTGTTGATTCATTTCCTATATATAAATCCAACCACCCATCTTTATTGAAGTCTCGCCAAACTCCTGTTTGGGTGGGATATTCTGAAGTTATTCCACTTTCAAAAGTTACATCGGTAAATGTATCATCACCATTATTGCGTATTAATGAATTGATTTGTCGACCAAACGGTCCCATCCAGCCTCCTCTAAGAACAAATATATCTAAGTAACCATCATTGTTATAATCTGTTTGTATTAGATTTAGTCCCCCGGAGAATCTAGCTAAATCTGATTTTTCAGAAAGATCTATAAAGCCCCCTTGGGTATCATTTTGAAAATAATGCATTTTGCGGTGAATATTCCAATCTGAAGTTATAATATCTAGATATCCATCATTATTAAAATCATCTATAATTTCTCCGCCCGCCATATCTCGAAGTGAAATACCCAAGTTTTGAGCTACATCATCAAATGGATTAATACTATAACCCGAATTGTCTTTATCAAGACCTGGAACCAACCATTCTTTGGGCACTCCAAATGGGTATTCTCCAATGGTCATATAGGCTAAGTTCATTAACCACATGGATTCATAATCTTTTGGATTCCTCTTTAGTAATGTTGCGTATATTTCAATTGCTTTTTTTGATCCTTGTTTATCCAAATGAATGCCATTGCCTTGAATCGGAACAATACATGATTCAGTAGAATGATTAGTGATGCAATTTTTTCTTTCACCTAATCTTAAATAGGAGAGTGCATAATTCTTGTAGAAAGCTTCTATGCCTGGTGCATTTAAATCTGGTATTTGTCGGTAAACATTTTCAAAGACCGCACATGCTTGTTCATCTTTTCCTAACTTCATCAAAATGTATCCAAGAATAAAAATAGATTGAAGTTGTCTTGCTGGATTCGATGGATCATTAGCTAATTGATTATAATATTCATATTCAGCTTCAGGACAAAAGTTATTGTCTTTACTGTATATTCTTTTACTTGTTTCTGTCAAATGTGCAATCATTTTGTCATTAATTGCTTTATTATCAGCACATGATCCACCGATCAAGAAGATAGTGATACAGAATAAACATATTTTATAATCAATTAACATACTGATTGTTTTATTTTATTTAATAAAATAAGTATCACTTATTTCGAATTTATCAGTATTCGAAATTATCCAACAGACTTATAAGTGCAAGTCTTTAAATAAAAATTAAGTGAAAATTGTTAATTGTAAATAATGGCATTGCAAAAGTATATTCAAGTATGCAGTTATTTATTTAAAGTATTTGAAGGAGTTGAATAAACTGATGAAAAGGACTAATTACTTGACGAATTAAGATTAGGGAAGGATCCAAATAAACATTGATTTGCCTTGAAATTTATATTTGTCTAACTATTTATTTAATGAATAGTTTTTTTAAAATATCAATGCAAATATCAATTTCAGCAATTGTATTCAAGTGAGAAAAAGAAAAACGAACGGATTTTCCTAAACTTCCTGGTCGAATGTATTCTATAACATGTGAAGATTTTTCAGTGCCTGAAGAGCATGCAGATCCTGCGGATACCGCAATGCCATGGATGTCAAGATTCATTAAAATAAGTTCTAAACCGGGTTGATTTTCAAAATAGACATTAAGTATTTTTGGATTGAATTGATGCTCATGTGTATTGAAAGAAATATTTAAATTGGAAGCTAATAATGATGTTCTGAAATATTGATTTAATTGCATTAAATGATTAAAGCGCTGATCTCTTTCGATTATACTTAATTCAAGTGCTTTTGCTAAGGCAGCAATTCCAATAATGTTTTCTGTGCCTGCCCGCAAATTTCTTTCTTGACTTCCTCCATAGAGTAAAGGCTTGGTAGCGACCGGATTTTTAATATAGACAAATCCTATTCCCTTGGGTCCAAAAAATTTATGCGCAGATCCTGAAATAAAATCAATTTGTAGGGTTTCTACATCAAGGTCATACAATCCAATACTTTGAACAGTATCTGAATGGAACAAGGCATTTTTAGATTTACATATGGTGCTGATTTCTTCTAATGATATAGTAGATCCAAGTTCATTATTTGTATGCATTAAACTCACCAGTACCGGATGTTGACATTGATCCAATTGGCGCTCAAGTTCTTGGATATCAATTAGGCCATGACCATTGGGTTTTAAATAAATGACTTGGACGTTATTTTCAGTGGCGTATTGGTTTATAGCATTTAAAACACATGAATGCTCAATGGGTGAACTAATGATTGTTTTAACGTGGTGATCCTTAATCGCAGATTTTATAATCATGTTGTTGGATTCTGTTCCACATGATGTAAAAAATACTTGCGCTGGAGAAGTATGTAAATAGTTACTTAGTATTCTTCTGCTTTCTTCAATTAAATTTTTTGCTGTCACCCCTTCACGATGTATAGAAGATGGGTTGCCATAGATGGTTCCTGCTATTTCATGAATGGTTTGTATGACTTCGGGAAGTAAAGGAGTTGTAGCTGCATTGTCAAAATAAATTCTTTGAGACACAATGAATATTTTATTGGATCAAATGATGAATGTGATGTTTGAGTTGGTTTGTTAATTTTTCAGCCTCCGAAATGGACTTAGCTTCACAATATATTCTAATTATCGGTTCTGTATTGGATTTTCTTAAATGGATCCATGCATGATCAAAATCTATTTTCAATCCATCGATGGTATTTAGTTCTTCATTTTTGTAATTCGATTTCAATAATTGCAAAACTTCATCATATGGCGTGTCTTGTTTTAATTGGATCTTATCTTTTATCATAGCATATTTAGGATAGCCAGATTTGAGTTCAGATAATGTTTTATTTTTCGTAACACAATTAGCCAGAACTAATGCAATGCCAACAAGTGAGTCCCTGCCATAATGTAAATCTGGAAGGATTACACCACCATTTCCTTCTCCGCCAATAATGGCATGTACTTCTTTCATTTTTTGAACTACATGTGCTTCTCCAACTGCTGATGCAAAATATTGACCTCCTTTCATAAGGGTCAAATCTCGTAATGCTCTTGAAGATGAAAGATTAGAAACCGTATTGCCTGCTTTTAAATCAAGCATGTAATCAGCAACGGTTACTAAAGTATACTCCTCTCCAAAATATTGACCTTTTTCGTCAACCAATGCAAGTCTGTCTACATCCGGGTCAACTGCAATTCCAATAGCTGAACTGTTAGCACATGCTGATAGTAGGTCTTGTAAATGTTCTGGCAAAGGTTCAGGATTATGATTGAAGTTTCCATCAGGTATTTCATTGATTAATTCATAGGTACAACCCAGAGCTTCAAAAAGTATGGGTAATGCAATAGCGCCACTAGAATTGATACAATCGGCCACTATATGAAAAGATCTTGATTTTATGGATTGAATTGGTAGAAAGGGAAGTTTTAAAATGGCAGTTACATGATCCTGAATAGCATTTTCGTAATGGCTTAATTGGCCCAGAGAGTCAACAGAAGCATAGTCTATTTGATCTTGTTGAATGATGTGCAACAACTGTTCGCCATCAGCAGCTGATAAAAACTCTCCTTTTTGGTTAAGCAGTTTTAAGGCATTCCATTGTTTTGGGTTGTGGCTTGCGGTTAAGATAATGCCTCCTTGAGCGCGGAGATGCACCACAGCCATTTCTACCGTTGGGGTAGTTGATAAATCTAAATCGATCACATGGACACCCATACTTTGCAAACAGGAACTAACCAATTTGGAAACCAATTGTCCGGATATTCGAGCATCCCTTCCTATGACGACTGTTGGCTGAGGGTATTGATTTTTAATCCATTGGCTGTATGCTGAACTGAACTTAACTATATCAGGCGGTGTCAAATTGTCTCCACTTACCCCACCAATAGTGCCCCTAACGCCTGAAACAGAAACAATTAAACTCATGTCGAATGCCTGATTAACCGCACAAATATATTAATTTCGCCATTTAATCTTTAATCAAATAGGATTATTATCAGAATATGGGTGAATGGTTTAAAACATGGTTCGATACTACGTATTATGATATATTATACGATGATCGAGATGAACTTGAAGCAGAGGAATTTATACAATATTTATTGAGGTATTTGAACCTTGATCAACAGGCTTTTGTATTAGATATTGGTTGTGGTACAGGAAGGCACGCTCTGGCTTTAGCTGAATACAGATTCGATGTTACGGGTATAGATCTTTCTCTGAATCGAATTGAAAAAGCACTAGTATATCAAAATGAACATTTGAATTTTTATCAACATGATATGCGTCATTTGTTTAGAATTAATTACTATGATGTAGTTTTTAATTTATTTACAAGTTTTGGATATTTTGAGTCCCCCAATGATGACCAAAAAGCTGCATTGAGTATGGCTTTAAATGTTAAAAATGGAGGTATTTTTGTTTTGGATTATTTGAATTCACATTATGTTGTAGATGGTTTGATTCATGAAGAGCATATAACCAAACAGAATATTCATTTTGATATTACAAAAAAACTTGTAAACAAAAGAGTAATTAAACAAATAGCTGTTTGTGATCATGATTCTTGTCAAATGTTTGAAGAGAGTGTTCGCTTGTATTCACTTGCTGAAATTGAGTTATTATTTGCGCCATGTCGACTTAAATTGACCCAAGTATTTGGGAATCATCAATTAGAGCCATATGATGCATTGAAATCGGAACGCATGATTTGTATATTTAAAAAAGATATCATTGACCTATGATCCAATATTTAAATTATTTGGATCATTCGTTATTTGAATGGATTCAATTAAATCTCAGAAATGAAACGCTAGATCCTGTTATTGCTTTATTTCGGGATAAATATTTTTGGTTTCCGTTGTATATATTTTTTTTTACATGGATTTTTTTTCATTATAGAGCCAATTTTTGGTACTGGATTTTTGCATTTGTTTTAACCATTGTAATTAGTGATCAGTTATGTAGTACCGTTTTAAAAAAATCATTTAAAAGGATTCGACCATGTAATGAAATTTATTTCAAAGAACATTTTAATCAGCCCATCGGTTGTGGTAGTGGATTTAGTATGCCTTCTTCACATGCTTCGAATCATATGGCCATAGCTATTTTATTTACTTTAGGTTTTGCAGATAGTATGAGACGAGTGAGATGGGTTTTGCCTTTATGGGCGTTGATTATAGGTTTTGCTCAAGTCTATGTTGGGGTGCATTTTCCATTTGATGTGATGGTTGGATTTACCATAGGATTGGTAATTGGTATAATGGTATATCTCCTGTTTAAAAGTAAATTGGGTAATGAAAAATCACTGGTGGATTAATCAATAAATTTTGATACTTTTTAGAGTATTAATTTTTGATGTTATAAGCCAATATTTATTTTGAAAATACGCTTATTCTGAATTATTCATAGTTTCTTTCTGAAATTATCAATTGGTCGAGGAGATTTGAATTATAAGTGTTGATTCCAATTTTATCAGATGAATATTTTACTTTAGAATGATTTAAAAACCGATGCATTATTGATTAATGTTTCATGACGGTTTTTACAAGCTATTAAAATGTATTCCTATTCCAGGTGAAATACCCAATACTGGATGCACTTCCATGGAAGCATCCAGATTAATTTTACTTCTCAAAATATAACCTAAGCCAAAGCTATATTGTCCATTATTCATAAACCCTGCCCGTATAAATAGATCATGAATAGGTCGGTATTCTAAGCCAAAATGACCTGTGATGGGTAATTGATTTATTTTATGCACTTCTGTTAAAACATTGAGTTGCGGGGATATTTCGTAATTAAATCCTAACTTAAATACACTTGGGAATGATTTCAATTTTGGCGATTGAATGGGAATCGGATTTTTGATAACTGTAGCTACGATCAATTTTGAAAACAATACAGATTGGATGCCTATTTCAGGAATGATGGTCCAGGAGTTTCCATGTTCCGGAAGATGTTGGTTCAAATAATGTAATCCAAGCCCAACTATTGAAGAGCCTGACAATTTTCTACCATAAGAAAATCCAATTAATAAATCATTTAAATCTGTTGATCCGTCATAGAGTATACTGGCACCGAATCCATCTTTTTGCGAGGTTTTATAATAAGCTGAAATTGAACCATAGTGAAGCTGGTCCACTAAAAAGTAAGATCTGTATTGGAGATCTGTGCCTTTTTTATGGAGTAATGCAAGATGGGCAGGGTTGTTATTAAATCCATACGGATTGACACTAGTAATACCTGTTTGGGACATCCCCCTTGATCTGGAATTTTGAGAATTGACAAAAACACTATGTTGTGCTTGGGTTTCTAGCACATAAAATACTAGAATAAAAAAGAGTAGATACCGGAATTGCAATGATTTAATTTTAAGGACTCAATATAGAACTTTTTAACATACAATCTAGTTTGATTTAACGTATTAATTGAATTAAATTTGCGCATACTAACTATACATGAAAGAAGCATTTATTGAACAAATCTCCAAAGCATATACATTTCAAGGATCTTCCATAATTCTTGGGTGCGGTATGTATGAGGGGCAAGTTGTTAAAGAGACTATTATCAAATTGCCTTTGCGAATGATGAATAGACACGGGCTTATAGCAGGAGCTACAGGTACCGGAAAAACAAAATCGCTGCAACTTATTGCGGAACAATTATCAAAACAAGGTATCCCAAGTGTACTATTGGATATTAAAGGCGATTTGAGTGGTATTGCTGAAGCCGGCACAGTGAATAGTAAAATCTCTGACCGACATGCTGCATTGGATATTCCTTGGAATCCGCAAGATAATTTTGTGGAGCTATTATCCATTTCGGATCAACCGGGAGTTCGGCTCAGAGCTACCATTTCTGAATTTGGACCAGTGCTTTTAGCTAAAATTTTGGGTTTGAATGATACCCAGGAAGGGGTAGTATCTCTGGTATTTAAATTCGCTGATGATAATGGCTTATTGTTGTTGGATCTTGAAGATTTCAAGAAAGTTCTATTATATGTAACCAATGAAGGTAAGGAAGCCATAGAAAAAGAGTTTGGGACAGTTTCTTCTGCATCAGTTGGAACCATATTGAGGAAGGTGATTGAATTGGAACAACAGGGAGCAGATCGTTTTTTTGGAGAACGAAGCTTTGAAGTAGAAGATTTGTGTAGGATCAATCGGCAGGGGCAAGGCGTAATCAGTATTTTAAGAGCAAGTGATATTCAAGACAAACCCAAGTTTTTTTCAACATTTATGCTTCAAATGTTGGCTGAGATTTATTCCAAATTTCCTGAAGCAGGTGATATTGAAAAGCCAAAACTGGTGTTTTTTATTGATGAAGCACACTTATTGTTTGAAGAAGCTACATCTGCTTTAGTTAACCAATTAGAAACGATTATCAAATTAATTCGGTCCAAAGGTGTAGGCTTGATTTTTGTGACTCAGAATCCAGGAGATATACCTGAAAGTATTTTAGGGCAATTAGGAATGAAAGTTCAGCATGCTTTAAGAGCTTTCACTGCAAATGACCGAAAAGCCATTAAATCTGCATCAGAGAATTATCCTGAATCGAATTTTTATAATACCAGCCAATTATTGACGGAATTAGGAATTGGAGAGGCCTTTGTCACAGCCTTGAATGAAAAAGGTATTCCTACAGCATTAGTTCAAGTTATGATGTGTGCACCGGCATCTCGAATGGATGTTTTGAAGGAAGGAGAGATGGCGAAAATTACCAAAGCTTCTGAAATTTATGAATATTATAATGAAGAAATAAACAGGGATAGTGCTGCCGAAATTTTAACCAAAAAAATCGAAGAAGCCATACAAGATGAAGAACAGATTGAAACCCGATCAGACACCAGTTCAAGACGACAAGAAAAAAGTACGATCGAAAAAATGATGAACAGCAGTGTGACCAGACAAGTTGGACGCACAGTGGCACGTGAACTTACTAGGGGATTATTGGGTATGTTCGGTATTAAAACCTCAACGCCGAGAAGGAAAAAAACGGGTTGGTTCTAAGATAAAACAAAAAAAGGCTAATCATTTGATTAGCCTTTTTAAATATCAATTTCTAAATGAGTATTACAATCTTAAAGTTACCCCAAGTCTAGCAGCAGACAATCCAACACCACCTTCTACGAAAGCTGCGAATTTGTCGCTGAAATACCATCTTGCTCCAACTTGTCCACCAAGTATTAAGCCACCATAGTCTTCTCCATCAATTCCAGTGTAACCGTCATAATCCACTTTTACCACATCGAATCCTAAAAATGCTCCTGCATATAAGTCAAGTTTTTCAGGAAGCGCACTAATGTGTTTACCCCAGTGATAATTACCTCTTGCACCAAATAAAATATGGGTATATCTCCATTTATAAAGGGAAGAATAACTGTATGTGTTTGTTCCAAAGCCAAAAATGGCACCTACTGAAATTTTTTCATGAATTCCAAGATCAAAAGATACAGAAACAGGTGGAATTGCCTGTGATCCATAATAATTAGTTCCGAAACCGATTCCAAAGCCCAATGCTTTGTCACCTTTTTCGAAATTCTGAGCAAATGAAGTCGTATTTAATAATACTACGAGCAACAGGGATGTAAGAATTTTAAATTTCATATACGTTAGTTTATTGAGTGAATTAAAAGCCAAAAATAGATAAAAAAATGATATTCAAACTTTTTCTATATGATTTTCCAATCGATTGGAGCAATTTTCTTGCTCTCGAGATAAATATTAGTAGCTGAAAAGTGATTATTTCCATAAAAACCACCCCGTGCCAATGGGGAAGGATGAGGACTCTCTAAAATAGCGTGTTTTTGAGGGTCAATTAAGTCTCTCTTAGATCGGGCATGGTTTCCCCATAAAAGAAATACTATGTTAGACTTTTGGTCATTGAGTAGGGTAATGACATGATTTGTAAAGTCCTTCCAGCCAATGTTTTGATGTGAATTGGGTTGGTTTTTCAAAACACTCAAACTGGTATTTAGTAACAGGACACCCTGTTTGGCCCAAGTGCTTAGGTCACCATGACTTGGAATAGGGATGTGTAAGTCCCGGTTAAGTTCTTTATAAATATTTCTTAGCGACGGTGGAATTTTTTGACCAATGGGGACTGAAAAAGCTAGGCCCATGGCCTGACCTGGTTGATGATAGGGGTCTTGACCAAGGATTACAACTTTAAGCTTATCGAATGGACACAAATTGAAAGCATTAAACATCAATTCTGATGGGGGATAAACCTCCAAGCCTTTTTGTCGGTCAACTTCTAATTGTATTAAGAGTCTTTTATAATAATCTTTTTCGAATTCATGGGCCAAGAATAAATTCCATTTAGGGTCAATGTGTGGTTTCATTTCTTATTTTTGCACAATATTTTGAAAAATTCATACAATTATCGTAATTTCAATGTTTAAAACAGTTAAACCATGTATAATAAAAAGATATTAGTCGTATTATGTTCCTTATTGAGTCTTGAATTCCTGACAGCCCAGCCTGTTACCATTTGGAACAAAATTTTTGGAGCCCCTCAGGCAGAATACAGTAACAATATTGGAATATTCGAAGATAGTTTATTGATATGTGTTGGAAAATCGAATTCAGCAGCTTTAGTCAATAAAGGGCTTAATGATGCAGCTATTGCAGTTATTAGACAAGACGGTACTTTAAAACATATCAAAACTTACGGTTCACCATCGGATGAATTTTTTACTTCATTTGTAACCATTCCTAATGGTTCCCAAATGTGTGCAGCGACCATTAGTGGTAAAGGAGGAGATGTTACTAATATAAATGGCTTTACAGATGTTTGGTTAGTAAATTACAATTCCAAAACGAATACTAAAAATTGGGAAAAGAATATCGGAGGCTCGAATAATGATCAGGTGAATGATATTTTTTACTTAGAGACTGGTAAGGTCATTTTTGCAGGAGCTACAAAGTCATTGGACAAAGACATTCCTGCAAATAAAGGAGGATTTGATGTTTTAGTTGGTACAGTAGATGAAGCAGGTGCAATTAATAAAATCCGAAATTTAGGCGGTAGCAAGGACGAATTTGCAAGGAGAATTTTAAGAGCAGATGGAGCTAATTTTTTTGTAGGAGGTGAATCGCTTTCATCTAATGAAGGTGATTTTATTGGATTAACGAATAAAGGAATGCGCGATATCTTTTTGTTTAAATTCAATCGCAATACCAATCAGGTTTTTACAGCCATGTACGGAGGGCCAGGTGACGATCTTTTTGGAGATATGGTTGCTCTGCCTGACGGAAGTGCTATCCTTTTCTTAAATGTAAATACTAAAGGTGGAGACATTGATACCATCAAAGGTGGTAAAGACATATTAATGTTGAATATAAAACCAGATGGAAAAATACTATCAAAACGAATCATTGGAGGAACTAAAGATGATGTTGCGGTTAAAGCCAGGCTCAATTCAAAAAATGAAATTATCTTGATGAGTACTTCTGGTTCATCTGATGGTGATTATAATGCCAATTACGGGGCAAATGATGTTGTGATCATGAAATTGGACCTGAGTGGTAATATATTATGGCAACAAAACTATGGTGGTAAAGGAGCTGAAACGGCATCTTCATTATGTTTAGATGCAGATGGTAGTATTTACTTTATGGCTACTAGCTTTAGTGTAACGAATGATTTGCCGACTACAAATGTTAATGCACCAGATTTCTGGACCATGAAAATATACGATTGCAGCCCTTTGGTAACTGATTATACAGCGAATGCTTGTTTGGGAGACACCTTAACCATTCGTGGTAAAAAATACTACAGCGGTTTTCAAAATGGAAGCGATACTTTGATAGCTGGTTCTTTCAGGGGATGTGATTCCATAGTTAATATATTTGTAAATTTCAATCTATTCAGTACGTTTGAGTTTCGGGATACTTTGTGTAACGAAGGCACCATTACGATTGAAGGACAGATTTTTGATAGAAACAAGCCTATTGGCCATATTGACTTAAAAAATGCTAATGTAAATGGATGTGACAGTATTATTAATGTGAATATACTCTTTGGAGATCCTATAGACATTCAAGATACGGTTTTGATATTAGACAATGGTAATGGGGTAGGTAGTATTAGATTGGTTCCTAAGGGCGGATTTCCACCTTACACTTATGTGTGGAGTAATGGCAAGGTTTCTAATCAAATCATCAATCTTAAATCTGCCGTGTACCGTGTCACGGTTACGGATAGTCGTTCTTGTGTACAGCAATTCGAATTCAAATTAGGTTCGACAGTAGCTACTTCGGATATATATTCAACTGAAACTATCGTGAATACAGATCAAAAGCACATCTATGTCGAAAGTAAGGAAAATATTGACCAGATAGAAGTCATGAATGCTGATGGAATAAGCTTATATAAGGTTAGACCAAATCAAACAAAATGTATTCTGAATAGAGATCAATACCCAGCGCAGATCCTTTTATTGCGAATTACGAATCATTCTGGTAAAACCAACGTGCATAAACTTATGAATTATTGATAGAATTCACTAAAAAAGTTATCTTTGCGCCTCGATTTTGAGATTAGGCACTAGTTATCTGATTATTCTCAGTTAAATAGGACGTATTTATCCTCAATATCGAAATAACAAAAAATGGTCTCGTAGCTCAGCTGGATAGAGCATCTGCCTTCTAAGCAGAGGGTCACAGGTTCGAATCCTGTCGGGATCACTTGAATATCAAGGAGTTATGAATTCATTTTCATGGCTCCTTTTTTATTTGCAAGCCATTTGCAAGCAAAACTTAGGAAATATTATTTATTTCCACTCTAATAAAATTTATTAATTTTGGCTTCATGGAAGTCATTTGTTTGTCTGATGAAGCTTTTTACGCTCTTATTGAGACAGTCATTGCTCGAATAAAAGAAAAGGAAAGTATCAAAGGAGATAAATGGATTTCTGATGAGGAAGCCATGTCAAAGCTTCGGATTAAAAGCAAGACAACTCTTCAAAAATTAAGAGATGAAGGAAAGATTCGATTCTCTCAACCTGAAAAGAAAATAATTCTCTATGATACCGATTCAATCGATGTATATTTGGAAAAACATTCAAAAGATACTTTCTGATGGAAATTAATGAAAAACAATTTATTGCTGGATTTAATAGTGGTTATCTCCTTACAAAATATGAACTCGACTTGCTAAATTCAATTCTAAAAAACATTAACCATGTTAATTCCTATATTTCTGGAATGACTTATGGGCAGAAGGAATATAAATTGGACTTTGATTCAGAAAAGTTAAAAGATTTAAAGCAATTAAGAATAACTAATAGGGATGAAAGAAGTTTATAGTATAACAATTATTGAGTTATTAACTTAAGTTAAATTTGATATTAACTTTTAATAAAAAATGAATAAGGAATATAATAGCCCAAATGAAGATAAAAGAAATATAAAATCTCCAATAAAGAGTTTTATTTCTAAAACTTCTATTACTATTGTTGGATCAGTTGTCGCAACAATAATTTTATATCTTCTTAAATTGCATCCACGTGTTTCAGATGACGCAAGTACGATTAATTATAACCAATTTGATGGTATAGTTAATAATTTTATTGATATTAAGACCATGGTCGATACTGGTTCTTTGATTAGGAGGCAAGTTGATAATAATAATTCTAAACCAATAAATGAAAGCTCAAAACAAAATTTTTCTAAAAAAGAATTTACAACAAATCTCGAGAAAAGTCCTGTTATTCATCAATACAATAAAAACATTCAGGCAAACAACAATAGTATTGGACCTGTCGAGAATTATGAAAAATATGTAAATGGCAATAGGGCTAAAGCATCGATAGCTGTGATCATTGTTGACGATACTAACAAGTTTTTATTATCACCATCAGAACAAATTGAGAATCTCTATAAGACTAAAAGTTATACCGTTTATACAAGGTTATTCAATAGTTCGTTCTTTGCAATTCCTGATTTTTCGGATTTGATAGGAGGTAATTATAAGGTGCTTGATAAATTTAATCTTTCGCGGTATACAAATTATATAGTAATTGGAAGTTTGCATTCAATATACCAACCAGGTCAATTAAATAGTTCAACCTTAATTTGCAATATTTCTATGAATGTAACAATTATTGATACATCGAATAACTCCATTTATCGAAATTTTCAAGTGCCAACAGTAATTGGAAATGGTGTTACTTCCGATCAAGCGTATGAGAAGGCACTTTTTAAATTGCTAAATATATACAATAGTGATTATTCAATAATTTAATAATAAAATATGTCAAAATTATTAATATTCTTAATTTTTATTTCACTTGCGTTGCCAAGTTTTGCCCAAAACAAATTTGATAATGCATTAAATGAAACAAGTATCGATTTGGCAACCAAACTAGCTTCAAAAGAAAAGAAGCGAGTAGTTGTTTTATATGTTACTGACATAAACAAAGCTAATACAATTGCGGGTAAATATATTGCGGACATTCTTTCAATCGGGATCGTAAACAATGTCGAAAATTTCCAAGTTTTTGATAGAGAGAATTTAAACAGCATTGTTGATGCTAATAAATTGATTGCAGAAGGTTATATTGATGTAGACAGAGCCAAAGAATTAGGTAAATTACTTGCCGTTGATGCAATTATAATTGGGAACTACACCGTATTAAGCAACACATTAAAGCTTACAGTAAAAGCTCTTGATGCTAATTCTGGCTTCGTTATAGCAGCTACAATGAAAGATTTACCTTTAAATGAGGATGCTGGCTCAATTTTGGGTATTAATATTAACTCATTGGATAATAACCAAAATCTAAATCTTGAAAATCGTGGCTTCAACAGACCACTTAATTCAAATGAACGGATTAATAATCCTGAAACTGTTTCAAAAGATTGCTATAGAATGAATTACGGAGACTTTTGTTTTGAAAATAAAACAGCAAAGAAATATACAGTTTTAATTTCGACAACAGGGCTAAGTGAAAGGGACATGAACAATGCCCCACAGATTACGTTAAATTCAGGCGAAACTCAATGTTTTTATAGCCTTCAAAGCGGTATATTTTATTATAGCGCTGAAAGAATGATGATTACACAAGACGATTTCACTTATGAGAACGCTAATAATAGATTTTCGACTGGACAGATTAATGTTGAAAAATGCAAATCAAAAACGTTTACAATTAAATAGTCTAGTGTGTAAATGCTCAACATCAAAGTCAAAAGTAAAATGCATAAATTACGCGATAAAGGCAGAATCAAATATACTCAACCTAAAAAGAAAATTATCCTTTATGAGCTAGAATCGATCTATGAATATCCTCAAAACATTCTAAAATACATTATAATGAAAATTGAAGAAAAGAAGTTAATTGAGGGGTTTAATGCTGGTAATTTGTTTAAACTTTATAAACAATCACTTATTATAAAGGTAATCAGGAACATATCTGAGCTAAATGGTTTTAGTATAGGTTTTATAAAGGAGAGGGATCTTAATAATTTTGATCTTCAATCATCAATAATTAATACTCTTAAGAAGAACATTATTCGGTCAAGTGACTGAAAGAAATAAAATAATTATATATTAATTCTCTAATTCATAAATAATTTTCAAATCAAACTTGTAAAATTCATCAACTAAAAAATAATAATAGAATAGAAATTATTTAATAAATATATACGTCTAATAAAGATAAATAAATTTTAGGTATGTCTGATGCACTTAAATATGTTGATAAACGTGGTGATTATTGGGGTTATTTGCCTGAACAAGTAGTTGATCTTAAAAATTTTTTTGAGATTCTTACCAGCTTGTATGGATTGCCAGAGATTTCGGAGGAACTTGTAATATTTTTTAAAGAGAACATTGGTGATGTACGATTAAGATTAACTAATGATTCACTTAAACTTATCAGAAAGCATAAACCACATGAATTTCAAGAAATAAACTTTGATAATGATGAATATTCAGCATCAATTAGTCTTAGAGATGCAGAAAATTTTATAAGAATTCTGGACAAATTAAATTTTTCAAAAGGTTTATTCTCAATTGGACAGAAACTTACATTTTCTGACAAAACAAGCATATTTCGAATAAGGCTTAATTCAGAGTTTGGCGATTTTTTCCAAATAAAATCTCTCATAGATGATCAGCCTCATTTGGATGCTTTAATTTATGTTTTAGAAAAATTAAATATCATTCCATGGACCAATGAAGAATACAACGAATATATTAATAAAACTTGGAAAAATAAGGAGAAGGAAAGTTTAATTAATGAAAATGGTTCTCTAAATTCTAAGATTAAAAATTTGTTAATAAAATATGAATATTCTAGTAGTAGTTCGAAATTTTTATTTGAGGAATCAATACAGGGGTTGGTTAGAATAAAAAGTAATGATTATTCTGATCTTGAAAGAATATTCAAAAAGATAACTAATGAAGAATTAGTTTCAGAACAACCTATCAACTATTCAAATGCTTTCACGATTAGTGCAAGTATTATAATACCACTTTATAAAAATATTCCATTAATAGTTCAGTGTCTGAATTCGATTTGCAGACAAGACTTAACTCCTAAGCAATTTAAGGCTATTGAAGTAATTATTGTAGATGATGGATCCCCAAGTTTAGACAATGAATTCGTTTTACAAGAATCTAAAAAAAGATTGGAAGATAAAGGTGTTGATGTTTTATTTCTTAGACATTCAAAAAATAAAGGTAGATCATTTGCCAGAAATGTCGGAGCAAAAGCAGCCAGAAATCAGGTTCTTATATTTATTGATTCAGATATCTGCTTAGATATAAATTTTATTAAAGAAACACTTGTCAGACATCAATTTATAGAAAACATTGCATTAGTATCATTTAAAGAGAATATAAATTTATTTGATTTGAGCTCAGCTGTTGGAAAACCAGATTTCAAAAAAGATTTTAGATATTCTATATTTCCTAAAAGAGATTGGGTTGGTCTATATCCAGTAATGGAGCAAAATGAAGTTAGATGTTTAGAGGCGACGGACAACTTTAAATCATTTGGATTTGGTAAAATTTTAGGTCCTTATGATCTGCCTTGCATGGTAGTTACCCATAACTTAAGTATAAATAAAAGTCATTTTATTAAAATTGGTGGCTTTGAGGAACAATTTGGTGTAAAATGGGGTTATGAAGATACTCTTTTTGGAGCTTGTCTTATTGCAATTGGTATTTATATTGTTCCTTTGCTTTCTACAGGAGTATTCCATATGGAGACAGAAAGTGAACGAATTAATGAAGTTAGAGAACGTAAAATTTCTGAATTACATGAAACAGTTAATATTTATAATAAAATAATACATCAAAAAGGTTATTTATATGCTTTTGAAAAATTACGACAAAAATAAATTAAATTTAATTACAGATAAATTATTTTCTAGAATTATTTATGATAAGTTTGATTTTATAGGAAATTTAAAATTGAAAAACATTGAAAGTTCACATATAAATTGTGTTAGAATGTTCGTTAAAAACGATATTACATATTATATAAAAATAGCAGATCCAAGATTTCCAGAGAATCATTATTATTCGGAAGTTTTAGGAATGAATCTTGCTAAAACTATAGGTGTTAAGGTTCCTAAGATTGTTTGTAAAGGCATATATTCTATTAACCCCAAAGAAAAGGTTTCATTTTTAATTACTGAAGCATTAAATGGAATTCCGCTAAAGTATTTTACTGATTTGAATATCGTAGATATATATAAAACCATTAAAATTATTTCCCTTTTGCACACAAACATGTCTCCAAATTTTGGTGTAATTAATAAAATTGATCAAGGATATATTAAACATAAAGACTACTTTCAATTTATTGAGGATGTATTCACATATGCTCTTAGTAAAAATAAATTTGAAGACTATAAAGATTTACGAAATGAAATTCACAGTTTACATAATATTGTTGGGAATATTATTTTCTTAAATCAAAATAATTTTCATTTTTCGCACAAAGATCTAAATGTTAAAAACATTTTGAAAGAAAATAGTGAAATTAGAATTATTGACTGGGAATGGGCATTGTATTTAGATAATGAAACTGATTATGCTGTATTTCTAAAATCTATATACTTTAATACTAAAAATAATTATTTATTTAAGTTGGGATTAAATCATATACTAAAACAAAATATTTGTTCTAAAGATAAATTATTTTTCCATATCGCTCGAGAAATAATATTTCAATTAGCCTTTACTGATATTATTCATAAATGTGAATTTCATAAATATTTAAGAATGAGTATAAAATTTTTTAAATTTAGCATAAAATACCATGAAGCAAATTGAAGTTGAATTAAGAGGTGAGCTCCCTAATAACAAAAATGATTTGATTCAGCGACTTTTGGCGCACTATCAATCAAGTTTTAAATCAAATGAATTAGTTATTTTTTTTAAATATAATCACGACTTTAGATTTAAAATTATAAACAATTCAGCTGAGTTTATTCTTAAAAGAAAAACCATAAAGAGTATTTCAAATCAGGAAGAATTAATTACTAAAATTAATATTGAAGAAAGTAAAGCATTTTTACAACAGTTATATTATTTAGGTTATGAAGAAGGTTTAATTTCCATTAGCAAAAGGATAATATTCAGAAATTTAGAAAGTGAATTTTGCCTAAAATTGGATACGCCAATAGGAGATTTTTTTGAAATTGAAAAAGTAATATCCAATAATGAATCAATTCAGAAAACTGAAGAATATTTAAAAAATCTTTTGAATAAATTTGGGTTATATAGTTGGAATGAAAATGAATATAATGCTATTCGCTCAAAATCTTTAGTGTCAATGGTTAAAGAAAAATTAATAAGTAATAATGAACTCAATCCTAAAATATCTCTTTTTATAGATAACCAAAAAATATATTTAGATAACTGATTTTAGTTTCTCTTAAATCATGTCATACTAAAAACTGAATTTCATCTAATATTATAGAATTTTTCATTACTCTGGCAACTGAATTGTATCTCCTATATTTAAAAAATTCAATTAAGAAATGGAATAAAGTTAACTTTAAAAGTTATAAATGTAGAGCCTGGAACTGGGTCATTTAAAGAATTCACATTAATTAAATATGATATTAAAAAGAGGATATAAAGAACAAATGAATTTAGTACAAATCTTGGTGACAATGTGTTAATCCAGTTTTATTCACAACTAATCCAAATGATTGAACAATAAAGCACTTTGTCATCTGCATTAATCTTACAGAAAAATCTAAACCTGAAGTGAGAATTAACGGAATTATTTCACTTGGAGCCACTACAATTTTTACACGTCAACCAACTGTTTTCAACAACAAAGATATTGAGCATTCAAATTTGTCGAGTACAGATAAAATTACAGAAAAGATTAAATAATCTGTTCTTGGGATTACAATTTTATAATATTGTCTTTAACCAAAGTTTATTTTAATCTGAGGGTTGATAAATTAAGACATATTAATTGATAATAATTTTTTACATAATTAATCTGATAAATAATACCAAACCAAAGCTAATGACAAAGCATCAAATATCGGCATATTATGACTCTCACTTTCCCATGTTTTCCGTTTTTTAGGTTTCCGCAATTCCAATTCCTTAAATTCAGTTAAAAGCACTTTTGATATCTCATATTTGGTGACCGCACCAAATTGCTCAAAAACATCTCTAACTTGATCCCTTGAATATTGAACAACCTTGAGTTTCTCTTCCGATGCAAGGACTATAATTTTATCAATCAGTCTCCGAACTCTCCTTCCTACTCGGGAAGCCTTTCCTTCTGGATCTTGGATTATTACAATAGATGGCCTAAGATATTCAAAAGACCTCTTAATTCGCTCAAGTACCTTTCTATTACTTATTGGATTAATCCGAACAGATCCATAATCTAGGAGTTTCCTAGGATTCTCTAAATATACAAAACCAAAACCATTAGCATTAGGGTACAATGCATAAACTATATTCTTCCTCTGTGTTGATTGAGTCATTGATTTATATAATTATTTAGTCTAATAATAATTTGTTCAAGAAATTTTATTCTAGGGGTATTCTTTAATGTGTTATTGCTTTTTTTTATCTCCAATATGAGCATTTGTATCCTTTCAGTGAGATGCTCCTTAATGAGTTCTGATTGTGGTTCATAGAATGATTCAATTGATAATTCAAATATGTGATGGTAATTCAGTAGGAATTCTATGTTTGGTTGTCTTTGACCTTTTTCATATCTGGAAATATTTGAGATTTCTTTTAGGCCAATTAGAAAACCCATATCGTTTTGAGTTAATGGCGATTTTTTGCGATACATCCTTAAATAATTTGATGGATGGGACATAAAATTAATGATTAGAAAATGATGAGCTTTCTAATGTTCTAACTTTAGTCTATATTGATTTCTATTCGTAGAGGGCAGAAATTGCCAAATTGGCAATTTTTTTTCGCCAGCTTCGATTTTAGTATGGATTCCAAGTGTTCGATTAGAACATTTCAGGAAACTTATTAGGTTGTATTATGCCAATATTATATCACTTTCATTTCCATTTGAGATATGGATTTTGACGCAAATTTGAAAGGGATTGCTAAAAGCAATCAAATGTAATGAAAGGGAAATTTGTTGTTGATTTTATTGGGTATTTTAGGATTGGTGGTTTAGTTACTCGATTTTGAAATTTTGAGTTATCCACAAGTGACTGTCTATTTCGCTATTTTCATGTATTTTTTACTTTTTTATATTAGAAAGATTATCTTAATTGGATTATTTATTTAAATTTGCAAATTAACTTTATAAAGAATGAATTATGCCTACAATAGCTAATATTAAATTAAAGAATCCAACATTTACAGGGATCAATAATCAATCAGTGAATTTTGACATTAATTTCACGAATGATGATCTTGACAAAGAATTTCTAATTTAAATATTGTATCAGTTGACAGAAAGTCATTCGGAAAAACCTTATTGGCAAGTACTTGAAGAAAAATCAATTGTTGCAACCGTACCAGTTCAGCATATGGAGATTCCGTCGAATATTAGCAAGAAAACACAATTTCATGCAGATCTTATTATTAAAGTTGAAGCGTTTATCAAAGTTATTGTTGCTACATCGGAAAAAATTATACTTCAATAAATTTAATGAAGTAAGTTCATTCTTTGTTAATATAATATCTCCGCAACAGACTTCAAAGAATTTGTCCTAAAAGGACTTGTATTTAATTTTGTTTCTTTTATTTTTGAATTCTTAGTTTTGTTATATGCACTATTTTGCCCAGGTGCTTGTCGCCAAGTGCACTGGTTGTTGTCATCATGTGCACAGGTTAGGGAAAAGAGCATTGTGTATTTGCCTTTTCTATCTTCCGACTTATGGAGGGAATTGCCATTTTGGCAAGAAATACATATTAATCCTTTGTTTACAAGCTTACTAATTGTACTTGATACAATTCTTCTAGATAAATTTGTTTTAAAGATGAATTGAATGATAGAGAGCCTGGCCTTACTTTTCCTAAATCCAGTCTTTAAATTGACCCACCCTGCTGTTTGGCGAAATTATTATGTGAACTATTTTTAGTAATGACAATTATAGGTTTGGTAAGTGTTTATCAAACAAGATATTTGGTACTTGTGTTGTTTGTTGATATATCATTGGATTGAGTCTTTGTTGAATTTTTCTAAGTATTCGATTTTGTCTGATATTCATTGCCCTATTTAGATTAATAATTCCATTTTAGCAATTTATATTTCATTTAATATTTTCTAAAGTGAAGCAAATATTATACAGTGAGTCTGTTGCGCAGTATATTAATTGACGTGCTTGAATAACAAATGGTTGTGTTTCATCAAGATTGCAGTTCTTGTATGCATCACTCAGATCATCTGAAGCTAAATGTGCATCAGAGATTCTAAGAGTATATATCCCCCATAGTGGACTCAGTAAATCGTGAGCAGTTTGGGGATCAATTTTAAGTGAAAGTAACTTTTCTAAGGAAATTAATTGACCCCATTTCTCCTCTTTAGTTGGCTTCACAATTTTTTTAATTTGTGCGGTGTCGATCCTTTCTCCTATAAAAAGATAAATGTCTTTGGCAAGTTGAAATAAACTGTTTTTATCATTCACACGAAATCGATGTATTCTTCCTATTAATGTTGTAACATCGGAATATTCTTTAAAGACCTTTATTCCGTAAAGTTTGAATAAGAATTCATTTACACATTCAGTTGCTTTATGTAAATAAGCTTCTGGAGGCAAGGTCTGGGCAGGTCTAGCTTCCATTTGAGACATAAGTAATTCAGCACTAACACCTCCTTCAGGAGAAATATTGTATCCTACCCAAATATTTTGTTGCCAATCAGGCAGTCTAGCCATATCAACTGCGAGAACATTTATTAATCCAATGGAATTTATACCAAAATGTATTTGACTACTTAAAAAACCAACTCTTCCAGTATCTTGCGTATACCATATAAGTTTTGAGCCTCTAACTCCAAGAATTGCATTTATGATGTTGGGCTTAAACCAGAGCCATCTACTGGTATTATCATCTAGAGTTTTTCTACTTTCCTTTTTTCCAGAATTATCAGTGATAAAAAATGCTGTTGGTTCTATTTCTTCATCTAGTACAATTGTACTTTTTTCTGCAGGTTCAATCCATTCGCGGCGCCAAAGTTCTCCTTCAATAATGAACAATTTTTTACCTTCAAATTTTCCCTCATATTCGCTTGTCTTTGTGCTATTCTCAGAAGGAAATTCAAGATTTGGAACATCTTCTTTGTAATCCACATCTGTCCGAGATATGTTTAACACTGCAAAACCTGAATCGAATAGATGACCGCCTTCATGAATTGTATTAACACTACCTTCCCATTTATCTAGTTCAAATACTTTAATACTTTCATCATTCCATTTTATATGATCTACATTCTCTAAAATCTGTTTTCTCGAGCGGTATGAACAAATATAAAGTGCCATTCCTCTTGCACTCAGGTAATCTTTAAGGTATTGAGCTTTTATTAAAATTTCTTGAACATACCCTTTCTCATCTCGATTAATTTTTATTACTTCGTCAAAACCAAAATCAATAGCTTTCCAAATATCTCCTTCTTGTTTTAATCCTAAAGCCACAAGTAAGTCAGGATTCAGAAACCAATCTGAACATACTTCAGTATTACCTCTTCCTTCCGTTACAAGATTTTCACCAACTATTCCATAATCTTTATTCCGATAAATATAACCAGGTGAGTAATTATCTCTAGCTCTGTCAGAATTATCAAAATATTCAGCATCGCTCCAGTCAAGGTTTTCTGCATTAACTTTTTGTGAAATTGGAACGGCAATTGTACGAAATGCAAAATATTCCTCTGTATAATCAACAAACCCAAAAACACCCTTTTTTACATCCATACTTTGAAATAGTGGTATCCATACCATCTTGTCGAAATAGCGCTTCTTTAGATCTGTCATTTCAAACCAATCTTGAGTCATTTTTTCCATATTACCTAAAGTTAAAAATAAATAGCGTAAATTACGATAATCTGCCAAAATAATTTAATTCCATTAATGGAATTAAAAGAATTCAAAATAGCAAATAGCAGGCTACTAATACAAGTCAAGCAAATTAAGTAAACTTACTTAGTATCTCCCCAACAGATTTCAATGAATTTGTCCTAAAAGGACTTTCCTTTAGTTTTGTTTTATTTAGTTTTGTATAGTTAGTTTTGTTATATGCAATATTTGCACAAGGTGTGATACTTTTCTGCATATGTTCTGGTACATTTTTGCACAAGTTAAGTGAGTATTTCAGGATAGGTTTACCTTGTCTTTCAGTATTTGAATTTAAGATATTGCCATTATGACAAGTTATGTTTATCAAGTTTTTCTTTTTGAGAATATCGAGAGCACTTGATACAGCTCTACGAGACAATCCAGTTTTTTGAATGAATTGAGAATGCGATATTCTATCAACTTCCTTACGAAGTCCAGTATATTTATCTCTCCATCCAAATGTTTGCCGAATTATTATCAATATCACTTTTAATTCTGCTCCAGAAAGTTCAGGAATTAGCCTGCCAAATACTTCATTTGGAACCTGAGTTGTATTACGATAGTACATCATTATTTAATTCTTGATTAATATCTGGTAAATCTTCGACCAATTTTAATATTAAGTCAAGCAATGATTGCATATTTGCTTTAAGCAATTCTAAATTTTCTTTTGAGGATTTAATTCTTGGATTATGGCTTTTACTGAGTTTATTATTCACATTTGCCATTTTGGCAATATTTATTCGAGGGGTGTATCGAGTTGGGTCACCATCAATAAAATTGTACCTTTTAGCCATCTCATAAAACGGAGATCGTATTGTAATCATTAGTTTTTTTTGATTAATTGATAATTTCGAGGTGATAATATTTAGTAATTTCTTTTTTTCTTCATGAATTCCAATTGAATATGTTTTTGTAAGGCTTTTAGCCAGTTCGATGTAATTTTTCGCTTTCTTAAAAATTAGCTCTTTTTCACCTAATATATTGCCTCTATTAATATTTATTGCCTTAGATTCAAGAAGTATTTTCTCTTTTTTTTCTTCAAACTGTATCTGATCAATAACACTTTCAATATAGGCATCAGTTAGTTTATCTAGTTTTTGAGATATTTTTGAATGTTGCATATTCAATGATTCTTCAATTCCAGTATGTACCTCTGACCAATTATTTTGCGCATTTAATAATAATTCATCCAGTATTGAATATTCTTCTGGTAATAATTGAATTTGATTGATGGTATTTTTAATTTCTTTTTCTACTATTTCTTCTCTAATTGATTTAGTTGAGCAATTCTTTGAATGACAGCGATAATAGATATTTCCTTTCTGTAATTCACCAATTAACGAATATGAACATTCTTCACATTTAATACTTCTTCGAAAGAGGAATTCGTGTTTAATGGTTCTTGAATTGGTTTTACCAGTCAGTACATTTTGTACTTGGGTAAATAGTGCTGGAGATATTAATGATTCATGATTTCCAGTATATGTCTTATCTTTTACTTTAATGATTCCAGCATAAAATGGGTTATTTAATATCTTTGACAATGTTGTAATTGAGATATTATGCCCAATTGGATTTTTAAGGCCTAGTTGTATCATTTTCTGGGTTAAAGTATGCAAACTGTATTTATTACTCGCATAAAGTAAAAATGCTTGTTTAATGAGTGGTCCTACAACCTTGTCGATAGTCTTTAACTTACCACCTCCATTATCATTGTATCCCATGGGTGCACGGAAAGGATAAAGTCCTTGTTTAAGTCGTCCATTAATTCCTTTCAAAGTTTCTTCTCTTAGATTTCTAATATAATCACTTGCAATTACGGCTTGTATATCGGCAGCCAATCTTCCACCTCTTGCATTCATATCTAAACTCTCATGAGCGAAGTGAATTTCAAATCCTTCATCAATCAAATCACCTAACAATCCCCAATCTTTTAAATTTCTTGCTCCTCTGTCTATTTTATGAATTATCACACCTCTTGATTTACCAGAGCGAATTAATTTCATCATTTTAGTAAATAGCGGTCTACCTTGTTTAGCAGCCGTTTCCTGTTCTTCAAACCATTCAATAATTTCCAATTGCTGTTTATCTGCATATCGAACTATCGCTTCTTTTTGTTCTTGAAGCGATACTCCTGTCCCTTGTTTAACTGTTGATACCCTTATATATCCAAATACTTTTTTCATAGCTAGATTAATATTAATCCATTCAATGGGAAAGGTCAAAGCCCCTTCCACCATTACTTTCTAATTCCAACCTATCAGCTATCTGTTTTACGACTATTAGATAGTCCAAGAAGTTTTGTTCTGCTTCTTCTAATTCGACCTTTGTTTTTCCTTTGCATAAATTACTAATAAATTGACTCACACTTTTTTCCTTTTTTTCTTCTAACATAATTTCAAGAATATATTTTTCCTCGAATTATCGTAGAGAGCATTTAATGTCATTTTGGCAATATCTACCCTCTACGATTTATATAATCAATCTCGTATCATTAAATAGTGAACAAAGACATTACATATTTTGCAAAAGTTGGATGGAGAAATGATCAAAGATTATTTGGTATAAAACAAGCTGATCGATTAATGCATACTTACATGATTGGCAAAACTGGTACTGGTAAATCAACATGTTTGGAGACTATGATCATGCAGGATATTGAACATGGTCGTGGTTGTTGTTTGCTTGATCCTCATGGCGATTTAGTAGAAAAAATTGCAAGGAATATTCCTGAACATCGAAAGAAGGATATAATTTATTTCAATATCCCTGATACAAATTTAAATTTGAGATATAATCCATTTAAGAAAGTTTCTTATGAAAAAAGGTCATTAGTTGCTTCAGGTATCTTAGATGTATTTTCAAAGTTATGGGATAGTGCGTGGGGAGTTAAACTAGAACATATCTTAAGGCATGCAATACTTACTTTACTGGATCAACCAGAAGCTACTATTGCAGACATATCAGAATTATTGCTTGATAAGGAATTTAGAAAAAATGCACTTAAGCATGTTAAAAGTGAAAGCGTTAAAAAGTTCTGGAAAAGAGAATTTCCTGAATATCAAAAATATGATCTATTACCAGTTATGAACAAGATAGGTGGAATGTTAGTCCATCCAGTTATTAAAAGAGTCTTGATTGAGAATACAGAGGAGGTTTCCCTTCGCAAAGCTATGGACGAAAAGAAAATTATTCTAGTCAATTTATCAAAAGGTCATGTAGGTGCGGATGTTGCTCACATCCTTGGTGCCCTTTTTATTACCTCTATAGCTTCGGCTGCATTTAGTCGTGTTGATATTGATGAAGAAAACAGAGTTCCTTTTATGGTTTACATGGATGAATTTCATAATTTCACTACTTTGTCTTTGGTAAACATGTTTTCCGAATTACGAAAGTTTAAAGTTGGTATGATACTCGCTCACCAATACATGCATCAACTTGATGAGGATATTAGACAAGCTGTACTTGGGAATATAGGCACAGTTATTTCCTTTAGAATTGGAACTGAAGATGCAAAACATATGGCGGAGGAAATGTTTCCTGAATTTGATGTTCAAGATTTTATTAATCTTCCTAATTACAAGATATATTTGAAGTTAATGATTGATGGACGGCCTAGTCGGCCTTTTAGTGCTCATACTATATCTATGTAAAAGTATCTACAATGAATGAAATATTATTAAAAGAAATTATAAAATCTCATTAAAATTGTGTAAATTTAAATTAAGTGCTTAATTCAAAAAACCAGTTTGAACCACAGAATTAAACTGAAACTAATTTTTTACTTGTGCAAAAGATTAACCGTAATTGTTAAATTTATTTTTTCGAATTAAAATCAGGACAATTACTCTTTTTTTTAATTTTAAATCCATTTAAAATTTTGAAATTATAACTCAACTCTAATCCGAAAGAAGATATGCCATCCAAAAATTGGTAATAAGTATTATTGTAAGAGTTCGTAAATGTTCGTTTATAATAATAAATTCCAAGATCAAAATTTTGGTATTTAAACCCAGTAGAAATTTTTAAACCTTTTTCATTAATTTTATTAGGAGGTGATTCTTCATTAAAATTGTCATTAATATTTATTATTTTCATATTCAAAATAAGGCTATATGACCTGGCGAAATTAACATACACTCTATTCCTCCACAAATAGCCAATTCCAATAGAATTTTCAAAATAATGATATTTAAAAATCAAATCGTGGAAACAACATGCACCAAGAAAATTCCCATGAATCTTTTTATTGTATGCAAACTTACTCATGTAGTTGAACAATACAGATTTGTATAATTTATGTTCGACTTTGATTCCGATGAAAGGATTTATGTGTGAGTATCCCTTTTTTTCAAATTTAATTATAAGTCCTCCTTGTGATGAAATAACTTTTTGAAAATCATAGCCCAAAATAGGACTAATATAAGTTTGAGCCCAATTATTATTAAGTGCTGTGGAAATATATATTAAAATTACCTTAATAATTTTTATAAAGAAGTTATTTATCATCGCCCTAAATTATAAACTTAATCCACTTTTATATACAAAAATTCAAATTAATGTATATATTTTTTTATTGTTTTAGATATTACTCCATGTTCATTTAAATAAATTATAAAACACCATCCAGAATACTCAATTTGATTTATATCAATTTCATTATTGAATGAATCATAAATTTGCCTACCTAATATATCAAATATTTTTACTCTATTTGTTTCATTTAATAATTGGTTAAAGGCTGTAGTATTTCTATAAAAATCATTACTCCCATTTGAATTAATAATTGTTTCATTATATGGATAATCACAATGTGGATCGTGTCCATCACAATCATTTATTTTTATTATTTGTTCGATATAACATGGTTTAATGCCGATGTTACACATAGTTGGGCAATGCAACCTTAACTTCAAATATTGGGGATAAAATGGATATTTAGGGATATCGGTGATTGATAAACATTGTCCTCCAATTTGACTATTTCCTTGCATTCCAACTGAACTACTATATTCTGTACTTTTTGGTCCAACAATTGTCCAATTATAAATTGCATTTAAAGGACCAGATCCACAAACACAGAATTCAAATTCATCAGATTCTTCACAAATTGGAATAATAGAATTTGCACACATTCCTAATGAACATTCAGGAATAATTCCGTTGTTATCTGCTAATCCGGTATGAATACATATTAGTTCCCAGGCTTGTGATACTGCTTTAAATTCATTAGAACATCTACCATATTTTTCCAAAACGTAACTTAATGTTGATTTCATTAGATCTTTATAGTCACTATTGTCATTTAGGTTCTTTAAAGATGAAAGTACAATTTTAATTGCCAAATCAATTCCTAACCCAGGTATAGTAGGATTTGTTTTTCCATGAGAAATGAGATAAAACCAATAACCTAAAGGTACTCCTCTATCGTGTGTATCACTTGCGTTTTCAACTTCTGTAAAACAATCCAAATTTGTATGTGGATGTGAAAGATCCCGATCAAAAACATTTCCTGCAGTATTGTCGTCATCTGCAATTATCCAATCAATATAACCTTGAGTCTTAGATTCAATGTATGTTCCAATCATATCGCTAATTCCTTCATGTAATGTACTACCTCCAGGTTTATTACTTGATAAAAATCTTCTTAAATAAATATGACACATTTCATGTGCAATAACATCAGGTGTTGCAGTTGTTCCTCCAATTCCACCTGTATTTCCTCCAACCAAAATTAATGTTAAGAATGGAAAACCAGGAAAGTTCTGAGCTGTAGCATCTTTGTATGCCTGTAATGTTCCTATTGTAAGAGAAGGAAAAAATGAGGACAATCCAAGATTGTCAAATTCTGGTAAGACTTTATTTCCAACATACAAAGCTTGATAGGCCAAGGATGTTGATGTTGATCCCCAACTAGTTTCAGTTGTAGTAATATAAGGTGCGGGGTTACCCCAACTGCGTGGATCGCCACTATTCCCGCTTGCAGGATTATCAAAATCTATGATTTTCAATTTCCGATCAGAACTCTCCAAAGAATTAAAAGTACCTGAAGTATAGTTATATAATTCTACATCGTGACCATAATTTATTGTATTCCCTGTTAAGTATTCATCGGTAAGAACTGATAATAATACTTGCCCTGAATGTGCGTCAATATATTCTCTTCTATTTCCAGAGTGATTGTAATCAATCCTCCAGACAAGTTTAAATTCACATTGACTGTCCAAATTATGTGTAATAATAAGCTCTGAATAATAAATAGTGTCAGCATTTATATTTTCAATTGCAGAAGATAATGATATTGTAGGATTTGTGTTTATACTAAACCCAGATAATATTCTAGGCGCTAATGAATATAATATATCACAAGGATTTGAAGGATCACCATTTTTATTTCGAATATAATTAACAGTAATTCCACCACCTACTACCAAAAGCCCTTTATAATATTCTTGGAATCTTGAATAATATCTAGAACTATCTTTATATTCGTCTTCAGAAAATTGTAATTGAAAACTAATATCTTCATCCAGTCCAAAAGTTGATATTATAGCGTCTAAACTGTCCATTTTAACTAAATCAGTGTATAGCGTTCCAAATTCAAAAGGAGCTATCAAATGACTATTGGTGAATAACATTGAGTCATTAATGAAAGAATTATAGTTTGGGCAATCGGATGAAATTGTAAAACTTGGGTCTTGTGCCTTAATTATATTACCTATCAAACATAATAATAGACAAAGTTTAGTTTTCATAAGTTTTAAATTTTAATTAGTGTTAATAAAAATATTTATATTGACAAAAATATTTAATTAATTAGATTAATTAAATATTTAGTAATTTTTAACAAAACTTTAACATTTAGTTTTAATTTTTTGCAATTGTATGTATTTTATTTAATTTTAAATTATTTTTTTTATGATATGAAAGGCATTAAAAGGATTACATTCCTAAATTAGAAGCGAATTAATAATTAATTTGAATTCTGCATAACTTTGAAGTAATAAACAAGATAAACGATATTTTCTAATTTGGATTTAAGTTCACTTCAATACCAAATCTTAGTTCTTGACTATCAATAACTAATATATAATTTCCTGGTTTAATATTTTTATCAAATAGTATTACTTCCTTATTCATTCCCAATTGTCTTACGTTAGAATCAACAAAACTTTGAATTTTTATACCACCTAAATCAAATAAGGAGATATTTAATATTTGATCTTTTGTTAAACAATATTCTAATATTGCTCTATTCTTACTTGGGTTCGGATAAAAATGAACATCATTCAATTGTACTTTTGTTTCAATTGTATTCACAATTTCTAACCCAGACATATATCTTGAGGTAGCAATTTCTCCTACTTTTGAACTATTTATTGAATTTCCAGCTACTAATATTTTGTTGTCTTTTTGTAATGTTATATCAAAACCTGCATCATCACCTCCAAAATCTGTTACAACTTTTCCATTATTTCCAAAACTCAAATCCAGTGAACCTGATGCATTATACCTTGCGAGTGCAAAATTATGATTAGGAGAATCTCCAACAAAACCGGCAATTACAATTTTCTGATCCTCTTGAATAGCTATAGAGTTAGAAACATTATTAAACAACGAGAAGTCGGTAACTACTTTTCCATTAAAGCCAAAAGTGTTGTCTAATGATCCGTCTGTGTTATATCTTAAAATACCAAAATCACTTCCTGTTGCATTTCTTATTCCAGCAACAATAAGTATTTTGTTATCCGATTGTAATGCTATCTTGTAGGCATATTCATCTTCACTATTGAAATCTGTTTGAACTTTACCATTTATTCCAAAGGAGTTGTCTAATGTACCATCAGAATTAAATCTTAACATATATACATCTGTGTTATTTCCTAATAAATAGCCACCTGAAATAATTTTGTTGTCAAACTGTTGAATAGCAAAACTTGGGTAATATCCATTTGGAACCTTTGCTGTAGCAATTCCTGAAGTGCCGAAACTTTGATCAATTGTCCCATCAGAATTATATCTAAATAAAGCACATTCAGTAGTAAAGGAAGGAGTACTAAAACTTATGCTTCCAGAAATAATAATTTTACCGTCTTTTTGAACAAGGATAGCTCTTGAGTCTTCACCTTTATGGATAAAACTACTTATTGATATCCCATTTGTTCCAAATGTAGAATCTAACGTACCATTTGTATTTAGTCTTACAATTCCAGCTTTGCGTTCGAAATTAGGCAAACTAACAATACCAGTCATAAGGATTTTACCATCTGGTTGCTGTGCTAAATCATAACAGAAATCATCTTTTCCATAGAAATCAATAATTAGTTTGCCATTTTGATTAAAACTTTCATCAAGTTCACCATTGTTCTTGCATCGAATGACAAAATAATCCCTTTTCGTCTTCGTTGATGTTGCAATACCTGAAATTAATATTTTTCCATCAGTTTGTGTTATAATAGAATTTGCCTCTAAACTCTGATTATCAATTGGAAAAATTGCTTTACCTGATCTATTAAAAGTTAAATCCAATTGCCCATGCTGAGAAAAAACTCTATAAATACTAAATATTATGATAAAAGAAGAGAATAAGTATTTCATAAAAAAAATAAATTGTTTACTTATATTAAATGTATAAATTATTGTTCTACAAATCTAATAAATAGTGCGATAATATCAAAATTTATTAACATTTTTCAAAGTAAATGGCTATGATATTCATTAAAACCCTTAATTGATTTAAAAATAAACAGAATTTTACCTCCATAAATTTAATGTAGGCACATCATGTATTATTTAAACCTTTGAAGGATTATTCTTTAATAATCCAATCTATGACTTCCGTTTTGCATCTATTTACAATTAACCAAAGGTTAAAGAATCGATTTTGTCTTTCAGCTCAAGTCATATAAAATATTAAGCCAAAGGTCAAATATTAACTTGAAAATGGCAAGACCTTTCGTACTAACGTAGGGAACTTTTAAACGAGCGTATGATTTTGACCCAAAATTTGAAGAAAAGCTCCAAATATTTTTGGCCAAAAAGGATCAAATTATGAGTATACAACTAACCAGAAATTGCCATTTTGGCAATTTCTGCCCTCTACATCAACATTCATTCATAAAATATAATGGTTTAGAAATATTCTTTAACAATCTAAACCAGTTTAAAATCAAAAATCTGAATGAATTCAATCCAACAAAGCAATCTTTGCAAGTTGCAGAAGTTAAAATCTCTTACCACAATCAATCCAAAGTATCGGATTATCCAAAAAAAATCAACAATTCCAAAGATGCGGAATTGATCCTTCGCAATAATTGGAGTGATGATATGGAACTACTCGAAGAATTTATGCCTAATTCCTAAACAGGGCCAACTCTATTTTGGCTGCAAAAGCTTCGACTAATATTAAGGTTTTTAAATTGATAAAGCTTAAAGTATGGTTGATACTCGTTCATCAATATATGCATCAACTTGATGAAGATATTAGGCAAGCTGTGCTATTGAATATTGGGACAGTTATTTCCTTTAGAATTGGAACCGAAGATGCAAAGCATATTGCTGAAGAAATGTTTCCTGAATTTGATGTTCAGGATCTTATTTATCTTCCAAATTACAAGATTTATTTGAAGTTAATGATTGATGGACGGTCTAGTCGGTCTTTTAGTGGGTTACAATTAGTTTAAATGATTTTTATACTCATGTTAATAATTCAATATAACAAAATTGAATCTTTTGTAATTTAAATAAATAAATTACCATTTCTTTCCAATATAATGATAATTATCATAACCTTAAAATTCTATTAATCGAATACCCATTTTCAAATTTAACTTTTAAAATAAATACTCCAGTATTAGGAATATATATCTTACCATTTATTGTAGTTCCATTTGATACTTTTTCTCCTTGCGTATTAAATAATTCAAAAGGTAAATCTTTTTCAATTCCTAGTATCTGTATTATATCTAATGTCGGATTTGGAACAATGCTCAATTTATTATCACCCAAATTAGTAGTATTAGTATATTGCCAAGTACTATCACAAGGATACGATTGAAAATTAATGACTTTATTAATTGATTTAAAACACCTCAGTTTTGTTACTAATCTTACTGGATCCTGAAGTCCATATCCTAAATGCAATCTTATTTCATATTCTGAAGCTCCAATATTTTTATAAACTATAAAATTTGCATCGTCTGGAAAAGAACCATTGTTTGCAATATGCAATATTTGTGTTGGAATAGTATCCGAATTTATGATGGTGTTATATACAGAGTCAACACTTACTTTAGCTATTTGTACATTTTTCCTAGATATATCATAATATTTAATTTCATATTCAGACGTAGATTTAAAATCATAATACATTTCAAAAGATTTTAAATATGCATCCCAAAAAAACATTTTACCATTTTCCTGATACATAGAATCTTGATTGTAGAAAACATAAATTTTCTTCCCATTTGAATTCAAAGTATCCATTATTTGACGGTTTGTAAATCTTATATAGGGTTCCCATGGATTACCCGAAGGCTCAACTGTTTCAAACGTCCATTGGTCTCCAATATTAAATTGATGTGAATCAAAAGGAATTGAAGGCCGTATTCTAATAATGGTATCACATGGATAATCATCAAGACAACCTGAAGAATCTACACGAATAAGCCATAAATGGTCTATTTCATTTTTTGTTGGATCAATAGCTGAGTTCTGCAAATTATTATAATAAACATCCCCACAAGCAATAAAATCTCCTGATTCAAGCTCAACTATTTTATTCAAACTTGATTCTCTAAATTGTCCATAAATAGAAATATCTAATAGTTCTTGTGGCATGCGGTAAATTCTTAACCATACGAGATTCCCCTCAGAATTTAAACGTACAATAAATCCATTATAAGTTGTTGAAATATCTCCTCCAAAAATCTTGCTATCAGAATTCTCTTTAACATTTCCAATTGCAACGATATCTCCATTTTTAGCTTCAATATAGTCTTGAATAGAGTATCTACGACCATCTGTATAAGGATTATTTGGAAGTACAATATTCCAATCCAATTCATCCATACTACTGTTTAATTTATTAATTCTACCTGTATTTTTAAAATCCCATCCTTTGGTAGGATGATCAACAGAACTAAAGTAATAACTATTTTCTTTGCTTACTAACAATCTATTGCCATGCTCCTTATAATCAAAAAATTGGAACGAATCTAATACTTCTCCATCAGGATTTATTTTAAGAATTTTAAAAGCTGGATCAGGTCCTATTCCTGCAGGAGGACTAAAATATAGAATAAAAGCAAGATTTCCATCTGGAGTAGATTGTAAGTCATTGCATACCAAATTAAAATTTCCCAAAGTAAAGGATTTTTCCCAAATGATCTCTTTAGTTTTTACTTTCATTTTAACTATCCTTGCTTCAGTTGTTGATTTTGATCCATTTTTAGGTAATAAAATTCCATTGAAATAAATTATTTCATCTTTAATTAAATAACCGTAATTAGTATAATACATATCAGGAGGTCCTGTTAACTTAAATTTTGAGATTAAATTTAAATCCATATCATATGTTAAAATGTCACACGTATTAGATATTGGATACATATTCCCTGAAACTATTAGATTAGAATCTAAAAATGAGATACATTCATTTCTACTATATGTAGAGAATGAGTCAATTACTGTTGCGTCTAATTTGATACCATCCAAGTTGAAAGTTGCCAACTTAGAGCAGTCTGAATATTCAGTAATGTAGTCACATAAAGTTGTGCTTCCTATTACTATTTTATTACCCAAGACCTTCATATCATTGGGAACATTAAATGGAGATTCTGGATCTAAATCAAATAATTTGCAATATGTTTTTTGTCCCCAATTTACATTTGAAAGGCTAATATTAAATATTAAAATAAGGAGTAATTTCATTTTATTAAATTTAAATTGTGCAACCAAAATTATCTTATTAATACAACTTTCTTTTTGGCTATTACTTCTTTGTCTCTAAATGCTTTAATGATATAAACTCCATTTTGCCAATCTCTTGTATCTAAAATAATTAAATTCGATTTTACTAAACTTGAATATACGATTTTATTATTTATATCTTGAATATTTATATTAAAATCTGATGCACCATTAATTTCTATTCTTAATTCTTGATTAAATGGACTTGGAATGCAATTAATTATTACTTCATTATTACCTGAATTATTTGAATGAGGATTTAGATATTGAGATGAATATATTGGAATCTCAGAACTTATAACTTCACCAGTAAGTGCATAATACAAAGCTTTAGCAAATGTTGAATTGGGGTGAGACTTAAGTGCAATTAATCTTACTGCATTAAGTTCAGATGAAGATGAATGATAAAATGGCCCGTATGGTATTCTATTTAAGTTAATATTTTGAATTATTTTGAAATCTTGCATCGCCTCAGAATTGATAGGTATTTGATTTATGTAATACCTTGCTGAATCAATATAATTTTGTTGAACATATGAACTAAACACAGAAATAATAGCATTGTCGCTTGCATTTCCATTATACAAATTTCTTGCATTTGTGTAATTTCCAGATTTTATATATCCTTCAAAGAGGCTTATTGTGACTCTATCTAAGCATCTACGATAAATTGCCAATTCGAATTCTTTCTGTTGCAAAGGCAAATTTGAATTTTGCAATATTTCTGCTATTTTATTATTTAGTGAATTAAATGAATTTAAATTTGAACTTGAATTTGATATCGGATAGCATTCATCTTGATATAAAGTATCTGGATTTCCTCCAAAATATAGTATTCCGCATGATGATAATGGAATACTTGATCCTCTATACTCTCGAATTACATTTGGATGTGCTAGAATAGCATCACGACAATCAATAAAATTATCATTGGGTTCAACATATTTAAATGCAAATGGACTTCCTCCTAATTCTTGAATAGGTGATGATGTATTTCCATGATGTGTAAAACAATTATTAGCAGGATTTACCCCATTGCTAATTATAGGAGAAACAGATCCATTTATGTATACATCCTTAAAAGTAGTACTAAAACAATTTTGAATAAAATTTAAATTAGAATTTGAACCAGATGTGAGTGTGCCTATGAAATTATCTGAAAATTTATTCATATTGATAATACCAGATCCAGGTCCATTTTCAAAACTAACCGAACCAATTGGTCCGTAGAATTCATTATTTAACATATTATAATTATTATTTCCATCATTTAGGGCATCTATATAATTTGTATGAAATGAATTTTCAAAAATTTTATTTATACCTAATATTGTTCCACGAGCATTGTACCCAATATTACTTCCATAAAAATCATTATGTTCAATTTGTGATGGTAATCCAGCAGATACATTATTAAATAGTATATCGTTTTCATTGCTTTTGAAAAAATTATTTATAATTTCAAAAGATCCAGCTTCTGAAACAATGCAACTACTAGACATCCCATTAAATATATTATCTGTTACTTCAATTCCTTGACAATTCCAATTTGTTATTCCCCATTTACCACCGTTCTGAACACATCCTCGTATATAACTAGTATTTGGCATAGGGCTCCAGGACATAAATTCAACCATTCGTCGACAATTATTAAATGTTGAATTTTCAGCATGTAAAATTCCATTGCCATAGTTGCCTGCTAAAGGCCAAGATTCAGGAGAAAACATGGAGACTGCTGCTTTAGATGTATTGTATATTCTTGCACTATTTTTTATTTCAACATCAAAATCAGTATTCCCGCCATAAACTATTATTCCTTTCCAAAAGTCACCACAGCCATTTGTTAAAGTACCGCCATCAACTATTAATTTAGCATGTGGTTTTACAATTATACTAGAATATTCACTGAAATAAACATCTGATGTTATCGTTAATGAAATTCCATCTTCAATAATTAAATCTCCAAATACACTAATTGGACCAGATATCGTTGCATTGCTTGAGACTCTTATTGCACATCCTTCATCTGATAATGCGTTACAATCTACAGCATTATGCAAATCTGTTGTAGCTAAATTTTTATGAATTGCATTTAATTTATCCTTAGGTATGAAATTTGAACGAGTAAATAGGGTCGACATTAATTGATTGCATGTGTTATCATGTAAAAAATCCATAAGATTATGACACATTTCATGCAATAACATTAATTTGTTTATATCAAAAGACCATCCCCACACTGTAGAAGGTGGCAAATGTGCATACTGTGGCCACCAAATGGCATGAAACTTTTGTCTAATTAAGTAATCCGAATATCTATTGGCTATAATATATGAGTTTTTACTTGCTTGACTATAATACGGCTTTGGATATGTGGAGCACCCTGTTGCAATTGGACCACATCCTGTTGTGCACGCAGGGTGATCGAGGTAATATTTTTCAAATCTATCAATGTAAGGAGCACTTGGTGTTGTTCCATTTGCAATATGAGTTTCAAGTAAACTAACTAATTCTCCATTTTCAATAAAGAAAAAATTGATTTCACCAAAATGACTTTGTTCAAAGGTTGTCATTGCCTCTTCTAATGAACTCCATGTGGTTCCAACTCTAGGACAAATATAACGATTTGGTTGAATTGAGCTTGAAAGTTGATCATCATTAGCTTTATCATACCAGTCATATGCTGAAGTATTAGGTAAAGTATGAGTGGTAAATTTAACTCTTATTTTTGAATCAAGAGGATAACCTACTGTAAAACAATTTGGATCTTGAATATTTGCTAAACTTAAATTCATGGCATTTTCCCAATCTGTCCATACTGTATTTGTGGGTGAAAATCCACCTGTCCCATCATCTCGAGTTAAAATGACAATATTGCATTTCAAAATTAAAGGTTCACAAACTGACTCACTAAAGAAATCAATTCCTGTAAAACTGGGCGAATTGGAAGCACCAATAGATGATAAAGCACAATCACTCTGACTATAACTTAGTGTATAGAAACTTAGAGTAATGAAGAATAAAATTAGAAATTTTTTCATATAAGTTATTTTAAATTGTTATATCTTTAAAATAGGAGACAAAATCAATATATAATATCGACTTAATTACCTAGAATGAAAATTCTTTATGATTATGGGGTTGTTCTAGTTCAAAGTTAAATAGATAATTTCAAACTGCCTAATTTTTCTTAATATATTTAAAATATTTTAAGAAGCATTTAAAATGTTAACAATTCAGACAAATTCAATAAATCAATTTAACTAAAGACCTTACTTAATATAAATATGCTGCTTTAAGAATTTAATAATTTTCATTTTTTAGATAAAAAAGATTTGAATTCTGAAATTAGTATTCCCAAATATACAATTAAATTTTGAGTTTGAGCCTTCACTCTAAGAAAATTCAGTGTAAACACCTATGAAATTCAGTGAAAACCCTTAGTCGATTTTTGAAGGACAAGAGTTTTCAAACACAAATTCAATTATTAATACATTAATGTAATATTCAAACCTTAAAAGGATTATTCTTTAATATTCCATTTTTTGGCTTTCTTTTTACATCTATTTACAATTTACTAAACGTTTAAGAATCTATTTTGTCTTTCAGCTCAGGTCATTTAAAATATTACGCCAAAGGTTAAATATTAACTTGAAAATGGCAAGACCTTTCGTACTAACGTAGGGAACTTTTAAACGAGCGTATGATTTTGACCCAAAATTTGAAGAAAAGCTCCAAATATTTTTGGCCAAAAAGTATCAAATTATGAGTATACAACTAACCAGAAATTGCCATTTTGGCAATTTCTGCCCTCTACGACAACATTCAATCTTAAAATATACTGGTTTGAAATATTCTTTAAAAATCTAAATCAGTTTAAAATGAAAAATTTGAAGGAATTAAGTCAACCAAAGCGATCTTGGTTAGTAGCTGAGGTTAAAATCTCCTACCACAACAAATCCAAAGCATCCGATTATCCAAAAATCAACACTTCAACTGAAGCTGAATTAATCCTCCGTAAAAATTGGAGTGATGATATGGAACTACTTGAAGAATTTAATGCCCTATTTCTCAACAGAGCAAATGGAGTAAAAGGATTCTTTCACCTGTCTCGAGGTGGAGTCTCAAACACTTATGTCGATCTCAAGATTCTTTTTTCCGCTGGATTAAAAGCATTAGCATCTGGTATCATCCTAGCTCACAACCACCCATCACGAAACTTAAAACCAAGTAAAGCAGATCTTGATTTAACCAAAAAGGTACTTGAAGCAGGAAAACTGCTTGATATCCAAATCATTGACCATTTGATATTAATACCCAATTCTGGTTATTATTCCTTCGCCGATGAAGGAACCCTGTAGTCCTATTTCTTAACCATTTAATTTAAGAATATGAAAACGGAACTAGAATCTGCTAGAAGCTCTGCTATTTCAAAAAATTTTGACCTTTACCGAGAAGTGACAAACAAAATCATTTCAATGCTTGAGCAAGGAGTAGCACCATGGAGAAGGACATGGAGTACGTATGGATTAGCGAAGAATTACATAACAGGACATTTATATACCGGTATTAACTTTATCCTAATGAATAATACCTTAGATCTAATCCCATATTTCCTAACTTTTAACCAAGTTCGAGAAATTGGTGGCAAATTGAAGAAAGGAGCTAAGGCAGAAAAAGTTATTTACTTTAATGTGTTGTATAAGGATAAAGATAATAGATCGATGAGTAGTGATGAAGCAACACACCTATATAATATAGGAGCAGAAGTTAAAGTATTGAAGTTCATTAAGTATTACAATGTGTTTAATATCTCCAATGTAGAAGGTATTGAATTAGAAATCTCGAAAATTCAGTTAAAGCCAAATGAGAAGATAGATAAGTGTGAATCCATTGTAGAGAATATGCCTAAATGCCCTGAGATAAAGCATATTGATAGTAAAGGTGCTTTCTATTCTTCTGGCCTGGATATCGTCAATATGCCTCAAATTGAACAGTTTGAATCAGCAGAAGCATATTACGCTACTTTATTTCATGAACTCATTCATTCAACTGGGCATGCTACAAGGTTAGCTAGAGTAGAAGTTATGAATCCTAATACTTTTGGAAGTAAAGCATATAGCAAAGAGGAGCTAGTTGCAGAAATGGGAGCTTCGTTTCTCAGTTCAAGTGTCCAGATTGACTTTGATAAAATCTTTGAAAACAATGTCGCTTATTTAGCTGGATGGCTTAAAGTACTGAAGGAGGACAGTAAATTCATTTTCAAGGTAGCCTCAGAGGCTCAAAAAGGCGTTGATTTCATTTTAAATCTGTAATTTGAGTTTTAAGTCATTTGTAAGTCCCTGCTTAGCTTTTTTAGCTTTGTAGGGATTTTTTATTTGGCTTAAAATTGGCATAATATTCTGCCAAAATAAAGTACATTATGTATTATAACTTGTTAATATATGACAATATGTCCTAAGCTTTTGAATGGCATATATTTTGAGTTGTTATATATAAATAATTTGTTTGGATGTAAGCCAAACTTTGAAACTATTTTGACTAACAAAGACTATTATGTAATTATTGGAATTATATTTCCAAAACCCACCATATAATTGAAGGATACATTTATATGGTTAAAAGGATTTTATTGTTATTTGGCTTTTCGACAATTGGGCTTGTCTACCCAATTTCAGATCCTTTTTTAAGAAGGTGCAAATGTATAGCATTTATATAAATATCAATAATTTATTTGAATGAATTTTTTTTGTTTATCCCGGCATTAATTATCTCTTGTCGTAAGAATTTATCGTTGAGATACATTTATTAATTTGTAAATTTTTATAATGGAAAACAAAATTTCATTTCCAAAGTATCAAATTCTGCATAGTAATAACAACCAGTATTATTGGTTGTTATGGGCAGTTAATGGTAGGGTTATTTTAAAAAGCAGTGAAACTTATGTAAGTAAGGCAAATTGCTTAGTGGGAATTGAAAGCAGTAAGAAAAATACTGCTGACAATAATTTCCAAAAAGATGTCGCTACCAATGGGCAATTCTATTTTCGACAAATTTCATCAGGAAATTATAAGGAATTAGGGAATAGTGAAATGTACAACACATCAACTGAAAGAAATGAAGGGATTCTTGCAGTTCAAAGGGATGCTCCTATTGCTAACGTTGAAGACAAAACACTTTAATTATGGCTAAAAATGGTAAAGTTGGTGATGGCCATAGAAATGGTCAAGTCAAGAACCGCACGCAAGTTTTGAATCCTAAAACAGATTTGATGGTCAAAAGAGACACAACGTCTGGTAAATTTATGGATGTTAAGACAACTGGGGGTAAATTCAAAGGAGTTAAAAAAGAATATCAATGAATTGTACCTACTTATTTTATAGCCAAACTGTCAGGCTTGAATTGATAGATTATTAACTTTAAAAATATTATAATGAAAAGAATTCAACCATTAAAGAATTCAATTGAATTTTGCAAAAGTGACTTTTGTGTAAAAGCAACTGGCACAAGTGCAGAGTTATTAACTGATGTTTTTATTTTTACTTTAGTTTGTATAAGTATTTCTAAACTTGCAAAACTAAACTAAACTAAGTCATTCTAGTTGGGGTGCATGTAAAATGCACCCCATATTTTGTTTTGAAGCAACAATAAAATGTATTTAGCTTCTATTATTAACTACTAAAAGTAACTCTTGGTTCAATATTAAAATTTCCATCGATTGCGTTTTCTAAAATAGTTTTCATCGAATAAACATATTCCGCTTCGCCAAATTCATTTGGTTTGTGATATATTTTCTGAAGTGTATTTAAATCCTCAATAGATAGCTTGATCTTTTTTGTTTCAGAGTGTGTTCCTTTATGGAGGATTGCTATTGGATTTGTTTGATATATCCTGACAGACTCTGGGGATAGACGATATATTGCCATTTCATGATACTTGAAAAAATGACATATAGTTAGCATTGACCCTACAAATCTTTCGAATTTTAACGGCCTAACCTCTTCATCGAGAAAAGCGCTTGAGCCGCTATAATAAATTTGCAAATAATCTTCATAACTACATTTATAATGTACACTAAAGAATCTTGCAACATAATAATCAGCTTCTATATCAATATGGAGCATCATTTGATTTTGATAGAAATCTCTTACTCTAACCGCATCTCGTTTATTAGGAATTCCATTAATATATACATGATAAGCTTCGTGAAGTAGTATCGTTACAAAATATTTAACTGAACACAGCTTTAAATAACTTAGATTAAAATGGAGTAATCCATCTTTATCAACTTGAAGAGTCTCGTCTAAAGAAATAGATTCAAAAGATATTTCAGGCAATTGTACAATACCTCTTAACTTCAAGGAGTCAAGCCAATTCAAAAATGCCTTAAACGCTGATGAAATTAATAACTGATCATCCTCAGTCACCTTATATTTCTTTATAATTGTTCAATCTCTCCTTTAAAAACATAGGAATTAATTTGTTTAAGCTGAAATTAACGATATATTATAGATCAAATTTAATAAATTTTTTACTTTTGGACAATAATTTTTGCTTTTAAACATTATATTTAAATAAATTATATATATAAGTGTCACAATTTTTGCTTTCTATGTGAAATTATAGTATATTTGTAGATGATATTTCTTCTTTGTAAATCTTTTAAACTCGTTAAAAAATGGAATCTTATGCTAAATTCCTTTCAATCCCAAAATTTGAAGTATTAAAAAATCGTAATGCTTCAAAGGACTTTGTTGAAAATCTACAAGACAGGTTTAAACACTTAATTGATGTTTCGAATGAGGAACTGGAAATTAATTGTCAATATTTTAATGGTGTAAACCATCGGCTTAAACCAATCAATACGGAATCTGGCGTTTTGTTTTCAGTTGAAAAAAATTCTAAGGTTTTGAAAAAATACGGTAAAATTGAAATTATAGTCGATGACAATGATTCTGTGACATTATCTTTTTTTTATTACAAAGACATTTATCACCCAACTCATTATGTGATAAGTCATTCACCTGTAGGCTTAGCTATTGTAGATATTATAGAAAATTTTTTATGGTATAGATTACTACCAAATAATAAGTTATCTAAAACTAAACAATTTCACGAAAGTGAGTGGTCAAATGATTCTGTAGAATATGCAAAATCAAATTCTATGGTATAAGTTAGTATCAGATTCCTTTTGTAATTTAATGATTGATATTTAATAATATTCCTGTTAAGTTCAAACTTTTCAGGAATTTTTTATTTCTTATTAAATAAATCTAACTTTATTTTTCCGGTATTGACTATTATAACCTTATCATCTGGCAAAATACCTAGTTCATCTTTTAGTTGAAAAAACATAGCAAGTCCACTTATACCACTTGGTTCATGTTTTATTTTGTGTTCAGTTGCAATCATAGATGCCAATTCTAAATAGGTAATTTTTTCACTTATATTATTTGGATTTACAATTTTTTCATTTTCATTTAATAATGCAATTTTGGAATTTTTTGAACAGACACCATGATCAAAATAAAAATCAAAATCGGAATTTGTAAATTTGTTATACTTTGCATAAAGCATCTTGTAATTGGTATTACTTTCGGCTGCTTTTGCTCCAATAAAACAGCATTTGCTTAGAATGTTCTTATTGCCGAAAAATCTTTTAGATGTTTTTGGTGACCGTAGTTCCATTTTATTTATCTCCAAAATATTTCTTAAGACTTCCCCTGAGCCAAATGGAACAAAACAATATGTTGGATTTAGATTCAATATTTCATAACTTAACCAATCATAAAATGTGTTTTTCTCAATCTCCTCACCATAAGTTAAATCAACACCTCCAGTTTGATTTTTTGTTAATTCAAGTATATTATCCGTACGCAATAAATTACTTTGCAAATCAGTCGGCCATAATTCGCAATTTGCATTTCTCATTGCTTCAACGATCTGTGAATCAACTAAATTTGGATCATAAAGTACTTTAAGGTTCGGAAACCCAAACTCACTCAATAGATTTTGAATACTCAGAGCTGCATTTCCATTTGAAATTAATGATAATCTAGGCAATCTTATTTTCTCACCTTTTTTCAGAGCATCCTCTAATTTGTTTTTGTAAAATAAATAGACTTCCCAAGCCATTCTATCTTTATGCACACCAGTAGGATTGATACTTTCATCCTTAATCCATACATTATTATATCCTTCAATTTGAACTGGAATTACATGTGTAGCTGGGAATGAAGGGTTGTTCCATGGAAATTCAGGAATTTCGGAATCATCTTCAAAGACTTGAATATATTTCTCTGTATACTCAGTATTATAAACATACTTAGAAAGTCCATTTAGTATATCTAATGATATTCCGATTGTTGGTTTTTCCCAAGTTTTAAGTCTTATAAATACTTGTTTATATAATGTAGAACTGTTTAATTGAATTCCAACAGTAGCAAAAATGTCAGTGCATAGCTTTTCGAAAAAAACTGGATATTTAGTGTTTTCAATGGTTAAGTTTGATTTTAATTCAAAATTGTAGGATGCCGAATGTAGAAGTTGCCTTAAATCAGCTGTTTGCACTTTCATATTATATTTAATTTATATGTAAAGTTAGAAAATTCTAAGCTAAATTAGAATTAATAATTTACAATTAAAAAAATATTTCTAAAAAAAATGTACAAAAAAATTGACAATTGTAAAATTTATGTTAATTTTGCTGTTGTGTAATCTCAATCAGTAATGTTCTGGTTACGAATCTAATCATAATAGAAAAAGAGCTTGGAAAAGTCCAAGCTCAATTATTATGCTTCGTAAAAATAAAGTTGTCACACCGTGGAAAGTATTGGCAACACACCAGAACGAAGCAGTTTATTTTAGCACAAATCTATGTTCATTAGCAACTAATTACTTTTAAGGTATTAAGTTGAGCTAAACTTTTTGCTTCATATTGATCGAATTATTTATATAAATTATTGTTTTAAATCACTAAATCAATATTAATATGAAAAAAATTATCGTTCAGAAGCTTTTCCGAAAGTTAGATCCTATTTTGTTAGCAACGCTACTTTGCCTACCCTCTAGCCAATTTATCAAATTCCATGCCACAGATCTATTTCCAAATTTTTTTCTTTTACCATTTTTTATTTGCTTTGTTTATATTAATAAATATTGGGGAGTTTCCCAAGAAATTTATCCAGAAATCTCAATAGATAATTTAAATTTTGATAATAACTATAATAAGGATTGTCCACAGCCCAGACTAGAAAAAATCTACCAACAATATTTTAACCTTGAATATCTGGTTAAGAATAAACCTTCACAGGAAAAACTCGATTGGATAAAATCTGAAATAAGCACTTCACTCGAAATAATACAAAATTTTATTGATATCAATCCATCTGACGTTGATTTCAATGAATTGCTTACAATATTCCTCGAACTGAGAAATAAAATATAACAGAATTAATTAATGGTTTGATATTGATTCATTGTGAGTCAATATCTATTCTTATTAAACCTATTACTATTCAGTAAACTTGAATTAAAAATTTTTTTATTACATCAAATAAATATATCTTATGACCACAAACAACTCTTTTCAATTTGGCATTCGTGTAAACGCACTTGAGAGCCATATTAAATCAGAAATCTCTAGAATTGGAGATAGAGCAAAACAAGACATGGATATTGCAGTATCCCAAAACTTAAATGACACATCTGTAATACTGAATTCAGTATCCACAGAGACAGAAGTACTAAAACAAGAAGTTAACAAAAACATTGATCCTGAAGTTGACAAAATTACTGAAGACATAAAGCAAACAAACTTAGAAGCTTTACAAAATGCAACTGACGAGCAGGTTGAGCAGACAAATAAGAAAATAAGTAGTGTCGAAGTAGATATACAGAGAACAAGACTTACTTATGATTGGAAAAAATACATATGGGTATTAGTTTCAATTGTAGCTTTATGTTCTATTGATGCGGGCTTAAACTATTCAAGTTTTCAAGTAATCATAGGCAGTCTACTTGGTGCAATTTTTTTATCCATAATCATAGCCAGTGGTCTTGCTGTTGCTTCACATACTATTGGTATGAAAATCCAAACTGCAAAGACTCCAAAACAAAAACGGTTTTGGTTCATAGGTGGATTAATTGGCGCTGGAATTGTTTTTCTTTTCCTAGGCATATTGAGACAAACATATATGGATGATTCAAGCTCATTTGGAAATAATCCGATCCTTTGGATGCTTTTCAATTTATTCTTCTATTGCATTGCCCTGTTGTTCGCTTCAACAAAACTTCCAACTAAAGAGCAATCAATGGAACATAGCCAATTAGAAGAAAAGAAAAATCAATTAATGCTTTTAAAGAATCAAAAAGAAGGACTGCTTACATTTTTACGATTAGAAGAAGAAAGAATTAATGAGCGAAAACAAATGCTAGAAGCTTTTAATAAATATAGAGATTCAATGATAATTCTGATTGATAAAGAAACAGAACGAATCCATGCTATGGCTATGAAAGAATTTGTATTGAAAAGTGGATCACATAAAATAAAGACATTGATTAACCCAATAAATCAAACCTCATGAAAATAGACAAATACATTTATGCACTGCTGATAATTTCAGCAGTGCTCTTTCTCTCCTGTAATCCAAAGCCAATCTCACAGGATATATCGATAGTTTTGGATCTAACCTCAGCAAATTTTTCACATATTTTGTTGAATGATTTTAATAAGAAATCAATTATTTCAAAAAATGTGAATAATTCAGAGACAGTGAGAATTCAAGGCATTACTGAGTTTGGATTCAATGAAGTAAAGTCCTTCATGCTTGATTCAGTATCGAGTGCTTTATTATCAAATGACTATGAAAGGAAGCATGATATTAAAAAATATTATTTCAATATAGATTCCGCATTATTAGAATTAAGCAAGAACAAGAAAGAAAGAGTTGGCTCTGTGATATTTAAAATAATTTCCGAAGAATTAAATATTCTTAGCAAATCAAAAGCTGATAAGAAAATGCTTATCATTAATACCGACCTCATGGAAAAATCATTCATTGATTACTATGATCAAGATATTTTCAATGAAATAGTAAATCAGCCAAAGCATATTCAAAATCTACTGATTGAAAAATATCATCTGAATAAATTAAACGGAATAGAAATTTACATAATATATAAGCCAATTGATAAAATGGACAGCGAAAGATTTGAAATTGTTTCTGACTTCTATAAATTATTCCTAGAATCATATGGTGCCCATGTAAGTATAGGTAGTAATTTATAGTGCTTGATATTAATCTAATCCTAAATACCTGAATATGAATAGAACTTCTACCCAAACAATATTTAATCTAATACGAACACTTGTAGTCACTTTTTTCAAATTGATGACAATGGCCTTTGCCCTATTATGTAAAGTTTCTGGAATGCTTTTACTTAAAACGGGAGAAACTATTGAAAAATTGATGACAAGATGATGAAGATAATAGGTGTAATATTTGAAGTCATATATTGGCTTTGTGCTGAAATAGCAACAGGACTGTTTGATTTTATTTCTTCTCTTGTTCAAATGAGTCGTAAAACAGAATTCAATGCTGACTTTATTTCTGTTGATAAAGTTTTACAAAATTCAGATACTGGATTTTGTCTTGATGGTGAAAATTGTCTTTCAATTTCTGAGAGCTATAAAAATGCAATTATTTTAGGTGGAAGCGGTTCAGGCAAAAGCTCTACTGTACTTATCAATAGCGCACTATTTATGGCTAAAGGAAATTCATCACTCATTTTCAATGATCCATCTCATGAAATCAGAATACTTGTAAGTGGCGCATTACAAAGTTATGGATATACCATTAAAGTAATAGACTATAGCAATGAAGCCTCAGAATGCTTTAATCCACTTCAAAGATGTATAACAATTTCGGATATTCAAAAATTAGCAACACTGCTAGTTCGCAATGCACTGGGTGAAGCCAAAGATCCATTTTGGAACAAGTCTGCTGAGAGTCTTTTATCCCTATTTATTCGATATCTGATATTCTATGGTGAACCAGAACATAGAAACTTATACAATGTCCTTCATCTGATAAATGTATTTGCTGGAAATCCTGAAAAAATAGACAAACTCATTGTTAAAACTCGAGATGATAAATTGTTATCCGAATATAAAGCATTTGTTGCATATGGCGACAAGACTCTCCTGTCTATTGTAGCTACAGCCAAAGCTTCTCTATCACTTTTCGCAGATGAAACAATAGCTAAGATTACATCCATTGATACAATTGATTTTGCAGAATTCCGCACTAAAAAGATTGCTTTGTTTATCAATAACTCCATTCCAACTATGCAATATTATAGCGGAATTTCATCACTGTTTTTCCAACAATTTATGAATAAAATATTAATTAGAATTCCAGATAAGCATGAAAATAATATTTTCTTTCTTTTAGATGAAGCAGGATCGATGTTTTTGCCTTCACTATCAACAATCATTTCTAATATCCGTAAATACAATAGTGGTATACTTTTGATCTATCAAGACTACCACATACTTGAACATATCTATGGTTCGTATGAAGCAAAAAACATTTCAGCCAATTGCTATGCAAAAGTGTATTTGCCAGGTCAACCGATTGAAACATGCAAGATTTTAGAAATGACGCTAGGTAAATTTGAATATGTGGATGAAAATGAGGTTCGCCATACTCGTCAATTAATGACCTCAGATGAAATTCGAATGAGCAATAAGGCAATTATTCTAATTGGCAACAAACCACCAATTCATGCAAAATTGTTTCCATATTACAAGAACCAAAAGTTGAAATTATTAACTGAAATTCTTCCATATATTCCAGACAATGTTCTTCCATATGATATTCCTCCTTTAATTCAATTTGAAGATGAAAAGAAAGGTTAACAAGGAGAATTCAATATACTCATATTTGCAAACAAATGGAGTTCTTGAAAAAGGAACGCATGAAGAAATTCAAAAGGTTCGGAGTGAATATTGGAGGGAGTATAAAAGAAAGTGGAGAGTTGCGAAAAGAAAAAAAGAAAAAGAATTCACCATCTCCTTTAATCCAGATGAATTAAAAGTTTTAACCTTCGAGTCTAAAAAGCATAAGTTAAGTAGAACTCAGTTTATCAAAGAAACGACATTCGCTTATATTAATAACTCTTTTATAGTTCCTGATTTGTTGGAAGTAAAAAGAATATCACAGATTCTTGCAATGACATACAATACAGTACAGGACATGTTTGATGCTAACAAATTAAATTTTGATTTGGGCCGAGATATAATGGACTCAATTAATAGACTGGAGCGAGAAATATTACCCTTACTTCACCATCCTAAAAACTTGGAAGAATATATTAAATTGCATATTGCTAAGGATGAAGTTAAGAAAGCTCAATTATTGGAATTCATAAACTCTCTATGATCCGTGATATTAAAAAATCTAACTCGTCGAAATAAAATTGGCCAATTAGTAAATTATATCCTTAAGCCTGAAAAGGATGAAAAATCAGAACCAATATTAAAGCATAATCTTCGATCTTGTTCTGCTATTGGCTGGACAAAGGAATTTGAATCCAATGATTCTTTACGATTATACAAAAGAAGTGATAATATTAAGCTCAATCATACGATTTTGTCTTTCTCAAACAAAGACATAGAACATATCAGTAAAGACCTACTTAAAGACATTTCGAAAAAATTCATTGAATTAAGAGGCAACGACAATTTATATCTAGCTTCGTCTCATCATGACAAGGATCATATTCATTTACATATTTTAATGTCTTCAACAAAATATATGACCGGAGAATCAAATAGAATTTCCAAAAAGGAATTCCATGAATTCAAACTTGCTTTAGATGCTTATCAAAAACAGAAATATCCTGAGCTTGTCCATAGCTTGCCTGAACATGGAAAACGATCTAAAGTCCAAAACCCAACAAAAGAATATCCGATTCAAATCGATAATGCTAAATTGTCTCAAAAAAACCAGATTTCAGATACAATTACAGAAATCTATAGCAAAGCCAATTCTAGTCAAGAATTCCTGTCTCAGCTCAAATTTGAAGGTTTAGAGCCCTATTATAGAGGTGGCTCACTGTATGGAGTTGAGGATCAAGGAAGGCACTACAGATTTAAGACTTTGGGGTTTGACATTAACAAACTGGATGAATTGGACAGGAAACAAAGTAAGGAGGATTCTGAATTACAAGAGCTTAGCGATCTTCGTGAATCCAAAAATTTAGAAAAAGAGGTTGAAGATGAACGAAGTATTGAAATTGAGAATGATGAGGAAACTGAGGATAATTCCGAAGATGATGAATATGATGGATTAGGTATTTAAGGGGTTCGGGTCTCCCGACAAGATAGCCTCTCGACATAGGCAGATTATAAATCGCCATGGCGATAGGCAATCTTGCAATCTTTACAACTCCACTTACTTGAACTTAGACTCCAAATTATAAATGAATATAATTTTTCAATTTAAATACACTAAATTAAGTATTATGAATTATTTAATTAGTATTGTTTTGAAAAACGATAAATGTTATATCTTTGGAAAATGAAAATCAAAAAATTAATTTTAGAAAATTTTAAACAATTTTCAAGTATTGAAATAGATTTTCCCGATTCTAATGTTGTGGTCTTGATTGGGAACAACGGTGCGGGAAAGACCACTTTACTTGATGCAATTTCCTTATGTTTTACGCATTTTACAGGCGAACTAATTTCAAATACTGAAGCATATGATATAGATTCTTGGTTTTTAACGGATTATATAACATTTGGCGCAAATTATAGTAAAGCAACTGTATTATTCAATCTTAACTTTCCACCAGAATCCCAGTTCTATGCATCTGAAGAACAGATCAATAGAATTTCGATAACTAAGGAAAGAAATAGCCCAGGTTTCAATTTTGAAAAAACACCAAAAAATTTTGTAAACAGGATAAAAGAAAGAATAATTAAAAGCAAACTATCAAATATCCCTATTTTAGCAAATTACAACGTTAACAGAACTTGCACTATTGAATTTTCTAAAAAAGCAGAAAAGAAAACATATGATGAAAAGTTAAATGCCTATCAAGGAGCTATGAATATTATTTTGCCTAGTTTTGATAGTTTTGAAAAATGGTTTATTAAGCAAGTTATTTCAGAAAATGCAACTAAAGTTGCAAAAAAGAATTTGGATTATAAACTGCAATCTCTTGAAAATGTCCGAAATGCATTTAACCGATTTATGAAAGAAATTGCACCAGAAATTTTTAGTGAATTGAGAATTGAAAGTGATTCAAATAATATAATTGATTTTTCTCAAGATATAATTGAAAATCTATACATAAATAAAAATTCGACTTCAATGAAAGTTAATTTGCTTTCATCGGGGGAACGAATGATTATTGGATTAGTTTGTGATATAGCACGAAGGTTGACTATTGCAAATGAAAATAGTGAAAATGCATTGGATGGACAAGGAATTGTACTAATAGATGAATTGGAATTGCATTTACACCCAAATTGGCAACGAACTATAGTATCAGCATTAACTTCAACTTTTATTAATATTCAATTTATTTTTACATCACATTCCCCATTAGTACTTTCTGGAATGAAAAGAGAGAATATAATAATGCTCAACAACGGTGAAATTATTCCATATGAAGAGCTACCAGATATTTACAGCGCAACTGCCGATGAAATTCTTGAGAAAATATTATTAGCAGAAAATGCTATAGATGATTATAGAATTCAAAAAAAAGAAATTGATGCCCTATTCAATAAATTAGATTTTATTAGTGCTGAAAAAAAATTAAATGAATTGAAATCAATAGTTAAATCTCTACCTCAATGGTTAAAAGATTATGAACAAAGAATTTCATTTGTAAAGTAATGAGAAACTTGGTTTTTGATTTGAATAAAGAGCCTGATTGTCTTAAAATATTAAGAAATAACAATTCATCATATGACGATTTAAAAGATGATTGTAGAGGTGAAGTATTAAGTATTTTGAAAAAATCCCAACAAAGCTATTGTGCTTATTGTGAAAAACAACTACAATATAATATTAATATTGAACACATAATTCCACAGTCTGTTGATCGAAGCAAAGTTTTAATGCTAGAAAATTATTTGGGAGTTTGTTCAGGGCATTTTTATCTTAACAAGATGCGTGGAACTAAAATTGATCATTGTGATAAGTCTAGACAAAGAGCAACGTTGCTTCACTTGAACCCAAAGATAAAGGCTGATATTGATCAAATATATTACGATGATGATGCTTCGATAATGTCAGCAAATATTAATTTTAATAATGATTTGAATACTCAATTAAATTTAAATTTTGATCAACTCAAACTCCAAAGACAAGATGTGTTTAATAATAATTTAAAGCAATTAATAAGTGTCAGCAGTACTATAAAGATGTCAAAGACTAAAGCATATTGTAGAGCTTTACGCAGTGCAAAATTAAGAACGACAGAATTTTCTGGATATCTTATTTTTAGATATAAAAAATTACTTATGAATTCAGTATCAGATAGTATAGGCAAAAGAATTTATGCATCGATTTTCTGTTTGTTAAATCGAATTTAAAAATGATATTTATTTTATTCTTTGTTAGATGAAAAACCAAAATTTAAGGTCAATAGAAGAAGTTCTTAATATTGAAACTGGTGAGTATATTGATGCTAATATTTTTTTCGGTTTGCCGATTGATGAGGTAAACCTTTTTCGTTCCGAATTGGATAGATCAATCCAGAACAAAAGAGAAAAATTATTCATTTGTCCGTTTTGTAGAGAAAAAATCAGAATCAGAGGAAAAAAATCATCTTTGGATAAAAAAAGAAGAAACATTCTACACTTTGCACATTTAAGAGATAGTCCAGAATGCCATATTAAGACAAATAATGGACTAACTAAGGAAGAAGTAGATATACATAAATATTATCTAGTTAAAGAAAGTTTGTTGCATAAGGATTTAAAGAAAAAAATTGCTGAATGTTTGGAATTAAATAAATCAATAAATAAAGGAGTATCTTCAATAGATATTGAAAGAGTAACCAAAAGTGAAATATCAAAAGAATGGAAGAGACCTGATGTACAAGCTCAGTATTTTAATAAAAAAATTGCAATTGAATTGCAACTTTCTACAACTTGGATAAGTGTAATTACTAAACGCCAAGAATTTTATCGAAATGAAGAAACATTCATTTTTTGGCTATTTCATAAATTTGATGAAAATGATAAAACAAGGTGGCAAACATACAACGATATAATTTTTACAAATCACCAAAATGCATTTATTTTTGACCTTGAGACATATGAATTATCAAAATTACATAATGATTTGATTTTTAAATGTTACTTCAAGGAATATTACATTGAAGCATCAAAATTAAGAGTTAAGTGGAGTAATAAAATAATTAATCTTTCAGATCTAACTTTCAATACTGACTTGCATAAAATTTATTACCATGATGCTAATACACAGAAGATTAAACTTAATCAAGAAATAGAAGAACTTGAGAAAAGCAAGGCAATTAAAATAGCTGAGTTAAGTGATGCAATTCAATTATTGGAAAATCAATTAATTGAATTTAGAAAAATTGAACTTGATATTACAGTACGAAGAATTAAACATGAAGATAAATTAAACCACTTGAATAGTATTGTTGGTTCTTTATCTAACTATACTAAAAGGGTAATAGATCATTTTGTTTATAATTCCAATTATAATCCATTTTCTGAATTCACAAATATTTATAACGATATAAAATTAGTTTTTTCCGATAATTGTTTAGAGTATTTTAAATCTTTAGATAATAGTAAAAATAAGCTTAAAAAAACACTCGAAGAATTGAATTTGATTAACTCCTTTGAAAAAATTGAGATTTCAAACAAAGTATATCAGTCTATTGATAATAAGAGTGATTGGAAATTTATAATTGACAATTTTGATCAAATTTCAATTCTCCACAAAAAATCTAGATCTGATTTATATGCCGAATTGGAGTTCAAGAAGTTTTTTAATAAATTTGAATTAGAGCCATATAAATGTTCTAAGAATTTTTTATTTTTAGTAACCATATCTGAAAATATAATAATCTAATAACTTATAAAGAGGATTTAGATATTTCAATTTCGGATCAAGAACAAAATATTAAGTCACTCAAATTAAAATTATCAAAAGATATCAATGACTTCATTCAAATTGAACTTATAACTACAAAGCACCAATTTCAAGAACTTTGTCTTGAATTGAAGATTATTGAAAATAATATTATTATGAAAACGTATGAAATAAATAGTATAAGGGAAAAAATCGGTTTAATAAAATTCTATAATTAAATTGAGCATATAAAATTATACTGAAATGTTATATATATGAATAATATAATTTCTTTTAATTTTAGAATGATGAGTGGATTTAAGTATACTATTTTTCATATAGAATATAAAATTTTCTACTAAATTATGAAAAAAAATCCAATTGTATTGATTAGTTACAGCCACGACAATCAAGTATACTCAACCAATTTATGTGCTTCATATGCATCTTTATTAATAAAATTAGATTGCTAACCACTATTGTGGTTAGCAAAGAATGTCTACATATCTTTTGAGCATAGTTCTAACTTATATCAAATAAACTTTTATTTTATAAATCAATAACCATTTCATGGTATTTATCAACTACATCATTTTCAAATGAATCCAAATATATTTGAGTAGTTTTTTCTGTATTATGGCCAAGTGACTCACTTATTACCGAAATAGGCACTCCAAGTTTTTTAGCACTTGTTGCATATGAATGTCTTGCTACATAGCTTGAGATCGAAGATTCAATTTCACATATTTTTCCTATTTCTTTTAGGCTTTTATTATATCGTCTAAGTTCATCACTTATTTGTTTTAGCTGGATTTTTGGATCAATTGACTTTACTACATTTAATATATATTCGTTATCTTTCTTTCCATTTCTATACTTGTCTATAATCTCAATTAATGGCTTTGATAGCGGAATAGAGTGAAGCTTTCCAGTCTTTTGCCTTTTATATTCAATCCTATCTTGAATTATGTTTTTGATTTTAAGCATAGCAATATCCACAAAAGAAGCTCCCATCAAATAGAAACTAATTAAAAAATAGTCTTTTGCTCTAGTTTGCCTCTGGGTTTTTGGTTCAAAATGGAGAATCTTTATTAAGTCTTCTCTACTAATAGCTCTTTTTCTTGTTTCTTCATGTTTAATAGGATAGTCCTTAAATGCATACATATCTTGAGTTAGTTTTTCAGTTTTAATTGCTTGATTAATTACTGCTCGTAATGTTCTTAATTTTATACCTAGTCCATTAATTGAATTACCTTTTGATAAATACCAGATTTCATACTTCTTTAGCCATCTATAATTGATTTGATTTAAAGGAAATTCCTTTTTTGAAACAAAATCAGAAATACTTCGAAGTAGAGTAGTGTAGACCTTTGCATTTCCAAATTTTTTAGCATCCTCCAAGTCCTTAATAATTAATGAAATGTAATGCAAAGTCAATGTTTCAGCACTTTTTTGAAGAATTAATTGTTTAATAACTGGAAATGATAATCGATCTAGTTTACCAGATTCTTGAAGTTCTAAAAGTTTATCAAGAATTCTACTTTTTTCTCTTTGTAAAAAGTTATTTAATCTAGTAACATTCCCCAATAATGTATATCTTGTCGAAATTTGTTGTTTCACTTCCAACCAATATGAAGCTTCAACATTAAATCCCGCTGATATATGAAAAGACTTTCTGTTAATGATTATCCTAAATTTAATAGGGTGTGCATTATTTGTCTTTATGCTTCTAGTATCCAGTACTATGGAAACACTATATTTGCTTTTACTCATATTAAAATTTGCAAGCCATTTGCAAGCAAATATACTATAAATATGGTTTATTTTGATGCTAACTAAACAATTTATTATTGATAACCAACTGTTTAAGATTATATTGATACATATTAACCCAATATTGTTAAGCCTTCTAAGCAGAGGGTCTCAGGTTCGAATCCTGACGGGATCACTTTTAAGCCTTGTAAGTCTTTGATTTACGGGGCTTTTTTCTTTTTGGGTCTCATTAGGGTCTCACTTTTGTAGAACTTTAATGAACTATAATAAACTGTATTTCAAAGGTAGGCATTGATTTTTTATTTTTTTTATATTTTCTAACACCTTTTTTTTCCTCTTTTCAATTTCTTTTGAGAATCTCCCCCTAGCTATTCCCCAACCCTACACCCCCTTGTTATCCTTGCAGTGAAAGTTTCCCTGCCCCTTTATTCAAAAGGTGATCTTTTAATTTCTTAATTTATTTTAAAATGGTAACAGTTTCAACTAATTCCATCAAGAAGAATGCTGTTGGAGAAGTTTTCATTGTTCTAGTTCTACTAGGGGATTTAGAATTCATTCATTCCAAAGAAGGTAGGCTATATGCTACAGTCAAAAAAGCTAACATTGCTTCTACGTTTTCTGAAGATGTAGCTAAAACCATGATCGGTAAGCAACTTCCTGGGTCTATAGACAAAAAGGAATATGAGCCTTATGATTATGTGGTTCCAGAGACAGGTAAGATCCTAGAGCTTAATTACAGGTGGGTTTATATCCCAGATAACAGGCAAGATGAGAACACTGTTATTTCTAACGCTGTGAGAGCAGATGTCAATTTATTTAGTACAAATGGTAGCTTGGTAGAAGCTTAACTGTTACCATTATTTGGAGGGTGTATTCAGTGATGTACGCCTTACTTTTTTTATGTTTGATTTACTTATACAGTGTTTCTTGCTTATGTCATTTTATTCTAAACAAGATCTTTATAGTATGTATTTAATCTTTTTTAATTAATCTGTTTAATATCAGCATTAGTGTAAGCCATTCAAATTCTCCACTAACTTTTATAATAGGGGAAGTTCCGGTTTCTTTATTTAATACAACACCATTGTCAATGGATTCAATAAATAATAATTTTGATAATGGTATTGATTTATTGCCAATAGTTCCAACAAAAATAACTTTACTATTAGTTACAAACAGTTGGCCTGAATCAATTAGTTTTATTTCATCCTTTGAAATGCTTTTTGGGCTTATACTTCCAACTTTGTACTTTAACCCTTTAAATACAGGTATGCTTAAACTTGGTCCATGATAATCAATTCTCTTGGTGATTTTTCTGTATTCATACCATTCTACTTTAGAAGTATAATAGCAGACTTCCTTACTTGCCAAATTAAGATCAACTTCTATTTTAGGTATTTCACTATTCTCTAGAGTCCAAAGATATTTCATCTTTTCAGTTGCTTCTTTAGATGCTTCACTCATCTGAATAGTGATATTTAAATTTCTGCTTAATGATTCAAATTCCTTGACTTCATCTGGAGATAATCTGTCATCACTAGTAATTTCTTTCCATTTATCTGTTAAATTTTTTGTTTTTATTTCCTCAGTTATTTTAAGTGATATTTCTTCAGGCAATTCTAAGTTCTTTATTATTGAATCTAAAAAAGATGCTTTTGAGTCTGTTAAGTTATCCTCTTTTAAAACAGTTTCCAATTTGATTCTGTATATATCTGCTGTTAATTCTAAATGTACATCTTTTACATCAGTCTCAATTAGGTTGAATAATGTTTTTATACTTCTTAGATCTCCTTTTTCTTGGTCAGAAAGTATTGAGTCATTTAGGTAAAATTTTAACAAATTTGTATATATACCAATCAATTCCTTTTTGTAATTTCGAGATAAGCTTAAACTATATTCACTTTCAATTCTATTTATATCTCCAATGCTAATGGCTGAAATAGGTTTACTAGCTAATAAGTTATTTAATTCTATCAAGGCATTGTTTGGACTTTTTGTCTTTAATAATTTTTGAAACAAATTATCTTTCTTTAATGGTTGTATTGTAAATGGATTGGTCATTGTATCAGTTATTTTATGTTAAAGATAATCCATTATTTAATTCCTACATATATGTTTAATATAATAGTTAGTATTTTTATATCTCCATGTTTCTTGTGTGTTCTTTTCCTGCAGGTGGCTCACATTTCCACTCATAGCACATCTGTTATATGGCATTCCTCAACTTCACTTACACAAAAACGTGTGCCATCTCGTTTGCAACGAGACCATGTCCTATAAGCCTCTCCTAAGCCAACGCATTTATAGAACATTTGTCACAGATTTTTGTAGGTAAGCTTGTTTCGTCATCCACAGCTTTCCTGTCTTTATAAGAGTTTTCATTCTTTCTTTCATGGTCTAGATTAGCTATACACATGCCTACCCATTTTATCTAGCCTCATTCTCTCTTTCATTTCAAACACTTATAAATCCACCGCTGCTTACTTGTTTTGGAGCTGGCAGCTGGGAGCCTCCCGCTGCACATAAGCTTATCTATTTAACCACCTCTGGTGGTATTTCTTTAAAGGTATGCTTGCTGATCACAGTGGCCAATGCTTTCTACCGTCAGTAGACGGTATCTCAGCCTTGACAGAAGGCTCCACCAGCTCTGTAGCCAGCTCTATTGCTGGGATAACAAATAAAATTGAGAAAGTGATTTCTTCTTTTATTAGGTTGCAAGTAACTGAGAACTCATTGTTTCGTACTCAACTAGTACTTATGTATTAGCTGTGGTTTATTCAATTTCTAGTACAATATCTGTTTGTCCACCTGCATCATCCCCTGGACAATTCCAATTAATATTTTCAAAAATAATTGTTGAACCTTTGGTTATCTTTTGAAGGGCAGTTTTAGAATTAGATGAGAGTTGCCATCCAGTTATTTCCTCTACATAAATTATTTCTTTATTACGCTCAATTCTGAAATTAAAGCCAAGAATTACACAAGCTTCACGCAACCAAGGACAATTTACTATTGGTTTGACGCCTCTTAATTGTTTAGCAACTTCTTTTTTAATCACTTTAGTGTCTGTTGGGACTAGTGTGTTAGCTAGACATTTGATATCAAGAGTGATTCGCTGAGAATAAAGTGTAAATACAATTGGTGCGTTTTTGCCATTGTAAATTGAAAGTCTATACTTTTTTTGCGAAGAAGGTAGAATGTTAAGTACACTATCTTTATACTTTGATGTGACCTCTGGAACTATATCATATTTCAAAGGATTACAATTGATATTGTTAAATCTAATCAGGTTATCAGTGCCTATATAAATGGTATCCCAATTAAATCCACAAATTGTGAAAGTTTGGGCATGTATACCTAAAGGAACAAGTATATATAGTAATAATAATTTTTTCATAATCTTTATATAATTTCAATAATTTCTAGTCTGTATAAATACTAGTAATTTCAATCTTGAACTTATGAGGTATTGCATAAAGTCATTTAACGCTATACTATTAGATTTAAGTATGGCATAAATTATTCTGGATTTAATAATCAGAATATTGTCCTGTATAAAAAAAAGGAGAATCTTGTATAGCAATATGTTAGTAATATTTTGAATTAGCCCTATATGAGCTTTATTTAGGCTACAATATATTAGCATATCTGTGAGATTAAATGAGCATATATACAAGTCTCAAAGTGGGTGTTTTTACTTCTCCTTAAGGTTAATTTTAAACTCATCAGAAGGCTTCTGTAGGCTTTCCAGAGCCATTTAAAGCTGGTTGTTTTGTTCTATTTTACTTCTCTAGAAGAAGGTGCTTCCAATTTATTATGCTCTGTTTCATGTTTGATTCTGGAGATATGATTTGTTATTAATTGATAACTTTAACTGTAGTTATTCCAATCACATCTGCAGAATCAAAGTATAACTGTAATCGTTTTCTTCTGTAGATACAGTTTTTGAGCTTTGGCCAACCAGTATTTATTTTTCATGCTTATATTCTATCTGCAGAACAAGCATTACTAAATTGATGGTGAGCGCAAGCGCAAGTTTATATATAGGTAAATTGCGTTTGAGGTCATGTTTTCAAGATTAGATGCTGTTAATGATATTATTTATGAAGCAATCAATCTATTCTCCTATTCCTTTTCTTGGAAGTAATTTTTTTATGTTTGATAGACATCATGCCCATCATAGAATTGTTTCATCATTACCTAATATGGAGTCGAATTCATAACTTAATATATTTAATAATTGTTTTGAAGCTTCTAAACTAAAATAGTATTTAAAGAAAGGAAGACTCGTTCCATTAGCTTTCCTTAATGGAGTTGGTTCATCCTTAATCATACTATATACAAAATCAAATTGTTTCATATTTCTACATATATTATCTATAGAACTATACCAATCTATATTATTTCCCAGAAATATAAAATTTTCTAATCCTTTTAATATATCTGGAGCTATTGACATATTATTTCGACTCAAAATAAATTTTATATTATTTGATAAAGAAATTATAGTTTTATAATATTGCACATAAACCTTTTCTCCACTTATTACATTGAGCATAGAAGGATTAAATAAATTGAATAACTTGTTATAATTTATGGTATAATTATTAATCCGTAATTTTTCCTTTTCAAATTCAATTATCTCAGGTACACTCATAGTGGAAGCATAAATACAATATTTTAAAAATTTTAGGTCGCCAAATAATAACGTTTTTATAAATAATGTATCTTTATATAATAGCTCATTTTTTATTTTTTTTTCAAATTCTGTTATTTTTGTTAAAAAATCTTCTGCCTCCAAATTTGGTAGATTCGTCCCACATAATTTTGAAATACGCATACATAATTTCTCAAAACATTCTGTACTATTTATTTCTGCTCCTTGATAAAAACTGATTGGTGAAGGCAATTGACCTGGTTTTAACCCTGAATGGCACAATGGAATCACTGGAATTCCTCTAATCCATCCTGCACCAGCTTCAAAATTAATCCAATGTCTTGTTATTGAAATGGGGCTGCAAATTAATAATATTAGATCTGCTGTTTCCATTGATTCTTTTATATTTTCTAACCATTTATCCCCAAGTTCAATACATCCCTTATGTGTTGATGAAAAAAAATTGATTTTGTCTTTAAATCTTTCTTTTAATATTTCAAGTATGGAGGTTGCAACAAATTCTTCTTCTGAAATATGTGATACAAATATGTTTTTTTTCACAATTCTTATTTTTTATTTTATGGGATCACTATACTTTCATTAGAATTACATTCTGCCTCTATAATATATGTTGTGTCAGTTTGTGGTCCACCATTGGTTCCTACCTGTAACACCCTTACATTTACAGCTCCTATAGGCATACTGTTGCTAAATAAACGGCTTTGCATGCTTTCTATGAAAAATCCATCTTTACCGTTAAAATAGATTGAGTACTTATTTTTAGTATTATTTGTTATAGATACATTTGCAGTTTGTTGCATTTGTATGGTAATAGCTGTAGTTATTCCTGCTTTCATAGTTGCTGATCGTATATCCAAATAATTGTTTGAACAACCGTCTATTGCACTAAAATAATACTTAATGCTATCTAAATTATTGAAGCTAACAATTCCTTTTTCATTTGTTTTATCTTTTGCAATTTCTGAAACATTTTCTAAATAATTTTGAATAAATTTATAAAGTTTAACATTAATTCCTGCTGCTGGAAAACCGTGTATATTCAGTACTGTTAATTCCAGTTTAGTCTTGTTCTCTTCCTCCTTGTTGCAACCTAGAAATCCAAGCATTATTATTAATCCATAGAGCACTCTCATAATTCAATATTTTAGCAGTTAGTTAATAAGCCAAAGTTATTTAAATTTTAATCATCTGAGTCACTTTAATAAAAGTCAATTTATTTTTATGGCATAATTCCAGTATTTTCTCATATTAAGGATTTAAAGGCAATAATTGAAAATATGGCTACTCAATGACAAAGAGCAATGACCCTTAGTCGCAGATGAATATTGACTGTACTTATTGGAAAATTAATGTTTCAGGGATTTGTCACCAGTTTGGGAGTCTTTATTTAAGGAATTTGGATTTGAAAGTGATGACATTTTACCGTTTTTCCATAATCTAGATCAAAAATTTAATTTGTCCTCAGTTTGGGAAGCTCTTTATAGGGAATTTAAAGTTGAAAGTGAGGACAATAGCTAGAACTGATGTATCTGGAGGAAAAAATCAAAATTTATAGTCTATGCCTTTTCCTGAAATATTCTGAAATTGAGACTTAAATATTGATTTAGGCAGGTTTAGGGCGAGAGAATACATGATTACTGTACTATACATAATGTTAGTAATATTTTAAAGTAGGAATTTGTTTTTATTAACTGGATAGCTTCAATCTTAATGTGAAAATTTCAATTCTGAAGCTAAAATTGAAGACCAAGAAGAATATACATTATTTTGGGTATTCAGGAATGCTCAATTTACATAATTCATAGCTTTATATAGCTATTTAAGTATTTTAAAGCTCTTGATGGTGCATTTATTTTAAATGGGTTTAATATGAATGGGTTGCATTTTATCCTTAATAATTGGCTTCTGTTAAGCTTTGTGATTTACGGGTTATTGGTATAAATTCATTCAATTTTAGTGAGGAGTTAATATATTTCCTGTTTCCAAGTATTGATTTTCTTCATAAATTTATTTTTTTTATACAATTTTTGGAGATTGACTTATATTTGGATTCAAAACTAATCAATCATGGGAAAATTTGTTATTTCAACTCGTAAAAATGGTGAATTCCAATTTAATTTAAAGGCTGGCAATGGTGAAGTTATCCTTACCAGTGAAGGCTATAAGGCAAAAAAAAGCTGTTTAAATGGCATTGAATCTGTAAGGAAGAATTCTCAGTTAGAAGCTAGATTTGATCTTAAGGCTGCTAAGAACGGTAAGCTGTACTTTAACCTTAAGGCTTCTAATGGCCAGATTATTGGTACTAGTGAGATGTATAATGATGAATCAGGGAGAAAGAATGGTATGTCTTCAGTAATGAAGAATGCACCTGGAGCTGATATTGAAAGTTAGTGTTCGATTATAGCGATTTTGCATCTGCTTCCTCATATTTGGATCATTTCTAGCTTAGAAATTTGATATGCAATAACTAGGACTGATACGATGATCCCACGGTTGCGGTATGCTTAGTTGGGGAAAACGTGGAAGCGAAACTATCCGTCGATAAAAACTAGCCAGCGAGAAAGACGCTTGCCTAACCAATTAAACCCCAATTTTGTATGACCGCGTGTTGGCACTTGTAATTTATTTTAACTTATATCCGATAGTGAAGCTAATTGAATATGTTTTTGAAGTTATCTTGCTTCCTCCTGTCGGAGCCACATCTGTCCAATCAACAACTTTTGTAAAATCCAAATAATAATCTGAACGTAATCCAAGCTGAAATTTAGATCTATTATACTTTATTCCACCTCCAACCAACAATCCATATGATTTATTCTCCAACCTATCATCTTTCTTAATAGGGTCAAATAGTTTACTATTATTTATTAAATAGCCAAATTGAGGACCAATCCCAACAAATGGAGTAAAAGTTTCTTTTATTTCATATTTTATGTCAACCATAGTATTTATTGAGAAATAGTCAAGAGTAGCTTTATCAATTAATGTTCCACTTGTCAATACTCCATTTTGGTCGTAAAGTTGAACTTCATCTTTACCTCCTTTTCTTATGAAACCAATATTACTTGAAAGATTAAAATATTTTTTGTCTAAATAATCTATTCCAGCTAAAATTGAATAGCCAATCAAAGTCTTATTATAAAGTGAACCAAAATTGGTTCCATTAAATTTCCAATCAAGCTGTGACAAAGAAGTGCCCGCTTGAAAATTGACAGTTTGTCCAAATGTAAAACTTGCAAAAAATAGTCCTGTTAAAATTAATCCTGTCTTTTTCATAGTGTATTTTAGTTTTATTATTAGTGCCAACATTTCGATTTAAGCATGTTTTACTTAAATCTTGCGTTTATTTCAATTATATAATTTACAGGGCAATTCATTATTGGTCCCATCAATATATTAAAAAAAATTTATATTTATACTCATTTACAAACTATCAAAAATTGATTTTGTATTGGATTGCAAGCAATTTCTATTGAATTACAAGCATTTCTAATTTCAACTCAAATTATTATAAATGTTAAGCCAAAGGTCAAATATTAACTTGAATTTGTCAAGACCTTTCGTACTAACGCAGGGAACTTTTAAACGAGCGTAAGATTTTGACCCAAAATTTGAAGAAAAGCCCCTAATAGTTTAGACCAAAAAGGATCAAATTATGAGTATACCCCTAACCTGAAATTGCAATTTTGGTAATTTCAAATGTTAATGCTGAAAGAATTCAGTCCAATAAAACAATCTTTTGAGAGTAAAATTTCTTTCATATCCAATGCAAAGCATCGGAATATCCATAAATCAGCACTTCAACTGAAGCTGAATTAAATTTTAGTTATATTATGGAACTACTTGAAGAATTTAATGCTAGATTCCTAAACAGTGATAATTGAATTAATTGATTCTTTCACTTGTCTAAGGGTAGGGGGTCTTACGCATATGTTGATCTTAAGATTCTTTTATCAGGGGTACTAAAAGTATAAGCTCCTGCCATGTTTCATTTCTAAAAATACTTTGACTTATATCAAGAAGTGACCAACAAAATCATTTCAACGCTTGATTATGGAGTTGCTCCCGGCGAGGGACATGGAGTGTCTTGAATTGGCTAAAAACTATGCAACTTAACAGCATTTGGATATTAAACAATCAAGAGGTCCACTAATTCCTGAGTAAGTTTGGGTAAAATTGCTATAAATTGAACTTTTGATTTGCTTGCTTATCAAGTTTTTGAATCTTATAATAATATTTATTAATTGCAAGCTGAATCGAATCCAAATAATCTTTAAGTTTAAAACACTTTATTTTAATGCCATCTGTATGCTTTCAAACGAATATTTTTCAACAGCATTTTTTTTACAATTGAATTTTTTACAATATTCTCAAACATTGTGCTTTCCTAGAACGCAAAAGGTTAAATAAAAGTTTTATAAAGCAATATTTAATAACAGACTGGATTTTGTGGTGATTGTCTTTCAGTACAATGTACTCAAAAGTATTTTACTTCACAAGAAATAGGAATTGTAACAATTTGTTATCTATTTTTTTAATCTTAAATTTGGTGAGTCTTTAATATTTATTTTTTTTGGATGATATATATTTATTGGAATGCCCAATCCGATTTCAAAGTTCCTCCGATGGTGAGGTTTAGTTGTATTCAAAGTATAATTTGGTCGGATGCTTAGCACTAAGTACTTTAGTAATTTAATTTCAAAGCCGAAGCCAAAATTTACTCCCATACTTACACTTTGAATTGTTTCTCTTGGCTTTTCGATAAATCTATGTATGTCTTCATATCCTATGAAAGTGTATTCTGTCCATTTATTAAGAGTAAGTCCAGAGCTAAAATAAAATTGACTATTTTTATCATGAACTAAATAATAGTTCCCTCTCAAAGTGTAAAACTCAAGATATCTGCTCAATATAGTATTATCCGGATAGATGATGTCTTGATAACTATTATCCGCTAAATTTAAATAATTATAAAATTCTCTACCCATTCCAAAGTCTAAAGAAAAATTTTCATTTTTGTTATATTTAACAATGAAATGGTACAAAATTTTACCTCTTTTATTTGACAAATCATTCGCTCGAAACCTCAAATAGTTATCATCTGTTTCATCTTCAAATAAACTTCCAATACTCTTTCCAATATATATATTTAAATTCCCAAATTGAGCGAATCCTTGAATGTTATAGATCAAAAGTAGATGTATAAAAATGACTAATTTCATGCAATTATTTTTTATTTCGTTTGAATATGGACTTTATTTTAACTTTATAAGTTGATGGAATATCTAAAGGCACACCCAATCCTACATACATACTTAAATTGTGTCGAGGTTCTTTATTAAAATAAAAATAAGAAATGGATGTTTTTGCATAAAGATATTTAAAAACTAACACCTTATATTCCAATCCAGTAATCAAGCTATAGTTTGATGTTTTGTTCTCACGCCAGATAGGTTCCCAAAAGTTTCCAGGCACTGCATAACCAATAAATTCAAGCTCTTCCATTTTTCTTTTTATAGGTCCAATAGATACAATATAATTAGATTTACGCTGTGTTTTAAAATGGTAATTCAATGTTAAGTATTCGTATTTACAAAACCTATATCCAATCAAACCTAGTTTATAAACAGATAATTTTGACCCCGCCCCTTTCGGATAATCATAATAAACAAATTTTGCTTCAAATTTTGAATAGGAAGTCGAAAGTCGTTTAATTGGATTTATTGTAATTGAATAGTTACTAATCAAATGATCTTTAATCCAAAAAGACTCGTTATGAATAGATACTTGATCTTTAGTAATTGATGTATTGACAGACCATCCAGCTTCAATATTTAAAATACCAAATTGGGCTGTCAAAGTATTGACACCCAATTTGGTAATAAATGTTAATAAAATTAAATATTTTATTTTCATCTTATAATTTTAAACGTCTCCTTAGTTTGATTATTAACCAGTATATAAATTCCATTTGGGAGATCATTAGAAATAGTTTCATTTACTTTTCCTTTTTCTATTGACTTGAATGATCTTATTAATTTGCCTTGTAGATTATAAAGCTCATAATGATTTGTAACTGCAACTTTTTCATTTTCAAGTTCAAATATAGAACTATAAGGATTATTAGAAATTACTTTGTTATCAATTTTTATTTCTTGACCTGGAATTCCCAGTCGTCTTTTTGGGCAACGAGGATCTCCATAACATTCTTCAAAGGATATTTGATGTGTATCACATTCTCCATTAGGTGTACATGCTCTTATACTTACAACATAAGGATTAAATGGTGGCACCCAAGAACCTAAATTATTAATACTGAAAAATTGATTCCTGTTGCCTGATATTGTATAATTCCATTCTATTGGAAAATTACTCCATGTTATATTTACCAACGGATCGTTACAATGGGCTGTAAAGGTAAGTGGTAAATCTAAATCATCAGTACATATTAATGAGCTTCCAGTAATATTAACACATGTAGGGGTAGGCGCTGGAAGGCCACAAGCAGACCATGCTAAAATGCATTGTCTTTCTTCATGAGAACATCTACCAAAAATTAACCTAGCTGCGAGATTTTCAAAATCTCTTGCTTCTGGATATGTGGTATTAACACCTATGAAATTAAATAAAGAAAACTGAGCAATTCTTGAAGCCGAACCAGTTCCAATTCCCTGCACATTAAATCCTAATTGAGTCCCACCTTGAGAAAGGAGAAAAAACCAAAAATTTTGCACTCCTGAATTGACATGTTGATCAAACCTTGTGTCAGTAGTCCAAAACGGGCCCAGATAAATAGATGGATGGCCTAAAGCATTTGGATTCGACATATTACGTACAATAAAATTACAATCTTCTCCAACTGTCCAAACTAGTGGCTGAACGCTCTGTTCTACCATATTTCCAAATATATCACTAAATGATTCATTCAAGGCTCCAGATTCTCCTTCATTTCCTTGTAATCCCGAGACTGCTTCAGTTACACCATGTGTGAATTCGTGACCAGCCACATCATTCGAAATAAGAATAGGTCCATTTTCTGAAACACTTCCGATTAATAATCTTTGTGTGCCTGGTATAAATGCTGCATTAATTCTGACCCATTCAGTTCTTACTTCTGTCCAATCACCTTGCCCATTCATTCCTCGATGTCCCCATGAATTTTGCCAATAATCCCATGCATTTGATACACACCAATGAGCTGTTGTCCCTCTTATATCAGATGCATCCCAATTATCGTCATTGTCTTTAAATAAATCGCCAAAGTTAGTTTGATCACCATTCCTTGTTTGGACAGATCTTCGATTATCTGATGCAACCGTCTCATGATACTGTTTAAATCCACCTCTCCATCGAGTATCAATTGTTCTAGTTCCATAGCCACTGGACAAAACTGCAGGACCATTGTGTGTAATTATATCTCTTTCTTTCAGCATACTACCTGTAAATGCATCAATATATATGTATTTATAAAAGGAAGGAAATAAAGATTCAATTCTTACTTTCCACACTAACTTATAGTTCTCAGGTACCTCATCTTCTGTGTCATTTTTAGCAATTAAAAGCTCAGGAACTGGAAAAGTTGTGTAGTTAGGATCTTCGTAAATTTCTCTGGCTTTTGACAAGAATTGTTCATCATAAAAACTAGGCATAATCGATCCAGAAAGCAGAATTGCCTGTTGAATTGAATTTTCAGAAGAAATTGTAGGGCTAGTATTAATATTTAAATTAGCAATAATTGTTGAGCTTAGCATTTGTAATCTACAATCCAAATAATGTTCTAAATATTCAGCATTTTCAACTTTGACCTCATTGTAATATTGCTCATATCGTTTATGAACCATACCTAGCACTTCATCTACATTAAATTTAGAAATCCTTAATTGATCTAGGACTCCCAATCCAATTGCATTTCTTTGTTGCTCCAGTATAAAACCCTCTCTTATATCTGAATTTTCACTAAAAATCACAATTCCCTGTTCAGTAACTGATTCTGAATTGTTTCTAATAAATGAATTTGTTAAACTAGTCAAGTTTGGATTTCTTTGATTTACATTTTGACAATTAATAGTGTGAATAAAGATTAATTGAAACAAAAATGGAAAACAGAGGAATTTCAATAATTTTGATCTAGTATTAGAGGAAATAAACTTTTTCATATTAAATCATTTTTTAAGAATTTCGTTGAAGAAGTTTTTGCAACTTCGAGCACAGTTCAACTCTGTGGCCTTCTTTCGCCTTTAGGCATTGGGTGCATTGTCTCATAATTTAGGTGGCGATTTCCGCATTAGTCCACCGCTATCTATTATCTCTATGAAAAACACTTCATCCAAAGTTCGATCTTTTAATTTTAACATTCATTTTTTATCAATATAATCATTATTGTTATATTTTGTTATGAATGTCAATGTGTAGATCACCTTTCCATATTTATAATTGATAGCATTTAGATTTATTCATATTTTGATTAAATCTTGCGTTTAATTCATGTGTTTTTTATTTGGACAGTTCTTCATTAATTCCTTCGATAAATTCGAGAAATATTATATTTATACTCTATAAAAATTGATTAAAAATTTATTTTTTTTATTTGATTATAATCATTTCTAATTTCAATTCAAATTATTTTAAAATATTAATCCAAAGGTCAAATATTAGGGTGAATTTGGCAAGGACTTTCGTACTAACGCAGGGAACTTTTAAACGAGCGTAGGATTTTGACCCAGAATTTGTAGAAAAGCTCCAAATTTTTTTGGCCTAGCTGGATCAAACTCTGAGTAAACTCCTAAACTAAATTTGTCATTTTGGCAAATTCTGCCTTCTGCAATTAGCTTCATTTATAAAATGCTGTGGTTTAGAATTATTCTTTAATCTTCTAAATCAATTTCAAATGTAAATGCTGAAAGAATTCAGCCCAATAAAACAATCTTGGCTAAGGGTTGAGATTAAAATTTCTTTCATATTCAATCCAAAGCATGGGAATATCCAAAAATCAGCACTTCAACTGAATCTGAATTAAAATTTAGTGATAATATGGAACTACTTGAAGAATTTAATGCCAAATACCTAAACACTGATAATTGAATTAATTGATTCTTTCACTTGTCTAAGGGTAGGGCATCTAACCCATATGTCGATCTTAAGATACATTTTTCAGGTGTACTAAAAGTATAAGCTCCTGCCATGTTCCTTTTCTAAAATAAAACTTTGGCTTATATCAAGAAGTGACCAACAATATCATTTAAATGCTAAAATAAGAAGGAGCTTTATGAAGAAGTGCTTTGTGTACATATTAATTATCTAAAAACCGCATAACAGGATTTGTATATACCTGAATTAGCTTTATACTAATGAACTAACCCACAAATGGGATAGAATCCATTAAATATGACCATTCGTATGGAGATATCCACTAGCATTAGTCCACGGCTATTCCACGGCTTATCCACGGCTATCCGACGGGCTTTGTCTTGTCCTAAAATAGCTATACAGGTTAATAAATAAATCCTAAAATGACTATGCAAATATAATTTTTAATCCTAAGTAAGGTATACAAGGTTTAAAAATAGTATTTATTATAGTTTTTCCACCTTTTGGGTAATGTTTCAAATTGCAGATGAGCTTGATCAGGAGTCAAATAATCATAACTTCCATGAGGCCTTAATTCATTGTAGGCTTTAATGGAATGTTTAACAAGATTATAAGTTTGATCAAATCCCAAATGAGTTTGATGAAGATTAAATTCAGTTTTGATAATACCATTTACTCTTTCCGCTAATGCATTTTCATAAGGATCTCCATTGTCAGTCATACTAATTTTAATATTATGTTGATTAAGTAAATGGACATATTGATGTGAACAATATTGAGAACCTCTATCCGAATGATGAATAATGGGATGGTCATAAATTCTATTATTTAATGCCATTCGTAAGGCCTCAACACACCCTTCTGCCTGTAAATCATTACGAAAACAGTAACCAATAATTTTTCTGGAAAAAGCATCTGTAATCAAACTGAGATAGCCCCAATAGTTAGTTAATCTAATATAGGTAATATCACTTACCCAAACTTGTTCGGGTTTAGTTATAGTAATGTCTTTAATGAGATTGCAGTATTTTTTCATCCAGTGTTTTGAATCCGTAGTAATGGCTTTTCTTTTTCGTTGTCTTATCATTAATTTGCATTCTGAAAGTAAATCAAATAGATAATCTCTACCAATTTTTATATTGTGAGATTGAAGAGTTGGTTTTAATAAATGAAATAATTTTCTTGTACCTAGCCTAGGAAGTTGTTTCCTAATGGAAATAACTTCTTGAAGAATTATATCATCACGAATACTAATTTTTTGCTTAGTCCACAAATGGTCATAAAAAGCATGTCTAGTTTTGCCAAACAGTTTGCAAAGCCTTCCGATCCCTATTTTAGGATTGTCTTGTTTTGTTTTAAGGACTGCTTGGCACCAGACTTTTTTCTAATATCAATGTTGAGTTGTTCTTCTGCAAGATCAATAAGTGTATTAAGAGCCTTGATTTTAAGCTCAGCTTCTTCTAGAGCCTTTTCCAAAGCTAGTTCGTTTGAGCCTATGTCTTGTCCTAAAATAGCTATACAGATTAATAAATAAATCCTAAAATAGCTAAACAGATTAATCAATAAATTCTAAGATTGCTTTATAAGTATATTGTCTATTCCAAGTCAAAACAGTTTCAAATGTTATCACTAGACCTAATATTCCTCTTTCGCGCTTGCCTGTCAAACCCAGTCAGGGAGGGTTTCTGTGTATTAAGTATTATCGAGCTTCACGACTTCATTACCCGGAAAAGCAGCAGTTACTTTCACTATAAGGATAGATATGGCTTGTTAAAATATCTTTGATGTGCGATTACTATTTCAACCTGTTAAACACGCTGGCAGGTTGGCCTTTTACCTTTCATTGCGAAATCCGAATGTACAATCTGGGATGATAAAATATTTTTTCTTGGGTGGCGACGAAATCTACAAGTCACTTGAATCGTGGCTTTATAATTTTTGGATAAGCACAAATGCCAAAAAACGTGTTATCACTGCTCTGATTTGGAGTTTCTCAATTTAACTCCATTAATTTTAAGCTCTCTAAATGAGAACAAATATTAGAAATGGGGATTTGCTCAGCTTTTATCCATTTTTAAATAATGGTGGACGTTTATTGATTGTCTAATCATTGTGGAACACACTTGACCCGCTTTGAGTATTCCAATAAATCTTCTGGAACTATTGGTATTTTGTTTTGATAGTAGATTTTGGAGTTGAATAAAATATAAAGAAAAGACAAAGTGATTTCTAGCTAAGCTGCAATTCAAAGCTTGAGATTAAAATCAAAACTGTTTTTTATTCTCCTTTCATTTTTTTACTTCAATATACCTGTTTTTTATTTCAATTCCATTGAGCCAAGCTTGTTTTAGAATGGTGTTATTCTTGCTTAGGTCAAATTCACAAATCAAAGTGTCAGTAATTGTTGAATTTAATTCGATTAATGTTGTTGATCTATTTTGTTCATAATAATTCGAAGGAAATACAGTTAGTATTTCCTTCGAATTTATATTTACGACAGAGAAAAAATTGGGATTATCAAGATTGCTTTTAAATGCATATTCATATTGATCACCATTTTTGAAATAAATCTTGATGTTTGATGAGTTAAATGATGCACTGGTGTTGATCAAATTATTTCCACTCGTGTCTTGATAATGTATTTTTACATCAATGTCAATTAAATCACAACAAACTTTTTGTTTATTGCAAGAAAATAAATATAGTCCTATAATTATAGGAATAACTAATTTAAGTTGATAAATTCTTCTTATCACTATATTAAGCATCAAATTTATTATGCGATTACACATGAGTATGTTAGCATTACGCTTTTCTAATTGATTAAATTGATATCAACTATTTTTATTCGAATTGATTAGTTGGTTCGTAAATTGGAATCAAATTTATTTCCAATGGGTTAAAATGACTGCAACTAATATTAATGACGCTAAATGATATCCTGTGTTAATTGCAAAGAGCTTCCATGATTTTTTTTCCCATACAGTTGCTCCTAATTCTCCGGGTAAATAAAATCCCAGCCAAGTGAAGATAGCAGCACTCATGGTATTTGCAATTATGCCTTGCTCTTTCATGCCGGGTACAAAATCCCAGGCTGCGATATTATGAGCAAAAACCCATGCAAATAGTATGTTTCCAATAAGCATAAAAGCCATGCCTTTGATCATTACTGAGTTATCCGGTTTTTCATTCGGGTCGTAGCCCATTTCATTGCCCCAAGCTTTGCCAAACAACGGCATGTACCAAAGAGCACCTAAAATAAAATTGGCCACTACTGCAATGGCAATGGCTGTCATGTTAATTTGTAATTCCATATAAAGTTGATTTTCGTCCTACTCATTTGGCTTTTCGGATTCGCCCCGCTTTTAAAATGGTCTCTGGACCCCATTTGTCATGACAATAATAATAAATTTGTATTAATTTAAGATTAATTTTTTTAGAGGGCCATCTATGTAATTCTGAATAACAATATTTGAGTAATTGAATCGATAGACTTGAATTTGATTTTCCTGATTATTATGTTGAGTTGGTTATATCTGGAAAAAAACCTAAAACAAATTGCCTAATTGTATTTTTATTATGCAGAATGAAAATATATATATTCCATTAGTTATACCAATGGTAAATCAATGCCTGAAGAATTGTGCTCTAATGATTGAATGATTTGTTCAAATATTTATAATTTTGGAATATGTGTATTCTTAGAATTTATTACCTCTATTTTTATAGGATTATTTTTCTAAGATTACTATTTTTCTAATAATTTCGGTTTGTTTTTCAGTTCTGATTTTTACATAATAAATGCCAGGAGACAAGTGACTATTTTTATTAATTAAATATCTTGATTTGCTGCCTGAAATAAATTCAGGTTGAATTACCTCTATATGTTGGCTAGTTAGATTGCCTATTTCAATTGGGTGTGCTTTAGGTCCAAAATGAATCATTTCAAGATATACTTCTGATGAAGATGGATTGGGATAAATAGTAACAACACCTTCATCAAGTAGGTCTTTCGAAGATGTCAAAGATTCGTCAGTAATATTTATTTCATCAATAAATAAATTGTTAGAACCTGCAACTTTCGGGTCACTCTTAAATAAGAACCTGAATTTGACACTTGGCTGGTTTTTAAAAATGGATTCAAAAGTATTCATCAGGATTAATTTTCTCCAATGTTGATTTGTAGTAGGGTAGAATGCTGTAGAATTAACTCCTCCGGTAAGTGAAGCCATGATTTGAGTATTATGCAGACCTAGGAAAATGTTCCATGTTTTACCGCAATCAAGGGTGTATTCCATTCTGAAAGAATCTGCTTGGTTTGCGTATTTTTTTGCATAGGCATAATAGAATGACATTCGTGGTTTATTATTCTGAGATAAATCATAAAAGGGTGTTTCTAAATAGGCTCTTTGGTCCGGATAAGTGCCACCAGCATGATTTAGAAAAACGCAATGATTCGTATTTTCTGCACCTATACTTGGTAATACTTCCCATCGAACATCGGATGCTTGATTTTGAAATCTGATAAAATCTGAAGGCATGATGCCATCTTCGAAGGAATACATTTGTGGTGCTTTCTTGCCGTTATTTCCATAGAAAACACGAATGAATTTTGAAATGCTGTCGATATTTTGAATTCCTGAAACGATAAGTTTAACTTCAAAGATCCCGGTATCAAGAAATCTTACGTTTATTATTGAATCTTTTGAAAATGAAGGTATGCCACCTTTGATAATCCAACTCAGGTCATTGATATTGTTTCCAGATTGGCTATTATTTTTGAAAGTGATGGACTCATCTTTACAAATGGATGAATAAGATGACAAAAAATCAGCTTTTGTCAAACAGGATAATTCTTCTTTAACGCCAGTTAATTTTAAATTGGCTTCACTAACCAATCGATTTCTTTTATTTAATCCTAATTCAATAGTCTTCTTCATGTAGGCAGCCTGACCGTTGGTAAACATTAATTTGCAGGGTGAATAATCCATGTAATTTTGAACGTTTTCTTCAATATTCGGATCACAAATTTTGGAATTATTGATGTTGCAACTCACAAAGCCTTTGGTGTCTGGAGTATCTTCTACATAATCATCACCACACGCCACCCCTGGTGCATTACTGATCCCCCAAATGTGAGGTAATCCAAACCAATGTCCAACCTCATGTGTCAACACTCTCGAGTTTGCAGAAGTGGCAGTTCCAATGCTGCCTACTAATCTGGATTCACATACTATGGCATCTGCATATTCAGGAATTCCAATGTCAGGTAAAAAGGTATATGCAGGTGCGATATTGATGCTTTTAACAATATAGAAATTCAAATATTTGTCAGGGGGCCATGTGTAAGTAAAATGATCTATGCTATCTGCATTCCAAAATGTTTTACTGGTTAAATGTCTTATGATTCCATTGGTGCAACGACCATCTGGATCAATCTTAGCCAGCACGAATTTAAATCCAACATTAGCAATATTATTTTGAAAGGCTGTAACAACATTTGAAGTGTCTTCATTTTGTTTTTGATAATCGCGATTCAAAATTCTGATTTGATCATATATTTGTTCATTACTTATATTTTCCGATCCGCCCAAATGTAGAATATGAAACACTACGGGGATAGTGATTGGCTCTGATAAGATCTTATCCTGATTTGAATTTTTGTTAAATTTTATGGACTCTTTGATTCGCTTGACTGACTCCTCGTATTTAAGTTTCATTTCAGGGTGATTAGAAAACCAGTTTGATAACACATGCTCCTGCCCACAAGGAAGTGGTGATTGTGCATTCAATGAAGTTGAATGGCATATTAACCATAAAGCTGTTATCCTCAATATAAAAAATCTGATCTTCATATTATTTATTTAGATTGCAAATTTAGATGCTATGCCCATGAACTATTTGTCCAATCCTGCTATTTTAAAATGCCTTTTATGTATTGCAAATAGAATCAGTTGTTTCGTAGACTTTGTTTATTGTAATTATTCAAGTCTGTTTTTGAGTATCTGTCATTTAATTAACTCGTTTATATTTATTCACCGAGAATTATCGATTATTCTTATAGGATTATCTACAGCAAGAGGGAAGTTTGGTAGGCATAATTCAGGTTAATGGTTTTTACTTTCTGTTATCAAAGTATCTACTAAAATAGAGATTCAAGTTTATATGTTATTCCGATTTATTGGTTTTATATCATCCCATCCAAATGTTAAATATTTGCCATTTTACCTTAAATCTTGAAGATCCTTTAATTTTAGTATTACTTTTAATATGAATTTAATTTTTATTTACTCAAAACCTATCATTATGACATCAAAATGGATACAATGTATTGTTTTATTTCTATTTATTTCTTTGAATGCTTTTAGTCAAATTACCTCTACTGAAGGATTTGAATCTAATAATTATCCCCCGGCAGGATGGAGTATTAAGGTAAATATTCCTGTTCCTGGTACTAATGTCTGGATAAGACAACCAGCCCCAACGACCAACCCAGTTACTACAGCTCATGGGGGTTCAGTGGTCTCTCGTTTTAGAAGTAGAAACGTAGCTGCCGGAACTAAACAATATTTAATTTCAAGACCAATCGATTATACCTCAAGAGATACACATTCAGCGAAGTTAGAATTTTATATGTATCGAGATAGTCTTTTCAAAGCCAATGTTGATAGTTTAACAGTTTGGGTGAGTCTTTTGGATTCTATTAATGCTGATGCAGTAAAACTAGGGACTGTAGCACGTAACCGTGGCATTGCAATACCTGATACCCAATCAGTAAATGCTTGGTATCATTTTTCTTATGATGTTCCTGATACTTTTACAGGAGCGCCCATTTACTTTATTTTTGAGGGAACCAGCCAAACGATTGTAGCTGGTCAGGGTTCAAACATGTATATTGACGATGTTTCTTTTGACGAATTTCCCCCTCTTTGTACTGGTCTCCCTGATGTTGGAGTAATAATTAACAATAATTCACTCATCTGTAATGGTGGTGGAAAAGCTACATTGCATCTCAGTAACCCAATTGATAGTTTTTCTGGTATAATCTATACCTGGGAAGAAACCAATGACACAACAGGTACCTGGACCTCAGTTGGTACCAATTCCAGTACATTGAACATACCGTCGATAACAGCTACGACATATTACAGATGTAATGTGCTGTGTACTAACTCTTCACTGTCTTATACAACACCGATTGATAGCATTATTGTGTTGGCTAATTTGTCTCCTGTTGTTTCTGTTACTCCTCGGACAGCATTCTTTTGTGCGGGCGGAAACGGCGTGCAATTAATTGCTACGGGAGCTCAATTCTATACTTGGTCTCCAACGACTGGACTAAGTGATTTTAACAAAGACACGGTAAATGCTGCACCTGCAATGAGTACACAGTATATTGTAACGGGTATTGATTCCTTTGGATGTAAAGATACTGCTGTTGCGAATGTTGCTGTAAATCCACTTCCTACCACCAATATTACTGCAAATCCAAATGACACTGTTTGTTTTGGAACCAAAGTAATCTTAACTGCTATTCCTTTTGGTGGTGGAGGAAATATTTATATGTGGAGCAATGGAGTAACTTCCAGAACGGATACTTTAATCGCTAGTCAAGATTCAATTTTATCAGTGAATGTAACGAGCGCAGCAGGATGTAGTAAAGCAGATACTATATCCATAGTTGTTTTGCCGCTTACAGTTTCAAATTTTGGATATTCGAATACCGTAAATACGTTTGATTTTCAAGATAGCTCAGTTGCTGTTGCAACTTGGAGCTGGGATTTTGGGGATGGAGATACCAGTAATTTACAAAATCCAACACACACTTATGATACACCTGGTATTTATAAAGTTACTCTGGTGATTAAAGGGCTTTATTGTAATAATGATACCATTTCTAAATTAGTAATGAGTGGACCTATTTGTCTTGATATTCCTGATGTTGGCCATATACTGAATTCAAATCCTATCGTATGTGAGGGTTCAAATATTACTTTGAATTTATCGGCACCCATTATTGGTTTGTCAGGTATTACCTATTCTTGGGAAAGGTCAGATACGGATTCCGGACCATGGCTCCCTATTGGTACGAATTCAATAAGCCTAGATGTTAGTTCATTATCAGCTACAACTTATTTTAGATGCCACACCAGTTGTGCATTTTCATCATTATCCTATACCACTCCGATTGATAGTATTATTGTTCTGCCAAATCCAATGGTTAGTACAAGTCCTTCAAGTGGATCCTTTTGTAAAGGTTCAGCAGGATTGACAGTGATTGCTTCTGGTGCAAATAGCTACTCGTGGACGCCATCCTCAGGATTGAGTGCAACAGTAGGAGATACAGTAGTTGCTACACCGGATTCAAGTATGATTTACATCATCACCGGAACTGGATTAAATGGATGTGTTGACACAGCTCATGTAAATATTACTGTGAGTCCGCTGCCGGCAACCAACATTACAGCATTTCCTAATGATACGATTTGTAATGGAACTCAAATCATTCTATCTGCACTTCCAGTTGGAGGTAATGGAAACACTTATTTATGGAGTAATGGAATTAGGTCTCGGAGAGATACAATTACACCCATATCAGCCGATACTACTTTTTCGGTTGTTGTAACGAATAATGCGGGTTGTACCAAGGCGGATACTATTTCTATTAGTACTTTAATTGCTGATTTTACTTATACCAATGTATTAAATACGTTTACTTTTACAGATGTTACGGTCCATGGAATTACATGGAGTTGGGAATTTGGAGATGGCAATATGAGTGCTTTGCAAAATCCTGTACATACTTTTCTTGTTCCAGGTACCTATACTGTGAAATTAATTGTAGCTAATGGTATTTGTAATGACACCATATCAAAAATGATTCGCGTTTCCCTTGATGGTGCTCATGATATCACAGGTAGCTTAAAACTGAAGTATTATCCGAATCCAGTGCATCATCAATTATACATTGAAGTAGAAGATCAGTTAATTGATAAAGTTATAATTAATAATCACATAGGTCAAAAAGTATTGAGTTATTCAAACGTAACAAAGAAAAATATGATTTCCTTTTCTACGGAATCACTTTCTAATGGAATGTATTTTACGGAATTATTGGTAAATGGCAATCGTTATATTTTTAAATTTGTAAAAGAATAGTAAGTTATAATTACACTTCAAAAGCAATTTTAAACTGAAATTCAAAAGTATCAAATTAGGCTAATTTTTTAAGCATCGCAGTTGACTTCTGCGATGCTTTTTTATTTTTATGCGAGAGCTATTCAAATTCCCGTCAGAAATACAATTTCTTTGCAGCAAGAATTATTATTTTTACTTAATATGATTTAGTGTTGCTAACTTTTAAAGAGTAATGATCCCAATGAATCATTAATTTTTGAATCGTTGTGACTGAATTAAGCATAATTCAGTCAATTGGTTGACGCAATTTTAATGAATTCCGTCAATTTAGTGACGGAATTCATTAAAAACACCTATTTATTGATCTTAACATCATTTCATTTGGTAATCGAAAGAGCATTTGAACAACCATAGCAAATCGAAATAGCTCATTCATAATTATTACAAGAGAAAATTATTTGGATTTTATAATTTAGTCGATTGATGTTTTAACTTTTATCTATTTATGCTTATATGTTTGTGCCGAATTAGTTATTTATGAATTTGATGATTAATATTTAATATCAGCGCAAATTATTTACTATGTGTGAATCTTACAATTCTCTTCCCGAATTATGTATGGTTTTCTCAAAATTCAAAAGGTATGTTTGCAGGATAATGATAAAATAGTAAAAGGTTTCCATCTAAATAGTTTTAAAAATTGTCATTAATATATGGGAAAACATATTCTAAAAATAGTTTCAATAAATAATGTTACACACGATGTGTTGCGAATGACCACCGACAAACCAGTAGGATTTGATTTTGTTCCGGGGCAGGCTGCCAATATTTCAATTAATAAAAGTGGTTGGTTAAATGAAGTAAGACCCTTTACATTTACGAACTTGCCAAATAAACATACTTTAGAGTTTACAATTAAGATTTATCCCAAACATAAAGGCGTTACTCAAGAGTTATTGAATTTACGAAGTGATGATGAGTTGGTTTTGCATAATGTTTTTGGGGCAATTACTTATAAAGGCGAAGGTGTATTTATAGCTGGAGGGGCAGGTGTTACTCCTTTTATTTCCATTTTTAGAAACCTTAAAGATATAAATGAGATCGGAAATAATAGGCTAGTATTTGCTAACAAAACCAAAGATGATATTATTCTTGAGGATCAATTTAAAGTTTTGCTTGGTGATGCTTTTATAAATATTTTGTCTGATGAACATGTTGATGGCTACTCCTTTGGAAGAATTACGGAAGAATTTCTGAAAGAGCGTGTGAATCATTTCAATCAATATTTTTATATATGTGGTCCCCCTAAAATGATTGAAGATGTAGAACATCAATTAATTCATTTGGGTGTGACAAGGAAACACATTTTAAAAGAAAAATTCTAAATTTAATAAATCATGTTAATAGAAAGAAGAGGTTTCAATTTAAACACTACGGTGAATGATTTTAATTTATTTTATGATGATTTAGGGGAGGGTCACATACCAATTATTTTTTTGCATGGTTATCCATTTGATAAATCAATGTGGCAAGCACAGCTCGAATTTTTTAAACCTTCAAATCGAGTAATTGCCTGTGACATTAGAGGGTTTGGTAAATCTAAAGATGAAAATTCACATTTAAGTATAGATTTGTTTACCGAAGATTTAATGGAGTTTATGAATCATTTAAGTATTGATAAAGCGATACTTTGTGGTTTGTCTATGGGGGGATATATTGCCTTGAATGCCATGAAAAAGTTTCCTGATCGCTTTGAAGCTTTAATATTATGTGACACGCAGTGTATTGCAGATACTGTAGATGTAAAAGAAAAAAGATATAAGCTTATTGATGAAATATTAGTTCAGGGAGCGACTAAATTCAATGACGCATTTATTAAGAGTGTTTTTCATACTGATTCTTTAAGCAATAAAAAAGAATTGGTTGATAGCTTAAGTACTGTAGTTAAATCCAATTCACAACACATTATAACGATGGGACTTACGGCTCTTGCTGAGCGTTCTGAGACATGTTCCGAGCTACATAAGATCATTGTTCCGACCTTAATAATTTGCGGTCGTGAAGATGCTGTAACTCCGTTAACTCAATCTGAATTTATGAATGAACATATTAAAGGATCAATACTTAAGATTATTGAAAGCGCTGGGCATGTATCTAATCTTGAACAACCTGTTGAATTTAACAAAAATATTCATGACTTCATGATGACTTTATAAGATCTCAAAGATCCACACTAAATGGAATTCCGGTGGGTGGTTCTTTTTAAGTACTCAATATCGTTGCTTATTGGAATTTGTTGAGGACATACATTTTCAAATGCAATTCTAAGCAGTTGTATTCAAAAAAATCTATTTTACTAAGGTTACATTTCCACGTTCAACATGCTTGTTTTTCAAAAGATCTGTCCATTCTACGATATAAACAAAAACATCTGGATTTAATGGTAGATTTCGAGAATATCCATTCCATCCAAAAGTTGGATCATTAGGTGGAAAATGGGATTTCTGAAAAAGTTTTTCGCCCCAGCGATCATAAATGCTAAATTGATCTATAATTTTTATTTCTGGACTAGAAAAGATGATTTCAAGGTCATTAATTCCATCTCCGTTTGGTGAAAAAACATTAGGGATAAATACATTTCCACTTCGTTTGATATTTAAAAGTAAAATTCTTATGGAATCACAACCTTCAATGGTTGTGAAGAATTCCTCATGTATTCCAGATTCATAATAAGTTTCCTTATTAACCGGCCAAATATAATTTTCTATAGCCTCGATGGTATCATATAACACGAACGATTGATCAATCTTTAGATATAATTGATCAATAGAATCACATCCGAATTGTGTTTGTAAATATCTTGTGAAAAGACCGCTATGAGTATATGTTATTCCATTAACCGGCCAAATATAAGAATCACAATTTTGAGTAGTGTCAATATTCAAATAGCTAGGATGAATGTATAGATATAAGGTCAGTATAGAATCACATCCTTCTGTAGTTGTGTTCTGAATATAGTAAGTGCCACTCTTTGTGTAAGTTATACCATTGATCCATTCATAACGATCACAAGCAGTCATGGTTTGTGAATGAAATGATCCTTTGTGAATGCTTAAGTTTAATATAAAAACAGAATCACAACCGGATATACTTTTTAAATGTTTCGAGTAGATACCGCTTTGCGTATAGGTCTGACCATCAATGGGCCAAGTGTATCGATCACAAGTTGTAATGTCTGAAGAAAATTGGTAAGTCTTATTTAAGGTTAATTGCAATGATAGTATTGAATCACAACCTAAGCTATTGGAAAGGGTATCAGAATAAAAACCACTTTCAATATATGTTTGTTTATTAACAGGCCATAAATATGAATTGCATTGTACTATGTTTGTATGTTGAAAATGTGTAGGAATGATAGTCAACCTGATAGTCAGAATGGAATCACAACCCAATACATTGACAAGTGTATCTGAATAAATGCCATTTTGTGTGTATGTTATACCATTTACAGGCCAAAAATATGAATCACAAGTTTGGATGATTGATTCTGTATTTTGTACAGTTGAAATATTTAGGTCAAGTGAGTATATGGAATCACAACCAAAGATATTAGAAAAAGTGTCATTATATATTCCGCTTTGTGTGTATGTCCTGCCATTAACCGGCCAGGTATATGATTCACACATTTGTATTTTTTCAACATGAAAGAAAGAAGGTGTTATCTTTAAATCCAAATTAAGTATAGAGTCACAACCAACGGAATTAATTAATGTATCAGAATATAGACCACTATAAATATAACTTTTTCCGGTAACCGGCCATATATACATTTCACAAGATTGGATTTGTTGTATTTGTGTGGTGCTCGATAAAATATTGAGATTGAGTTGAATGAACGAGTCACATCCATATACATTTTGTAAATGGGAAAAGTATAATCCATTTTTAGTGTAGGTTTGTCCATTTGCTGACCAGGTATAGGCATTGCAAATCGTTTTTGAAATGTATGTGGTGTCTTGATATTGTTTGGGTATCAAAGAAATTGAAAAGACTTCACTACAGCCGTAAAAATCAGATATTTCTACATTGTAAGTTCCTTCTGAAAGTCCAGTTACTATGGAATCAAAACTTTGAATAGGAGGTAGCCAATTGAATTTATAAGGTCCCATGCCTCCTCTTACTTGAAGATAAATGCTCCCATTTAAAGCATTAGGACAATCGGGTTGATTTATAACAAGACTGATATCCGGTTTTTGTAAATTAATGGAAATAGCATCAAGAAAGTTACCTACTGTGGCACCTCCGGCCGCGCTTACTGATTTAAATCGGAGCGTATAGTCGGTACTTCCTGTTTTTGGAAAAGTATAATTTACGGTATTATAAACCCAAGCATTGTTATCTGCAGTAAAGTTACCTAGATTTTGATAAGGCCCTCCAATAGGACCTATTTCAACACTCATAACATCAATCCCGGCTCTGCCGCGATGCGCGAATTTAATTTCAACGCTGCTTCCCAATGATGCTGAAAAATTTTGAAAAAGCGTAGACACCATATTGGCATTTAATTCTGCGAATTGATTTCCGGAAAAGGCAGGCACACCACCAAATCCGCTTCCCCAAATTTCAATTTGTTGATCAGAAGCTGTTGTGTTCCAGCATGAGACTAAATCTTGATGAAAAAAACCAAATTGTCCTGCATTTACAAATTTGTCATCTTCAAAGTCAGTGTTACATAAAAACGTACAAGGATTCAATGAAGGAGTAATATGGTTAGCATTTGCCACGTTCACAATCACCAAGGCAAAACATGAATAACTGATAAAATAACAAAAGATAATAGTTTTGATATTCATTTACTTCAATGTCCAATTGAAAGGATAAAAATACTCAAAAATTGAACTAATTAAGATATATAAATTTCCTATTTAATATTGGATTTCCATCAGCAAACCCAACTTACATTTGAATTATCACGGATCTGAGTTCTTTTGGTATCTAGTTATTTGAATATGCCTTAATTTATTGAAGCATCATTGTTATGTAAAACAATGATTCGAAATTCGAATTTTTATCTATTTTGGCATGTAAATATAGTCATATTCTAAATATAGAATTATAATTAAGTTAGCGATCAAATACAGTGAACTAGAGAATATTTTTCAATATTTCGGTCGATTTTCTGTCAGTAGTGAGATTAAGCACAAGTGGCTTATCTATCCTTAGACTCGTTACGAATTGCAGTTTGAGTGATTAAAGCTTTTGTAACAAATATGAATGATTGAAATTAATGAAGGGAATTTTATGACATATAAGGTATTGCGGGTATAACTTAATTTAATTTTTTCTAAAAATTTTATAATCTGCAATAAAGGTTCCAAAAGGTATTAACGAAGCGAATAGCGCCCAAAAGGTTATAGAGAGATGCCACTGGCGTTCCGATTTGACTATTAAAACCCAAATGCAGTACGCAATGAATAATATTCCATGAATAGTACCAATAATTAAGTTAGGCATGGGTAGGCTGTATATATATTTTAATGGCATTCCTATGCCAAGCAGTGCAATGTAACTAAGACCCTCCGAGAACCCAAGTAATCGAAGTCGAGTTAATTGTGTTTGATTCATATTGATTTTGATAATGTTGATATTAAATATGTTGATTACAACATGTAACTAGTTTTAATGTTTAATTGGAAGGATAGATCGGGTTTTAACTAGTGATGCTTTTGGTGCATTATTTTTTCAGTATATGCTAGTGCTATTGATGAAATTAGGAATACAACATGTATGATAATTTGTAAGGTAACTTGTTCCAAGTTTTTATTTTCAATGTTAATAAAGATTTGTAGTAAATGAATCCCAGAAACACCGACTAAAGAACCTGATAGTTTAACTTTTAATGTACCTGCATCAACTTTATTTAACCACTCTGGTTTATCAACTTCTTTTTCTAAATCCAGCCTGCTTACAAAAGTAGCATATCCCCCGATGATCACCATAATTAATAAATTGGCCACCATGGTTATGTCAACTAATGTTAAGATGCCTAGCATTAATGCGGTTTCTGTGATTTCTTCAATATGAACTATCAGATGAATTAATTCAACAAGAAACTTGTAAGTGTATAAGATACCACCAATGATGAGTCCAGCATAAAGGGGTGCTTGAAGCCATCTACTTGCAAAAATTATTTTTTCTAATGTGGTTTCGAGTTTGTTGCTCATGATGTTTTTGGTTTTAATTGATGATATGCTTTAATTAATATAATGCTTGTTAATATTACAATTGCGATTATAATATATTCTATATATTCAATAAGTTGTGGAAATTGATTGCCAAGGAAATAGCCCAAAGGAATTAACGTCCATACCCAAAGCACTGCACCCAGAATATTGTAGCCATTGAATTTCCAAAAGGGAATCTCTATGATTCCCGCAAATATTGGGGCAAATGTTCTGACTATTGGAAGAAATCTGCCGGTAACTAATGATAATCCGCCATATTTATTATAGAAATTTCTAGTAGTTTCTAAATGTTGTTGTTTGAAGAAGATGGAGTTGTTCTTCGTGAATAATTTTTTTCCTACATATTTTCCTGTACTATAACCAATAACATTACCAATAAAAGCTGCTAGGGTTGCAGATATAAGCAGTATAAACAGATTTACATCCAAATCTTTAGTTCCGCACAGCAGTCCTGCAGTAAATAACAGTGGATCTCCGGGAAGGAAAAACCCGAAAAAGAAACCAGTTTCAATGGTTATAATAATTAATAGTATACTAAGTCCACCATAATGGATTAGCTTTTCAGTGTCTGTTAATAAACTTAAATATTCAAGCATAGTTAGGCGTTTGGTGTTGATGTTTTATTATTGTTGGCTGGTATGAGCAATGACGCAAGAACACTTATTACTAATATACTAAGCACTGAAATAAGCGCATACATAATAGGAATTTTATAAACATCAGCTAACACCATTTTAAGTCCTATGAAGATGAGAATGCCGGCCAAGCCGTAATGGAGGAATCGAAACAATTTGATGATTCCTGCTAATGAAAAAAACAAGGATCTCAATCCTAGAATTGCAAAGGCATTTGATGTGAAGACTATAAAAGTATCTGTTGTAATTGCGAGAATGGCAGGAACAGAATCTACTGCAAAAATCACATCCGTGGTTTCGACTAAAATAAGAACCAAAAATAGGGGCGTAGCAAACCATTTTCCTGCTTGTTTTATAAAGAATTTACTACCTTCATTGTGATGAGCCACAGGAAAAAAGCGTTTGAAGAGATTGAGTATGGGATTTTTTTCTGGTTCTAATTTTTTATCGGATTGAAATAACATTTTTATTCCAGAAATGACCAATATACCTCCGAATAAATAAATCATCCAATGAAATTGATTGAGTAGAGCCACACCTGCAAAAATGAAGATAGCACGAAATATTAACGCACCTATTATACCCCAAAACAAAATTTTGTGTTGATATTTTGTAGGGACATGGAAATAGCCAAATATAAGAATAAACACAAATAAGTTATCTACACTTAAGGAAAGCTCAATGAGATAGCCTGTGAGAAATTCAACAGCCTTATCGGGTCCTTTCCATTGGTAGACGATCAGGTTGAAAATCATGGCTAATCCAATCCAAACTGTTGTCCAGAGTAATGATTTTTTAAAAGAAACATCTTGTGATTTTTTATTGAATAGTCCTAAGTCAAGGGCTAACATAGCTGCCATAAAGAGGAGAAAAAGTATCCAAAATATTGGTTCTGTGGTCATGTAAAGTTGATTATATCTTAATAATGTCGCAAAGATAGTAATATTATCTCAAATAATAGTATTACTATTACGTTAAATATTTATACTTTTGTAAAAATTTAACAAAAAAGCCTTATAGTACTTATGGATCTATCCATTCAAATTAAACTTAACAATAAACTTTTCCTGAGGAATCCGGAAGATACTGAGTTAGGAAGAGATATTCTAAAATTCAGTATAGTTCTTATTCATAGATTGGGTGTAGAGCATTTTACTTTTAAAAAGCTTGCTGAAGAAATAGGAACTACTGAAGCCAGTGTATATCGGTATTTTGAAAACAAGCATTTGCTTTTAGTGTATTTGGTCTCATGGTATTGGACATGGCTGGAATATCAAATCGTTTTTCAAACCAATAATATCATAAATCCTCACCAAAAGTTAAAAAAAATGATCCAAATTATTGGGTCTCATGTTGTTGATGACCAAAGTACAGCACATATCAATGAGTATTTATTGTACGAAATAGTCATGTCTGAAGGAATTAAAGCTTATATGACAAAGCACGTGAAAAGCGATAACGCGCACCAATTTTTTAAACCGTATAAAGATTTATGCAATCGAATTGCTGAGGTCATGTTATCATGCAACCCAAATTACAAATATCCTCATTCTTTGACAAGTACACTCATTGAATCAGCACATATTCAAAATTATTTTAGAATAAACCTGCCTTCATTAACTGATTTTGATCAACCAAATGATGCAACTCTAGTTATTGATTTTTTGGAAGATTTAGTGTTTAGAGCATTATTTGGATAAGTTTCATGACAAGCGTGTAAAGGAATCTTAGATACTTGAATATCTAAATATTATCTAAATTTGATGTAATGCAAACCAAACTTTATGAATTTCTTATATTATAGAATGAATTCCTTGATGTTTAAAACAAAGATTTTAATATTAGTATTTTTTTTTATTAGTATTCATATTGATTTGTTGCTTTCTCAGTCTCATTTTCTAGGTAGAATAGTTGATGATGCCAATCAATTTATTCCTTATGCTAAAGTTTCTTGGTTGGGTACAAATGTTCAGGAGGTAACGGATGTTAAGGGTGTGTTTTCTATTTCATATCCACCCGATACTTCGATGCTTTCGTATGTAATTGTTGTTTCTTATTTGGATCTTTTGGATACATTTGAATTTGATGATCTGCATTCATTTTGGACATTTCATTTAAATGCAAATGTGACCTTACAAGAAGTTACTATTTATGATAATAAAATTGGAGCTTATGTTTCTAGTCTTCAGCCTATCAAAACCGAAGTTATCAATAGAAATGAATTGAGAAAGGCTGCATGCTGTGATTTGGCCGGATGTTTTGAAACACAAAGTACGGTACAACCCCAAACCACGAACATCTTAACTAATACGAAAGAGCTTCGCATTCTTGGATTAAGTGGAGTGTATAATCAAGTTTTGGTAGATGGAATTCCAACTATACTTGGTTTAACTTATACTTATGGCATAAGTGCAATTCCTGGAAGCATAGTTGAAAATATTTGGGTTGTTAAAGGTGCCAATAGTGTGTTGCAAGGGTATGAGAATATGGTTGGACAAATTACGATATTTCCTCGTGAAGGCGGCACCGCTGAGCCGTTTACTGCTGATCTTTTAATCAATAGTTTTGGTGAGAAACATGTTAATGTCGGAGTTTCCATTTCAAATAACAGTTGGACAAATTATCTGGCAATCCATAGTTCTCAACCAGCTAATAAGATAGATAAAGATGATAATGATTTTTTAGATTTACCCTTACTAACTAGATATTCAATATATAATAAGTGGCGTTTTAGAAAGGAAAATGAAAATGGCTTTAGTACGTTTGTAGGATTTAGATTGGTAGATGAAAAACGTATTGGTGGACAATTATTCTATGACCCTGAATTAGATAGAGGAAGTACCAAGGCTTATGGTTTAATTACTCAATTTTTACAAACAGATATTTATACAAAGTCCGGTTATCGATTCAATGAGAATAAAAAAATTGTTTTGTACTTGAGTAGGGTTGTACATAATCAACAATCTTGGTTTGGGGTCGTGCGGTATCAGCCAAAACAAATTCATCAATATGCAAACCTGCAATATGAATATTTTTATGGCTCAAATAAGCGACAAGATTTAAAAGTAGGCACATCATTTAGATACATTGATGCAAAAGAAATCATATCTTTTTCATCGGATACAATTGATCGATCGTATAATGGTGTATATATTAAAAAGGAAATAATTCCTGGGGTATTTATTGAAAATATATTCAATTCAAAAAATTCAAAATTTACGGCAATTACAGGAATTAGAATGGATCATCTCAATCACAGGACATGGTATTTAACACCTCGAATTTTGCTCAAATATACTCCTGATAATAAGACAGATATTCGAGCATCTATAGGGACTGGATGGCGAACAGTAAGTTTGTTTGCGGAAAATATTAATGTATTAACCAGTAATCGAAATATTGTATTCAAAGAAACATTGAACCCTGAAAAATCAGTGAATTTGGGTTTGAGTGTTAATCAAAAATGGAAGATTGGAAAACTTGACTTTTCAGGTTCTGTTGATTTTTATCATACACAATTTCAAAATCAATTTTTTCCTGATTATGATACTAAACCTGACGTTGTCACCATTGCTAATTTTACGGGACCTTCAATTTCAAACGCTTTTCAAAGTGAAATATCATCAGAGCTAAATGATATGTTAAGTTTTAAGATTGCATACAACGCATTAGATGTTTATAGAAAAATCGAAGATCAGAAATTTGTATTGCCTTTTAATGCAAAACATCGTTTTTTATTAGTGTTGAGTTTCAAATCCAAATTACCACTGTGGCAAGTTGACTTAAATGTTCATACCTATGGTAAACAAAGATTACCTGAATCCAAATCTTTGCCATTTGAATTTCAGCAAATGGAATACTCTGATCCATTTTCAATTGTCAGTATACAGTACACACATAGTTTTAAAAATATTGAGGGTTTTGTTGGTTGTGAAAATATATTTGACTTCCGACAACAACATCCTATTATTGATCACCAAAGACCTTTTGGAAAATATTTTGATACTTCATTTGCATGGGGACCAACACGAGGAAGAGAGTTATATGTTGGCCTTAGGTTCAAAATTTTGAAGTAAGTGGGTTGATTAAATAAAAGTGTAACTTAATATTACTGATTTTTTGCAATCCAAAAATAATTTTTTAAATACAAAAAGCAAACAATTCAAACCTAACTGTCTGACAAATAAGTACACACAAAATGAGCTCTATTTTTTTGAGGGAGAACATTTAACTAATGTATCTAACAGAAATTATTTTTTCATTCTGTTACAGACATTAAGTTATTGACAAGTTATTGAACTTTTATTCTTGTTCAACGGTTTTAAGTTGAATTAGAAACCAAGAACAAATAAAGCAAACCGTACAAATTGAAGCGATTACCATAATTTCTTATTTTGAGTTAACGATACAAAGATATACATATTATTAATAATTGTAATATGTTTTTTTGAACTTTTTTTATTTTTATTTATTATTGGTATGATTTTAGTTGCTATTATTTTATAAACTCATATAAATCAAATTGTTATGAATAAGTTAATTTTTTTATTTTCTTTTTTGATGGTCATTAGTTTGACTGCACAAATCCAAACTCCTGCCCCAAGTCCAAGTTGTAAATTGGAACAAAAGCTTGGATTGGGTACTGTAACTGTAGAATATTCTAGACCAAGTGTTAAGAATAGAAAGATTTTTGGGGAGGTAGTTCCTTTTGATAAAATGTGGCGCACTGGCGCGAACGCAGCTACAAAAATTACTTTTTCGGATGATATGATCGTAGAAGGTAAGCAACTGTTAATGGGTACTTATGCATTATATACAGTTCCAGGTGAAGTGAGTTGGCAAGTAATATTTTATAAAGATTTTGCTCAATCTGGATTACCAAAAACCTACGATCCTACTAAAGTAGCTTTAACTGTTGATGTGGTTCCTGAATTATTAACGACCACGGTTGAATCATTTACAATAGACATTAACGATTTAAAACCGGATATGGCTTCACTAAATTTGTCATGGGAAAACACCTTAGTATCTGTTAAAATGAAAACAGAGATCGACATGAAAGTCCAAAAAAACATAGAGAAAGTTTTAGCTGGACCTACCTCAGACGACTACTATAGAGCTGCAAGTTATTACTCAGACAATAACAAAGATTTAAATCAGGCATTAGTGTGGATTCAAAAAGCAAATGCTATGGATGCTAAATTTTGGAAATTAAGAGTTGAATCTCTTATTTTAGGAAAGCTAGGAAGAAAAGCAGAGGCTATTGAGGCTGCTACGAAATCTAAAACACTTGCTGCGGCAGATGGTAACGAAGAATATGTCAAAATGAACAATGAGGCCATTGCCGAATGGAGTAGGTAACGGGTCAATATCAATGTAAGAAAAAATGGTCAAATAATCCAATGGATGCTTTGACCATTTTTTTTATATTTAATTTTATGATATAGACCAAATTCCAACATGGAATTCAATCTTGAAATTCAAATTAACTTATTTGGACAAATAACCTCTTAATGCGATTGCACCTCCAGATGTAAGTAATTCAACGCCTATATTTCCCTGGTTCAATGCAGTTATGGTCGAATCCGTAATAGTTATTTTAGTATTAAAAGGAGAATTTGGATTGTCAGCTATATTTTGAATTCGAATCGCACCATTATTATGTTCAATCAAATATGCCCGTACAATGGGAATACCTGAAAAATTGATGTTTAGATCCAGTTCATGATTTGATAAATTGGCCCTTATCTGTCCTGTTCCGGTAAATCCAACAAGTGGAGTTAAATCTCCTTGATAGGTATAGCTTTCATTGCCAGAATCATCTTTGTTACAAGAAATAAGCACTGCAGAAAGAGTTGTTACTGCTAAAACGAAATAAATCGTTTTAGTTAAAAATAGCTTTAACATAAATTAAATTTTTAAAGGGTTAAATAAAAGTGCTTGTAGAAATTGTAGAATGGAAATACAAATATAATTATTATAAAGCATTAAATGCCTTTTCATTGAATTTTTTATTTCAATGCTCTTAAGTAAAGATTAAACTTCCAATCCGAACCATAGTAGAACCCTCTTCTATGGCTAATTGAAAATCGCCTGACATACCCATAGATATTTCTGTAAATTCAGGATCTAATAAGTATGAAGCCTTGAGTATATTGAAATATTGTTTTAAAGTCTTGAATTCTTGTCTGGTAATGGATTGATTTTCTGTCAAAGATCCCATGCCCATAATGCCTTTAATTCGAATATGGGGTAATTCTTGCCAAAGGTGTAAATCCAACTCAGTTATTAACTGTTTGTAATCTAATCCAAATTTGCTTTCTTCCTGTGATAATTTAATCTGAATAAGGATGTCAATGCTTTTATTTAATTTAGAGGCTTCTTTACTTATTTGTTGAGCTAATGCTAAAGAATCTACAGATTGAATCAGAAATACAAAAGGTACAATGTCCTGAACTTTATTTTTTTGTAAATGACCAATAACGTGCCACCTGATATCTTTAGGTAATTGATCTTTTTTTATCAAGAGCTCTTGGATTCTGTTTTCACCAAAATCACGTTGTCCTTGATCGTAAATTTTGTTTATATTTTCTACAGTTTGAAATTTACTAACTACAATGAGTTTTACAGGAGCTGCTTGAGTCTTTTCAAGAATTTTTAGATAGGAATTCATTTAAATTTAAAAACAGATTTATTTAAGGTATGAAACATATGGTTCAATTAATAGTTCAATAGGATATGGATAGGCGCTTTCTAAAGTATTCAGTGCATTGATGAGTTTAAAATGGGTAAACAAATGTAATGTGCTGATTGAAACATAACTCTGTATGATTTTATGTTTGTTTATCAAATGTGCCCGCATAGTTCCTGCATGCAAAGGTGTTTTGGGTGTGATCCAATGTTTGCCATTCGTAAATACCAGATTGCTGAAATGGGAATCAGTCAATAAATTGTTCTTAATAATTATAAATTGTGAGTGAGGTTCTATCTGTCGGCGCCAGTAATCTAATTGATTTCGATCTGTGTATTTAAAATCGTAATTTATTTGATCATCGTTTATAAAATAGAATTGATCAAATTGAATAGGATTGTAATGTGAAATGTTTATCTCATAATTGTTTGAATTATAGTTTAATTTGAGTTTTTGTAATTGATCAAAATTGAATTCATCAGGAATTAAAATACTTCTCAATTCAATCGGTTTGGTACTTGGGTAATATTTTGCAAATGTGCGATTGATTCTATTTTGATGAAATGCTATTCGTTGAATGCTGCCATCTATCAGCGCCATGGATTCAAAAAATGGGTACATAAATTTTTTTTATTAATTCATGATATTCTTTTTCAGGATCTGACAGGGCAGTAATGCCTCCACCAGATTTGAAATACAATTGACCATTTTTAGATTCAATGTATCGAATCATTACAGCAGAATCGAATATTCCATGTTGAAAGGTTCCAAATATTCCAGTATAGTAACCCCGTGAATAGTTTTCTACCCTGTGGATAATATCAATGGTACTTTGTTTAGGTGCCCCGCAAATTGAACCTGCAGGGAGTAAGGCATCGATCAGGTCACCATAACAAGTTCGATACCTTTCTCTGACTAGACCGGTAATTTCTGAACTCATCTGGTAAATAGCACCCTTATTTGTTTTAATTAAATCCAAATATTTGAATCTGGATACGGTAACTTGATTTGCAATAATGCTCAGATCATTGCGCAGTAAATCAACAATAGTATGGTGTTCTGCATTTTCCTTTAAGTCATTTAAAAGAACTTCTTCGGCATGTTCAATTTCAGCATTGATGGTGCCTTTCATTGGATTGGTCTTAATCACATTATTTTCAATGTGTACAAATCGTTCCGGGGAGAACACTACAAAAGTATTGTTGACCCATAATTTATATTTCGCATCACTGTATTGGAATAGATCATTAAGTCCTAATGAACAATTTACTTGAGAAGCAAAGGTAAGATTGGTCAGAAACGTATTTCCGGCCTTTAATTCTTTTTGAATGGCTTCAAATGCAAGACAATAGGTTTCATAAGAGGGTGGTGTAAAATCGAATTTAAAAGGGATCTTTTCCTGATGTGTGGTATTTATTTCGTGAATACTGTATTGAATATAATTAGGATCTAATTCTGATAGCGGAATACAAAAACCCAATGTCTTGTCAAAATCCACCATAAACAGGTAATCTTCACCTTTTTTCTGAAGATAATTCATGGTTTTGATAACATTCAGATAGGGTTCCAACAAATGCATAGAACAAAAGTAATTTTTTGGTATTAATTTTCGCCTTTTAATCCATAATTCTTTTAACTAAGCAATGCACCAAAGGGTATTAATAATAGATCATCAAGATTCGTTTACTTATAACTTAGTGCAGTTGTTAGAAGAGTGTGGGGCAGAAGTGCGCGTTATTCATGACAAGCTAGACCTATTTGAAGTTTGTAAAGATTATACTAAAATTCTTTTTTCACCCGGTCCTGGCTTGCCACAAGATTATACTTTAATGCCACTTATTCTCAAGCATTTTGAACATAATAAACATATTTTAGGGATATGTCTTGGGCATCAGGCTATTGGATCATATTATGGCGCGGAACTTTATAATTTGAAACAGGTTCAACATGGGCAGTCTACACTTATCAATGTCTTAGATAGCAATACCCAATCTTTATATCAAGGATTGGAGCAACCTTTCTCAGGAGGATTGTATCACTCGTGGGCATTGACTTTGAAAGGTTCTGTGAATGATCTAATGATTACATGTTTATCCAACGACGGTGTAATAATGGGTATCAAGCACAAAAGGTTTGCTGTGGAAGGAATTCAGTTCCATCCTGAATCTTATAATACGCCGGGGGGTAAAAAAATAATTCACAATTGGTTGAAAATCTGATTAGGATCATGAGAAAAAGCGTTTTTTATTTCATATTTGGATTGATTTTATTCCAACAGCAATCCTCTTTAGCTCAATTATATGGTAGCATAAAAGATGCTGATGGTCAGGCTTTACCCTATGCTAGTATTTACATTCAAGGAACTACTATAGGAACTTTGGCCAATGAGAAAGGGCAGTATGAATTAGCCTTAAAGACCGGTTCAATTAAAATTGTCTATCAATATACTGGTTTTGAAAAATTAGTAAGAGAGGTCCAATATAATACAACTCCAGTGAAGCTTGATGTTGTCCTGAATGAAGCGATTTACAAATTAGGAGAAATTACGTTTTCTTCAAAGAAAGAAGATCCAGCATATGACATTATTCGTCGAACCATTGCTAATCGAAAGAAGTATGAACAATGGGATCATTCTTATACCTGCGAATCTTATACTAAGGGCTCGATGAGAATATTGAATGCACCAAATAAAATTTTGGGACAAAACATTGGGAATATGGATGGTAATTTGGATTCAAACCGCCAGGGAATTGTCTATTTATCAGAATCCATATCTGAAATTTCTTTTGAAAAGCCCAATACGATTAAAGAGGTTATGATCAGTTCAAAAGTTTCCGGAGATGATAATGGATTTTCGTTTAATCGGGCAGGAGCCTTGAATTTTAATTTGTATCAAAATGTCACACCCTTTTCAAAAGATATAATCTCTCCAATTTCAGATTATGCATTGAATCATTACAAATATAAATTGCTAGGTACTTATACCAATGAAAACAATCAATCAGTTCATAAAATTAGAATGATTCCTAAAATCAGAGAAGATGCTGTGTGGTCCGGAGATCTTTATATATTAGATCAAGCCTTTGTGATCTATAGTTTTAATGGATTTATTCGGGGCGCCCAAATTAAGCAAGCTTTGTTTGATACTATTTTTCTAAACCAAAATCACTTTTCAATTGGGAAGGATAGTTTTTGGAGGGTCCAAAATCAATTGTTTAAGTTTAAGGCTGAATTACTAGGAATAAGTCTTGAAGGGAATTTTAGTATCTTTTATAAGAATATACAAATAAATGATACACTTAGGATACAGAATAAAAATGAAACACTAGAGATACTTAAAGGCTCTAACTTTAAAAGTCAATTGTATTGGGATTCTATAAGGCCCATGCCTTTAACTAGCGATGAACAACTCGATTATTTAAAAAAAGATAGTTTAAAATTGATCAAAGCCTCAAAGCATTACTTGGATTCTACAGATCGGATATCCAATCAATTTAAATGGCTCAACCTGTTGATGGGTTATACTTATTCCAAAAGTTACAAACAACGATTTATAACCTATAAAAGCCCAATCAACTCACTTGCATTTAATCCGGTGCAAGGGACCAATCTCATGATTGCTTTAAGGCTATCTCAATATTTAGATAAAGATTTATGGTATCATAAATGGACTGGTGATCTTGATTTGAGTTATGGATTTGCTAATAAACGATTGAATGCTAAAGCATCTATTTATTATCGTTTTAATCCGTTCAAAAATATACAATTGCGGTGGGCTGGAGGTTCAGAATTATCAGAATTTAATTCTTATCAGAATGTTTCGAATTTGTATAATACTTTTTCATCATTGCTTAATAAAAAAAATGCCTTAAAATTATATCAACAAGATTTTATTCAATTTGACGCATCCAGAGATATAAATTATAGTATTCGAAGTCATTTTTCACTTTTTTATATAAACAGATCTTCAGTCTCGAATCAAAGTCAATACAGTTGGCTAAAAAAAGATGTAACTTATTCAACAAACCAAACCACTGAATATGGTCAAGAATTGTTGAAGATTAGTCATCGAAATCTAATTAAAGCTATCATCCGTTTTGACATCCAGCCTTATTCAAAAGTATGGAAAACACCAAATGGAATAACCAATTTGGGATCTGATTGGCCAAAAATCAATTTAAAGGCAACTTTAGGCTACTATGTGACGACTAAAGAACATTTTTTGAAATATGACATGAGTATAAGTCAACAAATTTCATGGAATAGATGGGGTGCGAGTTTGCTGACCTTAGCAGGATCTTTATTAGATTCCAAATCACCAATGGATGTTGTCGACCAATTGTATATAAATGGGAATGCCTTTGCTGTTTATTCGCTACCAGAATTGAATAATTACTTTTTAGGATGGGGTTTATACAGAATTATAGAACCTAAATATTTATTGACCTTTCATATAGAGCACGATTTTAAAGGAATATTGTTGGATCGGATACCTGGAATTAACCGATTAGGATGGGTTGAACACATTCGTTTTTCTGGCTTGGTCAGTAGTCATGAAAGCGGATTGCAAGAATTGAGTATAGGATTTGGTAATATAGGTTATGGGGCATTTAGATTTTTTCGATTGGATTGGGTCCAGGTTTTTGAAAATTTTAAAAATGGACCTTCTTATTTGAGATTTGGGATAAACCAGACCCTATCTGTAGGGAGATAATGTACTTTGAAATTTTTCAAAAAATGGCCTAATTTAGCATGGATTGAATATTAGAATTTGAAAATTTTTTCATGTCGGTTTGAAATAATGTTACTAAAAGGTTGATTATTAATATTTTACACTTAATAATTCAGTCACTTATTTAAACACATCATTTATAAAATTTTCGTACAACAGTCCATTATATTCCCTTATATTTGCGGAGTTTTTGCAAAAAATATATAAATAAAGAATTATGAGTGAGAAGGGAATTGTCAAGTTTGTTTTAATCGCGCTTGTTGCGGTATGTCTGTTCCAATTTATTTTTTACATACCGACCATGAAGTATGAAAGACAAGCTGATAGCTATGCCATTGAAAAGAGTGCCGGCATAGTTGATTTAGATTTGCGCTATACGGAGGAGAAAGCGGCTCGGGCGTATTTTTTGGATTCCATTTCTAGCGAGAAGATTTTCAGTATTCCCATGTTGAAGGAATATACTTATAATGACCTTAAAAAACAGCAACTTGGTCTAGGTTTGGACTTGAAAGGTGGTATGAGTAGTATGCTCCAAATTGATTTACAGGATTTTATGATTTCATTAGCAGGTAAGAGTCAAGATCCTGTTTTTAAAACAGCGTTAGCAGCAGCTAGTGAACGACAAAAGACCAGTCAATTGGATTTTATCAACTTATTTGCCGAAGAATTTAAAAAAGCAGGAAATGGCAAGAGTATGGCTTCCGTTTTTTCTAGGAGCCCTACATTAAAAGATAGAATTACCATTCAATCTTCTGATGCTGATGTTACTAGAATTATCAGAGAATTGGCAGATGAAACGGTTAATTTGACATTCAAACGTATTAAAGATCGTATTGATAAATTCGGTGCGACTCAACCAAATATATCTTTAGATAAAAAACGGGATATGATCCTGGTTGAATTGCCGGGTATTGACAATCCAGCTCGTGCCCGTAAATACCTTCAGGCAAGTGCCAAATTGGAGTTTTGGGACCTGTTCAGAATTAATGACCCGGGACTTATTGATGCCTTTGTAACAGCTGACAAGAAACTTAAATCTCTTGAATCCGGTGACACATCTGCAGTTAATAAAGAAGCATATACATTAAAAAATAGATATGATATAACCAGAGATAGTTTAGGAAATGCTATAGACTCTACATTAGCTGGTGTTGATACCATCAGAAATGCAGATCCATTTGCCGACAGAGGTCCATTGTTATCCCTGTTAAGTCTTAATGGAGGCTCTACAGCTAGTTATTCTCCTTCGGTTTTGGGTGTAGTTGAAAAAGGAAATAAAGACAAAGTTTTAGAATTATTGAGAAAACCCGAATTAAAATCTATATTTCCGAGTGATTTAGATTTTAGATTGTCAGCAGAACCATACTCTAATTATGAAACCAAGGAGGTAACCAATTCCTATGAACTTTATGGAATTAGAACTAAAGTGGGTTCAGATGGAGCAACCTTGGACGGCGCACGGATAATCAGATCTTCAGTCAGTCCTGATCCGGTAACAGGTCAAGTTACAGTTAATTTGGCTATGGACAATAGAGGATCTAAAATATGGGGTGAAATGACAACCCGTGCTGCTAATGATAACAATCGGCAAATTGCTATTGCATTGGATGACGAGATTGTATCTAGTCCACGTGTAATTAACCCAATTTTAGGAGGAAATACTCAAATTTCAGGTAATTTTACCATAGACGAAGCCAAGGATTTATCCAATATCCTACAGGTTGGTAAACTACCTGCAAAAACGCATATTGTACAAGAATCATTGATAGGGCCTTCATTAGGAAAGGAAAATATTGACAGATCATTATATTCCATTCTTGGGGGGTTCTTCTTAGTTCTCTTATTTATGGTGCTTTACTATACAGGAGGAGGATTTATTTCCATTTTAGCTTTAGGATTAAACATTGTATTTATACTTGCAACATTGGCATCATTTGGAACGGTATTAACGTTGCCAGGTATTGCCGGGGTTGTATTAACTATGGGTATGGCGGTTGATGCCAACATCATTATTTATGAACGTATTAAAGAGGAATTAGCTGAAGGACGAACTTATCTTCAGGCTATTGCTGAGGGATTTAAGCATTCACTTTCAGCTATTATAGATTCGCACGTTACGGCTTTACTATCTTCAATTGTGTTATTTTATTATGGTATTGGACCAGTAAAAGGATTTGCCTTGGTGTTAATTATAGGTATTATATTTTCTGTATTTACATCAGTTTTGGTTTCCAGGTTAATCATTGATTGGTGGATGAATAAAGGTAAGTCTATTTCGTTCGCATCTGAAATGACAAAAAGAGCATTTAAGAATTTTCATTTTGATTGGGTTGGAAATAGAAAGTATGCATATATTTTCTCTACCATTTTGACTATAATAGGATTTGTATCATTCTTTACCAGAGGATTCGAGTTGGGTGTAGAATTTAAAGGAGGATATTCTATTAACGTAGCCTTTGATCAGGATGTAGATCCGGAATTGCTCCGAAACGAATTAACCACTTCTTTTGAAGGTAACCCTATCGTAAAGAGTGTTGACACACGAAATACTTATAACATTACGACTTCATATTTAATTAATGATATATCACCCGATGTCAATGAAAAAGTTAAAGCAAAATTATTAGAAGGTATAAATAAGGCATTAAACAAGCAAGTTGAGTATGCTGATTTCACGAATCATGATGGCAAAGGAATTCATATAACTTCTTATTCTCAAGTAGGGCCTGTGATTGCAGATGATATCAAAAGCAGCTCATATAAAGCTTTAATATTGTCATTGCTTGTAATTTTTATTTATATTTTGCTCCGATTTAGAAAATGGCAATACAGTGCGGGAGCTATTATTGCATTGGTCCATGACACATTAGTCGTTTTAGCTTGTTTTTCACTATTTCATGGAATATTACCGTTCCCAATGGAAATTGATCAGGCTTTCATAGCTGCCTTGCTTACTGTTATAGGATATTCAATGAATGACACCGTTATCGTATTTGATAGAATCAGGGATTATCTGTCTAAAGATTCGCAAAAAAGTGAAAGGGAATTGATCAATGATGCTATTAATACAACCTTATCCAGAACAATTAATACTTCATTGGTTACCTTATTGACGATCATAATATTGTTCTTTTTCGGTGGAGCATCCATTAAAGGATTCGCTTTTGCATTAATCGTCGGAATAACTATTGGTACCTATTCTTCAATATTTGTTGCCACTCCGGTTATCGTCGATTTTGCAAAGAGTATGAGAATTAGGACTAAAAAAACTAAGGAAGCCATAACAAATAAACTTTCAAAATCTAAAGCAGTTTAGAAATTGTATATTTTTATATAAAAATGCTTTAAAAGAGTAATTCTTTTAAAGCATTTTTTATTAAAAGGTAACTATTCAGGTAAAAGTCCTGTAGGTACGATGAATTTTTTGCGACGGATAAAATCCGTTGTAAAATGAAAATATTTTTAGTTTTTGGCGGCTTGTGCCGTTCGAAGCAACGGTACATTTTTGCCTGATTTTTGCAAAAATGATGACAAAAACTTACAGTTCAAATTGGGAACTGAATAGTTACATTAAAAGACATTTTTTTGCGTTATAGTATAATGACTAAACGGCATTTTATTTGGGTCTCGTTAATTGCCTTGGTGTCTTGTATGAGTCAGAAAAAACTCAAATCAGGACAAGAAGCGTATGATGTGAAGCAATATTCACTCGCTATTTCTTTTTATAACAATGAATTTGAAACCGCCATTACTAAAAAATCCAAAGCAGGTATAGCTTTTCAATTAGGACAATGTTATTCCAAAATCAGTGATTCAGAGAACGAATTAATATGGTACAAGCGGGCTTATGATCTGGGATACGGTCTTCCGGCACTCGAAAAATATGCCTTCGCCTTAAAGCAGAATGAACAATACGATTATGCTATTGATGTCTTTAATGATTTAGCAGAAGAAGCTCAAGGTGGTTTAATATACAGGCGCGAAATTTCTATTTGCAAATTAGCTCAAAGTTGGAAAGAAAATAAGTCCAATCCTTTTATTTATAGAGTAAGGCCATTTGAATCATTAAATGAAACTGCTAATGATTTTGCAGCTGTTTATAGTCCTGCAGGTGACATCTATTTTAGTTCTGATCGATTTGGAACCAAAGGCAAAAAAAAATACAACTGGTCTGGTCAATTTTTTTCTGACCTCTTTATTCTGAATCGTGAATCTGAATCAGCCGATTTGGTTTCAATAAATAACATCAATACTCCTGATAATGAAGGTAGTTGTTCCCTTGTGAATAATGGTGAGAAATTATATTTTACCAGATGTAGTGATCCAGGAACGGGGGATTATTATTGCCAAATTTATTCTGCATTATTGCCTCAGAATGAAGAACCACAATTAATAGATTTAGGTAATTTTAAATGTAATAATGTAAATCCTGCAATTTATAAATCAGATTCCATTTTGATCTTTAGCTCCGATCGAGAAGGGGGTGAAGGTAAGTATGATTTGTATTTAGCCCAATGGATGGATGAACAATGGAGTAAGCCAGTAAATTTGGGATCATTGATTAATTCACAGGGTAATGAGAAATTCCCAACCTGGGATCATGATACCTTATATTTTTCTTCAGATTATTTAGCCGGTATGGGTGGTTTAGATCTATTTAAAACATGGAGAACCAAAGATGGTAAGTGGTCATCTCCGCAACATTTAGATTATCCAGTGAATAGTGGAGCGGACGATTTTAATTTTTCTAAAGATCCATTATTTAAATCTAATGATACCATTGTTCAATCAGGTATTTTTACCAGTAACAGAAATCAATCTCAAGGTGATGATATTTATAGTTTTCAGTATATAAAAAATCCAAATAGTGTATTCAATGTCCCCAATAAAAAGCTTGGTAAAATTAATATTGTTGCAACAATAACTTTTCTAAAAATCGAAACATACAAGACTGAAAACCTAAATAAAGAATTAGATTCGGTCCAATTGGAAATGACCAAGGATATGAAGGATTTCGTTTATTCTGGAAATAAAACTAAAATGATTTTTTATTTAAATCCGAATACCGATTACCAAATTAAGTGTTCACGACGTGGATATTTGAATCAAATATTGAGTTTTAGAACTCCTTTCTTGGATTCACTGGAGCGAGATACAACCATTAATTTAGATTATAAAGTAGTTTTGGTTCCTTTGATTATCGATAAAGAATTTGTTCTGGATAATGTATATTATGATTACGATAAATGGGATATAAGAGAAGATGCTAAGTTTGCCTTAGATCATCTATATGAGATACTTATTTCAAATCCAAAAATTAATATTGTAGTTGTGTCACATACAGATTGTCGAGGTGAAGATCAATATAATTTAAATTTAAGTCAAAAAAGAGCTCATTCTGTCGTTTCCTATTTGATCAGCAAAGGAATTCCCTCAAATAGACTTCAATCCAATGGAGTAGGTGAACTTGATCCAGCTATAAATTGCAATTGTAGTACCTGTACCGAAGAAGAACATCAAAAAAATAGAAGGACAACTTTTAGAATAAAATTATAGAAATTTTAAGTTTAGATTGTTTGATTTGTCTTTTGATACTTTCTGTAATTAAAGTGAAGCGGAAGATAGGCCCCTATAAACAAAAGAACCATTATGATTTGGCCGGTGAATAGATACCATGGCCAAGGTCCAAGATAGTCAAGTAAAGAAGCTGTTCTTGGTTTGTGCATGGTAAAGAAGTAATTCCCTCCGGATAGATAATTGGCAATAAAAGAAAAAACAACATAAACGTTTGCACCAATTATTGCATTGCGAATATCTTTCCAGTATACTTTCCATTTGAAAACCAACAAGCCATAGAATATCAGCATAACAAGGCCACAATGAACGGTCCAATATCTAAAATAAATAAAATGAGGAAAGGGTTCTTTTAATTCCGGAGTTAAAATAGCCTGCATGGTACCTACGAGTACCCAGAAATAGAGTATGCCAAAAAACCATCGTGACTTATAATATAATGCGAAAGGTAATACCAGTGTTAAAATATTACATAAGTGAAAAGGAAAATCTTCGGCAGGGTCAAATTGATTATTCCACATTTTGAAAAACATCCAGAATAGGACAAGTCCAGCCAGTACAAATGAAAAGTACAAAGCACTTTTATATTGTTTTTGATCATCCCATTTTTTGGCTAAATAGATCCAAATGCATGTTAGAATGGTGTAGAAGATTACAGGAATTAAATGGGCCGAGCCAAAAGCCTGAAATCCTTCCATATTGCCAAAATATCGGTCCATATCTGTAAACGTTGCTTGAATGGGTAGGTAAAAATAGGAATTATTATAAATATTTATAAAATTCTATTTTAAGGTCAAAGGTTTTACCAAGTCTTTAATTCTTGATTATTATCGTTTGCATATTTATATTAATGAGTTCGGGAAATGTAAGTTATAAACTAATGATTTTCATTTTGATAATAAACAGTTATTCAGGACTATTGAATATTTGTGTTTTATAAGTTTAATATTTGAGGTCCTTTTGGTTGAGGTTTCAATTCTTGATGCAAAATAGCTTGTACAATAGAGTTTAACCAACTTTTAACTATATTTGGCCGAATTATAGGGTATTTTTGGGTCTAATCCTTAAATTGTGATATGCAAAAATTGATCGTATTTTCTGTGTTTTTTTTGATGGTGGTACACAGTAATGCTAGTACAGATCCAAAGGCTTTAAAGATATTAACTCATGTTGATAAAAAGTATACACAATATAAAAGTTTAAAAATAGAATTTGATCTGGAAACTAAAGTTGCAGAAAGCAAACCAAAAAATGAAAAAGGCTCATTTGTTTATCAAGGAGATGCCTTCAAGATGATACTTCCACAACAGGAAATTTATTTTAATGGGTCAGTTCAATGGACTTATTTGGTTTCCCAAAAAGAAGTTCAAATTTCTAAGATTGAATCGGCAGAGAATCCTTTTCATCCTAAATATCTTGTCAAATTATATAAATCTGATCAGTACGAGTACCAGTTGATTTCAACAACCAAATCTGAAGCTGTTTTTGATTTTAAACCACTAGATAGAAAGGAGAGCGTTTTTAAAATAAAATTATATATTAATACCACTACAAATCAAATTACAAAAGTTCAATGGTTCGAAAAAAATGGATCAAATTCAACCATTAAAGTCAAGAGTAATACGGTGAATACTAAAATTCCCAATTCAGATTTTGAAATGAAAACTGATCAATTAAAAGGTATTCATATAGAAGATCTGAGGGAAGAATAAATCGATTTGTTATTAGTTATAAAGTGATTATTGAATTATGAGTATAAAATCAAATTTGATTCGAACAACAGCCAAAGTTGTTTGTAAACGTGAAGAGGTAATCGCAAATGCTCCGCAACGTTACCAACAAGAGATATTTAATAAATTAATGCTCAATGGTAAAAAAACAGTATTTGGTAAAGACCACTCTTTTTCAAAGATTAAATCAATAAAGGATTATCAAGAAGCTGTTCCTGTAAGAGATTATGAAGGACTGAGAACTTATTTTGATCGTGCTGCACATGGAGAAATGAATGTTTTATGGCCCGGTAAACCTAAATATTTAGCAAAAACGTCAGGAACAACATCTGGAACTAAATATATTCCAATAACTCAAGTGAGTGTTTCTAATCATATTAATAGCGCTAGAAACGCATTATTCTCTTACGTGTATCATGTACCTGAAACCAAAATTTTTGATGGAAAAATGTTATTTTTATCAGGGTCACCGGAATTGGAATTTACAAATGGAATAGCTACAGGTAGATTATCAGGTATCGTAAATCATGAAATTCCCGCTTGGTTTAAAGGAGCTAAACTGCCTGATTATAAATTGAATTGTATTGAACCCTGGGAATTGAAAGTAGAGAAAATAATTGAAGATTTATTGCCAAGAGATTTGCGCGCGATTAGTGGAATTCCGCCTTGGGTTCAAATGCTCTTTGAAAAATTGTTAGAGAAAACGGGTAAGAAAAATGTGTTAGAAGTTTTTCCAAATTTAGAATTATATATTCATGGTGGGGTTAATTATCAACCCTATGAAAGTCGGATGAATGATCTTATTGGAAAAAAAATTGCATTAATTGAAACGTATCCGGCGAGTGAAGGATTTATTGCCTATCAGGATAATCCATTTGTCGATGAAATGAGGCTGATCATTCAATCAGGTATTTTTTATGAGTTCATTCCTTTAAGTGAAGTTGGTTCGTCAAAACCATCGCGGCTTTTATTAAATGAAGTAGAACTTAATACTGATTATGCCATAGTATTAAGTAGTAACGCAGGTCTTTGGTCCTATATGCTTGGGGATTTGGTCAAATTCACATCATTAAAGCCTTATAAATTAAAAGTTTCCGGACGTGTGTCACAATACATTTCTGCTTTTGGTGAACATGTTATTGCTTCTGAGATAGAGGCTGCAATGGCTCATGCCCAAAAAATACATGGATTCTCTATAACTGAATTTTGCGTTGCCCCACACGTTAACCCTGACGATCAGGCTTTGGCGTATCATGAATGGTTTATTGAATTTGAGCATTTAGAAAATGAGATTTCAAAAATTGAAGAAACATTAAATGATGCATTGTGTAAGCGTAATTCTTATTATAAAGATTTAATTGTGGGTAAAATTCTCGACCGATTAAAAATAAGAGTGGTTAGAAAAGATGGATTTAAAGAATACATGATGTCTATAAATAAATACGGTGAACAATTCAAAGTTCAGCGTTTGAGTAATGATCGAAAAGTAGCTGTTGAGATGAAAAAAAAGTTACTATAAAATAATCAAGTTTTAAAAGATCAGATCCATTAAAACTGAGGACAAACAAATCCTTCATTGTCATAATCTCCAACCAACGAAAGACTAATCTCAAATGAATGTGAAGGTCGGCCATACTTGATGGCATCTCTTAATCCTATGTCATAATGCAAGCCTATTATGAAATTTTTGATTTCATATCCGGCCAATAATCCTAAATCTACAGGTAATATTGCAGAGGGTGTGTTGACGATTCTTAATGATACTCCTGCATGAATTGCTGTTTGTTTTACTGAATAATCGGCATGTCTGTAAGATGTGCCCACTTGTATGATTTGATGGGGTCCTTGACTGCTGATAAATAATTTTGGATATATCGTATTGTATTTATCGTAGATATAAGAAAGATTAGTAATGAAATTTAATTCTAAGGGTGCATTACTTTTTGTAGAGCCGTTGTAATTAATGTCTTCTATACTTTTAAATAAGGACCAATTCGGATTCAGCAAATACTGAGTGGATAGCCCTGTCTGAAGTATCCAATTGGGTTTAAGATTGGTATTGTATTGTATGCCGATTTTTAAATCCGAATAGGCATAAATATTTGGTGGAAGAATCTCATTAGTAGGTCTGTTATATAAGTTTAGACCATCAAATTGGTCCTCAAAATAAATGTTGTCATAACTTAAAGAGCGTTGTTGTACTCCAATGCCAAGGCCGCCTGTTAAGTAAGAATTTTTTATTTTATTGAGTCTTTTGTGATAAGCCAATGTGATATTGATTTCATTGGTATTCCAATCTACAATTTGTGCTCTATCGGTAATAAAATAGGCTCCCAGTCCTAGGTAGTCTGTATTTATATTTTTGTTTTTAATTCTAAATTTAATATCACCGGCTATGGCAAATGATCTGTAAGATTTATCACTAAAACCAATCCATTGATTTCTGTTGATGAGTCGAACCCGATAACTTCCGTTAAATGCTCCAGTAAAAGCCGGATTGTAGTAGGGTAGGAGGACCTGATATTGGGAAAAGGAAACATCTTGGGAATAACTATACTTCGTTAGAGCTATGAAAATACAAACAAAGAAAATTTTGGTAAATGTATGATAGCGTGACATGTTATTCTATTTTTAAAGTTGCAAGATAAGTGAATTTAACTCAGATTAAATGTGGTTTTTCATATTTTTGCATGGATGAAAATATATCGTGTTGTTTTGGCTACGGTTCAAGTGAGAAAAGAACCTTCGCATCGATCAGAATTGGTAAACCAATTATTATATGGTGAGTCTGTTCGTATTCTTCAGCATGAAAATGAATGGGCATATGTCGAATCCATACACGACGGGTATCAAGGATGGGTTGAAGATAAATATTCCTTAATCGAACATGCCAAAGAAAATATTGATTTTGTCATTTCACCATTTACCTATTTGGATACAGATTTGGAATCCAGTTATTTGCCTTTTGGGGCGTTAGTAAACCCTGAATTGATCAAAGACGAAGATGAATGGACCTACAGAATATCGAAGGAAAATCTAAGTATTGATGAAGCTTTAGCGCTGATTCAGACTGTTTTTTATGGGTGTCCATATTTGTGGGGTGGACGAACTATTTTCGGAATAGATTGCTCCGGACTAACCCAATTATTTGGCCGAATTATGGGCTATAAATGGCCTCGTGATGCCAGACAACAAGCTGAGATAGGTCATACTGAAGTATCATTAAATGAGTCTCTGCCGGGAGATTTGGCCTTTTTCTCAAATAGGGAAGGTCACATTACGCACGTAGGTATACTATTATCAACTGAAAGTATACTTCATGCCTCAGGTAAAGTTCGGATAGACTTTATTGATGAAAAAGGCATTTATAACATGGATACGGATACTATGACACACCCATTGCATTCCATTAAAAGATGGCAATAATTATAATGCTTTTATGATATCATATTTGGTTAAAACATGATATTGTCCTGAGGTGTCCTTTGTAATAACACCTGGGGTTTTTTCAGAAAAACATTTGTTGAGGAGATTTAATGGAAGATCCATAGAAACATTTGGCAAAGGTTCTGACATGATATGTCTAGCTTCTTTGTCAGCATTCTGCATCGGATTCTCTAAAATATAGGCAAGTATGGAGTTTTCAGATACGGTACCTATGACTTCACCGTTTTCCATGACCGGTAATTGAGAAATATCCCTTTGTTTCATAATATTCAGTACATCGCGAACTTTATCAGTTGCGTTTACGGAATAAAAAGACTTATCGTTTTTTGCTTCTACTAAATCCTGGACTTTCAATTCTCCTTCTAGAAAGCCACGTTCTCTCATCCAGTCATCATTGTAAATTTTAGCTAGATAGCGGCTTCCGTGATCGTGAAATATAATAACGACCACATCATCTTTGGTCAATTGGGCTTTTAATTGCAATAAACCAGCCATAGCTGAACCACCTGAAAATCCCAGCATAATGCCCTCTTCTTTGGCCAACCTTCTGGCTGTAAGGGCGGCATCTTTATCAGTTACTTTTTCAAATAAATCGATAAGAGACATATCTACATTTAAAGGAATGTTTTCTTTACCTATACCTTCTGTGAGGTAAGGGTAGATTTCATTTGGATCTATGACCCCAGTCTCTTTGAATTTTTTAAATACGGAGCCATAAGTATCAATACCCCAGATTTTAATATTTGGGTTTTGTTCTTTTAAATATTTTGCCGTTCCAGAAATAGTTCCTCCAGTGCCTACACCTACGACAAGGTGAGTGATTTTACCCTCAGTTTGTTTCCAGATTTCAGGTCCGGTACTTTCATAATGCGCTTGACTGTTCGATAAATTCCCATATTGATTGAACCAGAATGAGTTATTTATTTCTTTGCTTAATTTTTCAGCTACAGAATAATAGGACCTTGGGTCTTTAGATTCTACATTGGTAGGACAAACGATTACTTCAGCTCCCATTGCTTTAAGCATGTCTATTTTTTCTTTAGACTGCTTGTCATTGGTTGTAAATATGCATTTATAACCTCGGACACATCCTACTAGGGCCAATCCCATTCCGGTATTTCCACTTGTGCTCTCTATGATGGTTCCACCAGGTCTTAGAAATCCCTTAGCCTCTGCATCATCTACCATTTTTACAGCCATTCTATCCTTTATAGAGTGACCTGGATTAAAGGTTTCTACTTTCGCTAAAATAGTACCGGGAACACCTGACACTATTCGATTAAGTTTAATTAATGGGGTATTTCCTATGGTTTCTAAGATATTGTTGTAGTAGCTCATGTAGAATTTTGCGCAAATTTAACTAAATTTACTTGAGTCCGTAACGTATCTGAACAAAGAACCTTGAATTATTAGCCAATAATACATTGGCTACATCTTTAGATACCAGAACTTGAACATCTTTTGGGATGTTTTTGGGGATTCTGCCTATAACTTTTGCCATTACGGTTCGACCCAATATAGGGTTCGTAATCTCGATTAATGAGTTTCTCTTGGCTTTGGCGTGAAGAGCGAAATATCCACTTTCTCCTAGGTCTACTTCCGGGCACCAGGCTACTCCTCTTGAAGTTTTGGTTAAATCTATAGCTTTTCCGGTTGCCTCAGCAGGTATAGTCCCTTTATCTTCCAGTTGTGTTGAAATGGTGTCATTAAGGGTTTCATTCTCGCTTGGAAGCATTGTTGCTGTGGTTGTTTTAGTCGTATTGAGCCAACCAATTTGTACCATTTGGTCCTGGTGAATGTTATTGAGGTTAATATTATTTAAAGATTGAAGCTGCGATGGATGTATTTTAAGTTTGTTTTTCGCTAAGGCATAGACCGTTTCACCTTTTTGCATTTTATAAAAAATGGGAACTAGATTAGACGAAAGCCCGGTATTATTCAATTGGATCGTATTTGTTAGCGGAATTTTCAACCAAATGGACTCGGGTAAAGAATTTCGATTTAAATCCGGATTGGCTGCTAACAATTCTTGTTCTGTGATTTGATAATATTTGCATATTGCGTAAATGGATTGTTTTTTTATAACTTGATGCAGACTATATACTTTGTTTTGACTATCAAATGAGGCTAAGATAGGGGTTTGAGCTGTTAAAGATGCAGTAATAAGTAGACCTAGAATTAAGGGGGATAAAGCTTTCATAAGCATAATTTACTGCAAATATATTACATTTTTATTTAATATGTAATAAATAACCATTCTAACCTTTTATTATTAAAAAAATGGTCCTTTAAGACCTAATTACATTTTATTTCACTTTGTGATCGATTGATGGGTTTTTTAATTTGTTTTTGATTAGCTAAGTATTAGAACATCTTAACTCCCGCTGTTCATTTTTACATAGTTGAACGAATTAAAAAAGTATGTTATTGGCTAAGAAATATAAAATCAATTTCAAAATTTTATTTTTATATGTTTTTGGAGGTATTTTTGCTATAATATTAATAATTCTAAGGTGGTGTATTTCAATGCAAATGTATGTCACATCAGAAATTTTAAAAAATGAACCATAGACTATAAAAATATTCAGAATATGACAAAGCAAGTAATTACTGTAAAAATTCAAATACATGCTCCCGTTGAAAAAGTATGGTCCCATTGGACAGATCCTGAATGTATCAAATGCTGGAATCAAGCATCGGATGATTGGCATACCACCAAAGCTGAAAATGATTTAACGGTCGGTGGAAAATTTCTATCTCGAATGGAAGCTAAAGATGGAAGTTTTGGATTCGATTTTGAAGGCATTTATAATAGTATTGAGCCATTAAAGAAGATTGAATATACTTTATCGGATGGGCGGAAAGTGTTTATCAGTTTTGTGGGTGATCAGAAGTCAACGACCATTTTTGAATCTTTTGAAGCCGAAAATGAAAATTCTTTAGAATTGCAAGAGCTTGGATGGCAAGCTATCTTGAATCATTTTAAGCATTACACAGAAACGAATTAAATCAGCAATCATTGAGCTCAATAGGCTTAATTTATTTTCAAAATCAAGAAAGTAATTTAAATTGACAATTGTGGGAATATATCATCTTTTTAGATTTGTGAACTGTCTTAACTAGATAAGTCATAGGTCTGTAGGGGCGATCAATTTATTGCGACGGATAACATCCGTCGCGAAAAGGAAATTCATAAGGTTTTTGGCGACTTGTGCCGTTCGAAGCAACGGTACATTTTTGCTTGATTTTTGCAAAAATGATGAAAAAACTTAACGTACTTATTGTGATCTGAGTAGTTGTGATTTATATTAAATTTTTGAATTGATATTATTATAATTTTCAGGTTTTGTAAATAGCTAAAATCTAAAATTTCGAAATGGATAGTGTAACATTGTATATCAAAAGTTTCCCGGCTGAAGTTCAGGAAATTCTTACTGAAATTAGAGCACTAATAAAACATAAAGTGCCAGATGTGGTTGAAAGTATCTCCTATGGCATTCCTGCATATAAGACTAATGGGAAACCACTCATTTATTTTGCAGCATTTAAAAATCATATTGGATTGTATGCTACACCTCAGGGTCATGAACATTTCAAAAATGAATTATCAATCTATAAACAGGGAAAAGGTTCTGTTCAGTTTCCGCTTAACAAACCAATGCCTATGGATTTGATTGAGCGAATTATAGATTTTAAAGTATTGGCTAATCAAGAAATTGCAAAGCAAGTTAAGCGCAAGAAATCTTAAGTGTTTTATTGTGTTTTACTGTATTTTTAATAGCTTAAAATTGCTTCAAAACATGTTATTTCTAAAGTTTCCTCAAACACCTTTCGAGGTTTAGAAATTCATAACTCTTTGCACTATGCAAATTAGAAGAGTGATTTAAAATTATTTTGTTTTAGATATATTTCTGAAATATTAATTTCGGTATAATTAATAACTTTATGTTCTTTTTTCATGAAAAAAAAGAACCAAAAATTCTAGCCTGCCTGACTGACGTCAGTCAGGCAGGGCTGTAAGGTCTAAGCCTAAAATGATTTCATGAAACCTAAATTCAAAAAACTCGCATTTGTCTTTCTTTCTTTTTTTTGGCCTTACACTTGCTCAGCTCGCTTTTTCGTTCTTTTGTTTAATATTTTGTTGAGCTCATACAGTTTTGAATTTTTAACGGTTTCATTGCATCATTTTTTCACGGCTTATCCCTTAAGGCCGACTCAAATTTCTATGACTACTTTTAATTATCTATTTTTACTCGAATTTAATTTGCGAACTTAAACAACGGAAGAGTATATTTTCTTGAAAGAGCAAAGAGTTCTGTAATAAAAGATTTGAGTTTGTATTGAAAGGATTATGTAATAGTTAAAATAATTACTTATTTCATGACAAGGATATTACTTTTGTTTTGTTTAACGTAATTACTGATTTGTATATATGAAAATCCTAGCCATCATTCCAGCACGTCTCAATTCCAGCAGACTTCCTGAAAAATTGCTTAAAGACATTAACGGTAAATCGGTTATTGAACGCGTTTATAACCAAGTAATACAATGCCCTGAATTGAATGAAGTAATTGTTGCAGTAGATGATCATATAGTGTTTGATCATGTAGAGCGATTTGGTGGAAAGGCAATAATGACAGGGCTTCATCACGAATCAGGAACTGATCGTTGCGCTGAAGTAGCGCAACATTTGGATGATTTCACACATGTCATTAATATACAAGGGGATGAGCCATTTATTAATCCCAAAGATATTTCTACTTTAGCTCAATTGTTGCTTGACTCAACTATTCAAATTGGTACCTTGGTTTCTGCAATAGTTGATTTAGATGATTTAACCAATCCTAATGTGGTCAAAGTAATCAAAGATCTTCATGGAAAAGCTTTGTATTTTAGCAGAGCAGCTATACCTTATCAAAGAGACATTTCGACTAATAAAGTAAGTGTATTAAATGCGGCATTTAGACACATTGGAATTTATGGTTTTCAAAGAAATGTACTTATTGAAGTCTCGAAATTGAAGCCTAGTGCCTTGGAACAAATTGAAAAACTAGAGCAATTGAGATGGTTGGAAAATGCTTATTCCATATACACAGCAATTGTTGAAAAACGAAGTGGATTTAATTCGGGAATAGATACTTTAGAAGATCTGGAGCGTGCTCGATTATATGCAGAATTGAATGCATTGTAATTTTATATTAAACTACTTGGAGTAAAAGCTAATGGTAATAGGTCAGCACAAGAATTAAAGACCCATGTTTTTCTATCTGGATGTCCTAGAATGATTTGAATGGGTTGATGGTTATTGAATTCGAATTCTGACAATACCTGGCGACAGAGCCCGCATGGAGTAGGAGGTGTGTTATTGTCTTTTGATTGGTTTTGCACAACAATGGCAATACTTTTTATTTTTTCATTTGGGTGTAGTGCTCCTTTAGAAAAAAGTACATTTCGCTCAGCACAAATACCGCAAGGATAGGATGCATTTTCTTGATTGCATCCTACAATAGTGATGTTGTTTTCCAAAAGTAATGCAGCTCCAACTTTGAATTTTGAATAAGGTGCGTAAGCAAAATTCGTTACATCAAGTGCCTGAGCTAATAATTTTGACTGGTGACTTTCTAAATCTTTGCCCTGATCAAATGATTGGAAATGAATTTGCAAAATATGATCCATCATTAGATATTATTTTTTAACGATAAATTTTTGCATGATAGATTCTTTTGCTGTATTTAATTGGAGGTAGTAAATACCATTGTTTAAATCGGATGAAACACAAGGTATAAAATTGAGTCCATCTCCTAATGTAGCGGAAAATTGTTTAACTGTTAATCCTTGTAAGTCATTGACCTTAATGAGTATTGTGCCCTTCAACTGATTTAGATTATTGTATTCAATGGTAAAGTTCGAACTGGTTGCTGGATTGGGATAGATGTTTAAATTTACGGTACTTAAATACGGTGAACTCAATGATGTGACTGGTGAAATCGATTTTTGACCATTGGTATTTACATAAACAATTCTGTAATAAACTTCTGAAGTCGTATAATAGGAATCTACCAAAGAATAAAATTTGGCAGTAGCACTATTTTTGCTTGCGATTTTCATTCCAATGGAATCAAACTTGATAGCATTTAATGATCGCTCAATGATAAAATAATTTAAATTGGTTTCTGTTTTGGTGCTCCATTCTATGAGATTTGATTTTCCTATTCTTTTTGCTTTTAGATAGGATAATACTGTTGGAGGTTCCAAGCTAGCCAATTGAGTATTCATACCAACACCAATTCCTGAAAGTGTGGTGGTTTCAAATTCTCCTGAGAATACATCTGGTGAAATATTGTTGATGCTCCATTTGTCGGGTTCAATGGTTGTACTTTTTTGAAATTCTTTATATAAAGTTGAGCTTACACCATTGTGATTGGATTCAGGATTTGGGTTTCCAGGTTTGGCTATTGTGAAGAGTTTTACTAAATCTATGTTGTAATTTGGATTGGCTCCTTTTAAGTCTGCAAGGTCTATGGCGTTAAAATAAATTTTAAGTTTAACTGGATTGGTCACTGGTTTTGATGGTGTAATGGTCCAATATTTATTGATAACTGCAAAGGGATTTTTTGGATCGACATAAGCTGCAGTAATAATTGTTGGAGTGTTCGATCCAAATTTATTTGATGTATTTTCTGTTATCGTTAGACTGCCATCTAGTATTGATCCAATTTCCTGATTGTTTTTTTGAATAGATAGGAGTAAGATATCATCTGTTTCATCGATGGTATTATTATCAAAATAGTAATGGGTGTATATGCCATCAAAACATTCGACATTGGCTTTAATATTCATGTTTTTTGTTGCCAAAGATTTATTATTGGGTACATATTGTGTCAGACAAGTTGAGGCTTTTATTTTTTCACGGATTAGATTACCGGGCTCTATTCCAAAACCAAGTAGAAAGTCTATTCCAGGTTTACCAGCTTGGTGGCAGTAACTCATGATCGTACCTTTGATGGGTGCTGGACCAGGGCTGCAACTGCCTTCTACAGCATTGCAATTATCTATTGCTGTATTTTTGTTTGGCCCCCACACACATGCATGAGTATGTCGTGATCCGAAGATGTGTCCCAATTCATGAGTGATTGAAAATACATCCCAGGAATAGTTGGGGGAATCAGAATAAGTGCCATTAACATTGGTATATCCATAAGCGTAGGATTTATTGCAAAGTGTATTGATATATGCAATGCCACCTAACACTGCTTTGCCGCCTCTGGCGAATCCAGAAATGCAAAGTGCAATATTTCCTTTATTGTTCTTATACTTGTATCTGAAATGATCTAAATCTTCATTGGAACTTGTATGTGGAAATAAATCAGGACTTGTGTGTATGATGATTTCTGCAAGACTAATCTGAATGTCTTCTCTTTTGTATAATGAATGAACATTGTTGAAGACACCAATAATGTAATTGCTTACAAGTTGTGTGTTGCTATTGAATTTAAGATACAAATCATAATCTGCATGCAAGCTTATTGAAATTCTTTTGCAACTTTCTTTGGATCTGGAACTGATATTGATTTGATCTGCAATATAGTGTTTGATGTCATCTGTATTGCATAGATTGACGGCATCGTCATAAGCCATCTTGGATTCTTCTGAAATCGTGCATTCAATATTTTTTGACGATGAATTTAATTTAGGGATGATGGAGTAATTCACTTGATTCTCCATAAAGACAGTACCATAGATTTGATTTTTGAAAAGACTTATGCTTACAATTGACTGATTGGGATGATCTAATTTTCCTTTGTAATGGATTCCATGATCCAATTGGAGTGGGATTAAATTTTGATCATTTAAACTATAAATTTCAAAATTCGATTCTAAAAAATTGTATTCAGTCAACAATAATGTTTCGGAATGATTTGCGCTGAGAGGCAATGTTGTTTTAATTAATGGATCAAATTGATTGAGCCATTTATTTAATTGTTGGTTTGTAACTTTGACTTGGATTGAATTTTCAATAGGTCTTAACGATTGATCAGCTTCCACATATTTGAACAAAGATTTAGAGACGATTTTTTCTGATTGTTGCAATTGACCAATACCAAAAGGGTCTTGAATATTTTGAGCATTGAATGTTACTGCGAAACTCGTAAAAATGAAAATCAGAATTAGTTTTTTCATAAAATAAGTTTGTTTAAGGGGATATAATTTTTGATAGTTGGTGCGTAATTCTATTGTTACCTTTGCAAAAACAGTTATTTACACATTATATAAATATTTAATATGAATGATGTCAAACAAAAAGTATGCCAATTTCTGAAATTGGAGCTAGCAGTGAGATATAATGATAGTGAGATTGAAGAATTGACTAATTATATATTGAAAAGTGATGTTTTTAAGAGTAAATATTTGGTTTATTTGATAAATGATCGACCCATTCAAACAATATTTTCTCCAATAGTTTCTGAGATGTTAAAAGGAATACCCATTCAATACATTTTACATGAGGCCTATTTTATGGATTTGGTATTATATGTTGATGAATCCGTGCTTATTCCTAGACCGGAAACTGAAGAGCTGGTTTATTGGATCCAATCTGATCATAAGTATAAGACCAAAATGAACTTATGGGATGTTGGTACAGGAAGTGGTTGTATAGCTATACATTTAAAAAAATGCTTCCCGGAGTGGAGTATCACGGGTTTAGATATAGATTTTGACGCATTAAATGTAGCAAAAGGTAATGCCAATAAGTATGAAACGCAGATTGAATTTTTGGAGCTAGATTTTCTGAATTTCGACGCTACTGAATACCCGGAAATTAATATACTTGTTTCTAATCCTCCTTACATCGGACAGCACGAAAAGCATTGGATGTCAACAGGAACTTTATCATTCGAACCCTCTAAAGCTTTGTTTCCTATAGGCGATGATCATCTTGTTTTTTATAAACATTTAGCTGACTATGGTCAGAAAAAATTATCCCAATTTGGATACATCTATTGTGAACTCAATGAGTTTTATTCAGATCAGATTTATGAAATATTTAAACAATCAGGCTACCAAGATATTGAAGTAAAAATGGACCTGCAAGGTAAAGCCAGAATGTTGCGTTGTCGAAAAGTACGGAGTCATTAAATATTTATTATTTTGTATCGATGGGTTGTTGTTATAAAATAATAAATTCCTTTTGGTTTATTCAATAAAACATTATAAACTTCTTTAGCATACGCCATAGAAACTTGGCCTTGTAAATTGAATATCCTTCCATAATCATTTCCCATTAAAAATGTTTTGTTATACGCACATTCAAAAAGAAACATTTGCAATATTTTATTTTCTTTTATTTCTGTATTTGTTTGCGTTGGAGGTGTATTGATGAAATCAACTTTGAAAGCCCCATGTCCATGAGTAAACAGACCCATACGATGCTCTATTGGAATGTAAACGATATCATATACTTGAACTGCATCATAATCATCTGTATTGTAAGAATACCATTTTGCTCCTTCATCAAACGAAACAAATAATCCTAAATCGCATCCGACATAAATTTGATTGGTATTGGAAGGGTTGATGAAAATGGAATGAAAGGGAACATCCGGTAATTCATTACCAAGTGGTTGCCAATTTAATCCGCCGTTTATACTCTTATATACATGAGCATTACCAAACCCGGCAAGACAAGTATAAATAATGTGTTCGTCTTTTGGATTGATGGCAATATCTGTAATGTATTTATTAGGCAAATTCGATGTGATATTTCTCAATGTTTTTCCGCCATCGAAACTTTCTAAAAGTTCAACATGCTCATTATTATTTGGACCTGTCGATAGTAAAATATGCTGATCATTTGTTGGCGATATTTCAATAGTAAGTATTTGTGATTCATTTATGTTTGAAAGATATCGAACCCATTGATTTCCGTTATCTACACTTTTATAAATTTGGGTAGAAGCAGTATATATTAAGTTTTCATTGGTAGCGCTCATTTTTAGGGGAACAACAAAAGGGCCATTTGCACGATCATCTAATGCTGTATTCCAATTGATTCCGAAGTCTGTAGATTTTGAGAGAAATAAGTTTTGAGCGGAACAAAACATGATATTTGTGTCTGAATGATTGATAGCATTGGCAACTCCATCACCAAAATGAGTATTCCTCCATTCCTTTGAGCCTGTATAAATTGAACTGTGATTATCTTGTAATCCACCTATGGCTATATTCTTAAATTGTGAAGCAAAAGTTCCTGCATAAAATTGACTGCATGTATATCCACCGTTACTTGAATAAAAGGAATGGCTAAAATGATCAGATCTGTAGATTCCGCCGTCTGTTGCTAGATATATTTTATTCGGGTCTAAAGGATTCGAAACGATATCATGGAAATCAACATGCAGGTCCAATTTCTGCATATCCATTCGATTGAAATTATTTCCAGTGCCTCTTTCATCAAAAAACAAATCTACGCCACCAGCTAAAATTTGACTTGAGTCCGTGTCTTTAATATATAATCCTTTGGCATACCATCCTTGATAGGAGCTGATGCTGGGTATTCCGTTTATAAAAAGGGAATCAAAACTATTTCTACTTCGAAGAAAATAATGACTGTCGTAAGTGTCTGATAACAGAGCATACACCCTCTTAGGGTTGCTTTTATACATACCTAACATGATACGGCCCTTATAGGAATTAACAGAAGTTTCAAGTACTATTTTTGACCAACTGATTCCACCATCATGAGATTTATAAATGCCATAATCATCACAACCAAATCCGCCAACACCAACATAAACATTAAGTGGATCATGTGGATCTACCAACATATCCATACACATTTTCTTATCTAAAATCAATTGCCAGTTTGATCCGCCATTTATAGATTGATATACACCTTGTGTAGTTGCTGCATAAATAATGTTCGGATTTAATGGATCAAAATTAATTTTCCAAATACCTTGATTTTCTTGAGATGACCAATTTAATGTATGAGACCAGGTGTTTCCACCATCTACTGATTTTAAAATTCCAATACCCCATGATCCTCTCAATGTTCGTTCTTTTTTGCCGCCATCGGTTCCAACATAATTATATATTTCTCCGGTGCCTATTAATATTGTACTTGACTCTTTAGGATGCAGTGCTATGCAACTTACTGCAAGCACAGGGAAACCAGTTTTTATATGTTGCCAGGCATTTTTACCAAGTCCTCCTGAATTGGATTTCCAAAGTCCTCCTGAAGCTGACCCGGCCCAAATTTGATTGGTATCATGTGGATTTATGGCTAAGCATAATGTTCTACCACCAATATTATCAGGCCCAATGGATTCCCATTGTGCAACATTTCTAAAGGTTTGATTTATTTTCGGTAATAATTGGCTCTGTCTAAAGCCTTTATTATAAGCATCTTCTGGGAAATTATGATCGGGAAATGTATTGGATGTATTTTGAAAAATGAAACTTTTAAGTGCGCCTTTTATAATGTCTTTTTCGGGTTGTTTCGAACAACTCGATAGTAATAAAATAATCATTACAAAGAGAAAGGGTGATATGTTAGTATGTAAATACTTCATGATGGTCTAACCGCCTGTTCTTTTTGTGTTTTTGTAACCCATTTCTATCAGCATGCCAATAATTTTATTTACATGATCTCCTTGTATAATGATTTGGCCCTCTTTAACTGAGCCACCAACACCACACTTTTGTTTTAATTGTTTGGCTAAGTCATTCATTTTTTCTTCTGATAAATTTAATCCCATAATTTTTGTCGCAGACTTTCCGGCTTTAAGCTTGGTATCCAATTGCACCCTTACTACCTGTGCTTTTGGAGCAATTTCAGTTGCATCTTGTTCTTCTTCAAAAAAGGATTTAAAGGAATCATGAGTTGAGAAAATAAATCCCAGGTCATTGGTTATTTTTCTATTCTTGCTCATGTGTGTAGTGATTAAATAGTTTTTCCTTGTAAGGCGTCTTGGATGATTTGATCCATGGCAATATGTGCGATAGGTGTAGCAAATTCATTGAGTTGATTTAAGGCTGTCTGAATTTTATTTTTATCTTTCAAAGTGATCGTATCTTCAAGTGCGGCAATGAATAGCTTCATTTGTTCGATTTGATCTTCGCTCATTAAAGCTGCGTGATTTTTAATGAATTTTTGTGAATTGAGAATAATGGAATTGGCCTCATTAGTCACATCAATTAAGCCTTTCAACGCTTGATCTGATTGGGCGAATATGATCGATTCTTTAAGCATTTGTGCCATTTCTGCTTCAGGAATAGCAAATTGTGACTTGATGTCAATCGATTGAGTTAATCCTGATCGTAATTCTAGTGCTTTAACGGTTAAAATGCCATCTGCATCTATTAAAAACCGGACTTCAATTTTTGGAAAACCAGCTGGCATTGGAGGAATATTATTCAAAATGAATTCTGCCAATTTTCGATTATTTGCAACAAGTTCGCGTTCTCCCTGGTAGACAGCAATTTTTAAGTTGATCTGTCCATCTTTTGAAGTGGTATATTGTCTTGCCTGACTTATTGGAATTTTAGAATTTCTGGGAATGATTACGTCCATTAATCCTCCAAGGGTTTCAATTCCTAACGAAAGTGGATTGATGTCCAGTAGTAACAAGTCTTTTCTATTGCCTGCAAGGATATCTGCTTGGATGGCTGCACCCAAAGCAACCACTTCATCGGGGTTGATGGTATCATTGACTTTCATTTCAAAAAAATCAGCAACCCTTTTTTTAATATAAGGCATTTTTGTTGATCCGCCAACCATCAACACATCAGATAAATCGCTCTTTGAAAGTCCACTGTCCTTTAATGCTGCTATACACCCGTTTATTGTTTTGTCAATGATTTCAGAACAAGATTCCATGAGCTCCTGATTGGATAACTCCAAAGTAACATCATTCCACAATGAACTTGTTTGATTTTTGTTGGACAATTCAATTTTTGAATGTTCTGCGATAAGTCGCAATTCATTTATAAGTGATGGATCAGTAGGTATTGGAAAATCATATTTTTCAGACCAAAGCTTTATAATTTTTTGATCGATATCGTCACCACCTAAATAGGTATCGCCGTGTGTGGATAAAACTTCGAAAATGCCATTTTCAATTCTTAAAATAGAAATATCGAAAGTTCCTCCCCCTAAATCATAAACAACAATATTTTTTGTTTCATCCTTATTTAAGCCAATGCCATAGGCCAGACTCGCTGCTGTAGGTTCATTGACTATTCTTAAAACTTCAAGGCCCGCCAGTTTGCCTGCGTCTCTTGTAGCTTGCCTTTGAGCATCATTAAAATAGGCTGGGACTGTAATAACAGCTTTAGAAATGGGTTGATTGAGTTTTTTTTCGGCACGAGATTTTAGATAGCTCAAAATATAGGAGGATAATTCTATGGGCGAATAGAATTTGTCATTAACCTTGACTTTTATTACCTGGTCTTGTGACTGATCTGAAAGAGTATATCCAAAATTTTGTTTTCTATCATTCAGATCTAAATAGGATTTGCCAAGCAATCGTTTTACAGAATAAATTGTTGCCTGAGGATCTGATATGAGATTTTCTTTGGCCTTGTCTCCAATGACTAAATGACCGTTTTGATCGATATGAATAATGGAAGGCACCAATAAATGGCTGTTGTTGTCGTCTGTAAGTACTTCAGCCTGACCATTCTTTACTATGGCAATTAAACTGTTTGTGGTGCCTAAATCTATGCCCACGATGAGGTCATGTTCCTTTTTAACGGTTCCGGTTTTGAAATCAATGGCTATTTTACCCATGGTTAAGAGTAAACTAAAATTTCTGTTTATTGTTCTATGCCTATGTTAAACTGGAGTAAAAATAAGTCCAATTTATTATTTATTGTTTTGGCGGGTATTTTTATTACTAATGCGCTTATAGCAGAATTCATTGGAGTTAAAATTTTTTCGTTAGAGCGCACCTTGGGATTCGATCCATTAAATTTTACTATATTTGGTTCTAAAGGATTGTCTTTCAACCTAACAGCCGGTGTTTTGCTTTGGCCTGTTGTATTTGTAATGACGGATATAATCAATGAGTATTTTGGTACTAAGGGGGTTAAATTTTTATCTTATTTGACCTGTATTTTAATCTCTTATGCTTTTTTAATGGTGTTTTTTACGATTCATTTGGTGCCGGCTGATTTTTGGCCAAGTTCGCATTTGAAGCCTGGAGGTGAAGTTATAAATCCCGATGTTCTGAATTTGAATACTGCATTTCGTTTGATTTTTGGGCAGGGATTATGGATTGTAATAGGTTCATTAACAGCATTTTTATTAGGTCAGGTTATTGATGTTTATATTTTTCATCGAATTAAAGAACAAACAGGAGAACATAATATTTGGTTTAGGTCCACAGGTTCAACATTAATTTCACAATTTATTGATAGTTATGTAGTACTTTTTATTGCATTTTATATAGGAGCTGGTTGGTCACTGGCCCAGGTTTTAGCTATTGGCACGGTGAATTATATTTATAAATTTTGTGTCGCTATTGGTATGACGCCCATTATATATCTCATTCATGGTTGGATTGATCGTTTTCTAGGGCATGAATTGGCTGCAGAACTTAAACAAAAAGCAATGAGAATTAAATAATTCAATTTCATGAAAACAAAACAACTCACTGACACCATATTGATGATACGTCCAGCCCATTTTGGATATAATGAAGAGACAGCATTGAATAATACCTTCCAAAAGAAATCTGATGCAACATACGAACACATTTCTAATCTTGCCAAGGAAGAGTTTGATCGAATGGTGGGTGTATTAAGGAATGAAGGGATAGAGGTTGTGGTCATTGACGATACACCTAAGCCCATTAAACCTGATGCTGTGTTTCCAAATAATTGGATCAGCTTTCATGATGATGGTACCATTATGACTTATCCAATGAACGCTGTATCAAGAAGATTGGAAAGACGTGAAGATATCGTAGACTATTTCAATAAACACTTTAAGGTTTCAAGAAGACTTAGTTTGGAAATTTTTGAACCAAAAAATCAATTTTTGGAGGGAACTGGAAGCATGATATTAGATCGTTTAAACAAAATCGTTTATGCATGTTTAAGTCCAAGGACTAATATAGAAATGCTACAACATTTTTCATTGCTGATGGATTACAAAGTGTGTTTTTTTAAAGCTACAGACCAAAATGGAATAGATATTTATCATACTAATGTTTTAATGGCTTTAGGTGTTGATTTTGTAGTTTGTTGTATGCAAGCCATTGAACCTTCTAAAAAGGAAGAATTAGAATCTTTGTTTGAGGCGACCGGTAAAGAATTGGTAGATATTACGTTTGACCAGATGAATTCCTTTGCCGGGAATATGCTTCAATTATGTAATCATAAAGGTGATCCGATTTTGGTACTGTCCAGGACTGCTTATAATTCTTTAACCAAGGAACAATTGAGAATACTTAGTTCTAAAACCAAATTACTTCCCGTTGAAATACCTACCATAGAATCGATTGGAGGTGGAAGTGCCAGATGCATGATTGCAGAGGTTTTTCTGAAGAAATAAGTTTAATCCGGCTTTAAGTTTCAAATTGGCTCATATTTGTAATTAAACCTTGTTGTCTTTCAAGCTGAACTACCATTATATATCCATGCACCAGCGTGGTCATAGTTAAAATTGTATTTTATGGGATATTAAATTCTATGATCAAATGACTGTTTTTTATCATATTATTAAATTGTAAAATCTTATATTGCAACATAATTCATATATAAATTATTTTAATTTTGCCAACTATTATTCACTTACTATTTAAAAATCAATGATTTATGTTTAAACTAGTTTTACAAAAAAAATTACTAACAACTTGTTTTGTTATGTTGTTATTATGTTCCAATGTGATCTTGCAGGCTCAGGGAATCACTTCAAGTCAATTGTTGGGTCAAATTCTGGACAGCAAGGGCGAACCATTAGTAGCAGCATCTGTCAAAGCCATTCATGAGCCATCTGGAACCATTTATGGGGTTTATACTCGCGACGATGGGAGATATAACATCCCTAATATGCGAATTGGCGGTCCGTACAAGATCACCATCAGTTATATAGGATACCAAACTAAAACTGAAACCATTCAACAACTTTCTTTAGGTCAAAATTTTAGGCTTAATGCTACTTTGATTGAAGAAGCCATTTCATTAGGAGAAGTGGTCATTTCTGGTGCTAAAGATGAGTTGATGAATTCAGATCGCACTGGGGCAGCAACAAATATCAATAAAGCTGCTTTGGAATCGATGCCTACTATTGGTCGAAGCATCAATGATTTTGTTAGATTAACACCACAATCAAGATCTTCTTCTGTGGCATCTACTACAGGTTCAGGTGTTTCATTCGGTGGCCAGGATTCGAGATATAATAATTTAACTATAGATGGTTCTATATTCAATAACAATTTTGGGTTGTCTTCATCACCTGGTGGGCAAACCAATTCTACGCCTATATCACTAGATGCGATAGCTGAAATTCAAGTAAATTTAGCACCTTATGATGTAAGACAGGCAGGGTTTACAGGCGCAGGTATCAATGCCGTAACACGTTCAGGTACCAATAAAGTAGAAGGATCAGTTTTCTATAATTTCAGAAATCAAAGTATGGTTGGTAAAAATGCCGGAGCGAACCCTTTGATCATTACTGATTTTGATGTAAAACAAATAGGACTCAGACTTGGCGGTCCAATTATTAAAGATAAATTGTTTTGGTTTGTTAATTGGGAATCTGAACGAAGAGCCGACCCTACAACACTAACAGCATTTAGAGATAGTGCTTCAAGAAATTCTAATACTACGCGAGTTACTGCGAAAGACCTGGATGATATTTCTAAACTTGTAAAAGAGAAATGGGGTTATGAGACAGGTGGTTATGATAATTATGTGAATGAAACAAAAAGTGATAAAGGCTTATTCAAGTTAGATTATAATATTTCTAACGGGCATCGATTATCCTTTAGATATAATTTCTTAAAATCTACTAGAGATGTATTTATTAGTAATTCCGGTACAGTAACCAGTGGAAGTAATAGAAATAGTATTAATGCATTGAGTTATAAAAATTCAAATTACATTATCAATAATGATGTTCATTCATACATAGCTGAGTTAAACAGTATTTTTTCGAGTAGAGTTTCGAATTCATTTAGTGTAGGTTATACAGCTAATAGAGATTATAGATCGAGTAACAGTAGTGTTATTCCATTAATCGATATTTTAGATGGCAGTAACAATCAATACATAAGTTTGGGATATGAGCCATTTACTCCAAACAATACTTTGAATACTGATGTATCCCAGTTCCAGGATAATTTGACTTTTTATTTAAATAATCACACATTAACTGCAGGAGTTAATTACGAAACATTTGCATTCGATAATTTATTCACACCTACTTTTTATGGTCAATATGTATTTAACAATATTAATGATTTTAAAAATGCGCTTAACGGGGATAGTGTTGCATTAAGAAGATATGCATTGAATTATTCTGCATTGCCGAATCAGGAATTGCCATGGGCTACAACTAAAGTTCAAATGCCGGGCGCTTATCTTCAGGATGAAATATCTTTATTGAATAACAAACTTTCTTTGACAGTTGGAGTAAGAATAGATGTTCCAATTTTTGCGGAAACGGCATTGCGAAATGTGTTGGTGGATACGATGAAATTTAAAGATGAGAATGGTAATATTGTTAATTATGGAACAAATAAATTACCAAACAAACAATACATGTTCTCACCAAGATTAGGTTTTAATTACGATGTAATGGGTAATCGTAAATTACAAGTTCGTGGTGGAACAGGCGTATTTACAGGTCGTCCTCCTTTCGTATGGATTTCCAATGTTGTAGGGAATAATGGTGTTTTACAAGGAAGTATTACCCAGGATAATACCAATACCAGAAAATATAAATTTTCAAATGATGTCACAGCAAATATTCCTGCCAATGCAACGGCTTCACCATCTTACAACTTAGCATTAATTGATCAGGGCTTCAAGTTTCCTCAAGTGTGGCGAAATGATTTAGCATTTGATTTTTCACTTCCTCAAGGATTGATTTTAACCGTAGAAGGTATTTATTCAAAAACATTGAATAATATCTATTACATCAATGCTAATCAAGAATTATCAACAGGTAATTTTAGTGGTGATGATTCAAGACCTTATTTTCCTGGAATAGATAAATCATCTACTGCAAAAACAAATGCTTCCAGAATTTATGATAATATTTCTGATGCTACAGTATTAAAAAATACAGATAAAGGTTATTCATACAGTTTTACCACTAAACTTGAGAAACCTTTAACAAAGAATTGGTCAGCAATGGTTGCTTATAATTTAGCAGAAGCTAAAGATCTTACCTCTGCTGGATCCATTGCCTTAAATTCCTGGAGAGATAATAAATCGGTGAATGGAAATAATTTACCCGATTTGGCTTATTCAGAATTTGATCAAAAACACAGAATTATTGCAGGTCTATCTTATAAAGTAAATTATTTGAAAATTGCTTCTACTCAAATTTCATTATTTTTACAATCTGGAAATCAAAGCAGATTTAGTTTGTTTTATAGTGGTGATCAAAATGGAGATAATCAAAGTGGTAATGATTTAATGTATGTTCCAAACAAAGCTTCCGATTTAAGTTTCAATGATTTGATCAAAAAAATTGGATCTAAAGATTCTGTAATAGCTACTAAACAACAGCAAATTGACGCGTTCGAAAATTACATCAGCAATAACCCTTTCTTAAATGATAATAGAGGGAAAATAGTAGAAAGAAATGCCTTGTTATTGAAATGGTTGACAACGATCGATTTGTCTATAGTGCAAGAATTTGGAGTAAAAATTAGTGGAAGAGAACACAAGTTTCAAATTCGCGGTGATATATACAATTTTGGAAATTTGTTAAGCAAAGAATGGGGTGTAGGATATAGGATTAATACGAACTCACCTTTGAATGCTACTAATGTTAAAGATGCTGCAGGTAAACCGGTTTACACTTTTGGATCTGTTAGTTCCGCTAATGTATGGCAAAAACCATTGCCAATTGTTGAAAAAAGAGCAACATTAGATGATGTGTGGCAAGCACAAATTGGTTTAAGATATACTTTTTAGATAACTGCCTATAAATCTAAATATAAAAAGCTGGTCTAGAAATAGATCAGCTTTTTTTATTAGCGTAGCCAATATAATTTTGTGGAGTCAGGGATTTAAGTTCTAGTTTGATAGCATCATTTATTTCTAAGGTGTCAATGAATTGATGAAGTACATCCTTGGTTATACTACTGTTCCCGCGGGTTAAATGCTTTAGTGCTTCATACGGATTCGGATAAGATTCTCTTCGCAATATAGTTTGTATTGGTTCAGCTAAAACGATCCAATGATGGTTTAATTCATCATCAATCTTTGATTGGTTAACATCAAGTTTTTTTAGTCCGGATAGCATCGATTTAAGAGCAAGAAAAGTATGCCCAAATGGAATACCTATGTTGCGCAATACCGTGCTGTCAGTAAGATCCCGCTGTAACCTTGAGATGGGAAGTTTTTCTGCAAAATGAGAACACAAAGCTGATGATATTCCTAAATTGCCCTCTGCGTTTTCAAAATCTATAGGATTGACTTTGTGTGGCATAGCAGAAGACCCAATCTCTCCTTCCACTGGAATTTGTTTAAAATATTCCATGGAGATATACATCCAAATGTCTTTACAAAAATCTAATAATATGGTATTGATTCTGATGAGTTGATGAAACCACACAGCTAATTCATCATAATGGGCAATTTGCGTTGTGGTCTGTTGTCTAATGATCCCAAGTTTGTTTTTGAGAAAGTTGTCTGCCCATTGTGGCCAAGTTATTTGAGGATAAGCAGCATGGTGTGCATTAAAGTTTCCTGTTGCGCCACCAAATTTTCCTGAATAAGTACAATGTTCCAAAGTTTGGAATTGTAATTCAAGGCGTTCAACAAACACTAAAATTTCCTTGCCTAATGTTGTGGGACTGGCAGGTTGACCATGTGTTCGTGCAAGCATAGATAAACCGAGGGATTGTGTGCCAATGTCTTTAACCTTTGTTATGAGTTCTTTTAATATGGGTATTAATTCATTGGAGGTAGCATCTTTTAATAACATGGGAATCGCTGTGTTATTGATATCCTGCGATGTTAATGCAAAATGTATGTATTCTTTATATTGTCCCAAGCCTAATGATTCAATCTTTTCCTTTATAAAGTATTCTACTGCTTTGATATCATGTTTGGTTGTTCGTTCAATGTGTTGTATATGTTGTGCATCTTCTATGGTAAATTTTTCGTAAATAAGTTTAAGCTTTTCTACTTGTTCTACATTCAATTTTATAGGAAGTGAATCAATGGTTGATAGTTCAATGAAATATAATATTTCTACTTTAACTCGATATTGGAATAGTGCAAATTCCGAAAAATAGTTTCCTAATTCTTGTAACTTATTATGGTATCTACCATCAAGTGGGGAAATAGCTTTTAACATGATTTAATTTTATAATTGTTTTTGGAACTTAACAAAATAAGTTCTAAAAAACCAATAGATGAGAAGAATGTGTAAAATTCCAAAAACATCAAATCCAATCAGGTGATATGGAAAACCACCAGTTATAAATATATTATTTGCCTTTGGAGGGGTACAAATGTATATGTAATTTGAATTTAGAAAGTAATTGATAATACCTACAAAAAATAATAAAATATTACTGGCGACAAAAATAGTTTTCCAGGAATGTATTCTTGGAATTTCATTTAAAACAAAAACACCATAGAGTGGTGCAAATACAATAGCGCCATGGCTAACATAATAATCGATTAAAAAATAATTAGATAAACCATGAGTTAATTCAGGAGTGATCAGGCTGTAAAAAGCAGTAGGAAGGCCTAACATCAACAAGTACTCAAATAATATGGCTTTTGGATTGTAGAAATACAATATGACGATGAAGTAAGAAATATTGCAAAGTTGTAATGGCAATGAATCTACAAAAGTAAATTTTCCGGTAGCAATGATGAACGAATAATAAACGATTTCTCGAATCAAAAAAAAGTAAAACAGGATTGATCTGTATTTGTTTTCTCTTAATTTTAAACGAAAATTTAAACCAAGTTTGATTAAAAAAATAATGGCAAGGACGCTACCAATAAGTCCTGTCCACCATAGATTGGATAAAACCGGGATTACATAATGTTCATGCATATTGGAATATTCTTTTCATATCAAATTTTAGGAATCACTCTTGTCTCCGACAAAATAATGTTCTTTGTATCTAAACAGCACATTAAATGTAGTTAAACTTCCATAGATACGAGTTATATATTGTTGAAGGTTCACTTTTTCTTCATCAGTCAATTTGCTGGCATTTATTCTTTGTTCCATCACCCGAAGTCGATCACGGGTCATTACGATCTTATGAAAAAATGCATCTATCGGAATTTCTTTATCTTTAAGAGTAGGATCACCTGATCTCAAAATCATAACACCTTCTTTCCATTTGTCACCCAGAGGAACAACTTCAGTTACATCAGACCATGCACGTAAAATTTTAGCCAGTGATTTTTCAGCTTCATTGAAAGAGACCGTTTCAGTAGGTTGAATGCGATCAATAATTTCCCATAATGAATAATCCTTACCTACTAATTTAATTCCAAACTGGATAAAGCACACTCGATAAGCGACTACATCTATTTCAATAATAACTCCATCTCCAAATGCCGGATGCTTAACCCGAGAGCCGACACCCAATAATTGTTCTAATCCCATGTTTAAATATTTTTCTCAAATATAGTAATTCTTTAATTTATGGCAAGGGTATAAGCCATTTTAGCTTAAAGTTAGGATAGGGGCTGAAGAGAAAAATCCTAGGAAGGTTATTTTTATTGATTTTCCTGGCCGCATTTTAAATTATAGGAATCATTTAATGGCTCTAGTGATTTCTCTTTTACCGGGAGGCCCCTTTAAACTTTCTACTTGAAATCCAACCGATTTTAGTCTGCGTTTGAAGATCCCTTTGGCACAATAGGTTAGTAATAATCCTCCTGGTTTTAAAAGGTCATAGAGTTTCTTCAAAGAGTCTTCGAGCCATAATTCTGCTTGTGATTCGGGGGCGAATGCATCGAAGTATATGAGGTCAAACTTTGAAGAAGTATTGAATTCGCGCCAATCTAATTTCCTTTTTTCAATATTGAAAGAGTCTGATAATGTACTTCTTTGATTCCATTGAGCATGATGGAGTTGGTCAAAATAATATTTGCCATTGGGAAATGGGTGAATAATTGGATAATTCAATTGCGACCATGTGGATTCGGTAATTGGGTCAATCTCAATAACGGTATATTCTATAGCTATTTTTTCAGTTAGAGCAAACTCCAGGCTAAGCCATGCATTCAGGCCAGTGCCAAAGCCGAATTCGAAGACTGAAATAGGAATTCCATTTTTATTTATTGCTTGCAATCCATTTTCAATAAATACAACCTGGCTTTCTTTTAAAGCGCCATGGATGGAATGATAGGTAGTTTTTAGTATTGGATGAAGAAGGGTATGCGAGCCATCAGCGGTAATCGTTATTTCAGGTGATATCATTTAAGCTGGTTTCGTAGGCTTTATACTATTTGGACTTATTGGATAGCGATAATTCAGTGATACAAAAGGTTTGAGTACATTCTTCTTTGGCTATAAGTTTTTGATCAATACATTCAGGCTAAATTGAAATGGACTAGAGCATTCTATAAAATAAAAAACCAGCTTCAATTACTGAAGCCGGTTGTATTTTTATGCTATTTGTTTAGTCTTTCTTAGAAAATTAAAGCTATCACTTTTACAACAGCCACCACAATAGTGCTCATTGTATCTGCAATGCTGAAATCGTAAGGACAACCGTAACCACGATTGCATGAACTTAAGCCAATAAGTGCTACCAACACCAACATAAGTCCCGGAATAGATCTTTTTTGATTTTTCATATTATGCAGTTTAGATGTTAAAAAACAATATAACAACAAAACGAGACGCAAAAGTAATTTATTTTGCGAATTTAACCTATGTTTGAGTCAATTAATTGTTAATTATTATATGCCTTCAAAAATTCATTTAATTGCTATCGGCGGGAGTGTGATGCATAATATGGCTTTAGCCTTGGTTCGACAAGGTCATCAAATAACCGGATCTGATGATCAGATATTTGAACCGGCCAAATCCAGACTCGACAGAGTGGGCATTTTGCCTGATAAGGAAGGCTGGGATTCAAGTAAGATATGCTCAGATCTGGATGCAGTCATTCTCGGGATGCATGCCAAATCAGATAATCCTGAACTTATACACGCATTAGAACTTAAAATACCTGTTTATTCATTTCCGGCATATGTCAGCGAAATGTTCCACGGTAAATTAAAGGTCGTTGTTGCCGGGAGCCATGGAAAGACAACTACGACATCAATGATCATGCACGTATTAAAATCCTTGAATTTATCTTTTGACTTTTTAGTAGGAGCACAATTAGAAGGTTTTGATGAAATGGTTGCTTTTTCAGATGCGCCGTTGGCCATAATTGAAGGCGATGAATATTTGAGTTCGTGTTTGGATTTAAGACCTAAATTTCTTCACTATGCTCCTCAGATATTGATTATAACAGGGATCGCCTGGGATCATTATAACGTGTTTCCAACCTTGGAAAGCTATATCAAGTCTTTTTCAGATTTAATTCAGACCATGCCTGAAGGTGGTGCTTTAATTTATTTTCAAGGCGATCCTGAATTAGTCAAAATAGTAAAATTGTATGGTGGGCATTTGCGAACTTTCCCATATGGTGAAGCCAATCATATCAACAAAAATGGAACTACATTTTTAGTGTCGGAAACGGCATGTTATCCTTTGGAAATTTTTGGCAGACATAATTTGCAAAACATAGAAGCGGTTCGCCTGGTTTGTAATCTTTTAGAACAAAATGATGACCAGGTTTTTGCTGCAATGAGTTCATTTAAAGGAGCAAAAAGACGGCTTGAATTACTAGCACAATCTAAATCAAAAATAATTTATCAGGATTTTGCACATGCCCCCTCCAAAGTAAAGGCAACAGTTGAAGCAGTTCGTGAAAAATATCCTGATATAAGAATATTAGTGATACAGGAATTGCATACTTATAGCAGTTTAAATGAAATCTTTTTACCGCAATATATAGGAACTGCGAATGCTGCAGATGCTGTCTTAATTTATTTTGATCAGCGTGCACTGGAAATCAAAAGAATGCCACCATTATCATCGCAAATCATTAAAGATGCGTTCTCGCATCCCCAACTTTTTGTAGTGGATTCCAGCGATCAATTGGAAGTTGATATCTTGAAATTATCAAAAGATTATGAAGTGATTTTATTTTTGGGATCTGGAAATTTTGGAGGATTATCATTGAAAGATATTTCACAAAAAATAATTTCTGCAGTTTAATGTGTTTTTCTGGCTTCACCATTTACTGATTTATTGAGCCCTTTTAGACAAAGGGCCACATCCATTTCTGATAAATAGCGCCCTTTCAGGGCTTAGGATAGTATTAAGGATGTATTAAAGGGTTGCAAAATTGAAAGTTTTTATTGTTTGTTTAGAGGGCTTTCAATCCTAGATTATGGGATAATGGACATTAGTGGTGTTAAATTGTGTGAAAAAGCTTGATGGCATTAGCTTTAGGTTCTTTGCAAGATCATGTAAAAATAATTTGCTATTACAGTCCTAAAAGGGCTAAATATACTAACGAAGGGTGTCAGTCCATCAAACACAATGCGAAAATAGAAACAGCCCTGAAAGGGCGAATTATACTAATTAGTGCCCATGGAAAAAAAAGACTTTATGAACAAACTATAACTTCTGAAATTAAAATAACCCGGTTATATGTCCATCTTTATCAATATCGATGGATTCAGCTGCAGGGGTATCCGGTAAGCCCGGCATTCGCATCATTTCACCGGTAATAGGAACAATAAATCCAGCTCCTGCGGCTATTTCAATATCCCGAACAGTTAAAGTAAAATCTTTAGGTCGACCAATTAAATCTGGATTATCTGATAATGATTTTTGTGTTTTTGCCATACAAACAGGCAATTTATTTAAGCCCAGATTATTGATTCGTTTAATATCAGATTTTGCTTCAACAGAATATTCTAAACGCTTTGCACCATAAATTTTTGTAGCAATGGCATTGATTTTTTCTTCTACAGTGCTGTTCCAATCATAAGTAGGAATGAATGGGTTTGACCATTGATCTGCTATTTTAGCTACTTTTTCTGCTAACTCTATAGCTCCTTCGCCTCCTTTGGCCCATACTTCGGAGAAGACGGCCTCTACACCTAATGCTTCACATCGGTTCTTAATGACTGCAAGTTCTTCGTCTGTGTCTTTTACGAATCTGTTTATAGCAACTATTGCAGGGATTCCAAATTGTTGTGCATTCTCCAAGTGCTTTTCTAAATTAGCGCAACCTTTCTCTACTGCTTTTGCGTTTGGTTCGTTTAATAATTTCAATGATTGACCACCGTGATATTTTAATGCACGCACTGTAGCAACGATGACAACTGCGTTTGGTGAAAGACCTGCAGTTCGACATTTAATATTTAGAAATTTTTCTGCTCCCAGGTCAAATCCGAATCCCGCTTCAGTAACAACGTAATCTGATAAGGACATACCCATTTTGGTTGCAATGATGGAATTTGTTCCTTGTGCAATATTTGCAAACGGACCTCCATGAATTATGGCTGGATTGCCTTCAATGGTTTGAACTAAATTCGGGCGAATGGCATCTTTCATGAGGGTAGCCATAGCACCGTTAGCTTTAATATCTCTTGCATATATAGGTTTGCGATCCATGGTATATCCAATGAAAATATTACCCATTCTGGTTTTTAAATCCTCCAGATCTTTAGAAAGACATAGAATGGCCATGATTTCAGAAGCTGCGGTTATATCAAATCCTGTTTCTCTGGGGATTCCATTTCCAGTACCACCTAGACCGATGGTAATTTTTCTTAATGATCGGTCGTTCATATCCATTACCCGTTTCCAGGCTATGGTCCGCGGGTCTAGACCCAATCCGAATTTTTTATTTTGAATATTATTGTCAATTAGTGCGGCCAGCAAATTGTGGGCTTTTTCAATAGCGCCAAAATCGCCTGTGAAGTGTAGGTTGATGTCCTCCATGGGTAAGACCTGAGACCAACCTCCGCCTGTAGCTCCGCCTTTGATTCCAAATACCGGACCCAGAGAAGGTTCTCTTAGCACAACGGTCGTTTTTTTGCCAATTCTATTGAGACCTTCTGAAAGGCCTATCGATGTCGTCGTTTTTCCTTCACCTGCTGGAGTAGGGGAAATGGCTGAAACCAGAATGAGTTTGCATTGCTTGACTTTTTCCTCATTTATTAGTGATAAAGGCAATTTTGCTTTAAATTTGCCAAATAAATGAAGGTCATTCTCATCTATATTTAATTTGTTAGCAATTTTTACGATGTGCTGGGGTTGTACCGATTGGGCAATTTCTATATCTGAATTCATGGTTTAAACTAATTTTAAAGATATGTTACTTACAAAAATGACACCAATATTGATTTTGATATTTTTCATTTTCGATAATTGTAAAAATAAGGATGCAAATAACGTAAAAAGTACGCAATCCTCAATCCCATTTGTGGATTCTTTGAATTTAAAATATCCTGACGAAATCCATTTTAAGGATGTTAGACAATTGACCTTTGGTGGAAATAATGCCGAAGCTTATTGGAGTTCTGATGGTCAAAGGCTTTGTTTTCAATCAGATTATGCCAAATGGGGGGCGAGCTGTGATCAGATTTATTACTTTAACCCCTTTGTAGACGACTTAAAAGTTAATGCGCCTAATTATGTGTCTAAACGCGGTGGTAGAACGACTTGTTCCTATTTTTTGCCGGGTGATACTAGTATCATTTTTGCCTCTACACAAAATCAAGGTTCAGATTGTCCGGCAGCTCCTGAAAGAAAAAAGGGAGGAAAATACGTGTGGGCGGTTTTTGGTTCTTTTGATCTATTTGTTGCTGATTTAAAGGGCAACACCCGAATGCAGTTGACCAATAACGAGTATTATGATGCAGAAGCTACTGTGTCTCCTAAGGGTGACAAGATGGTATTTACCTCAGATAGGTCTGGAGATCTGGAATTGTATATTATGGATATAGATGGACGACATCAAAAGCAAATCACACATGAATTGGGTTATGATGGGGGAGCCTTCTTTTCTCCGGATGGCACCAAACTGGTGTTTCGGGCTTCAAGACCACAAACTGAAGAAGAAAAGAAAGAGTATAGAGATTTGTTGAGTCATGGTTTAGTACAGCCTACCAATATGGAAATATTTGTTTGCAATATAGATGGTTCGGATATGAAGCAAATTACGCATCTGGGTAAAGCAAACTGGGCACCCTTTTTTCATCCTTCCGGGCAAAAAATTATATTCTCATCCAATCATGCAGGAACACGAGGCTATGAATTCAATTTATATATGATCAACCTTGATGGTACGGGCTTAGAGCGGATTAGTCATGATAGTGTATTTGATGCATTTCCAATGTTTTCACCGGATGGAAAGCATCTTGTGTTTTCATCAAATAGAAACAATAATGGAACGCACGACACTAATTTATTTGTAGCGACTTGGCAGGATTAGTATTAGTTAACTGAGTAAATTGTCACCAAATAGTATGCCTTTCTTAGCATCATAGCTAGCAACGCCTGAATGGAGGTATAGTTCTTTTTTATAAGGATAGGCTCTGGCATCGACGATATATACTTTACAGCCAAGGGCTTTAGATAATTCTTTATTGGTATTCCGCCAGCAATGAGCCATTTCTTCTGTGGTCTCTTCGTAGGACTTCTTCCATTTTTTGGTAAACATAACTTCGAGGTAGATGATTCCGTTTTTGAAGTTTACCAATCGACTGCAAAGTCCATGATTGATTCGGTATACGACATCTGCACTTAATAAGTGCTTTCTATTGATTTCTGCTATGTTAAGATTCATGCCTTAGTTAGGGCATAAACTGTGCCATTTTCGAAAATCGAGCCTAAGTCACAAGATATAGAATTTATAAATATACAAATATAGTTTTGTAAATTATGTATTTTTTAAATATTTAGATTAAAAAATTATAATAATGCCAAATATTGAATTATTTTATTTCTTGAACTTGCAAACAAAAAAAATTATTTTACATATTAAAAATAAATTTAATATGTATATGATATCAGCATAAGATCTGAGATTTAATTCACCAGCATTTTACCAAAATATGATCTCTTAGAATTAGAGATTTGGTAGATGAGCAAGCCACTTGGAATTTCATGGATTCTAGAAGAAACTAGAATCCCATATTGACTTGGATTTTTCGAAATTATAGTACCTTGATAGCATAATGTTCCATTTAGAGTATAAAAATAAATTTGAGCATCATTTAGGTCGACTTCAGAATTAAATCTGAGCGAACCTAATTGATCCCCGTTGATCGGATTAGGTTGTGTAGTAATTTGGTTATAGTTTTGAATGCCAATGATATTGGTGTTTAGTTCGGGATCCACTGGGACATCATAAAACGTTAATGTGCCAACACCATTTAGATTTGTGATATAAGGTCCCTGGTAAACTAAAGCTGTATCTAAGTAATTGATCTCAGGTAAATAGGAAATGGTTTTTACTAAAGCGGGTGTGGTGAGTTTCGCAAAAAGTGTATCCTTATTAATTCTTAGCGATTTGATTTTTTTAGGTAAATGATCAAGGTACAAATAATCTTTAACGGAAATGTTATAAAGGCCAATTATGCTATCATTTTGAATCTTTAAGCCTTGATTATTGGGAGCAAACAAGAGTGCAATTTCGTCAAATTGTTTAGATGTATAATAGGCTTTTTGAATATTGGGAGCATCAATTTCAATACTTGGAGACATTCCATAAAAATCTCTGGCTACTAAATAATACATACGATCACCTAATGTTGCATACCCATCAAGGTTGTAATGACACCCATCATGCCCAGGCAAGGCCATTGTACTCATTAGGGAAATAAGGGGAAAAGATTCAGGTAGTTTTCTTTGAATATCGCGCACTTTATTATGATCTCCTGCGCCACATCCATGATGAATTTGGATTACATACACTTTTTTTATATTCGGATAATCCTGAAGCCAATCTTGATACAATGCCCTGAAGTTCTCAAAATATAAATTGGAACTATTGGATTCGCCTTGATACCAAAATATACCTTTTACATATTTTGATAAACCGGAGATCAACATCCTGTAATTCAAACTTCCATAAATGGAATTAGGCTCATAAGGTGTGATATCATTTCTTTGATGTTGTTCTATAGCAGTTCCACCAACACCACCATTCATAATGCAAATTGGAATTTGGAATGAATCAATGAGTTGATTCGCCATGAACATGCCCCATGCGCCAATATCTGGTCCACCGCCATATCCAGCGGCAGATGCAATTCTCCAAGCAGTGTCTGCTTTATTGAAAGAATAATTTTTTCCGAAAGTTCTGCAGTAAGTATTGTTAAGATTTGTGCCACCGAATATCGAATTGGATTGTCCTGTAATTATAAATACATCGCCACAAACGATGTGGTCAACGATTTTAATTAATGAGTCTTTTTTTTGTTGTAGTAAATGAATTTCCAATTTGTATTCATGTAGACCTGCTTCAATCATTGGATTAAAAATAATAGAAGCTTTGCCATTTAAGAATTGTAATGATTTTGTTGAATTAAAATAGGGGAGATTGTTTTTATAAATAGTACATTTTACGGAATCAAAGGGTATTTTATTTATAATGCCAGCGATTTTAATTATAGCTTGATTGTTTTGGTCCCTTGGTAATAACTCATAATTTTTTGGAATGATTGAAAAAGTAGAATCAACAAAACCTGGTTTATTGATTTTGTATTTGTTGAATAATTCATTTTCTAATGCTATACGTTCTTGACTTGAAATGATTCGATCGTATATCATAATTTCTGAAATATCGCCATTGAAAAAACAACATTTTTGATATGCAGAAAGAAAAATACTTGAGTCTAAGTTTTGGGGACAGTAGGCAGAGTCTGCAAATAGACTATTGACATAAAATTGACCTTGTTGATTTTGATTTCGATATTGTGCAATGATAATACTGGGTTCAATACCTGGATCAATAGATGATTTTACCTGGTTTGCAAAATCTCCATTATGTAACATCGTAGGTGTAGTTGTTCCAGCCATCCAAATGGTCCTTGAATTTCCGCCTACGATATTCTGTGATGGTCCAAATGCTTGACTAACGATTACAACGGTATAATCCTTAGAAACAGGAAATACAGAAGAAGCCTCCATGAAGGAATTAGATCCATTGAACCTTACAGCAGGCAGATTTCCTATTGAAGAAGGAATGTAAGTCGCTTGATTAGCTGCAACGTCCTGAAATGCTTTATATTGATTGTTTTTACTTTTCCATTCTGATATTTGATTTGCTGCATTTTGAGATATACCTACAGCCGCATCCAACCACAATATTGGATTCGGAGGGACTTGAGCTCCTATATGAGTGTTACTTAATAGAATTAATGATAGAATTTGGACCAAATAGGACTTCATGTATTCAATTTAGGCAACAAATTAATGATTTGTTGTAACTTTTGGTACAAGATTCCTTGTCAAATGGCTTTTCTGCTGGGTTAGATTCCAAGAAATGATTGAAATTCTAAAAAATCATATAGTTTAGCATGAACACCCAAATTCTTCCATGCACTCCGTATGAAGCTTCCCACAACTATCCCACAAGTATCCCACAAGTATGGGTAGGTTTGATACCAAGCATCCTGCAATCATCTACGATGTTAGGGTAGGCTTGATACCTATTATTTGCCAAGTTTCGCATAAGTTTATTCTACGTATCTCGTTATGAGGAGTTGATAAGTTGGGCTAGTACTCATCACCCAAGTCATCATGTTCAGGAAAGTGATAATAAAAAAAAGCTTCCCGAATATTTGGATTGCAATCATATTAATAAACGATTTTTCTTAGGTGAAAGTTGTTCAACCATTCTATTTTCGACTGATATTTTGTAGGCTGAGACTCCAGTATGCCAACGAAAATTAAACATATGTACTCTAGATTGTTACTTTTATTCGATAATTGAGTCCTCGTTGTTCAATGGACACCAACCTCTGCGGATTAGCACAGTTTGGCAGGGAATAGAAGTTTTCCAAGGTTTTGATACAGGTTCCTTGTCCGACTGCTATTTCGCAGGCGGAGATTCCAATAATCCTAGGAAATTAATCAAACTTAATTACTATAGATTGTTACTTTTGTTCGATAATTGAGTCTTCGTAGTTCAATAGATACCAGCCTGTGCGAAATAGCACAGTTTGTCAGGGAATAGAAGTTTCCTAAACTTTTGAAAGATAAATAAATTGTCCTCGTAGTTCAATGGATAGAATAGAAGTTTCCTAAACTTTTGATACAGGTTCGATTCCTGTCGAGGATACCATTAAGATATTAGCTCTTATCCAGGCAACACATAACTGGCAACAGTTTGCCTACTTTTTGGTCAGCCCATTACATTTATTAAGCATAATTTAGTGATTTCATTTTAAAAATTAGGCCTAATTTTCGTATTTAAATATTAATAATCGGTATAATTGTATATGATATTCATTAAAAGAATAGGAAAAACTAACGAATAATAAGGAGCAGTATTTTGGTTTTTCTCAAGAGAAATTAAAATATTGGCAATTGAGTAAGTTGAGCAAATTATTGCCTTGCATAAGTCGAAGGAATCATTCCTAATTTATCAAATAAATTTTGCTCACCAATAGTATCTTGAGTTGTTTCAAATCGTAACATTACTTTTTCTACAAGTACTGTTTTTGTTCTTAGGTATTTATTTTGAATTGGAAATATACTTATCAATTCATCTCGACTGAAATAATTCTCTATATATTTATTCATTAATATTGAAATATATGTTAAATTACTTGATTTACTTGAACTTAAAGAATCAGCCATCATATACAAATTTTCAAATTTATTCTTTTCGATTAACTGACTTCCATAGAATCTTGCTTGAATGTAATATCGTAAATAACAGCATATATTCATTTCAGCGTGCATGTCACTATAATCAGGCACACAATTATTCATGCAGTAATGTGAAAGTTTGACAAGTTTAAGTGAATCGCCGATTGAAAGCTTCTCAAACATATTAATGTCTAAATGATTAAGTTCATTTTTTAATTGATCTTGGCTGTAATTAGGTTTTTCATCGCAAGATGACATTCTAAAAGAAACAATTAATGCAAATTTAATTATAGATATATGCGCTTTCATTTTATATATTTTTTTTTCAAGGAGTACATTTAGTTGGTGCAGTAAGCTTCGCGTAATATCAAACGGACAAATTATCTTATCTTTTGTCATACATGTCAAGTAACGCTTCTATTTTATCAATTGAAGTTTGTAAAGTATTTAATGTCGGATTTGAGTTTTTAATCTCTAATTCTTTTAATTTTATTATTTCTTCTTTCAAAATATTTATGCCTTCCGAACATCTTTTATTCATTCTTTCATCGTAATTAATGCAATAATCTACGAAACTGATTAATATTATATAATAAAAAGAGTTCGGACTGCTTCTTAATTGATCGAGAATAAAATGTACAAGGTCTACTTTGTCATTATCTGATTTGCATGATCTTATTATGTTTTTAACTATAAATACCCCGTTTATTGTATCATTTTTATGTCGAGCAAATATTTCGTACCTATGTTTATTTGATGCATAGCATAAAGCTTGTTTTAATAAATTTTCTAGTTCATCATTTTTAGAAATTAAATCTTTATTATTCAATTCTAAAAGTAAAATTTCAATTCTCAAACTATCAGTATATATTGAATATTTTGAAGAAGCAATTAGTGAATGTAAAGCAGATTCAACTAAAATGCAAGAATTTCCTCCATGAGAAGTTGTAAAGGATTTGGCATCAGATAAAATTTGATTTTTTTGAGAAAAATTTTTAATATTTGTTAACAAGTTTTCTGATAAATCCTTTTTGAAGAAAAGTTTTTTAGATTCTTTTTGAATTTGAGCACATATATCATAATTCAAAGAATCAATTGTAAGCAAATCATTTAAAGTCTTTTCATAGGAATTTAAGCTATTTTTTGGAGTAATGCAAAATTGCAGTAGCGTACACAGCATGAGATAAATACATAATTTTTTCATTATTTCAAATTGTAGTCTAAATGAAATTTTGAAGAATTAACTGACCGATCTTTGTGATTAATTGACGTGGTTGGTAATTGATCAAGATATAACTTACGGTTTTGTTTTTATTTAAAGTTAGTATACTTCAAATTATCTTATTTAATCCTTAAAATCAGCATCATTTACTACATTGTTAGAAATTTTATCTAAAAATCAAGCACTTGTATCCAATTCCATTATTTATCCCTTCACAAACACCCTCCGCCAAATTTTGTTATCCACTGTTCGGATAACCAGAATATAGCAACCAGAAGGAAGTCCATTGGTGTCAATATTTAATTTGGTATCTGATAATATTGGATTGAAAGTATATGATGTTACGCCAGTGATGTCAGTAATTTGAATCGAATGAAGGTTTAAAGAGAAATCACTTATTTGAATTTGCAGTTCATCATGCACGGGATTGGTCAATAATTGAATTTGTGATTCAGTTAATTCAATATTTGCTGAGGGAGTACAGCTGGGATTTAAATTACAGAAAGTGCGTCTTGCTAAGGAGCAATCTAAAACAAAGGGGTTAGGCTTATTGTCCTGGTATTTAGCAATCATGTACGTTCTTGTCCATTCCAAGGAATCTACAGGATCCAATTGATGCCAATTGCACAAAGTGGGTCTCATGGATTCAAAAAAAACAGCATCAGATTGTAATTGATACATCGTGAAGAAATAAAAGATGGCTCGGGCTACATTTCCCTTATGATCTTCCCGTGGTTCGAATACAGAATTGATGCTCTCACTGTATTCATCAACGTCTTTGCTTGGTTTTAAGGTTAGATCTTGTGTTTTATAAAACCAATGATTTGTTTTTTTGTCATCGATGTCGCCAAATGGATAATTTAAACGAGCCTCATTAACTGCCGCTCGTGCCGGATACAAATGATGCATATCAGAACGAGCATTGCCTGTTTCTGCTCCTTTGCTTTGAGGAAAAGTATGTTCACAGTTGATACCATTAGCACTTCCGCTCTTAAAAATATAACCGATAGGGTCTGAACTGGAAGGGTCAACATAAAGACTGTGTTTGGAATAAACACAGGAAACGGTATCATGAACATTATAAATTTCAGTATACATTTTAACTCTGGCATTGGTATAATCAAGAACTACTGATGGTTTGTAATTGTCTATGAGTTTTGAAGTCAATATAAAGGAAGAGTCACCTGGAAAAAGAAACTGTGTTTTCCATTGTCCAATAATGGAATTGAAACTGACCAAGACTAAAAGGAAAATCAAGCACCTGTTTTTCATGTAGGCAAAGTTACTCATCTTCATAATATCTTATGTATTTTTGATCTTTATACTGATTTATGAATATTGAACAGTTTCTTGATTATGGTATGGGTAAGCCTTTTGTGACCCAGGACTTTCCTTTTGGTCCGGAAACTTTGGTGCTTAGAGTTCATGGCAAAATTTTTGCATTGACTGGCTTAGATGATGCAGAATTTAAAGTTAATTTGAAATGTGATCCGGATTGGGCGTTAGAATTGAGAAGTGAACACGATGAAATTCAACCTGGATACCATATGAATAAAAAACATTGGAATACCGTTCATTTTGATGGAACACTGGGAAATAAATTGCTGAAGGAACTGATTGATAAATCATATGATTTGGTCTATCAAAGTCTTCCAAAGTCATTAAAAGTTCCTCAATTATAATTGCATGGAGTCTTTTGATAGTATTGTGGTAGGCGGAGGACTTGCAGGGGCATTGCTGGCATTTAGTTTGGAACAGAAAGGTCATAAAGTGGTTTTGTATTCATTCCAACAAGAAGGTGAATCCACCCGAGTCAGTTCTGGATTGGTCAATCCTGTGACAGGAATGCGGTTTGTTAAAACCTGGAATATTGAAGTACTTCTGGATGAATTGGTTTCATTCTATCGCAATATAGAATCCATACTTGGTATTGAAATTCTATTTGAGACCGACATTGTGGTTCGGCTTGAGACAGCAGCTGAAGAAAATGCATGGCTTTCTCGTTCAGGTGAAGATGATTATAAGCAATGGATTAGTTCAGAAGATGTATCTGAAGAATTTAAACATGTTATGATTGATTCACTCAGCCATGGGATGGTAAGAAATGCATGGCGCGTAGATATCCAAGGTCTTATGAATGCTGTGAATCATTATCTTGAAGCTAAAGGAATCATAAGAAATGAAAAGTTCAATTACACGGAACTTCTAGCACATAATACAGGTTGGCTATATCAGAAATCTACTTATGGAGAGCACATTGTATTCTGTGAGGGTTTTAGAATTAATGAAAACCCTTTTTTTAATTGGCTACCTGTTTATCCCTTAAAGGGTGAGCATATCACTGTAACCATTAATGAGTTCGCCATAAAAGATGTTATACTTGGTCACTATACACTGATTCCATGGAAGAATGGAAGCTATTGGCTCGGTGCAAATTATCAGGTAAACGATATCCAAATGGGTGTAACATCTGCTGAAAAACAACTCCAAGAGGAATTTCTGCAACAAACCTTGACCAAACCATTCCGAACTATGCATCATGATTATGGCATTAGGCCTGCTTCCAGAGATCGTAGACCCATGGTAGGTGAACATCCCAGCTGGAAACAAATGTATGTCATGAATGGATTCGGAACCAAGGGAACTTCTTTGACCCCATATTGTGTTAGCCAACTTATTAATTCTATAATAGATCATTCGACCATTTCAACTGATATCGATATCAAACGTTTTGTTAAAAAAGGATACTATAAAAATAATTAGTCCACCTTATTATGTTTACTCTCAAAAGATCAACTCATGAAGATTTCTTTGCTATTGTCTTACTTTGCTTTTTTAGCTTTTTCAGTTTTTAATATGACCCCTAAACAAACCATCACAGACCGCAATTATCCTGAATATTTAAGTTATTGGAAAGAAGTCGAACAGTTTCATGCACAAGGCTTGATTGATGATGCTTTACTGAAAATAGAATTTATCTATAAGTTGGCTATACAAGATGTGAACCATCCACAGATTTATAAATGTTTGTTGAGTATAGAAGCACTACAGTTTCAAAAAGATGAAGCGGGACAGCAGGGAATTATTTTGAGATTGGAAAAAAGTCTAAAAGATTTAAAAGAACCTTCAGCGTCATTATTAAAATCTGTTTTAGGTCAATTGTATTTCAATTTCAATCAATATGGATATGGCAGAAATGCAAAAACAAACATAGTTGGTGAAGAACAAGACACTGCTGATATAAATACCTGGTCACCATCAAAGATGATTGCTAAAGCGAATGATTATTATCTCCAATCTATTCAAAATACGAGTTTAGACAAAGAGTCAATAAAAGATTATGACGCAATTTTACATTATCAAAAAGATAGTTTAATTCGTCCCAGTTTATATGATTTGTTATTGTATAGAGCGATTGATCATTTCAAAAATTCAACTACTCAATTAAGTGATTTTAATGTAAGTATACCCAAGGAGATTCAATTTGCAAATTTGAATGATTTCCTAAAGGCTGATGTCAAATCACACCAAGTATTTCTGTTGTATCAGGATGTCTTGAAAAAGAATAAAACGAACAATAATATCGAAGCATTAATAGATGCGAATTTGAATCGATTGAAATATGCTCATTCATTGAATGTTTCTAATTTAGATCAAGCATTGTATTTAAATGCATTGATGGATTGCTTTCAGGAACATAAAAAAAATGATGAAGCTGCACAGGTGCTCATTGAGATAGCTAATTATTATATGAGCATGGGTGTTCAAGAAATGAATAACTCATTAGGTGATCAAAAAACGAATTTATTAAAAGTAGATTCTATATGTAACGAATTAATTAAGCGTTATCCAAAATCAAATTGGCTCAGCCAGGCAAATTTGTTGATACAGAATATCCGAACTCAAAACCTAAAAGTATCCATTGAGGATGTTTATCTGATTCAAAAGCCCATTAAGTTTTTGTTGGCACATCGCAATATCTCTAAAGCCTTTTTTCGACTTTACAAAATGCCATTTCATAGTGTAAATGATTCCTATGAAGTTAATCAGGATAATTTGGAAGAACAATTGAAAAAATTTTCATTGGTTAAAGAATGGGAAGAAACTTGGCCTGGATCTAGTGATTTTATGGAGCACAGTGTGGAATTAAAAATGGATGGCCTTAAGTCAGGTCAATATTATTTGATGGTTAATAATTCGAAGGATATCACTTCGGCGAATATTTTACAGGGTGGGGCATTTCAAGTATCCAACTTAGCATCAATTAAATATCAAATGGATAATCAATTTGATAAAATCATTGTTGTCAATCGTGACAAAGGTGCTCCGATTAAAGGAGCTAAAGTTGTCTTTTTCGAATCGACCAATAGGGGGTACCGTTCTAGTCCTGATTACAAAATATTTGAAACAAAAATTACCGATGCAGATGGCATGGTACTGATACCTAGAAGAGAGCAATTGAGTTATTATGTTTCATTGAAAGATGATCTTTTGCTAACACAGGATTGGCTGTATAACATGAGATATCCCAATGATTCAAAGCCTACCGTCCAATATCAATTTTTCACGGACCGAAGTATTTATCGTCCAGGGCAAATTGTATATTTTAAAATATTGGCAACGATTAATGACAAGGATCAATTGCCCAAAATTAAAACAGCACAAAAATTTGTAGTTCAATTAATCAATCCCAATGGTCAGGAAGTTAGTAAAGTTAACTTGGTCACCAATGCATTTGGTAGTGCACAAGGAAGTTTTGTCTTGCCCAATTCCGGATTAAATGGATCTTTTAATTTGGTAGCAGATCAATACAGAGGGTCACAATCCATTCAGGTTGAAGAATACAAACGCCCCAATTTTGAAATCCTATTTGATACTTTGAAATCTGAACTCAAGTTGGGCCAAGTCCTTCATGTTACTGGAAAAGTTCAATCATACAATGGAATTCCTGTGGCTAATGCTGTAATAAAATATAGAATCAACAAGAGTTTATTTATGCCCTATTATCCATGTTGGAGCTATTATATGAGATTTCCTGAAGCTAAGGAACAAATTGATTTTGGACAAATAGTTGCAGATGAAGAAGGAAGGTTTGAAGTTTCATTTATTCCTAAAAATGATGACAATCCAAATCAATTGAAACCCATTCATCATTACAGTGTCGAAGTTGATGCCACAGATTTAAATGGTGAGACGCACAGTCAAAGTAAAGGGTTCGATATATCAGAACAGAGTATTTTTATTTCTACGAATTTGAAGCCCTATTTTTTAGATTCCAACTTGAAATCTATAGAAATTAAATTAAACAATATTGAACATATACCTATAACTGCAGACATCCATGTTAAATTATTTGCTTTGCAAGTGCCAAAAAATCATTTGCGATCTAGATATTGGGCAAAACCGGATGTAATGAAATATTCACAAGCAGAATTTAAGTCTTTTTTTCCAAATGATATTTATGATAAGGAAGATCAGATGGATCAATGGAAAGAAATAAGTACTGTTTTGGACCAAAATTTTAGTTCAGCATCTGTTTTCAAAATTGATTTCTTGAAGTTATTGAAACAAGGGGCTTATAAGATTATTATTGAAGCGACAAAAGAAAATGGAGCTATTGAAAAACTAACTGAATACACCATTGTGTATGATAAAAATTCAAAAAACAGTTCGTTGAAACCCTATGTGTTAAGCCAGCAAGAAATCTTAGAGCCCAATTCTAAAGCCCTGTTTACTGCTCTTTCAATGGATGAAGATTATCACATGTTAATCCAATATTCATCAAGATCTCACAATGAATTGAATTGGAAAAAGATCAGTAAAAATACTATGTATGAATATCCGATACAAGAAACAGATCGTGGAGGGGTTTTCTTAAATTCTGTATGTGTTTTTCAAAATCGAATCTATGAACAAAGCCTTCAAGTTAAAGTGCCTTGGTCTAATAAAGAATTAAACATCAAAAGTATTTCATTCAGAGATAAATTATTGCCTGGTCAACCTGAGGAATGGACTTTTGAAATTATGGATCGCAATAATAAAGCAAATCCAACTGAGTTTTTAGCATCTATGTATGATGCTTCATTGGATCAGATATTACCACACCAGTGGGGTGCGTATTATTGGCCAGATTTTTATATGAGATCTAATTTTGTGAGTTCGTCATTTCATGCATTAGACTTAAATTACCTGCGTTTTCAATTCAATCCTTCGGACCAAGGATCTTATATACATGGTTACAGCAGTTTGAATTTTTTTGGATTACCAATGTCTGATTTTTCACTAGTCATGATGGGAACTACAATGTATATGGATGGAGTACGTGCTAGTGGAGGAAAGCAGGCGTCCAGAAGCAAAGCTTCAGAAGCTGCACCTCAAGCAGAAGGTTCAACTATTCAATCAGATAAACTAAATAAAGATGTAGAACAAAATAATTCAACATCGGAAAAAGATCAAAATAGTTCTGAAGTTCAAATTAGAAAAAATTTAAACGAAACTGTTTTCTTTTATCCTCAATTGTATACCAAAGATGAGGGAAAAATAAGCTTTTCGTTTACCATGAATGAAGCCATGACCAAATGGAAGTTACAAATGTTTGCGCATACCGTTGATTTAAAATATGGTATTAAAACCTTGGATGTTATCACCCGGAAACCCATTCAGATTAAACCTTTCTATCCTCGTTTTTTTAGACAAGGCGATCAATTGGAATTGTCAGCAACGGTAAGTAATTTATCAGAAGAAGCTCAAAAGGGACAAACTCAAATCATGATATTGGATCCCAATACTATGGCCGATATTACATCTTCGTTTGTTAAATCAAATGTGAGTCAAAACTTCGATTTAAAAACCAATCAAACATCATCCTATAAATGGATCATTCAAATTCCAAAAGACGAATTACGTCCTCTTCTAGTTCGTTTTATAGCCAAAGGCAATACCCATTCTGATGGGGAAGAAACGATTATTCCTGTGATAACTAATCGAAAATTGATTACTGAATCATTACCACTCCCAGTTGGTTCTAAAGAACATAAATCATTTGTCTTCTTGCCATTACAAAAATTGAATTCAAGTTCTTCTGCTAGTCCTCATTCACTAACATTAGAATTTACTTCTCATCCGGTTTGGTATGCTATTCAGAACTTACCTTATATCATGGAGTATCCACTTGAATGCAGTGAGCAATTGATGAGTCGAATTTATGCCAATGCCATCGGTTCATATGTAATGCATCAATATCCTAAAGTGGCTTCTACGCTGAAACAAATTCAATTAGAAGGATCCAATAAATCTCCTTTGTTAAAAAATGAAGAACTTAAATCGGCATTAATTGAAGAAACACCTTGGGTACTTGCTGCACAAAGTGAATCTGAACAAATGAAGCGAGTGAGTTTGTTAATGGATTTAAATACAATGTCTCAGGGACTTGAATCAGCGCTGAGCAAGTTGGAATCTCGTCAAGAAGCAAATGGAAGCTGGAGTTGGTTTCCAGGAGGTAGATACGATTGGTATATTACACAACATATAGTTTTAGAAATAGCACATTTACAAAAGCTGGGTGCAATCCAAAAAAACAAAGAGCGATATGATGCTATGGTAAATCGTGCGAAACCTTTTTTAGAAACCATGATTAAACAACAATATGAACTTTTAGCAAAAGAAGTTAAAGCAGGTCGGACCACATGGGAAGACAATCATTTGGGGTATATGGAGTTGATGTTCTTATATTGTAAATCCTATTTTACAGATTGGAAATCAGATGATACTTTTCAAGCCATTCAAAATTATTATTTATTACAAATGAATAATTATTGGCATAGTAGTAATATTTATCATGAGGGAATTTGTGCATTGATTGCATCAAGAAATAATAAAAAAGATTTGGCCCAATTGATCACTAAATCATTATCACAACGTGCCATAAAAAATCCTGAGCTAGGCATGTATTGGAAAAATTCATGGTCCTATAATTGGTATGAGCTTCCGATAGAAACCCAATCCTTAATGGTAGAAGTATTTTATGAAATCACTAAAAATCAAAAGGAAGTTGATGCTCTTAAAGTGTGGTTGCTCAAAAATAAACAAACCCAGCATTGGGGTACTACAAAAGCTACAACTGCAGCTATTTATGCATTATTGGGATTTGGTCCAAATACTATAGAAGAAGCTACTCCAGTTGATGTTGTTATTGGAAATAAAAAAATAGAAGTCAGCAAAGTAGAATCAGGTAGTGGATATTTCAAAAAGCAATGGAATCCATCAGAGATCAATGCTTCAATGGCATCCATCCAAGTAAATAATCCAAACAAATCGATAGCTTGGGGAGCAGTATATTACCAGTATTTCGAAGACTTAGACAAAGTCAAAGTTTACAAAGAAACACCTTTGATTTTAGACAAGCAATTGTTTATTAAAGAAGATTCGAAAAAAGGTCCAGTATTAAAACCCATTATAGATCAAACCAAGATAAAAATAGGTGATAAAGTTACGGCCAGGATAATTATTAAAGTGGATCGTCCCATGGATTATGTTCATCTGAAAGTCATGCGAGCATCAGGTTTAGAACCCATAGTTCAACTGTCAGGATATCAGTGGGATGGAGGACTTGGGTATTACCGATCACCAAGAGATCTTGCAACAGATTTTTTCTTTAGCTATTTGCCTAAGGGCACGCATGTGTTGGAATACGATTTAAGGGCTTCCTTCAAGGGTGATTTTTCTGATGGGGTTTCTACAATTCAAAGTATGTATGCCCCTGAATTTGGATCACATAGTAAAGGGATAAGAATAATTATAGGAGAGTAAAATCCGTAATTTAATATTAACTAGATTACTCTAATGCCCAAACTTCGCTGTACAGCATGTTTTTGGTCTTCTTAAGGTCTTCGCGTGCTTTAATGATTTCCATTTGTTCGCCGAGGTCTAAGGTATCTTTAATTTGTTGATCTAAGCGTTTAATGACTTTATCGAATTTGCGGTATTTAAGATGCTTGATGAGTTTTTCAATTTCATTTGCTGAGAACGTTTGATCGGTGGCAGTTGTTGTAAGAAAAATACCATGTTTAGCAGCCCAGTTTTCACTGTAGACATAAGGTGAACTGGAAAGTTCTATAGCTAGGTGACTAACTTGTTTAGTGGGGTGGTTGATAAAATATTCAAGATTTATCGTAATGCCATCATTCAGTTTTTGATGCGTTTCATTAATGAGTAATGCATAAAATGAATTGTCAAAATATTCCAATACATCACTGATGTTTTCAATTAAAAAATGAGCTACAGTAAAATTTGTATCGCGCCATGGCGTGCCACCTTCGAGGACTAATATTTTTACAATCTCACGTTCTTGAATTTCGTCACCAGACGAAAAACTGAGTTGTAGTTCATCCTTAAATGAAATGACATGGTCCTGCTCCTGTACGATCATTTCATCACGATCCAGTGCTTGTCGTTTTTGTTGAAAAGCCTTTTGTTTAAGGTCTTCCTTAATGAGTTTATTGCAACTACTGATTAATGTTAATTCCGAAATGTCTAAAATTTGTGCAGCTTGTTGCATGTATAAACTTCGCTTTACGCCATCTTCTATTTTGGAGATTGTACCTACTATATCATTGATAGCTGTAGCTTTGGCAATAGGGTCATTTTTGGCTTCCTGTCGAAGTAAATTAATTTTGAAAATAATAAAATCTTTAACTTCTTTTTTTAGAAATTCTTGAAATCCATCATATCCTACTTTCCGAATAAAACTATCTGGATCATCTTGATCAGGTATCATTCCAATTTGAACATTGAGTCCTTCTTTGATGATAATATCAATACCTCTGACCGCTGCTTTAATTCCTGCAGAATCACCATCATAAAGTATTAGAATATTGTTGGTGTGTCGTTTTAAAATATGTGCCTGATCTTCTGTCAATGATGTACCCGAAGAAGCGACTACGTTTTCAATACCGGATTGAACCAAAGACATAACATCGGTATATCCTTCTACAAGTATACACTGATCGTTTTTGCGAATGGCATTTTTTGCAATGTTTAAACCAAATAATGTTTTGCTTTTTTTATATACTTCGCTTTCAGGGGAATTGATGTATTTTGCTACTTTGATCTCGGAGGACATAATTCGTCCAGCGAATCCCACTACTTTTCCACTTTGATTATGGATGGGGAACATCACCCGATTTCTAAAAAAATCTTTGTCTGAAGTAGAGGTAAGACCCAGTTTTTTGAGGAGGTCAGCGGAATACCCTTGAGCTATACAATGGTCTGTAAAGGCGCGGTAACCTTCACCAGCATAACCGATATTAAATTTTCTTAAAGTGGTCTCTAAAAATCCTCTTTCTTTAAAATAAGATAAGCCAATGCTCTTACCTAGTTCTGTGTTCCAAAGTTGGTCTTCATAATATTTAGCTGCAAATTCATTGATGATGTTTAAACCCTGAACCTCAAGCATTTCTTCCTTTGCTTCTTGGGAAATGGCCGTTTCTTCCAGTTCGATTTGGTATCTTTTAGCTAATTGTCGAATCGCTTCCGGAAAACTGTATTGTTCCGATTCCATAACAAATTGGACTGGTCCACCAGCCTTTCCGCAGCCAAAGCACTTATATATATTTTTACTGGGCGATACCGAAAAGGATGGTGTTTTTTCTTTGTGAAAAGGGCATAATCCGGTAAGATTGGAGCCTCTAGGCTTAAGATCTACATAGTCCCTGACCACATCCTCTATACGAGCTGCATCTAGTACTTTTTGGACAGAACTGTTTAATATCATATTTAGGCCTTGCGCTTAGCAAAGGTAATCGGTTTGAATGGTAATCAGGTAATCGGTTTGCATGGTTATCAGGTAAACGGTCTGAATGGTAATCGGTTTGGGAGGTAATCGGTTTGAATGGTAATCAGGTAATCGGTTTGAATGGTAATCATTTTAAAAGGTAATCGGTTTGCATGGTTATCAGGTAATCGGTCTGAATGGTAATCGGTTTGGGAGGTAATCGGTTTGAGAGGTATTCAGGAACTCGGTTTTGGAGAGAATCGGGCCAATGATAATCAAGGCTGTAATCTTTTAAGAGGGAATCGGTCAGAATGGTAATCTAATTCACTTTTCTAACCTTTGCCACTTTAATGTATAAAATTTCATAAATAAATTTAGTAAATTGCTAATTATTTATATCCTATTGGTATTAAATTATCAAAAAGCCAATTTGAACTTGATTGAGATAACTTGATCAGATTTTTTATTTTAATCAATATAATAAAAATTTAGATATTTGGGACTAAATAAACAGATTTTTGAATAGTTCTAAGTCCCAATTTGAAGTTGATCAAGAGATTTTTCACGCATTGCGGTCAGGAAATATGGAGGCTTTCGATCGAATTTATGATATGTATAGAAATGACTTTCTGAAATCTGCATCCTACAAATTTAAATTTGTCCCAAAGGAGGATATAATTGACGCATGGCAAGATACAGTTATTTCATTTTTTGAACAGATTAGATCTGATAGGTTAAGTTCGCTGAGTTGTAGTCTAAGGAGTTTTTTATTTCTGCTTGGTTTTAGATATATCATCAAGTATAAAAGACATTATGTCAAAGAATCTCCTACAGAGGATTTTGATGATATCTCAACAAAGGAAGTTTTACAAATCTCTATGGAAGGGGATGAACAATTTTTAGAAGAAAAGGAATTACTTCAAAAAGCAGTTGAGGAATTACCAGATCAAAGTCGAAGGATATTAAAACTAAGATATATTGAAGGTAAGACAATAGAAGAAATCATGAAACTAATGCAATACACTTCTGTGAATGCAGTAAGTGTAACATTGTCGAGAAATTTAAAGCGGCTTAAAGAAATTATTGATAATAAACAAGCCAGAGTATAAATGAATATAGATAAAATCGAACGGTATCTGGCGAAGAAAATGACTCCTGATGAGATTATTGAGTTTGAACTCAGAATGAGTGAGAATCCTCAGCTTAGGCAGGAGGTAAAAGAACTTGAAAAGGCTATTGAGGCACTCAGGTTCCATGAAAAATCAGTATTGAAATCAAGATTAAAACAATGGGAGCAACAAAAATTTGAAAATACTTCATCTGGTAGGCCTGTCAAATTATACATATATTTATTAGCTGGTCTTTTGCTTGTTTTGCTTGCACTAATTTGGAATTTCGTTGGAAATTATTATACAAATCATTCGCAAAATGTGATTCCAAATTATTATGAAGATTCCGTTTCAAAAGCTAGACCAGAAGAGATACATGATACAATGCAATTTAGAGAGAGGGCTATTCCTTTAGATTCTAACCTCCAAAACAAAAAGAACATACAAAGCACTGATGAATTATATGCTATGTATTTTGTGCCTTATACGGACGAATTACTGGAATCTGAATTTCGCGGCCAGGACGACGAAAAAACCGCTTTCGAAATGTTTCAGTTTTTGTATATTAATAAAAAATATCAGGAAGCGATTAATATATTTGATTCATTAGATCCGTCAGTGAAAGAGAATGACAATGTTTTATTTCTGAAGGCAAATGCTTTAATGGCAATCAATAAAATAGATGAAGCCACACTTCTGCTAGAAACAATAATTAAAAATAAGGAATCGAGAAATATCAAAGAGGCTTTATGGTTTTTGGGATTATGTTCCATATACAAAGGTGATCTGCAACTTGCAAAACATTATTTAAGTAATTCATTGCTTAAAGAAAATAAAACTGCAATCGAAGTATTGAAGAAAATTTCACATTAGATTTGTAAATTTGGTAAGTATGTATTTTGGAATTAAAAGTGTTATGATTCTATTCTTATTTTGTTTGTCTATCGCATTGCAAAGTCAGGTGAAAGATAATCTTGTATTCAAGAAAGAATTTGATAGTACTTGTGCTTTAGTTAAAACTTATTTAAGTAAAAAGGACTTTTCTAATGCAAACAAATTGTTGATTGAAAATGAATCTGCCGTAATATTAAAATTAGGTGATCTATCTGATTCTTATGGTGAACTTTGTTATTTGAGGGGAAAGTCAGAGATGTCATTAAATAACTATAAAAGCGCTCAAGAGTATTTCTTTAAAGCATTACCAATTGTCAGAAATGGAAAAGATTCATTAAGTTTTCAAGCCGTTCAATGTTTGAGTCTATTGGGGCAGGTTCTATTATTTGATGGACAAATAAACAAAGCAGAACCATATATAGTAGAGGCTTTAAATGTTTGTAAAAAAACATTTGGGGATAGTAATATTGAATATGGCAAATCCTTGAATAATCTAGCTACTTTTTATGCAAAAACGCAGAATTTTTCGAATGCAGAAAAGTACTATAATGAAAGTTTGAATTTTAGAGAAAAAATAGAAGGAAAGAATTCATTAGGTTATGCAGTTACACTCCGAAATTTAGGAGAGTTGTATTCAGAAACAGATAAGTTCGATCAGGCCTTAAATGCATTATTAGTTTCAAAAATGACTTTTGAATCATTGAATGCGAGTAATAAAATAGAGTATATTCTGACCTTGGCAGTATTGGCAAAAGTTTATGAAAGATCTGGCCAATATGATAAAGATGAATATTATTTATTAGAAGCATATGCGATTTATCAAAAAAATGAAGCTTTAAAAAAGAATAGAATGTATGGAAATACGTTAAACCAAATTGGTGTTTATTATTATAAAATTGGTTCTTTTGAAAAATCTTTGTTTTATTATAATGAAGCGATAAATTTTTATAAGAACAATTTTGGTCAGGAGAGTATTGAATATATGGGTGTTCTAAATAATATTGCTAGAATACATTCTGATTTGGGAAGATATGATTTGGCTGAAGAACAGTTTGCAGTTGTCTTGAATTTTTATGATAAACTATTAGGTACTGAAAATATATATTCTTTGGAAGCGCTTCAAAATCTTATTTTGGTAAAATTGAGACAAGGGAAAATTGATATACCAGATAGTGTCTTTCTAAATATTATTGAAGCTAATATTAAAATAAAAGGTAAAGATCATCATGAAATCGCGCAGTATTTAAGATTATATTCTGAGTTCAAATTGCTTAATGGTCATCATAAACAAGCTATTCATTTAGACACACAAGCTCTTAATTTGGTCACGAAATCTTTTGGATTAGGTAATCCAACCAGTAAGAGTATACTTATCAATTTGGCAAAATCATATTATGAAATTGATAGCTTTGAAAGGGCCGCATATTATTATTCGTCTGCAAGTAGCATTTATAAAAGGGAAATTGTTAATGCCTTGAGTTATATGTCAGATAGAGAGGCGTATGAGTTTACTAATAATCTGCGGAAAGATGATTTTAATTTTATGGATGCATTTGGAAAATATCAAACTCTGGATTATTTAATTGGAGAAGCATTTGATGATGCATTATTTTATAAAGGCAATTTGCTTAATGCTAGAATTCAAAAAAACCGAATTATATCAAGAGATTCATCAGCTAGCTCATTAAATGATGTTTATAAATCATTCAAAAGGTTACTTGCTGCAGAATATTCAAAGCCTTTGGCTGAGCGTAGAGATCTTGCTAGTTTAGAAAACAAAGCTAATGTTTCTGAAAAGGAATTAAGTAAACATCTCAATTTGAAAAACGATGCTTCTATTGACGTACATTGGAGCCAATTGCTTCGTAATCTAAAGCAAAATGAAGTGATTATTGAATTTATTGCCTATCCTTTGTACAATGATGGAAAAATATCTAATACTATCTGTTATGCTGCATTACTTATTAGACCTGATGACAAATTTCCTGTCTTCATTCCATTGTGTTCCGAAGAAAAATTAGAAGCGCAATTTGTAGTAAATTCTAAAAGAAGAATGGAGTACGTTTCAAAACTATACCAAAAACCTGATAATTTGTCAAGGCAACATGATAAGTATCTGTATAATCTGATTTGGAAGCCAATTGAGTCTTTGATAAAACCATATTCGACAGTATATTATTCTCCTATTGGTTTAATGCATAGGATAAATCTAAATGCAATTACACTTCCGGATAATTCATCTGTAATGGACCAATATAAGTTGGTGTTGTTAACTAGCACGCGTGAATTATTATCGCAAAGCGATGAATACGTTAGTAATACTAATGAAAGTATTCTATTTGGAGGTTTGCAGTATGATCTTAATGTCAACTCAACTAGTATTTCGGATACTATAGTTTATCAAATTGATTTAAGTACAAGAGGAGATTTTTCCTTTTTCCAAAATGATTCGAGTTTAAGAGTTGGGAAATGGAAATATCTTGAGGGAACTATTAATGAAGTTCAGAAAATTTCAACTGTGTTTGAAATGAATAACTTAAAATCTAATATTATTTCAGAGTTAAATGCCACTGAAGATTTCTTTAAATCTTTAGGTAGATCAACAACAAGAGCCAGCTCGCCAAGATTGATTCATTTAGCCACTCATGGATTTTTCTTCCCTGATCCAAAGAATATTAATCAATTTTCAATAGTCAATAATTCGAAACAAATAGTCTTTCAAAATGCAACTGATCCTATGATAAGATCAGGTTTAATAATGGCTGGGGCAAATTATGCTTGGCAAAATGGAAAGCCAGCATATCCAAACACAGATGATGGCATTTTGACAGCATATGAAATCAGCTTAATGGATCTCAGCAATACTGAGCTGGTTGTTCTCTCAGCTTGTGAAACAGGACTAGGTGATATAGCAGGAAATGAAGGTGTCTACGGATTACAGCGAGCATTTAAAATCGCTGGTGTAAAAAATATAATGATGTCGCTCTGGCAAGTTCCAGACAAACAAACATCCGAATTAATGCAACTTTTTTATATAAATTGGATCAAAGATAAACTTCCAATTTGTGATGCCTTATTAGAAGCACAAAACTCTTTGCGTAAAAAAGGCCTAGAACCATACTATTGGGCTGGATTTGTATTGGTAAATTAGAATTCCTTACTTTATGATATGCCACTCTATTTGATCAGCTCAGTAGCAACTGCTGTTAAAAATGGAATTGTTGATTTCCTTTTTCTCGAAATATTTCCTATTCATTGCTAAGATTGTTCTCCTCACAGGTATTTATTATTAAGAACGTAAAAGAGCCCAGATATAGCTTAAGGTTGTTTTCGAATGCAGAAAAGAACACAAATTTCATTGTTGGTCTCTTAAAATACTTAATTTATTATAAACTTAAATTTTTAAAATCATGAAACAAATTTCAGTAATATTCATTTTAGTGCTCTTGTTTGTTTATTCCGGGTTCTCTCAAGTGAAGAAAAAAGTAAGCACTAATCACCAAAAAGATATTAAAGCAAGCTCTACGTCGACTACTTCTGTATCTCAAGTGATTAATCTCAAAGAAATGGATTTTTCAAAAAATGCATTAGGAGTAATTCAAATTCCTGGTCTCAAAGATGGAAAATACAGACTTACCTATGCATCGGGAGGAGTTGCCTCTTTTTTAATTTCAAAAGGACAAATTTCATCACCTATAATGGAGAAAACTGACCCCAATCATGTTCCAAAGAAAACAAGTAGCTTACTTAAGCAGCAGGGAACATTTTCATACAGTTGTGATGGTCCTCTTTGTTCATGCCAAGGTGATGCTGATTGTAATAGAATGTTTACAGACAAAGATTGTATATTATCCTTTTGTGATACCGATAGGGGTACCTGTTATTGTCTTAAATAATTTTATTAATTATTAACCAAAGAAAAGTTATAGATATTAATATTGCTTCAAATCGATATAATTTGCACAAAATATTTTGACTGGAAAAGTCATAGATGTTTATTGATATAACGGATTTGTTCTGAAGGAATAAACTATTATTATATTTAACTTAATTATAATGTTTGAAGTGTTCGTTTTTGCTTTAATTATTTGGTGACTATGATTAAAATACTTTCGTAAGCAAACAGTTTTAATATAGAATTTTAGTTATAAAATATTTACTTGTAAGAAAGTAAATTGAAAATTTATCTAATATTTCATTTTACATGCTAAGATTATTCATCATTCTAGTATAATATATTAAAGAAAAGTGTTTGAATCCTTGTTAAATATATGCATATTAATAACCAACAGTATTTGTCCTAATTTTGTTTGAAAAATTCAATTCAATTAATCTATTTTATAACTTAATTTTTATTAATGATGTCTAGATTACTAATTTTTATTTTTGTTCTCATGTGTGGATTTGCTATTTCTGCACAAAACAAGAAAACACTCAGCTTTACCTATGATCCAAAAACAATGAAAGGGCAGAATAGTCTTGTCTATGCAGATGCAGATGTCAATATTTTTGCTAATGTTAAAAGCAATAAAATGGTTGACTTTTATGGATTCAATTTGAAGTCAAAAAGTAAATTTTCTATGGATATAGACGCTATGGATGAATCGGATAATGCAAAGAAAATGGGTAGATCTGTAGGAGGTATAAATTCAGCAGTAAAGACTTGTGTAGAATGTCCAATGGAACTTTGTCCTAATACTTGTACAGATCCAAGTGGAAAAAGTGTCAATTGCTGGTGTCAATCTGGACCGTGTAAACCTGTTATCTGTAAAGGTGGACTTAAAAAACAATAAATTGAAAATTAATAAAACTTTAATAAACAATAGTATGAAAGCAAATAATTTTATTTTCATTTTCATTTTTCAAATTGCTGTAACTCATATTGGAATTTCACAGAATAAATCTATCGAGTATAGCATAAATGATTCTCAATTTGAAGAGGGACAGAATTTGGTTACAAATTCCGAAAATATTAATTTCTATCTAACAGTAAAGAATAATAAGGTATCAAAAATTACTGGTTACAATTTGAAAACACTCAAAAGTATCAATGTGAGTTTTAAAGCAACTGATTTTATGGATGTTAGTTTGCCTGCTGCAAACGGTAGTACTGCAAAAACAAATAATGGGAGCGGAACAACTAAAAAGAGTGCCAAAAAAATAAGTAAACCAATGTGTATTGTTTGCGAGACATATCCTTGTGCTGAAGGAGGTAGCACTGGAGGACAGAGTGTTAATTTTTGTGTTAGGAACTGTGAATTGAAACCATGTACTAATTCTCAAAGGTAATATTTCTGATAGAATGTCGTAATAAATCTCAAATTAATTATTGAATAATGAAACATAAAATTGTATATTTTGCTATGATTTTTGGAATTCTGTTTCCATCCTTTAAAATTTCAAGTCAGCAAACCATTCGAGATAATATAAATTCACTTCCAACAAAAGACGGAACTTATCCTGTTTTCAGTGATAAGGGAAAAACAATGACTATTAGTGTGATTCTGCAGCAGGGTAAAATCAAATCTTTTGTCGCATTTGATATAAAAGGAAATGCATTACCAATTGAACTTATCCAAGGGAATATTATTAGCAATGGTGGTACTTTGGCAAAGCCTGTAAGTCCTGCGCCTAAAAAGAAAAAGCCATCTAAAAAGCCACCTCCGCCACCAACTGAAGATTATTGTGAGATCTGTGTGACCTTTACAGATGGTAAGAAAGCTTGTGAACCGATTGATTGTGCAACCATTGATTCCAAATGAATCTAAGAATAAACTATTTTTTATATGCTTTATCTTGCTTAATTATGAATCAAAATGTAATTGCTTTAGTTCTTTGTTTGTACATGTGTTTGGCAAATTTGAGTCTGCAAGCTCAGACTTTAACTAAATCAATCCTATATACAAAATCTTGCGATACTGTTTCAGTTGATAGCATGGTTTGTATAAAATGCAGTAATCCTGAACTGACTTTGAATTGTAAGAGATATGTTTGTGATTTTCAAAATCACTGTATTGAGTATCCGATAATTTTAGTCAATAAGCAAAAAAATATTAAAACACCTAAAATAGTACATACAAAGAAACTTTAATTTTTAATATTCTAAACAATTGATCCAATTAATTGAATTGTTTTATTCAAGTAATTAATTATATATTTTCAATTCAAATTTTTAAAAAACAAATCAAGTATTATGAAATTTACTTATTTATTTATTTTTATTTTTATTTCGCTTAATGCAAATTCACAAGTGGATAATTCAATTACACGATCTGGAAAAAAACTCAATTTGGTATCAAAAAAAGCAGTTGGATCAAATGCTACTATAGCAAAATATTGTGATACAAAAGGTGGAAATTGTCAAGAGATGTTGGTGACAAATAATAAAAAAAGTATTGCAATTCCTGTTACATCTGGACCAATATATAATTTACTTACAACTGGAAAAACAGCAAACTTCACTGGAATGACTAAGCATGTATCAACTAATAAAAAATTGACACAGTATTATACCATTTCTGGCAATACACAAACTATTGTTACCCCAATAAAAAAGTCATTTGTAATAAGTATATATCAATTTGGTGGAACTGGAAAAGGTAATGTTGGAATTGGAAATGTATTTAAACCCATTGGCCCAAACCAAGGTGCAGATGACTGTAAGTGTCTGCAATTATATGAAGAGTGTTATATAGATACCTCAATTGAACCAAAATCGTCAGAAAAAGATATAGATTATTTGTTGAGGGAAGTTTGTGATGATGCTTTTAAATATTGTAAAAATGAATGTGATAAAATTGTTATAGAAAATGTTCAAGTTATTGTTGTGGGTTTGAATGGTTCAACTCCAAATAGCTTTCAGATTGGGATAAAATAAGTGATCCTAATTAGGTATTTTTAGTTTACTAAATGGATTCATTTTAACTTGAATCTTTATTTTTATATTTAGATTTTTGTTTTAATGTGAAACAATTTAAAGTAAAATTTAAGCCAAAATTCTTTTAATTTATGCGAATTTATTTAGTAATTGTGAAAAAATTTGATTTGCATTTTTCAAATATTTTACTAATAGTAGTTATTGGATTGTGCAATAATTTTATTTTAAATGCACAATATCAACAAAATTTAGAAGCAAAAGGAGATGGTATCTTAATGCACGCTTTAGAATTTTCAATTCCAGTGTCTCCTGCTTTTGATTTGTTAGGCGTTAATCCTTGCTTAGTTCCAAAGCCATCCTTGGTTAGGAATTTTAAAGTGGATTGGTCTTTTAAGAGTTATGGTCTTTCTCCAAATTTAGCTTTGCAAACACAACCAATCAATGAATTGTATTTCAATACGCCAAAAAAATTGAAAGAATACCATAAAAAGTCAAGATTCGTAAAATTTATATCCACATTGGATCTTTCAATAGGTACTGTAGAGGGAAATAATAATTTGGAAACAAAACAAGTGAAATTGACAGATTCAGAAGGAAATGATTCTACAATATTTCTTGAGAGCAACTGGAAGATTAGAAGTTTTGCATATGCAATGAAAATTAACTTGTATAGAGAACAGGATCCATTAAATGAAAAGAAATTATTTTCAAGAATCCTTAAAGAATATGATGAGCACAAAGTTGATCTAAAGAATCAATTGAGAGAGCAGCAATCATTGATAAAGCAAGAAAAAGATTTTGAAAAGAAATTAGTCCTTCGTGAAGAAGTTAGAACATTAGAAGTGGAGTTGAATTCATTAGATAATGTTTATCTTGAGAGAATGCGAAATGTAGCAGATTTATATAGAGCTGAAAAATGGAATTCCAGCTATGTGGATATAGCATTTGGTCATTTGCTTGACTATGATAGCAGAGACTCCAGTTTATTTATGTTTAAAGATCTTAGGATAGTAAATACAAAATGGGCATTATGGTTAAATGCTAGTAAGGGAATTGGGAAAAACATATTAACTTCTGGAATATTACGATTTAGTAGTTCTGTTAATGAATTAGTGAATGAGCATATTGTTAGTTTAGACGTAGGTGCAAATTTAAGATATGGTAATCATCGCACCAATTTTTTCATAGAAGGATTTGTTCCCTTTTATTTTCAAGACCAAGAGTTTATTGATAATTTTAATATTTCGATTGGTGGTGATTGGAGATTTAGCAGAAACGTAATAATTAATTATGGAATGCGCACTTTGTTTAACAGTGCTTATAAATTAGAGAATATTATTCCAGTCGTAAGTATATCTTGCATGATGCGATAAATTTCTTTGACTCATTATTTAGTTCTAGACAAATTTTGATTAATTTTTAAATTACGCCAATTACCTTATGACCTTTTACCGATTTCCTTTTAGACTGATTAAATAATCACCCGATTACCTGCTCAACGATTACCTGACTCACTGACGTCTAACGACTGATGACTGAAATTTATTTCTTTTTCAAATTAAAGGTGTATCCGGTACCTATTTGAATATTAGTATTAAATTGAGCTGCTTTAGATATTTGATTGCCATCCCGATCTGTAAACATTAAGTTTGAGATATTAGTTAATCCGTAGTTATATCTCATGAAAAGGTTAAAGCCTCTGAAGTGGCCCTTAATGGAACCCAATAATCCAAAATCAAAAGTTTTGGTTAAATCCAATTCATTTGTAGATAACCATTCCAAATTCTTGTAATTCTGTGCCTCATTAATTTTAAATCCAAAATTTAAACCTAAGCCAACGCTAATATGTCTTTGAATTCTGTATTCTATCTGAGGTAGTAAATCAATATAGGTGTACCTATACTTATAATACGCCCCATTGCCATTATAGGTTACTGTATAACCTTTTTGAGAAAATTGGATATCAGTCAAAATTGATATTTTGGAATTTAGATGATATTCAGGTGTAATTCCAACAAAATAAAATAATGCTCTTGAAGGTGTGCTTGCATTAACTTTCACAAATCTTGTTGAAGGTAAGTTAATGCCACCGGAAAATCCTAAGGAAATTTGACCATCCACTTCTCGAAAAACAATAATAAATAATAGAATAATTAGGCATGCTTTGTTCATATAATTACTTTATTTTATTAGTGTTTGTGTTAAATCTTGATGAAGTTCTGTAAAATCCTAAACATCAAATACAGTAACTATACGACAATTTTAAAATTTTATTTTTAAAAGATAAAAATATTTATTAGCATTTTATTGATCAGTAAAATTGGACTATGTCTTTTGTATAATGAATATTGTCCTTGCATCTTTGGCTCCGATCGGCCATTATTTTATGATTAACTGCAAACAAAAGTTTTCTGTTTTACCCGATCACCCGATTACTCGATTACCCGATCACCCGATAACCATTCAAACCGATTACCCGATTACCTAATCACCGATTACTTACCAAATCGATCACCCAAATTCATTTCCACAAAATAGATAATTGACCAGATGCTTTGAGATAGTCTAGCCAATGCACCCACAATTGTTTTTTGCTCGTTTCATATTTAGCTTCAAGGGCTTGTAGATTTGCTTCTTCTAAATTTAGGTTTGAAGTAGATTCTTGTCCTTCTTCAACACGAGCTTGAAAGATAGCAATGGATTCTGAGAGCAATGTTATATTTTCCTTTTGGGTTACTAATTGTGTTTTAATATTTTCGATTTGTAGATTAGCTGTAATTAGATCCTTTGTATATTGTAAGGTTTTATTTTCTTTTTGTAGTTCGTATTGTTTGGATTGTAATTTTAATTGTTGTGTTTTGTTCTTTAAGTTTTCACCAAAAAGCAAAGGAACCATTACATCTAAACCTAAATAGCTTAGTCCAAACCAAGAATTTGCTGCTAGAGGATTGAATACATTTGTATATTGATTAGCGCCTAAGTATCCTTTAAAATTGACAGTTGGAATGTGTTTTGATTTTTCTGAATTGACTTGTAAATGGGTTAGTTGACTTTGTAATGTTAGCTGTTGCATTTCTGGTAATTGGTCAATTTGTATTGGCATGACTTTGGGTGAAATTGAATAATTAGTCGTGAATAATGTATCAATTTCAAAATCCCACTTATCCATATCTGTTGTGCCCATTAGAAAAAGTAAGTACACTTTATCTTCAATTAATTGTGAAATTCCATCTGATAATGATTGAACTGTATTGTTATGATTGACTTTGGATGTATTCAAGTCAGATTTCAATAAACGTTTTTCATCAAACTTATTTTTAAGTAATTTGTAGCTTACATAAGTTCTGCCTGTGTCTGCAATACATGATTTTATTTTTGCTTCCTGTAAGTAAATATCTATATAAGTTTGGGCTATATTATACGCTAATTCATATTCGGTTTGTTCTTGGGATAATACTGCAATTCGTTCTTTTAGTTTTGCTTCGTGGATTTGTTTTTGGATGGATACATTTATTAATGGTTGCAATGCTATTAGTCCTGCGGATTGTGTCCATTTAGTTCCAAATTGTACACTTTTGGTCGCATCAATAGGATAGTTGGGATTAAATATACCAATGGGTAAAATGGATGTTTGTAATATTGGATTATACATATATGTATATTCTGCTGATACTTGTGGCCAGTATTTTCGATACATGGCTTGTGTTTGTAAGTTACTAATATTAGCATCTAATTTTCCTGCACTAATATTTTTTTTGTTTGCAATTCCATTTTGAATGGCTTGAGGTAAGGTTATAATTCGTTGAGCGTGTACATTTAGGTTAGGCAACAACATGATTAGAATCATGAAAATTCCAATATTATGTTCAATTTTATTTAATTTAAATTTCATTCTATTTAAAAATACAAAGTGTTTATAAGTTAATATTTATATTTTTTCAAGTCTTCTATTCTTATGCTTTCATCTGAATACAGCTGCTGGTTCAACACTTCTGATTCTACTTAATGCAAATGAAGCACCGCTAAGCGAAATGAGACCAATTGTAACAACCATGGTTAATAATACTAATGGAGAAAATGAAAATATTAATCCTGAATTGGCAACCCCAATTCTAAATCCTTCTAATAATGCCAAGCCTATTAGAAATCCAACTACTGTAAATAACATAGCTTGAGTTAGAATTAGTTTGCTGATATATAGATTACCTGCTCCAATTGCTTTTAAAGTACCATAATCTTTTAAACGGTCTAGGGCGGAAGAATACATGGTTAATCCAATAATAAAAAATCCCGCAATCAAGGCAAAGATGATTAGTGTGCCAGTGCTTAATGCAATGCCGCTGCTAGCCAAGATCTTTTTTACAGAAGATGAAGCCAGTTTTTTAGATGTCCAGGCGCGTACTCCGAAAATATTTTGATTGATACTCGCTACCACTTGATCTAAATCTTTAAGATTTTCTACATTTACCAATACTGCGCTAATGTTTGTTGTGGCTTGATTTGAAAAAAATCTTGCTCTTTCTATGGTAGTTACACAAAAACTACTGCCAAATCCTCTGAATCCTTTCGTTTGTAAAACAAAAAAAGCGCGCTTACCATTGATCTCTAAATTTGTTCTCAAATCAATGTTGCCTCCTAAGTTTTTCTTTTCAAAATATTCAGCACTTACAGCGCCATCTAGTTGTAAATCGGATATATTTCCAGCCATTATTTTATCTTGACCAATCAATGCATTCATGTGATGTTCATCTACTCCCAATAAAGTTATTGCACCACTGGTCCCATTTTCATAATTGCAAGAGGCTCCTGTAATTAATAGTGGAAATGCTTCCTTGACTCCAGGTATACCTTGCACTGCCCTTAAGTTTCTAATGTCTAATTTTCCTAATTGATTCACATCATTGGTCTTACTGTCTACAACCCAAATATCAGCTTTAACATCAGTTGCGAGTGCTCCCATAAGACCTGATAGAAAAAAGAAAACACCTAATTGCTGGCCAATTAAAAAAGTACTGATGAGTATGCCAACAATGACACCAATACTTTTAGCTTTGTCAAACTTGATGAATTTCCAGGCAATCTTTAACATGGCTTATTTATTATTATTACTGGAAATATCAATAACACATTCCACTCTTGCGTTCAACAATAAATGATCAGGTTGATTCAGGAACATTTTTATGGTTCTAACTCTTCTGTCTTCCTTTTCCCCAGATTGGTCAGTAAACAAAGATTTCTTTTTTAAAAATGCATAAGTAAGATATATGGTTCCCGTTGATAAGGTATCTGATGAACCAACACTTCTGATCCACGCTTTTTGTCCAACAAATATTTTATCTGCATTTGATTCATCAATTTCACAAATTGCAATAGTTTTGCCTTCTGGACTAATTTGAGCTATGGATTCTTGAATGGATACAGATCCCCCAATCAAAACAGTTAACTCTAATATTCTTCCATTGATTGGAGACTTGATTATTTTTTGATCCCTTTCGAGTTGTGCAGTGTTTAATGCAGTTTTAGTTTCTTGCCATTTACTTTTAGAAACATTTACAGTAGCTTCTAATTTTTTTAGGTTGGCGATTAATGTTTTTAAATTTGTTGTAGCATCATCTACTGTTTGTTGTGTTTCTGCTCCCTTTGATAAAAGATTTTCTAGGCGTAGCAATTCTGATTTTGCATTACTGAGCTTTGTCTCAAATTCAGCAACACCGGCTTGATCAACTTTTATCTGTGAAGCTTGAGTGTTACGTTCATTATTCAATAATCTGATTTTTCCATCTTCTAATTGATGCTCCAATTCTAATATCATGCTTCCAACGCGAACCGTATCATTTTCTTTTTTATATATTTTTTGAACTATACCATTTACAGGCGATGACAATTGGATAATATCATTTTCAGGAATAATTTTTCCAACACCAACAACATAATTTGTGGTAGTGGTTTCTTTTATATTTAACATTACTTGTTGCTCTTGCTCAGATTTATTTTTGCAAGATGCAAGCAAAAGCATTATAATTATTGAAAATAAGATGTGTTTCATTGATTCATTTTATGTTAAAGCTATTTCTTCTTCCACGGGTTGGTCAGAAATTCCACCGTCCAACACATAAACTATTCTATCAGCAAAAGGTCGTAATCTGGTATCATGTGTAACTACAGCTACTGCTTTGCCTTGATTTGCCAATGCTTTCAATTCTCTCATAACTATGCCTGCACTAGCAAGGTCTAAAGACGCAGTGGGTTCGTCGCAAAGCATCATCTCCGGATTTGTGACTAAAGCACGTGCTATAGCAACACGTTGTTGTTGGCCACCACTAAGGTCGTTCGATAGATTCTTCATTCGATCACCCATTCCTACTTTCTCTAATGCAGTTATGGCTTTTGCTTTTAAATCCTTTTCACTAATGCCTTGAAGTATCAAGGGCATCATTACATTTTCTAAAGCAGTAAGTGGTGCTATCAAATTGAACCGTTGAAAAATAAATCCAATTTTATTTAATCGTAATTTAGCTAATTTACTTTCAGATAAATCGTTCACTTTTATGTCGTCTATCCATACTTCTCCAAAACTGGGATATATCACGCAACCGAATAGAGAAAGAAGTGTTGTTTTTCCAGAACCAGATGGACCGATAATAAGTAAAAGTTCGCCAGACATTAATTCAACTGAGCTTGCTTTTAAGGCTGTTATTGTTGTGTCACCTGCTTTGTATTCTTTACCAGCATTTATGACTTTAGCAACAATTTTGCCTTTTGGATAGGCATTATGAGATACTTGTGATATGGATTTAGTTGTCATTAGGTTAATTTATCCATTCGTATAGTAATATCGAAACATGTTTACTGTAAAAGTAACAATGCAGTAAACATTCGGTTCTTTAAATAATTTAATATTTAATGAATTTGGAGTAATACTGGTATTTTGAAATTGGGATAATCTGTATAGCCTTTTTCGTCATTAGAGTAGAATAACTCTGGTTTAAGATTTTGAGATAATTCATGATTATTTTCTAGCCTTTCTACCAAATCTGGATTATTAATAAATGGACGGCCAAAACCTACTAAATCACATAAGCCACTTTCAATATCAGCTTCTGCACTTTCTTTGTCATATCCTCCGCAAATTATGAGTGAGTTTTTAAAATTATTCCGGATTAATTTTTTAATTTCAATCGGTACAGTAGGCGCTCCCATAGCAGAATGATCTACAAGATGGATATAAGCTATTCCCATTTTATTGAGTTCTTTTGAAAGATAATCATAAGTGGCATCAATTTCAGGATAATTAGGCATATCACCTGCAACGCCATATGGTGATAAACGAATTCCTGTTTTATGTTTGCCTATGGCAAAGGATACAGCTGCTGCAACTTCTATAACAAATCGACAACGATTTTCTATATTGCCATCGTATTTGTCCGTGCGAACGTTGGTGTGAGGTGACAAAAATTCTTCAAGTAAATATCCATTGGCGCCATGCAGTTCAACACCATCAAATCCTGCTGACATTGCATTTTCTGCTGCTGTAACGTATTCTGCCTGAGTTGATAATATGTCTTCAGCGGTCATTTCTTTTGGAATAGGGTAGTCTTGCATTTGTTTGCTGTCAGTCCACATTTTGCCTTCAGCTTTTATGGCAGAAGGCGCCATGATTTGTGCTCCTGCTTGCATATTCAGAATATGGCTTATTCTTCCTGTGTGCATCAATTGTACGAATATTTTACCACCAGTATTATGGACTGCTGATGTCACTTTTTGCCAACCCAGAATTTGTTCTTCATTAAATATGCCAGGAATTCGGGCATAGCCTAAGCCATTTGGCGAAGGTGATGTCCCTTCAGTAATAATTAATCCAGCAGTGGCCCGTTGCTGATAATATTTTGCCATTAAATCATTAGGGATATTTCCGATGGCTCGGCAACGAGTCATAGGAGCCATTATGATTTTGTTTTTTAATGTTAATTCACCAACTTTTCCAAAAGTAAATAATTTGTATTTTTTCATTATATTTTTTTTATTAACCAAATATTTTGGTGAACAGTTTTATTTTTTATATGGCTTGACTTTAATCATTTTTATTTATATTCAAGTTCCTTCATTGTATTATATAATAAATCAGCAACAATCTTGATTGAAATTTGAAGGAAATGCTTCATAAATTGATCTCAATGATGAATAAATGTACGTGTTGGCACAAATGTGACAATCTTTTAATACTAAAACTTTATACAATAATTGATAAGCGTTATATCATTCACACTCGACCCAATTTAGGATAGCGTTTAGTTGCTAAATATTCTAAAATTAAATGTATTAAAATTAATCTAATCACCTGATCACCGATTACTGATCACCGATTACTGATCACCGATTACCTGATCACCGATTACCTGAATACGGATTACCTGAATACGGATTACCTGATCACCGATTACCTGATCACCGATTACCCAATCCCCAAAACATCCTTCATCCCATAACACCCTGTTTTACCTTGTAGCCATTCAGCAGCTAGAATGGCGCCCGAAGCAAATCCTTCTCTGGAATATGCATTGTGAGAAATTTCAATAATATCTTGTTTGCTTTCATAGGATACTTTGTGATAGCCTACAACATCTTCAGTCCTCTTTGCATCAATGTACAACGCTGAGTTTTGATTTGAATCTAAGGACCAAGAAGATAGATCAGTTCGAGTGGCCAAAATGTCTTTAGAGAGACTCAAAGCAGTTCCACTTGGTGAATCCTTCTTGTGAATATGATGAATTTCTGCAACTTTGGGTTTGTAATCGATTAGGGGGCTCATTAGGGTGGCAAGGTATCGATTAACAGCGAATAGTATATTTACTCCAATGCTAAAATTGGAGGCCCACAGGATCGCTCCATCGGTCATTCCGCGCAAAGTGAGCATTTCATCCCATTGATCTAACCATCCAGTCGTACCACACACTATGGGTACCTGATGTTCGAAACATATAGTAATATGCTCTAGGGCACAATCTGGACTAGAGAATTCAATGGCAACATCGCTATCTGACAGATAATCAGCTAGTTGGTTTCTATTTTTTGAACTAATTCGCCCTGTTATTATGTGCCCTTTCTGTATAGCTAAGGATTCTATGATTTGTCCCATTTTGCCATATCCAATTAAACATATTCTCATAATTTGTTGATATATAGTATTTTATATATTATTATTGCTTTTTGCAAAAATACTTATTTATGTTTACTTAATATTAATTAAAATAGATCTAAATTTGCGGCAACCCATGGACATAATCATTAACTAATAAATGATTGTGATATGGGATGGTTTACTCGCCTGAAAAAGGGCATTTCAACAACAACTAAGTCGAAAAAAGAAGCACCGGACGGATTATGGTATAAATGTCCGGAGTGTAATGAAACAACTACAAACATGAAGTTGGCTGATAATCTATACAAATGCCCAAAGTGTAATTATCATTCTAGAATTAGTTCAGATCAATATTTTGAGATCTTGTTCAATGGCAAATATGAATTATTGTTTGAAGAATTGACTTCTTATGATTTTTTGGAATTTACAGATCTCCAACCTTACAGTGATCGACTCATTGATGCTAAAAAGAAATCTGAAAAAAACGATTCTATTGCAGTCGCAATAGGTCAATTAAATAAAAAGCCTCTGGTTGTGGCTGCTATGGATTTTACCTTTATCGGTGGATCAATGGGAAGTGTAATGGGGGAGAAAATCAGTCGTGCCATAGATGTGGCCATTGAAGAACGTGCTGGATTTATGATTATTTCTAAATCTGGTGGCGCTCGTATGATGGAATCTGCATTTTCATTAATGCAAATGGCTAAAACATCTGCCAAATTGACCCTATTGGCTAAGAACAAATTACCTTATTTCTCATTTCTAACCGATCCCACAACAGGTGGTGTGACAGCTTCATTTGCTATGTTGGGTGATATTAATTTCTCAGAGCCTAAAGCCTTAATTGGTTTTGCAGGACCTAGGGTTGTTAAGGAAACCATTAAACGTGATTTGCCAGAAGGATTTCAGCGTTCGGAGTTTTTATTGGAAAACGGATTTCTTGATTTTATCATTGATCGAAAAGACCTACAGGAAACAATAGGTAATCTATTGGATATTTTTCCGGTAGAAGTTGAAGCATAGATGAATTGAATCCTTATTGGATGTAGTTTTTGTATTCTGTGAATAAGCTTATTGTATTTCACAATGCTTTTTTAAACAGGAGTGTCCTATTTCGCAGTTATTGCACACGATAAAAATGTTTTCTGCGAATTTTTGACTTACACTAGATCTTTTACCATTCACTTCAATTTCTATTAAATGGTCATAATTGTTTTTATCGATGACTTTAATACTACTGCTGATGCCTAAGCCCAATTTAACCACATATTGTAAAAAAGGGGCTGAAGTATCTTTTACAGCAATCATCTTACAGTAATGACCGATTTCAACTTCGGATAATCTTTTTTTAAACAGCGTTCGCATTTCTCCTTTAGCATTTGGAATGACTTCGCCGTGCGGATCAAACTCAGGAAAATTTAAAAATTCATCTAATTTGTTAATTAATTTATGAGATTTGATGTGTTCCAATTGTTCTGAAACTTCCTGAACTTCATCCCAGGTAAAGTCTAATTTTTCATATAGAAAGGTTTCCCAAAGTCTTTGTTTTCGCAAAACTTCAAGAGCATATTTTTTTCCTATTGCGCTCAGAGTTATTTTTCCATATTTTTCATAATGGATCATTTCCTTGTCTTTTAACTTTTTCAGCATGTCATTGACTGTGGCTGGTTTTAAGTTTAAGAATGATGCTAAATTATTAGTACCAACCTCAGATACTGCGTTGCCGTCCGTTGAAATAAGAAAGATAGACTTCAGATAATTTTCCTCTGTAAATGATAACATAAGGCAAAAATAAGAATATTTTTTAAAATATTGTTAGATTAGCCAAACTTTATTAATTTTGCGTCTATAAATAATATAGTTTGGTAACCAATATAACTCGTGTCATGCAATTTTATAGACTTTTAGTTGCTTGTTTACTGTGGACATGTTCACTTGCAGCACAGGATGATACTTTGAATCAAGCTCCATCACGACGTTTTGCACAAACTTCTATAAATGGTTATGGTGCCATGAATTATTATTATTTTAATTGGGATACAGATTCTTTGAAAAGGAATTCGATTGATAATGAACGTTTTATAATAGAACTTAGACACCAATGGTTGAATAAGATAGCGCTGAATGCTGAAATAGAATTTGAACATGGAGGAACGGGAGCTGAATTGGAATTCGATCGGTTTGAAGAGTTCGGTGAATTTGAGTTTGATATTACTAAAGGGGGAGAAGTCTTGTTGGAACAATTAAATCTTGAATTTTCGCTTAAAGAAAATTTTAAATTGAACATAGGAAGAATTAAAGTTCCATTTAGCTTGATGTTTAAAAAAGATGAACCTACAGATTATTTGACAGCCATCAATTCAGAAATGGAATCTCAGATCTTACCGGAGAATTGGACAGAAAATGGAATCGGTGTAACTGGAATATTAGGAAAGAGAAATAATCTTAAATATCATGTGAGTCTGGTAAATGGTTTGGATGGTAGTGCATTTAATTCTGCGAATTGGATCAAACGAGGTAATCAAAAACGTTTTGAGATGGTAAACGCTGAAAACTTTGCCCTTTGTCTTCGGTTGGATAATCAGGTTAATAAGAATTTGTTATATGGTTTTTCAATTTATGGTAGTAGAAGTACATCGGACAATAGACCAAAACCTGATTTAAAGCTTTCTACACCACTTCTAATTTATGAAGCTCATTTTTCTTATGATAAGCAGCCATTTTATTTAAGTTCTATGGTGCTTCATGGTTATTTAGGAAATTCCGAAGCATTGACCAATCAAAATAGGAATTTATCCAATAACTTAAATGTAAAAAGAACAGCTGTTGGTTCATCTGCTTTCGCTGTTTTTGGTGAATTTGGTATTACTATTTTTAACAAAAAGAATAATTGGATCAAAGAATCATCATCTCTTGTTGCTTATGGCCGATATGATTATTATGATACCATGTTTAAGACACAGGGAATGGTTTTTAATAATCCTAGATGGGAACGTCAATCTGCTACGATAGGAGTCGTGTATAAATTAATTCCTGAAGTTCAATTTAAATCACAATACACACTGCGCAAAGTTGGAGCCCCGCCAACATCCAATATAAATGGAGGTACGCTTGAACAAACAGTTGTTATTGGCTTTGCCTTTGAATTTTAACACATATATAATATTAATAAATCATGAAACGAATAAAAAATATTTTTCTCCTATTTTTAGTTGTTCTTATCGGAGTTAGTTGTGATGATAATGGGACATCTAATGTAAGTGCTGATTACAAACCTGTTTTGACCAATATTTCAAATGACGTAATTGTAAGTACATATTTAGAATTGTACAACACATCAAAAGCATTAGTGAATACTTTAAGTGTGTTGGAAACAAATCCTAACATTGCTAATTTAGAAGCAACACGTCAAGCATGGAGGGATGCACGCAGACCTTGGGAGCAATCTGAAGGTTTTCTATTTGGACCAGTAGATCAAAAAGGGATAGATCCATCAATTGACAGTTGGCCTGTTAATGAAACAGATCTCAATGCTGTTTTGAATAGTACCAATGTACTTACCAAATCTTATCTTGATGGTCTGGATGGTACACTCAAAGGATTCCATACGATTGAATATTTATTGTTTGGTTCCAATGGAAATAAAACTTTGAATGAATTTAATGCCAGACAATTTAATTATTTATTAGCAAGTGCGCAAAGTCTGCTCGGTTCTACAGAAGAACTTTATTTTAGTTGGGAAGAAAATCACGAAAATTTTGTTGCAAATCTGATTAATGCAGGAAGATCAAGTATTTATCCTTCACAAAAATCAGCATTACAAGAAATGGTCAATGGGATGATAGCTATAGCAGATGAAGTAGCAAATGGAAAAATTAATGATCCTTACAGTCAAAAAGATTTAACGCTGGAAGAAAGTCGATTTAGTGCCAATTCCAAAGCTGATTTTTCAGATAATATCAGGAGTATAAAGAATGCTTATTTGGGAACCTATAAAAATGCCATTGGAATAGGAATCAGTTCAATTGTAAAAGAAAAAAATAGTGCATTGGATATTAAAATGAAGCAACAATTAGAAGATGCAATTCATGGAATTGAATCCATTCAAGGAACGTTCACTTCAGCCATTTTTAATGCACCTCAAAGCGTCATTGATGCTCAACAAAAAGTAAGAAGTCTTCAGGAAGTTTTAGAAGCGGAAGTATTACCTTTAATATCTGGATTATAATTGAAAATTAAAATGAAGTATTTATTTGTATTTTTATTATTGACTTTTGTTTGGTCTGGTTGTACAGAAATTGAACCGGTTGAACCTGAACCAGATGAAGATATTCAATTAGGCGGAGAAACCAGTATCAATAATGTATTTATAAAAATATTTGAGCAACCAGCTCCGAATTTAAGCGCCACCGAAAAGGATTTGCATTTTAAAGCGGATGCGGCATTTGGTGCGATCTATGTCACAGCTCCTTCAACAATCCAATCCGGATTAGGTCCATTATTCAATCAAAACTCATGTGAAAGTTGTCATTTAGGTAATGGGAGATCCGCATTTCCAAATTCGGGAAATGACTTAAAGGGATTATTGTTCCGAGTCAGTATACCTGGAAAGGATGGTTTTGGAGGAAATTTACCGGTACCTCATTTTGGATTACAATTGCAAACCAAGGCAAGTTTTGGAAAACAAGTTGAAGTCCAAATGACGATACAGGAAGTAGAGGAGATTCAGCAATTCATTGATGGTTCTACCGTTAATTTGCGAAAACCTATTTATAAGATTGAAAGTTCATATTTACCTATTGATCCATCTATAGAAATATCACCTAGAATTGCTAATCCAATCATTGGTTTGGGCTTATTAGAAGCCATTAAAGAATCTGATATTCTTAAATTATCCGATGAAATGGATGTTGATCAAGATGGTATTTCGGGTAAAGCAAATTACGTTTGGGATATTCGAAAAAAAGAAAAAGCAATTGGACGGTTTGGCTGGAAAGCATCACAGCCTAATCTTTACCAACAGACGGCAGCAGCTTTTTCGGGAGATATGGGAATAACAAGTCCTGCATTTCCTGTTGAGAATTCTTTTGGGCAAATTCAATATGATAGTTTGTTTGATGACCATGAAATTGATGAAACTGTTTTGACTACAACTACTTTTTATACCCAATCTTTGGGAGTTCCAAGTCGAAGAAATTGGAACATGGAACAAGTGAAACAAGGCAAGAAATTGTTTTACGAAATCAAATGTACTGCTTGTCATCATCCCCAATTTTTTACAGGCGCTCATGAATTTCAATTTTTATCCAACCAAACCATTTTTCCTTATACGGATATGTTGTTGCATGATATGGGCGAAGGATTAGCAGACTACCGACCGGATTTTGAAGCTTCTGGAAGAGAGTGGCGAACACCTCCATTATGGGGTATAGGCTTAACTCAAATTGTTGGTGGACATACTCATTTTTTACATGATGGACGAGCTAGAAATTTACTTGAAGCTATCATGTGGCATGGTGGTGAGGCTGAGAAGAGTAAGAATCAATTTAAAGCACTTTCCAAATCAGAAAGAGATGCAGTCGTTGAATTTTTGAAAAGTTTGTAATTTTTGAATTGACCCAGCTTATAATTGTTCTTTATTAGTACTTAAGATCTTTATTTTACACTACTTATTTGGATTACACTTGGGTTTAAGAAGATTTAAACAATTGCCGATTGTTTATTATTTTTGAGCTTTATTAATCACTCTAGTAAATCTAAACATGAAGCATTTAGCATCTTTATTATTTCTATGTTTATTGAATATAGGCGTTAACCAAGCACAGGAATTGAATTTTAATTTTGAAAGGTGGCAGGAATTCTATTTATATGATGAACCGAAAGGTTATGAAACCTATAATTTTCAGAGCTATTTTGTAACTTTTGCGCCCAATGTAACAAAGATTCCCGGACCCATAGGATCTGCTATTCGATTAGAAAATAAAAGAGCCTTATTGGATTCTGCTGTTGTGCCGGGTGTTTTATATATAGGGGATCTGGCTCAGTTTCCTGCAGGTGGGATACCATTCAATGAAATTGCAGATAGTCTAACAGGTTATATCAGATTTGATATCAAGCCCGGAGATACAGCAATAATTGTTTTTGCCTATAAAAGATTAGGAATAACTCTTGGTTTTGATTTAATCCCGATCGCAGGGACCTTGGCTAATTTTACTAAGTTTACTGTTCCATTGACCAAGCCATTTTTTGCACCGGATTCCATAGTCTTTTTAATGACTTCAGGTAATACGAACAACCCCATTGAGGGGTCATTTGTAGAAGTGGATGAATTAAAATTTACTAATACGATTAAACAAGTACCAAATTCGAGTTTTGAAGATTGGGAATCCATTAGTTTTGAAGAACCTGAAGAATGGGCCACTGCTAATTTATTAACTACTTTATTGCGAACTAAAAATTCTGTTGTAAAAAGTACCGATGCTTCTGAAGGAGATTACAGTTTGTTATTGCAACCTGTTTATGTAAATAAATTGGGTTTAAATCGATTTTTTGGAGCTACTTATTTTGGCGAAACAGGAAGTGGGGTTCCGACTCCGATTCCTTATAAATCCAATAAATTTAATTACACATTTAGTTATAAATATTTACCTGAAGCAAATGATAGTGCATTAGTTATATTTAGAGGTTTTAGATTTAATACTCAAACACAAACACGTGAAACGCTTTTTGTAAAATTAGATCTATTGGCTGGTTCTCCTACTTTTAAAACAGTTTCTGGAAATGTCGGATTACTACCAGCTGAAATGGATTCTTTAATGATTGAAATTTATTCCGGAAATTATGTGAATGGATTGACTCCTAAATTGGGTAGTCAATTATGGATTGATAATATTAAAATTAATGAAGTAACCAATACATTCAATGGCAATAAGGAAAGTGGGATAAAAATATTGACAAATCCTGTATCATCAACTTTATCACTCCAAAACAACTCAGAAGATAATCCTGTGAGTCAAATAGAAATTTATAATCAACAATTCCAGAAGATAAAATCATCACAAATAAGTGAATCACAATCAAGCACTGTTGAAATTACCGTTCAATCACTTCCAGCATCCAATTATTTTTTGATGATCAAGCAAAAATCTGGCATTACAGTAAAAACATTTACTAAAATATAATAGGCATCAATGTTAAGTACAAAAATTGCAGGACTTGGGTATTATGTTCCAGAGCGAATCGTGACAAATGCCGATCTAGAGGGTGTTATGGATACCACTGATGCATGGATTCAAGAACGTACAGGCATACAGGAACGAAGGTATGGTAATCCACATACTGAGACTACGACTACCATGGGAGCAAGGGCAGCTGAAATTGCAATTGAACGTGCTGGCATTCAAAAGTCTGATATAGATTTTATAATATTTGCCACGCTGAGCCCGGATTATTTTTTTCCAGGTTGTGGTGTATTACTTCAAAGGGAAATGGGTATGACTTCACAAGAAGCCCCGGCTTTGGATATTAGAAATCAATGTTCAGGATTTTTGTATGGTTTATCTGTTGCAGATCAATTTATAAAAACGGGTCAATACAAAAATATTTTGTTGGTTGGTGCAGAAATGCATTCTATGGGATTAGATTTTACAACTCGTGGACGAAATGTCACCGTAATATTTGGAGACGGAGCAGGAGCTGCAATTTTGCAACCGTCTGAAGAATCAGGAAAGGGGATACTTACTACACATTTGCATGCCGATGGAACACATGCGGAAGAATTGGCATTTGTAAATCCCGGATGTCATGGAGGACATCATTTAGGCACAGAGCGATTTGGTTATCCTGATCAACCTTATGGCGGAATTTTTATGACGCAAAAAATGTGGGACGATCAGGATATTTTTCCCAATATGAATGGTCAGCTGGTTTTTAAAACAGCAGTTACAAAATTTCCACAAGTCATTCACGAAGCATTGGCAAAAACTAATTTAAAAACGAGTGATATTTCAATGTTAATTCCGCATCAGGCGAATCTTCGTATCAGTCAGTTTGTTCAAAGGCAATTGGGCTTAAATGATGATCAAGTTTGGAATAATATACAACGGTACGGCAATACAACAGCAGCCTCAATTCCCATTGCACTCACAGAAGCATGGGAAGCAGGCAAAGTGAATGAAGGTGACTTAATTTGTCTTGCAGCTTTTGGTAGTGGATTTACATGGGGATCAGCATTAATCAGATGGTAACAGCAGTAACTAAAGTAGATATTTTAGCCATTGGGGTGCATCCTGATGATGTTGAGCTTTCATGTTCAGGGACAATCCTTAAACACATTCAACTGGGATATACTGTTGGATTATTGGATTTGACTTTGGGAGAATTGGGTACACGTGGTACTAAAGAAATCAGGACTGCTGAAGCCAAATCCGCAGCTGAAAAAATGGGTGTTCAATTCAGATATCAACTTGATTTAGGAGATGCATTTATGCAATGGAATGAAGATACGCTTAGGCAAATCATTCCAATAATTAGAGCCGCAAGACCACGAATTGTACTTCTGAATGCAATTCACGATCGTCACCCGGATCACGGGAAATCATCTAAAATTGCTGCTGACGCTTGTTTCTTTTCAGGTTTGCGCATGATTAAAACCACTTTTCAAAATGCAGACCAAGAAGCCCACCGTCCCGAAGTTGTATATCATTATATTCAGGATCAGTATATTAAGCCTGATGTGATAGTCGATATCAGTGAATTTATTGACCAAAAAATGGAAGTCATAAAATGCTTTAAATCGCAATTTTATAATCCGGAATCTACTGAACCGGAATCAGCTATTTCAGGGGTAGATTTTTTGGAAGTCGTTTTATCTAAAGCTAGATTAGAAGGAAGGGCTATTGGTGTTTCATTTGGCGAAGGCTTTACTGTTGATAGGCCAATTGGTGCGGAACATTTATTTTTAGTGAAATAATTTACGAGTTAAACCATATCTCTGTTGCCCCATCATGATTGACACTAATTTGTAATTTTATTTTTGGTTCCAAGCTTATCATGTGTCTTATCTCTTGACGCAAAACACCTTCTCCTTTGCCGTGAATAATAAGAGCATTAGGTAATCTATTTCGAATACAATCATCTATAAATTGAGTAAAGCGTTCTTTTTGATATTGTAGGATTCGTGCAGGAATTGCATTGCTAAGATGAGGCGCTAAAACTTCAATATGTAAATCTATTTTTGCATTTTTATGATGAACGTTTACCTGTTTAGATTTATTTTTTAGATCTTCCTCAAAGGTCATTTGTTGAACAAATTCTTCTTCAGGTGCAAGTTCAAATTCGCTAATATGTTTTGTAAAAACTTGATTGTTGTATTTAAAAAGTATTCGCTCATTATCTTTTCTACCTTCAAAAGTACCAATTAAGTGGCCCTCAATTGTCATAATTCGTTCACCTATCCATAAGTCTTTAAGGTCTAACATATTTGATTTTAGATCTTGCAATATTAGTTTAATTTATTTAGAGTTAAAATTTAAACATCATAAGGAATTGATGTATTCTGTATTCTTTTATTATTGAATTACAAATGAACCTATTCCCAACCCTAATATCCGCTAACGCGTTCCATCACTTAAAGTGTTGTCACACTATATCGATCTCGAGTGAAGAACGAGAGGTTGAATAAAAGGTTAGAACCCATCCCCAACCCTAATATACGCTAACGCGTTCAATCACTTAAAGTGTTGACACACTTTATCCATCTCGAGTGAAGTCGAGATGGAATCGTTCATTCATCTTGAAAAGGGAAGGGAGTTAAATCATTACTAAAATTTTAACTACGTATACAAGTTATCCCAATCCTCTATGTAAAAAGTCCTCCCATTTCAAGCCTGTCCAGCTTGAAAAGATGGGAGAGAATTTAGGATATTTCTTTTTATTCGACCTCTGCATAAAAAGTCCTCCCTTTCCAAGGGAGGATTTAGGTGGGTTCTAATCTTTCGACCACCGAATAAAAAGTCCTCCCTTTTCAAGCTCGCCCAGCTTGAAAAGATGGGGCTTGTCCAGCTCATAGAGATGGAGGCCTGTCCAGCTCGTAGAGATGGAGGATTTAGGTGGTTTCTCCAAGGGAGCATTTAGGATATTTCTTTTTATTCGACCTCTGCATAAAAAGTCCTCCCTTTCCAAGGGAGGATTTAGGTGGGTTCAATCTTATAAAGTCCTCCCATTTCAAGCCTGTCCAGCTTGAAAAGATGGGAGAGCATTTAGGATATTTCTTTTTATTCGACCTCTGCATAAAAAGTCCTCCCTTTCCAAGGGAGGATTTAGGTGGGTTCAATCTTATAACGTCCTCCATTTTCAAGCCTGTCCAGCCTAAAAAGATGGGGCTTGTCCAGCTCATAGAGATGGAGGCCTGTCCAGCTCGTAGAGATGGAGGATTCAGGTGGGTTCTATTTATACAACACCAACTTATAAAGTCCACACTTTCCAAATAGTCATTATCCCAAGAAAATCCCTTTACTAAATATTGGTCTCTAATTTCTCCAATTTTTCTATCTTCGCAGCTTCAAATCGAAAATACATTGAAATTAGCAGTAATAAAAGAAACAAGGGAAGGCGAAAAGAGGGTTTCTCTTACTCCTCAGATTGTTAAGCAATTAGTGGGCAAAGGCTATGAAATTCTAGTAGAATCAGGAGCTGGTGACCTATCTTCATTTCAAGATAAGGATTATGTAACAGCTGGGGCTTCAATAGAACCTTCTAAGGCCACTCTTTTTGCTCAGGCAGATGTGGTGGTAAAGATTAACCCATTGACTCCAGAGGAAATCAAATCTTGCAAGCCATCAACCATTACTATGAGTTTGATGTACCATTTGACCAATACAGAAATGGTTGGTATGCTTGCTGCTCAGGGAGTTACATCATTCTCGATGGACGCCATTCCCAGGATTTCAAGAGCACAAAGCATGGACGTATTGAGTTCTCAATCCAATCTTGCTGGTTATAAGGCAGTTATTCTTGGTGCGGAGCATATGACCCGGATATTTCCACTGATGATGACCTCGGCTGGGACTATTACTCCTTCTAAAGTACTGATATTTGGAATAGGTGTGGCAGGGTTACAAGCCATTGCTACGGCCAAGAGATTAGGTGCTGTAGTTGAGGCTACAGATGTTAGACCTGAGACCAAAGAACAAGCTGAATCACTTGGAGCCAAGTTTATAACTGTTGCGGATGATGGAATTAAAACAGAAGGGGGATATGCCAAAGAAGTTACTCCTGAGTACCTGGCAAAGCAAAAAGAAGCAGTCAATAAATCATTGTTTCAAGCAGATCTGGTTATTACAACTGCCTTAGTTATGGGCAGAAAAGCACCTATTTTAATAACTGAGGAACAAGTGAAGCAAATGAAATTTGGTGCAGTGATTGTAGATATGGCTGTGGAACAAGGTGGAAATTGCGAATTAAGTGAATTGAATAAAGTGGTGGTAAAACATGGTGTTAAAATAGTTGGTATTGAAAATTTACCGTCATCATTAGCAACCAATGCTAGTGAGTTGTATGCTAAAAATGTAATGAACCTTTTGGTTCATCTTTCTGATAAATCCGGATTTAAATGGGATGTGGAAGAGGAAATTACAAAGGGTACTTTAATTGTTCATAATGGAAAAAATCTAAAATAAATCCAAGATGTTAGAATTTATTAGTGCAAATATTCAGATGATCTATCTCGTGATTCTGATGATTTTTGTAGGAATTGAATTGATATCGCATGTGCCATCGGTATTGCATACCCCCTTAATGTCAGGGGCCAATGCAATACATGGTGTGGTGATCATTGGAGCGATTATCGTAATGGGTCAAGCTGAAGGAACATTTAGCTTGGTCATGGGCTTTCTTGCTGTAGTGTTTGGAATGCTCAATGTTGTCGGAGGATTTGTCGTGACGGACAGAATGTTAGAAATGTTTAAGAAAAAGAAATGATGGCACATTTGCTTGAATTAATATATCTCATTGGGTCAGTAACCTTTATGGTTGGCCTTAAAATGTTGAGTAAACCGGATACGGCACGTCGCGGTAATCTGATCGCTGCTTTTGGAATGGGTATTGCCATTTTAGGCACAATATTTCTGTATAAGACGGCTGAAGGTGGTAATCTTGGAAACCTGATCTGGATTTTTGCTGCGTTAGTTGTTGGTGCGATAATTGGGGTAACGATGGCCAAGCGCGTGCAGATGACCGCTATGCCACAGATGGTTTCATTTTTCAATGGTATGGGTGGTGCTTGCGCTGCACTAATATCAATTATTGAATTTCAACATGTTGTGCATATGGGCTCAGCTCCTACGGCCAATCACATGTTGATTATATTAGCTGGATTAATAATAGGTTCTGTTTCCTTTTCAGGGAGTGTTGTGGCCTATGGAAAATTAGAAGGAAAAATAGACGATTTTAATATAAAGGGCCAACAGTTTTTAAACGTTGGTTTGGTTTTGGGAATTATAGTCTTAGCAGCGCTTATAATAATGGGCACGTTAAACGGAATTCCTTGGTTTTACATAGTATTGGCACTTTCAATTCTATATGGGCTTATTTTTGTTTTGCCCATCGGTGGAGCTGATATGCCTGTGGTCATTTCTCTGTTAAACTCATTTACAGGGGTTGCAGCTGCTTGTGGTGGATTCCTTTATGGTAATTATGTGATGTTAATAGGCGGTATCCTGGTTGGTTCTGCTGGGACTCTTTTAACAGTCGCAATGTGTAACGCCATGAATCGATCATTACTCAATGTATTGGTAGGTAATTTTGGTGGTGGTGCGACAGGAGATGCTGCAACTTCGGGTTCATTTGCTGGAAGTATTAAAGAAGTTAGTTTATCAGATGCCGCTATTTTATTAAAATATGCCAAAAAGGCTGTAATCGTGCCTGGGTACGGTCTTGCAGTGGCTCAGGCACAATATATATGTCACGAGTTAGAAGCTGTACTTGAAGAAGGTGGTGTCGTTGTAAAATATGCCATACACCCTGTTGCAGGTAGAATGCCTGGGCACATGAATGTCTTATTAGCAGAATCTAATGTAAGTTATGATAAATTGGTTGAAATGGAAGACATCAATCCGGAGTTTGGAACAACAGATGTAGTACTTGTTGTCGGAGCCAATGATGTTGTTAATCCTGCTGCTAAAACTGATCCTAACTCTCCAATCTATGGCATGCCTATACTTGAAGTTGAAGATGCCAAGAGCATTATTATCATGAAACGATCCATGAAGGCTGGTTATGCCGGTATTGAAAATGAATTATTTTACAAGCCAAAATCTTATATGCTTTTTGGTGATGCTAAAGATTCGTTGACCAAGTTGGTTAGTGAAGTGAAGAGTTTGTAAATGGGGCATTGGTGTAATTAATTAAGATTCACATTCAGAATCTTAAATTCATGTCAATGAACAACTAAATAAATAGTCATATTGCAAAATTATTGTTGATCATTTAGGATGTTAGACTTTTAAAATTAAACTATTTTCAATTTTACAAGATGTCTAATTTCAATAAATCAACCTTCGAAATTAGAATCTTATTTGGGCAGCTATTTATTATATTATTCCTCAACTTATATGCTTCAAAACTATTTGGTCAATATAAAATTGATACTTTTTCTTATCAATCCATGTCGTTTAGTGAGCGCTTAAATTACATTCATCAAATTCCATTTGGAAAAATGGATTCTGCTACTATAAGAACTATAACATCAACATTAATTCCTTGGAGTATTAGGAGTCATGATGCTAGAAGTTATTTTGCATCAAAATATTATTATTTTCAAGCCAGAGGCAAACTAAATTTGGATAAAGCTGAAATTTTGGCAGTTTTAGCTGAAATGGAAAATAAAGCAACAGACTTCAACTTGAAAATGGAAGAGGCTATTGCCAATCATTATTTTATTTTTGAAGCCTTTAATTTAAAACAGATTTCTCCTGAAGAAATGTATTCTGAAGCAATATTAGATGGATATTCTATTGAGCGAATTGGCATAGAAAATTTTAAAGATTATGATGTCGCTAGAATATGTTTTCACCTGGGTAAAATAATGTACAGTTTTGAGGATTTTGATAGATCTCTGAAATATTTATTAATTTCAGAAGAGTGGATGAAACCTAACATTGGTGCAACAGAAATTTATATATTGGTTCTCAATTATATTCAATCGATCTATCAAAAAAGAGAAGAATTTGAAAAAGCGATCAACTATGCTCAAAGAATTATAGAATTTTGTAAGTCTCATTATTCGGAAGATAGTTCATACGCAAGAGCTTGGCTGGGATTAGCATCCATAGATATGGCTGCTATGTGTATCAAACAAAATAAATATCAAGAAGCTGAAGTCTACGCAAATCAAGGGTATTCATGTGTATTTGATAATAAATTGCAATCCAATTTAATAGTAAGTGCTGAGTTTAGTGCTTTAATGGTACTTATTGATATCAATTTGGAAACTAGAGCTTTGGCTCAATCAAAAAGATTTTTGGAAAGGGCGCATTATTTGGATTGCTATTTGGATAATAGTGAAACCAGATATTTTGATCGAATTCGATTATTTGAACTAAATGCTAAGTATTGCGAATTGGTAAGAAATTTCGAATGTGCGGTGCACTATAATAATTTGGCAAAACCTTATAAGGACAGCTTAGAAAAGAGAAATAATATTCGTACTTTTAAGAATATTGAATTGCGATTGCTTTCGAATGATTTTCAAGAAAAAATTGATCTCATCCAGTCTGAAAAAAAATTGCAAAAATGGTTGATGTATTCAGTGTTTTGTATTCTAATCCTAATTTGTAGTTTATTTTATTTGAATTTTTTACGAAAAAACGCACATTTAAAGCAAATTGTTTCTTCATTTAATTCCACAAAAGCTGAATTAAGTCATTTTGTAAGCTTGGTTAAAGAAAAGTCAGAATTGACAGATGTTTTAAACTCGGAGCTAGAAAAGTATATTTCAGCTGACGAACGTAAAATAATAATTGAGACCTTATCCAGAAGTACCATCTTAAAGGATCAAGACTGGACTGAATTTCGTATACTTTTTGAAAGGGTGTATCCTGATTTTATTAAAGAAATTCAAGATCAGTATCCGGGGATCACCTTAGCCGAAACAAGAATTCTAGTATTGGATAAATTAAATATGACTACTCAGGAAATGGCGAATACACTTGGTGTGCAGAAGAATACCATTAATCAAACCTGGCTACGATTGAGAAAAAAGGACACCAAAAGCAATCATTTTGATTCTGAATTAGTTTAAATCATCTATTAAGGTTGGCCTTTCTAAATAAATTGCATATCATTTTATTAGAAGGCAAAAGCGATTATATTGAAATAATTCAAATATATTATTTCATAATATGTTGATGTGCAGTATTTTAAAGTAAAATAATTTTTTGTCACTTTATTGTCACCGCCCGTTTCGCTTGATAAAAGTATTTAATATGTAGTTTTAACCCATTAGATTTCAATTCTAGTTTTTAGAACATCAATTATGCAAATCTCAATTTTGCTGAAGCCAATTAAAACTTTTCTAATTTGAGTGCGTCTATAGATTTTCTTTTAGAATTTAGTTTTATAAGTCTATACTTATTAATTCACTTTCATGTTCCCCTTCATTTTTTAATGTTTTACCAATTTTCATTGAGCACACTAATATTGAAATTTGGTGATTGCTTTTACTTTCTAAATACATTTTAAACCAATCTCATAATGAAATCAATTTTATTTTATTCGCTTTGTATTATGTTTTTTATATGTGATTTTCATGCGGTTAGAGCAAACACATATGAGGTTATTAATGTAAATAACACGGGAGCCGGTTCATTTCGACAAGCTATTACTGATGCTAATGCTAATGCAGGCCCTGATAGTATAAATTTCAACATAGCAGGTACAGGACCATTTAGTATCGTACTTGCCTCAGCGTTGCCAAATATATCCGGACCCATAATCATAAATGGAACGACCCAACCTGGTTTTGTATCGGGAACACAAGCTACCTATGTTAAAGTTGGTTCAGCCTATACAGGTACTATTTTCTCGGCTATTAATGTAACCGGAATCACAATTAAAGGTCTTGATATTTCTTATCAAAGTGTGCGGAGCGGTGCGGGAATCAGCTTTAATACTTGTAGCCAAACTTTAATCATAGACAATTTTATAAGAAACCGGAATTCTGGAATTTCAATCAATGGCGGTCAGGATCATACCGTACAAAACAATGACCTATTAGCCACGAGTTCTGATTTTAATAATCCGGCTTTGTCTTTTTTGAATATTACGCCTGGAAATATTGCAAGTGGATTGGCGGTCAGTGGTAATAAGTTTGGAGGGAATGGTTTAACAGCTCTTAGGATCCAGAATATGAATAATGTATTGGTTGGTGATACCTCCGTAGTTGGAGCTAATGTTGTTCTTGAAGATAATAGCGGATTGACAGCAATGGGTGCAGCCGGTCATTACGTTTTATATTTTATAAACGTAAATAACATAACTGTTGACAATGTGGATGTTTCCTATTTGAGTGGAGGTCAAAATCAATCCATTGGTATTTACTTCCAAAATAATGTAACAAACTCCACGATTACAATTAAAAACTGTGATGTCAAAAATCGATGGGCAGGAATTCTTTGTGGCAATGGCAAAGACTATACCATAAAAAATAACAATGTTAAAGGTTCAGGAGAAGGTGGACAATATGCTATAGAATTAAGCAATCTGTCTGCAGCAGCGATACCTGGAGGAATATTGATGAGTGGAAATCAGTTTGGCTTTGGTACTGTGCATAGTCAAGGTGGATTAAAAATTTCCAATATGAATGATTTAATCATTGGAGATTCGATTACAGGTGTCCAAATAAAAATTGAAGACAATAGTGGCTTCAATACCGTTTTAGGAAATACTCCCAGTAACCGTGGCGCATTGTTTTTGAATCAGGTTTCCAATATTACCATTGACAATATTGATGCTTCATATTCATTGGGCGGTGCTGCAAATTCTTTTGGAATAAGAATAGATAATGGTGCTTCACATGGAAACATAGTCATAAAAAATTGTCTGATCAGGAACAGATATGCTGGCTTATACTGCAATGATGGAAAAGATTATACAGTGACAGGTAATGATCTCCGTGGCTCAGGATGGGATGATAATTATGCCTTAGTACTGAGCAGTATTGCTGAAGGTGCCATCTCAGGAGGTGTATTAGTACACACCAATTTATATGGTTATTATGCACCAACTAATGTACTTCAGACAGGTATTGGTTTGTATGTAGGCGGCATGAGTAATCTGACAATAGGAGATGCGAATACTGGAGTTCAAATTAAGATTGAAGACAACAGTGGTATGAATACATTCGGAAGCAATAGTGGAGATCGCAGAGGATTATTGTATCTCGACGATGTAAGTAATATAATCGTAGATGATCTAGATCTGTCCTATACCTTAGGTGGAATACAAAATGGCTTTGGTATTTTTGTCGAAAATGAATCATCACGTTCAAGTGGAATTTCAACGGCACACAAAAATGTGACTATAAAAAATTGTCTCATTAAAAACCGTGGAGCAGGAATCAGAGTTAGAGGCGGAAAGGATTATACCATTATTAATAATGACCTTCGTGGTTCAGGACATAATAATTATTGGGCTTTAGAATTGGGCAATATTCAACCAGGTAATATTCCTGGTGGTGTTTTGGTGCATTCCAATTTATTTGGTACTAATGTGGCTCAGGTAAGTAATGCCGGTGTTTACATAAATGCTATGAATGACCTTACCATTGGCGATGCTACAACTGGGGTCAACATAAAACTTGAGGATAATAGCGGATTAAATCAAATAGCTGGTTCTGATGTTGCTAATACTGGAGCACTATATCTGAATACTGTAAATAATATATTGGTGAATAGTTTAGACTGTTCCAAAGTTCCTACTGGTCAGGGTATTTCATGGGGAATTCGAGTTGCCAATAGCGCAACACTTGGAAACATTACCATTACGAATTGTCTTGCCGGCAATAGACAAAGAGGCATTTGGGTCGATAATGGGAAGGACTATACCATTACAAATAACAACATGATAGGTAGCGGAGGTGGAACTGCTGCATTTGAATTATCTAATATCATTCCTGGCACTATTCCTACAGGAATTATAGCTTCAGGTAATACTTTCGGTACACCAAACTTTAACAAAGGTGTTGTTATTTCCAATATTAGAAATCTGATCATTGGAGATGCTTCTATAACGGGTGCCAACATCGTTCTTGAAGATATCTGTGGATTGAATCAGTGTGTTGGTACAGATTATAATTCAAATGGCGCACTACTTCTATCTAATGTGGATAGTCTTACCATTGATAATGTTGATTGTTCCAAGGTAACGGCTGGTGCAAGTAATTCTTATGGTATTTATGTGAGCAATGGAGTAATGAATCAATCCGTTATTATTAAAAATTGCAAAGCAGATAATCGATATCGAGGAATTAATTGCAGAGGAGGGAAAGACTATACAGTACAGAATAATACCATTACAAATAGTGGATGGGATGGAGAAGCTAATGCCCTTGATTTTAGAGATGTTACTGCTGGTACACTTACTGGTGGTGTGCTGGTTAGTGGAAATACCTTCGGTAATGTTCCTATCACGAATTCGTTTGCCCGTGCAGCAGTCCGCTTTGATAATATGAGTGATCTAACCATTGGCGATGCTACTACTGGTGGAAACGTAAAACTGGAAGATGGAAATGGAATGACTGCTGTGGGATTCGATCAGAGTAGTACTTATTATGTGATGTATTTGAATAGTATAAAAAATTCTATAATTGACAATATTGAAATTTCATCTGCTTACACTTCGCCGGCACAACGTAATGGTGGAATCAGGATTTCAGGTAGTTATGGTAATGGATTTATAACTGTTAAAGATTGCAATATCCAAAATCGTCGACTTGGTCTTCTCATAGGTAACGGAAATGATTACACGGTAACAGGAAATAATTTTACTGGATCCGGTATTAGTAATAGTGAACCAGCAGTATACCTCGCCCACCTTCAAAAGTCTATGCTGGACGCTGGTATTGCTATGAGTAATAATACATTTGGAGGAACAAATGCCAATACTGCTCTCCGTGTAGAAAACATGTCAGATTTTACCATTGGAGATAATTCTGTAAGTGGTGCAGATATTGTTTTTGCAGATGGCGTTCTTTCTACTGTAGGGAATATTGCAAGCAGTGGCGAATATGTAATCTATGGAGCTCAATTGAATAATGTTACCATTGATAATGTGAATCTTAGCAGAAATGGCGCAACCCCATTTGGTCTAGGAATTGGAATGATTAATGGGATTGGAAATAAGAATAACAGTATCTTAAATTGTGGTATTGCTAATCGACGCACAGGAATTTATTGTTCTGGAGGTACGGATTATACCATACAGAATGATACCTTGACATCAAGCGGTATAGCTGCCACTGAACCAGCAATATATCTTAATGGTGTTACGGAAGGAAGTCTTCCTGGTGGAGTGGTAATGAGTGGAAATATTTTTGGAGGAACGAATACCAATGCTGCTATTCGTTTTGAAACCATGAAAAATGTAGTTGTAGGGGATGCAAGTGTTACTAACCGTACGGTAACAATTGAAGATGGAGCACTAGCAACAGTAGGAAATAATGCGAATAGTAATGAATCTGTAATCTATTTCTCTAATGTTTCCAATTCAACGGTTGATAATGTAGATTTCACCAGAACAGGATCAACCCAATATGGAATTGGATTACGAGTAGATAACAATATTAATTTTTATCCGTTTACTATTAAAAATAATACTTTTGGTACTAGACGAACCGGTATTTATGCAAATGTTGTTACAGGACTAACTATTGATAGTAATTTGGTAAATTCATGTGGAGCCGCTGCAACAGAACTTGCCATGTATTTATTGAATACAACTTTCTCAACTGGTAAGTCAATTCATCATAACACATTCAGCGGAACATTCACTCATGGATTGAGATTGGAGAATGTTAATGACGTAATCATTGGTGATAGCAGCGTGGTAAATGTGGAATTGCAGTTAGAGCCTTATTGTGGAATTAATAAAGCATCCACACGAGCGATTCATCTTGAAAATACCAACAGAGTTGACATCGAACAAGTGTCATTGTCACTGACTGGTACCACTTCTGGTACAGGATTGTATGTTGTCGGTGGATCTTATATGCGCGCTAGATCATTGACTGTACAAAAAAGAGTTGATGGTATTGATCTCGTTTCTGGAAATAATCATACCATTCAATGTAGTGATCTTTCACTCAACACTGATGCCCTACAACTTGCTGCTCCAGTTAGTAGTATGACCATTGAACAAAATAGTTTCACAGGCAATACGGCTTATGCTATCAATTCAGCAGCAACTGTAAAAGCAGAAAACAATTACTTCGGTGGTGCTGCCCCACCGGTGGGCACTCCCAATGGTGTCACCGCTTCTGTAGATGTTACACCTTATCTAACCACACCACCATCAGGGTGTCCGAGTTCAAGTTTCGCTGAAATTGAGCTTACGGGTAATCTTAATTTAATTGAGGATGGATCCTTGATTCCTTCAACGGCTAATTTCACCGATTTCAATTCCACAAAAATATCTGTTCCTGTAGTTAGGATATTTACAATTAACAATCGTGGAGTATTGCCGCTCAATATCACATCAATCAGTTTTAGCGGATCGGAGGCTATGGAATTTGTTGCAGGCGCATTAACACCTGTCAGCCCTATTCCAGCAGGAGATTCTGCAACTTTTACGGTTACATTTACTCCTACGGCAACGGGTGCGCGCAATGCCACCATGAATATTGCAAATGATGATTCAGATGAAGGTACATTCGATGTTGCAATAAAAGGAACTGGAAAAGCCGCATTGGTTGTAACAAAAATTGCAGATACAAATGATGGTGTTTGTGATGCTGATTGTTCACTGAGAGAAGCTATAACAGCTGCTAATAGCAATGCTGATGCAGATGTAATTGAATTTAATATTGGAGGTGGTGGAGCACAAACTATTGTTCAAACTCTTGGTGTATTTCCAACTATTACACAACCTCTGATGATCGATGGTTCAACCCAACCAGGTTGGGTTAGTGCTCCATTAATTACGATAAATCCAAACTCTAATATTACTAGTTTTAATGCAAGCAATGTCACAGGCCTAACCATAAAATATCTGGATATTTCCCGACCAGATGCAAATTACGATGGTACTGGAGTTGACCTAACAAGTTGTAATGAAGTTTTTATTCTCAATAATATTTTTAAAAACAGACATCGTGGAGTTTATTCAAATGGTGGCCGTGACCATACCATTAAAAATAATGATTTTAGAAGGACAGGTGTAAATAGTAATTTGCCTATAATTCATCTTAATGCTGTGAGTTCTAGGTTGTTGCCAAATTCCGTGGATATTAGTGGAAATTTGTATGGAGATGCTACAGGTAATAATAGAAGTGCTTTTGGGATTCGAATTGATAACATGAGTAACCTAATTATTGGCGATGCTTCAGTGGTTGCTGCGAATATTAAAATTGAGGATGGAAGCGGTTTTAATGCTACAAGTACAGGCGATAATTACGCGCTTTGGTTAAATAGTGTATCAAATATTACTATAGACAATCTGGACCTTACAGCTACGACTTACGGTTACCAAGGCTGGGGAATTAGAATTGATAATACAAGTGCAAACAAAAATATCACAATTAAAAATTGTAAAATCAACAATCGTTACAGTGCAATTTATTGTGGTTCTGGTAAGGATTACACGATACAGAATAATGATCTCCAGAATTGTGGAAATGATCAAACCAGACCAGCATTATGGTTGAATGGAATAACAGAAGATATTATACCTAAAGGTATCATTGCTAGTGGTAATTTATTTGGAACAGGTGTTTCTAGAATTGGCTTGCGGATTGATAATATGAGCAATTTATTGATTGGAAACCAAACCGTTGTAGGGGCAAATATCACACTTGAAGATGCAAGCGGAATGCGGGCGACTGGCAGAGATGGTGATTATTATTGTATCTATTTAATTGGTGTATCTAATACTACGATTGATAAAGTGGATTTGAATTCAACAATTGGATTTACTGGCTGGGGAATAAGGATTGAAAATACCTATAATCACAGCAACATCACTGTCAAAAATTGTAAAATAAACAACAGGTATTGTGCTATTTATTGTGGTTCAGGAAAAGATTATACCATAATAAATAATGATCTGACCAATTCAGGGAATGACAATTCGCGTCCAGCAATTTGGTTTAATAGTGTGCGGCCATTGAATATTCCTAAGGGAATGATAGCGAGCGGGAACCTCTTTGGTGGTACAAACGCGAGAACAGCATTGAGAGTAGATGGTGTAGATGGACTGGTGGTTGGTGATGCCTCAGTGGTTGGGGCTAACATTAAAATAGAAGATAACAGCGGAGCAAATAATATGAATTGTACTGATTTAACTGCTGTGTTGTACTTTTCCGGAGTCTCCAATTTGACTGTTGATAATGTGGATGTATCCAGAAGTTTCAGCGGAAGAGAGGGTACAGGTATTTATCTTGATAATAGTGGTAATGCCACCTATAAAAACTTTACCATAAAGAACTGTTTACTAAAACAACATCATGTTGGAATTTGGGTCAACGGTGGAAAAGATCTAACACTGACGAATAATGATTTTAGGTATTCCGGATATTATGAAGACCGACCAGCCCTTTATATCAATAGTGTTTCTGCTGGTTCACTTACTGGTGGCATATTAATGAGTGGTAATCTTTTTGGTGGATCATTTAATAGTTCTACATCCGAATTTGGAATTCGTTTCGACAACATGAGAGATCTCACTATTGGTGATGCTTCAGTTATGGGATGTAATATTACCATAGAAGATGGTAGTGGTTTGAATGAAGTCGGAGGTACTGATGTAAGCAACAGAGGTTGCATGAAAATGAATTCGGTTAGGAATATTATTATCGACAACGTAGATTTTTCAAAAGCTACCGGGGGACAAGCCAATTCATTTGGTTTGTATTTGAATGGTTGTTTGAATTCAGTTGTAAAAAACTGTAAAGGAGGTAATCGCTTTAAAGGTTTTCATTTTAATTCTGGAAGAGATTATACCGTATTTAATAATAATCTGACAGGATCTGGTCAATCCATATCCTACCCGGGATTATTTTTTGCAAATGTGCAAGGGCAAGCTATTCCAATTGGAATTAGCGCATATGGCAATACATTCGGAGGCTCTGCAGTGCGTACAGCATTGCGTGTTGATAATATGAAAGATTTAATTGTTGGTGACGCTTCAGTTAGTGGAGCACATATTGTTCTTGAAGATAATTGTGGTGTAAATAACTGTACCGCCACGGAAGGTAATAGTAACAGTCCTGTATTATATTTTACGGTAGTTTCAAATACGATCATAGATAATGTGGATGCTTCACGACCAAGTGGAAAAGACCGCAGTGGAATTTATATAAATAACAGTTCTATAAATTCAAATGTGACCGTCAGAAATTGTAATTTCAACAATTACTATCGTGGTATGTATATTACTGGAGGAAGAGATTATACGATTACAAATAATTCATTTCTTAATTCAGGTTATATTGCTGATCAACCTGCTATTTACTTATCGTATATTCAATCCAATAGTTTGCCAGGTGGCATCCTCATGAGTGGTAATACATTTGGTGGAACTAATGCATTAAGTGGTGTGCGTTTTGAACATATGCGCGATCTTATTATAGGTGATACTTCTGTAGTTGGCAGAAATATTACATTCGAAGATAATTGTGGACTCAACAACCATGCATATAATTCCAGTAGTAATGGTTATAATCTCATCCATCTGGTAAATGTTAATAATGCAACGATCGATAATGTTGATGTATCTCGTCCTGTTGGTGCAACGCCGGCTCAGGATTTAACAGGTATTAGAGTAGATAATAGTTCAGATTATGGTCCTGTAACTATAAAAAATTGTGATGCAAGAAGACATCGTTCAGGTATAATTTTATCGGGAGGACAAAATTATACAGTAAATAATAATGATCTCCGAGGTTGTGGATTTAATTCAGATGAACCAGCATTTTACATTAATAGTATTTCGCAACTTGATGCGTCTATTCCTATGGGATTGACAGCTAGTGGAAATAAGTTTGGTTCGGTAAATAGTATTAATATGAATTGTGGTATCCGACTTGAAAATATCGGTGGAATTAAGATTACCAACATTGCAGGTCCGGGAAATCACATAGTGGTAACAGCTGCAGATAGTCTTTACAGAGCTCTTGGAATTGCTGGTAATTTCCCTTCGACAATTATGCTTAGAAATACATCCGGAATAGTCATTGATAGTCTTAACTTAAATTTTACTGGTACTCAATCAGGAACTGGAATTTATTGTCATAATGATGGCGCTGGTCACTATGGAAATATCTTCAGTAATAATTTGATTAAGAATAGACGAATGGGAATTCGAATTAATAATGGATCAGATTATACCATCACAGGAAATGATTTTCAAACAACAGGAATTGCAGATGACGAACCCGCAATACGTTTGGAACATGTCGTTGAAGGTAACTTATCAGGTGGTGTTTCCATTAGTGGAAATAAATTCGGAGGTACCAATGCATTATATGGTTTGAAATTTGTAAACATGTCTAATCTAAAAATTTCTGACGGAACTTTTGGTGGTACAAATGTCAATCTTGGATTGTATGGTACGAATGGATTAAGCGAAGTTGCTGCTGGAACAGGTTATGTGTTGCATTTATCAAGCGTGTGTAATGCAGAAGTAAATTCATTAGATCTTTCACGCTCTGGTTCAACAAGACAGGGTACTGGTTTACGGTTGACAAGTGGAATGGGAAATACCATTCAAAAAATTTATGCGCAAGGTAGAGATAATGGATTGCAGGTAAGTGGAAGTGTTTCTGAAACGATCAAATGCAATACTTTTTATGATAATAATTTTGGTATGGATTTTATCAATTCAACGATTACAGGTTTAAGTTTAATCAATAATAGTATGATGTGTAATACTACTGCAATAAAATCTGCTGTTACAGGAACATTAAATGCAACAAGTAATTATTGGGGCGCTGCAAATGGTCCTACAAATCTAGGTGGTACTGGAAATGGATATACGGGAACAGTTAATGCAAATAGCTTTTTGACAGCACCGGATGCATGTGCTAACATAGTACCGAATACAGATGCATTTGGAAATAATGTACTCATTGAAGATGGTGATATAACACCTTCGATAAATGATGGAACACTGGTCTGTGGTATTCCAATTGGTCAAAATATCGTAACAAATTATACTATAAAAAATAATGGGGGAGGTATTATGAGATTGATAGGACCTAATCCGGTTACTGTCGTTCCTGTTACACATTTTACTGTAGATAGTCAGCCATCAGATTTGGAATTAGCACCAGGTGAATCGACAATTATTGGAATTAAGTTTGCGCCAACTGCTATTGGCCAACAAAATGCCGTAGTCAATGTAGCCAATAAATCATGTGACAATAATCCATATAATTTTACCATTCAAGGTAATGGTTGTAATCCATCCACTGCGGTTATGAGCAGAGATACTGCTATATGCATTGGCAAACCGGGTAGTGTAAAATTAACGATTACTGGAGGTACGGCACCATTTACAGTGACCTTATCAGATGGCAGCGTTCACACTTTAAATGCTAATGGTGTAAATTACATAACTAGGACGCCAGTCACTACAACTACATATTCCGTGACTAAAATATATGATGCTAATAATTGTTGTGCTGATTTCAGTGGTACATCAACAATTACAGTAAATACGTTACCAACTACTACCATTACTGTTGCTGAAACATCAGGCAATACAAACAACGATGGCATTTTATGTGCTGGTGCTTCTGCAACTTTAGATGCTGGAATATTTTCGTCATGGTTGTGGAATACTTCTGCAACGGACCAGTCCATCAGTGCAAATACAACGGGCACTTATACAGTAACTGTCACAGATGTTAATGGATGCACGGCTACTGATGATCAATTGATCACAGTAAATCCAAATCCAACTCCTAATATTTTGGTTACAGAAACTTCAGGTACAAATAATAATGATGGAATACTTTGCAGTGGTGATATGGCAACATTGGATGCAGGAACTTATACTGCTTATTTGTGGAGCACTAATGCTACAACACAAACCATTACTTCTACCTCTACTCAAAATTATATTGTTACGGTAACCAATACAAATGGATGTATAGGAACTGACAATCAAATGATCCAGGTTAATCCTTTACCAGCGGCATCTTTTAACAATGCTTTAATAGTGTGCCCGGGGACAACTACAGTTCAATTAGATATTAATATAACGGCTGGTAACGCACCATTTACAGTAATTCTTTCAGATGCAAGTTCACATACAGTTGTGAGTTCAGGGATTTCACAATTAGCTGTTTCCGTAAATGGAGGCCCTGGACAAAATACCTTTACCATTAGTTCAATTGTGGATGTTAACGGCTGTTCAGGTACAAGTAGTGGTGTTTCCACAGTTGATTTTGAATCTCTTGGTGAAATTGAACTCAGAGGAAATAACATAATAATTGTAGATGGAGATCCAAGTCCGGATCCTGATGACCACACTGATTTTGGTCAAACAACCTCAGCACCAATAACTCGAACATTTAAGATCAAAAATATTGGTAATTTAGATTTAGCATTGCAGTCTGGTGCTATTACGATCACAGGTACCAATGCTAGTTTGTTCACTTTAGGTAATATCACTTTGCCGGCAACTATTAATGGGCCTAATGGAATGCTAACATTTGATGTGACCTACACCCCAATCACCCCAGGTATACATACAGCAACAATAAATATTGTAAGTAGTGATTGTGATGAAAGCCCATTTGATTTTGCAATAAAAGGAGAATTTGTTTGCTCACCACCTTCAATTACTTCATGTCCAAATTCTACCATTATTGTTCCTAATGATGCAGGACTATGTAATGCAATTGTAAGTTATATTGTTACCGCAAATGGAACGCCTGCCCCAACTTATTCTTATGTATTTACAGGTGCTACAACGGGCAGTGGAAGTGGAACGGGTAGCAATTCTACATTTCTTAAAGGCAATACCTTAGTTACAGTTACTGCAACAAATCCGTGCGGAGCGCCAACTTGTATGTTTGCCATTACAGTTAATGATGCAGAAAAACCGGTTATAACTAGATTAGGAGCAGCGACTATTGAACTATGTAAAAATGATTCATACACAGATGCTGGAGCCACTGCATTTGACAATTGTGATGGTAACCTTACTTCGAATATATCAACAGTTAATCCAGTGAACACAGCCAATCCTGGTTAGGAAAAAATGGAGATGGTGTTGCCATAGATTCATGTCAATTGACAGTTAGATATACGAATAATTTTGTTCGGTTGACCGGAGGATGTAATAGGAATACAGGTAGTGCATTAGTTACTTTCACGGCTTCTGATGCCTGCGGAAATTCCGTTACGGCTCAAGCAACTGTTGCTGTTAGAGACATTGTTGCTCCTCAAATTACCTCACCTGCGAAGGATACAACCATTTTCTGTTCAGTAGCAAATGGTTCACCTGCTAATATTACTACTGCTAGAACGGCTTGGTTAAATGCAATGGGCAGATCTGTTTCTTTTGATCAGTGTGATGGCAAGACTAGAAATGCTGTTATTTTGCCACCGGCTCCTGACTTTACAAGTTCTACTTTAATGCGAACTATACAAGGCTGTGCAGCACCGCTTGTAACAGAAACTTGGATGTTCCAATATAGAGATTCATGCGGTAATCTAAGTGCCGGTACTATTGCTGAATTTAGAGTGCGTGATACCACTGCACCTGTTTGGTCTGTTAATCCTGCCAACATGATTGCTGAATGTGATAGAAACGGAAATCCACCTAATTTAAATGCATGGTTAGCTATAAATGGCGGCGGTGTATTGTTAGTGGATGATTGTAATGGAACAACTCGAATTGAACATGACTTAGTTAGACATTATGATAAATGTAGTAATACCGATAGTATGATTTATCGATTTACAGCATTTGACTGTTCAGGTAATTCAAGTTTTAGAGAAGCAACATTCTATATCAGAGATATCACAGCTCCGGTCATAGATCCAGCAAGCGGATATAATAAATTAACTTCATGTGATCAAAGTAATGCTGGCAATGATGATGATATTGTAGCGTGGTTAGATAGTTTTGGTGGTTTAAGAGCTACCGATGCATGTTCAGATGTCATTAACTGGAGACATAATTTTAGTGATACAAGATGGGTGAAAGGTTGTGGAGATACTAGAACACAGGCTGTAACTTTTACAGCAACTGATGATTGTGGTAATTTCGCCAATAGGACATTAACTGTTGGAACAGTGGATACCACTAAACCGGTATTCTTTAATTGCCCTAGACCTCCAATTGTAATAGCTGCTGAAACTTTCCATTGCGATGCTTATGTGAATTTCTCACCAATGGCAGCTTTCGATAATTGCAGTGTTCCAACAATAACCCAAATTGATAAAACGGGTTTAAAATCAGGTGATCGATTCCCTGTTGGAACTACCATTTTGGTTTTTGAAGCTAAAGATCCATGTGACAACAGAGACACTTGCTCTTTAAAAATTATAGTGAATGATTACTGGGATGTTCCTTCAATTACTTGTCCGGCAGCGTTGACTGTAAATACAGCAATTGATTCATGTGGAATATCGGTGATTTCTCCAAGCTTAAAGCCTACTAATGTTACAGATAATTGCCCATATACAACAGTTACCTATCAAATAAAAGATAGCACTGGTAAAGTGTTGAGTAGAGGATTTACAGATGCTTCAGGATCATTCTTCCCAGTTGGAAAAAATACAATAGATTATTGTGTTTATGATCAACCAATATTGCTCATATCTGAAGTAACGCAAATGTTTGGTGGAGCAACAACAGTGGGTAGAACCAATCCAGTTCCTGCATTTATTTCTGCTAATGTGGCACCTGCTGAACTTATTGACGGTGATTTTATTGAAATTACAAATTATGGTCCAACGGTAATTGATCTTACTTGTTTGTCTATTGAAATCGTTGATGCTGCCGGTACTGTTTGTACCTATGTATTGCCTCCGAAATTCCCATTAATGCCTATGCATTTCTTGGCTCCTGGAAGAGTGGCTACATTCCACGTGGGTGCTGGTACAGATTCTCCGGCTAATTTATTCTTTAACATGAATTGTACTCAAGTGGGTCCTAATGTGGGCAGAGGATATTCTTTGAAATTGAATGATAGAAATATTGATGTTGTAGCTACTAATGGATTCAATCCAGTTGGAAAAGGTTCTGCAGATCCAATTACATTGAACGATTGGAAAGGTGCATTAGGTCAACAATTATGTAGAGGTAGTTATTACAGAATCAGCCATTTTGATTCAAATTTATCTTCTGATTGGGAGTTAGCAACAAGTTGCATACCAGCTACGATCGGATCTTTGAATAAAGATCATAAGTTTGTTCCTTCAAATGGAGACACTGTAGCATTACAAAGTATTTTGGCTAATGTCAGATGTTGTTCATCTACAGTTACGGTATTAGATGTTCAGGCTCCTGAATGTGCTAAGTATGATACATTAACTTTCATTAACCCGACTAATCTAAATGTTCCATTTAATCAAGGCACTTGCTTTAAATCTACAATTACAGTTCCGAACAACTGTCTAGTTGGTGATTTTAGATTATTAAATTTAACTGGAAATTCCAGTGAGAATTTAGGAGATTGGAAAGTGACCCTGGTAAGTCCAAGTGGGACCAGAATTTTAATTTGGGATAACATTTGTCCTGCTGCAACAAGCTTTAATTTAAATGTAAGCGAATTAGCTGCAAAAGGTGGTGCAAATGGAAATATTACATCCGCACCTTGTGTACCAAATTTTGGAAATGGCGGTTTCTATAAAGCTCAAGAAACAATGAACTCTGTATACCATGAAAGATCAAATGGTATTTGGACTTTAGAATTAGAGGACAATTCTTGTTCAGCATCATTAATAACTAATGTATTGTCTAATTGGAGATTACAAATTTTATGTATTTCTCCTGCAGTACTTAGAGATACCATAGTGAATGCTGATTTTAGACAATGTCATAAAAAATTCTTGTGGTATCACCCTGTATTCAATGATAACTGTAAGGGAGGTACTATGGATGTTTCTTTTACAGGAATTACTCAGACTACCCCATGTGGAACTACATTAACGCCTTCAGATATTCCGGCAAATAAAAAGAATGTTCCAGCTGGTTCATGTGATTCCGTTTTATTATCTATTGGTACAACTAAGTTTACCTATATCTTAACGGACCGAAGTGGTAATACAGGAATGTGTATGTTCAGTGTTACAGTGAGAGATGTAAATGCCCCAGTTGTAACTGCTAATAAAGATATCACGATATCTTCTGATCCAGGAGATTGCGGTAAATTCTTTAACTTCCCAATCGATGCAAATGATAGTTGCGGTATAGATTCTATCTGGTCTGTTCCTGCTAATGGTTCATACTTCAAAGGAACAACTCGGGTTTGTGTTTATGCACGTGATAAGAGTTGTAATATTGATTCTTCTTGTTTCAATGTGACGGTGAATCCATACATACCTTCATCAGCTGAGTTGGTTTGTAATGATCAACTTAATTTGTCATTGGATCAAAACTGTTCTGCAGTGTTGAATGCAGATATGATTTTAGAAGGAGGAAATCATTATTGCTACAATGACTATATCATTACAGTTAAAGATGCAAGCACCAACGTGCCGCATCCTAATCGTTTCAACTATTCTGATGTTGGTAAGTGTTTTATTGTAACAGTCACAGATCCTAGATCAGGTAATTCATGTTGGGGCAAAGTATGCATTGAAGATAAACAAAAACCAAACATAGCTTGTCCTAGAGATACTATTGTTACATGTATTTCAACGATAGATCCTGATGATTTAGGAAGACCAACCTTGTTGACTTGTGAACAATCATATACATTTGAATATCACGATGACTTTACAGAATATGGTGAATGCGCATCGCCTTATGTAGCTGAAATTCAAAGAAATTGGATTGTAGTTGATGAATCAGGAAATTCGGATACTTGCATACAATATATCTACATCAGAAGATTAGATTTAGCGGATATCAAGTTTCCGAAAAATTATGATGATATAACTTATCCAAGTCTTGAATGTCAGGATAAAAAGTATGATAAGGATGTTTCACAACACATCACACCATATCCGGAATGTGTAGATGGTTATTTATTAGATTCTGCAATTTGGAAATCCTCAGGAGGTTTAATTCGCGTACCTAGAAAACTAGGTTGGAATTTCTTAACTTCTGGACCAAATGTTGGTCATCCATCACCATACCCAATCTATTATGATGCTCATCCACAATATTCTGGAAACAGATTGTGTTGGGGACCTGATCAAATCGTTAAGTGGGAGGGCACTGGTTATCCAACTATTGATGGTATTGATTTATCATTGAGAGGCAGATGCGCTATTTCCATGAAATATGTGGATGAAGTATATGAGGTATGTGAAAATAGTACGGATATCTTAAGAGAATGGAGTGTTAGAAATATGTGCTTACCAGTAATAGCTGGCGTGAATCCATTTAAGTTTATTCAAAATATTAAAGTATTGGATAAACGAGGTCCTGAAATTTCATACCCAGATACCTTGGTAATCACTACTGATAATAGCAGTACATGCAAAGCAACTTGGGTGGTTTCTCCACCATGGATTAAAGATAATTGTTCTGATTCGACTTATATCATTGTAAGAGCATGGGCAGGTACTGCAGTTCAATATCCGAATGGAACTTGGGCTGTGTTTAATTTACCTGTTGGAGTTCATAGAATGGAAATTGTTGCTAAAGACAAATGTGGAAATTCTACTGTTAAGAAAATTAGCTTATCCGTAGTTGATGGATTGCCTCCAGTTCCAATTTGCAGAACAAAAACTGTTGTTTCAGTTAATGGTAATTTGTCTCCGTCAGAAAATGGTGCAAAAATTTATGCTGAATCATTTGATGAAGGTTCATACGATAATTGCAGCCCACATGTATTCTTCAAAACCATACGTATGGCTGATTTACTAGGTACTAACAATGGAAGTACTCGTGATAATACAGTTTCTTGTGGTGGATCGAATGGTGATGATGACGCAACTCTTGTTGGTAATCAAGTTTATTTTGATGACTATACCAGATTCTGCTGCGAAGATGTTGGAAAAACAATAATGGTTGTATTGAGAGTTTTTGATGTAGATCCTGGAGCTGGTCCAATTAACCCAACATTAATGAATGCTGGCAGACCATTATTTGGTCACTTCTCAGATTGTATGATTGAGGTTGAAGTTCAAAATAAAGGAGTGCCTACTGTAATAGCACCACCAAATATGGTCGTTAGCTGTTGGTATTGGTTTGACATTGCTAAAGCTTCAGATCCAAATGATAGACAATTCGGACGTGTAGTGACTGACTTGAATACAAGAGAAAAAGTTAAAACTTCTGATATTGTTTGTCATAAATTCTGTGAAAGAAATCAATTAACAGGATATCCTGGATTCTTACAAACCAATCAAGTGCCTATGCCGGCACCAAATCAAGCCTGCGTATACTATAATCAATTGTTTGATTCTGCACATTGGGATCGTAAATATGAATTAGTATGGGGATTTGATGGTTATGCTTTAAGTGCTTGTGGAACTACACCGACTATAGTTGTAAATGATTTACGTGAATGTGGCCAAGGTCAAATCCAACGTATCATTACGGCGGTAGGACCGAACAACAGTAGGGTAAATGCGATTCAAACAATTTGGGTGGTAGATTGTGATCCATTCTTTATTGATCCATTAAATTGCAACGATCCAAGATATTCTGATATTCAGTGGCCAAATGGTGTTTGTAACCAAAATCCAATTGTGATTGATGGTTGTGGAGCGGACATTAGCCCTGAAAATCCACAACTGGGTAAACCAACAGTTGTGAATAATGCAGATGATAATTGTTCTTTGATTTCCATTGAACATTTTGATGAAACGTTTACTATTGAACCTGATGCATGCTTCAAAGTATTGCGTAAATGGGTTGTTATTGACTGGTGTCAGTATGATCCATTTATTGATCCGAATATTGGAAGATGGGAAGCTTTACAAATTATAAAAGTTCGTGATCAAGATAAACCTGTTGTAACATGCAATGTAGGTCCTTGTGAACCAGCATCTATAGATCCAACACTAAAAGTTTGTGTAGGTCATATTAGTTTAACTGCAACCGCTACAGATAACTGTACTCCTCTTGATTGGTTGTTCTGGGAATACAAAATAGATGCTTACAATGATGGTAAAGGTGTTCATGGTGGTTACGACTTTAGAGTGGGTACTTTAACTCAACGACAATATAATGCCGGAGATACTGTAGAATATAGCCATAATCCATTCGCTGATGATAATCACAATCCATTCAATGCAAGTGGTACTTATCCAATAGGTATTCATAAGATCAGATGGAACGTAGAAGATGGTTGTGGAAATATTGGTGTATGTGAGACCTTATTTGAAATAAAAGATTGTAAGGCACCAACTCCATATTGTATTACCGGGGTAATTACGGTTCCAATGCCTTCTTCCGGATGTGTAGATATTTGGGCTAAAGACTTAAATCTTGGGAGCTATGACAATTGCACACCAAAAGATAGTTTGAAATTCTATTTTGATGGTGATGAAAACAAACCAAGTATTAGGGTTTGTTGTGATGATTTTGTTAAAGCAGGACAAAATGATGAGTTAAGAGTCAATGTTGAAATGTGGGTTCAGGATGAGGAAGGCAACAAAGATTATTGTAAAACAGTAGTCATTGTTCAGGATAATCTAGACAGCTGTCTCAACACAGGATCTTTTGCAAGAATTGTAGGTAATTTAATGACAGAAGGAAATGAAGAGACTAAATCTGTTAAAGTACAATTAGAACGTAATGCCACTATGATGCGTGAAGTTTCTGGTAGTCCGTATAAGTTTGGTGATTTGGTTCTTAATGAAGCGTATACAGTTAAACCAATCCGAAATGATGATCATCTAAACGGTGTGAGTACTGCTGATATAGTTAAAATTCAAAAACATATCTTAGGTCAGGCACTCATTACAAGTCCATATAAGATGATTGCTGCAGATGTTAATGCATCAGGTACAGTAACTGCTTCCGATATTTCTGAAATCAGAAAACTAATCTTAGGTGTTATTCCTGATTTTGGCAAAGTACAATCATGGACCTTTGTTCCTGAAACATACACCTTTGTTGATCCAACCAAACCATTTAATGCACCTAGGACTGCTATTATAACTCCTGCTCTAGTTAAAGATTACAATCAAAACTTCATGGCTATTAAGATGGGTGATTTGACGGGTAATGCTAAAGCTGGATTAATAACCCCAACCATTAGGACTACAGGTGTCGTAAATCTTGAAATTGATGAAGCAGAAGTTGTTGCTGGAAACTATTATAAAATGGCCATCAGATCAAATGATTTTGCTAATATTGCCGGCTATCAATTTACTATGAACTTTGATCATGAAAGTCTCATTTTTGAAAAAGTTGAATCTGGAGTTCTCAATATGAACGAAACGAATGTAGCGAATATCCGTGATGGTATTTTAACAACAAGCTGGAACTCAAATACCGGTGTTACACACTCAAACGATGAAGTGTTATACACTGTTGTCTTTAAAGCAGTTCAAACTGGTAACATCAGTAAAATGATCACCATAACAAGTGATGTAACTCATGCTGAAGCTTATGACCAATTAGATCAGTTAAAAGATGTGAAGTTAGTTGTCAGAACAGATGAAGGAATTGTAGAAACTGGTATTTTCGAGTTATACCAAAATGAACCAAATCCATTTAGAACTGAATCTGTTATCGGGTATCGTTTACCTGAAGCAGCTGCTGTTAAATTAACCATTTATGATGTAGCTGGTAAAGTAGTTCGAGTTTATGAATTACAAGGTCAGAAGGGCTTAAATCATTTCAAAATACTTAAGAGTGAATTGAGTACATCTTCAATACTGTATTATCAACTTGATGCTGCTGATCATACTGCAACTAAACGTATGTTATTGGTGGATTAAACAAAAAATGAATATAATAGCAAATAAAGCCCTTCAGTAATTTATTGAAGGGCTTTATTTGTTTATTAGGCTTAGTGCAAAATATTTCGTCTTTGATTTGTTATTTTATAGTAACTTATTGATATGATTATCAAACTGAGCAGAATTTCATCTTATCCGGAATGCGGTTGATTAGTCCATCTTCCAAGAGTTTATCAGAAATAATTGTTAATAGAAGTAAATTAAATGTATTATCTATTATAAAAAATTAAATATGTTCTTAAATTTGAGCTTCAATTTTCAAACAAACTAATGGAAGCGTATCAGAATTTATTGCGGCATGTATACCAAAATGGTGTCGTGAAATCTGATAGAACAGGAGTGGGTACAAAAAGTGTATTTGGGTATCAAATGAAATTTGATCTAGCTCAAGGATTTCCTTTGGTCACCACAAAAAAACTACATCTAAAGTCCATTATTTATGAACTCCTATGGTTTTTAAAAGGAGATACCAATATTAGTTATTTGAATCAGAATGGGGTTACTATTTGGGATGAATGGGCTGATGACAATGGTGATTTAGGACCAGTCTATGGGCATCAATGGAGATCTTGGACGACTTCAACTGGAGCAGCAATAGATCAGATAAGTCAGGCAATCCAGCTCATTAAAACACAGCCTGATTCTCGTAGAATCATTATTTCAGCTTGGAATGTAGGTGATTTGCCAGAAATGGCATTAAGTCCTTGCCATTGTTTATTTCAATTTTATGTGAGTGAGGGCAAGTTGTCTTGCCAGTTATATCAACGTAGTGCCGATGTATTTTTAGGAGTTCCTTTTAATATTGCTTCTTATGCTCTTTTAACCATGATGATGGCTCATGTTTGCAACTTAGAACCAGGGGATTTTATACATTCTTTTGGAGACGTACATTTATATTTAAATCATTTGGAGCAAGCTGAAATTCAATTAAGCAGAAAACCTTATGCATTACCAAATTTAATTATAAACAAAGATAAAAAAGATATATTTAATTTTACTATTGAAGACTTTAACTTGATAAATTATACTTTTCATCCTTCAATAAAAGCACCTATTGCAGTTTAAACTTTAAGAAGATTTTAACTGTTTTGGATATATTGATTGGAATTTCGTTAAAATATTATTAAAATTTATTATAAATGATACGTAATAAAGTTTTGAAATTTAATTATTCAGGCTACTTTTGCACCGAAAGCGAGTATAAAAACTCTCAATCAAACGAAACAAATTTATATCCATCTATTTTTCAATACTTTATGAGCTGCAAAAGCGTTTTTAACATCATTGTTATCCTCTTATTACAGTCATTGGTTTTAATAGCTGCACCAAGTATTGATGCAGGTAAAGCCTCCTTCAAAAATAATTGTGCCAGCTGTCACAATAAAAATATGAAAGATAATCTAACTGGGCCTGCTCTAGCGGGAGTTGAAGCTAGATGGTCTGCTTTTCCAAAAACTGATTTGTATAGTTGGATTAGAAATTCTCAGGGTTTGATTGCAAAAGGACACCCAAGAGCCGTTGAACTCTATAATACTTATAACAAATTAGTAATGACAGCCTTTCCAGCTATTTCTGATGAAGAAATAGAAAGTATACTCTTATATATAGATTGTACTGCTAAAGGTACCTGTGGTCCAAAAGATGTGGCTGGAGCACCTGGCGCTGCAAACGCCAATGCATCAAACGGTTCTAGTTCTAATTTTTGGATGTATATGGTATTTGCAATACTTGCCATTTTAGCCATCTTTTTATGGAATATCATTACAGATTTAAATCATACTAGAAATAGGGTTGAAGGAGATACTGATTCCATTAGACCAAATTTTTGGAATATTTTAACTAATAAATCAGTAATAACTTTTGTATTATTTGGATTGGTATTATTTGGTGGTTATACAACCGTAAATAATGCTATTTCATTAGGAAGACAACAGAATTATGCACCAGATCAACCTATAAAATTTAGTCATCAAACTCATGCGGGTCTTCATAAGATTGACTGTAATTATTGCCATGATGGTGCACGCAGAAGTAAACAAAGTGTAATTCCAGGAGTAAGTACATGTATGAATTGTCATAAAGCAATTAAGAAAGGAACTAAATATGGTACAGCGGAAATAACAAAAATATTTGCTGCTATCGGATTTGATCCTTCTACGGATAAGTACATTGATAATTATGAAAAATTATCTAACGAAGACATCGAGAAAATCTATAAAAAATGGATGTCTGATGAAGCTAAAAAAGATACCAAAAGTGTAGTAGATGTTGATCAACAATGGAGTGATGTTGTCGGTTCATTAACCAACGAAAGCAAAAAAACAATCGCGGGACCAATAGAATGGATAAGAATACACAATCTTCCTGACCATGTTTATTTCAACCATTCACAACATGTGACTATTGGAAAAATAGAATGCCAAAAATGCCATGGTAAGGTTGAAGAAATGGATGTGTTAAGACAGTATTCGCCGTTGTCAATGGGTTGGTGTATCAATTGCCATCGCCAGACCGATGTTAAATTTCAAGATAATAAGTATTATGATAGTTATAAAACTTATCATGATGAGTTAAAAGCTGGAACGAGAAAATCAGTTAAAGTTTCAGATATAGGTGGTTTAGAATGTCAAAAGTGTCATTATTGATTTCAAGTGAAAGAAAATATGAAAACAAATAATAATCAAACCTGGATTAGCGATCGGGATTTATTAAACGATCCATTGTTGGTTGCAGAAGCGAATGCCGAAGTTTCACCAATTGCCTTAGAAGAAGTATTGGAAGACAATCGAATTTCAGAGTTGGCGACAAACCGACGAGACTTTCTCAAAGTATTAGGCTTTGGAATCAGTGCAGCAACAATAGCATCTTGCGAAATACCAGTAAAAAGAGCTATTCCTTATGTTATAGCACCGGATACTATAGTACAAGGTATTGCCAATTACTATGCATCATCAATAGTTAATGGTGGAGATTACTGTTCTGTCTTAGTCAAAACACGTGAAGGTAGACCAATAAAAATAGAAGGGAATGCTAGTTCTTCTGTTACTCGAGGCGGTACTTCAGCACGGGCTCAGGCTTCTGTATTGAGTTTATATGATATTAATAGAATTAAAAATCCTGCAAAGATAGTTGGAGGTAAATTAGAGGATATTTCTTGGCCAGAATTGGATAAAGAAGTGAGTAGTAATTTATCTGCAACTTCTAATATCCGAATCGTAAGCGGTACCATCATGAGCCCGACCATTAAAAGGGCAATTCAAGAATTTTGTGTTAAATTTCCATCTACAAAACACATCTCTTATGATGCTGTTTCCAGTGCAGCTTTACTTTTAGCTTCTGAACAATGTTTTGGGGAAAGAATTCTCCCAGATTATCGATTTGATATAGCGGAAATTATTGTTAGTTTCAATGCAGATTTTCTAGGTACTTGGATTTCGCCAATCGAATATGCGTCACAATATGCCAAGAGAAGAACTATCGATATGGCTAATCCATCCATGTCTAAGCATATTCAAGTCGAATCGCATATGTCATTATCTGGTTCAAATGCTGATAATAGAATCTTGGTTAAACCGTCTGAACAAGGAGCTGCCATAGCAAACTTATATAATTTTGTTGCAAGTAAAACTGGAGGAAGCGCTATTTCTGCTCCCAATATAAACGAAAAAGCTAAATCTGCATTGATGAAATTGGCAGACGCTTTAGTGGCGGCTAAAGGAAAATCCTTAATCGTTTGTGGAACTAATAATACGGCAGAACAATCCCTTGTATTCGGAATAAACCAATTACTTGGTAACATAGGAACTACAGTTAACTTTACAAATGGATCATATCAAAGACAAGGAAATGAAGCAGATTTGCTTCAATTAACTAAAGATATGTCAGCGGGTTCAGTTGATGCAGTCCTGTTCTGGAACGCTAACCCTTGTTATGATTTTCCAATGGCGAAAGAATTTACTGAAGGTTTAGCAAAGGTTAAATTGAAAGTAAGTCTTAATGCAATCTTGGATGAAACAACTGCACTGTGTACACATGCTGCTCCCGAACACCATAATTTAGAATCTTGGGGTGATGTTGAACCAAAAAGAGGAATGTACTCATTAATTCAACCAACAATAACACCTATTTTTAATACCAGACAAGGTGGCCATTCGTTGCTTGTTTGGTCGGATTCTGTAAATTTAAATAAATCGGCAGAACAGCCATTTTATGAATATTTGAAATCAACTTGGCAATCTACAATAATGCCAAAAACATCAAGTACCAATTTTCAAGAATTTTGGGATAAATCATTACATGATGGTATACTAGAAGTTAATTCTACTGCTGTTAATGCGCCATCTTATAAGTTAAATCCAGCTGATTTAGTAAACAATATTACTAAACCATCTTCTTCACCTTTAGAAATTTCATTTATCGAAAATCTAGGAGTAGGAGCGGGTCAATATGCTAACAATCCATGGTTACAGGAAATGGCTGATCCAATAACCCGTTGTTCTTGGGGAAATTATGTAGCTGTACCCGTAAGTTTCGATGGTGACAGAAGATTTACTGCTGCAAATAAAGTGAAGGAAAATGGTGAGTTGGTCAAAATAAACTTTGGTGGACAAAGTATAGAAGTTGGCGCAATCAAACAATTTGGTCAGATGAATGGAACTGCTTCCATTCCATTGGGCTACGGACGCACACAGTCAGGTGTTTGTGGTACAGGTATTGGGACTGATGTTTTTCCATTTATGAAATTAGATCAAAGCGGTTTGATTCAATATCATTCTGCCGAAGTAGAAATTTCTGATAGTTTAGGTGATATAGAAAAGCATTTCGCTTGTGTACAGCATCACCATACCCTTGGTGTAACAGCTATTGAAAAGAGTTCAGGTAACATGATTAATGCTGATGAAGCTGCACTAGTTGACGACGCATTTAAAGGCATGACTAAAGGATATCAGGGATCTTTAACAAAAAGATCCATCTTGCGTCATAGCAATTTAAAAGATATAAAAGAAAATGTTGAACACTTAAAAGAAGAGCGAGCAGAATTCCAAAAATTGAATTCCCATACTTTATATCCTGGGCATGATTATAAATATAATTCAGGTCATCACTGGGGAATGCACATTGATTTAAATGCATGCATTGGTTGTGGTTCTTGTGCTGTTGCTTGTATGGCAGAAAATAATGTGCCTGTTGTCGGTAAACATGAAGTATCAAGACATCATGAAATGACTTGGTTGAGAATCGATCGATATTATTATGGTGATGTTGAAAATCCAAATGTGGTATACCAACCATTAATGTGTCAACATTGTAATAATGCACCTTGTGAGAATGTTTGTCCAGTTAATGCCACGAACCATTCATCTGATGGGTTAAATCAGATGGCCTACAATAGATGTGTTGGAACTAGATATTGCGCAAATAACTGCCCTTATAAAGTTAGAAGATTTAACTGGTTTGATTTTACAGCAGCAGATTTATTTCCTGTTAACCAACACAATTTAGCTGGAGAAACAGACAAACCATATTACGCTGAAAATTTAGTACGTATGGTATTAAATCCTGATGTAACCGTTAGATCCCGTGGGGTTATAGAAAAATGTTCTTTCTGTATTCAAAGAATACAAGAAGGAAAATTATCAGCTAAAAAAGAACAACGTAGCTTAAATGATAATGATGTTAAAACAGCTTGTCAAACTGCATGTCCTACGGGTGCAATTACCTTTGGTGATATGAATAACAAATCAGGTAAGCTTGCTAATAAATTGGAAAATCCTTTGAATTACATAGTATTAGAAGAAATCAATGTTAAATCCGTGGTTAATTATACCATGAAAGTTAATAACAGAGACGAAACTCTAGACGCTTAAAATTAAATTGTATTACGAATGGCAGGAGGAATTGTTGCACCAGTTAGAAGACCTTTAGTAGAAGGTCACAAAACTTATCACCAGATAACGGAGGATTTGTGTTCACCCACAGAAAGAACGCCCACCAGAGCCTGGGTTATTGCCTTTATTGCGGCTGTTTCATTATTGGCTTATGGATTGTTTTGTATTTGTTGGACAATATGGATGGGGACAGGTACTTGGAATCTTAATCGTACGATAGGCTGGGGATATGATATCACCAATTTCGTTTGGTGGATTGGTATTGGTCATGCGGGAACACTTATTTCTGCGATTTTGATGCTTTTTCGCCAAAGATGGCGTACAGGTGTTAATAGAGCAGCAGAAGCGATGACCATATTTGCAGTAATTTGTGCAGCATTGTTTCCATTAATTCACGTAGGGCGTATTTGGGTGGTATTTTATTTTTTCCCTTACCCAAATACCAGAGGAGCTTTATGGCCTAATTTTAACTCTCCTTTATTGTGGGACGTGTTTGCAATATCTACATACTTTTCGGTTTCATTGTTGTTTTGGTATACTGGTTTAGTACCAGATTTTGCAACCATAAGAAATAGAGCAACTGGTCTTAGAAAAAGGATTTATAATTCATTGTCTTTTGGATGGACCGGATCTGCAAAACATTGGCAAAGATGGGAAGCTCTATCTTTAGTTTTGGCAGGTTTGTCAACACCACTTGTACTTTCAGTTCATACAATAGTTAGTTTTGACTTCGCTACTTCAGTAATACCTGGATGGCATACCACCATTTTTCCACCATATTTTGTTGCGGGGGCGATTTTTTCAGGATTTGCTATGGTTCAAACGCTTATGATCATGACTCGGAAAATATTAAAATTGGAAGAGTACATTACTTTAGAGCATATAGAATCAATGAATAAAGTTATTCTAGTAACAGGAACTATAGTTGGAGTTGCTTATTTAACAGAATTATTTATTGCTTGGTATTCTGGCTATGTTTACGAACAATTTGCATTCTTTAATAGAGCAATGGGTGTTTATTGGTGGGCCTATTTTGGAATGATGGCATGTAATGTTTTATCTCCTCAAATATTTTGGGTTAAACGTTTTAGACGTAGTGTATTAATTACATTTATTATGTCCATTTTTGTAAATATTGGAATGTGGTTCGAACGTTTTGTAATTATTGCAACTACATTAGCTCGTGATTATTTGCCTTCATCATGGTCCTATTATTATCCATCATGGGTTGAAATTGGAATTTTTGCAGGGACTATTGGATTGTTTTTTACTTTATACATGATTTTCACTAGGGTAGCTCCAGTGGTTGCAATTGCTGAAGTAAAACATATATTAAAAGTAGGAGGGGATCAATATATTGGTAAAAACGCTACTCATAAAGCTAGTAGTCACACGCATTCTGAAACGGACATTATTCACGAACATTAATTCATTTATTTAGGTATACAATATTTCCAATGAGACAATATAATAAAGAAGTTATTTACGGTATATACGGTGATGAAGAAGATTTACTTCACGCTGTCAGGAATGCTAAGAATAAACATCTAGAAATTATGGATGTATTTAGTCCTTTTCCGGTTCATGGAATGGATCAAGCTTTAGGATTAAGCGAATCTAGATTGCATTATGCAGGTTTTGTATATGGCATGATAGGAACTTTAACTGCTTTCCTGGGCATGAGTTGGATATTTACAAGAGATTGGCCCATTATTTTTGGTGGAAAACCACATTGGCCGGTACCAGCATTTATTCCGATCACATTTGAGCTTACGGTTTTATTTGCAGCATGGGGAATGACCATTACATTTTATACCATTTGTGGACTATGGCCAGGTGTAAGCAATCCTCAATTAGATTTAAGAACTACTGATGATAAATTTTGTCTGGCTTTTGATAAATCTGAAGTGTCAGAAAGCGAAGCAAAATCTTTCTTTCATGAAACTGGTGCTGAAGAAGTTAATAGTAAATCGATTTAAGCATGAAAACAATATTCTATATCATTTTTTCTCTCATGTTAGTTGTAGCAGCGATTTCATGCTCACCAGCAGATGGAAATAATTCCGGACATGAGTATATGCCAGATATGGCACATTCAGTTGCTTATGAAGCTAATGTAGATAATTATTACTACTATCATACTTGGGATAGTAAAGAAACGTATCATGAATTTAGTAAAGCGAGACAACCTGTTAATGGTACCATACCTAGAGGTATGAATAGTTATGCACCTTTAGATTCGATAAAGAATGCTGCCTATAATACAATGATGACAGGCGATGCTAGTAATATAGCCATCCGTACTCCAGTTAATGGACATGTCAATTATTACTATACAGATACTGAACCTGAGCGTATTCGTGCAACAAATGAAATAACCACTAACCCAGTTCCAATTTCAAGAGTTGGATTAGAAAGCGGAAAACAACTTTATGATATCTATTGTGCTACTTGTCATGGAACAGCAGGGGATGGAGCAGGATATTTAGTTAGAGATGATGGTGGAGTTTATCCAGCTCAACCAGCTAATTTTATAAAAGATGAATTTATTGCAACCACAGAAGGACGCTTTTATCATGCCATTATGTATGGTAGAAACGTAATGGGAGGATATTCTTCAAAGTTATCTTACAATGAACGTTGGAATGTAATACATTATATAAGATCATTACAGGCCAAGTCAAAAAATTTAGTCTATTCAGAAAAGGAAAATACATTTAGTGGTTCACAAGCAATTGCAGACGCAAAGAAAGCATTTGCAGCTTCAACTGCAGTGCCGGCAGTTCCTAAAACTAAATAAATGAATTTGATTTTTAAAAGAAAAATTTGAAACAAAGACATGAGTTCAATTCAATTACCATCAAGAGATAGATTAATCCTAAGCATAATGGGCGGGATTGGGATATTATCTTTCATCATTATTTTTATGAATGATGATGCAAACCATACCCGGGTATGGACTAATTTATTGCATAATACTGTATTTTTTACGTTAATTGCTTTGATGGCCATATTTTTTATCTGCATCAGTGTTACTGCATATGCCGGATGGAATGTGGTGTTTAGAAGAGTTTGGGATGCTATGTCGCAATTCTTGATAATAGGTTTAGTTTTAATGACAGTCATAGCTTTAGGTGTGTATTTTGGGTGGCATCATTTATACCACTGGGCTGATGATAAAGTGGTTGCAACTGATGAAATATTAAAAGGAAAATCAGGATTTTTAAATAAAAATTTCTACACTATTGGTGGGTTGGGAATTTTAGCTACATGGTTATTTTTTGCTCGAAAAATGAGAGCTTTAACCATAAGCGAAGATGATCATGGAAATGATAATTGGGCACACTATAATTCAATGAAAAAATATGCTGCAGCATTTTTACCTATAGCTGGTTTTTCAAGTGCCGCAGTTATTTGGTTGTGGGTCATGTCACTTGATGCACATTGGTACAGCACAATGTTCGCCTGGTATACAGCAGCGAGTTGTTTTGTAAGTATGATTGCATTGACTATTTTGTTTTTAATTTATTTAAAAAGTAAAGGTTATTACCAAAATGTTACGGCAGAACATTTTCATGATTTGGGTAAATTCATGTTTGCCTTTTCCATATTCTGGACCTACTTATGGTTTTCTCAATACATGTTAATTTGGTATGGTAATATTGGTGAAGAAACGGTTTATTTTCAAACGCGTATTCGGGATTATCCGGTATTGTTTTATGGAAATCTTGTAATGAATTTTGTATTACCATTTCTTATTCTTATGAGAAATGATACTAAACGAAAATATGGTTCATTGATTGTTGTTGCCATTATTGTTGTGCTAGGTCATTGGATGGATTTATTTCAAATGATCAAACCAGGTGTATTAGAAACGGCTGCTCATGAAATGGTCTCTCATGTAAGTGAAGGTGCAGCTCAAGCTACTACTGAAGGTCATCAAGCGGCTGCAGCAGTAGTTGAGCACGGAGGACACGAATCAACTTTTAAAGTTGGAAATAATATCCCTGGACTTCCAGAACTTGGATTACTTATTGGATTTTTAGCTTTGTTTTTTGGCAGTGCTTTACACTTTTTATCTAAAGCATCTTTAACTCCTAAGCGGGATCCTTTTTTGCAAGAAAGTTTACACCATCACGTATAATTTGATTTTAAAAATAGAAGAATGACAAGTTTAATTATCATATTATCTATAATCTTATTATTTGTAGTTTTAGTTCAAATCGCTAAAATCAATGAGATTACTACAGAATTACAAGGCGTTGAAGAGTCCTTGGTCAAAAGTTCCTTAATCAATTCACGTTGGTTGCTGATCTTTTGTGTTTTGTTTTTAGCTGGATTTACCTGGTGTTGTTTGCATTATGCAAATAAAATGTTAGGGTATGGTCCTCATACTTCTGCAAGTTTGCATGGTGGAAAAATTGATTCCATGTTTAATGTTACTGCATTTTTTACCATTATCGTTTTTGTGTTATGTCACATCGCACTCTTTTGGTTTGCTTACAAATACAGATATCAAAAAGGAAGAAAGACTTTATTTATTCCTCATGACAATCGTTTAGAAATGATCTGGACTGCAATACCAGCTTTTGTAATGGTTATCTTAGTAGTAAAAGGTTTGGTAGCGTGGAATGATATTATGGCCGATGTTACAACAGGAGAAGACTATATAGAAATAGAAGCAACTGCATCACAGTTTGCATGGAATTTAAGATATCCTGGTGCTGATAATAAGTTAGGTGTTAAAGATTTTAGATTAATTAAACCGGGTATCAATGACTTAGGTCAGGATTGGAATGATGAAAGAAATTTGGATGACTTTAATTCAGATGAATTGGTTATACCTAAAGGTAAAAAAATTAGAATTCGGATTATTGGAAAGGATGTATTGCATAATTTTTATTTACCTCACTTTAGAGTGAAGATGGATGCAGTTCCAGGAATTCCTACATACTTTGTTTTTACACCAATTAAATCTACGGAAGATTATCGTCAAGAATTAAGAAAGTATCCTGAATACAATGTGCCTTCTGATCCAACTGATCCAAACAGTGAACCTAAATGGAAAGTTTTCAATTACGAATTAGCTTGCGCTGAATTATGTGGAAAAGGACATTATAGTATGCGTCGTTTAGTGAAGGTAGTATCGCAAGAAGAATTTGACATTTGGAATAAAAAACAAAAGTCTTACTATCTTGGATCAATTAGAAATACTGATGAAGATCCATTCAAGGGTAAAGCAATAAGTTTAGAATTAAAATCTAAAGCTGCTGATTTGCAATTAGCTTTAAATAAAGCATTGGATACAACAAATCACAATGTTGCAGATCGCACATTGGCATTAGATAATATATATTTTGAATCTGGTTCTGCCAAATTGGATACTAATTCAAATTATGCACTTAATGTTTTAAAAGAGGCCTTCGTGAATTATCCAAATTTAAAAGTTGAAGTTAGCGGACACACAGATAATACAGGAGACCCAAATGCAAACTTAACACTTTCAATCCAAAGGGCTAATGCTGTTAAAGATTACTTAGTCACTATGGGTGTACAAGCTGATCGAATGGCATCATTAGGATTTGGAATTACAAAGCCTGTTGCAACAAATGAAACAGAGGAAGGTAAAGCAAAGAATAGACGAATCGAATTTAAGATTTTATCATTTTAAATAATCACTCATTATGTCATCACATAATACACATAGTACAGAAACAGATATCCTCATAGAAACAAAAGGATTTGATGATCACTTTCATGAACATCATGAAGGAGATAAATATCAAATGAATTTTATTTCTAAGTGGATCTTTAGTATGGATCACAAAATAATAGCCAGACAATTCCTTATGACTGGTATTTTTTGGGCTATAATTGGTGCAGGTATGTCTATTATCTTTAGACTACAACTTGGATTTCCAGATGCAAGTATCACTTGGTTAAAACCATTACTTGGACAATGGATTACAGTAAATGATGCCGGTGTTGGATCACTAGATCCAGAATTTTATTATGCTCTCGTGACAATGCACGGTACGATTATCGTATTTTTTGTGTTAACTGCAGGATTGAGTGGAACATTCAGTAATTTGTTAATACCTCTTCAAGTTGGAGCTCGGGATATGGCATCGCCATTCCTAAATATGCTTTCATATTGGTTCTTTTTTATGTCAAGTGTGGTGATGTTTTATTCATTGTTTTTGAGCACGGGTCCATTTTCTGGTGGTTGGACTGCTTATCCACCTTTAAGTGCATTGCCTCAGGCTTCTATTGGTTCTGGTACAGGTATGACTTTGTGGCTGGTTTCATTAGCACTTTTTGTTGTTTCAGTCTTACTTGGTGGGATTAATTATGTGACTACCGTTCTAAATCTTAGAACAAAGGGTATGAGTCTTTGGAGAATGCCTTTAACCATTTGGGCATTTTTGGTAACCGCTATTTTAGGGATACTATCATTTCCCGTTTTATTTTCAGGTTTTTTATTATTAATTTTTGATAGATCATTTGGAACTAGTTTTTATATTTCAGATATATTCATAAATGGACAGGCTTTGGATAGAATTGGAGGAAGCCCAATATTGTATCAACATATTTTTTGGTTTCTAGGACATCCAGAAGTTTATATTATCATCTTACCAGCTATGGGTATTGTTTCGGAAGTACTTTCAGTACATGCGAGGAAACCAATTTTTGGATATAAAGCGATGGTGTTTTCTATTTTGGCAATTGCGTTTTTGTCTTTTATTGTATGGGCGCACCATATGTTTATGTCAGGGGTCAATCCTTTTATTTCTAATTTCTTTGTCATATTTACACTGATAATTGCTGTTCCATCAGCCGTAAAAGTATTCAATTGGATTAGTACTTTATACGGTGGTAATGTTCGCTTAAATACTCCTATGTTGTTTTGCATTGGGTTTGTATCCATGTTTATATCTGGTGGTCTTACGGGTATCTTTTTAGGTAATTCTGCAATTGATATCCAACAACATGATACCTACTTCGTAGTAGCGCATTTTCATATAGTGATGGGAGTAGCTGCATTTTTTGGAATGTTTGCCGGTGTTTATAACTGGTTTCCTAGAATGTTTGGTCGATTTATGAATGAGACCTTGGGTAAAATCCATTTTTGGGTGACTTTAATAGGTGCATATGCTGTGTTTGGCCCGATGCACTTTTTAGGAATGGCAGGTGTTCCAAGGAGATATTATCGTTTTGATAATTTTGACGCCTTTTCAGATTTTGCAACTATGAATCAATTTATTACAGTTGCAGCAATTATTACTTTTTTAGCTCAGATTTTATTTGTTGTTAACTTTTTTTGGAGCATGTATAGAGGTAAAAAAATGACCACTCAAAATCCATATGGATCTAATGCTCTTGAATGGACTACACCTATTGAAGCTGGTCACGGGAACTGGCCAGGTAAAATTCCTACTGTAGAAAGATGGGCTTATGATTATGGTAAAGATGAACGTGAATTTGTTCAACAACACATTCCGTTAAGAGAAGGAGAAGAACATAGTAGTCATTAATATAATAATTTTATTATAATACAAATACAATTCATTTTAGATCTTATAAGTTAAAAGATATTAATTAAAAAAAAGGTGAATCAAATTAAATTAAGTGCTTTAGGATTAAAAGATGTTTTTCGGGACATCGGCATACTCGTTAAGTTTAAATTAAGCTTGATGGTAGTTTTTTCTAGTGTGGCTAGTTATTTGATTTTTGCTAAAGGTGATTTTCAATGGTCCGTGTTTAGTCTATTATTTGTAGGTGGATTATTCGTCACCTTTGCAGCAAATGCATTGAATCAAGGATTAGAAAGAGATTATGATAAATTGATGGAGCGTACGGTTAATAGGCCTATTGCAGATGGCAGAATGAGTCTTTCCATGGGCGTTTTAATTTCCGGAATCTTTTGTACATTAGGTGTTATTGCTTTGGCAGCAATAAGTACTGCCGCTGCAGCCCTTGGTATGTTTTCTTTTGTTCTATATGCATTCGTTTATACGCCATTAAAACGGTATTCTACTTTAGCAGTGCCTGTGGGAGCGATCCCTGGTGCACTTCCTACATTAATAGCAGGAGTAGCTGCACAGAACGGATTCACTATTGAAGCATTATGCCTTTTTGGGATTCAATATTTATGGCAATTTCCTCATTTTTGGGCGATTGCTTGGTTAGGGCATAAGGATTATATGGCTGCTGGTTTTAAGTTGGTAAAAGAAAACGCAGGCAAACCTGATCCATCCTATGGATTGTATTCTGCAGTTTATTCACTTGTAAGTATCGTTTTTTTATTACCTGGTCTTATTAATGGTAGCATACACTTGGCTATTTTAGGATTACTTGTTTTAACCATGATTGTTTATGCTTGGTTTGGATATCGATTATATATGAATAATGATCGCAATCATGCTCGGGCACTTATGTTTTGTTCCATATTTTATTTACCAATTGTTTTAATATTATTCATCATCAATAATATCGTTATATAACTTATGCCAGTTGTACAAATGTTTGACAAGACCCTTCCTCCAAATCGAATGCAGGCCATGCGTTTCGGATTATGGATTGCAATGGCTTCTATTTGTATGATGTTTGGTGCATTTACAAGTGCATATCTGGTTAGAAAACCTGTAGGAAATTGGTATGAATTTAAATTGCCGGTTGAATTTTTTTATAGTACTGTTTTGATTATGGTATCGTCCATTTTTATGGAGCTTTGCTATAGGAATTTTAAATCCGCACATGAAGCTAAATTCAAGAGTTATCTGATATTTACAACAATAACTGGTATTGGTTTTGTGGTGATGCAGATCATTGCATGGAAAACATTATTTGCTCAGGGTTTATCGATTGATTTAAATGTATCATGTTCCTTTTTATATCTAATCTCCGGAATGCATGCACTTCATGTTTTGGGAGGCTTAGCTGCTTTGATTATCGTATTTATAAATGCATTTTTAATACCATTTTCAGCTAATCCTTTACGTACTTTAAAAATAGATTTAGTTAGACAATATTGGCACTTTGTTGATTTTCTTTGGATTTATTTATTGGTTTTTTTAATCTTACAATAAGAAATATTAGAAGATAATGGCTTCAGATCATACTTTACAACACGACACACATGCACATGATATCGATCACCAAGGAGGTGATTGGTCAGGAGGAAAGGAACCTTTCAAAGCAAGTTATGGCAAACTCATGATGTGGTATTTTTTACTATCAGATGCGTTTACATTTTCTGCTTTTTTAATTGCTTATGGGACACTTAGATTCAGTATGCCTACTTGGCCTGTTCCAGATTTTGTGTTCTCTGGATTGCCTGGAGGGATTGAGCACCAACCCCTGATATTTGTGACGATTATGACTTTCGTATTGATTGTCAGCTCAGTTACAATGGTTAGAGCTGTACAGGAAGGTCATCGAGAAAATAAAAAAGGAATTATTTTTTGGATGTTTTTAACCATTTTGGGCGGATTAAGTTTTTTAGGTTGTCAGGCATGGGAATGGACGACTTTAATTAAGGGGGAGAATATGTCCATACATCATAATCCTTTTGGAACTCATACTGAAAATGGAGTATATTTAGAAGGTGATGGTCACGATATTAAAGCTGGTGATCCTGTAATTGCTGGAAAAACGTATTTAATACATACACATGACGGGCATTATAATCCATTAAAATATAAAACTGAAAGTGGTGAAGAGAAAGTGCAGCACATGGGACCAAAAGCGTTTGGAGCATTGTTCTTTTTTATTACCGGTTTTCATGGATTTCACGTTTTCAGCGGGGTTGTTTTTCTATTAATTATAATGTTGAATGTAGCTAGTGGCTTATATGTTAAAAGAAAGAATGGCTATGAAATGGTTGAGAAAATAGGACTCTATTGGCATTTTGTGGACCTAGTGTGGGTATTTGTATTTTTAGTATTTTATTTATTGTAAACTGTATTGAATTAGAGATCATGGGACATTTAAGTTACGAAGAAGGTAAAAAAGTTGTTTTTAAAGGACTTATTTTATTAGGTGTTATTACACTGATAGAAGTTTTTATTGCACTACTTGGAAAAGGATATATCGTTGATGGATTTCATTTGCCAGTTTGGTTGATGTACTTTTCAATGATCAGTTTAAGTTTGTATAAGGCTTATTTTATTGTGTATGAGTTCATGCATATGAAATATGAAGCACCTGGTTTGGTAAAAAGTGTTTTATTACCCACATTATTATTGATTTGGGCAGTTATTGCGTTTTTCTCTGAAGGCCGATTCTGGAAGAGAGAAAGAGCAATGATAAATGACAGACCTATAGCTGTATTCTCTGCTCCTATGAAACATGCTGATACGAAATCTGAAGAAACGCATATTAAAAAGGATGAACCTGAGATGCAAAGTAAGTTAGACACCACTTCATCTGAGATTATTAAAGAAGAACCAAAAACTCAAGAACAATCACAACATCATTAATGTTACTTGAGCATGTCTAACGTGTTTAAATTTGCTCTTGTTTTTATAATATTAATCGGGCTACCTACATTCGCGTATTATTATCTTCAAAAAGGTACTACCATGCGAAAAGAAGCCATGTTGGCCTTGAAACCAAAACAAGAAATAGGTCATTTTCAAGCAACAACAGAAACGGATTCCGTATTTTATTCTAACTCATTAGCCGGTAAGCGATGGTTGATTGCTGTTATTCCAACAGGTAATAATCGTGAGGTTCTAACGAATAAAATTCTTAATATTTATAAACAAACTGAAAAAGAATTCGATTTTAATCTTTTTACAATTGTCGGAATTCAGGAAGGTGAGTTGATGTATGAATTAAGTAAAAAATTCAAATGGCCTGATTCAAAGAAATGGATCAGAACTTATATGGCAAGTCAGCATGTTTTCCCGTTTGTAAATAGTGGGTTTAACATTCCCGAATCCTATCAAAACAAAGCATGTGTCCTATTAATAGATGAGCATAGTATGATTCGGAATTTCTATGACTTAAATGATGAAAAAGAGGTTAAACACCTGATCCAACAATTACCCGTTTTTTTAAGTTTAAAATAATAAATATGACAGATCAAGAATTAAGAATTAAACGACTTAATATCTTAGTTTACATTGTAAGTGCTGTTGTGCTCTTGCTGGTTATATTTATGCGAAAAATTCATTTGGATTTCGGTATTAGCTTTAAGTTTTTACCACCTTTATATTCTTTTATTAATGCTATTTGTGCAATTTGTTTGGTCATTGCATTTGTACATATTAAAAATCGAAGAATAGAACAACATCAATTTATGATGAAGATTGCGCTCACTTTGTCTACATTATTTTTAGCGGCCTATGTTTTGTATCATATAACTACACCAGATACTCACTATTGCAAAGAAGGAAATATTCGATATCTCTATTTTTTTATTTTAATAACTCATGTTGTTTTAGCTGCAGTTAGTTTTCCATTTGTATTGTTAACATTTGTAAGAGGGTTAACCGATCAGGTGGTCAATCATAAGAAATTAGCTAAATGGGTATTTCCAGTTTGGCTGTATGTATGTATTACTGGCCCTATCTGTTACTTAATGTTATATACCTGTTACACTTAAAATATTATAGGATGAAAATTTACAACCCAATTATTGTAATCATATTTCTTTTAGTTGTAGTTTTAATAACTCCAATGGATGCCCAATGTCCAATGTGTAAAATGGCTGCCGAATCCAATATGAAAAGTGGAGGTATGGCAGGACAAGGCTTGAATCAAGGGATACTTTATTTGCTTGCATTGCCATACCTCATTGTTGGAACGATGATTTATTTGTATCGTAAAAATAAAAAGGTGCTCAATCAAGATTAGAATTTATAGCTTAGACCAACACCAAAATTTAAAGCATAAGGTTTAGTTTGTATATTTAAAATGGGTTCATCAGATAAGTCGGTCAGTCCATGTTGATAGCTTGTATTTAAATGAATATTCATCTTATCCATTGGAATATCCAATCCTGCTTTAGCAATTAATCCAACGTCCCATCTATTAAATAAATCATTGTTCATATTCAAATCATACGTTCCTAAATTGAAGTCAATAAGGAAACGACCTCGAGTCTTGATATCTCCATCCAATGCATATGCTGCATAAGCACCAGCACTGAAAGATGCTTTAATGCGATCATTTCCAATCGAATAATTGGCCATTAAGGGCACTTCAACAAATTTAAATACGGGTATTGCAGTAACGCTTGCACCAAAATCAAGTCCATAGATTTTAAAACTTTCTTCAACTCGAACTTTGAAACCCGATGTCCTATAGTAAGCACCACTTTCAATTCCAAGTCCAGCATTACCATTGTACTTAAGATCTATACCTGCTTTAATCCCTGTGTATACTTTTGTGTTGGGAATTAGATTTCCATCACCTTGAATACCCATGTTAGAAATGGAAGGTCCTATTTCGCCTCCAATTTGTAATTGAGAATAAATGAATGGTATAGAACTCAAGAAAGAAAAAATAAAAACAAATGTCTTTTTCATAATTAAGGATTTTTATGATAAGACTTACTTTGCAAAATAAAATTAAATGGAGTATAGTTAAATTTGGGTTAATACCTAAAAAAACTAATTCAAAATTGTAATGCGATTTGTCATAACGAAAATAAATAGAATAAATGTTGATTGATGTGTGATTATTGTTTGCATCTTTAAAGGACTAAATAATCATAGATTTGTCTTAATTTGCAGCCTAGTTTTACTTTTATGCAAGTATTTAAATTTGGAGGTGCATCTGTGAAGGATGATGCGGGAATTAGAAATGTGGTTCAAATTATAAAAGATAAAGGAGGTGCAACACCTTTGGTCATTGTTGTTTCAGCAACTGGGAAAACCACCAACCAATTAGAGAAAGTCGTTGAAGCCAAGTTTATTGATATTTCTTTAGCGAATAGGCTGCTTCAAGAAATAAAAAGATCACATGAGAATATTGCTGAACAATTATTTGGGTCTACTCCAAACAATGTATTCCAAGAGATTAATGATCATATTGTCGAAGCAGAATGGATCATTGAGGAAACTCGAGAAATGGAATACGAGTATGTTTATGACCAAATTGTAAGCATTGGGGAACTTATATCGAGCAGACTTCTAGCTGCCTGGATGAGTCATCAAGAAATTGATGTAGAGTGGATCGATGCTCGAAACGTCGTTCAAACTGATGATACCTATCAGGAAGGTAGAATTGCATGGAATGAAACGACTTCAAAAATCAATGCTCAAATCAACCCAATCTTATCATCCGGTAAAATGGTTGTATCCCAGGGTTTTATTGGGTCTACAAAAGAAAACAATACAACCACCCTAGGTCGGGAAGGGTCAGATTATACGGCGGCCATTTTCTCAGCTGCTTTAAAAGCTGAAGCAATGGTCATTTGGAAAGATGTACCTGGGATATTAACTGCTGATCCGAATAAATTCGATAATGTTACAAAGTTGGATCGATTGTCCTATTCAGAAGCTATTGAAATGACTTATTATGGTGCAAAGGTTATTCATCCTAAAACCATACAACCACTGCAACAAAACAGTATTCCATTGTATGTCAAATCTTTTATAGATCCATCTGGAGAAGGAAGTCTCATTTCAGGCGATATAGATTTAGAATATCCACCCATTGTAGTATTAGAACCTAATCAAGCTTTAGTACATTTTGCCACTAGAGACTTGTCCTTTGTTGCTGAACACCACCTTGCTCATTTATTTGATTTGTTTCAAAAGCATCGTATTAAAGTGAATATGATGCGAAATACAGCAATTTCATTCTCTGTTTGTGTGACCAATGACAAACAACGAATTTCAAATCTTATTCAAGAAGTCCAACATGAATTCAAGGTTATCGTCGATCATGACTTAGAATTAATCACTGTGAGGCATTATCTAGATGCTATGCTTCCTAAATTACTAGCTGAAAAAATTGTTCTGTTAGAAGAGCGGATTCGCAAGACCCTTCAAATGGTGGTTAAAAGTGCACCTAATATTATTCCTAAATCTTTATGATTCCAACCCCTTGGACTATTAAGGGAATCGAGTAATACTCATTCAATAAATGTTACGAGTTCCAGTATTGATAAACAATCATTTATACGAATATGGTAGGTTGATGAGTATTAAATCAATCCAATTTAGTTCCCTAAAAAGGATTTTTTCAAAATAATTAAGATAATATTAAATATTTATTAAACCTTTGGTAAGATATGTAGTCCATTCATGGATTACTTTATTGATTAACAAATAATTCTAATTCTTATGGATAGAAGAAGTCTTCTGACAAGTTTTACTAGATTGGGTCAAACTGGAAATCTAGAAAAAAACACGGCGCTTCCCATCAATGGTGGTTTAAGCCCATATACTGGAACATGGAATTATGCTACGGCTGCACACCTTCTTCGCCGTGCAACATTCGGTCCTACACATGAAATGATCAATCAAGCCGTTTCTGACGGGTTGAACTTGACGATGACAAAATTATTTACCAAGACAGCTGAACCGGCACCTCCAGTTATTTATACTGATACTCCAGTGGATCCACACACTGCAAAAGGTGAGACTTGGGTTGATAAACCCTTTACACCAGGAGTTCAGGGCCTACAACAATTGTGGGATAATTCACTAAGAGCATGGATCTTAGAAAATATTTTCACTGAAGGGGTAAGTATAACTGAAAAAATGATGCTGTTCTGGCATAATCACTTTGTTATATCTGAAGTCTTTGATCCGCGATATAGTTATAATTATTTAAAGACCCTTCGTAAAAACGTCATTGGAGATTTTAGGCAAATGGCTAAAGATATAACTATTGATGCAGGCATGCTTGTTTATCTAAATGGTAATGTTAGTAATAAAAAGGCTCCTAATGAGAATTATGGGCGTGAGCTTATGGAGTTATTCACATTAGGCAAAGGAGCGTTAGCTGGACCTGGGGATTATACTACATATACTGAACAAGACGTATTGGCTATGGCAAAGGCATTGACTGGATGGACGATACGAGTAACTAGAAATGCAGACACAAGTGCTACCTATCAGGTTCAATATGTTGATAATTTGCATGATGTGTCCGATAAACAATTATCCGCAAGATTTTCCAATAAAGTCATTAAAAATGCAGGAATTAAAGAGTATGAAAATGTCATTGACATTTTATTCCAAAGACGAGAAACAGCAACCTTTATTTGTCGTAAATTATATCGATATTTTGTTTATTATAAAGTAGATGCAACAATAGAGAATGATATCGTCAATGGATTAGCTGATATTTTAATTGCAAATAATTTCGATATTTCAACTGCATTAAAAGCCTTGCTTGCAAGTGATCATTTTTATTCTATAGAAGCATTAGGATGTATGATTCGACCACCTTATGAATTTATTTTTAATACATTGAAGGGCATGCATTTTAAGACTTCAGCAGATTTGGAAACAAGATATCGACTTTTTCTTTCTGTTTTTAATAGCACAACCGGAATGCAACAAGTGTACTTTGATATTCCGAGTGTAGCTGGATGGACGCCTTATTATCAAGAACCTGGATTTCATGAGATCTGGATTAATTCTGTAACCTATCCATTGAGAGTGGCTTTTACCAATCAAGGTGTGAACAAACAAATAAGACCTAGAGGAGTAGCGGGAACTTATGGCTTGGATTTGGTAGAATACATATCTGGATTTTCAGATCCTGGAAATGTAACTAAATTATTAGCAGAAATAGTCGCTCACTTATTACCTCAACCTATTTATCAGAATCAATTAGATTACTTAAAAACCAAATTATTAGCAAATACCACAGAAGCCCAATGGACAGCTAGTTGGAATAATTATAAAGCCAATCCGAATAATGCTGCTGCCAGAACAGTCATTGATACCAGACTAAAACCTTTGTTTTTATCACTTTTGGCAATGCCAGAATATTATTTAAGTTAATCACCTTCTAAAATTTATTAAAAATGAAAAGGAGAACGTTTCTTCAAGCAACATCCCTGGCAACTGTGCCAGTACTTATAAATGGTATTCCTGTGAATGCTGTAGCTAGAAATTCATTTCTTGATTTTGTAAGTCCAGAAAATGATAAAATTTTAGTTCTGATACAAATGACGGGTGGTAATGATGGTTTAAATATGGTATTACCTTTGGACCAATATGCCAATTTGGATATTCAAAGAAATAAAATATTAATCAAAGAGTCTTTAGGTTTGAAATTAAGAGATGATTTAGCTTTGCATCCATCCATGACTGGCCTTCAATCTTTGTATTCAGATGGTAAGATGAAATTAATTCAATCCGTTGGCTATCCTAACCAAAACAGATCTCATTTTAGATCAACAGATATTTGGACTTCAGGGTCTCCAGCTGACCAAAATGTAACTACAGGATGGTTAGGCAGATACTATCAAGATAATCATAATGCATATCCTACTGGCTATCCTAATGGACAATATCCAGATCCTTTAGCTTTGACTATCGGTTCTTTGGTGTCCCAAACTTGTCAAGGTACAGTAGCTAATTTTAGTTTAGCCATTAATGATCCTGCAACATTAGCACAATTGCCGGAAGGGGCATTTGCTAGTACCATTCCAAATACAAATTATGGTAATGAATTGCGTTATGTCATGGAGACATTAAAACAAACTAATGATTATTCTGATGTAATTAAAGCAGCTAACGATAAAGCGGGGGGCAGTTTAGCTGCAACAGGTAATGCACTTTTAGATCGATTGAATGTAGTAGCTCAATTAATCAAAGGAGGAATGAAAACTAAAGTCTATGTGGTTACAATTGGTGGTTTTGATACACATTCCAACCAGTGTGATCCGGATGATCATGAATTAGGAGTTCAGGCAGATGTATTAAAACAATTATCAGATGCCATTAAATCTTTTCAGGATACAATGGACACTGCAGGGTTAGGCAAAAGGGTGTTGGGTATGACTTTTTCAGAATTTGGACGTCGGATAAAAGCAAATGATAGTACAGGAACTGATCATGGAACGGCAGCCCCACTATTCGTCTTTGGAAATTGCGTCAATAGCAACATATTGGGCAATAATCCTACGATCAATGCCACCGTTGGTAATGATGAAGGTGTAGCTATGCAATATGATTTCAGGTCTATTTATGCCTCGATATTAATAGATTGGTTTGATATTCCATCTACAACTGTGAGCCAATTTTTATTTAATGATTTTCAAAAATTACCCATCATTGAAGGATGTGCACCAACGGCAACAGAAGACTATGACAGAGATTTTTCATTATCATTTATGACTACTCCGAATCCAGCAGTTGATTTCACAGAGATTCAGTTTAATTCAAAAAATGAATATTTAAGAATTAGCCTTTTTGATGCTATTGGCTCTGAGATTAAGGTCATATATAATGGTAAAATTTCAGAAGGAAATCATAAATTAAGTATTGATACCCATCAATTGACTTCAGGGAACTATTTTGTGAGAATAGCCTCAAATTATGCTCAAAAGACAAAGTCATTTATGAAAATGTAATTATTGATTTAATTCAGTTCACATATACCTCAGCAATTATATGCTGAGGTTTTTTATTTTTGCAACCTAATTCAATATTATGGAGACACACAAAGCAAGTTTATTAATTTTAGCTGCAGGAATGGGGAGTCGTTACGGGGCGTTAAAGCAAATGGATGCTTTTGGACCTAATGGCGAAACCATTATTGATTATTCAATCTATGATGCTATTCAAGCTGGATTTACCAAAATTGTGTTTGTCATTAGGTCTTCATTTCAAGATGAATTTAAGGAACGAATGGAACAAAGATGGTTGGGTAAAATTGAAATGAATTATGTATGTCAGGAATTAGACAACATTCCAGAGCCATTTCAAGTTCCTGCAGATCGTGCCAAACCTTGGGGAACAGGGCATGCTGTTTGGGTTGCAAAAGATGTAATTGATGAGCCATTTGGTGTAATTAACGCGGACGATTATTATGGGCGTGAAGCATTAAAGTCACTTTATGATTTTTTGATTAGTAGTTCAGCAGGCGAATCTGTTTATGTAGTTATAGCCTATTTATTGAAGAATACCCTGTCTGACTTTGGAAAAGTAAATCGAGGTGTTTGTACTGTTGATGAAGATGGTTTTTTAAAATTTATAAAAGAATGCAAAGGCATTAGTATTAATGATCAAAATGAAATCTTTTATTCAGAATATGATAAAGTCATCCAATTATCGCCAGATACACCAGTATCAATGAATATGTGGGGCTTTCATCCGAATTATTTTCAGTGGGCAGAAGACTATTTTATAAAATTTCTATCAGACCGAATCTTTGAAGAAAATGCTGAATTTTATATTCCCGAATTAATTCAAGAATTAATGGATCGGGGTGAACTCAAGGTTGGTGTTTTGAAATCGCCATCAAAATGGTTTGGAGTAACTTATCAGGAAGACAAACCCATGGTACAGGAAGCATTTCGCCAAATGATTGCATCAAATTACTACCCTGAACAACTTAATTAATATATAATCAATAATTTGCCCTTTTTGAATTTGTTATTAACCAAGATTTTTAGACAGATTGACTTTTAAATTTAGTTTATAGTGTTAGTAGTAAATTATTAACTTACCTTTGTGTCCCGTAGCAATACTAAGTTAATCAATGGCAAAATATATTTTCGTTACGGGTGGCGTAACATCTTCATTAGGAAAAGGAATCGTTGGCGCCTCATTGGCCAAATTACTTCAAGCAAGAGGTTATAGAGTTACCATCCAAAAATTTGATCCTTACATCAATATCGATCCCGGTACCTTAAATCCATATGAACACGGGGAATGCTTTGTAACTGATGATGGAGCAGAGACCGATTTAGATTTAGGGCATTACGAACGTTTTTTGAATATTCCAACTTCTCAAGCCAATAATGTTACGACGGGTAGAATTTACCAAACAGTTATTAATAAAGAGAGGGCGGGGGACTATCTAGGAAAAACGGTCCAAGTCATCCCTCACATTACAGATGAAATAAAAAGAAGAATATCATTATTGGCAACAGATCAGTTTGATATCATTATTACTGAATTAGGAGGCACTGTGGGCGATATTGAGTCATTGCCTTACCTTGAGGCATTGAGGCAATATAAAATGGAGAAAGGGCCTGAAAACTGTGCTGTAGTGCATCTTACCTTAATTCCTTATCTGTCGGCAGCAAAAGAGTTAAAAACGAAGCCAACGCAACATTCTGTAAAAGAACTTCAAGAAGCAGGAATTCAACCAGATGTTCTGGTATGTAGAACAGAAAAACCGATAGGAGACGAAATTAGATCTAAACTTGCCTTGTTTTGCAATTTAAGACAGGAACAGGTCATTGAAGCTATTGATGCTGAGACCATTTACGATGTTCCATTGTTGATGCTCAAAGAAAGATTGGATTTAAGGGTAATGGAAAAACTCAATCTGAAGTCCAAAAACGAACCCGATCTTAAATCATGGAAAGTATTTCTAGGTCATTTAAAAAATCCAAGTGAAGAGGTTAGAATAGGACTTATAGGCAAATACAATGAATTACAAGACGCTTATAAATCTATATATGAATCTTTTGTACATGCAGGTGCTGCCAATGAATGTAAAATAGAAGTTGTTGCTATACATTCTGAAGATGTAGAGGATGAAAAAGATGTGAGCAAATTATTTAAAGAACTTGATGGTTTATTAGTTGCACCTGGATTTGGTGAACGAGGCATTGAAGGTAAAATTCAAGCAATTAGATACGCAAGAGAAAATAACATACCTTTTTTTGGGATTTGTTTAGGAATGCAGTGCGCGGTTGTCGAATTTGCAAGAAATGTACTCAAATTAAAAGAGGCGTCATCTTATGAGGTCAATCCTAAAACACCTTATCCGGTTATTGATATGATGCCTGATCAGAAGAAAATAAAAAACAAAGGAGGAACTATGAGATTAGGAGCCTATGCATGTGATTTAAAAGAACATACATTGGCCTATAAAGCTTATGGCAAACAGGTTATATCAGAGCGGCATCGTCATCGGTATGAATTTAATAATGAATATCTGACTCGAATGCAAGAAAAAGGCATGGTTGTTTCTGGAATGAATGTTGAAAAGAATTTAGTAGAAATTGTAGAACTGCCTAAGCATCCATGGTTTGTTGGAGTTCAATTTCATCCTGAATTAAAGAGTACGGTTGAAAATCCGCATCCGCTCTTTGTTGATTTTACCAAAGCATGTATCATCTACAAACATAAAAATGCTAATAAATAGTAGTGACTAAGCGTTGGAAAGTTATACTATCCGGAATTCTTGTAGCACTAGGATTTAAACATAAAACCAGTGCCCAGGAAATCTTACAAATCAAAGATCCGGTTCATCTAACGCGCTATATAAATTTTCCATCTCAATTTGTAACTGAAAGGAATTTAGACATATGGCTACCCCAATCTTATAATGGTAATGTAGATCAAAAGTATCCTGTGATTTATATGCAAGACGGCCAAAACTTATTTGACCCAAATGTATCCTATCATTCCAATCCATTGAGTTGTGATCAGGCATTGAATCGTCTTGTTTCTGAAAAAAAAATTAAGGAATGTATCGTGGTGGGAATTTGGAATACTGATTATCGTTATCGCGAATACAATCCGACTAAACCTTTTGAAATACTTGATAAAAAGTATAAAAGAAGAATAAGAAGAGAATATAATGGCAAGCCATTATCAGATGAATACTTAAAATTTATTGTATTTGAATTGAAACCCTATATTGACAGTACATATAGAACACTGTCAAGTGTTCAAAATACATTTATTGGTGGTGCAAGCATGGGTGGACTTATTTCGTTTTATGCATTAATGGAATATCCTGACGTGTTTGGAGGTGCCATGTGCATGTCCACACATTGGCCGTTAAGTGTCATGTTCGACAATAAACATTTTTTTAAGGGTATGATGCAATATGTACCTGAAAAAATGCCCATACTTAAAGATAAAAAAATTTATTTCGATCATGGTACAGAAAATCTGGATTCGTGGTATGCCCCATATCAAAAACAGATTGATCAGATGTTCGAATTATATCATAAAGATTCTGTGAATTATAAGTCTCTTGTTTTTCCTAAGGCTAGTCATAGTGAATTGGATTGGAGGAAGAGACTCGATATCCCATTGGAATTCCTCTTGAAATAATTAAAGGGTCTGATATATTAGATAAACCTGAATATACGATAATTCTTTGTTGAATACACGACTTCTAACACTTCTGTATGCCAATCTGCATCAATAGGTAAAATAATAAAATCAACCATTTGATTTTTATTTAAATACAATAATGTTTCATCGGATATTTTTTTAAATTGATTATTGGCTTTATTTTGTAAATCGATATGATTCCTTCGATCCGATAAATCAATATTATAAATTCGATGAATTCGGTCATACCAAGGAAATAAATATTGCGGGTGATGTGCTATAGCTTTGAAATCAACCCAACCGCTTCTTTCTGAATTCGTTTTAAAATAGGTAAAATCCGGCGGAACTACAAACAATGCATCTATTGGAGTATGTTCTTTGGCCCATAATCCTAAAAGTCTCTCTTCAGTTATTCTTGGATTATTAGCGTTGAATTTAAAAAATGCCATGATAATAATAATACTGTATAATCCTACAGTTAATCCAGGTAAAAAACGGAAGTAATGTTTTTTTGAATAGTAATTTTCAATCCATGCTCCTATTGAAATTAGTGAAAACCATTCAATCCAAATAGTAGATTTTAACCATTGAAATTTAAGTATGAATTCCGAATGAAATACAGTGGTTCCTATACAATATAAGATTAATAAAATTCCTTGTAATAGATAAAAATAAAATAGGACTTTATGTTTAGGATTCCAATACCACAAACCAAAAGCAACTAAAACAATATAAATCAATATGTCTAATATACCACAATATTCAATTAAAAAATGGTGACCAATTCTAAATTCGAGTATATCAAATAAAAAATGATCATGCGCATGGGGAGCTTGGGTGTAATAAAGTAGGATTAGATAAAATGGAAAGGTGACTATCGAATAAAGTAAAAAGGATTTATAAATAATCTTTGCTTTCGATTTAGTTTTTAGATGATGAATAAGTTTTGAACCAAACCACAAAATACTTAATTGCAAACCTACAATAGGATGGAAATAACTAGATGCAATTAGACAAATGGCAAACCAATAAAATTGATTGCTTAGTAGAAAATAAATAGCCCAAACACCAAAAGTCTTTGCAAATAGGGATGCTACTGGCATATTGTAGTAAATCTCATTATTACCTACAGAAGTATAAGGGCACACAAAAAATAGTGCTATTAAAACCCAAACTACAATCCAATTATGGGAAATAAATAATTTTACTACGTTATAGACACCGATGATCAAAAAACAAGTAAATAATGCATGAATGAGGAACATTATCCAGGGTGTTTTTGCACCTAAACTAGACAAAAATAATAGGCTGACTGTGCGTTCATGTAAAGGAATGGATTTGATATAATTCAAAAAAAAATCTTTGGGATAGAGCTCTGGTTGGTTCCATTGCTTGAGTGTTGGCAATATTTCTATTAAATCATTGCCGTCTCCTATATAATTCCAATATAATAATACCAATGGATAGATTAAGAATACTATCTTCAAATGGTCTAATAATTTTACTTTTGTGATCATTCTATATATATAGCTATTATGAAAAAATTATCGCTTCAAGAATTGAATAGGTTAAGTCCTGATGCTTTCAAAATAGCTCCAAAAATACCATTAATTTTGGCAGCAGACCAAATTCGTTCTGGACATAATGTAGGTTCATTATTTAGAATAGGCGACGCTTTTGGCATTGAACAAATCATTCTTGGAGGTTATACAGTCCAACCACCACATCCTGAAATTCAAAAAACAGCTATTGGCGCATCTGAAACGGTTGCCTGGTGTCATTTTGAAAGATTAGAAGAATTTTTAATGAACATGAAATTGCAGGGCTACATCATTATTGGTATTGAACAAACTTCGGATAGCATATCATTAAATCACTTTGAAGTTGAAATAGATAAAGCGTATATTCTCATTTTTGGAAATGAAGTTAATGGGATCTCTGAATCCGTATTGCAATGTGTAGATTATTGCATTGAAATTCCACAAAGAGGAACCAAGCATTCCATCAATGTTAGTGTAGCGGCAGGAATTGTTACCTGGCACTTTGCTAAGCGATTTTTGTGAAATCGAATAAATGGATTGACCAAAGATGGACTTGTTGTCGAATTTAATCATTATATTAAACTTAAAAAAAAAGGCTAGCATCCGCCTTGAAGATACTAGCCTTACATCGTAGTTTTAATATTCTATTCCTCTAAAAACAATTTGCCTGTATCAAAATAGGAACCATCTGAAATTTTAAAAAATATCATTCCAGCATGAATGTTACCTATTTTTTGTGGATCTATCTCCCATGATTGTAGTCCACTTTCAAAATGTTTTATAGTGCGATACATTTCTAGGCCTTGAAGATTTGAAAACTCTAAAATAACATCTGAGGCTATTGGTAAATTAAAATCAAAACGTAGTTTTTCATGTTTAATTGGATTTGGATAAACCCGTAATAAGTCAAGATGCCCAATAGTTTTATTTGACATAACAACAAATTTTACAATTTCTTGATTTTGAGCATGTATTATAGTTGCGTTAATATCTTTTAAGATTACGGATAAATCAATCGTTTGTAGTGCTTTGATTTTAATTACAATTTGTGTTGTTGATTGATTCGATTTATTAAAATAAATAATTCCATCCCTTACTGGATAACTTTGATAAGGATCCGATATTTCCAATAGCTCAAAATTTGAATTCGACTTAAAGGTTCCACCTGATATAGGTTTCTCAAATGTAATAGGTATGTTATAAGTCTTGTCATTTAAAAGCTTTTGATCTGTTACATAAGCAATTGCTGTAGATAGATTTCTAGAAACAACAGTTTCTGAATTGAAATTTTTATAAGTTTTGGACCCATCCAATTCTCCTATGCGTATTGCAATAAAATCAAGATTATTCATGGATTGATTCATGGATGATAGAGCAACTGATTCCGGATATGCGGGTTTTGAAGGATTGATTGGATCGGGAAAGATATATGATTTCGGTACAAAGCGCCAAAGTTTAGGAATGGCGTTTATGGTATTTGATCCATTCACCACACTATATAATAAATCAAAATCAGCATTGGAAATGATTCCATCACCGTTGATATCAGCAGCAATTCTCTTATAAGGTGAATTCCATTTTTCTACGCCCATAATATATCGAAGCAACACAATAACATCATTGATATCAATACCTTGAAAAGATTGATTTGTTTTGCTGGGTTGGAGAATATAAGGTCGATTTTTTTTCAAATCTAAAAAAGCATAAGAACCATCAGACCTATTCATCTTTTCATCATATATGGGTTGATGAATGGTGTCATATCTGACTGAAATTAAAGTATCTTTTTTCTGAATATAATAAACGGTGCCACTTGGGACTTTCAGTGTATCATATTTAATTTTAAAGACAGTATCTCTCTTCGTTACCACTGTAAATGAACTCATGTCAGCCAACTGTAATTTGACTTCTTCGATAAATTCTAAATTTTCCCGGTGTATAGTACCATTGACAGATAATGAACTTGGGTTTGTTGTTATACTATCTTTTCTTTTACAATTTGGGATTCTGGCATTATTGTTTTGAATTTCAATCATTGTTCTACAAAACGATTGATTGCCAAAGCTATCTGTTACCCACATTTCAATATCATTTTTCCCGAGTTGATCACAAGTAAATATTCTCGATCGATCATTCACATCTTTTGAAAATGAAAATCTAAGGTTTTTGTATCCACAAGGATGATATGATCCATGATCAACATCTTTTGCCCATACTTCAATCATCCCAACATCTACAGTCCCATCGCGATTGGTATCAATGGGCATTAAAGCAACGATAACACCAGTTAAACAATATGGGGTAGGAGGGATCTTGTTTTTTACTGTAACAGTAACTAAACATTTTAATTCTTTGCCACAACCATATTCTGCTATAAAATAAAATTGAGTTGTTCCCAATGGGTAAGTACCAGAAGCATTTGCTCCGCTAGATTTAGCGTATGGGGATGTATTTGTAATTTTATAAATGGCACCACATTTTGAAAAGGCTGTAGCTGAATCCAATTTAACAAAAGCTCCTTTACAATCCTGATTTGCATCAACAATAGTGTCTTTGGGACAATTTAATTTTGCGGTCGAGTCTTTTAAGACTAATTTGATGACCTGTGTATAAGTCCAAACACCTAACTGTGGTTTAGCATTTGGAACATATTGGCACCAATCGATGACTTTCCAGTCTCTCAGAATCTTCATGCAGCCATCTCCAACAGTAAACTTCATATCTTTATATGAATACATAGGTTGGCTACAAGACTTCTTATTAAAAGTAGGCACATTGTAATACTTTGGTAAAAGACTTGGATCCGCATTAGGATTACAACCTTCCAGTTCAAGCGAAAGAGGCCAATTAATATCGGCAAGACTAAAAGGTAATCCGTTGGATATAACTTTGATGGTCTGGGTACAAGTATGCATGATCCAATGAGGATCTTCATATTCCCACGTTCGTGTAATGGTGCCAATACCACAGGAATTGGTATTATAAATTACCGATTTAGGTGCGAGGGTATACTTTTTAATATAATTTTCCCACACCCAAGCCTTACCCCATTTGTCAAGATCTGACAAATCATCGTTACAATATACAGTTACAGAAGGAGGGCACTCCAAATTGTAACTCAATACAGTAGCGTGTAAGGTAAAAGTAATGCTTAAAAACAATACAATAGCAAAGTAAGCCCTTTGAAGAGCGGTAAACGTAGTTTTCATGTGCAGTTGTTTTAAAAATTAAACAATAACTGCGTTTGGGAATTTCTTTTGTGTAGTAGTCGAGCACAAATATATGAATATTTGTAATATGTAATGTATTATTTATAAATATTTTTTAAAAAATCCTACCATACATCTCCAAAAAAAATTGAATTAGAATACAAATCCAGTGATATCCCAATCTTCAATTTATCGATTGATTAATGTGATAATGGAATTGAATACATGTTTTAAATGATTCCTAAATCCAACTTGGGCACACTAAAAAGGATAATTCAATGCAAGATGGATGTTTTTATCTTTCCAAAGCCCTTTAATGCTTACTGGATTTGTAGGATAGTACAATCCATAATTACCGTTTTCATCTGGATATGGGTTGCGAAGTTTAAAGCCTATATCAATTCTAAAGAGAAAGTAAGATAAATCCATTCTTAGCCCGAATCCCGAACCCACGGCAATTTGTTTGTAGGCATATTTGCTCAAAGTCCCCAATTCTGAATCCTGGTTTTTATGAGGAAGCAACCAGATATTTCCGGCGTCCACAAAAAAAGCCCCTTTAAATATCCAAACCAAATCAAATCTAAATTCAATGTTCGCTTCTACTTTTACATCTCCGGCTGAATAATAGGTACCTGTCTGGTCAACTGTTCTAGAAATTGGATCTGCTCCTGGGCCTGGTTCTCGGATTCCCCAGGCTCTTAGACTTTGCGGTCCTCCAAGATAGAATTGTTTAATATAGGGTGTCGTTTTACTATTGCCATATGGAAAAACAACTCCTGCATTAAATCTTCCATTAATGGACGCACCACCTTTCAATGAATAATACCATCGTTGATCACCTTCCAGTTTGATAAACCTTGAAAACTCCAATTTCGACTCTGTATCAATTGGTGCGTTTTTCTTAAAAAGATTAGATATAGATTTAATTAAACTTACTTCCAATCCACTGGTCTCAATGCTGCCGATAAAAGTTGTATTATATCTCGGACTCTTTTTACTTTGGTAATAATATCTCAGATCGCCTAAAAAAAATGAGGTAAAAAGTCTTTGCCCAACAAAACTTTTTTGAAGAAATTGATTTTTTGAAATAATTGAATCAAATGCAGCAAATACTTTAGGAATATAATAGCTGACAATAAAAGTATTCATCGTAATTCGCTTTCTTCTATTGATATTAAAGTCATATGAGATTTTTGAATTAAGGGAATTGTAAGAATATAAAGAAGTTAAATTGACATAATCAAATCCAATGCTAAAGGCAGTTTTAGTTTCTGGTTCTAAAGGCATTTTAACCCATGGTTTTAAAAGAAATCTACTCCATTTATAGGTACGCGTGACTTCTAAAAAATCGGGTAAGGTTAATTCATTCGAATAACTAAAATTGACAGAATTGAATCGATTGATATTTAAAAAACTAATTTCTGTTCCAGCTTCCAATTTAGTATCAAAATTTTCTGCACCATGAAAAATATTTCTGTTTTTTAAATTGATAAAACCAGATATTCCAAATAGGTTTTGACCTGTAGTTTTTAAAGTAGTGTAACTTACATCAGTACCATAATCAAAAACCCAAAGTTTATGAGGTGTGAGATAAACGGATTGGTTTAATTTACTTGGGTCTGTACTGTCAACTTTTGACTCAATATTAATAAATTTAAAAAATCCCAATTTCGCAATTTTGGCATAAGACTCTTCTATATTTGATTTATTGTAAAGCTTACCGGGTCTAGCTCCAATTCTTTTGGCTATTACACTATTTCTAATGTAAAAAGGACTATTACGATCTAAAAATAATATAGAGTCATACAAAGTTGCATTAATGGCCTCATAATTTACGGGATAATAATCATTTAGTATTTGAATATTTTGGATCGTGTATTTTTTGTGTTCCGTTTTGTTTTCAGGATTAATAATATTTAAGTTAACATCTGCAAAATTTCCCATTGTATCAATGTCTAAATTTTGGATATACACAGGATTGAATTCTGCATAACCATGATTTAATAACAATTCGGAAATTCTTGATTTTTCACTTTGAAAAACATTAAAATCTAAAGGTGATCCTGGTTTTAGTAATGATTGATCGATGGTACTTTGAACTAAGGATAGCAAACTTGTGTCATCCGCACCAACTACCAAAGATTTTACATAATACCTGTTTTTAGGTTCTACCAAATACTGAACATTAGCTCTTTTTTTCTTGGTTTTAACAGTATTAGATACTTTAACATTAAAATAGCCTTTATTAAATAAGTAGTTATACATATTTTTCTCTGTGGCTTGTATGAGCAAAGTGTCCAATATTGCTGGTGGTTCAGATTGTTTTTGTAACGTTTTTCGAAGCCAAATTTTTTTATTTTTTCGAGCATTTAAATAGTAATAAAACCATTCCCGGTCAATAAAAAACAAATAATTCCTGTTGGGTTTTTGTTTATACAATGTACTCAATTCTTGAGTTAACGTAAGACGATCTTCAGATGATTGATACGCTTTTAAATCAATCTTGTTTTCCGCTAAAAGGACTTCATTAGCTTGCAAAAATTTTACTGAATTGCAAGAGCACAATATTCCTAGGAGCCCAAGAGAAAATATTAACTTAAATTTGAACCTTAAAATATACAAGAATTGATTAGCTATATGGATCATTATGCTTTCTAAAAATGAAATAAAGTGGATAAAGTCCCTTCATGACAAACAACAAAGATATAATGATCAAATGTTTGTTGCAGAAGGATCTAGGTTGGTGCTTGATTTGATTCGTTCAAAACCTAATGATTTGGTAAACTTATTGGCTACCAAATCCTGGATATTGAAAAATCAATCAAAAATAGCACCATTTTTGGACATAATCAAAGAAATTACTGAAAGTCAGTTCCAACAAATTTCAAAGTTAAGTTCTACAGAAGAGGTACTTGCTATCATGAAATTTCCTTCCTGGTCTGCATCTCATAGTCCAAATCCTGAAATTTCCTTGTTTTTAGATCAAATTCGTGATCCAGGAAATATGGGTACGATTATAAGGACAGCTGATTGGTTTGGAATAAGTACCATATATCTATCTCCAGGATGCGTAGATCCATTGAATAACAAAGTTATTCAGGCATCCATGTCCAGTGTCGTTAGGGTTAAAACCATAGAAATTGAAATCCAAAACCTAAAACAAAGTTTCGCTGAACATCAATTTCTAGGCGCTTCACTAAATGGCATATCTTACTTAGAAGTAGATTTAAAATTCCCAAAAATTATCTGCCTTGGAAATGAAGCTAATGGACTGTCATCTAATGTATTAGATCAATGCAATCAACTGATTAATATCCCTTCTAAAACACTGGGTGCAGAATCTTTAAATGTTGGTATTGCTGCAGGTATACTGATGGCCCATTTCATATGATTTCAATGGAGTAAAAGTTCGATTTCTTCAATTTGCTTAACTTTGATTCAATTATAATATATGAAAGCTTTGGTTTTAGAAGGAATCAATCAACCGATTGAGATTAGAAACATTGATAAACCCAATGTAGAAAAGGATTTTAGCCTAATAACCGTTAAAACAACAGGTTTGAATCACAGAGACCTGTGGATTACCAAGGGGCAATATGCTGGGCTTAAATTTCCAATTGTACTAGGTTCAGATGTCTGCGGGTTGCACCTTAATAATCGGGTGGTCATCAATCCAGCTTTTTTTTGGGGTGAAAATCTAAATGTACAATCCAAGCAATTCGAAATATTGGGCTTACCCCGTAACGGATCACTTTCTGAGTTTGTTTGTGTCCCAAATTCATCAATTTACCAAGCACCAAATCACCTAACCGATGAACAAGTAGCCGCCATTCCTTTAGCTGGATTGACGGCTTTCCGGGCCCTTGTTACTAAGACAAAACCGATCAAAGGAGAAAAAATTCTAATTACAGGAATAGGTGGCGGGGTAGCGTTATTTGTCTTACAATATGCTATCGCACTTGGACTCGAAGTGTATGTCAATTCTTCCAGTGATGAAAAAATACAAAAGGCTTTAAGCATAGGAGCTAAAGGCGGGGTCAATTATACTTCAATGGATTGGGATAAAAAACTCCAGGAAATGTGCAATGGAGTGGATATCATCGTTGATGGAGCTGCAGGCTCAGATTTCAATAAATTAGTTAAGGTGTGTAACCCTGCCGCAAGGATTTGTATTTACGGTGGAACTCAAGGTTTAATAGGAAACTTAATGCCTCAACAAATATTTTGGAAACAAATTTCAATATTTGGCTCTACCATGGGCAGTGATCAGGAATTTAGAGACATGTTAGATGTTATCAATACGTATAAAATTGTTCCGATAGTTGATTCTGTATATGCTTTTGAAGATGTAAATCAGGCACTATTGCGGATGTCAAAAGGTGATCAATTTGGTAAAATTATAATCAAAATTGCTGAATGATAAAAATTGGTATTTTATCAGACACGCATAGTTATTTGGATGATAAAATTTTTGAATATTTCAAAACATGTGACGAAATTTGGCATGCAGGTGATGTAGGTTCCTTACACATTGTCGATCAGCTAACAGCATTCAAACCTTGCAGAATGGTATTTGGTAATATCGATAATAAAGATATTCGAATATCAATACCAGAGTTCGAAATATTTCATATTGAAGAGGTCAAAGTAATGATTATTCATATTGCAGGTAAATTCGGGACCTATTCTCCTCAGGTCCAAGCTTTGCTTAAGGAACACAAACCACAACTTCTAGTCTGTGGGCATTCTCATATTTTAAAAATCGCTTACGACACCAAATGGCAATTACTATATTTGAATCCTGGAGCATTCGGGATTCATGGAATTCATACCGTTAGAACCTTATTGAGATTTAATATTCATGCAAAAGATATAAATGGTATGGAAATTATCGAGCGTCCAAGATCTATAAAAGTCTAATATGATCTTATTCATAAAACTATTAAATTGTTTATATCATACGTTGATTCGTTTTTTAAAACCAATGTGCGATCAAGATAATCGTTTAATCATTAAAAATGTTTAAATTTGGTGGACCAATTGGTAGAATGAAAAGTATTTAATGATATAAAATGTATGTTATATTTATTTGAATCTATCTTGCGATTTTAATCAACAAGCCTATTTATGAAATGCATTTTTTTACTTTTACTTTTATTTGTAGGTAACATGGCATTGAGTCAAATTCAACAAATAGAAAGATTAGACGGCAGTAATATTTCAACATTTAAAATTGACCAAATTGTTAAACGATTATTGGACAGTGCTAATGTGCATGGATTAAATCTTGCCATATTGAATCAAAACAAAAGGGTATACATTAAATCATATGGTTACAAAAACAAACCTAATAATGCCTTGTTGGACACCTCAACTATAGTTTATGGAGCTTCCTTCAGTAAGGGAGTCTTTGGTTTTCTTGTTATGAAACTTGTAGAAGAAAAGACACTTGATTTAGATATACCGTTGTATAAATATTTAAAAAAGCCCATTGCCGATTATGAATATTTTTCTGATTTGAAAAACGATGAGAGGTGGAAGTTAATAACAGCGCGAATGTGTTTAAGTCATACTACCGGTCTACCCAATGTTAGATGGTTTAACCCAATAACCGGAGAACAAGATACACTTGGTGTCATTAAAATTTACTTTACTCCAGGATTAAAATATGCCTATTCCGGTGAAGGATTCAAACTATTACAACTTGTGATCGAAGAAATTCATCAAAAGAATATTGAAGAGTTGGCACAAGAAATAATCTTTAAACCTTTCGAAATGACAAGAACGGGATATATTTGGCATACCTCCTTTGGTGATGATAATGTAGCAGTGGGACATTTGAATAATGGAGAAATAGATCTAAAAAGGAAACGCACTGAACCTGTAGCAGGTGGTTCTATGGTCACTACCATTTCGGATTATTCTAAATTTATTGAATCTTTGATGCAACATAAAGGACTTAACCATGACAGTTATGAAGAAATGTTTTCTCCTCAGATTGCCATCCATTCAAAGAGTCAATTTCCGCCTATATCTTATGATACAAATTCAGAAAATGATGCAATACACCTATCATATGGATTGGGCTGGGGTTTGCTTAAATGCCAATATGGTTTAGCATTTTTTAAAGAGGGTAATGGTGGTTCATGGAGAAATTATAATATTAATTTTATTGAGAAGGGTATATCCATTATTATTATGACCAATAGCGAAAATGGAGAGCATATTTTTCAAGAAATTATAGAGAACATAATAGCTGATACATGCATACCTTGGAAGTGGCATGGGTTTATTCCATATGATTCAACTCCAAGGTAAGTATATTTTTGTAAATAAATTTGTTTTATATTATTTAGTATTCTATGGCTATATTTATAAATGTGGTGGTATTTAAAATTATTTAATAACTTTCTGATTATAGAGCTATGTAAAACAAAAAGGTATTTTATATGTATTGGCATCATTTATTATTGATTGACATTGTATCATAATAAGGGTTTTATTTTATCCTATTCCAAGCTAATGGTTATTAGGCAGGTGCTTTATCAAATCGGGTTTAAGCAATAAAATTGATCTTATGATTCAGATCAATTATTTAACCCATTAAACTTTATAATTTTAATGATTAATAAATAATTTTTTAGCAAAAATATTTGGTTTCTAACTTTAGTCCTATTTTTGTATGGTTATTTTATCTTAAATCTATCTGATTCAATTTTCATAATAAAATAAAGAAATGAATAAGTCTCAAGCAATAGCTAATCGATTTCGAGAAGTCACATTAAATGGCACATGGATTGCCAATACAAATTTTAAACATCAACTGTCAAATTTGAATTGGGAAATTGCAACCACAAAATATGGATCATTAAATTCAATAGCCTTACTGGCACAACATATTCACTATTACATTAATGGCATAAAAAATGTTTTCCTAGGAGGTGATCTTGAAATCAAAGATAAGTTTAGTTTTGATTTCAAACCGATGGAATCTCAACTTGAATGGGAGGTATTTTTGAATAACTTTTGGCAAGATTCTGAAGAATTTGCTAGTTTAATTGAGCAAATGCCTGAGACAAAATTGGATGAGGTATTCATTGAAGCGAAATACGGATCATATCAAAGAAATATTGATGCTATGATTGAGCATAGTTATTATCATTTAGGACAAATCGTATTACTGCGAAAGTTGATTGATCCCGCTTTTAATAATACTAATTGAATATACGGTATAATTTTAATGATACGTTACAACAGATTTGTCATATAAAAATTATTCCTATAGGTTCATAGCCGAATGTAGGGCGAAGATTATTAGTTTATTCAGATACATAGTAGGATAATATGCATTGAATAATTCAAGCAACTATGGGTTGGATAAATTCATATATGCAATTGATTAATTATAGAATAATCCATTATGCACCTATAAAATTTGAAGAGGCCTAAATTTCAAGAACATTAAATTCACAAGCTATATTGAAAAATCCAGCATCAAATTTGAATATAATTTAGGAAATAGGTGTCGCATTAATTATGGTTAGAAGTCATGGTAAATGATGATGTATCTGGTCAAATTCCAAAATGCATTTCAGAAAAATCCATTAGTCTACCTGAAGACTGTGGTGACATTTATGGGTATACAGAGTTCCTAGGCAACATTTCAAATCCAAAACATGAAGAGTATGAATCTATTATTGATTGGCTTAAAGATGATTTCGATCCGAATTATTTTGATATGATAGAGATTAATTTGGCTTTGAGTTTAAAAGATTATGGTAGTAAGTGGAATGAATAATCTGATCGACATATTGTAACAAGTCCTATCATTATTACTTTTTTCTTTATCGTAGTCATCTTTAATTACCAAACCGCTCAATTAGTCAAATGCTCTTACAATAATTGCAATATAAATATAAAACTGAATGATATATATATTTAGGCAATCTGTTTGTTACAATTTGATTTATAGCTTCACAATACCATCTTTTTGGATTAATAAAATGTCTTATTTGTACATATAATTTAGACTTTTTCAATTTAATAAATATGGACTTTTACTTCCTAAGTCAAATGTCAATTTAAAAATATAAAATATGATGCAATGTATTTATTAACAACCAATGAATAAAAGCACAAAGAACTATTTATCTCTTATACAGCGACATTGCAATCCATTTTTTACGTGCCATTGTAGTCCTGTAAAAATGTTTGTGCCTGCATTAACCATTAGTATTCCATAATATGTATTTGTATCCGCTGCTTTAGTTGAAGTCCAGAAATGAGCAATCTCTCCTGCATAGATACTAGCACCATCTGTCTGTCTCCTGCCTCCTGGTTCTGCTGAAAATAAGCTAGGAGCAATTGAATCAAGTGTATTAGGACTTTTCCAATGAAGTGAATTGCTTTTTAATTTACCTCCTGCAATTGCATCACCTCCTAAATAATCAATTAACGTTTGCCATTCTCCTAAAGAAGGTATATGCCAACCATTAGGACATAGTTTACCAGTTTTTACTGCATTTCCATTATAAAGTGTAGTTATCTTGGAGCCTTTGTCATCATAGGCGTAACAAAATCCAGGTTCATCTTTTATCAAGTTCCAATTAAAATTATCTGGATAATATTTAACTTCAGGCAGTTTAACTTCTAAATCTGGGAACAACCAACATTGTGTGCCGATTACGATAATGCCATATTCTGAAGAATCTTGAGCTTTAACACTTCCAAAATTATCACATGGAATAACAGAGCCAAAAATGTATATGACTCCAGTTTTTTTGCATCCAGAAAAATCTGTAACATCAATATAGTAATATCCATTCAATCTAGTTCCTGAATATATACTGTCGGAAGAATTGCTATTTTGCCATTTATAACTATATGGTGGTAAACCACCGCTGGCATTTGCAAATAGAGTTGTGGTATCAGCAGAAACTCTAATACTTACTTCCAAATCACTAGTTAAACAAAGGTCTACTTTTTCTTTGCGACAATGAAAAAAACCTAATAAGAGTATTGCAAATAGTAAGCCTAATGGACTTGAAGATTTCATATTATTTATTTTTATTATCAAAAATAAATAAATAATATTAAAATATCCAAATTATTAGTGTATTATTTCAGCTTGGACAGAATTTTTGCTAGTTTAATAATAGACTAAGTAGACAACTAGAGATACACTTCACCTAAATGGTCTGATCAATTTCTAATTGATTAATTTATTAAGATATCGTTAAATGCGACTTAAACTTCTTGCATTAAGAATTAAATAAACCATCATACTGATTGTCATCCTTTTTGTTTTCTTCACGTACTGGTCTTGGTGAATCTAAATTAAACTTATTGGAGCGATCACCCATTAAGAGCAATTTACTTTTTTCATCATAGGATTGTAGCATCTTTAATCCTTCCTCTTCAAATACACCATTTTGCAAATCAACTGAATTCATAAAATTCTCAGACAATTCCATAAATCGTTCCATTTCGCCGACCTTACTTGCCACATCATCTGCAATATGTTCTAGGGCTTGGTCAAACATCATACGCTGATCAGCATTTCCGGTGATTACATTCATAGCTGATTTCATAGCACTATGAGAAGCCCTGATAGCCTTCCGCTCTTCCTCTTTAAGTTTTACCTGATCCTTAGTATCTTCTAACAAAATTTCAGAATTTTGATACATTTTAGTCAGCACCTTACTTAAGATGTCCATTTTACTCAATAAGTGAGTATATTTTTCATTGGTTTCCTGAAGTCTTGCTGCTTTACGGGTAGCCAATACCATCTGAGGTTCCAAATTCTGGTTTTTAGCTACCTGAGCCATTTTTAGATTGGTTTCTATTTCCTTTGAATTTTCAGTCACATTGGTTTGTAATTTGCGTATTTGTCCTTTTAATACACCAATTTGTTCACTCATTTTAGATAGATTATCCTGAAGGTCTTCGATATAGTTTTTTAATATCCCAATTGGATCAATAGTTACAAAAATTCCAGTGACCCATCGCATAATACTTTTATACATATAGCCTATCAAGGTTCTCATTTTTGGATCTAGCACCATATAAATGATGGCACCTAGCACAATTAACATTCCTGACAAATAGATCATATTTCCAGCTAAAGAAATGAGGTAGGGTAGGTATTTATATAAGATAGCGCCACCACCAATAAGTAAGCCAGCTAAAACTACGGTTCCAGTTACACCTTCGGGTTTACTCCAGAAAGATTTTGGTTTTTCTAAACCAGATCCAGGATTGATTATTGTTGACATAATTTATTTTTTTTATTTGAATGATCTATTTTGAAGTAAAGAAATATCATTTAAAATGTAGGATTTTATACGATTTATGGTATTGGTAAATTTGAGTTTTTTATTAGAATTTTTCAATTCATTTGATTCAATTTCACTTTGCATTAAGTCTATGCTTTTCCTGAGTTCTTGAAGTTCTAATTCAATATTTTTAACTTGTTCCTCGAGTTCTACAATTCGCTTAGAAGTTTGGCCTATTTCATGTTTCTTAGCTTCTACTTTTTCTTGATAATGATGAATAGTGGCTTGCCCAAATTTTTGCGCTTCTTCATCTAGTAATTGACTGAAAAATTGTGCAGAATTCCTTATATCATCTACAGTAACATTCATGGTTGAAGCCGTCATTAAAGTTGATTGAATTGCAGTTTCTTCATCAATTTTCAATGCGGTCATGCCTTTAATTGCCTGGCGATATTTAATATAATCGAATTTTTGAGAGCTCAATTTATTCAATTCCTCACTTATGATTTTGGCACTTTGGCTATCAATATCAGTACCTTCAAGGGAAAACATTTGATCAAGCATAATAGATTTCAGTATTAAATCGGGTGAAAGATAAGGACTAACTCTATTTTAGTGAATATATTATATATAAATTCTTAATCAACTGACTAAATGGGCTAAAAATCAGATAAAATCAACATCTGGTCCGAATGGATAGCGCATGAGGAACTGGATTGCTTTATCCAATTCAAACGATTCGAATATAACACTATAAATCATCTGGATAATGGGGACTCTTAATTGATAGGATTTTGCTAATTGGTATGCAATTCTAACGGTTCTAACACCTTCTACGACTTCGTCCATCGAATCAATGATATCCTTCATTTTTTCTCCACGTCCAAACCTCATCCCAAATGTAAAATTTCTACTTTTGTCACTTGTGGCAGTGGCTATCAGGTCCCCAATACCTGCTGTTCCTAAAAATGACCTGTGTGTAGCTCCAACGCATCTTCCGAGCTCTATCATTTCCCGGAGACCTCTAGTAATGAGCATAGCTTGAATATTCTTACCGAGACCTCTTCCTGCTAACATGCCAGAAGCTAAGGCAATTATATTTTTTAAAGCGCCTGCCATTTCGGCCCCAACTAAATCATATGAGCCAAAAACAAAAAAATATTTGCTGGTTAGGTATTCTGACCCAATTTTTATGACTTCATCATATTCACTTGCTATAACGCAAGCAGTTGGTTGGCCATCTAAAATTTCTTTATATAAATTTGGGCCAGCTAAACACCCAACCCTAACCACTTGAGACTCAGCACGAATAACTTCGCTCATAGTGTGTATATGCTTTCTGGAAATTTGGGTTTTACTTAATTCATTTAGTGATATATCAGAAATATCAAGTCCCTTTGTTCCATGTATCAATATATGTCCCGGAGTAAGATAAGGACTCATGGCTTGGATGGTTGATCTAAAAGATTCTGATGGCACCACCGGAAATATTAAACCACACTCGTGAATCAATTCATCAATGTGATCGGTAGCCTTTATTTTAGGGGATAATTTTATGTTGAGGTGGACATTTTCGTTGTTAATTCGGTCTACAACTTCCTTTTTTCTGGAAAATAAAAGGACCTCGCTATTATGTGCCAATAATGTGGCAATAGTAGTTCCAAAACTACCGGCACCTACTACTCCGACTTTAGCTTTTTTGTAATTCATAAGAAATGGGTTGCAAATGTACACTTTTAATGGCATTGAATCATTATTAAGTTGAATCTAAATGACGCACTTTCAGTAAATTACATTAAAATTGTTCGAATTAATTAAAATCTTCTATCTTAGCATCAATTAGTATTATTTTAATTTTAATTCAACTATGAGACCATTGGAGAACGATCACAATATTATTGTCAAGATATTTGTAAAAAGCAATTTACGAATTTTATACTTTGCTTGTTTGTTTCTATCAATTCTATTTTCCTGTCGAAAATCAGAACTTAGTTGGAATACTGAATTATTAACTCCGCTCTTAAAATCAAGTTTGTCATTTAAGGATATTGTTCAGGATTCTATTTTATCTATTGATTCTAGTCAGAACTTGACTTATGTTTTTGATAAAAAGTTGTATCATCTTTCTGTAGATTCACTATTTACATTTAGAGATACGGGATTAACGAAGTCTTATTCCCTTGATTCGCTTTCACTTTATAATGCAAACATTTCTTATCCGATTACATTAGGAGCCATTTGTTTGCAAGCTGGACTATTAGGTTTTCTTATTATTTCTCAGAATGGACAAAATATCGCAATTCCATCGATCCCGTCATTCAGTGCGCCAGTAGTACCTATTAGTGCTGACTCAATCTTTACAACAATGACATTAGCTACGGGTCAAATGGATATTTCATTTACAAATGGTTTACCCATTGATATTACCAATGTTGTTTTTGAATTAAGAAATCAATCAACCAATGAATTAATTGTTCAAGGAAATTTTCCACTTATTGCTTCCAATACCACGGAGACCAAATCCTACAATTTGGATGGTAAAACCCTGGAGGGAAAGCTTAATGCGCAATTAATCAGTTTTGGTTCACCTGGAAGTAATGGCATTCCTGTTTTAGTTGACACCTCAAATGCTATTCTTGCTAATATTAAAGTGTATAATCTCCATCCATCTATAGCAACTGCTCGCTGGCCACAACAAAATATAATTAACAAAACTCAGAATTTTTATTTAAAAACGATTGGAGTTGAATTAAAAGAATCCCGAATTAAATCTGGAAAACTCAGATTGAATTTAAAAAGCACTTTACAAGACTCAGTTAGATTTGCATATAAATTGCCCAGTGCAACAAAAAATGGTATTCCCTTTGAAGTTTACAAGACATTGGAACCAGCGCCACCTGGAGGACTGAGCATTTATTCCCGTGAATTTGATTTTTCAGGTTATCATCTTGATTTATCAGGACCCAATAATGATACATTTAATACTGCATCAAATACGTTTATCGCGGCAATCGATAGTACCGGACAATTAAAAACGCTCTCTTTAAGTGATAATTTTTTTGCTGAAATAGCTTTACTGGACATTAAACCGGAGTATGCTAGAGGATACTTAAATCAAACTAACTTTAATTATGGCCCGGCAAAAGTTGCATTGGAAGAATTTAATTCATTGAATGGAATGATTCAGTTTGACCAATTACAAATGGATATTACGGTTGAGAATAATATTGGTGCTTCTGCAGTTTTTAACATTGATCAATTGACATCTATTAATACTAAACAAAATAATGTTATAGATTTAACAAGTGCAATTATCAAAAATCCTTTATATATTAATAGAGCAAAGGATAACAACAAGTATCCACCAATAATTCCAGCCATTGAACGATTTAAGATCAATAGTCAAAATTCGAATATCAATGCATTCATCAATAATCTTCCGGATCAAATAGAATATGCCATTAGATTGCAAACCAATCCAAATGGGAATGAATTGGTACACAATGATTTTATTTACGATGGGAAACTACTTAATATAGATTTTCATTTGGAGGCGCCGTTGAATCTATCCATTAAAGGTTTACAATTATTAGATACTATAGATATCAATTTGAATCAAGTGGATTTGAGTCAAGTAGAAAAAGGCACTTTGAATTTAATTGCGAAAAATGGATTTCCGATAGATGCACGTATCATAATGTCTCTTTTGGATGAACATGGTATAAGCAAGTATATCCTTTTGGATGGAAATCAAATTATTAAAGCAGCCCCGATAAATTCAAATGGCAAGGTAGATCAAAAATTACAATCCATTATCCGAATTCCGATAGATCAGAAAGTCATTGAGCAATTGACTACATATAAACATATTAAAATCGATGCTATATTTGATACAAAACCAACATCAAGCAATGTAAAATTGTATTCTACCTATGACATTGATTTTATTTTAACTGGTGATTTTATATATCGTATAAAATGAGATATTTACTAATAACATTATTGTTTATTTACGCATATTCAACCTCAACTTCTCAGAATTTGAGTTTGTTGAATTACCAAACAAATGCCTTTAAAAATGTCATTGGAATCAAGACCGATTTTGCGGTTGGATCTAGTGACGTTTCTTGGGGTTTTACTAAAAAATTAATACAAGGAGGTGAAATATCAAAAGAGTTAAAGGATCGGGCATTTAATCAATTGTTAGATCTAAATTCAGGAGGGGGTTTATGGACTACTGGACTGTATTTTGGAAAACAGCGCAGTAATTATTTTGGTATTAAAAATTCTGATTGGCGCATTGGGATTAATCATATTGAGTATGCAGATGCAGTATTTTCTAAAGATTATTTTGGTTTGTTGTTTTTTGGAAATAAAAAATATGAAAATCAAGCTGCCAAATTAGATCAATTAAATTATAATTATTTAAGCTATAGTACTTTAGAAACAGGATTCATCAAAACCTGTCATAAGATTCGATTTGGAATAGACCTGGGTTTGGCAATTGGTCATAAGTCCATAGAAGTAGTTGGAAATAAAGGGTCCATTTTTACCGCTCAGGATGGGGAATTTGTGGATGTGGATTTGGATTTTACAACCAGCGTTACACCGAATCCTTTTACTTCAAAATCTATTAACGGAATTGGTGCAACATCAAATTTTTTATTGGGATTTCAACTATTAAACAATGGCTGGATTGATTTTCACATCAATAGATTAGGATTTGTTCGTTGGAATAAAAACACGATTCAATCCAAATTAGATACAACTACAAGAATTGAAGGAATTGAAGTTCAAAATCTTTTTGATTCCATTTATATAAACTTAAAATCATTTGAGGCGTATCAATCTGAATTTATACACAAATCTAACCAGCCTAGAACTGAAAAATTGCCATTGCAATTGGGAATTAAATTTACAAAAATTTTCTGGAATGATAAAATGTTATTTTTAGGAGAAGTAAATTATTTACCTTATTCAAATATATCGCCTTCATATGACTTGTATTTACATTTGAAGTTGAATTCACATTTTAGTGTTGGTGCCTCAACCGGAATTGGTGGATATAATACATTTAGAATGGGCTTAACTTCAGACCTATTAATTAATAAATCTTTTTTAATTCAATTATATACGCGATCCTTTTTCTGGGCAATACAAGAAAAAAACCCAACTTCATTTATAGTTGGAGCATCTATTCGCAAGTACTTTTAATAATTCTGTACATAAATCTTATTTTTATGTAACTTTTTAGAAATTGCATACAGGCATCTTTGTGTCGCTGTAAAAATTCAATGACTTTTTGAATTTACAGTAATAATACATGCGACTAATTTTAATTACTTTATTGTTGTTGATTACTATCTTAGAAGGAATTACTCAAGGAAATAGGGTTTTTTCTGGAGGAGAATTAGCAAATTACAGCATAATTGACATTTCATCCGTAAATGGAATTGCATGGTCCACTGAACGATCATCCCTACCTGGATATTTTAGTGCCTTTGATACGGCTAATTATATTGGATGTACAGATAGTGCAAATATCAACGGTTACATAAAAAAATATGGAAATCAATCCTTTATTTTTCCAATCGGAAGTGGAAATGATCTTAGAACTTTGGAAATGTCAAGTCCTTCAGTCTCAACAGACGCTTATGCATCTGCATGGATACTAGGGAATCCAAGTTTATATCTTGATCCAACCCAACCCAATGCTGGGCCACATAATATTAATTCTTTTGTTGCACCAATTGTAGTGGTAAGTCCAGATGGTCAATGGGATTGGCAAGTAGGTGCTTCTAGCAATTTAGGTCAAGGAACAACTGGGACAGGGATTGGACTTCGCATTACAGTTAGTATCCCCAATATGGTGTTATTTGCACAAACTTCATCTTTAAGATTAGTAGGATGGAACGGTATAGCATGGATAGATTTGAGTGGCGGGCCAACTGCAAGTAATAATATAGAAAATAGCACTTTGAGCGGCATTATGGTTGGAGGCATTACTGCAATTGCAATAGGAAGTGTCGAATTATTTCCTCCTTTAGCATTGAAATTAGTAGACTTTAGTTCTTCATCCAAACAATGTCAAACGGTCTTAAGTTGGACCACATTTAATGAAACGAATACTGAGCTTTTTAATGTTGAACAAAGTTTTGATGGTATTCATTTTACAAGAATTGAAACTGTCTTAGCTGCAAGAGGACCAAATGACAATTTTTACGAAATTACGATTGATCAACCAGCATATTTAGCATATTATCGATTGCATATAAAGGATACGGATGGTTCATTTTTTTATTCAGAAGTGATATCATCGCGTCGAGATTGCAATCTAAGAGAATATTTGTTGGTTTATCCAAATCCTATTGCACAACATGAGCGCCTCGTTTTAGATTTTGAAACGTATTACAGAGGCAAAGCTGAAGTTACTATATTTAATGCAATAGGGCAAAAAATTATAGTTACCCCAATTCAAATTATAAAGGCACACAACTTAATATGGACTGATTGTCAAAATCTATCCGCTGGTACTTATTTGCTTATTGTACTTACTTCGAGTGGAAACCAAATTGGTAAAACTCAAAAATTTATAGTACAATAATACTCAAAAAAATTGAATCAATGAAAGTATTAAAAATATTTATAACATCCGGTTTTATTGTTTTTTGCTTTGGAACTACATTGCTTTCTCAGATAAAAATAGGAGATAATCCTTCGTCAATAAATCGGAATTCAGTTTTAGAGATGGAGTCAAGAAACAAAGGATTGCGGTTGCCAAGAATCTCATTGATTGAAACTACAAATTCAATTCCACTAACGGAATTTGTAGAAGGAATGTTCATTTATAATGTAGCAACGCTCAACGATGTTTCCCCAGGTATATATTATTGTGATGGTTCTAAATGGCTTAAAGTCACCGCGTTGGGAAATGCCAACGATTCATGGAAACTAGATGGAAATATTGGAACGGATTCACTTAAACATTTTCTAGGAACTAAGGATCTAGCACCGTTGATTTTGAAGTCAAATAATACAGAACGAATGCGGATAACGGAAAATGGTTGGGTAGGAATTGGCACTGCTACTCCAAAAAGTGCATTACAAATACATGGTCAACTAATGATTGATAGTATATCAATCGGCGATATTAGAACTGATCAAATATTAGTAACCAGCGCCAGTGATGGGCGAATTAAAATGATCCCATCGAATTCTTTTCTTACGGGTATGCTCAAAAGTATCGAAACAGTATTGGCACAAAGTCAATCTGTATTCTATACTCCGGATACCATTTATGATCAAAGTAGAATTCAATTATTTAGAAATGGCGTTATGATTTCTTTTACTGTAAATAGCACCAATTCCATTATTTCAGAAGTCCCATGTACACAGGGAGATGAAGTTAGAATTCTACAATTAAAATAAGTATCAATTAATTAAAAAAACAAATAAATTAAAACAAAAAATTATGAAGAAGATTTTATTTTTCACCCTTTTTGCAATGACATTTAGCAGCGCCATTATGGCCCAAAAAGTTGCTACTAAAGTAATCGACAATAAAGGAACCATTAAATGGGTATTGGATAGTTCTACTGCAGTTATTACAAAATCTGATAGTACCATCTTGTATGTGACTCCAAGTCAGATGCGTGATACATTGGGTAAATTTGTTCGGTATACAGATACAGCATTAATTCTTTCATCCTATTTAAATGCTGCAAATAATGGATTAACTAAAACGGGTCATCTGGTACAATTAGGTGGAACTTTAATTCAACCTACTACAATTGCAACATCTGCGGCCAATTTCCTTGCAATTACGGGATTACAACCCGGCTCCAATACAACGGATAGTGTTATGGTTGTAAATCCAACAACTGGGCAAGTTAGATTTATTTCTGCTTCATCTCTTTTTAATTCACTAACATTTAGTAATGGTTTAACCAAAACGGGAAATCTTGTTGAACTGGGAGGCGCTTTGACGAAGCCAACAACGATTGCAACTGATGCAACAAATAATTTGAAAATTACAGGTTTGCAAAGTGGCAATTTAGCAACTGATAGTTTAGTTGTTTCAGCTGCAGATGGCACATTGAAAAGAGTGACTGCTGAATCTATTTTGCAAAGTGGAGATCAAAACTATACTGCAACAACTGGACAAGCAGTTTACGCTGTAACCAATATGCCTGGAACCGTTTCTAAAGTATGGGTATTTAGAAATGGAGCTAAACTTATTGTAACAACTGATTATACTACTTTGCCTGGAACTTGTACATTAACTCCGGCAATGTCAACTTTGGTTGTTGCTGGTGATATTATTGAAGTCCAATGGGTTAAATAATTCATAGATTTAAATTGCATTTTTGAATTTAATATAAACACCTTTAAATATTCAAGTTCAGCAACATATTTTGCAATAAAATATGTTGCTGAATTTACAATTAAAAGAAAATGAAAAATAAATATTTAATACTCATATTCCTTCTATTTATTGTAAAAACTAATGCCCAAATAGTCATCAATCCAAAAGGAACTAAGATATTAGTGGACACCAGCAAATGGGCCTTAAATGGAAATAAAATTTACAATAAAAATAGTGGAAATGTAGGAATTGGTACGACTAATCCCTTAACTCAATTTCATACTACCTTAGACGTGCGATTTGAAGGTATAGGTATTAATACAACGAATACAAAGGTCTTAACATCTGATGCTTTAGGCAATGTTACTACTAGAACATTTTCAAGTTTGTTAACTGGCAATGCAATAACTTCGATTAATGGATTAACCAATTCTGTACAAACTTTTGCAATAGGAACTGCTGGGAGTAATTTTAATATTTCATCCTCTGGTTCAATACATACATTTAATTTGCCGGATGCAAGCTCAATAAATAGAGGCGCATTGACTTTCGCAGATTGGAATACATTTAATGGAAAAGAAAATTCATTGACTTTTTCAACTGGTCTAACAAGAACTGCCAACACCATTACTGTTAATACCAGTCAAAACATAAATAGACTTTCCAATCTTACCACGAATGGTTTGATTAAAACTTCTGGAAGTATAGGAGATATATCGATTGCAACTGCAGGTACAGATTATTCAGCTGGTACAGCAGGTTTAGCTACTGGGATATTAAAATCTACGACTGGTACCGGCGCTTTAAGTATTGCAGTGGCTGCAGATTTTCCTATATTAAATCAAAATACTACGGGTAGTGCAGCGACACTAGCTACTCCTAGAAATATTCATGGTGGAAGTTTTAATGGAAGCGCAGACGTTACTAATATCATCAACTCTAACTTTGGTGGAACAGGCAATGGATTTACTAAATTTACTGGGCCCAATACAACAGAAAAAACATTTACATTACCTAATGCCAATGCATTAATTCTAACAGATAATGCAGCAGTAACTGCACCTCAAGGAGGAACAGGAATTACAAGTTATGTTATTGGTGATATCTTATATGCGAATAGTTCTACGAGTCTAAGTAGATTAGCAGATATAGCTACAGGAAATGTGTTATTGTCTGGCGGTGTATCAACTGCTCCGAGCTATGGTAAAGTAGGATTGACTACTCATATAAGCGGCGTTTTACCAATTATTAATGGTGGTACTAATTCTTCAACAGCATTAAATAATAATAGAATCATGGTTTCCTCAGGCGGTAGTATTGTGGAAGCTGCAGCTTTAACTAATGGCCAATTATTAATAGGTTCTACTGGTGCTTCTCCTATTGCAGCTACGTTATCAGCTGGTACTGGCATTGCGATTACAAATGCAGCCGGCTCAATTACTATTGCTAGTTCGATTTCAGTTATTAATCAAGCGACATCATTAGTAGATGCTATTACCACAAGTGCAACTGAAGTATTAATCCCTGGTATGACTATCACTCCAGGTGCTGGTGATTATTTAATTTTCTTTACTGGAGCAGTTGAAAATACTGGTTTTGGAGATCCAGTCACCATTTCAATTTATAGCAACGGAAGTCAAATAGCAGCTTCAGTAATTAAGTGCGAATCATTTGGTGGAATGTCAAACCCAATTGGTTCGAATGCTTATTTAACCAACTTAGGTGCAGGGCAGGCTATAGAAGTCAAGTGGAAAGTTTCTGGTGGGACAGGAACTTGTCATCAACGAACACTAATCGTCCAAAAAGTTAAATAGTTTTTCAAAACTCTACTTGAGGTATTGAGCTTTAAAAAGGAATTTAGAACAGATTATTTTTTAAAATCTGTTAACTTTATATCTTTCAATTTTTTATCTAATACTATTTCAAAATTTTTCAATTCTGCTGGACTGTGATGATTATCTGAAATGAATTTTCTTTTACCATATTCCTTTATCAAAATATTGGTATTGGGTAAGTCTGGAATGTTTTCTTTTATATCAATTGGGTAGTGATCGGATAAATTAAAAAAATCAATCTGATTCGCCGAAGATAATACTTCTGACCACCAAGTTTCAGATACTAGAGCATACCAAGTCCCTAATGGCTCTATATTATTATAACCCGTATAAATAACTATGCCATTAGTAAATAGGGTATAGGTAAATGAAGGACAAAATCCAAAACATGGGGCACGTTGATAATACAATAATGTATCTGTATTCATTGACATGGTATCATTAATTGTTAGCGAAGTTAGAAAGCGAGGAAGGGGTTTTGCTTTTTCTATAACTTCACTGTCATTTGCTGATTTAATAACTTTGGTTTTATTGTTGCAAAATACAAAAAATGAACATGATATCAAGATGAATATTATATTTTTCATAGATGTAATTATTTCTTGTTTTTAGCTTTTTCTTGTTGGATGCGTTGTTGCTCCTTCATCATCGTTTCCAATTTAGCTTGAAATCCACCTTTCTTTTTCGGTTTTGATTTATTCAATTCCAGCGTATCCCGAATTTTATCACTATCGAACAGATAATTTTTTCCAACAATAGTTTGAGCTATATTTAGCAAATTACTAAAAAACATATAACAAGTTAAACCAGCTGCAGTTTTATTAAACATGAACCAAAAAATGAATGGCATTAAATATTGCATGTACAACATTGCTGGATTTGCAGAGAAGTCCATAGTCTTCGAAGAATAATAAGTAAATATAACCGTGGAAATAACCCATAAAAATGCAAAAAGACTTAATGTATTACCAAAGAATGGTATGCTAAATGGAAGATATAGAAATTCATCATAAGACGTTAAATCAGCTGCCCATAGAAAAGATGCTTGCCTAAAGTCAATGGTCGCCGGGAAAAATCTATAAAGTGCAATCCATATTGGCATTTGTAATAATAATGGAAAACAGCCACCCAATGGATTTACGCCAAACTCATTATACATCTTCATGGTTTCCACTTGTTGCTGTTGTGCATCATCTTTATGCTTAGATTTCAGCTTTTCAATTTCAGGCTTTAATGCAGCCATTTTAGCTTGAGATTTCAGCATTTTATAAGCTAGTGGAAATACAAATAGTTTGACAATTAGGGTCATCAATAAGATGATCAAACCCATGCTACCAAAAAAGTTTTTCAAAAACAAAAACAAGGGTAGAATTAAATATCTGTTTATTGTTCCAAAAATGCTCCATCCATAAGGTATGATATCTTGAAGATTATTATTATATGCTTTTAATCTTGGATATTCATTGGGGCCAATATAGAATTGCATTTCGAAATTCTTAGCATTCAAATCATTAAATGGAATTGCGACCGTTGATTTTAATAATTTTAAGTCATCGCTATTTTCTGGTAGCATAACTGTTTCAAAAGTTCCTTGTTTGAATCCAGTTTTAGGAATCAATGAAGAATTAAAAAATTGATTGGAATGAGAGAACCATTCGATTGGTTTACCACTTAGTTCTTTTTTATCATCTTTTCTACATGAACAATAATCTGAATTTGTTTCTTTTGCTTTATAATATATAGAAGTATAAAACTTCTCATATTCATAATTTTTTTCTAATTTATCAAGATAATTTTCCCAATATAAAACCACATCATTATTGTTATTTAATCCTTCTAACCGAATGGAATAATTTAAATTGTAATTATCCGCAGACAAGGTATAATCTTGAGTAAATGCACCACCACCTGGAAGTTGAGCAGTTAAAGTTAGTTTAGTATCCGTATTTTGGATAACATCGAAATTCAAAGTGCTGGTGTGAATTTTTCCTTGATTACCTGATATTTCATAATCAAATTTATTTTTAGCATCTTCTAATAAGAACAAATCAATTTTTTCCTCTTTATGATTTTCCCCAACTTTAATTTTATGATAGTTATTTAACTTAACTCGCTTTATGGATCCACCTTTGTTGCTAAATGTAAACTCAGCTAGACTATTTTTTAAATAAATTTCTTTTTCAGGTACAACGATTTGGGCTGTACTATCAGTAGTTCTAATGGTATCTGTTGAATTCAAAACACTAGGTGCATCCTTGATTTGTTCTACCGGATTAACTGTTTTTACCAGTGCCATAGAATCTGCAAATCTTTTTTCATTAGCTTTCTCAACCATGGATGGTTTAAAGAAAAATTCACTCCAAAGCATGAGTATGGCAAAAATGAGTACAAAGCCTATGATATGATTACGTTCCATATTGATTCTATTCCATTTTATAGGCCGCAAATCTACAATATCCTTAGTGGATTGAGAAGATTATAAGTTTAGCAAAATGCTAATAATTGTTAAGATTAGACGAATTGAAATCTATAGTAATGAGATGGCTTCACAACTATCTACTAAATACTTGAATTTCAGAAATGTATATATATAATATAAATTTGAAGTATAAATTAAAATTAGACAAATGCATAATTAACTATGAAAAGCAGCTTGTAAAAGCTTTATTTATAGATTATGTATTTGAATATAAAGTGATAATAAATTAAATTAATTTATATATGAATAGATAAAATAAAATAAGGAACTTATCCACCCGTTAGCGGCAAGTTCCTCGACAGTAGTAGGTAAAATATTAAATTTTTGTAGTCGACTTTGATCATTGAACAAGTTAGTGCAAAAACTCCGACACCCGGGTATCGGAGCTAACCTTACCTATCACTACCTTAGGTTAATAACAGGTTGGCTTTTAAAATCCACACTTAAACAAATCAATTTTTTAACAACCCTAATGGTTATACTATATAGATCCATGTATCCTCTAAATTGCTGCCTGAGAAAAAAGATTTTTTTAGATTTTTTCTTGAATAATTATATATTTATTATATCAATTTATAATCACCTATAAATAAGTTAATTATGTAATTTTCTATTTGAGCCACCATTTAATACCTATATAAGGTTTTATTCCATTTAATGGAGCATAAACCTCAGAAGTCTCAAAATAGGCTGATGAGGTATTTTTACTATCTATAATAGCATGGTGTTGGGTGTAATTGGTCATATTTTCACATCCAAGATAAATCTCCCAATGCGGCTTCACATAATTGATCTGTGATTGTAAATGAAAAAATGGATTTGAAGTTTCTGAATAAAAAGCGCTCAATTGGCTTGGCAAGTACGTTTTATCGGGTAATCGCATTTTTCCAACAAAGTGGCCAGTAATATTAACGGACCAAATTTTATTATTTGACTCCCAATCTAACGAACCAAGTGCTCTCCAAGTGGGTACAAAAGGTTGAGTTCTATATCCTAGGTGGTAATTTGTTTTGGAGTTTATCCATTTACCTCCAAGTTTCAAACTAATACTTTTGATGATTGGAATTTTTATAGTTGCACCAATATGTGATGTTTTGGAATTGCCAGATAATTCATAAAAGCTGATATACTGTTTTTCAGGACGGTTATCATCTAAATCAAAAATAAGTTGCTTTTGAAAAGTAGTAATGTATGCATCTAGATTAATTTCAATTTCAGAATTGTTAATTAATGGCTTTCCAACGAGGTTAAGCCCATAATTCCATGAGGATTCATAGTTGGGTAAATCAGCTATATCAATGATTCTATTGTTTGCTAAATAATTCATATGATCAGAAAATATTCTATAGTGGCGATAACCACGGCCACCCGAAATTCTGCCTGTCCACCGGGTATTGAAATTAAATCTTGTACTGATCCGCGGCGACCAAAAAATGGTATTAGTGCTGATTTGTTCAATTCGTTGACTCAAAATGACGATCCACTTTTTTAATTCACTGTTTTCTATATCTCCATATTGAAATTGGTATTCAGCAAATAAACCTGGGATGATTTCCTTATAGTTGATTTTTTTATATTCCGATGAAAACAATTCTTCTGAAGCAATATTAATGGCTAGGGTAGGACCAATATTTAATTTGTGCATGCCTGTTTGATAAATATTCGTATACAACATTTGATACATAAATCGAGACTCTTTAGCGTTAAGTGATTTATGCTCTCCATAAGTATTATTCAAAGTTGAGTATGCCATATCGAAAATATTACCAATACTCTTATCTGGATTTGTAAATCCCAAATACCCCAAATTTCCACTAAAATTAAAATGATTCAACTTTTGTGTTACTTTATATGGATTGGGATTCGTTTTTAACTCACCACTACTTTTTTGATCCAGGATGCCCTGTACATTTAATTGGCATTCCCAATTTTTACTATAGAAGGTATTTCTCCATAATCCATTCAATCTCTTTTGATTGGGCTCGTCATAAAAATGGTCGTGATTATGATCCTTATTACTCGATGTTTGAGAACCATGCAGATAAAGACCAATGTGACTTTTTTTCGACCATGATTTATTAAGATGCAGATTTGATTCTATTCTACCGTGATAATCAGCATAGGCATTCGCATAGATTCTATGATCTTCATCAGGTTTTTTTAAGCTAATATTAATAGCGCCGGTCATACTTTGTGCACCATAAATAGCGGAACTCGCTCCTTTCAATATGTTTATTTGATTAAGCCAAGTCCCTGGAATTAAATCGTAACCTAATGAAGAAAGAATTCCAGTAAAAACGGGTCTATTTTCAACTAATTGCTGTGTATATAATCCTCTAAGTCCTAGGAATTGTATTTCTCTGTTTCCTGTTACTGCACTTGTAAAACTTAGATCTACTGCATTGCTTGTTTGAAAGCTTTCTGCGAGACTGCAACAAGCTGCCTTTCTAAACTCAGATGAATTCAGTGTTTCAACATTGGCAGGATTTAATAATGAAAAATGGTTAGAACTTCTATTTTGTGATATGGTAACTTCATTTAAAGTAATACCTTCAGTCAAAACCAGCTTAATGAAATTCTCATTTTTTGATAAGATGAATGTATCAGTAACAATTCCGGGATAAAATAACAAAAGAGTATCCTGATTAACAGTCCTATATAATACAAAAGAGCCATCTTCCTCAGTGGTTGTCCCATTATTTGTATTCAAAAAATAGATGGAGACCCCTTCTAAAGGATTGTTTTTTTGATTGTAAATAAAACCTGATAAAACTTGAGCATTGATATTAAAATGGATAGACAAAATAATACCTAAAAGAATAATACGTAACATTTAAAAAAAATTTAATGTAAATTAAATAAAAAATATAGATTAAAATTTCTTAAATGATCCTAACACAAAAATGAGGACATACGTATCCTACGTTCAAAACCAGAAATACTAAGGTTAATAGGGTTTAAACTAATTAATGTATTTTTTTCGACAACTTTGTTGAGTAAAAAAAATGGAGTTTGCCATGAAATGATTGCAATATCCAATTTAAGATGATCTTGTGGATTCGTAAAACCAATAGCTTTTGAAGAACTAAATGTTATTTCTTGTTTACTGCAAGTGCCTTTTTTAATTTTGGAGCTTTTAAGGCAAGATATTCCAATTTGTTTTGAGTTACCTACTTTATACCTTGTAAAGCATTTGTCTTTTTTTGGCAAAAAAGAAACAGTCGTTTTCTTTAAACAGCAGCAATAAGAACTAAATAGATTAACACCGATCTGAGCAACGAGAAGTTGAAAGATGACCAGAAAGATGAATGGTTTAGATTGCATAATTAACAATACATTTCATACGACCTCTTTAAAACGAAATTTAAAGCAAATTGTTCATTGTCATTAATTCTCTTTGTGCTAAACATTTCGCTATCTTTACTAGTATTAATTGGGTTTATGAAAAACATTCAAGTTGTTGATATTGAGGCTATTGAAAAAATGATCTATAATTGGAATCAAAATCACTCGAAGCAGTTTAGAAATGATAAAAGTATGATATCAAAGGATGTTCAAGAGTGTTTTCAAAATTGGATTGGATTAGAACCTTTTGAATTCTTCCAATATATTACCGCAGAAAAAATTATGGATAATTTGGGCTTGATTAATCAAGGACTTTTTCAAAATTCTAAAGAAAATTCTTCTCAAGCCCTATTGAATGAAACTTATTTTAGCTTAAAAAAAAATTCTAATCCGGTAAGTATTAAAAAAGGTATACAATTTGAACTTTCTTTTGAATTTTTTGATAGTCCTTTTGGTCGGATGCTTATAGTTTCATCTCTTGAAGGTATTTGCTATTTGCATTTTGTCCGTTCTGAAAAAAATTCACTTGAACAATTGAAATTGCAATTTCCAATGGCTCAATTTAAGGAACAGTCCAATAAATGGCATCATGATGTACAGCTGTTTATTTTCCTAAATCAAACACCAGAGAATATTATCCCATTACACATTCAAGGAACTCCTTTTCAATTTCAAGTGTGGAACCATTTACTTAAGATTCCTTTTGGGGCATTAAAGACCTATGGCATGATTTCAAACGAACTTAATAATCCCATGTCATCAAGAGCTGTTGGAAAGGCCGTTGGTTCTAATCCCATTGCCTTTATTATTCCATGTCATAGGGTAGTTCCGGCTTCGGGTATTATTGGCCATTATATGTGGGGCAAGGAGAAGAAACAGGCAATCATTGGATGGGAAATGCACCATTCTCAGATTCTTTCATAATTGTTAATACTATTTATTTTGGTTGTTTAATAGTTTCCTGATTATAGCATAAAATGAAGTTAATGACCTTGTTTGATACAGATCCACAATTTAATTTATTACCTAGCGATGGACTAGTGCGTTATTTTGGTAAAATTATTGATCAACAGCTATCTGATGGCTTTTATCATTATCTTTTAAATAAGATAGACTGGAAACAAGATGAAGCTATCATATTTGGCAAACACTTGTACACAAAAAGAAAAGCTGCCTGGTATGGTGACAAACCCTATGCTTATACGTATTCTAAAACTACCAAAGTAGCCTTGCCTTGGACTGCCGAATTACTTGAACTTAAACAGTTTGCAGAAAAAATTACAGGAATTAACTCTAATTCATGTTTATTAAACCTTTACCATAATGGAACTGAAGGTATGGCTTATCATAGTGATGACGAAGTTGCACTTGGACCAAGACCAGAAATTGCATCTTTCAGCTTTGGTGCCGAACGTAAATTTCTGTTCAAGCATAAACAAAATGGAGAACTTGTTTCAATGGTTTTAGAACATGGAAGTTTACTAACAATGGAAGGTGAAACTCAGAAATATTGGTTGCACCGATTACCACAGACCAAGAAAATAACAACACCTAGAATCAATTTAACCTTTAGAAAAATTTTTGATTAACCGTTCACTATTATTTATTTTAAAATAGTATTTCTCTTGTAACTAGTCAGGTAACAATAAGATAGGTTTGTTTTTGTCATCATTTTTGCAAAAAAATCAGGCAAAAATTTACCGTTGCTTCGAACGGCACAAGCCGCCAAAAACATTAAACTTTTAACCTATACGACGGATTTTATCCGTCACAAAAAATGGTTCGCCCATACTGGCTTATGACCTGAATAGTTACTTGCTGTTAAATATTTATTGCTTAATGAAGCTTTGTGTATGGACAATGCCATTTACTTTAGCTTGAATGAGATAAGTTCCGTTTGGTAAATTTCTGATATTGATGGAATTAGAAATGGTTCCATCTATTTTGGATTCTTTTAAAATGTTTCGAAGAACCTTGCCCTCCAAAGAAACGAGTTGCAATGAAACTTCACTTTTTTTGTCTAATTCAATTTGCATATAGAGTATGTCATTTGTTGGATTAGGAAATAATGAAAATGAAATTTTATATTCTGAACTTGTTAACTTAACATCTGATATTGTTTTTTGAATTGACCATGTCACTGTACTAAAATGTTTGGTAGAATGTTTATCTATGTTCAAAAAGTTTGTTGTGTCTTCACAAACCACACTTAAAGCATGAAGGCCAGGAGTAAGATTTTTTTGCTTGATTTGAATGGATTCTACATTGCTTTGTAGTGGTATCCCATCTAGTTTCCAATCTAATTTGAGTGTGTTAACATTAGGCTTCATCAACTTTAATAAATCGAAATGAAGTATCGAATCAGAACTATTGACCGTCAAATTTTCAGGAGCATAACTAACTATAGGATTAACAAGCCCATGAATTCGTTCTATTAATGCTTCTTTACAAACACTACAATACGAATAACCTAAACTTTGCATTTTACAATTTGTGCTAGGTTTGTACCATTGAGCAGAATTGCCTCCACAACAATGTTGGTAAATTCCAATACCATTAATGTTCATCCAATTTTTCCATTTAACCAATAAGGGATTGGTCTCTTTGGTCATATTTACACGTTCCCCTGCATACCCATCTCCTGCATAATATTCATCAGAAAGTGCAGCAAAGGAATGTCCAATTTCATGCGCATAAATTTCATTGCTGGCAGTATTTAAAGTTGTAGTCGCATAAGAACCTCCACTGCCACCATAATATGACGTATTGGCTAGAATACAAACTTGATCATAATTCGGGAAATTTTTTGATAACGTCATAGCAATATTAGTATAATTGGTTGGAACCACTAATCTATGGATGCTATTTGCATCAAAAGTGCAACCAAAATAGGTGTTTGGGTTTGTAATAGGAACTGAATTACCACAGTCAGGGGCCGTATTCGGATGCTTAGTACCAGTCTCTTGGGAAATTACTTTTATGGCAAATACATTGAAGTAGTTGTTATAGTTGGACCACGGAGATTGGCTAAATAAGTAATTGGATAATTTTTTTGCATCAAAAATAAAAGTATCGAGTTGGTTAGCGGTATAGCCATCACCTAAAATAACTATATTTATAAATTTAGAAATATCACCATTGTATTGTAAAGTATCGACTTTGAAATTTTGAGCATTGTTTGTTGAAAATATAGAATTAAATATGATCGAAAGTAAAATAATTTTTTTCATAATGATAATTTAATCGTGGAGAGTAATTTTTTGGATGATTGATTATGGTACTCACTTATTTTCAAAGTAGCATTTTGACCTATCCATTGTAATCTAATAAAAAATTCAGCTGTGTTTAATTTCAATTGTTTAGATTTTAATTGGTCATGTTCATCTACATATTCTATGTTTTTATATAAAGGATGTTCTATGAATATAGACTTGACTGATGTGTTCTGATCAAATAATTCAAATTGAAGTTTGGAATTCCAATTCGTAAATTCTTGAGTTTCTGGTTTAAATGAACCTGCTGAAAAGGTCTGATTTAGTAATTCAATCTTATTGCTATTACTCATTGAATCTTTGGATATTCTAAATGTAAGGAAACAAATGTTCGGGCTACTATTGTTAATTGTAATTTCCTTTTGGTGGCTTAACTTGTGCTGACAACAAACTGATGATAAAAGTAGAAAAGTAAGTAAAACAAAACTTCTAGCTAACATAAAATGATATCATCCAATAGCGTTCAAAATTGAACTAAATTTATGTAAATTTAATAGGAAAATTTCAGGTATGTTAGATTTGAATAATGTTTTTAGATAAAATTTGTTGATTGAAACAATTTACTAACTACAAAGCCAGAAAATGAATTAACCAAAGCCTTGATATTTCAATCTGTTAATTGGCTATCAATCAACTGATTCAAATCATCCATGAAAGTGATTTAAATCAGATCTTTCTATCAGAAACATTCTACCTTAGCCTAAAATTATGAATAACATGGATTATCAAGGAAAAAAAGTTGTTGGAGTTTGGATTGACCACAAACATGCTTATGTGATTGGAAACGCTGACAGTCAGCATGATGGAACGTATGATGTCTTACATAAAATAGAGGCCCCTCATATGACCGATCACAATAATAGTGAGAAAACACACCATACTAAGGAGACGATTCAACTGCATCATTTGTACAAAGATGTATCAAAGCATCTCGAATCCGCAGATGCGATTTACATCATTGGACCAGGTACGGCACAAGAAGAATTAAAGAACTATTTAAAAGAGAGCCAACATTTCAAAAATAAAGAAATTCAATTGGGGACAGCAGATCATTTAACAATGAACCAAATGGTGGCTCAAGTTCGCACACATTTCTATCATAATTAAAAGAATTAGTTAAAGAGACATCTAATCTTTTACTAATTCTCTTGAGATGACCAGTTTTTGAATTTCAGAGGTGCCTTCTCCGATGGTACACAATTTGGAGTCTCTGAAGAATTTTTCAACTGGGAAGTCCTTAGTGTATCCATATCCGCCAAACACTTGTATGGCATCAGTTGCGATTTGGACACAAATCTCAGAAGCATATAATTTGGCCATTGCAGATTCCTTCGACATTTTCTGATGGTTGTCTTTCATTTTACCTGCTTGGCGCGTCAAAAGCTCTGCGGCTTCAATTTTAACGGCCATATCTGCTAGTTTAAAACCAATGCCTTGAAATTGAGCGATGGGTTGACCAAATTGTTGCCTTTCTTTAGAATACTTAACTGCCGCTTCATAGGAGCCTTTTGCAATTCCTAAAGCTAAAGCCGCAATACTAATTCTTCCACCATCTAAAATTTTCATAGCTTGAATAAAACCATCTCCGACATTACCCAGAACTTGAGATTTAGGAATTCTACATTGATCAAAAATCATTTCGGCTGTCTCTGAGGCTCTCATTCCCAATTTGTTTTCTTTCTTGCCTCCAGAAAACCCGGGTGTGCCACGTTCTACTATAAATGCAGTCATTCCTCTACTGTCCAATAAATCACCCGTTCTAGCTATCACTACCGCAACATGACCTGAAATACCGTGTGTAATCCAGTTTTTTGTACCATTCAATATCCAAGAATCTCCATCCTCCTTGGCTACACATTGCATTCTGATGGCATCTGATCCCGTATTGGCTTCTGTAAGTCCCCAGGCTCCAATCCATTGTCCGCTAGCTAACAGTGGTAAATATTTTTGTTTCTGTTCTTCATTTCCAAAAGTCATAATATGGCCAGTACATAGGGAATTGTGTGCTGCTACCGATAATCCAATGGAACTGCATACTTTTGTAATCTCTTCAATTACAGTTATATATTCCTGATAGCCCAAACCCGATCCACCATATTTTTCAGGAACTAAAACGCCAAGGAAACCTTGTTTTCCTAAGTTGTGCATTAAATCCATTGGAAAATGCTGGGATTCATCCCATTCCATGACATGTGGTCTGATATTCGCTTCTGCAAATTGAGATGCACTTTGTCGGATTAGCTCTAGATTATCGGTCGAATGTATTGGCATTAGTATAGTTTGTGCAAATCTACAAAAACATTTTGTTTTCAAAAGCCTATACTAACAGTGCTCCAATACAAGACCAATCAAGTCATTCCAACTTTCTACTTTTCGATTCGATTGACTGAGCCTGATCCCATTTTGGAAGTATTCAATTTAGGGTCACCTATATAGTCAACATCTCCACTTCCTAATAATTGAACATTTAATTGTTCACTTACAGACAATCGAACATTACCTGATCCCATTAAGACAACGGTTGCATTCTTCGAAGAAGTATGTTCACAAGTAACGTCACCAGAGCCATTTAAATTGATATTCATGGATTCGCTACTACCTTCATTGATAATGTTTCCTGAGCCTAATAAATCAACATTAATATGGGATGAGTTAAATTTGGTAGAAATATCACCTGAACCTGTTAATTTGATGGCAACATTTGATTCTGCAAATTCATTTTGCATAACTACATTTCCGCTACCTAAGTATTCTATGCTACGTAATGTTGGACATTGGATAATAATTTTCACACTGTTATGGGAGTGATTTGTAATATTCTCTTTAGGTTCAATGACTAAAACAGAATCGATTACTTCGATTTTTGTTAAAGAAATTATTTGAGAATCCCCCTCCATAGTTAGGTTATTAGCACCATTAGTTATTTGTATTTCATAATCACCTAAAGCTTTTATACTGTGGTAATCAGCAAGGTTAATTGTTTTATTAATATCAGGTGCATTATGTTGTATTCTAATTAATGGGTTATTATAAATCTGGTTCTTACCATAAATCATAACGATAAGAATAGAAATTAAAATGGAGGCTAATCCTACTAATAATATTTTATTACTAATTTTCATTTGAATTGTTTTAATGGATAATTGAATAGTTGATTATATTTTTAATTGGAAATGGAAGTATACAATGCTTGCCATTCGGCTTCTGTAATACCTAACATCTTCATTTGGCGAATAGTTTCTGGTAATACTTCTCTTACAAATTCATTCTTTTTGATCTGCAGTGTTTTTTCAAAAGATTGCTCACAAAGAAAGAAACCAATGCCTCTTTTTTGGAATATAATTTCTTCATCTTGCAACCATTGATAGGTGCGTTGAACTGTATTTGGATTGACTTGCACTGTGGTAGCCATTTCTCTAACAGAAGGAATTCGATCACCATCGACAACTCTTTTTTTGAGTATATCTTCAAGTAAGACTTCGGCAATCTGCATATATATGGGTTGATGTTTTCTAAAGTCCATTATAGTTCTTTTTCTTTTAATTTAAAATACGAAACCGTTATAAAAAATACATATGTAACTAGGTATACTATCGATTTTACATAAACTGAATTGAATGCCTCAAACATTGGAAAATCCACATCTACATTTCTGCTGTTAAAACTCCAACCATCTATAACATCATAAAAAATGATCTTCATAGCGAACAATGAAAAAATACAAATTGCAAAGAATACAGCAACTAAGCCTGCACCCGTTTTTAAAATTGAATTTTTTGGCATCCAAACTGATCCTGCGAAAAATATGGATTGTGCTAAAGATAAACTCAATATAAATTTTACAATATCATTGATTGGAAAGTATGCATATGTTAGATTTTTGGTGCTTAATGCATTAATTACAAAAGTAAATGCATAGGAGTACAGTATATAGCATACGATAAAGAAAATGGGAATTAAGATTGAGACAATAGACCATTTCGAGAGAATTTTCTCTAATGTAGATGCGGGTAATGCTAAATATTGTTGTTTACTTGCCGGATTGATTAACTCAGAAAAGCTTATACTAGACCATATAATTCCCATAATGGCTACGGACATTACTAAAGAATCAATATTGATTGTATTATGCAAATTTGAGTTTGAAAACAATTGGACCAAGACACCGATACTCAAACCTCCAAATACACCTCCAATAGCATATAAAAAGGGTCTTTTGGCATGGTTGATTTCACGTTTTAATAAGATCATAAAACGTTTAGATGAAAAAATTATGGATTGATTAGACATGATTATTTTTTTTAATAATGGTAATAATTTATTTAGATAAACGACGCTTTAGAACTGTTTGAATTTCTTTTTTATTGATAAGTATAGCATTAAAAAGTATTTCAATATCAACATCGGATAATTCACCAGTTGTATTTTCTTTGATGGTTTGATAACCACCAGCTACACGTTCACAATAAATGAATCCTGTAGGTTCTGAAGATGTGTACTGCATTTCAAATACAAAAGCACTGGCTATTTCTTCAATAGAATATTGAAAAATCACCTGACCATTTTCAACGATGATTATAGGATCAATAAGATTAACCATATCTCGAACTTGGTGTGTTGATATGATGATCATCCGTTCATCTAGCATGGCTTCTGTCATAATTTTTCTAAATTGACTTTTAGATGGAATATCCAATCCATTAGTAGGCTCATCTAAAATTAAAATTTTAGAATTGGTTGCAACTGCAAAACACAAAAGCACTTTTTTCTTTTGACCGAATGAAAGTTTTTCCATGTTTAAACCACCTTCCAAACCAAAGTCGGTCAACATTTTAAAAAAACTGTCGTAATCAAATTTTGGATAAAATGGGGCATAAGTGTACAAATAGGTGAGGATACTCATATTTGGAATATTGGGCTCCTCCTGGACAAAATAGATGTCCGATAACATGTAAGGATGTCGATCTTCAGGATTATAACCCAACACATCGCAAGTACCCGATTTTGGATATACCAATCCATTGATGAGACGGAGTAGGGTAGTTTTACCAGCTCCATTTCGTCCTAATAAACCATAAATGTTACCCGGATGAAGCTCTAAATTTAGGTCTTCAAATAATGGTTTCTTTTTGTTGTAGTGAAAACTAACGTCTTGTAATTGTATCATTTTATATTGTTTTAGTGTATTACATAACTAATACAGTGCAAATGTAATATGCTAATTTTGAATTATGCAAACTATTTTTAATAAAAGTTAAACATATATATTTATAATATGCATAATAATATGTAATACAATTACTTAATTGTAATTTTATTTTAAAAATAATTTAATTTTTTTGAGGATTTAGATGATTTATATATGAAATAATGAAAATGAAATGTATTGTTGGTTAATAATTAAGCCCATTGTTGCAAAAACTCAGTAACCCGTTCATCAGTCCGGATGTCTTTCCAACTTAACTTTTGAGTGAGGTAAATACCATCCAGTGTTTTGCAACGACTTAACGCAACATAAACCTGTCCATTTTCAAATGCTCCTTTGCCAAGATCTATTATAACATGTTCGAATGTTTTGCCCTGACTCTTATGTATGGTAACAGCCCATGCTAATTTAACCGGTAATTGAGTAAAGGATCCAATGACATCTGTTTTTATTTCAGTGCCTTCCATAGTGTACCTTATAATTTCCCAAATTACAGGATGAATTTCTATTGCTTTATCTTGATTTTCAATTCTAACGATGATACTATTCTCCTTTAATTCCTCTATAATTCCTAAACTCCCATTTACAAAATTTTTCCCAGGATCGTTGCGCATCGTCATGATTTGTGCTCCTTGTTTCAACAACAAATGTTGATCGAGTGGATATTGGCTAGGTTTAATTAAACCTTCAATTTTTGCTGTATATATTTTCGAAGGGTGGTCTATTTCTTCTAATTTCTTCAGATTGATTTGTTGTGCAGCAGCATTAGTAGATGTAAGTGTAATGATTACATTGGATTGATCCGATGGGATGGGTACACAACGTTCATTGATTTCATCCAAAGTTTCATGATCCGCATCATTTAATCGTATTTCATTAAGAAGTTTAATAAATCGTTTGTCTTGTTGTCTGAAAATGTGACTGAGTTCTACCAATTGAAATGATTTTAATTCTTTCATAACATGGGCAGAAAAGAAATAGGGAGACTCATATTCTGTTTTAAAATAGCTTCTTTCTTCAGGACTACTGACTATGGGTGGAAGTTGATATAAATCGCCAATCCATAACATCGGAATACCACCAAATGGAATATTTTTATGTGTAGACAAACGCAGTATATGATCTATATGATCCAGCATGTCAGCTCGAACCATACTTATTTCGTCGATAATGATGCGATCGATTTTTTTCACCATAGATGAAGAAATAAGCTTATAATCCTTGGCTTGGATCCATCCTGGCGGAAATCTAAAAAAGGAATGTATCGTCTGTCCTCGAACATTTATAGCAGCAACTCCGGTCGGCGCCAAAATGATTAAATTATTCTGATGGAGCCTTTTATAAATATTCAACAAGGTCGACTTACCAGTTCCTGCTTTTCCGGTAAGAAACAAAACACCTGCATGGGTATGAATCTGATCTAGTACATCATGTTGTTCAGGATTCAGACTAAACACCAATTTATCCTCCAAACTATTTAGGTCATTATTTATGGGTATCGAGTCAGTTTGGTTCATACTAATTGCACAACTTGCTTTTGATCTACAATAATAAGACTATTTATTTCATATAAAGTTCATCAAAAATAAAAATGCATTTATTTACCACTGTACTACTTAATAAAATGACTCAAATTAATTCATCAAATAAATACATATAGAGATTACAGGTTGTATCTTTAGACTATGAGAAAATTAATATTTACAACAACAATAGCATTAGTATTCATGAATGTTACGATGACACAGATTACTGATTGGGAATCGCGTGGTATAGGTGGTGGAGGCGCCTTGTATAATCCATCATTTAATCCAATTGACCCCAGTGAGATATTTACTGTGTGTGATTTGGGAGCTGTATTTAAAACAACTAACAATGGTAATCTTTGGACTAATATTCCCTTTACGCAATTGGTAGGGTGGCATGAAAGTCAAATGATTTATTCCAATAATCAAACACGCTATATGATCAGTTCAGTTAATGAAGAGAATACTGCATTAACAAGCTTAGATGGGGGAGTTAGTTGGAAACCATTGAACAATTATCCACAAGCTAATACTGCCGTTTATTATATTAATTGCGATTATAATAAACCAAACAGATTGGTCATTTCTCACTATGATGGGCTCTATTTTTCATCTAATGGTGGGATGAGCTATACTACGATTAAATCAGCCAATGATTTATTTATAGGTGGTAGTGTTTTCTTTGGAGATACGATTATTGTTGCCACAGCAATTGGTCTGCAAGTATCTCAAAATGGGGGAAATAACTGGAAAGAAGTTTCATTAACTGGTCTACCATCGGGAGAACGAATCAAATCTTTTGCAGCTGCCCGGATCAATAATCAAATTCGATGTGCTATATTAACTTTTAATCAAGGTGATATTTATCCTGGTTACACACCTTCCGATGGATACCAAGGTTATGCAAAAGGAATTTACACTTTGGAAGGCATTTCTGGAACTTGGAAAAATGTAACCAACAACGTCAATTTATCATCTAATGATCCTATTTTTATAGGTATGGCGGAAAACGACCTTAATGTAATATATGCGGCTGGAGGAAGTGCATCAGGAGAACCTACAGTTTTGAAAAGCATTAATGCTGGACAATCCTGGACTAACACATTTATGACAAGCCAAAATAAAAACATCTCTACAGGTTGGTCTGGTGCTCAAGGTGACCGCGCATGGACCTATGGTGAGGCTGCATGGGGATTCAGTGTTGCTAAATGGAATAGCAACATAGCTGCAATGACTGACTTAGGATACATTCATACCACACAGAACGGTGGGTTAACCTGGGAGGCTAAATATGTTAATCCAAACTCATTGAATCCAATAAATATCAATACACCTAAACTTAAAAACTATAAAGGATGTGGTCTTGAAAATACAACCAGCTGGCAAATATTATGGGCGGATAGCAACACGATGCATGTTGGATTTTCTGATATTAACGGCATTTCGAGTAAAGACAAAGGTGAAACCTGGAGCATCATTAATGGCTTAAATTCAAATAGTGTTTACCGCCTTGTGAAACATACCAATGGAATTATTTATGCTGCGACTAGTAGTATTCATGATATGTATCAGACCACAAGAATTCAAGACGGAACCTTAGACAATGGGCGTGGAACTATTGCCATGAGCGCAGATAATGGCATTTCATTTACCCTAATGCATGATTTTAATAATCCGGTGGTATGGATTGCAACAGATCCAACTGATGATAACAGAATGTATGCTTCAGTTATTGATGGCTCAATTGGCGGTATTTATACCACAACTAACCTGAAGGCAGGAACTTCAAGCACCTGGACAAAACTACCCAATCCTCCAAGAACTCAAGGTCATCCATTTAACATAGTCGTTTTAAAAAATGGTGATTTAGTAGTTACATTTAGTGCGCATGCGAATTCAAATCGCAGTACATTTTATAATCGCAGTGGCGTGTTTTATAGCAAAGACAAGGGTCAGACCTGGATGGACAGAACGGATGTAAACATGCAATACTATACCAAAGACATCACCATTGATCCTTCTGATCCATCAGAAAGTACTTGGTATGCTACAGCATTTCAAGGATGGGCCAATACGCCAAGGGGCACCAATGGGCTATATAAAACCAAAGATAAAGGCATCACATGGACTCCTATTTTGAAGGATATGAATATTAATTCATGTACTATAAACCCTAAAAATACCAAAGAAATGTATGTCTGTTCAGAATCCAATGGATTGTTGGTATCATCAGACCACGCTGCTTTCAGTCCAATATTTAATCCGGTAAATTCCTACGTCTATCAGCATCCGGAGCGTATTTTTTTTAACCCCTATAATAATGAAATTTGGGCAACATCTTTCGGAAATGGGATTCGTAAAGGAATAGAAAAGATACAAACCGGAGTGTTTCAAAATGATGACAAATCTATTTCACTTAGTCTTTATCCTAATCCGGCACAAGATCAATTGAGCTTAACAAATTTAGGATCAGAAATAAATTATCGGATTATTGATTTATATGGGCATCTTTTGATTACAGGTTTTACGGTAAATCATTCATTATCAATATCCATGATTCCACCTGGCCTTTACTTTTTGCTAATAGACCATAAGGTCTTACGATTTGTTAAAAAATAATTTAAAAAGCAAAGATTAAATGAGCGAACAATCACTTAACTTGTCCCAAAATAAGGAATATGTCCAAGCATAATAAACCAAGTAAGTTTGCTGATAAACAACAAGAACGCAAATTTTTTATGATTCTAATAGGAGTAGCTGTTGTACTCATGGTATTGATGTATTTGTTGTATAAAAGTTCGAATTAAGAATAGCACTTCTTGAAATTAAACTTAGATTTAAAATATCCCAGTCCAACAGCATGGATTGATGCTGTTTTGGCTGATTTTAATGCCTTTCTACAAGATCATGCAGATTGTGAGCGCAAAGCTTCAGCAATGGCGATGAGCCTCGTTGCTAAATATCCGGATCGATTGGAAATTTTACCCGACCTGATTGATACCGCAATTGAAGAGTTGGAACATTTTAAATTGGTCTATGAGCTCATGCAATCCAGATCCATAGGACTGCAGCATCAAATCAAAGAGGATCCCTATATCAAAGCTTTAATGCAAAAGTTACACAGTGGTCGTGAAGAACGATTCTTGGATCATTTGCTCATAGGTTCCGTCTTTGAAACACGTGGTGCTGAAAGATTCAGACTTATTGAAGAGCATCTAACTGATCCAGAATATAAAAAATTCTACAAGATGCTATGGGTATCTGAAGCCAAACACGGCCATCTTTATGTAAAAATGGCTTTGAATTATTACCCTGAGTCCCAAGTTTACAAAAGATTGGAATGGTGGATGGAACAAGAGGCTGAGGTTGTAAAAAATTTAGAGATTAGAGCGGCACTGCATTAATTACTTAACTTTTTTGTCTACTATTTAAAGGCATTGTTTTGTCTTTTTTGGTATGGCGCTTACTACTTTACATCTGAAAAAAAAGCTCGCTTATTTGATGGAATGAGTTTAATTGATGAAGATATTTATCCATATTTATCAAAACAAATCCAACGTTTTTTTTAGGATTATTTTCTATTGAATCGATATTTTTTGCGAGTAGATTTTATTGCCTGCAATAATTTTAATACAATAAACTCCTCTAGCTAGATTCTTTAAGGCAATTTCTGTTTTATCGGCAATTAATTTTTGTTCAAATATTTTTTCTCCAAGCAAATTATAAATTTCCAAATCTCCTTTCGACACAATAATAAAATCTCCATTTGAAGGATTAGGATAAATGTAAATTTCTGAAAAAATATTATTATTTATTCCGGATACTGTTCCGTATTCATATTTCCCCATGTCGGGACTTAACCCATTAAAGCCATCACTAAATCCGGGAACGACCATTGCTTTATCGATTGCGGGGCTAGATGAAGAAAGATGAAAATCTAAATTCGGAATTGAAACAAATGCTGGATTTGTTACTACGGCATTCGCTTCTTGGGAAGTAGCAGCTGTAAAGGCAGATAATGAACTATAAGTTGTGCCATTCCAATAAAATAATTTCGAGGAATGTGTTGTGAATAAATTATCATAATCAAAGCTTACTGGATTAATGTTGCTTTGATTGTTAAGTGCATAATTAGCACCCATATAAATATTGTTGAGCGAAATAATATTATTCCAATTAGAATAATTCTTAAATAAGAATCCATCGCAAGCCGGAATATCAGAAAAACTGGTATTATGATAAAGAAATACCCAATCGGTAGTGAAAGATGAATTTACATTGAATTTAAAAGGATAGGGCGTATAAATACTGTTGGATTTCCATCCACTGGAATTTGAATTGACCAATAAATTTCTGAAGATATAAGAAGGGCCAATGGATAGTGGTGCTGCAGATATTCCGGCTAAATAATTAGTGATGACATTGTTATATACTCTAATATTTATTGCAACGCCATCTAATGAAATACCATCATCTCCAATTTCGTTCATGACATTATCATAAATATCTGTATTGCTCGAATATCCAGCATAATCTTCCGATCCAGGAGCCATAGCATCAAACATATCGGTAAAGGTATTATACCTATATACGTTTCCTTGATTTGGTAAATTACTAGTATAAACAGAAACTCCTCCGGCTTCATAATCTACGCCACCAGATTTCACGGCATCCCAGTTCATTTGTGATTTTGGAGATTCATTAAATGTGCAATGTTGAACGGTATTAAAATCAGCATTTCTTTTTAGGGCTACACCTATGTGTGTATGGTGAAAATCGCAAGAATCAACCATAACATAACTAGATGCATGAATATATAAAGCTCGAGGATAATCTCCATATCCATAATAACAAAATGATATACCTTTAATTACAATGTTTGATTGTTGATACATTTCAATTGCTTGAGTATATTTTGGAATAGTTACGTTATTACTGCCTGGATTAGAACCATCAGGAAAACGAACATAAAATGTTGTTCCATCATGATAAAAACCATTGGGTTCATTCCATTTTTTGTTTACTAAATCGTTTAAGTTTAAATAATGAAACATGTGTTTTCCATTTTGGTAGGCATGCAAAGGTTGTGCAGAGGAACTTGTCTTATAGACATTACTGGTAGCATTGTGAAGCACCCACCTAGGATTAAAAGCTGTATCAGTTCCATTTATAATAGGGTGGTGTCCAGGATAATTTCGAAGAGTGATAGGATTGTTTGTTGCACCCGATTTGCTCAAACTATAATCTCCTTCATAATACGTTCCATTTAATAAATAAACTGTTGTTCCTGCAACGTTTAATGTATTTAATGCTTTACCCAAAGTTCTAAAAGGAGCAGTAATGGTTGTTCCTGCATTGTTATCATTTCCGGCAACTGAATCAACATAATATACCAGAGTATTGACTTGAGTGTAAAAGCTATTTTTAGTTGTAGCTGTTGTTATTACATCTGCAAAATGATTCGATGTAATTTTAATATCATAAGCTGTGTTTTCTTCTAACTGAACAAGGCTTCCGCCAAACATCGTATTTGAAATTCGGACCAAAGGGTGGGCAAGAATATAGTTTGTGGCACTTTGTTTTTTAACATAAAGATTTGCAGTAGTGCCAGATAAAGGCGGTATTGAAAAAGACAGACTAACTCCAATATTATGGTAAGTGCTTATTGTTGAAACGGTTTGTGCAAACAAGCTCTTAATAATGATCAGAGGAAGTAAGAACAAACATTTTTTCATTTGATTTTAGATTTTGGGTTTACTAGCTTATAAATATAAAGAAAAAAGGCTCCTTCATCAAAACACTTGTTAGCGGTTTGTTGTTTTCTTACTGTTCAAAAATATTTGAATCAATTATGAATATTCATTCTAGTAATTATACTATCTAATGCCTTATTGAATCTGTCTGGTGCTTCAATCATAGGATAATGCCCAGTAGGTCCAACAAGGTATAATTTATAGGATATTTTAGACTCCATAAATTTGATTGTGTCTGTAGGATATTCACTGCTGTTGATAAGAAATAAGCTCCTGCTTACTGCCTTTAATTTTTCATTTAAAGGATACTCATCATTTCTTTCTGCGGTTTCGGCAGCGATAGCTGAATCGGCACTAATAAAATTATTAATTACTTTGGCTTTAATAGTGCTATCTGTTGATGGTGAAAACAAATATTTATGAGCTAACTCCCGAACAAATATTGTATAATTTGTTCTCAATTTTTTATACGTTTCTCTGAAACGTTCTTTGTCTGCTTCGGTATGAACGACCCCAAAATCTTTAAAATTGTCAACACCAACTATTCCTATAATTTTATCCGGATTTTTGAGAGCAGTTTCTACTATAATTGCTCCGCTCATTGAATGCCCAATCAGAATTACATTTTTGAGCTTTAATTCAGTCAAAATTTTTGAAATATCCTCCCCATATTTTTCAACTGACCAATCAGTTCTATTTCTGCCTGATTTTCCAAACCCTGGTAAATCAATGGTTACTACCCGACACCTTTTTTGAAAATATTCTACTTGGTCTTGCCAATATTCTTTATTTATTGCCCAGCCGTGTATAAATAGCAGGCAAGTGTCGCCATCTCCCAAATCCTGATAGGCAATCTTTACGCCTTCATTCTCTATCTCAATGTGCTCCTCTACTTTTTCTTTCTTAGAAACGTTCTTTCTACAGGAAAAAAGTATAAAAGTTAAAAGAGTCAAACTGGAAATTACAATTATTCGTTTCATAATTTATGTCATTTTGTTTCTTCTTTTGTCGTATTATAACCGATAATGTTTTTTCTCAAAAGGAAGGAAGTGAGTAGAAAGCAAATCAGATTAATGTCTTTCGAAAGATGAAGATAATAAAAAAGTTGAAAGCTTGCACTAAAGCCCTTATTTCTTTATAAAACATATTAGGCGTTCGTTGTTTTGTCCGCATATATTTGTCTTAATATTTTGGGTCAAAGTCAACCAACCATTCAATTCCAATCTTTAGAATTACACTATTAGAATTTAGGGCATTAATTCGCCATCTTTTCAATGATCAATTTTCTAAATCCTCCTAAGAGTGTGTGAAACAAATTACACTAAATTTTGTGTATTGGGTCTTTAGGCTCTAGTTTGTATCTTTGTTTTGTTGGCTAAAGCCAAGTTACCAAAAATACTCACAACTGCCATTTGATATACAAAAATTCAAGGCAATTCAATGAGTTATTCGGAATTTTGCTTATCTTCGATATTTCATAGAACCCACTATTATGAAGAATACGTTTTGTAGCAGAAGTCAGATATTGATCTTTATTCTATTGATAACATCTAAACCAATTGATATTTCTTCTCAAGGAATGTGGGAACCCATAACCAGTCCAGTTGCTTCTAATATTACGAATATGATAGGCACCAAAATTGGTGTTTTATTTATTGCTATGCCATATTCTGGAATTCAATATTCGCTTGACCATGGTGAGAGCTGGCAATTCAAAAACGAAGGTTTGAATGAATTTACGAAGACCATATTGATGGCTGCAGCAGAACAATCTGAAGTATATCTGGCCAATGAAAATAAGTTATATAAACTAAGTGACATCAAAGATGATTGGAAATTAACCAACTACTCTGGACCTAAAATCAGTAAATTGTATGCCGGAGTTCAAAACAAGCTTTTTTGTGTATCTGGCAAGCAAGTTTTTATGTCCAGTGATGGTGGAAGTTCATTTTCTTTGTATTTAACTTCTCCCATAATGTACGGAGAAATTACTGATTTTTCATACAATGGAAATGACCAGAATTTCTTTGTAGATGGAATGAACAAATCAACACTTTACAAGTTTAATGACTCTGGAATTCAACTGGATAGTTTAGCTCATTATACTAACACATTAACAAATTTAGTGTGGCACCCAAATGGAACCTTGTTTGTAAAGTCTGACTCTAAGAATAAAATATATAATGAATTGACTCATCAATTGGAAGATTACTTTCAATTTCCTCCTTCCACACAAAGAAGTTCAGGATATCTGCTTAAAGATGAGTATGATAACTTATTGAGTCAAAGTACACCCCCATATTTGTCAATAGATGGAGGCAATACATGGAGAGCTTTAGCTAATATTAAATGGCCACAAACATATTACGAATATAATTTTAATAAAAATATTTGCTTTTTAGATAAACAAATATTTATTAGTTCAAACGATTGTCAACTTCCTACTCTAGATAGATATGACCATTTTGATGCGGATCAAAATGATTTATCTGGTATAATTTCTTTGCCATCTGTTTTTTCTATAATCTCAGATACAACGGGAAATTTAATTGTATCAAAATGCCAATATCAGTATAACAAATTCAGTTTTTTTAATATTTTTAATCCTAAAATTAATAAATGGAATCCTTTAAAAGTAAATGGTGAAGATGTATTAGCCATTAAAAAAAGTTCTTTCAATAGATATTATGCAATTTGTATAAATAAGACCTACTATTCTGATGATTTTGGAACAACATGGGATACACTCAAAACTAAATTAAAAGGCTATCAATTAGATATAGTAATCTCTCCTTTAAAAGAATTGTTTTTTGTTGGTGCTCATGATGCAATTGGAAAATCTAATTCAGAGGGCTCGGATTTCAAATGGATTCAGACTGTTACTTGTTGTGATGGAATTATTACTCAAATGTTTTTCCATCCAAATGGTAGAATTTACTTAGTTTACAGTAATGAATATATGCTCTTTTCAGATGATCGAGGAGAAACTTTCAACAGTTATATTTCATTTGATTATTTTTCAGGCCCTAAAGAAATGAATGCAATAGGCGATATTTTTACTTTAGGACCAAGTCTTTATACTATTGACTATGATCTTAAAAAGCAAATTTACATTGATACTTTTGGTGTAGGATCAAAAATAGTTGGCATTGACAAAACAGACAAAGTTTTTGTTTACGATCCCAAAAAAGGACTTTTCCAATGCAATAAACAAGGTTGCAAACCTTTTGATATGACAGGATTACCATACCCGCATAGTTTTGTTAGAACCATTTACGAAGATGACCAACACTTTCTTTATGCGGGCATGTTAAATGATCAGATCTATAAATACTCCAAACCTTTTGCAACACAAACTGATCACATTGTACATTCTGATCAATCATATATAGTATATCCCAATCCGTTTTCTGGAAATGTACATTTAGCATTTGATGCATCAAGAGAAAAAAACAATCATATCATTATTGAAAATTTATCCGGTGTAGTTATTTTTGAAGCAATTTCCTTAAATTCAAATCTTAATATTGAAACCTCACTTTGGCCATCAGGAATTTATATTGTGCAAGTCAATAATAAGGAATTTAAGAAATTGGTAAAACTTTAATCATAAAAAGTTAAACGCATGAAAGCACTAATGATTATTCAACAGATATTTAACATTGCTATTTTTACATGTATAGGCATAATAAATACTCATGCACAAATCGTAGATGGTGGAAATGGCCATGCCATAGTTTTAGATTCGCTTGGTCAAGTTTGGACCATAGGTAGAAATGATTATGGCCAATTAGGGGATGGTTCATTAATCAATTCGAATATCCCACTAAAAGTAAAATATCTAAAATCTATTCAAGCCATTTCAAGAGGTTACGATCACAGTATAGCATTAGATTCTTCAGGGCAACTTTACTTATGGGGAAGAAATAATTATGGACAGTTAGGTTGTTCAGATGTATATGATCATTCAACACCTCAAAAGTTACAAAATCATGATCATTTTGTAGCTATAGAAGGTGGACATTGGCATACATTAGGATTAAAAGATGATGGCCTTGTATGGGCTTGGGGGCACAACTATTTTGGTGAGTTAGGCAATGGCAACAGAGAACATTGTCAATGGCCTGTCAATGTACTCCAAATTGAGGATTTTAAAATATCTCCATTGAATCATGTAAAAAAAATTGCAACCGTAGGTTATCATGGGTTAGCACTAAAAGAGGATGGTAGCGTATGGTCATGGGGGCCTAATGACTTCAATGAATTAGGCCATCCTTGCAAAGGAATTCAAACCTATGCCAATAAAATTGAATCTTTACCAACGATTGTTGACATTGCAGTTGGATGGCATCATTCTGTTGCCTTAGACAATTCAGGTAACATATGGGTTTGGGGCTCGGATCCAGCATTTCAATTTAAAGAAGAAACCAAAAAAATGTATGATCATCCGGTACCATTTACTGGACTTCCAAAAATGAAAAAAATTGCTTGCGGAAGTTGGCATTCCCTTGCCATTGATGAGCATGATCGACTTTGGACATGGGGAAAGAATCATTTTGGCATGTTAGGCACTGGCGATACCATCAGTTCATCTACTCCGGTTTTGGTTCCAGGCTTAAAAGATATTGTTGAAATTGGAGGCGGTTGTTTTCAATCCATCGCTATAGATAAGGCAAAACAAATATTTACCTTTGGAGATAATCCATCAGGACAATTAGGGAATGGAACCAATCGCAGATGTTTGAGTCCAATCTCTTTAGACATTATTGATGCATCACCGATCCAACATTTGACTTCAGCTACAATTAATGAGTCTAAGCATCAATTGAATAAGATTCAGCAATTATTCCAAAACTCAGCTTTATTTTTTCTGTTGTTAGGAAGTCTTATTTTAAATTTCTATTTTATTTTTAAAACTTGGAAAATACAAATTAGTTTAAGTCGACGTTAATGTAGCGTACAATTATGCTTCTAGAGCAATGCATACATTTCAATAGCAATATCAATATCAGAATTCCTTACTTAATGAAAGCTAAAAAATAGATATTAAAGTCATTTTTGCTTTTTGACATTGGGCTAAAATTGCTGTTATTTCAGATTATGCACAAAACATTAAAAGTTTACCTTGTAATAAATTGGATCTTACCGACTATTCTTGATCGAAGAATCTGGAATACATTTGTTTATAACGAAGCAAGCTGCCCATCCTAACTTATCCAAATGCATTAAAATAGTCAAGGATTAGAAAGCCTTCTTGAATACAAACAGTGACATACTGCAAACGATAAAGCTATATTTCTGAATCCATTCAAATTTGAATTAAAGAACTTAATAAATTCAAAACCAAAACAAATTACTATCTATGAAATATCAATCCAAAATTCTACATAACAAATATATCCAAAGTTATATGAATTTGAAACTTTATCAGGATTGACACATAATTTGCTCTGCTTTTTTAGATCTCAAGTTAGCCTGTGTTTTTATTTTAAATGTCTCTTTAAGTCTCTAGCGCTATGATGTATCATTAAGATATGAACTTCCTTTTCGCTAACTATCCTGTATAAAATTCTATAATTTCCTTCTTGCAATTCTCTTATTCTAGGGTTACCTAATTCTTCAACAATTATACCTAGCAATATTTGCTTTTTTAGAACTTGTGTACGCCTTTGAATTCTTTCAATCTGTAAATTAGTGTATCGTTTAGAGTCAATATTGATATAATTATAAATGTCCTTAAGATCATCTTTAGCTAATCTTAACCATTTTATTCGGACCATTTTGAGATGATAGTTTTAAGTTCTTCTTCGCTTATAGTAGCTTCTTTTTCCGACTCCAATATTCTATTTTCGAGCTTCTCTATAAAAATTAACCTATCAATTAGTTCGTCTATTGAAATATTTTCTGGAAAGGATTCTATCTGTGCTAACAATTTTTCCTTAGTAATCATAAAAATACTTTTATCTTCCGAAGATACAACTTTTATTAAATGGGAGTTAATTAGTATTTAACGCATGTATTAATAGCTATAATCTTGTTTAGTTAAAATGATTTCCATATTTAAATTCAATAAAATCATCATTTAAACATCTACTAAAAATAATGGTCACCTTCTAAAAACAGATTTTTTATTGTAGTTAATCCAAGTTTTCAAAATACTCATATTATATTAGTAATCCATAGCCCAAATTCACCATAAATGTACTAAATAGTAAAATTTAGATAATATTTACTCCTCTTTAGGCATAATAACATTGACTGCTTTTTCTCTTATCAATTGATTCAACAACATGAGTTCATTCGTCTTAATGGCTTCGAACTTTTTAATCTGAACATCCACCAATGCACTTGCTTCAATTCTGTATGCTTCAGCCTGATCTGTAGGCGGATATGATCCACTGTCATATAAAGCAATTAAATGGGCTAATTTATTGGTCAATTTTATGGGATAATTGATGGGATCCTGACCGCTTTTATTTTTTGTTTGGTAGAGTTCATTTTCGATTTTAGTCAATTGAATATTGATGGAATCTTTTAATTTAAATAATGTATCAGTAGCGGTAGTTTTTTCAACTCTGGATAATACATCATTCATTTGAGATCTGACATCTCGAATTTGGTAAATCGTCTTATGGGCATCATTGATTTTATCACGGACATTTTTTATAAAATCAAATTGTTTTTTTACATCAGCATCGGTAACTGGGTAAGACATATCTCGTTTGATTTCACAAACTGTTGAATCAAACAATTGCTTGGATTTAAAAATGATTTTGTATTGTCCTGGTGCTGCTTTAGGACCACTTAATGAAGACCACCATAATATCATATTGTCCAAAGATTTTGCAGCCGGATATTTATAATTTAATAGGACCAAATTACTGCCCGAAGTTAATTCTATAGAAGTAGATTTTTCATCAGGATAATTGGAAAAACGATTTACCGTATCTCTATTTTGATCCATCAGAAAAATACTTACAGTGTCCGTATCCATTACTGAATCTAAAAAGCAATACAACATAATTTCTGTGGGATGATTGATGCCTGAATTAGAAATTTTTTTATTCATACTTCCTTCAATACGATAAGTTGGTTTAGGAGGTAGAATAAAATTCTTTTTGACATTGACTTCAGGCAATCCATGACGCAGAGGTGTCAAATCATCCAGGGTCCAAATACTTCGTCCTTGTGTTGCTGCAATCAGTATGTCATCTTTAATACATAAATCTGTAATCGGAACTATGGGAAGATTCAATTGAAACGGAACCCAATTTTTACCATCACTCCAAGATACATACAAAGCACGTTCAGTACCGCAATACAGCAGACCTTTTTTCTTTGGATCGGCCCGTAATACTCTGGTAAAATGTTCCTCAGAAATTCCATTGGTTATTTTAGTCCACGTATTACCATAATCTTCAGTTTTGAATAAATAGGGTTTATAATCACCTGATTTATAGCTCGTAGCTGCTAGATAACATCCACCATCAATGAATGGATCCGGTTCGATGGAATTGATCATAGACCAATTGGGCAAAGTAGGGGGAGTAACTTGACTCCATGTTTTACCCCCATTTTTACTGACATGAACCAAGCCATCATCTGAACCAACCCAAAGCAAATCCTTTACTCTTGGCGATTCTGCTGCTGCGAAAATCGTACAATAGTATTCTACCGATGTATTGTCTTTGGTGATAGGACCTCCTGAAGCCATCAATTTACTGGAATCATTTTTTGTCAAATCAGGACTGATGACTTCCCACGATTGTCCTTCATTATGACTAACGTGTAAGTGATTTGATGCACAATACAATTTTTTTGGATCGTGAGGGGAGAAGAATATAGGGAAATTCCATTGAAATCTGTATTTCTGATCAATGGCTCCATAACCTATTGGATTATCAGGCCAGACATTAATATTTCGCTCCAAATCTCTTCTGTGATCGTATCTGGTTAACAAGCCACCATAACTTCCACCATAAACGATATCCGGGTCATTGGGATCTACTGCCATATGTCCGGATTCACCTCCGGCAGTACTTTCCCAATCTCTTGAGCTGATTTGATTTCCTTGCGTCCGATGTCGAATTCGAATGGTGCTATTATCTTGTTGCGCCGCATATATTCTAAAAGGAAAAGCATTATCTGTTGTTACTCTATAAAATTGCGCAGTAGGTTGATTGTTTAATGTAGACCAAGTGGTTCCTCCATTTTCAGAAATTTGTGCGCCACCATCATTTCCAACGATCATTCGTGATGAATTATTTGGATCTATCCATAAATCGTGATTATCACCATGATGATTTGAAATCGTTTTAAAACTTGCACCGGCATCAGAAGATTTGTGGAATGAAACATTTAATACATAAACAACATCTTCATTTTTAGGATCTGCATAAATTCGAGTGAAATACCAAGCACGTTGACGCAAGTCGCGACTATCATTAATTTTTTTCCATGTTAATCCTGCATCATCAGAGCGAAAAAGTCCACCCGATTCATGTTCAATCATTGCATATAATCGGTCATTATGGCTAGGGCAAACTGCGATACAAGAAATACCCCAAATTCCTTTCGGCAATCCCTTGTTTTTTCTTAAATCAACCCAGGAATCTCCACCATCCGTACTTTTCCAAATGGTTGAATGCCTACCTCCACTTGAAAGAGAGTAGGGTGTGCGTTGAATATTCCAGGATGTGGTATATATTATTTTGGGATTGACAGGATCTAGTATGAGATCAACGCAACCGGCACTGTCAGAAGGAAAGAGTACTCTCTTCCAATTGTTTCCACCATCAATAGATTTATAAATTCCTCTTTCTTGATTGGGTTTAAATAAATCTCCGATTGCAGCTAAATACACAATATCAGGATTTTTAGGATGAATTCTAATTCTTGAAATGTGTCTTGTATTTTTTAAACCTTTGAATTGCCATGTTTTTCCGGCATCATCACTTTTCCAAACGCCTTCACCGGGTGATACATTACCTCGCAATGTTTCTTCGCCGGTTCCGACATAAATAACATTAGGATCTGAATCTGACACTGAAACTGTCCCAATTGAACCACCAAAATATCCATCAGATATATTGTTCCAATTAACTCCTTTGTCAATCGTCTTCCATACACCTCCACCCGTTGAACCAAAATAATAAACATTGGGGTTACTTGGAACGCCTATGCTAGCACAAGATCTTCCGCCTCTAAAAGGTCCAATCAGTCTCCATTCCAATGCTTTGAAATAAGTTTCTATGGATGATTTCTTAATCTCGTTTTGTTGAGAATAAATTAAATGACAGCTTAAATAAAAAAATAGAATCGTAAACTTTTTCATAAAACAATTTAATGCGTAAAATATAATACTAGCCAACCTCCCAGATATCCTAATAAAGCGATCCAGCTTATCTTTTTCAAATACCAAATGAAATTTATTTTTTCCATACCCATAGCAGCTACTCCTGCAGCTGAACCAATAACAAGTATGCTACCACCAGTGCCTGCAGCGAAAGCGATTTCATGCCAAAACGCATGGTCTATTTCAAAAGAATACATCCCTAAACTAGCAGCAACTAAGGGTACATTATCTACAATTGCAGAAAGTAGACCCAATATAAAAGCTACAATTCCCGTATTACCAAACCACTGATCTAAATATAGAGCCATATGACTCAAGTGACCTAAAACTTCAAGCGCAGAAACGGCTGCAAGTATTCCAAAAAAGAATAAAATGCTCGGCATTTCAATTCTGGACAATGCATTTTTAATTGATAATTTTTTACCTAATTCTTCAGGAGGATATGTGCGATAATTTATTAAATCTGAAACTAACCAAATGACAGCTAAAGAAAACATCATCCCTAAATAAGGTGGCAAATGAGTTAACTGTTTAAATATGGGTACAAATATTAATCCTCCAATTCCAAAAAATAAAATGATCCTGCTGGATGGTAAATGCGGATGATCGCTTGGGTTTTGAGTAGCCTTCACTTTGCCTTTGAATACAGGCAAGAAATAGGCTATAGCCAAAGGAATTAAAATACAAATTAATGAAGGAACAATCAGATATTCAATTAACAATAATGTACTCACCTTATTATCAATCCACAACATGGTAGTAGTAACATCTCCAATAGGGGACCATGCTCCCCCAGCATTTGCAGCTATAATAACAAATGATGCATAATACAATCGGTCTTCTTGCGAAGAAACCAATTTGCGTATTATAGTTATCATTACAATAGTTGTCGTCAAATTATCTAAAATAGCGGACAAGAAAAAAGCAAAAAAAGAAATAATAACTAATAAGGAATATTTCGAAGTAGCTTTTATAAGGTCTGAAAGAATTTTAAATCCATGGTGTAAATCAATGAGCTCAACAATAGTCATAGCTCCAATTAAAAACAACAATATTTCAGCTATTTTACTTAAACTATGTGAGAGTCCGTTTTCTAGTGATGTGCCTCCCTCAAGGGGAAGATCTGAAATAGCTATTATACTCCAACACACGACACCAGCCATAAGGGCAGGAACCGATTTATCTAATTTTAATGGATGTTCGAATACAATTAAAATATAAGCAACTATAAAACAAATAATTACAGCTAATGACATGAGCAAAATTTAAGCCCGTAAAGTAGGAATAAAAAAGGAAGTTTTAAAATGGATTAATGACCTAATCAAATGGTAAGTATTAACATCAATTAGAATTTGAAAAATGTTAAAGCATGATCTTTTTAAGTTAATTTTGCACCTAGAAATGAAAAATATTAAAATTGGACACCTGGTTTTGCCTGAATTCCCTATACTCTTGGCACCAATGGAAGATGTCAGTGACCCGCCATTTAGAGCTTTATGTAAGAAGCAAGGCTGTGATTTGCTCTATACAGAGTTCATTTCTGTGGAAGGATTGATTCGCGATGCTGAAAAAAGTCTTCAAAAACTGGATATCTATGATGAAGAAAGGCCAATAGGGGTACAAATCTTCGGTGCAGAATTGGATTCAATGATGAAGGCAGCTGAAATCGTAGAGAAAGCAAATCCCGAAATATTGGACATCAATTATGGTTGTCCAGTCCAGAAAGTGGTTTGCAAATTAGCCGGTGCCGGGATTTTGAAGGATATTCCAAAAATGGTGAAATTGACCGAGGCCGTTGTAAAATCTACCCATTTACCAGTGACTGTTAAAACTAGACTCGGCTGGGATGAAAACAGTATTTTCATTGAAGATGTAGCAGAGAGATTACAAGATATAGGAATAAAGGCCCTAACCATTCATGCCCGGACAAGAGCCCAAATGTACAAAGGTCACTCTGATTGGTCATGGATTTCAAAAGTCAAGAACAATCCCAGAATCCATATTCCTATTTTTGGAAATGGCGACATAGATTCTCCACAAAAAGCCCTTGAATTCAAAAACAGGTATGATGTAGATGGCATTATGATTGGACGAGCCAGTATAGGCTATCCATGGATTTTCAGAGAAATTAAACATTACTTTTCAACGGGCGAATTATTACCACCACCAACCATACAGGAAAGAATGGAAGCAACTCGTCAGCATTTAAAACAATCTATAATTTGGAAAGGCGAAAAATTGGGTGTTCTCGAAATGCGCAGACACTATACCAATTACTTCAAAGCTTTACCAGGAATAAAAGAACATAGAGCAAAATTAGTAACTGAATCTAATCCTGAGGTTTTATTTGAATTGTTAGATATCATGGAAGAAGAATACACGAACATGACAATCCCAATTTTGGCATGAATCCACATGCACTGATTTTTGATCTTAATCCTTCAGAAAGGAAAATTTTCGAAATTGTATCTGATGCCGGAGATCGATTGGGAATACCTGTATATGCGATTGGCGGATTTGTTAGAGATCGCATAATTGGTCGGCCAAGTAAAGATATTGACATTGTTTGTCAGGGAGATGGGATCCTTTTGGCTCAAGAAGTAGCTGGTCAATTCAGACCTGTAGCTCGGGTTAATTTTTTCGAAAGATTTGGAACCGCAATGATCAAATATGAAGATATAGAGTTGGAATTTGTAGGCGCTCGTAAGGAATCCTACTCCCACGATTCAAGAAAACCACTTGTATCTCCAGGAACACTTCAGGATGATCAACTTCGTAGAGATTTTACGATAAATGCCATTTCCATAAGTCTTAATAAATCGAATTATGGCGAAATCATAGATCCCTTTCAAGGCTTGGATGATTTGGAGAAAAAAATATTAAGAACGCCTACTGATCCTGATATGACGTTCTCTGATGATCCATTAAGAATGTTGCGGGCCATTCGTTTTGCTTCACAACTACTTTATGAAATTGATGATCGAACATGGCAGGGTATTATTGATAATAAGGATCGTATCCGAATTGTATCTCAGGAACGAATAACGAATGAATTTGAAAAGATCATTTTAAGTCCGATTCCATCCATTGGATTTGATTTATTGTTTAAATCAGGATTATTGGATATCATATTTCCTGAATTCACGCTGCTGCATGGAGTAGCATATCAGGATGGCAAAGGCCATAAAGATAATTTTTATCATACCTTACAAGTCTTAGATAATTTAAGTGAGAAAACCGCTAATTTATGGTTGAGATGGTCTGCTATTTTGCATGATATCGCTAAACCACAAACGAAGCGATTTGACCCGGAAATAGGATGGACCTTTCATGGCCATGAAGCTCTTGGAGCTATAATGGTACCAAGAATTTTTAAGAAAATGCGATTACCACTGGATCATAAAATGAAATATGTTCAGAAGTTGGTCAGATTGCATTTAAGACCTATTGCTTTGACTCAAGAAGAAATTACGGATTCGGCATTAAGGCGATTGCTCTTTGATGCTGGTGAAGATATAGATGATTTGTTGATGTTGTGTGAGGCTGATATTACTTCTAAGAATCCAGAAAAAGTTAAAAAGTTTAGAAATAATTATAGTAAGGTTAGAGAAAAACTAGCTGAGGTAGAAGAAAATGATCGCATTAGAAATTGGCAACCCCCAATTACAGGAGAAATGATTATGACCCTTTTCAAGCTCAAACCGGGAAGGGAAGTGGGGATCCTAAAAAATACCATAAGAGAAGCCATTTTGGATGGTCTCATTCCAAATGATTATGATGCTGCATTAAATTTGCTTAAAGAAAAAGCTACTGAACTTGGTATCGTACAAGTTCACTCTTAATAACTATAAAATATCTAATTATTTAAGCGCTTTGTTCAGGTCCTTCGTTTTTTTGCTCTGGAGCTTTGGCTTTCTCACCATCTATTACATTTTGAACTTTATCCACAGTAGAAGCATATACTTCCTGGGCTTTATCAGCTACTTGTTCCATTTTTTCTTCTGCTTTAGCTGCTAAATCTGCAGTTTTTTCTGCAACTGTATGTCCTAAGTCTTTAGCTGCTTCCCAGCCTTCTTTAGCCATGTTTGTAGCAGTATGGTATGCCTCAGATTCTTTAACTTTTACTAGCGTTTCTTGAGCAGTTTCTTTAACTTCTTCAACGGCTTCCTCAGTCCATGCTTTAGCTTTCACTATTCCTTCAGCAGCTTTTTCACGCAACTCCGTTGTACTTTCTTTGATTTCCTCTTTAGCTTTGGTTGCTAATTCTTCTGCTTTATCCATTGCATTTTCAGTAGCATGTTTTGCAACACCAAAAATACTCGTAAACAACCTTCTTAAACTACCCATAATAAAAATTTATTTAATGTTAAATGATTTAATGCTTGACCCTTTTGTAACACTATTCCTCAGTTGGGAGTTCCAAAGGAGTAATGGTTTTTGATGATTGATTTGGAAGGTTTTCTGTTGGCTTCGTTAATGATTCTTGTTTTTTCAACCAAGCTTCTGCTTTATCAAAAAGTTCACCATGCTGTTCGCTTAGAGGCTTTCCAAAATCTACAGGTTGATCTGCTATACCATCCTGATCTTGATCTATTTTTTTTTCTTCTTGTTCGAGTATCTTAGCTTTTTCTACAGTAGTATTAACATAGTTCTCAATTTTTTCAAGTGTTTCACTTGCTTTTTCCTTTATTTGATCTCTGAATTCTTGGGTGTTTTCATCCAAAATATGAACTTTCTCTTTGACTGCATCCCAAATTGCGGTTCCTTGTTCAACTATTTCTTCGGAAGTGCCTTGAACAAAATCTTTCACCTTCTCTATAGTCTCATTAGGTCTAAATGAAGGTTCTTTATCATTAATACTTGTTTGATTTGTAGCATTATCATTTAATGAATTTGAATTTTCATTGTTGAATATCAACGATTTAGGTTCAGATTCTTGCATTTCAAAAGAATCTTTAGATTTAAATAAGGACTTGAGTTTATCCAAAAAATTTGACATCCGACAATTATTTACACAAAGATAGCTTAAGATAAATTAATAGTGCTTAGCATATATAAGAATATATTAAATTCATAATACGACAGAGTATGTAGAGCTTATAAATTGGGATTGAAAGATTAATATATAAAGGAACATCTTCATTGTGACTATATTTGCTCCAAATTAAAAACATATTGTAGTGGTGGAATTTAATAACAGACATTCTTTTTTTAAAGATCAAAACGATCATGCATTTACAGCTTTGGAGAAGGCGCACTTTATATCATTTGCACCCTATGCTTTTCAGGCATCCGTTTTATTGAGGGATTTTGATATTCTTAAAAAATTATATAAAAGTGATAAGGGATTGAGTTTTGCTGAGTTAATGCAAGATCTCAATATCAGTCACTATGGATTACGTGTATTAGTAGAAGCTGGAATAGGAATTGGTTTAATTCAAATTACTGATGATGTCTATACCATTACAAAAACGGGTGTCATGTTTATCAATGATCCAATGGTAAGAGTAAATACCAATTTTATGAGGGATATTTGTTACGAGGGATCATCAAAGTTGAAAGAAAGTATATTAAATGGCAAACCGGAAGGCTTGCCATATCTAGGAGAATGGAACACCATTTACGAAGGATTATCAAAATTGAATCCGCAACAAAAAACCAGTTGGTTTGAATTCGACAACTATTATTCGGATCTGGTTTTTCCGATTATCATGCCGTATCTATTTTCTTACCAACCCAAACATATACTAGATATTGGATGCAATACCGGAAAATTTTCAATAGAATGTTTGAAGCATAATGCTGAGGTCAATATGCATTTAATAGATTTGCCTGGACAAATTAAAATTGTAAAAAAAATATTAGAAGATCAGAACATATCAACAAGATATGAATTAATTGAACACAACATTCTAGATCAATCGCTTGATATTCCTGGAAAATATGATATCATATGGATGAGTCAATTTCTTGATTGCTTTTCGGATGATGAAATCATTGGCATACTTAAAAAATGTAAACTAGCACTAAATCCTAATGGAAAAATTATTATCAATGAGACTTTTTGGGATCAACAAAAATTTCATGCTGCCATGTATTCACTTCAAATGACTTCACTTTATTTTACGACTATGGCCAATGGAAACAGTCAGATGTATGACAGTCGGGTATTCATTAAGCTCATTGAAGAAGCAGGATTAAAATTGATAAAAGAAGAACATCAAATTGCTACGACACATTCGTTGTTAACGCTAAGCTTGTAATTCTTTTATTGCATTATTTTTGACTGAATAGTTGTCGTCAAAGAACTCCTTTTCAGAAGTAAACAAGAATAAATTATTATAGTTTGACTTTCTACTAAAATTTTAATTCACATCTTTAATATTAACTTTTTGTTCTTTTTTCTTGAAAAAAAAGAACCAAAAATTCAAGACTGTAAGGTCTAAGCCTAAAATGATTCCATGAAACCTAAATTCAAAAAACTCGCCATTGGCCTTGTTTCATTTCTTTAACTTAACACTTGCCCAGCTCGCATTATTGTTCTTTTTATAGCATTATGTTGTGCTCATACAGTTTTGAATTTTTAACGGTTTCATTACATCATTTTTTTACGGCTTATCCCTTAAGGTCAATCCAAATTTCTATGACTACTTCAAATTATATATTTTTCCCATAGTTTAATTTGCGAACTTGTTCCATGAATAATTATAATTTCTTGAATTGAGCAAGGAGTTCTGATCTTATTCTTTCATAAATTTAACTTTATCTCCAAGAAATGACACAATATAGATTCCAGATGATAAATGTTGAATATCTATGCTCTCATTTATAAAATTATAAATAGGTTTTGACAATACAACTTTCCCGGTCATATCCTGAATTTGCAGCATGCCGGAGAGTCCATTTTTGAGGCAATAAATATTTATATCATTTTTTCCAGGATTGGGATAAACATAAATTAAAGATGGTTTTGAATATAGATCTGTTGTATTTACATTTGGATTTGCTATATATTCGATCATATATTGTCCTTTAATATCAGCAATATTATTAAACTGTATAGATTGATCTAATAGATTCACCTTACTGGCATTCGCTATAAATTTCCAATTGTTCAGATGTTCGTTGGTGAGATCCCTTTGATATAGTTTTAAATATTGAGGTGCAAAACGATAGTCATTTAATGGAATTCCCGTATTGGTAAATATCATATTGCTGGCACTTTCTTTGGTTGTATTTCCAAAACTTCGGACAATATAATACTTTGAGTTCCACATACCTGTTGATTGCAGTACTGAATCTGGAGTGTTTAATAATTGAAAAGCATGCCACGTTGAATTTTGTTTGTTGACTGTAGATTGCTCAAGAGATAATTGAGGATAAGTAAAAAGATTTGTTCCTGTTTTTAATATTAATTGACTGCTATTTCCAGTACCAATCGGAGCAGTAGAAATCGATTTCGTTCCATCACTGTTTGAACCATGATATCCGCCAACCCGATTGTAAATCTCATTGTTGTTCGATTCATTAAATTGGTAATATCCAACTAATCCAGCTTCACCTTCAGGATGAATCAGATGCATGTTATCTCTAATTTCCACTTGGGAAAGTGATCGATTATAAATTTTCAATTCATCCATTTGTCCTTGAAAATTACCACACTGACCGCGAACTCCCGTTCCTACTTCCCAAGGTGTTTCTGAAAGATCAAAGTTTTTAAAATTTCCTTTGTAAGTCCATGATTCACCATCGCGATACAATCTAACAGAATCCGGATAAACGACCATGGCGACATGGATCCATTTCAGTGTGTCTAGATTAAAGCTTGAGGTTAATTGATATGGGACATCTTTCCAGAAAAAAGTTAGATTTCGAGTGCGCACATATCCTTGAAATGCAAATCCAAATCCAAAACCAACATTGCTATCCCAATTGGATAAAATTTGTGTAAAACAATCTTGTGGACTATTTAATTTTATCCATGCCATACAGGTGAAACCAGTTGCATTTTTTAATTCTGGAATGACTTTGAGTGTGGCATAATCATTAGATTTAGATAAATCCAATGATTTATTTGCAAAAGAATCTATGCTACATTCATTAGCAGAGATTTGAATCATTTTTGAAACTGTTTTTGTGGATTCACCCAATTTGTTTTTTATGGTTAATGCCACATCAAACGTTCCTTGTTTGCCAAAAACAACTTTAGGATTGCGAATGGTGGCGTCAGATACGTATTGCGCATTTTGAAAATTCCATTTCCAACTGCTCGCACTGTCTTTTGTAAAAACAGAATAATCATCAAAATAAAAGGTATCACGCACACAGCTACTCGTTAATCGATCGACAGTCGGTTGAGCAAGTGGTTTTGAATCTTCAAAAAATGGCACTTCCCAAACACCCATATTGCCACCGTTTAACAAAATTCCATCTCTATAAAAAGGTTTTAATGCCCTGGTGAAATGATTTACACCCAATCCTGAATTAAAATCCTCCCAATCCGCCATATTATTATTTCGATAATACATATGTCCATCATCAGCTGCCAAATAAATTCCACCATCAGTTCCATATTGCCAACACAAGTCATTGATACTTGCATTCATGATTTTAGATGTCGTCAGATTAATCCACGTCTTTCCGCCATCTTTACTTCTGAATACTTTATTGGCCGTATTACCTGTACGCAAACCTAAGACTAGATCGTTTTCATCAGTAGGACTCAGAACTATCTTATGCACTCTTCTTTGTCCTCCTGTGGTACCGTTTGGATGAGTAAGTACAGTGAATGATTTTCCACCATTTGTAGATTTATAAACCAAACCTTCACCTAACGAATTATTTCTGGTAGTTATATAAATAACATCCGGATTTGATCTTGAAATTTCAATCCATTCTACTTCATCATTCACATTTGGAGCGGTGTAAATCGTCTCATAACTGGCCCCGTTATTGTAACTCTTCATTAATTTGTTACCATTTCCGATATAAACGATTTCATAACAAATGGGAGACCATACCATTTGACTGTGTTCCATGGCATAATAAGATTCATTGGGCCATACTGAAGTTGGCAGGCCTGACCATTTCCAATTTGGACTATACTTTTCAGGCATTTGATAAGCTCCGATATCAGAAAAAAATACTTGTCTGCTGTTGATTGGATTTACATAACCTGTTGCAGATTCTGCGCCACCCATTCTGATGAATTTATTTTGATAGTTTTCATGCCATATGGTATTCCCATTATGATATCTACCTCCGACGAAAACCTTTTCATTCCATCCTGCATCGAATCCCCAAAAATCTGATCCATATAATCCTTTATTGAGTGAAACCGCATTTTTTGTATCGGTAAAAAAATCTGTAGAATAAGTCAGTCCACCGTCTGTTGCAATCCAGGCATCATTTCCAATTGAAATACAGGATTGTAAATCTGGATGTAAATTAAAAGAACCTCCATAACCACCGATTACTTTGAATGTTTTTCCACCATCACTAGATTTGTAAGTACTTCCTGTTCCAGTAATCAATTGGTCCGCATTGGTTTGCGAAGCCATTAATGCAAGGTCATAATAGCCCTGCCAATTATCCATTGGAAATTCTGGAGAATCAAAGCCAGTATAAGATCCTTTAGCCTGAATGGTCCAGGATTCGCCTTCATCATTGCTTCGCATTAAATAGGGTCCTTGAGTTTGGGTTAAAGAAATAGCATAAACTCTTTTAGGATCAGCTGCAGTTATTGCTAATCTTGCACCTCCATCAGCAAGGCCATGCCAACCGGAAACTCTACTTGTAAAACTTTGTCCAGAATTGGTGGACTTCCATACTTGGTATTGTTTTTTTGTTGGATCGTATTTCAAACAATAAACAATATTTGGTTTAGTAGGGTGTACTTTAATATCACAACTGGCATCCGTAAAAACTTGGGTCCACATAAGGCCATTGTCAATAGAACGAAACAAACCTTTAGTACTTGCTGCTAAAATGATATTGGTATTATTTTGTAGAACTAGAATTTCATAAAATTCAATGCCAGCATTGACATACACATTATTCCAAGTAGTCCCACCATCTGTTGTCCTTCTGATAGCACCGTTTGTACCAATGTAAATGGTATCAACAGATCTTGGATGAACTGCAATGGCTTCTGTTCCTAAAACATAAGGTAAGCCTATCTGTTGCCATTGCTTTCCTTTATTAAATGATTTAAAAATCCCCCCTGTTTCTGAAGATGCTACCAGAAAATTAGGATTGGATTTACACACATCAATACGATACACATTCACTTGCCAAGGGCAGGCCACTTGATTATTCTCCAAAAAATACGTTTCCATATCATAGGGTCGCCAAATGTTTGGAGCCTTTCTGGAATTAAATGCATGATTAAATTGGTGCTCTACAGATACAACATCTTTACCGACGATGAAGCCATCAGAATTGGTGTTCATTCGATTATTCATGATCAACCTTTTGTAAAATCTGGTATAATGATTTTTTTCAAACGGGTGACTTTGATAATATACTTTATATGCAGAATCAATTTGCAATAAGTTTAATGGCTCATTATAAAGTAAATGAGCCCATGAAGGCATATTGGGATCCTTTAAAGGTGTGTTTAATGGAAGTACATTTTGTCCATGTAATATTTGTAACACACCAAAGCAAAAACTAAGGATAGTCAATTTAAAAGAAAGCAAACTATTTCTGAAGATCATATGAATGGAATAAACTTTGAATGATGGCACAAAGGTAAGCTTTTCATGAATATCAAGGAATTCAATGCGCCCTGACCAATTGATTCTGCCAAGATAATCTAATTAGTATAAAAGCTTATGAATTAATGACTTAAAGTTTAGCAATAGTAAGTTGGAATACGTGGCATAAGATAGACATTATTAAATTTAAAATTATATAATATAAAAAAAGACCATATAATCATAAAAATTCAAAAAGAAACATCTACATTTGGGTAAACAAAACTTAAAATTATGGAAATGAATTGGTTAATTACTTTTATCGCTGCCCTGGTGCCGCTGGTAATTGGATTTGTGTGGTACAATCCCAAAGTTTTTGGAAATGCCTGGATGGCAGGATCCGGAATGACGGAAGAAAGTATGAAAGGGAATAACATGACCCTCGTTATGATCTTGTCCTTTGTATTTAGTTTCATGTTGGCTATTATTATGCATCCTATAGCCATTCATCAATTTGGTTTATTTTCTCTTTTAGAAAACCAACCAGGAATGCATGACAATCCGATTACGAATCCGGATTGGAATGCATTAATGCCAAAGTATGCAGACAATTTCAGAACGTTTAAACATGGTGTGTTACATGGAGTAATAGCTGCATTATTCTTTTTCTTGCCTACCTACGGCACGATGGCCTTATATGAGAGAAGAGGATTTAAGTATATTGCTATTAATGTAGGTTACTGGGCAGTAAGTCTTGGAATTATGGGTGGTTTAATCAGCCAGTTCAAATAGAATTATAATCCTGTTATATATTTAAAGCGGTCGTTCATTCAGTTGGCGGCCGCTTTTTTTTATCATAATGGAATTTAATATTGGACTTATTCACAATAAATATACCTATTGAATAATATTTTGTATTTTGAGAACCAAAACACATTTAATTTAAATAAATTATTTTGAAAATAATTGCTTCTATATTATTCTCTTTTGTATTTGCGAAGATACTATTGGGGCAAGGAATCTTTAATAAATATCAATATGATAATTATTGGAATCCAACATTTACAGGTATAAATACTTATAAAAATCAAATATGGACATTTGGATCTTTAACTAGAACCACTGATCATGTAAACGATTTGATGGTTAGTCAATTGGATAATAAGGGCAATTTGCTGGAATTTAATGTATTAAAAGATGATAGTACTTACCATTGGTTCAATGTTGGAATGGAAAGAATAAATAATGACTTATATACTATTACAAATGAACCTTATATTTCATCATGTTTAGTTAAATACAATACCATTTCATCAAGTTTTGAAAAATTGGCCACATATAAAAGTAAGGAAAAGGAAAATACATTCTATACTTGTCATGACTTTATTAAATTTGGAAATGAACACTTTATTATGAGCTCCGTAGACAACTCCAAATTAATTAATAATGGACTATCTTCGATACAAATTTCAAAAATCAGTACTTCTGGTATTAAATTATGGGAATTCCAATATAAAATTAATTATTTTAGTTGTTATCCAACTAAAATTAGAATATTAAAGGATTCTCAACTTATTATTTCATGTGTTGGGAATAAAGATGCTGAATTTAATCAAAATGATCGTAAATCAATAATCTCTTTTTTTATTCATTTAACTAAAGATGGGAAATTAATTAAAATAGTCACCGCACATAAAGTATATGCTAATATTAATGATTTTGTTTATCAAAGTGATGGAAGTTATATTTGTGCTGGAGCAGATACCGTTCATATCAGTTTAAAAAATTGGTATGCCGTTTGTCCAATTATTTTTAAATTAGATAGTTTAGGATATGAAATATGGAGTAAAGATATATCCGATAGAAAAATTAGTTCTCCAGGTCTTGAACAAATGGATTATGTCGAATATGATTCAGCTTCTGAGTTATTTGTAAGTGCTGGAATTGGCAAGTATCTAAATGATTATGGTCCTCAGAAAAGAATTAGGTTATTGAGTTGTATTGGGTTTAATAACAATGGGGATATTGTTTGGAATAGGGTCCTGAAGAACAATATAGGACAACTTCAGGATATTTGTTTTGGAATGGAATTATTAAATGGCAATGTCTGGGTAGTTGGGATTACTGGAATTTTTGATGAGGAAATTAATAATTATTACAATAGTGCTGTTCTTATTAAACTTAATATGGATGGTTGTGTAGAAGAAAATTGCATTGATACAAAAATTGATACAAGCATGTTGAGATTTACTTTTGGTCCCAATCCAATAAATAATGAAATGATTGTATATTCTAATGAGTTCGATGATATTAATTTTAAAATATATAGTCTTGAGGGAAAATTGAAATTAACCTATTTAATTCCTCCTTTTTCTTACCACAGAAGTATATCTACCACAGAACTGGATAACGGAATTTATATAATTGAAGCAATAAATACAAAAACAAATAGAAGGTTTATTGACAAGTTAATTGTACAAAATCAATAATCATTACATTAATTTGTAAATGATTTCATTTCTAATGCCAAAGCGAAGAGGCTAACAAAAGTGATAATATAATTATGAAATATATAATATCTGCTGTTCTATTATTGCTAATCTATTCATGCGTTAAGGATGCTACATTTGATGAGAATGGATTTTTTGGCGAAGGGCAAGCAAAATTAAATGGTAATGATTGGAAAGGAAAAACTGGTGTATTTAAATCTAGAAAATATTGTACACCCGATACATGTATTGGCATTTTAATATATAAATATAATGAATTTGGTGAACTTAGAGGCAAAATATTAATTGACTATGTTTCATTAAAAATTGGTAAATTTCAATTGAATCCAATAGAACCTTTTTATTTGGATACATTTAATAGAATTTCTTATTGTGAATTTACATCGGATGGAGATGTTGTAACAGGAACTTACATATTAAAAAATCCTAAACCGGATTATTATATTGAAATTACTGAACTCAATAAACAAAACGGTGATATTCGAGGAAGTTTTAGAGCTCAGGTTGTAAGGGATACCTCTTTTATAGGTAAATTTCCAGACACGATTAATATAGAAGATGGCAGTTTTTATGGTAGAATAAATTGGAGATAAATTCAAGTATTATAGTTTTTGAAAGTGTTATTCCAACTATCTTATTCTTTACAAGGGGTAGGTGAATACTAAATACAAATTGGTAGGAAAGTAAAAGTAGGATATGTGACTTTAATTCATTTATCAGAATATTCTCATATAAGAATTTTTAAATTAGATTAAAGAGCTTTATTTAAAGACTTAAAGAATATCCACCGCGTTACAGCTCAAGTTATCCATCAATAATTATTATCATAAACGTAGATTCTTTATGGGGGAGCAAATTCTTAATTAGTACGCTAGTGACTATAATATGCCAAACCCAATACTACTTTTTCCCAGCTAGTTTTCAGGACTATTCCACGACTATTCCACGAATTATCCAGGTCTGTGCGCTTCATACTGTCTTATCCTAAAATAGCTATACAGGTTAATAAATAAATTCTAAAATTCAGATGAAAATTTAATTTGTAATCCTAATTAAGGAATACAAGGATTTGTGCAAATATTCATGTAAACCTATAATATTTTGAAATTGCCTAAAAATTAGGCAATTATCTGGCATTGAACTCAATATTTAAGTATAAACTTGCGTTTAAAATAATACTGGAATTAACTTATTGTTAATAAATAGTTAAATGAGCTGAGTACCGAAATAAAATTCTATTTTAGCGGCGTTTTAATAACAAATACCATTTTTAATTTTAAAAATTTCAAAATGACAGATAAATTAGACAAAATCGATGTAAAAATCCTAAACATACTTCAGGAGAATAGTAAAATAACCAATCTGGAATTATCTAAAAAAATAGGACTTTCTCCGGCTCCAACCTTAGAACGGGTTAAAAAATTAGAACAAACTGGTGTCATCGAAAGCTATCACGCCAAAATCAATGCCCATAAAGTGAATTTAGCTATTAGTACCTTTATCCTGGTTAACATTGCCTGGAATAAGCCTAAAGCGCTGGATAATTTTATGGAGAAAATCAAAAAAATAGAAGAAATCGTTGAGTGCTTTATAATTACTGGTGATGCAGACGTACTCATGAAAGTGGTCACTAAGGATATGCAAACTTATGAGGCGCTTTTATTCAAAAAATTGTCCCAAATTGAAGAGGTTGAACGATTGAAGACTTTAATGAACTTATCTACAATCAAACAAAACAATCGCCTTCCTATTGAAGTAGGATAGTTCGTTTGGTCATAGAATAACTTCCCTTAAGATGCCAATGCCAAAAAGTGTTCTTTGGGAAATAGCAGGAGATCAGCACTATACCTCTTATTTATTAGGTACAATACATATTGAAGATATTGGCTTGGCGAGTATTAAACTTGCTATTGACCAATATTTATCTCAGGCAGACATCATTGGAACTGAAATTCATTTGTTGGAAGCCAAACAATTTAATTTACAAGATTATATCTTAATTGATCCTATTACAGATCAATCCATTTCTGATATTCATTGGGAAAAATTGGAACAACGATGCCTCAAATATTTAGGATTGGATATTTCGGGTTACAAACAGTATAAACCCTTAGTAATATTAAACATCATCTCCATTCATATACTGGCAAATAATGCCACGCACCAAGGACTTGATGAATGGATTTGGGAACAAGGTGAACGCAATCATAAAATTTGTATTGGACTGGAAGATCTTGTAACCCATTATAATTATTTGAATCAAATTCCTCTTCCGATACAGTATAAAATGTTATTGGATGCCAGTAAAAATATCACCAAACTAAAAAAACAATCCAAACAATTACTTGCTTCATATTTAAAACAAGACCTAACTACCATTTACAAGAAAAGTAAAAAAATGTTAGGCCAATACAGGCATTCATTTCTTTATGAACGCAATCAATCCATAACAGAACAAATCATCCATTGGAGCAAAACCGGATCTTTATTTGCAAGCTGTGGTGCGGGCCATTTGGGAGGTCATTACGGTATTATCAGTTTATTAAAACGATAGGGATTTAAAATAAAGCCCATTCAGATAAACTAATCTTTTTCTTTGCGGTTCTATTGGGGTTAACATTTCAATCCAATGAGACTTATTCTTATAAGTTTATTTTTAATTTTATCTTACTTTTCTTCTGCACAGTCTTTGATAACCATCAACGGTTATATCACCGAACAAAAATCTGGCGAAACATTAATCGGTGCTAATGTATATTTAAAAAGTGATCAAAGCGTAGGTACCATTTCCAATTATTATGGATTCTATTCTATTAAAATTCCAAAAGGCATTCACAAACTAGTGTATTCCTATGTTGGCTACACAACAAAAGAATTGGATTTAAATTTAACTCAGGATACAACGATAGATATGAAATTGTCTACTGGAGTATTAATGGAAGAAATTGTAATAACAGATGAGGAATTAAAAAAGAATGTTCAAAGCACAGAAATGGGTACCATTGAACTTGGCTTAGATAAAATCAAGAAATTACCCAGCCTCATGGGTGAAGTAGATCTTCTAAAATCGCTGCAATTATTACCTGGAGTTTCTTCAGCTACTGAAGGCACCGCGGGTCTATATATTCGAGGTGGCGGACCTGATCAAAATCTGGTACTGCTTGATGAAGCTGTAGTCTACAATACGGGACATATGTTAGGTTTTTTCAGCGTATTTAATTCTGATGCTATCAAAAATGTAACCCTAATCAAAGGCAGCATGCCCGCAGACTATGGAAGCAGAATTTCTTCGGTAATAGATGTTCAGATGAAGGAAGGTAATGATCAGGATTATGTTGTGGAAGGTGGAATCGGAATCATCTCTTCAAGATTAACTGTACAGGGTCCAATAAAAAAAGAGCAGGCTTCATTTATTTTTTCTGCCAGAAGAACTTATGCATTGGATATCGCCCAACCCTTTATAAATAAAACAAAATATGCAGGCACCAATTATTATTTTTATGATCTCAATGCTAAATTAAATTATAGAATATCACATAAGGATCGAATTTATTTAAGTGGCTATTTCGGAAGAGATGTTTTTACATTTTCAAGTCAAGAAAGAGGATTTTCCATATCATTACCTTATGGAAATGCTACTGGAACTGTAAGATGGAATCATATCATTAAAAATAACCTTTTTGCAAATGTTGCTTTCATTTCGAACAATTATAATTTCAACATCAATGGTGGGCAAGAAGAATTCGTTTTTAAATTAAATTCAGGCGTCAAAGATTATTCTGCTAAAATCGATTTTGATTATTACCCCAATACTAAACATCATATTAAAACAGGACTTAGGTATACTTATCATCAATTGCAACCCAATATCATTTATGGTACCAATGGCGAAGAAACCTTCACCTCAAAAGTTGAAACCAAATTCGGACATGAAAATGAAATTTACGTTTTAGATGATTGGAAAATCCGAAGACAATTGAGTCTTAATGTGGGTGTTCGATTATCTAATTTTATTCAAACCGGTCCCTATACTGATGAAGCCACTCAAAAAAAATATAATACAAATGATATCGTAACATCGTATATCGTCCCTGAGCCCAGGATTACATTCAACAAAGGCATCAATGAACAATCATCCATTAAGGGCGGTGTGAGTCTATCCAGTCAATATTTACACCTCGTAAGCAATTCAGGAAGTACACTACCTACGGATATTTGGGTGCCCAGTACGAAGAAAGTAAAACCGCAGATCGGCATTCAATATGCCATTGGATATTATATCAATTTATTCAATGACCAAGTTGAAACCTCCGTTGAAACCTATTATAAAGATCTGAGGAATCAATTGGATTATAGAGAAAGTTATGTTGAATCTTTTTCCTCAGAGATTGAAAATGAATTTGTCTTTGGAAAGGGGAGAGCATATGGCATTGAATTGTTTTTGAAAAAAAAGCGCGGCGATTTTAATGGATGGATCAGTTACACATTGTCCAGATCAGAAAGATGGTTTGATCAAATAGAACAGGGTCGAATATTTCCAACTGTATATGATCGACCTCATGATTTAGTTATAGTTGCAAATTATAATTTAAGTAAATACTGGCAAGTATCCGGTGCTTTTATTTATGCCACCGGACGGCGATATACGCCAATACAAAGTTTATTTATCATTGACAATAAACCCAATATTGAATACGGTCCAAGAAATAGTGCACGAATTGAAGACTATCACCGACTAGATGTTTCTTTTGTTTATGACAATGTAAGTAATCATAAAAAATCGTTTCATTCCAGTTGGGCAATCTCTATTTACAATATTTACAATCACAAGAATCCATTTTTCAGCTATACTGATTTTAGTTCCAATATATTGAATGGAAATGGTTCTGCAAAAGCAGTCAATGTTTCTATTTTTACCATAATTCCTTCGGTTACCTGGAATTTTTATTGGGATAGTAAATCAAAAAGTAAAAAGTATGAAGAAGAAAGTAAAAAGTGAAAAGTAAAAAGTAAAAAATGAAACGATATCTTTATATACTTCTGTTGTTGAATATGTCTTGTGAAGAAACCTTTATTCCGGTAACGAATGTAGAAGATGAAAAATATGTTGTAGAATCTTATCTTGAACTCAATGATCAAGCGATATTTCCGTATTTGATTTTGACTAAGTCTTTAGGGTTTTATTCTAATATAAATGCCAGTATACTCGAAAATTTATTCATTCATAATGCCATAGTTAATATTGAAACCAACCAACTTCAGTATCCATTGCAAGAAATCTGTCTAAACGATATTCCAAAAGCATTACAACAACAAATTGCTGATCGATTTGGATTAAACCTGGATAGCATAAGTGTCAATTTTTGTGTTTATATTGATATCAATGGACAAATACCATTACAGGTTGGAAATCAATACAAATTATCTGTAATAACCGGAACTGATACCCTTAGATCTACGACAACGATTCCTGGTTTTATTAAAATAGATTCTGTATGGTTTGATAAAATCCCAGGAACCCCAAATGATACTTTCCGCCAAATGTTTTGTTTCATTTCGGATAATCCATTAGTTATAGATTATTACCGATATTTTACCGGAACCCAACATGAGCCATTGATTCCCAATTTTTCTTCGGTTACAGATGATGCATTATTCAATGGTCAACAATTTAAATTTACGTTACAAAAAGCCCAAGCACCCGGAAGTGAATTCACAGCGACATCTGGATATTATAGAGTAGGGGACACAGTAATCGTTAAATGGTGTAATCTGGACAAGGAACATTTTGATTTTTGGAACACCCTGGAAGTCAGCAGGACGCGCCAAGGACCATTTGCTTCATATGTTCGGATTGATGGTAATATTACCAATGGATTAGGTATCTTTGGCGGTCAAATTTGTAAGAATTATCAACTTATTGTAAAATAATTATGTCAAAAACTTCAGATATTCATATTAAAGTACAACTTGATGCACAAAATGTACCGGAGGATATACAATGGATTGCAAAGGATGGTGGTGTAGATTCTTATTCCCAAGCTAAAGGCATCCTGATTTCTTTTTTTGAAAAAGAAAGTATGGATACTTTGAAACTAGATCTATGGACCAAGGAAATGCAAGTTCAGGAAATGGATCGCTTTATGTTTCAAACCTTGAAAGCCTTAAGTGAGACTTATTTAAAAGCAACTAATAATACTAAATTAGCAAGTGATTTTGGACATTTTGCCAATTATTTTGGAGAACAGACTCAAATTTTGCCCCCAACCAACTAAAAGTATATCTTCATAGAATCCGATTTAATGAAATTCGACGTTTTATGGTTTTGGGATGAAATCATTTACCCAAAATTAGAGGTTTAAATATTGTTCTTGTTTCCATTTTTCATATTCTTCCGGAGTGTTGATTCCATTCAAATTGATTTTATGATGTATTAACTTAATATCCTTATTTTTCAATACCGATATAGCAGATTTTTTGGAATTTAGATACTCTTGCTTAAGATCATCAAATATTTTTGGTTCATAGATGGTACACAATGGAAATGGAAAATCTGTCCCTAAAGTCAAGTAAGCTGTACCGTAAGAAGTCGGATCTCTTTGAGTTATGAGTGCTTCAATGTCTTCTTTTGTAATGTAAACCAAATCACATGCCACGACTAATAAGGCATGGTCAGGATGTTTAAGTATCGCACTATAGATTCCGCCCAATGGACCTTGATGAGATTCGACATCGATTAAAGTATTTGGCAGCTTATATTGATCTGCCTGGTGTGAATTGCAGGATATATAAATATTAGAACAATGTTTTTCCAAAACCCCCAACCACCAATTATAGACTGGAACAGTATCTTTAATAACACTAAGTTTGTCAAAACCCAATCGACTGCTTTTTCCGCCACATAAAATAAGTCCGGTTAGAGGAAGATATGAATTCATATCAAATGTTAAATCGTTGAATTCCAGAATAAATATTCACACTACCATCTTTTAAAAATCCTCCTAAACTCATACCAAAACTGTTTGCTAAATCTATAGCAAGGCTACTAGGAGCCCCAATAGCCAAGAGAGCCGGAACCCCAATCGTTAGGGCTTTTTGAATGAGTTCAAAACTTGCCCTGCCACTAACTAATAGGATATGTTCAGATGCAGGAACTAAATGATTTTCTAAGCAATACCCAATAAGTTTGTCCATCGCATTATGTCTACCAACATCCTCAGCAATAGTAATTAAATGACCACCAAAATCAAATAAAGCACATGCATGGATTCCGCCCGTTTGATCAAATAATTTCTGATTGCTTTTTAATACACTTGGTAATTTATAAATAGTATCTAAAGATATTTGCTTTTCTAAGCTTTTTAACAAAAAATGGCAATGAGTAACGGCTAAGTCAATGGTTGTTTTACCACAGACACCACAACTGGAGCTGGTATAGAAATGTCGGTTTAAATCTTTTACCCTATGGATTAAATGGGGTTTGATATGAACCACCACAGTTTGTTCTATAGTCTCTTCAGGAGTGCATGAAAATTTAAACTGAATATCATGAATGTCTGATACTGAGTCAATAATACCCTCTGAAAACAAAAATCCCAGGACTAAATATTTATCATGTCCTGGCGTTCTCATGGTAATGGAAATCGTTTTTAAGGTAGTATGATCTTTCTCATTATATTTGATAGCTATTTCCATTGGCTCTTCAATAGCCACGACATCCATTTTTTCAACAGAATGATTGCTATTTATTTTGAATATCTTTCGTTCGGTAAGGCCATCTAAAATTTCCATAAATTGTTACTTTATCTTAAAAATTGGGTTTGAAAAATTTTAATAAATGATCAAATATAAAAGCAAATAGAAAGTAAAAATAATCACAGTCTGTAATACCATCTATATCGTTAGTAGTACATTGAATCTTATTTAATACGATTTAGATTTCACCCATTAAAGTATCAAAATTACATGAATCAACATTAAATTTCATATGAATACTTAATCAGGAGTAAGTTCATAACAACTAATGACAGTCAAGGTTTTTAGTGCTGATTATGAACTAATTGTATGGATAATCAGAAATGCAATTAAAAATTAAACCGCATTTGAAATATGTTAACACATTCTATAGCCAACATAATGAAAAATTTTAAAAAGTATAATTAATTGAATATCAGCTAATAATTGTACTAATTAACCTTTATTATAACATCAATGAATAAATATTTATTTTTTATATATGTCAAATATTCATAAAAATACATATCTTTGACCTGAGGAACAATGCTTCCGTAACCAGATATCCCTGACCTACCCAATTTTCAATTCTAAGTCTATTTTTTTCATTAGCTGATAAACATGAAAACTATGTTTAAGAGATTTACTTTTTTTATTGCGATTGGTATTTGGGCAAATTTATCTGCCCAAGACTTACATTTTTCGCAGTTCTATTATAATACCCTAAATCTATCACCTGCCTTATCGGGCCAGTTTGATGGTAATCATCGGGTCACATTGAATGTAAGGAACCAGTGGTTGGCCGTGCCTGTCCCATATACTACGTTTAGTTTCCTCTATGATGCGAATACGGTATTGAGCAAGAATAAAGATGTTATAGGTTATGGAATTGGATTGGATTATGATCGTGCTGGAGATTCAAAATTGAGTTTGGCAAAATTAGTTGGTACAGTAAGTTATGCCATGACTGTGGGAAAAAGACATACGGTTGGCATAGGATTTAATCCGGCAATAGCACAAAGGCGATTAAGTGAAGGTGAATTGCGCTGGGATAATCAATGGACTGGTGACAAGTACGATCCCTCGATCAGTTCAAAAGAAACTTATACGCCAACCGGTACCTTCTTTTTTGATTTAGGAACATCTGTGATGTATCAATATACACTAAAACCGAGAACAAAAATTGGTGTGAATGGCTCACTTTACCATATTAATAGACCAAACCAGAGTTTTTATAGCAATTCCGGGATTAAAGAACAATTACCAATTCGATATTTGGGATTCATTGATTTAAGTGTTGGCGTTGGACAATATTTTGATGTACTCCTAGCAGGGATTTACCAAAGCCAGGATAAATATCAAGAGTTGGTTGGATCTGGTAGAATTAGACTATATCTAAATAAAACACCTGGAGCTGTTTTGAATTTGTTGCTTGGGTGTAATTGGCGTAGGGATGATGCACTAATACCTAACCTGGGTTTTGAGTGGAGAAACTGGTTAATAAGTGGAAGTTATGATATGAATACATCGCCATTTAAAAGTGTTACAACGAAAAGAGGTGGACCAGAATTGGCATTGCAGTACAATTACAAAGCTGTGAAAGCTTTAAAAATTAACAAAAAATGCCCTATTTATTAAATATTAAATGCGTTTTTGTGAAAAGAAATTATAAACTATTTTTTGTTCTAATGATCTTGGTACATCAGATTGGCATGGCCCAAAACTACCCAGGATTTTCAAAATATTGGGGACCTATCCATGAAGAATTCAACAAACAAAACTATTATGCAGCTTATGATCTAATATTACAAGCATTACCATACAAGCAACAGACGGATTCACTAACCTATCTTGCAGCTACTGCAACTAGAAAATTGAATGCCTATTCAAAATCAGAATCTTATTATAAAAGTTTACTAAAAACTGAATTAGAACAAAGACATCCTGATATTAATTTTTATTTAGCTGAAGTTCTTTATAGTCTAGGACGATATAGTGATGCTGAAGTTTATTACAATTCATACTTAGCTGCTGCAGAGGATACATCACCTGAAGTTGAAATTGCAAAAAAAAGATTGGTGCAACTCAAGTGGGCGAAAGAACATATAAAAATCAAAAATCCATTGCTTAAATTAAAAAAACTTGAAGAAGGAATAAACACTAAAGACAATGAATCAAGCCCAAAAATCATTGATGGCTCCGTTTATTATTCATCATTGAAATCAAGTGAATTTGAAAAAGGCAAACTCAAAAGTGAAATTTTAAAATTCAATGAGACGACAGTAGTTAAGGAACCCATAGATAGTGGAATCTTAGACCAAAATGTATTAATGGCTAATCCAAGTTTTTCTGAAGATCGAAAAATGTTTGTTTATAATATTTGTCGAGAAATGGAAGGCACGAGTGAATTGATATGCGATATTTATTTGAAAGTCAAAGAAGACTCATCTTGGAGTAAAGGCATTAAATTACCAGCAACGGTCAATTCCCCAAATTATACTTCTACTCATCCATTTATAACCAAAGAACCCGTAACAGAATTATATAAATTATATTTTACTAGCAATAGACCAAATGGAAAAGGGGGCTATGACATTTGGTCAACCTATGTAGATGAAAATGGGCAAACCACGGAATTGGAAAATGTGGATTTTGCCAATACGGAAGAAAACGAATTCGCACCTTTCTATTCTTCAAAAACTAAAACATTGTACTTTAGCAGTAATGGTTTTAATGGATTTGGTGGTCAGGATATTTTCAAATACAGTTGGAAGGGACAGGATTCATTAAAAGTAGTTAATTTAGGAGCATCAATAAACAGTAGTTATGATGATATACATTACTCAACGAACAATTTAGACACCAAAGCCTATATGGTTTCTAACAGGCCCGGATCTATTTATTTAGATGATGTAATGCAAGCTTGTTGTTATGACATTTATAAAGTAGGTATTACACCTGCGACGATAGAACTTTTTGTAACTACAAAGGATGCGTATGATTCGACTATGTTAGGTCAAGTCAAATTAAATTTATACGATATTACTGAAGGCGACAGTTTAGTTCAAGTAGTCACCGTAGACGAAAAATCAATTTCAAATTTCAAATTGATTGAAGGAAGGATGTATAAAATTATTGCTACCAAGGAAGCATACATTGGAGATTCTATAAACATTAGTACTATTGATTTACCTGATTTCAAACCCATTAAACGCGATGTATATTTAATTCAGAAAAAACAATTAAATGTATTGACTTTTGAAAGAACTACGAATGTGAATTTAAAAGGTGTCACGGTCCAACTGTGGAATACAGATCGCAATCAATTGATCAGAGAAGTCACAAACCCGGACAGTAATTTTTTTAATTTCGAATTACTTAAAGGAGTTAATTACAAATTAATTGCAACTAAAAACAAGTATGAATCTGCAGAAGCTATACTTTTAGCAAAAGACATTTCCGGTGAACTCATTATTAATAGAAAATTATTCTTAGAATTAACAGCGATCGCAGAATTGAGAAGATTACTCCCTATTAAATTATTTTTTGATAATGATCTTCCTGATCCTAGATCATCTTCTGATACAACAAATGTTTTATTTTCAAAAATCTACAATGATTATGTTGCCAAAAAAGGCAAATACATGTCTGAGTTTACGAGTAATCTAAAAGGACCGAAAAAGGATAAGGCAATTTTAGAAATTGACACTTTCTTCGAAAAAGATGTAAAACTAAATGGAGATAAATTACATCTATTTATGGACAAATTGTTAATTGTAGTCCAAGAAGGTCATTCGATAGATATTTTTCTAAAAGGTTATGCTTCTCCAAGAGCCAAATCGGACTATAATCAGTTGTTATCTTCGCGGAGGGTGAGTTCTATTCGCAATGAATTTAATGTATATCAAAATGCCGCATTTCAACCTTTTATCGTAAGTGAAAATTTAAAGATCAAACAAATTCCATTTGGTGAATCCCAATCAGGATCAGATGTTAGTGATAATCTGGAGGACGTAAGAAATTCGATTTATAATCTTAAGGCGGCATATGAACGGAGGGTTGAAATATTAGAAATTTTAAAAGGTGTAGATGATAAATAAAAAGGATAATATTCTTAAAGTGATGAATATGAAAAAGACATATAAATTTTTATTTCAGTTAATTTTATTTACTTTCTTTGTTTTTAGCTCTAAATCAGTCTACAGCAGTCATATTGTAGGTGGCGAAATGACTTATCGATGTTTAGGAATTACTAAAGATCAAGTAAAGATTCAGGTAAGATTTACTTTACGGCGGGATTGTTTCAATGGAAGTCCAGAAGCAGAATTTGACAGTATCGCTCATGTAGGAATATTTAATTCGAGTGGTAAAATACTACGTGAATTAGGTAAATATGGCGTAATACAAATGCCTTTTAACAAAGACGACACTTTAAATGAAATTCTAAAGACAGAATGCGAAGTGGTAGGAGGTGATGTATGCGTTCATACGACCACATACTTTGCTACTATTACTTTACCATTTAGATCAGGGGGGTATATATTTGCTTATCAGAGATGTTGCAGAAATAAAACCATTACTAATATTGTTGAACCAGAACTTCAAGGGGCTACATATTCACTTGTAGTTACTGAAGATGCACTTCGTTATTGTAACAGCAGTCCAACATTCGGGGAATGGCCTGCTATATATGTTTGCGGTGATAGGCCTATATCCTTTAATCATGCTTCAAAAGACTTAGAAGGTGATTCTCTAGTTTATACGCTATGTGAACCCTATTCAGGAGCTGATACGGCCAATGCTAAACCATCCACACCTCCAGGTCCACCTTATGCCCCAATAGTTTACAAAGCCCCATACAGTTTATTGAACTTACTCGGAGGATTTCCTGAATTAAGAATTGATCGATTTACAGGTTTATTAACCGGCCAACCAGATAAAGGCACCACTGGACAATTCCTTGTTGGTGTTTGTGTCAGTGAATATAGAAATGGAAGATTATTGTCACAAACTAGAAGGGATTTCCAGTATAATGTACGAATCTGCACTACAAATCCTGTTTCTACTTTTGAACCCGATCAAGATGTTTTGTGTCAAGGAGATCGAACCGTATTGTTTACAAACAAAAGTATAAATGCAAAAGAATTTACATGGTTTTTTGATTACCCTAATACCACTCCATTTGCTAAAGATACGAATCCAAGTTTTACTTTTCCAAAATCTGGTAAGTATACTGTAGCCTTAGTGTCAAGAAGGGCTAAGGATTGTATAGATACGTCATACAAAGATATTTATGTGTTTGATTCGACTCAATTAGGAGCTAATTTCGATATAGCATATGGTTCATGTGATGATTCTATAAACATTAGTTTGAAGAATAAATCATTTGATTCATTACTCAATATAGTCAAATGGGATTGGAATGCAACAGTGGGCGGAAAAGATTATCAATCAAATGATGTAGATCCAATTTTTAATTTTCCGGATACAGGTAAGTTGCATATCAAATTAATTGTGACATCTTCCGGAGGATGTTTAGATTCATTAGAAAAAGAAGTCTATGTCAATAGATTGAAACCTAATTTTCCAGCCTCATCAATACCCATTTGCATCGGAGAAAAAACGAAAATTATTTCAAATCCAGATAATCGGTTTAAATATACCTGGTCTCCGGGTGAAGGTTTAAGTTGTGTGGACTGCCCTGATCCTATAGCTAATCCAGACAGCACCAGGATGTATTATGTAACGGTTACGGATGGCCAATGTACTGAAATAGATTCTGTTACTATTAAGGTTTCAAAATTACTCGATATCGATATTCAAGCAGATTCAATTATTTGTAAAGATTCTGTTTCTTTAAGAGGAATAGGTGGTGTAGAACAAACCATTGAATGGTCCAATTTAAATGATTTTTCAAATATAATTCAGAGTGGGTCTTTTAATTTAAATACAGTAGTATTAGATAAACAAACATTCTATATCAGAGCGAAAAGTCAATTTAATTGCCCTGGAAATGATAGCATTACCATTACCAATAAAAAAGTAAAAACAAAATTAATCACCACGGATGTTAAGGCTTGTGAACAAGACACCTTTACATTAATTATAAATAATGAAGTACCAGAGCAAATGCTTGATTATCGTTGGACCCCGAGTACTTATATATTGTCTGGTCAAGGCACTACAACGATCAAAGGCTTAGTTCAAAAATGTGAAGACCAAACTTTTTATATTAATACTGAAAACGAATTCCAATGCAGAGCGAATGATACGGTACATGTCGATATCATTTGCAAACCTTTAGTGGATTTCGCAGTAGATAAAAACTGTGATAAAACACTAGTTAGTTTCATTAATCAAAGTGATAAGGGAAGTTATTTTTGGGATTTTGGAGACAACAATACAAGCACTGACAAAGATCCACTTCACGATTTTAAAAAAACGGGTAGATATCTTGTTACACTGAAAATTAAAGGTGAGTGTACCAACGAGATTACAAAAGTTATAGATGTTGGATTTATTAAAGTCAACCTTAATGATACCATTTTAAGTTGTAATGGTGAACCGGTCCACATCAATCCTAATCCAGATTTAAACTACAAGTATCAATGGTTTCCAGCCACAAATTTGGATGATGCCAATATTCCCAATCCTTTGGCTGATGTAGACACTACAACAACTTATAAAGTAAGAATCTCTGATCCTATTTTTTCGGACTGTTTTATTGAACGTGCAGTAACCATATTTGTACCACCAGCAATAGATTTAAAAATCAATAGTGATACCGTACTATGTTATTCAGATACGATAAACCTTCAGGCTACTACCAAATTTTCAACAAAAGTAGAATGGTATAATCGTGTTTTACAATTTTTAGGCGATGGATATCAATTAAAAAGACAAGTTTCTGATTCAGGATATATTTATGCTTATGCTACAGATCGGTATGGATGTTCAGAAAATGATTCATTTAAAGTGATTCCAATTAAAACCAAATATGATCCATTACTCCCTTTTGATTTGTGTCCAGGAGCCGATCGTACCATAGAATTTAAGACACTTAATAGCCACAGATACACTTTTAATTGGAGTCCAACAAAATACATTGTAACCGGTGAAAAAACCAATCGTATCATTGTAAAACCCGTTGACACGACTGTATTTTATGTTGATTTTGTGAATGAATATGGCTGCGCATACCGGGATAGTGTTCAAATTAATATCAGTAAATTTGATCCGCCACTCGTCGCATATGCAGAAGAAGATACCATTTATTTGGGACAATCTACTGTATTACACGTAAATAGAGATTACAAAAATTATAATTGGATTATTCCATATGGATTGAGTTGTACGGATTGTACAGATCCTATTGCAACTCCAGAAAATTCAATACTTTATTCTGTCGAGGCCGTCAACGAAGATGGTTGCGTAGAACGGACTGATGTAAGAGTCATTGTTATTAGACCTAAATGTGATGAATCTGACGTTTATATTTCAAACATCTTTTCACCTAACGGAGATAGACTTAATGATGAATTTAGAATTCGAAGTAACTTCCTCAAGGAAGTTGAAATGGTCATTTATGATCGGTGGGGTGAAAAAATATTTGAAACATTTGACCTTAATCATTGGTGGGATGGAACCTATAAAGGATCTCAATTACCTCCGGATGTGTATGCATATTACTTTAAAGTCAGGTGTGTAGACGACCAAACCTATTCTAAAAAGGGCAATGTTACAATAGTGAGATAATTTTGTAATAGAATGAGTTTTGTTTAATATATTTGTGATACCAAACTCATGAAATCAGACCTAATTTAGCAGGCCTGAAAACCGAAATATTAAGAACCTAATTCCTGCTGGAATGGTTTAGTTTTTATGTTTAACTTATGGTATTGACTGATATTCAGTCGATTGTATTTTGTTAACCTAAAACGACAACCTGTGATTAATCAAATTCGCTCTATTTTAGCATGTTGTATTGCTTATCTCTTCTTATTTGATACAACTAATGGTCAAGATATCCATCATTCCCAATTCTATACATCGCCTCTAAACGTAAATCCTGCTCTTACAGGGGTTTTCAATGGAGATTGGAGGGCAGCAGGTAATTTTCGAAGCCAATGGTTTGTTGATGATTTAGTTCAATACATGACTTTTACAGGATCTTTTGATAAACGTTTCTATCCTAAAAAATGGACCACTAAGGGTATGTGGAATGGGGGAGTCCTCTTCAATTATGACCAAGCAGGAGATTCAAAATTAAGTTTAGGTCATTTAGGGGTTAGTGTCTCCTATGCTTATCCAATCAATGTAAATAACATCCTTTCAATTGGTGGTTTAATTGGATTATCCCAACGAAAATTTGATCAGGAAAAACTAACATGGGATTCTCAATGGTCAGGAACTGGATTTGATCCAAGCAGGACGACTAATGAAAATTTCGACAATACATCTAACACCTTCGCCGATTTATCAGGTGGAATCAATTATCGATGGCAAAAATCACGCAGAACTAAAGTTGATTTAGGGGTTGCTGCTTATCATTTGAATAGACCAGATCAAAAGTTTTTTAATCAATCCGATGCTTCCAAACTTCCTATTAGACTAAACATAAACCTAACTCCAAGTATTAAACTGAGTTCAAAATTTGATTTATTGTTACATGGTCAATATCAAAATCAAAAACCATATCAAGAAACAGTAGTTGGCGGATATGGTAAATTCTATTTATCAACACAAAGAGGTAAAGAAGTTGCGCTACTCTTGGGAATTGCTGATAGATTAGGTGACGCTTTGATACCTAAAATTGCCGTGGAATATAATAGTTGGTATGCCGGAGTCAGTTTTGACATCAACACTTCTTCATTTAAAGAAGCAACCAATGGTCGTGGAGGACCTGAGTTTTCATTAATCTACACTTTTGCTAAATCTCGTCCTTTATCTCAATTAAAGGCTTGCCCTATTTTTTAATTTTTAGATCATAATCTCATGAAAAGAATTATAATACCTTTCATCATATTTTTTATAGTTGCAAGTTTATCGGCTCAAAACCCTAGTTTAAAATCCGTTTTAAGTACCGCAGAAAAATCCATGGCAGCAAAAAATTATTATGATGCTTTGGATAAATATCAGGAAGCTTTAAAATTTAATGCCGAGCAAATTGATTATCTATATAAGGCTGCCGAAGCCGCGCGATTACACGGAGCTTATAAAATTTCAAGCCAGTATTATGATCTGGTTTTAAAACATAGTGAAAATGGAAAATATCCATTGGCTGGTTTTTGGTTGGGTCAAGTCAAGCAATTTCAAGGAGACTACGAAAATGCTCAATTAGCTTATACCAGCTACAAAACAGAACATTCAGGAGAGGATCCATATTATACTGCACTTGCTGAAAAAGAAATCAAAGCGTGTGAATGGGCAAAGCAACAGGTTAAAAACCCTGTTAAAGGAACTACATTAACCAATATGGGCGAAAAGATCAATTCTCAATTTTCTGATTTTGCCCCTACACCTTTTATGGATGAGCTCTATTATTCTTCACTACGATTTGAAAACAAAGTAAATGTTAGCTTGCCAAAACGTAATTTGGGTGGACTTCTTCGCTCCAAGAAAGGGGAGGAGGGATTTCGATTTGCTGAAGAACAATTAAAATTCCCAGGAAAAACCGTAGCCAATTCCTCACTCAATTATAAAAATAACAAAGTATGTTTTACAGTTTGTGAAGATATCAATTACCATGACAAAAGATGCGATCTATACATGGCAACTGTTGACAAATCAGGTCTATGGCTAGACCCAATAAAACTACCAGAATTTATTAATATAGCTACTTCATCCCAAACACAACCTAACCTTACATATAACCCGGATTTAAAAAAAGAAATCCTTTATTATGCATCAAACAGAGAAGGTGGTAAAGGTGGATTTGATATTTGGTTTTCCATTATAGATGATGCTGGAAATTATTCTGAACCTGTAAATTTAACAGAAATAAATACAGCGCAAGATGATGTTACACCATTCTATTTTGCGAGTACCAAAACATTTTATTACAGTTCAAAAGGACATCTTGGACTTGGGGGATTGGATGTTTATAGTGCCAAGGCAACGGTTGATGGATGGACTATAAAAAATATGGGCGCTCCATTAAATTCAAGTTTTGATGATCTATATTTTATTAAAGCTCAAAATGGAACTGACAATTATCTTGCATCAAACAGAACAGGATCCATCTTTTTAGATGATGCCAATGAAGCTTGTTGTCTAGATGTTTACAAAGTGAGCATTTTACCATGTGAAATTAAGCTTATATCCATGGTATTCGATGCAGCTACTTTAGATACATTAAATGGAGCAACATTAAAACTTTATGATGTTAAAGAACCCAATTCCAATCCGGTCATCATTACGAAAGACACGTCCAATTTATTTGATTTTCCAATCAGTTGCGAAAAAGAATACAGAATTGAAGCATCTAAGCCTGGATATACGACTGAATCAATAACATTTCTAAGTGGCCGACCAGGTGAATTTACAGAAATTCTTAAAAAAATATATCTAAAGAGAGCTAAAATCCAATTAGATGCACTCACCTTTGACAAACAATCAGGAGATGAATTAAATGGAACAACGGTCATTTTATATGATCTTACAGATCCAAAAATTCCACCTGTTTCATTAACTAATCTCAGCACAAATTTATCCCAATTTGAAGTTGTCAATTGTCATGAATACAGATTAGTCGCTACAAAAACAGGTTATGCCAGTGTCATAAAAGATTTTAAAATTGATTGCAACCAGATTGATAAAGTAATTCAGAAATTGTATTTGGATAGAGAACTATATAGCATGTTGCCCTTAGCGCTATATTTTGATAATGACAGGCCAAACCCTTCCTCTTTATCTAAAACAACTTCTTTAACTTATACTCAAACCTATAATTCTTATTATTTAAGAAAAGGAATTTTCACACTTAAATTCAAAAAATTATTCAATAAACAAGAACAAGATAGTGCTGTAACAGCAATGGATAAATTCTTTGAAAAAGATGTAAAAGGCGGTAAAGAAAAACTAGATTTATTTTTAGGTATACTTGAATTAGAATTGGCAAAAGGAAAAAAATATGAAATTTTCTTAAAAGGATATGCTAGTCCTTTAGCCAATAGCGAATACAATTATATTTTAGGGCAAAGAAGAATTTATAGTGTTAAAAATGAATTTTCTAAATATAAAAATGGAAAATTGAAAAAGTATATCAAGACTGGCCAACTTAAAGTTACAGAAAAGTCGTTTGGCGAAGCTACCGCACCAGTTAACATCAGTGACAAAGTAAATGATGTTAAGTCTATTTATCACATAAATGCTTCAAAAGAGCGAAGAGTTGAAATCATAGAAATTAAAGAGTAAAATTTTTGAATGCTAAATTTATTAAAATTATGAATCATTTATTCCATAAAGTAAAAGTTAATTCAGCCAAAGTATTCAATCTTTTTACACTAATTATACTTTGCTGCTTTTCATCAACAGAAATTAGTGCCACCCATATTGTTGGAGGACAAATAAATTATAAATGTTTGGGTCATAATAATTACGAGATTACACTAACTATTCGTAGAGATTGTAAAAATGGTGCAGATAGTGTGTACTTTGACAATCCTGCAGTTTTCGGTGTATTTACAGGGGACAATCAACGAGCAATTCGTGTAGAAGATGAAGGGATCTTTAATATGGTATTTTCTAAAGATGACACCTTGAATGAACAAATCGATAATGTTTGTTTTGGAAAAAATTATGAAGTATGTGTTCATCAATCTGTTTATAAAAAAATTATTCATTTGCCTTTTGATGAACGTGGTTATATCATTGCATACCAAAGATGTTGTAGAAACGTTTCGCTTCAAAATATTATAGACCCTTTAGAAACCGGTGCTACTTATTCATTGAATATAACAGCTTCAGATATGCAAGTCTGTAATTCTAATCCAGTTTTTGGAAACTTTCCTCCTATTTATGCATGTGCAAATAAAAACTTTGAATTTGACCACAGCGCTATTGATATTGATGGTGATTCTTTAGTTTATTCCTTATGCAGACCAAATCTAGGTAAAACCAAACCTAATCCCCAAGGAATACCAGATAATCCTCCTTATGATTCCATTAATTGGCGATCACCATATTCAATAGATGATTTACTAAATGGAAATTCGGGTGGTGTACCCTTAAGAATTGATTCACGCACTGGAAAATTGACTGCAGTTCCAAATACATTAGGGCAATTTCTAGTAGGTATATGCGTCAGTGAATATAGAAATGGAAAGCTGCTATCATCTACAAAAAGAGATTTTGAAATGAACATCGTGCCATGTGGTGTCAGACCCATTGCATCATTTGAACGAACTACGGATAAATGTTCTGGGCTAAATCAATCTTTTAAAAACACAAGCACAAATGGAACCTCATTTGAATGGTATTTTGATTGGCCGAGAACCCAATTAAAATCTACATTGGAAAATCCTAATATCGTCTTCCCAAATAAAGGTACTTATGAAATTGTTTTTATTATAACTGATGGTTCTTGTACCGATACTGCCAGAGAAATTATTACTATAATTGATCCAGGATTAAAGGCAGATTTTACTTATAAAGTAAATTGTGCGAGTGGTTTATCGATTGAAATTAGTGATCAATCAAAAGCAAACGGCACTATTGTAAGTTATAATTATACCTTGAATGGCAGTATCCATAATTTGAGTTCAAATCAAAAAAATCCAGTATTTAATTTAACTGGAGATGATCAGATAACTATTAAATTAACTGTTACAGATGATAATGGGTGTACTGCAACAATTAGTAAAAACATTACAGTTAAGCAAATTGATGTGAAGCTTATTGGTAATGATACTACCATTTGTCTAGGTAATTCTATAAAATTAGTTAAGAACCCGGATCCCAGATTTACATATACTTGGAGTCCAACCACCGATTTAGATTTAACTATTCCAAGTAATCCGATCGCAAGTCCAAAAACAACGACAACCTATAAAGTCACTATAACAGATGGCTTGTGTAGTGTCGAACTTGAGATAACTGTGCATGTTCGCAATCTAGTAAATATCAAAGTAGTAGGAGATACTACAACTTGTGATGGAAAAATAATTCTTGTTGCATCATCTGATTCTACAAAACAATTTGAATGGTCATTAAATAGTAATTTTAATCCAATATTATCAACTAAGGATACATTAATTACAACAATTAAAGGCAACACGACCGTTTATGTTAGAGCAGGTAATAATTCTCAATGTAAAATTATTAAAGCAATACAGCTCATAGATCATAGTCTCAATTTAATTTATAATAGAGAGTTGACCATTTGTGCATTAGATACTTTTGAAGTTGAAATTCGTAATTCTGATCCCAATGACCAAATTGTAATTGCCTGGGACATTGATCCAATTATCATTCGTGGTGGCAACTCTTTGAAACCAATCATTTATTGTCCAACACCTGGTAGGTATGTATTGAGATTCACAGCTAGAAATCAATTCAATTGCATTCTTTCAGATTCAATAGTAATTACAGCAGTGACACCTCCGGATCCAGATTTTTCAATAGAATATGACTGTGGCAGTCTAACGGTCAAGGTAAAAACTTCCGGAAATAGAAAATTGGTATGGGACTTTGGAGATGGTAAAGGTAAGTCTACACAGGCGATGACAAGTTATACTTATGAAAAATCCGGGGTGTACAAAATTATGCTTACTATCGACAGTATTTGCATCAAATCTGCTATGAAAGAAATTACCGTCGCTGAAATAAATATTAGCCTCAAGGATAAAATTACGGCTTGTCATGGAATGCCTGTAAAATTAAATGAAGGTGGAAATCCAAATTATTCTTATAATTGGACACCAATAGATGGATTAGATGATCCTAAATCATATAACCCGACTGCAACAGTTAACAAAACAACAATTTACTATGTGGATGTGTCTGATCCTCGATTCCCGGGTTGCTCTAAAAAAGATAGTATCATAGTATTTGTACCTGATGAAATTGGTTTAACAGTTAATCCAGATACTATTTTATGTCAAATATCAAAAATAACTTTAACAGCGACTTCGAACTTTAACAATATCAAATATCAATGGTGTGATCAGGAAGGAAAACCAATTGGAGCAGGGCCAGTAGTCATTGTAGAACCTAAGTCAACGACTATTTATGTAGTTAAGGCCGTTGACACCAGTGAATGTGAAAGCAGAGATACGGTACACGTCACTTTATTTGAGTTAAAATCGACCCTGGAAGGTCCACAAATTATTTGTTTAGGTGATACCGGTATGATTATGGTTATCAATTCGTCAGGCTTTACTTATACCTATGATTGGGAACCTAAAGAAAAAATACTTGGTCCTACAAATGGTCCCATCATTAAAGTTAGTCCGAGTATTAATACGACATATACTGTTAAAATATCAAATGGTTTAGGTTGTGAATGGACGCTTTCACATACTATATTGGTTAACGACCCATCGAAAGATATATTTGCAACTGCTGATCCTGTTATGATTGTTCCTGGAGCTAAAACTCAATTAACTACAGTACAAAAACCTGGGTACAAATATAATTGGGCACCTGAACAATCCCTTTCTGATAAAACGATTTACAATCCGATAGCCATGCCAAACGAGACAACAACTTATACCGTTACAGTAACGGATGAGGCCGGTTGTACTGCAACTGCTAGTGTTACGGTCATGGTTAAAACTTGTGAAGAATCAGTCTTCATTCCTAATGCTTTTAGTCCAAATGGAGATCCTCATAACGCCACCTTTATGGTGCGGAGCAATTTTATAACAAAAATGGAATTGTTCATTTACAATAGATGGGGACAGGAAGTATTTCGAAGCAAGCAGCAAGAACCTGGATGGGATGGAACTTATAATGGTGATCGCTTAGGTCCAGATGTTTTTGGCTATTATGTCAAGTTTCAATGTTTTGAAAATATGGAATATCATAAAAAAGGAAACGTAACCATAGTTAAGTAATATTTGATTTTAACAAAAAAAATACATCGCCTCAATGAACAGTAGTATGATTCATTACGCGATGTATTTAATTGAAAAACTTTTGCTTCAAAAGTCTTTTACTTAAATTTCGTTAAGTTATCAACTTAACTTTTTGGTCATTGTAAATCCAATGAAAAGACCACATCCAGATAATAGAAATATTGTACCAGGAAAGGCAACATCATCATCCACCCCTAAAGAATAATGTAGAAATGAGGCTAAAAATATACCCAACCCAATAGCCATAAATAACAGTGCAATATTGATGATAAATATTTTCCACAATGGGGTAATTCGCTCTGAATTAGCTTTTGTGCTAGAATAAAAGATAGATGCATCAGCACCTTTTTCAATCAAGGCTATTCTCTCTTTATGCCTTGATGAAATAAACAAATAGAAAACCCCAAATATTACTAAGAGTAGTATTGGCATGATAATAACTTCTGATCCCATGATAAATTTGTTTGATTTTGTTAAAAATAAAAATGGTTGATACTTTCCAGAATAAGACTATAAATTGTATATCTTGGTTACACATGTTGGATAAAATAATATATTTTTTGTAACCAAATGATATCTTTAAGCGTCTAATTAACAAATGGAGCGAGAAATAGAAAAAATTTATATTCGACGAATTTTAGAAGGAGATATTGAAGTATTTTCGCTTTTGGTATCCAAATACCAAAATTTAGTTTTCACCATTTGTTCTAGAGTATTTGATAATAAAGAAGAAGCCGAAGACATTGCTCAGGAGTCCTTTATTAAATGTTATCAATCCTTGAAACAATTTAAAGGTGAATCCAAATTTAGTTCTTGGCTCTATACCATAACTTATAATACTTGTATGAATCATTTAAAGTATAAGAAAAGGCAAACATCCGTTGAAGATATAGCTAATGTTGCAGATCAAGATATCATCGAACAAGATCATATATTTGCAAAGTTGGAACAAAAAGAACAAACCAATCTAATTCAACAAGCCCTTTCTAAACTCGAACTAGATGAACAAATGATCATTCAATTATATTACTATGAGGAATTACCTATAAAAGAAATTTCAAATATTTTATCTTTGAAGATTGAAAACATTAAAATCAAACTTTTTAGGAGCCGAAAAAAACTATTTAATATTCTTAGTCTTCATTCACAATGTTCAACTTTGATTTATGAATAATAATATTCCAGACCCTTTAGATTCTTGGACCAGACAAACTATTAAAAAAGTAGCTTTGGAAAAACCATCTGCTGATTTTAATCAAAAAGTCATGTCAAAAGTCCTAAATCTGTCGACTAAATCTAATAAACCATTAATCAGCAATACATTATGGCTTATTCTTTCGGTTACTCTTACCATTATTATATATTTGGGTTCTCTATTAAAAACCACTAATTTGTTTTTCGGATCCCATTTTACAAATAATCATATCTCAAGATGGGTATTACAATTGTTTAATGATTGGAATTTATCCTCGACTTTAACATCCATTGTGGTATCCACAGGAATCATTCTAATTGTACAAATTATATATTTGAAACAATGGCACTCCAAAAAGTGGAATACTTTGACCTAAATATGAATGTTAAATATAAATCAACTGGTGAATTAGGTGTTAAAATAAATTTCTTTTAATTGATTAATTTGATAATAGAAGCCGAGTACAAATACCTTCGAATCTGGTATAATCTTCATATCCATTGAAGGGTTAATGTTATATTCCCCATTATCATCTTTAAACCCTATTATATTCGCTCCCGTATTTCCAAAAATATCTAGTTCATGCATAGATTTGTTTTTGTATTGATCTTTCAATTGATTAAAATTGATCTCTTCTATTCGGATATCTAAATTACCTGAGATGTAATCTATAAACTCCAAAACATCAGGTTTAGTCAATAAAATGGCCATATGTGTACCTCCAATTTTATCAGGAGATATCACATTATTTGCTCCGGCACGCTTTAATTTAGTGACTGCACTATCATTAGATGCTCTACTTACAATTTTTAATTTAGAATTTAACTCACGAGACGTAAGCACAACAAATACATTATCTGCATCCTCAGGCAACGTTGAAATCAATCCATATGCACGATGAATGCCAGCAGCTTCTAATACGCTATCTTCCGTTGAATCACCTTCTACAAAAAGTATATTATCAGACAGACTAAATTGCTCAATAATATTTTTGTCTTTTTCTACAACGACAAATTTTCGGTGACTTGATGCAAGTTGTTTACAAGCCTGTCGACCGTTTCGCCCAAAACCACAAATAATAACATGGTCAGATAATAAGCTAATTTCCTTTTTCACACGCAGATGTTTAAAATATATTCTAAATTCTCCTTCGATTATAAATGAAGTAACAACAGATAATGCGTAAACGTAAGTAATAACGCTTACAAAAATTAAAATAACTGTAAAGATTTTACCACTTTCGGTCAATGGTTTTACCTCACTGAATCCAACTGTAGTAATGGTGATCATGGTCATGTAAATAGCATCCAAAAAAGAATAATCTTCAATACAAACAAAGCCCCAGACGCCAATGATATAAACAATACTCAATAGTAGAATACCAATAACTAACCTTTTTAATACTCCATAAGATTTTAGCAATAAAATTAAATTATTCATATCGCACAAATTTATACTTTAAATTAGGGATTTCAAAATCGCTAACTAAAAATATCCCAAAACTAATTATTAGATTGAATCAAAATAAAATAATATATTATAATGAAATTGACAAATATCTATAATGCTTGACTCAAAAAGTCCTTTTCATAACATAAGACCTGAGCAATAATCTCAAAAAATAAGCAATAAATGATCTTTAACTTCATCCTATTGCTTCTATTCTTATATACTTTTAGTATTTTTACCAAATGAAACCTAATTCAAATTCTAGCTTTAAAACTTCCCTTCATTTATCAGAAAAACTTAATGAATTGGGGTTTGTTAAATCATTTAAGGAGGGTGATGTCATTTTAAATGAAAATGCATATATCAGATCCATACCTATAGTTCGTCAAGGCAATATTAAGGTAATGAGAACAGATGATGATGGCAGAGAATTACTATTATACTACATTAAACCCGGTGAAAGTTGCATCATGTCATTTTTAGGTGGTATACACCAAGATACCAGTAAAATCAAGGCAATTGCAGAAGAGGATTCTGAAATTTTGTTTATTCCAATTGAGAAAGTTAGCCTCCTGATAAAGGAATATCCAGAGTGGCTCGACTATATATTTCATTTATATCATAAAAGATTTGAGGAACTTTTGGACGTAGTTAATGCCGTCGCATTTCACAAATTAGATCAAAGACTATTTGACTACATACAAAATAAAAGCCAACTTTCAAAAAACAAAACATTATCCATTACACATGAACAATTAGCCCAAGAACTTGGAACGGCAAGAGTCGTGATCTCCCGACTCCTTAAACAAATGGAAAACGAAGGCATTATAACACTCGGAAGAAATAAAATTACCCTTGTGTAACAAAAGTTACAAATTTCAAAATTTAGAATATTTAATATTGTCTTATTATTAATTTCAAACAATATAACTATTTTAATTTTATGAAAGCAAACATGGGAAATTTGGATAAAGGGATTCGCATTACAATTGCGATAGTAATAGCCATTTTATATTTCACAAATATGATTTCTGGTTTAACCGCCACCATTTTATTGGGAATTGCCTTAATTTTTATTCTGACAAGTTTTATCAGTTTCTGCCCATTGTATTATCCTTTTGGTATTTCAACTAAGAAAAAGGAATAATTGCTGTATTTTTTAACGAAATCATAGTAGCATTTCAATCTACATCTTCTGATATAGATTGAAATGCTATTTTAATCAACTGACATTTAAGATATTATCCCTAAACTAGAGGAAAGAGGATTGTAGTCAGGTTATACTGGTTAGTAAATTTTTATAATCTTTAGACTGACCCACACTAGAATATCAACATTTTTATGGGATCTTCAAAAAAGTAAAAATAAATGTATGATATTATTCACACTACGTAACAAAAGTAGCAGAATCCGAATACATTGAATGATACCTTTGCATAACAAATGATTAAAAGTTATGAAAATCAAGCAGTTTGAAGATAAAAATTTAGCTCATTTTTCTTATGCTATATCTAATAATGGTTCAATGGCTATCATTGATCCTAGTAGAAACCCTGAAGAATACTTTGAATATGCAAAACAAAATAATGCAACAATTACTGCGGTAATTGAAACGCATCCTCATGCTGATTTTGTAAGTAGCCATTTGGAAATTTACAAATCTACAGGTGCTACCATATTTGTAAGTAAATTATTAGGTGCAGAATACCCTCATCAAACATTCGATGATGGGGATGTAATTCATTTAGGATCCATTCAATTAATTGCCATGAATACACCTGGACATTCTCCAGACAGTATTAGTATTTTAGCTAAAGATGAAAAGGGTAGGGAACATGCTATTTTTACCGGTGATACTTTGTTTATAGGGGATTGCGGAAGGCCAGACTTAAGAGAACAAGTTGGCAACATAACTGCAGCGCGCAAGCAACTAGCTGAACAAATGTATGAATCATTAAGACATAAAATAGTACCACTTCACAATGATGTAATCGTTTACCCTGCACATGGTTCCGGGAGTTTGTGCGGAAAGGCACTTAGCTCAGATAAGACAAGTACCATTGGTTTAGAAAAATTCACGAACTGGAGCTTACAAGACATGTCAAAAGAAACATTTATTGACACCTTGTTGGCCAACCAGCCTTTTATTCCAAAATATTTTCAATACAATGTAACTTTAAATAAAAAAGGTGCACCTGATTATCAATCAGGAATCTTAAATGTTAAAATTAGCAAGGTGGACACAAATCAAATTCCACATATCCATCTTGATCCAAACATTTTGATCATAGATACAAGACATCAGGTTGAGTTTAAAAAATCACATTTACAAAATGCCATAAATTTAATGAATGATGTGAAATTTGAAACATGGCTAGGAAGCATTGTAAATCCAATGGAACCCTTTTATTTAATAGGTGAAACAGAAGCTGATATCATTGAATTAATTGATAGAATAGCAAAAATTGGTTATGAAAACCAAATTCAAGAGGCCATAATTTTAAATTCTGGAAATTCCCAAATGCCGCTTTTTGAAAGTGACCGTTTAAAATCCAATGAAGATTCATTTACCATTGTTGATGTTCGGAATCAGGATGAAGTTATATCTAAAAAAATATTTACCAACGCAATCCATATTCCGCTCCATGAACTTAGAGAAAGGACCAATGAATTACCGACTCATAAACCCATCCTTGTACATTGTGCTGGAGGATATCGTAGTGCCGCAGGAAGCAGTATAATTGATTCAAACTTAGAATTACCATTTGGTGTATATGATTTAAGTGATGCTGTAAAATCTTATTAATATGAATTTTATCATTGAAAATAAAAACTCAATTATAGGCATATGTTGTGGTGCTGTCGTTGGCTTTCTATATTACTATTATATTGGTTGCGTCAGCGGTACATGTGCAATAACTTCAAAGCCATTAAACAGCTCCATATATGGCGCCGTAATGGGTGGATTATTTGTAAATATTTTTAAAAAAGAAAAATAAAAAATTGTATTATGAATATAGAAAAAATTATTTTAGAAAATCAGGGAACCATAGTTGACGTTAGATCCCCGGAGGAATTTTTAGGTGGTCATGTAGTAGGATCGATAAATATTCCCCTACAAGAGATTCCACAGAGAATCACTGAACTACAAGTTCTTTCTAAACCCTTAGTGCTTTGCTGCGCTTCAGGCAACCGAAGTGGTCAGGCCAATCGTTTTCTGGGTGAAGTAGGAATAGAGTGCTACAATGGAGGATCCTGGATGGATGTTAATTTTATTAAATCTAAAACAATCTAAACAAATTCTATGGAAGCTCAAGAACAAATCATTGCAATGCCAAGAATAGGGGATAAGGCTCCTGAATTTAGGGCAGTAACAACACAGGGCGAAATCAACTTTCCGATAGATTACAATGGTAAATGGGTTATACTTTTCAGTCATCCCGCGGATTTTACTCCTGTTTGCACTTCAGAATTTATGACCTTTGCAAAAATGGAACCAGAGTTTAATGCATTGAATTGTCAGCTAGTTGGACTATCTGTGGATGGTTTATATAGTCATATTGCATGGCTACGTACTATTAAAGAAAAAATTGAATACAAGGGAATGAAAAATATCGAAGTTAATTTTCCTTTGATTGAAGACATAACCATGAATATTTCTAGAAAATATGGAATGATTCAACCTGGAGAAAGTTCAACTAAAGCGGTTAGGGCAGTATTCTTTATTGATCCAAAAGGAATGATTAGAGCTCTAATCTATTATCCCTTATCATTAGGGAGAAATTTCGATGAGATAAAACGCGCCTTAATAGCCATGCAAACAGCGGATAAACATAGCATTGCTACACCAGCGGACTGGCGACCAGGCGATGATGTAATAATCCCTACAGCTGGGTCATGTGGTGTAGCCAAAGATCGAATGGAAAATCATAAAGAATTAACATGTCAGGATTGGTTTTTTTGTACAAAACCATTATTAAAAGAAAATATTTAAAACAAGAATATGATAAATACGATTAAAAAAATTCTAGGTATAGGACCAAAAGTTGATTATGCAGAGATGGTTAGAAATGGTGCCATCATTATAGATGTTAGAAGCAAAGGTGAATATGCACATGGTCATATTAAAGATTCGTTAAACATTCCAATAGATACACTATCAAGCCACTTAACCAAATTAAAGGCAAAAAATAAGCCGGTTATAACTTGTTGTGCATCCGGAACACGAAGTGCGTTTGCAAAAACATTATTGCAATCAAATGGATTCGCTCACGTATATAATGGTGGCAGCTGGAGTTCATTACAAAATAAGATAAGATGATTAAGCAATACTTATTTAGAAATTGGCATTTAATGCGTTGGCTTAGACTAAGTCTTGGTATTTTTATTGGAGTGCAAGCTTTTCAAACTCATGATTTATTATCTGGTGCAATAGCCCTATTTTTTTTATTTCAAGCGGTAACAAATACAGGATGCTGTGGTGTTAATCAGTGTAATATTCAAGATCAGACCAATTCATCACACCAAGAAGAAAAAATCATTTTCGAAGAAATAAAAAACAAATAAATATGGACAATCATAAATATAATACACAATTGAATTGGATAGCTGATCGACGAGGCATAATGTCATCGCCTGAATTAAATGAAAGCTTTGAAGTCGCAACCCCTCCCCAATTTCCAAAGGGAATGGAAGGCATTTGGTCTCCAGAACACTTATTAACAGCTGCTGTTAGTAGTTGTTTTATGACTACGTTTTTAGCCATAGCAGAAAATTCAAAACTTGCATTTGATCAATTTTCTTGTTCTGCATCTGGTAAATTAGAGCAAATAGAAGGCAAATATCTGATGACAGAAATTGTCCTTGAACCTATTTTAACGATTCCAATTGATACTAGTATTGAAAAAGCAGAAAGAATATTAATAAAATCAGAAGCTGCTTGCCTAATTTCAAATTCTATTAAATCTAAAGTCACATTAAAAATAAATATTAAACACTCTTAAATGTCAGTAAAATTTTCAGAAATTATTCAGAGCGAAACACCAACCTTGGTTGATTTTTTTGCGGAATGGTGTGGGCCGTGTAAAACATTAAAACCAATTCTTGAAGAGCTAAAATCAAAAATAGGAGACAAAGCAAGAATCATCAAAATTGATGTTGACAAGAATCAACACATTGCAAATTCATACAAAATCCAAGGTGTTCCTACTATGATACTCTTCCAAAATGGTGAAATTAAATGGAGACAATCTGGAGTTATTTCCGCCTATCAATTAAGCCAGATCATTGAAAAACACACTAACTAAGTTAAAACTTAATAAAAGTCTTTGCGAGATGTGAAGGAAATTTTTTTTAAATATTTATACTTTGGTATTTTCAAAAGTTATTAATAGTTGGACATTCTTTTGAACTATTTAATAATTTTAAGTTCATTTTTTGTAGTTTTACTTGATTTTTATTTCTATTCATTTGAGAAAAAGGGCCTTTTAAGTACCTGGTCTTATTAATAATTCTGAAATATTTGATCTAAATTAATGAATTAAAACATGCCCGAAAGTGTTCATCGTTACTTTATCATCAATAAACCTTCAAATGTTGTCTCTCAATTCATCAGTTCACACGATGTCAATTTGTTGGATAAAATTGATTATAAATTTCCTGTAGGAATTCACGCTATTGGCAGATTAGATAAACAATCAGAAGGATTACTCATCTTGACAACCAATAAAAAGGTTACTAAATTACTTTTCCAAGGTCCAATTCCCCATAAAAGAGTTTATTTAGTTCAAGTTAGAAATATAATGACTGATTCTAGCTTAGACAAATTAAGAAATGGAGTAGAAATACGCGTCAAAGGCGATCAGAAGTATACAACATCGAAATGTGAGGTAAATATTATTAAGGATCCTGAAAAAATATCCAAATTAGCTACCCCTATAGCTTCCTACATCCCTATAACCTGGCTAACCATTACTTTAACGGAGGGAAAGTTTCATCAAGTTAGAAAAATGATGAGCTCGATAGGGCATAGATGCAAAAGATTAATAAGGATATCCATTGAAGATCTATTAATGGATGATCTAGACCCGGGAGGTGTGCATGAATTCAATGAGGTCGATTTTTTTGAAAAATTAAAGATATTAGATTGGCAAAACCATTAATATGAATAGGCTAATCTACATAAAATCGATTAAATCATAACATAAAATTTCGTTTATCTTATGATAAAGCACATTTTCTACTCTATCAATACAAAATAATTAAACACTTTATCAAGAATATTACATTTGTACATAAATTTGCAGATGTACTTTTCGATTAATAGGGTTTATATATTTATCATTTTAGGGTTTTTGATTTCTTACAAAAGTATAGGGCAGGAAGTCTATAGACCGATACGTATTTCCGATGACATCCAATTTGATGGCCGTTTGGATGAAGACATTTGGAAACAAGTTACTCCATTGACAGACTTTATGCAAACTACTCCTACACCAGGTGCACCTCCAACTGAGAAAACGGAAGTGAGAATGGTTTATAATAATTTCTACTTATATGTTGGCTTTCGTTGCTATGATAGTTTTCCTACTCAATTAGTTCGATTCCTTATGAATCGGGATTTTGAATTGGGAAAGGATGACGGTATATCTGTACAGTTAGACACCTACAATGATAAATCCAATGCTGTACTGTTTGTTTCTAATTCACTTAATGGTAGATTTGATTCAGAAGTAACCAACAATGGAAATAGCATGAATAATGACTATAATAATTTTTGGGACGTCATATCAAAAATTGATAGTTTAGGTTATACCTGCGAATTTAAAATTCCATTTTCTTCACTTAGGTTTCAACAAAAGGATAATACAATCATGGGATTTCGTTTTGCAAGACTCATTAAGAGAAAAAATGAATTAATAACTTATCCAAAATGCGATTCTTCGCTAAAAAACCAATGGAATAATTGTAGTCAAGCGGCAACATTAATTTTTTCTAATTTAAAAACAAAGAAACCAGTTTACATAACACCTTATATTATTGCCAATTTTAATCAAGACCATACCCTAAATGAAGCAGGGACTAAATATGTTGCAAAAAATACTTTTTTTACTTCCAAAAAATATATTAAAAATGATGCAATTGATAAAATTTTAAGTAATATTGGTGCAGATCTCAAGTATGGAATAACAAAAAATTTTACATTAAATCTTACAATAAATACTGATTTTTCTCAAGCAGAAGTGGATAATCGCATTATCAATTTAAGCAAATATGCTGTCAACTTTCCTGAAAAAAGAAGTTTCTTTTTGGAATCGAAAAACCTGTTAAGCTATTCCATTGGGTCAAGCACTGCATTATTTAATTCACGTACAATCGGACTTCAAAATGGCACTATCATTCCTATAATTGCTGGCATTCGATTTACCGGAAAACAAAATGGATGGGCGATTGGTGCTTTAAATATGCAAACAAGTGAAGTTAGAGATCTAAATATTCCCGCCCAAAATTTTAGCGTTGCAAGATTAAGAAAATATTATGGAAGCAATGGTAGTTTTTGGGGTGGTATAATAACAAATCGAATATCGACTCAAAACTCAACAATATCAAACCAAACCCTTGCTGTAGATGCGGTTCATTTTTTTAATGACAAATGGTTACTCGGTTTTGGAGCTGTAAGTACATATGATTCTCTAGTCACTAAAGCCATTGACAAAAATACTTTTTTTAATATTTTCGCTTTTAAAAATGTTAATGTAGGATTTACCCACAGTTTAAATTTTGACCTTGTGGGAAATAAATTTTATCCAGCATTAGGCTTCAATCCCGAAAATGATTACGGTTCTATTTCAATCAGTAATGGCAGACGGTATAAAATTAGTGGAAATAAAAAAATTACATTTTGGTCTGTCAACTCAGATCTTCATTACAGATGGAAACAACTTTCACAATTAACAGAAACAAAATCTGCAAACATATCTCTTAGCTTAACTGGGAACAAAGGTTCTACTTTTGAATTCACACCAGCTGCTTATACAGAAGACCGATTGTTTAACAGTTGGCAATTGAACGATTACATTACAGTCCCATCCGGATATTATAAAATGTACACCTTGTATTCAGATTTATTTTTTGATCAATCTAAAGGTTATACTTTCGGATTATATACAAAATTTGGTGGATTCTACGGAGGAGCTTTAACTACGATTAATCCTTACTTTGATTATATAATAAATCGCTATCTTAGAGTTGGTTTAAAATATGAATATAATCATATTAAATTTCCTGAAAATTTTTCAACTTCAGATCATTCAATTTTTAATAGTAATTTGTTTTCATTAGATTTAAGTATTGTAAAATCCACCAAATTGTCCGTCAAAATGCTCGCCCAATATGATGACCAAAGTGCAACTTTCGGTGGAAATATAAGAGTCCGTTACAATCCAAAAGAGGGCACAGATTTATATATCGTTTACAACTCAACATTTAACGCAAATCGTCTGGAATCGAAGCCTATTTTGCCTTATATAGAACAACAAGGGGTTATTGTTAAATATTCACTTACATTTGGCTTATAAACACTGATCCTTGTAATTTTTTCTTTAATATTAGCTAGCCACCATGACGCCTAAAACTAATGAGCAAAAAGCCGTAAAATCCACCTATTTCAGTATAATTGGAAATACTTGTCTGGCCATAGTTAAAGGTTTGGCTGGGTATTTTGGAAATTCTTTTGCCTTAATAGCTGATGCCATAGAATCGACCACAGATATTTTTGCTTCCTTTTTAGTTTTATTTGGTATAAAATATTCCAATAGACCTGCAGATGAAAACCATCCGTATGGACATGGAAGAGCTGAGCCCTTAATAACTTTCTTAGTCGTTGGTTTCCTAATAACTTCAGCAACAGTAATTGCTTATGAGAGCATACTCAATATTAGAACTCCTCATGATTTACCTAAAGCATGGACGCTTATAGTCCTTGGATTCATTATTATTTGGAAAGAAATTTCATATAGAATAGTGATCAAAAACAGTAATGAAACCAATAGCTCTTCACTTAAGGCTGATGCCTGGCATCACAGAAGTGATGCCATAACTTCCGTAGCCGCATTCATTGGCATTTCAATAGCGCTTATACTAGGAAAAGGATATGAATCCGCTGATGATTGGGCTGCTTTATTTGCTTCCGGATTTATTTTTTATAATAGTTTCCTAATATTTAGACCAGCCTTAGGTGAAATCATGGATGAACATGTATATGATGATCTCATTTTTGAAATTAGAGAAGTATCACTTAAAGTTGATGGGATTATTAATACTGAAAAATGTTTTATTCGAAAAGCTGGTATGCAATATCATGTAGACCTTCATGCCATTGTAGATGCAAGAATAACAGTTAAAGAGGGACATGATATTGCACACAAACTTAAAGACCTATTGCGCGAAGAAATTCCTCAAATAGGGCATGTGTTAATACATATTGAGCCGAGTGAATAGGAGCGCAATATTCAACCCCCATTTTATTCAAACAACATATATTCATATTTTTGTAAAAAGCTTGAATTGTAAGTAAAAATCAAACCAAGCTGAAAAATTTAAAACTAATCTATTTATAATACTCAAAAGAAGGATTAGGTCTACCTATAAAACAAGATTTGGTATAACCATTTCGCTTAATTATCTGTAGTGCATTTCCGGCTTCTTCCATGGTAGAAAACATCTTCATCAAATGATTCCCTGATTCAATTCTAAACTGATTGGAACTCAATTTCTTTATCACTAATTTATTAGGATCGAAACTGAGACAATCTTCATCTTTATAGAAAAAAGATCCGTTGATCGGGTTAGTCATAAAAACATTTACTCCCTTTATTCCAGCAACAATATTGGTTAAGTCATTATTTGGCAAATAATTGTATGTTGTGCTACTTTGATAATTTTTACGATAATCATAAACACCAAACGGATCGATTAAATAGTATCTTTCCGGAACCATAACTTTTCCAACAAAACCACCATCAACTCTTACTGCAACAGCAAAATGTAAATGAGTATAACCGCCTTCCTGTAAAAATCCTAATTTATCACCTCGTTTAATAGTATCACCATCATTTAAATGGCTTTTAGAAGATGGATTTAAGTGTTGGTATATTGTAATAAACACTTTTCCTTTTGGTGTAGTGTGCAATAAAACTATTGGTTGTCCATCACTTGGATTACTTAACACAATCCCATCTGCTGCAGCTATAATATCAAAACCTTTTGACAAATCATCGGTTCTATCGAAATCAATAGCTGTATGATAATCTGATCCAGGTCCATCATTTCCCAAACGGATAAAAGCACTACGATCAGAAAGCGCTACTCTTTTGTCAGTGAATGGCAATGTTAGGTCAAATTTTTCACCTTGCAATGGATCAGAAAGAAATTGAGATAATTTTGATCCAATTGGGAGATTCTTCATTCTAGAATTTCCAGATTCTCTGTATACAAAAGGCTGTAAGTTAAAATTTACACCTCCCATTGTTAGGTTTACTGGATCGATAAGACTTTGACCCGGCGCTAAATGTGTTGTTGGATTGTCTCCTAATAATGTTGCTAATAAATTATAATTATCAGCTGCTTTAATTCTGCCAAATGCACTACCTGTAGAAATTGCTAAAACTTGATCCCTGCCTTCAATGTCTGTGACAAAATAATTTTGACTATAACAATATTGTATTGTTAATGAACAAATAAAAATTAGAACACTGTTTTTCATAAATTTATTTTTAATAATTAATTGGATTTTGTTTAATTTTTTCAAATTAAAAAGCTCGTTAGAAATTTCATAATATTTAAGATACTTACTAAATTTCTTACCTAAATTAAATGATTTAATAATCACAAGTGCTTCTATTTGTTTTTATTATTTTCTTTAAATAAAAATTCGGAAGCGTCATTGGATTAGGATTTTCTAATATGGTTACCTTTAAAAAAGGACATAAACCAGAAGTGGGTTCTAAGTCTCCACTATCTACTGTAATGTTAACAGTCAAAGTTTGTCGAGGAATTATTATAAGTGGTTTGTTACTAATTTTATAGTGATCATCTGATAAAAGCCCACTAAATATTTCGCTATATTCACTTGTCGATCTGTTAAAATCTGTTGTAGCTTGTGAAATAATTTCCTTTTCTGTTGTAATATAAATTTCGTCCAAATTCACTGAATTCTTCGTTTGATTTTGAACCTTAAAACGATAAGTTAATTTTAATCCTGAGATTTTGACTATTTGCAGATCCTTAAGTAGAATGTTAGGATAAATTCCTTGACCCCCGGAAAATGTTTCCTGGGCTTTTGCAAATGAATTATAAAATAAAAACATCAAACTTATTAAATAAAATGAAAATTTATTTTGCATAATATTATTAAACCTATTCATTAAAAAAAAAGAGCTAAAGACAATCTTTTGAACATACTTTATTAATTTAACAATTCATCTGATTGCACAACTTAATAATACAAAATGATGTGTGTTAAAATTTCCATCTATTCTAACACACATCATAATTTTAAAAAAAAATTAGTCCGCTTTCATAAAATTAATGGCTTCATTTGAAGACATGCTTCCAATAGTCATAGGAGACACTTTGCCATTGCTAATCAACATCGTTGATGGATAAGCAGAAATCTTATAGTCACGTATAACTTCAGGTGCCAAAGTACCATCGATGACCAGAATATTAACGTTTGCTGCAGCACTTTGCACCTCAGGCGACTTCAAGGTATAACTCATGGTTTTACAGGAAGGACAGTCGGGGTCCATAAAGACTACCATGGTTTTCTTGGTAGAACTTTTCAAATTGCTGGATAATTCTGTGCTACTGCCCATCACTTTTACTGAGGTATTGTTGAAAACCGTGCTAAAATCACCACGTGCCGGATTGACTACATTGGGATCTACTACTGGAGGTAATGAGGGTTGTATTCCCCCTTTAGATTTACAAAAAGTACCTCCAGATATAGTTGATGCAATCATTCCCCTTTTTGCACACTCTTTTCTTGCCAAATCCTCAGCTGACAAGGTTTGGGGACAGCCCACACTACTAACATTACCATCACCTGCTACATACATCTCACGAATATCACCTTTACACCCACCCCAAAGTCTAGCTGCATCCTCACAATCACTTGTTTTCCACCCATTATCATCACAATATTGTTTAAATCGCTTTAATCGTTCACAACCATTTTCCGAACCCATACCTGGAGGCATTGGTGTCGATTTGCCACCACCAGTCTTTGGTGGTGGATTTGCATTCTTTGCTGATCTGTTTGCGTCTTCAAGCGCTTTTTGTTGTGCCCTTAATTCTTTTAATGCAGCATCAGCTTGAGCCCCAACTGCATCTGAAGCTTCAGCTTCTTTTCCGGCTTCATATGACTTAACTCCTTCATAAAGAATTGCTCCAACTAAAACAGCTCCAACAATGACGAGTCCTGCAGCCGCAACTGTAGTTGCAACTCCTGCTCCAACAGTGGTGCCAGCTGTAGTTCCAGCAGCGCCAGCAGTGGTTCCTGCAGCTCCAGCTGTGGTTCCTGCAGCTCCAGCTGTAGCTCCAGTAGTTGTTCCAGCAGCTCCAGCAGTTGCACCCGCTGTGGAATTCGATACAGCAGCAGCTAAAGGTCTAAAAACTTTCATAGTAGTTTCAGCTGCTTTTGCAAGCCTTACTGGTAATGAAGAATGCATTCCCGCAGCACCTGCAGATTCAAATCCGGCAGCTGTTGCCTCAAGAGCTTCGCCAGATTGTATAACCTCAGCAACAGCTTCACCTGATGTAGCAGCATCATAAACCAAATTAACCATTGTTGCACCACCAGAAAATGGATCCATGGATACCAAACCACCAGAATTCAAATTTGAACCATTTGATCCACAGTTTTCAATCGCCTGGTCCAGCATAGATCTAGCTTTATCAATTCTTCCGGCACGCGCTGCATCACCAGTTTTGCCATTAAAAGGAGCTGTGAGGTCAGCATTTCTTGATGAAGAACATGCATTTAATACTGCTGCACCAGCATCAGCAGATTTTTTTTGACCAGCTGCATCTGTACTCTTAAAATCAGCACCTAAGTCATTTATTACGGCTACTTTGCTACCACATCCCCCAACAACCGCATTTTTTCCAGATACATCTTTTCCATCATACAATGCTGAAATATCTGCCAAAGCTTGTGTTAGATCTTCAGGAACCATAAATTTTCTAAAAATATCTACAAATGATTTTTTATCAAAAAACATAAATTTCTTATCATCAATTACATGATAGAATTTGCTCCATCTAATATCTACAGTTTTTCCATTATGTATGATCTTGTTCCGATCAGCAGAAATCTGACAATTAACCTTTCCATCAATATAGTATATGTATGACTCCATAAGATTATTCTTAAATACGATGTCTTTTATTAATGTTTCGTTGTCATATACCTTGGTAGGACCACATCTATTGCCTTTTTGAAAGTCTTCCTTTTTGATGATCCTTCCTTTGAAATCATAAGTTGTAATTTGTATGACTGGACCACATTGTAAATTGGTAATCAATTTACCCTCTTGATAAACTAAGCCGTTGGGATATTTAATTTTGAATTCTTTATCCTGAGCATGTAATACATTGCCCAAAATGAAAAATAAAAATGGATACAATAACTTAAGTAAGTTCATTGAGTTGTTTTTAAAAATTAAAGCATTTGTCTTCATTGGAAATTATTTATAACGATTTTAAAAATATTAATTGACAGAGGTTTTTTTAATGTGGATAACTAATAATTCATTTATACCTTCTCGCTTAAAAGAATGGATGTCGCCACTTGATGCCAAGTACTTATATAGCTGTCCATTTAAAGTGATGAACCCGGGAGTAGGTGCTGGATTGCGTCCTACGCCAAATTGTCCACTAATCGTTACCAATTGTGAAACACAAGTCACCGGGTTTCTAAGTGAAATATTTTTTTCTTTTAAACAACTGTTTCCTACTCGATCTGAAAGTATAAAAGATACATTTCCGGTAGCGGTCAAATTGTGTGTGTTTGTGAGAATTGCAGATGCAGTTAAGGGCATACTCCCAAGATTGTATTTCTGCAAACTGAATACCAGACCATTGGTCACAGGCGCAGTAGGTTTTATCCAATCCATATAAGTAGTCCATCTTGCACCAGGTGATTCATTACAAATAGCCGGAATCAATACTTGTCCAAAAAGTTTACTTTCAAAACTTGTCAGTAAAACCAAATGGAAACTAATCGCAAATAAATAAGTAATCCTTCTTCTAAATAATTTTTTCATAATTTTTTGTTTTACAATTTTTTATAAATCACTCTTTTAAATAGAATGGATTCAGGAATACCTTTCTATTTGAATTAAATTTCAATTTGTCTTTTTGAAACAAAAATTAATATTCTTTTATATTATTTGCTTCATCGGTTTCAAGCACTTTTTGAAATGCATCAATCACAATAGTATATTTTAAAGGGTCTGACCACATATATGGCTCCATTCTTACAAGATCAGCCTCTGATCTGGGTGTTATGATATTAATAAAAACATCCTGGTCTGGATTACAACCGAGTTTTCTATATAAACTTTTTTTAGATTTAGGTCGTATGTAAGTAAATAATTTCTCTTCCCCAGATGCTAAACCACTTAAAGTCTGACTCTGAAGTAGGGTATTGCTATCCTTCAATTGGATGGTAAAAGAAGTTGTAGTTGATTCCCCAATATTTTTAACACCCCATCTGATATCGGGCCAATTTACTTCTTGATATACCACAGGATTAGCAGTAGTGGGTGAAGCAATTTGTGCACGAACTAAATCAAGAGTGGTTCTGTTGGTACTAACTTTAGTAACATTATTACCTGAACAAACAGCAGCCACTCCTCCAAATTTTCTATTCAATCCGGCATCAACTAAATCTGGTCCAACAAAAGACAAAATTTTAAACGGCTGTGCAAATTTAAAGATTATTGGGTTGACTTGACAATGAGGTAATAAGTATTTTGTATTTAATTCATTCAAAGTAGATGTCGCCCCTTTTTTAAATTGAACCCGATATAAGGTAGATACTATGTAATTATTTACAATACTTCTATTATGAAAAGAGTCTACAAATTCAATATTTGAATTAGCAATGCTCAACATTTCAGTACCTTCTCCTGTAAGAAGCATTTGATAAATATTCCCTTCATATAGTGCATAATCAGAGACAGGGTTTCCATGATCCATTATATCTATCTTCCGAATAGTTGGTATAAGTGGAATTAGATTAAATGCAAAACTAAAAGTCTTAGTTTCCTGACCGAGTACATTTTTTCCAAAAAGGGTTATCGTGATATTATTTACGCTATGAAACATAGTACCAATTCTTATATGAATATCAACATAGGATTCACAGGGATTAAAAGTCATACCTTTTTTCGAACCTATTCTCAACTCTCTATTAGAATACAATTGATCAATTGGGGAACATGTTGCTTTTTCAACTAGATCTGCATATTTGCCATAAACCCTAATTGTAAATGAATCACGGTCAATTAAATTTGGCCTGTCATTTGGACCATAAGTCTTCCCACACATAGTCATCTTACAGATTACTTCTTCGGCAATCCCACTTTGTAAATATCCATAAAATGCAATTATAAAAAAACAGAGTCTATATAATCTAGAAGATTTTATCATAAATATTTTATTTTATAGAATTATTATTACATGTTAAATCAAAATCGGAGTATACACAAAAAATATCTACCAAATTATTCAACCCATATTTGGAATAATTACAATAGTTTTCAAAATACAATTGCTATTAAAGCCAAAATATAAATCTAATTCTATTCAAGGCTTTTGCTTCAAGCTTTTTCATCTCAAATTTAAATCAATCACATCTACACATGGATACAACTATATTTTTTACCCTTCCAACAGCACGCCCAGGCAATCCAACAGTAGCTTCTACATGTGATGCAGCCTCAAACAGAATCTCCAATTCATCTTCTGATCTAACCCTAATTATTTTACTGACCTTAAGTGAATATAATTCATTCTCGTCAACGACAATAGGTGCTTCAACTCTAGTTCTAATTGATCCAAACCCAGCAGAAAGTCTCCCTGTATATAATTCACCATTCGACATAAAATTGCCCGGTAACCCAATCCGTTTGACTTTTACTCTAGCTATTGATTCAGCGTCGGCTCCTATGAAAGAAATGCCAAAGACCTCTTCTTTGGTTTCCAAACGGCATGTTATTTTCAAATCAGCACAAGAAAATTCCTTAGGCACTTTCACTTTTAACAACTTAGAGAATCCTTGACCAAAACGTCCATTTGATACCTTTGTATCGACAATTATATTCCTACCTGACAAATCATTTCCACTTCTATCAAGTTCCATATTGTCCACCCCAATGGCAGTATTGCCAAAAAGAATTCCCATACTGGGTGGACCTGTGTATGATCCCAATACTAACTCATTAGCTTCATAATCTATGCACTTAGCTGGCTCATATGCTACAATATCATTAATATCAACCAAACCTTTTGATATAAGAAATGCTCCATTACCTATATCTATATTATAACCAAAACCCTTCAAGTAATCTGCCATTTTACCTGCGATCGCCTTCTCATTATAATTAGATTCAATTTTAGCTTGCTCAATTTGATTTTTGTATTTTGTATAAAATTCTTTAAGCAATTTCTCTACTTTAGACGGATCAGACTTAACTATATTTTCCCAACTAGCATTCATTTCTTTAAAAGATTTTGATTTTTGAATGGCTTTGTTCAATTTTGCATTCATTGAATTAGCATATTCTTGCGCCAACTTCAACTGTTCAAACATTTTTACTTCATCCACATCTTCTTTTTGGGCATAAACAAAAGAATTGCTCATAAAACAAAAACAAGCTAGCACAGTGCTAAAAATCCTTACATAAAATAGTAGATTCATTTTTAATAATTTAAATTTATTTTTAAAATAAAATACGATCCATAAGTACTATAAAAAAGTATTTATTGAAATTCAATTCATTCAAGCCATTAACACATTAAAATCATCTCATCATACAAGCTATTCCCGCTATGGGAGTAATTCTCTGAAATTTAATGGTCTCACTATAATCAACACGAATTCCATAAGACAGCATCACATTCCTGCTTAATCGCCAATCTCCTCCATAAGAAGTCGACAGGGCGTTAGCTTGGCTTAAATTAATGGTCTTGTTATCAAATATGGAATTATTATTAGATTTAGAATAAACTCCTTCTGCAAAAAAATTAAACTTAGGAGAACCATATCTAAAATTAATTCCGGCACTCAGAATATTTGTATTAAAGCCTGTAAAATCATCAGATATCATAACCGCTTTAATTAAAGAGGTGAGTAATATTTTTGGCCCGATTCCTATACTAAAATTGGCCCATCCTGCAATGCCCCTTCCCTTAAGATTAAGCTTAGAAAGCGTATCATTTGTATATGAATAAATTCTTCCAAAAGCTACATCAATAAAAGAAGCATTCCAATTTTTCTTGGCAAACGCTGAGGCAATATCCAAATTGTTGCGTTTCTGTTCGATATCCAAAAGATCAGATTCAAAATCTACTTCTTCAATCAGCGCTTTAATAGAATCTCTCTTTTCTTTTACTTTTTGTTTTTTTAAATCATTTTTAAGTACTTCAAGTTTTTCAGTTATTAGAACTCTTCGTTCATTAAATAAACTATCCGTTTTTTGAAAAAGAGAAGGATTTAATAAAGCATCTTTTTGCCGATATAAAGTAATCTTTGTAGCCCAAGATAATCTTCTCACAAGAGTCTCATCTTCTATTGTTCCCGCTGAAACATCTACTGTTGAAAGCATTTGCATCAGCTTAGATGCTTTTCGATATTTATCCAAGGAACTTCGATTATACAAGATTTCCCAAATTGGCTGAGCCTGAAGTGCGATGTTAGGTTTTAAGCGCCATGATTTAAATGACCAATCCACTTTAAAATCGCGAATGTTTCCAGGTCTAGCAACAAGTGCATTATTGACTCCAATAAGATCAAACGCAGGTGAAATGGGGATAGCAAATTCAGAGGCAATAGGAATATCTGAGGTAGTCCCCATTTGTGCCTTTGCAGTACCAATTATACACATTGTAAAAATAGCCCAACTAATTCTCAACTTATTCATTTCAGTCAATTCCAATTACCTAATAAAATGGTTTAATAATTTAAAAAGCCGATTAATCATGCTTTCTATAGAGATATTGTAGATTACTTTAAAAAATGTAAAGCATGAATCAAGTTTTTTTTAAAAAAAATAAATAGAATCAATGACAAACTTGATTTAAACACCATTATAAAGCATAATTAGGTTGATAATCAATCTATTAAGATGAGCATAATGTATCTAAATTGCTCTGAAAAAAAAACTAGGTATATACCCCAAATGATTGAATAAGTATAAAAGAAATATAATAAATGGACTAATCTTGGAATATTGAGAGCTGACTAAGTAAAAACCTTAAGTCATTATTTAGTTTAGGAAAAAAATTATTACCAAAAAATCTAAACAATAAAAGGATAGGGAATAGGGGATACAAACAAAAAAACAAACTAAGCTAAGCTAATCTCAATTTAAGTTTTGTTGCATCAATATAATGTTTGTGATTTTTATTATTTAAAATCCTTAGTAAGTTTTCATCAAATTGAACCTTACACGAAATACCACAGGCCAGTTGATTAAGCAATAGATACCATTCTATATGCTCTTTTTTTTCTATGTTTATTTCTCTTGCTAATGTATTTAAATAAAATTGACTAGACTTAGAATACTGAGCCATTCTAAAATATACATGAGCCTTAAAATAATCAACTTCACGATCTGGTGTTAATTTATTTAATATTGTAAGTGCTTTTCCAAATTCTTCATTATTGTATAGGAATTTGACTGAATCCATTGGGGCAACTATATCTTCACCCCTTAAATAAGCCATTTCCATTGGTTCAAAATAAAACTCCATGGCTATTTCTTCATAATTCAATCTCTTAACTGGGTGAGTGTTTGATGCTATTGGTTGCTCTGACTTTTCTGGTTTGCCTTCTCTTTGTATTGGCTCGATATTGGTTGGTTGTGAAGTATCTAAATTAATATTTTTTTGATTTTGAATAGAATCTGGGGTCGTATTAAAGTTTTGTGGTACAGTTGGAGCTATTTTATCTGTTGTCTTTTGATATAAAAAGTATAACAGTCCAAGAATAACTAAAATAATTCCTACAACTGAAATTTGGATTAATTTATTTGTATATCTATTGTTGTTTTGAACTTGTTTAATTTTATTTGAAAGACCAATATGTTTTAAATTAGAAATTAAAAGGGAAACACGATTAACTTCCTCTTGTAGTTGGGTATCATTTTGAAGTTTGGATTCAAAATCTCTACGTTCATCAACTTCCATTTCCCCGTTTATATATCTTTCAATATCTTCCATTTTCATATATTGATTTATATTTTAAAGACATCGTTACGAGTTTTTTCATACATTGGCTGCGGCTAACTCTCAGAGAATCTAAATTTGAAAAATGGGTTAATTTTTGTTCCACTTGTTCAACATCACTATAACCATCAATGTACTTAAATTGAATCAGTTGAGAACATGGCATCCCTAAATCATTGAGCATCTGTTGAACCAATAAACTCGTTTCCTTAAAATGAATACTTAAGTTGATTTCATCCTCAAACCATTGCATGGATTCTTCAAGTTCTATAGCTTTTATTGATTTCTTTGACCTGGACATGTTTAATATAAGGTTTTTACATATTCCAATCATATAAGTTTGAGGCGAAGCTTGGGCGGAGTCAAATTTACCTGACTGAATTTTGTCAATAAGCAATATCAAACCATCATGCAATACATCTGGTAAACTTTCATCACTTAAACCGATTTTTTTTATATAGTAAGCACAATTTTTTTCAACTTTCTTCAAAATATATTCAATTGCTGCAGTCTTTTCAAGTCTTAAGGCCTCAATAAGTATATCTGTATCATTATACTTATTTAGCAATAATTTGAAATTCAACATATATACTTGTGCTTAGAGCAATGCTCAGTCTTAATCAAGCATAAATGTACAACAATTAAATATTGTCGATATTTCAAAAATTGTAAAGAATAGCAACTTATAAATTCAGCTTACTTTCAATTAGCCAAGCCATTAAATAATTAATTTTTAAGTATAATATATTGCAAATGTAATAAAATACAAACTATGATATAAACAATAATTACATTTTACATAATTATAATAAAGTTAATTAATTATTTCCTTACAAGCATTTAAAGAAATTACTCACAAACCGCCTAAATTATTGGAACTCTTAATTGATCAGACAGTTCTTTATCATAATACATTACTCAACAAGGATAAACCCTGCCCATTGGTAAGGATCGAATCCCATTTCTCGCAATTCCTTTTGAGCACCTTGAAATGCCAGAGGAATGGATAATTTATCGACCAGCCATTTTTTATAGAACGTTGTCATAAGCAAGGATGTTTGTTTGTCAGGGACCTGCCATAAACTCATAATCAAATACTTGGCACCAGCAATTTTAAAGGCACGCTGCAAGCCATAAACACCTTCATTTCCTTGGATATCACCTAATCCTGTTTCACAAGCAGACAAAACAACTAATTCCGTATTGGATAGATCCATTTGACTTATTTCGTAAGCCGTCAATATTCCATCTTCTTTATCATTAGATGAATTCATTTTATTCCATGCAGCATTTCCTCCAGACATAATTAAGCCTGACCTCATCATGGGATGGTCTGAGGTTTTAAATACATTCGATTCTTGATTATTTAAAGATCCAAAAACCGTATTAACTTTTGGATCTGGAAAGAAATAACCGTGAGTAGCTATATGTAGCATTCTTGGTGAAGGCATTTTGTTCTTGCCAATACTTTTAATACTTTCTTCAGTAGCCGCAAATCCCTTAACTAATTTTACAGATACTTTTGCACTCTGCATAATTTTTTCAAGTGCATTCACTTCTCTTTCAGTCCCTAAAAGGTAAGCCCATGATCCCCCTCGCAAGGTAGATTCAATAGAATTAAAAGAAAACTCAGAAACAGATCGAGAAGCCATTGCCACATCATTCGATGTGGATTCCATTTTAGATAAAGTCGTATCTTTTTCAAAGTTAATTCCTCCATACAAAACAGCATCATTATTATTTATAATAATTTCGTTATCGTCCAATAACTTTCGAGTACTATTCAACTCAATATATTGATATCGGTCAGCTAATGTTTCTTCATTTGAAATAGGAACAGCATTTAAGTTAATGCGGTGAAGCAATCCACTAGGCGAAAAATAAATTTTATTTATTCCTTTCAATAGACCCTCTAATGGCTTCCAGATCAACTCATACATTGGCATTTGGTTACTTTCCTGATTAACTATTCCTCGATCTTGCATAGTATAAATCGCATTAACATAATCTGTCTTATTCTCACCTTTTGTTAAAAAAAATGAATTCAATTTACTTTCTTCAAACAATGGAAGAAAATAGGGCTTAGCTATATCTTTTGTAAGGATCATTGCTGCATAATAATTGCTATCTGATAATCCTTTAAGGGAATAATTGTAATAAATATATTCGATGCAGGCTTCATTTTGCCTAAGTTTATTTTGTATATCTTTCCAATTTAATTGTTGGAATCTATTTTGATAAGGTTGAACTGTTCTTCTCAAATCTTTCTCAAGTGCATTTGCTTTCATTTCTAAATCGACAACATAATTGCTATCTCGATCTGATTTTATTTTAGAATATTGTTGAGCCAAGCTTCGCAAATAGGATCTATGTAAATTAAATTTTTCAAAGGCACTTGAGTCTAAAGCAGCTAAAATTTTAGTATTTTCAACCATATCTGATAAAATTCCTTTATAGAATAAAATACTATTATAACATGTTTGAGAGATTGTATTTTCAGTAAAATTTCGAATTTCATTACTAATAGAAATATTATGAGCAATTGAAAACATAAAATTTTGTCTTCTGGAAAAAATACTTATATATTTTTGAAGTTCATTTTCAGATAGATGTTGAGTAGCCATCTTCACTAATGCTCGATCCAAGGTATCAAGTTCATTAAGATAAAAATTGCACCTATTAAAATCTTCTTTTAAAAAATACAAGTTAGCCAAATTAAATATTGCCTGAGTATATTCCAGATGTTGCTTCCCAAAAGCTCCTTCAATTTTATTTTTAGCCTTTTCAATTAATGGTTCGGCTTTTGAATATTCACCCAACTTCATGTATAAATTAGCCAAATTTTCTAATGCAGAGGCAAATTCTGGTCGATCAGCATTAAAAAGTTTTTCATGCAACTCAATAGACATTAAATAATGACTTTCTGCCTCATTATATCTCTTCAAATAGTAATAAACAGAACCTAAATTATTTAATAAATCTGCATAATCAGGATGATTTGTTTGTTTTACCGAATCTAATAAATATTTAGTTTCTAAATAATATTCTTCTGATTTAATAAAATCGCCCATTTTAGAATAAAGGATTGCTAAATTTTGAATCGTAGATACATAATTGACAGTAGTAATTCCAACAATTTTCTGTTTAATTGCTTTAGCTTCCAAAAAGTATTTTTCCGATTTTTCATAATTACCCAAATCCATATGTAGCATTGCCATGTTATTTAAATTTGCTGCATATTTTTCATTATCAACCCCAATATTTTTTTCAATTAAACTCAAATTTTCAAGAAAAAGCTGCTCAGCTTTATTAAATTTTCCTAATTTGTTATACATTAATGACAACTGCGTCAATGAATTGGAATAAAAGGGATGGTTAAGTGTCTTTATATTTACTTTGAAAATTTGAATTGCTTCTAATAGCAAAGGCTCGGCTTTCTCATAATAAGCCATATTGAAATAGAGTTTCGCCAGATTTATAAGATTTCCACAATATTCAACTGTTAATTTTCCACTTAGCTTCTCTCTAATGTCTTTAGCTTCCAAATAGTAGCGTTCCGCAACATCATACTTTCTGTTTTCCATATTAATTATCCCCAAATTATTGAGACAAAAGGTATAAAGTTTGTGATCTTTATTATTTGATAACTCTAAATTGTTCTTAGCTTCAATAATAAGCGGTTCAGCCAAAGTAAAATTATTCATTTTTCCATAAACAGTACCCAAATTGACGAGACTTATACAATAATCAATATGACTTTTTCCAAGTGCAACTTCACGAATGGATATTGCTAATTTATACCATCTTATGGTTTCATCTATATCTTTACTAAATAACTCTAATACTACAGCATGATTATTGCAACAAGCTCCATACTCTTTTGAATTTTTTCCAAATTTATCAAGTGCGATACTTTCGGCCAAGACAATAGTTTCAAATGCACTTTTTCCATCTTGCTTATCTCTATAAACCTTACAAAGCTTAATTAAACTATCCACTTGATTCATTGCAATTGAATCAATATTTTGTCCATTTGCCGAATTAATCAAGCACATTATCACAAATAGCAATATAATATTTGTTTTCATTAGGATATGATTTTAAGAAATAAAATTAATCTAAGTTACTTTACATGCAAACTTAACATATTCTCCTTAAGTATCTATTCCAAAATATTTATTTATAAAACTAGACGTGAATGTCATAGTATATCATACATTTCCCATCTTAAATTAGATCAGTCACCTATAGGAAAAATTGGAAAGTCAATCAATTACGTCTATACAGAGGTCTTGTCCCGTTGTAAAACGGGATCTCGCTGCCTTGTCCCGACCGCAGCATTGGGACTTGTCCCGACCGAAGCGTCGGGTAGGCTATTTTGTTAATCTTTTATCAGATTTCTTGAACTTCATGTCTTTGGCTTGGTGTGGCTTTTGTATATATGGCTTAATATTGTGAGTTCGTTCATTTTATTTACACCATTGCTCTTCCAAAGCCAACTGTATCTCTGTATGCTTGTGGTGAAATGTCGGCATTGTTTTTAAAAAATCTACTAAAATAATATTCGTCTATGTAGCCCAACTCATTGGCAATTTCTTTTACTGCTTTGTTGGTTAAATACAATTCTCTTTTGGCTTCAATAATTATTCTTTCGGAAATTAAATCGGTTAGTGTTTTATTAAAATGTGTTTTAGTAAGTTTTGCTAAAGCCTTTGCAGATATATTCAACAAGTCGGCATAATCACTAGCTGAATGCTTGGTCTTGAAATGAGTTTCAATATAATTTTTAAGGTTTTGAAGAATAAAAGGTTCTTTGTTTTCTGCAGGATTAATTTGAATTTCTGTTTGTTGTTCTGCTTTCAGTCGGGATGCAGTGATTAAAAATATTTTTAAATATGAAACCAATAATTCATATTGAGCCAATGCAGGATTTTGCATTTCAACTGTTATTTGTTCTAACAACATCTTAAAAGTACTGTTTGCATTTTCTTCAACAGTAACAAATGGTGGATTGTATATATTATTAAACAACACACCATTACAAGCTACCTCTTGATGATGCTTGTGTATGCAAAAAAAATCGGGATGAAAATTTATGACAATTCCATGTATTTGCTCATCTGCTTGGAACATAAAAGGCTGATAGGGCGAAAATGCGAATAAAGTATTTTGAACAAAATCGTATTCAGAAAAATCTGCCTTTGCTGTTCCTTTCCCATTTCTTATCCAAATCAATGAGTAATAATTCAGTCGCTGAATGTGATCGAAATGGCTGTTGTTGTTGAACGAAAAAACTTTAAAGGCTAAATTTCCTGTTTGAGGATTAATCAAAGTATAGGTCTCTGAACTCATCATTTATTTATAAGATTATTTCAATTTCCTATCTTTTTCATCAATAGCCAAATCATTGATACTTGCATATCTTTTTTGCATTAATCCATTCTCATTAAACTCCCAATTTTCATTGCCATATGCACGCCACCATTGCCCGTTTACATCTTGATACTCATATTCAAAACGTACCGCCATTCTGTTTTCACGAAATCCCCACAATTCTTTTTTGAGTTTGTAATGCAATTCTTTTTGCCATTTTCTTTTCAAAAAAGCTACGACTTCATCTCTGCCATTTATAAATTCTGTGCGATTTCGCCATTCGGTATTTATGGTATATGCTTTAGAAATTCTTTCTGGGTCTTGACTATTCCACGCATCTTCTGCCAATTGTACTTTTTGCAATGCGGTTTCCAATGTGAAGGGCGGAAGTGGTAATTTTTGTTCTATATTTTCCATTTTATCTATCTTTTTTTAAAAATGCGAACCAGCATAAATGCTGATTTGCAAAAGTATTAATTAAATTGATTGTGCTAAAGGGAAATCTACAGGAACTTTGGTAAGGTTGTGTAAATAATTCATAGCAGTTTTGTCGCTGACTTGTAGTATTAAATCCGCTAAATTTTCATTGGTATAGCCAGCTGCAAAAAATGCATCAATAATTACTTCACTTGCGTTACCTCTGTTTTTGGTAATATCAGAAGCCAATCCAACTAATGCGTTCAATTTGTTGTCCGATGATTTTCCATGTCTAATTTCGGATAATTGCTCATCGTTAAAACCATTCATTTTGCCCAAAACCAAATGGGCACTTTGGCAGTAAATACAACCATTTTCTTGGCTTACAATTAAGTTTACGGCTTCTTTTTCTTTGTTTGAAAGTGATGTTTTGGCATTTTGATAAGCCAAAAATCTTTCTAAACCATTTTTTGAGTAGGCAATAGTTGCATACAAATTTGGTACAAAGCCCAAAGCTTTGTTCAAATTGTCAAAAATAGCTTGATTGTTTTCTGAAACTTGTTCTCTTGTCGGAACTGTGAATGTTGTCATTTTTAATTTTTTTAAATTGCTTGTCGTTATTGACGATGCAAAGATGCGACAGCATTAAATCTTATAAAATGGATAAACAACGCAAATAGATGGACATTTTTTTGTTTTTTCTTAGTCCATTATTTTGAATGTACAACATCCTGGAATAAGTTGACTTATCTACTTTTTTGGAGTCAAGCCATATAAGGACTATGAAACGTTTGGCTTTACGAATGTGCCGCCCTGCGTTAGCTTTGAGCGTTGGCTTTTGGGCGGCATTATCGTAAAGCAGTTGATGGGGAGTATTATTTGTGTCAATGGGTTATCCAAATTCTACCATTTATCAATAATGCTAAACATGATGGGCATATATGAGAGGGATAGATTTCGTTTCGAATCATACAATGTTCACATCACATGAGTAAAACAGCATCAGCCTACATATTTATTCAATTGGACGGATATTCAAAAGATTGACCATGCAATTCTCCATATTACCAATGGTCAAAACAAAGTTTTGTTTGACTTTTAAACCGTTAGAAAACTCAGCTGGCTTCCAATTAGGCATTTTTGAAATTGCCGTAACCAGCATTTCGTCAATTTTTGTATCTTTTGATGGCAGTGCAACTTGAATATCCGTAATATGCCCCTGTTCGGTAATGGTAAATTTAATGGCAGTCAAATCATAACCCGTAAAACTTCCTGCTTCAATATTTACAATGCTATTTTTTTGCAGATATTGAATCAATTGCTTTGCGCCTGTGCTATAAACAGCATTTTTATCTGGCATGATAGTAACCTTGAAATCGTATTGCTTCACTGTGTTGTTTTTTAACGAATTGTTAGGTAGATACATTACGTTTACTGTAATATCGCTACGACGGTCTGCCAATCGTATCAGTTCTTTTTGCTCTTGATTCAAGACATCACTGATACCCGAAACCTTTGTTTGAGTGCCATTTTTATAGGCTGAAATTTCCACGAAAATATATTCTTTTACCCATGATGTGGGGTATCGTTTGTCCAAATCCGTAAGTGTGTTTATTTTATCCAATTTATTTTCTTGGATCGAAAAGAATGGTAGAACTTTGTTTATTTCAAATTTCAGATCATTCTGGGCAAAACTGTTGAAAGCGCATCCGATAGAGAGAAGCACTATGAGTAAAATCTGGTTCTTTTTCATATCTGAGTTTTTTAAAAGCATTAAGTGAACAAATTTATTCTGAAAAGTCAGTAATTCAGAGTGATTAATTGGTATTTTGATTGCTATTTTATTCATGTTTCGATAATTTATTAATTTATAGTTCTTAGTTACCGCCATCGTTTGTGTTTCTTCAGTGGTGCCTTCTCGAAGCCGCGTCCTGTCCCACGAAACTAAACGTTGAACGAGGATAAAACTTTATGTCAACTCGTCACAGCACCATTGCAGAAAGATTTTGTTGGCAGTAGTAGAGCCTTCTCCTTACTTGATTCGTAGCCCAATCCTTTGTCCCTCGTTAATAACCATCTTGAAGTTGGTCCGCTTTAGTCACTTCTTTCTTCTTTGTCAAGTAATTACGTTTTTGCAATTTGTCGTTATACTATTACTTGCGCCCCTCTTTACCTTTGAAGCCCGTGATGGTCTTTCCATCATAACGGTACACTCCACTCTCAGGTCCCATAGTTCCAAGCCAAATACTTCCATCGGTAGCTTCCAGAAGCCCTAATAGCGCTCCTTCTTTTACTAACATTATTTCAGTTACAGTAGGATTTTTATCGTACAAGAATTTTTGATCATAACGGGAAAGTGCCCAACCCCCATTGAATTTCACCTCACCAGTAGTCCAGATATTTCCCTTTTTATCTTCGATGATAGCATAAGCACCTCGCTGAGATACCTTCGTAAAGGTTCTGCCGTCATAGCGCCAAAGTCCATCAGCACCAAACCAAATATTGCCTTTTTTATCTTCAATTATTGACCAAACGTTGTTAAACTCTTTGCCATCGTTGTTCTTTAAAATGGTAAATTTTTTTCCCTTTTCTAATTCCCCATTCATGCGGGCATCATAAACGAACATATTTTCGCCTTGTCCACAAAACCAAAGCTTGCCAGTTTTGTCTTCAAGCAGTAAACGAATATTATTACTAGGAAATCCGTCTTTTGTGGTAAAGGTCCGAAAAAATTTCCCATTGTAACGGCTTGCTCCGAACCAGATATTACCGGCTCTTTCTTCATAAATATGAAGCGCTGAACTAAGGCCAGTACCATCCTTTGTTTTAAAAAGCTTAAAGTCTGTTTGTCCGGCAGGCTGGAAGTAAACTCCCGAATCCTGTGAAGCCAACCAGAGGTTTCCTTTTCTATCTTCCAACACATCCCAGAAGGTTGGCCACTCTATTTCACTTGTCATATTGGTAAAAGATGTTCCATCGTACTGATAAACACCAACATAAGAAGCAATTAATATATCCCCGTTTTTTGCTTGCCTTACCTTCCGAACCATACTCATCGGTACCTTCGAAGCAGCCGCCTCTTTAAGTTGAGGCTCGGTTAATCCTGATCTATGACTTCTGTTATTTTGTTTTGTTACGCTTGTTTGATTTTGTCCACAGAAAGTTGAGAGGATAAATATAAAGAGGAAACCAGGTATATTATTCATCATGATGGATTTAGTATTAACTCCAACAAAGATACCCATCAAAGCGCGCTGCTTTGGTAAAGCGACTGTAAAAAAATGTAACCGAAATGTAAAAATTGCTTAGAAATATTAATTCTCGGATATTGAAACTATGTCAAGGGTTGAACTTTAATTCTCACTTGTCCAGTGTTAACTTACTTTCTAGTCTAAGTTGTCCCGGAGCATTTAGTTGTTCCTTGTGAAAATATTTGTTAGTAGATGTTACTCGTTAGATGACCAAATTGTATTGGGCTCTATTACCGCCATCACAAAGGAAAGTTGATGCCGAACCTAAAAGCTAAGCTTTTAAAACATAAATTTGCAGCCATCAACTTTTGCCGATATTTCTTTATTTTTTGCATCGGCGAATCTTCGATGTTCTCGTCTGCCAGGCGAGAAAGCCGGTACTTGGAACAGGTATATAGGGAAAGGCTGTCATTTATTATTTCCAATTGATTGTTATTTATAATGCAATATTCTCTGGAAAGCCTAAAAATAATACTTAGCTTTTTGAATGCCCAATATTTTTTCAAAATAATCATATTTTGATGCATTTACTTGCATTTAGCAGACATGAGTATTCGGATTTAATGCTCCGAATATTAATTCTTTAGCATCGAATTTTTGCTTTATTAAGGGGTGGATCACATTGATCTGGATTAAGCAAGATGTGCAACAAAGTATTCATTGTTTCTCATAGAACGAGACAAGCTATCCTCCGGACGCAACGAATACTTAGCTGTTGTGTGCCGTTTTTTAGTCCGATATAATGTTTATATAAAAAAGGGTGATTCCTTGTCAATTTATTCGATTCATCCCTTTGATTATTCTATAGGGGGTTTTAAGAAAATTTTCTACAGTATTATTGAATTTATTTTTATAGTTAATTAAAGTTGAATGCCCTGAATTTGGCAATATCCATAAATTAGATTTTGGAATATTGTCTGCTATCTGCACAGTGTGTGAGGGGAGAATTATATCATGGTCGCCGCCTATTACAAGTGTCTGACATTTTATTGAATTCAATTGTGGTAATGTAATATTTGGCTCCTGGTAAACCAACTTCCAAACTTTTATCGCATTTTTTACTTCTGAGGTTTGGGGCAATTTGGATAATGAATCGAGTAGCACATCGGGAATTTCAAGCATATCAGGAGGAAAGGCTCTTGCGTCTATCCAGATATTGGCGCCTGTTACTACTAATTTATTTACTTTATCTGGATGATGAATGGCTAACAATAATCCATTGTTTCCGCCATCACTCCAGCCAATTACGTTACACGATTTGATATGAAGTTCATCCAATAGTCCATTGAAATCTTCAGCCATCATTTCATAACTTAAAGAATCACCGTTATCTACTGATTTTCCCTGTGCCCTGCTGTCAACTGCAATTACCTGGTAGCTTTTTGCGAAAAAGGGTATTTGACCAGAAAAATTATTTATTGAACCTCCATTTCCATGAATTAATAATAGCGGCTCACCTTTTCCATAGATCTCATAATACATTTTAAAACCTCGCACATTAGCATAATGTCCAGCTTTAGGGTTGTTTCCATAAATACTATTTTTAAATACGGGAGGATATTGTGAATAGCCTGAAAAAACTAACATAATTGCGAAGATGATCAATAATAGTTTCTTTGTCATTTGTTAATTGTTTAATTTATATTAAGCCATCTTTCTGTTTCGCTGTCAAAATTTTTACTATTGAGGTAAGACAGGGTTTAAAATGGCACACAACACAAAGGAAAGTTGATGCCGACCCCTAAAACCAAGCATTTGGAAAATAAATTTGCAGGCATCAACTTTTGCCGATATTTCTTTATTTTTTGCATCGGCGAATCTTCGATGTTCTCGTCCGCCAGGCGAGAAAGCCGGTAATTGGAACAGGCATATAGGGAAAGGCTGTCATTTATTATTTCCAATTGATCGTTATTTTTAAAGTAATGTTCTCTGGAAAGCCTAAAAATAATACTTTGTTTTTTGAATGATCAATATTTTTTCAAATAATCATATTTTGATGCATTTGCTTGCATTTAGCAGACATGAGTATTTGGATTTAATGCTCCAAATGCAAATTCTTTAGCATCAATTTTTTGCTCACTTTAAGGGGTGGGTCACCTTGCTCCGGATTTTGGCATCATTGACCACTCTAATTCCACTTTTTTATCAAAATTAGGGTGGGGCAGTTTACTCCGGATTTGTTGGGTCAATCTACTCCGGATTATGCATCCGAAGCAAGTCGATGAAGTGGAAGCATTAATGATTGATAATCTGGTATCATAATTTGTATATTGTTTCGTTACCTCAGTGCAATGACTTCAATTTTCATATATGGATAATAAGGTAGCGTTGAAAGTTTTTTGTCCACGTCCGCTTTGTCATTGGCCAATAATACCAAGTAAATTCCTGCGGTTTCGCCTTTTATGTATGAAGCCAAAAGTGTCCCATTGTCTTCCAATTCCTTTATTATTTCTTGCTCTCTTGGTAATAATTTCATTCTAGTTTCATTGTCTATGCCTTGTAAAAGGATGTCAATCATAAATTTATTCATTGTATCGTTTTTTATTTGTTGGCTTACTCTAATCGGTTTTCAGCTTTCTCCGTTTTTTAATTTGTCAAAGTTATTATTTTGCAGTCAATTTCAAGTTTGCACTTTCGTTTTTAAGCTGACGCATAACGTTTAGCACTGGCGACGGACGACCGCTAGGGAGTCTGTACGTCCAGTGCATTGTTATGTAATGTATTTTAATTTTATGAAGTAATTCATTTGCTTTAAGCTTCATCCAACATCATTACACTTAATTTCAAATGGATAGCATCCAATTTCTTTAAATCTTGGCAAAATTAAATTCAAATAATAAGAAAAATCAGTATTTCTCTCATATTCTTTGAGCTTATGTGCACCACCCGGACTTATCCAAATTTCATACATTTTATCATCGTTAAATGTGTTTTCTAGATTGTTAATTGACAGAATTATTCCTTCATCTAAAGTATCAACTGAGAAGGAAATTATGTTTACCTTATTCAGAATTTCTCTTTTATTAAATATTGGTTCAAGTTTATCAAACTCAATTTCTTTTGGAAGTATGTCAATATCTGTTTCATCTTCATAGAATGTATTAACAACACAGGAGTTAGATTTAATCCAGAATCCAATAAGAAATTTCTGAATCAGTTCATGTGATGTTTCAATATTGGTATATACTATTATGGTAATGTTTCTTGAGACTCCCATATTGTTTTATTTATATTACATAACACAAAGGAAAGTTGATGCCGACCCCTAAAACCAAGCATTTGGAAAATAAATTTGCAGGCATCAACTTTTTAAGTTGAATAGCTTGTCTCGTCAGTAAGGCGAGAAAGTCGTTACTTGGAACAGGTATATAGGGAAAGGCTGTCATTTATTATTTCCAATTGATTGTTATTTTTAAAGCAATATTCTCTGGAAAGCCTAAAAATAATACTTAGGTAGTTAAATTTTAAATATTTAAATGTAAAAATACTGTTGGCAACCATTTTTTAAGCCCTTAGGGGATAATAGGGATGATTCTGGACAATTATATTGCGATGTACTGTTTGTACAGTATGAGATGAAATGGGGGATATGGAGATGATTGTGTTGGAGATTTAAGACTGCAAGGAGATATAAACTTTAATATGAAATTATAATCTGGTTTAAAATCCTCATTAATAAATTCTATTGAACCACACTGCTCACACTTTAAAGAATCTAATTGAAGTAGTTGTGTAACAATTTCAAATATGGTTCTGATGGTTATACCATTTCGTTTCAATTTTAATGTTGTCTGTTTTTGTACAATTATATGAATGACTAATTCTGGTTTTATTTAATACTAAAGCACCTATTTAGAGATATCGCTGACTTGCCCTGACCAAAAGCGTCTTGACTTCTCCCGACCGAAGCGTCGGGATAGATCAGAAAGCCTATTTTGTTAATCTTTTACCAGAGTTCTTGATCTTCATGGCTTTGACTTGGCGCGTCTTTTGTATATACGGCTTAATTTTGGGCGCGGTTATTGATTTTGTTTTACTAATTCGATATTTTCATTATCAGTAATAACTATTGTATCGCCACCTGGAAACAATCTACTACCCTTTACACAACCTTCTTTATACACTAAAGTTATTGGATCAACAAATGTATATAGAATCGATTTGTAATTGTAATTGTATAATCCATCCGAACTTTTTGGGTAATTCTGGAATAATTTATCATTGTATTTAGGATTCATGGCATTAATTAAAGCTTTTTCAGCGTCTAAATAAATAGTTTCTTTATGCGGCATAGTTTTCCCCATGAAAAAATCCATCATTTCCTGACCCGAAGAGTCTTCACCGAATGACTTAATTTGTATATTATCTTCAAAAGTAAATAGTAATATTATCACTTCATGAGTCGGTAATGATCCAAATGTAAAAGGATATTCAAGCGAAAGAATGTCTTGTAGTTTTTCGTGTCCGGTAAGGCGTTTCCAAACACTTTGTTTTGTGGATTGCCCTACATAATGGACTCTATATTCTGTAAATTTATTTATATCTCCTTCTATTACTGCGTTTATTTGACGTGTCCAAAAATTATAGAGAAATTTATCAGGAGAAAACCAAATTAAAAAGTTATCATCAATATACTTATCTTCATATAATTTTATGCAATGAATATTACTTTTAGGTAGCGTTTTTGAATCAGTTATTTCAGAATTAGATCCCAAATAAATTAAGACTTCTTTATTTTTATTCGTCGCTATATTATTTTGAAATAATGGCAACTTGCATTGAAGTGAGATTGGATTATCAAATTGTCGTATTTCAAATTCCATTTCTAATTTATCATAATTAAAATTTATGTTATCAAAACGGATTTCAGGTCTTTGTGCTATAATATATAGACTACTACTTTCTATAATACTTTGAATGATTGGATCTTTCTTCAAAACTGCAAAATCATAATTACAGATTGGACAATATGCAAGTTTTAATTGATTTAAAATTGTTTTATTTTCCATTATAGATTATTCTGTTCACTATAAAATAATTTTTTTTAATTACGCCCAACACAAAGGAAAGTTGATGCCGACCCCTAAAACCAAGCACTTGGAAATTGGATTTACAGGCACCAACGTTTGTCGATAATTCTTTATTTTTTGCATCGGCGAATCTTCGATGTCAAGTCTCGTCCCCCAGGCGAGAAAGCAGTTACTTGAAACAGGTATACAGGGAAAGGCTGTCATTTATTATTTCCAATTGATTGTTATTTTTAGAGTAATATTCTCTGGAAAGCCTAAAAATAATACTTAGGTAGTTAAATTTTCAAAATTTAAATGTAAAAATACTGTTGGTAACCATTTTTTAAGCCATTATGGGATAAAGGGGATGATTCCGGACAATATTTTGTCATGAACTGTTTGCACAGTATGAGATGAAATGACAGAATATGGAGCTGATTGTTGTGGAGATTTAAGGCTGTAAGGAGATATAAACTTTAATATATAATTATAATCTAGTTTAAAATCCTCATTTGCAAATTCTATTGAACCACACCGCTCACACTTTAAAGAATCTAATTCGAGTAGGCGTGTAACAATTTCAAATATGGTCCTGATTGTTATATCATTTCGTTTCAATTTTAATGGTGTCTGTTTTTGTACAATTATATGAATGACTAATCTGGTTTTATTTAATACCAAATCACCTATACAGAGGTCTCGCTGACTGGTCTCGACTTAAGCGTCGGGACTTATCCTGACCAATAGTGTCGAGTGACTAGTCCCGACCGAAGCGTCAGGATAGATCAGGAAGCCTATTTTGTTAATCTTTTATTTGAGTCCTTGATCTTCATGTCTTTGACTTGGAGTGGCTTTTGTATATACTGATTAATTTTAGCAGTTGGGCATTTATTCATCATACTCTCTATTTGGCAAATTACTGTCGTCTATTTTAATTACTTGTGACATACTAGGTTTAGCACCTCCAAAATGATGTTTAGCAAGTCCAAGTTTTACTAAATATTTAATGCTTTTTAATTCGTCTTGGTTTACAAAATCAAAACGGTATTTTGTTCTTAATGCGTTTACTGTGTCGTACAAATAATAGGAATTCTTGTTGATAGAAGTTATATAGTTTTCAATTTGGATTTTCCAACCATTAGGTCTTTTGAAAATAATTAATAATGCTTGTTGATGTTTCATAAGTTCGTTTTTCTCGTCATTGAAGCAGTCATAAAACAAAGGTCCAATTTTAGGAGAATATAAGTCATCTTGAAAATAGCCAACGACATTTGTCGGCAATACTTGAACTATTGTATTCAATCGCTCTTCAAATGTTTCTCCAAAATTACCATCTAATTCAAAAGCTGCTCCTTGAAATGCCGCTTTACCTTTTATCGCCATAATTGGAGACAAAGCAAATAATACTTTCGCTAATTGCTTCCAAGAACTATAAATTTCAATTAGCAACTGCTTCTTTAATGCAGGATTTGAATAATCACTATTTCTTAATGCTGTCGATGATGCCTTTATTTGTTGCATTAAATTAACAAGAGAATAATCTTCAAATATTTTTTGAATAGATTGATTATAAGGTCGGATTTGATTATAAGATTTATCTAAAAATTGGTCTTTTACAGAATCAGGCAAATTTGAGGATAACACATTTTCCCCTATTTCATTTTGTATTTTTTCTATTTCATTTTCTGAAGGCTTCCATTTAGCATTGTTTAAAGGATTTATTTCACCTTTTATTCCAAGTTTCTCCTCAACAATTATTCTAGTTGAGACTATGTCTTCAAGGAGGATTTTCAATGCGTCATCTCTATTTCTATCTATGCCAGTGTAAAATTCAATTATTTCAGGGTAGGAAGAGTATTTCTTTGAACCAAAAATGTAGTTTTTGAAATCTTTGTCTATATGCATTCTTTTTGCACCGAAGTAATAAATCCAAAAAGTTGATTTAAACCGATACCTGTCGTAATCAAAAATAATAATATTGTTGTTGCTTAAAATTTCAAAAACTACTTCTATGTCCAGGTCAATATATTTTTCCTTGCAGAATTTTTTTAACTCTAAAATAAATTCATCTTTTTTGAATGTATAAATTTCACTCTTCAACATTATTTCACAATATCTACCCAAAACATATTCACAATCTTTTAAGTCAGGCATAGTTTTATACCTAGGAATTTCGCCTAAATCAAATAGAACAAATAATATCATTTCAATCATTTTTGTTCTATTTACTGGACTGTCGTCAAAATATTTTTCTGAAACTTTAAGAATAGTAATGATGTTGTAAGGAGTTCTATGTAGATTTAAACACTCCAATTCCTTGGTTATTTTATTTAAAACAGCATTCTCTTCCCCTATATTTTTTTCGGAATTATATTGCTTAACAATGTTTCTAATCTGATTTCTCGGTAGTGCAATTAGATGAAGCACATCAAAATCTTTGTCAATGAGTATTTCTTTCTCGTCTATAGTTTCATTCTCTTTTTTATTGATATATAATTGCTCGTCAATTGTATTTAAAACTATTATTCTAAGATTAGGATTAGCACCAATCAATCCTTTTAATTTTTTAAGAGATACTTTGTCGGTATTTAAAAATGAATCAAAAATGATACATTTTACATCTTCAATTTTTGGTCTAAAGAATTTACTTCATTTAATACAGATTTGTGAATAGTATGCGGTTTAGTTGATGAGTTGTCTAGGTAAATCCAAAGTTCATTGTTCTCCCAAGCTTCGCTTACAAGATGATGTCCTAAAGTTGTCAACCCAAATTGTGCTGGAGCATTTATAAAGTAGGACTTTTCTGAAAGTAGGATTTCTTCAATTAATACCCTATGACTAAAATTCTCATCAGGATTTTGGGAAAGTGTTCCTGTTCGACTGATAATTGGCTCAATCCAAATTTGAGGTTGCTCATCAAAACCTTTAAGTGAGTCATTAAAACGTTTTTTAAATACTTTCCTTAAAGCTTCTTTATTTATAAGTTGTTTTGCATTAGAAGGGGTTGCAGATTCCTTTTTATACTCCTCAATAAAATAACGTGTTATGTGCTTTCTTAATTTTTCTTCAAATTCAGAAACGCCATTGTAAAAACCATAGATTCCTTTTGGTTGTAATTTTTTTCTAAATTCTTCTATTTTTAGTAATTCAGAAGCATTTATTTCGCTCATTGATTGTGGTGGTTCCTCGTTGAAATAGAAAATTATTTCTAAATCATTTTTTTCTTTATACCTTTTAAATGCTTCATTAAATTCCTCTTCAGTACCTGAACCAGCTCTTGGTGTTGGTGAGCCAAATTTCTTGTTCATAATACCTATAAAGATTTCAAAACTTTCGCCAATTTGGTCAAATATTATTAACTGTCCATCTTTGTCTTTAATTGTTGGTCTTACGTCCTTTTCCCATTTTAGACTTTCAATTCTGAATTTATAAATTTCACCCAATCCAGAATTGATTTCCTCGAATATTTTGTCACACAATATTCTTTCTCTACCTGTGTCACTTGGCGATGCAATAAATGCTTTAAATATTTTTACGTCCATAGTTTATTTTGTCTGTTGTGATGTGTCGTTGCCTTGCTGCCAACGTATTTGAGATTGATGCAGGCAGAGCATTTTCGATAACTGCCAAAGGCAAAAACCTTAAGTCAAATTTACAACATTTTCTGGAATGAAAAATGAATTGCTCTGCTTGCATTAATCTCATGTTATGCCTTGTATTCTTTCAACCTACAGTAAGGCTGATAGAATTTAATTTCAAACTTACCTCCTTTATTGCTTTCATAACTTTTTCAGTTTGTGCTTCTGATGCTTTTTTTGTACCTGAAACATATTGTCTGAGTAAACCAGGATTTAGGTTTCCTGTTTTAGCCAATTGACTGATGTTTACTTCTGGAATCAAATCAAATACAGACTCTAAATCAACTTCAAATTTAAATTTATATCCTTTACTCAATATTTTTTTAAGGTCCGTATCTTCTTTTTGTGCAATATGGAGCATTTTTTCTAAATTTATTTTGACTTCTTGATATGTTTTACCACCAGCAACACAGCCATCTATCTCTTTAATATATGCAAAAAATGCATCTTTATTTCTTTCTATTATTGCTGTTAATTGTTTCATATTATTTTTTTAATCTTGCTTTTTTCAAAATACTAATTTCTGTACCCTTTGGTAAATCTCTAGATCCATGAAATGGAATTACTATGATTCCGGATATTGTTTCGTGTTTGTATATTTTATGACTACCAGTTTGTCTAACAAAATACCAACCTTTCGTTCCAATAAGCTTTTCAAGATCTAGGGCTTTCATAATACGAAGGTAGCATATTAGCTACTTATTTTCAAATATTATTATAATTTATTTTCTTTAAATATGAGGCATAACGTTTTGCGGCTTGGCGTAGTGGCGGATTTTTAGCACAAAAGTTCAATCGAAGAACTGCACTTGAACCTACCACAAAACTGTCATACGAAGCACTGAACCCGCCATTACGCCAAACCGCTGTTACCGGCTGGTGTTCTGTCGTCCGTCCGTTCAAACCATTGTCCCTGTTGAGTTTTGCCGTCATTGTCTGAGTCGTGTCGGGTTGTGCGGTTGCGTATTTTTTATTTTCAGAAGGGGAGGAGATTTTTTTTAATTACTCACTTAATAATTTTTTTTATTGGTGTTCGTGAATGCTTCGCATTTCAATTTTGTCTGGGCTGGAAAGGTGGAAGCTCTTTTGCAAGCTTTGGACTGTGCTTGGGCTTGTGCGGCTTGCAAATGTGCTTACACCTGTGCGTTGGCTTTTCATCTTTCTATTATTTCTTCGTTTGTTGAATCGTATTTGTAATAAATAATGTCGCCCGAAATTATGTAGTGAATTGCTTGTTCAATAATTGCTAACGGAGCAATAAACCATTCTCTTGGCGTGTGTCTGTTGCCGTCTTTGTCAAACACGTCAATGTTTAAGCAAGAGTTACCAAAGAAATTATGAAGCAGTTGTTCCAATTTCTGTGGGTTCATGTTGTAGCATTTATAAGCCATTACAATTCGCACGTCTGCCATTAAATAGGTCGGCTCTTGAAAAGCATTTTTCACTCTGTCCTCAACTGTTGTCTTGGAAAAACCAATTTTAAAAAGGTTGTGAATCTCTTTTATCTCTTTCTTGTCCGACTTTGATTTGAGTATGTAAATAAATCCTGCTTCTTCGTCTTCGTCTGTAATGTTGTTGAATTTATTGGTAAAGTCTTCGTTTGTTTGGTCTGCGTTTTCCGTTACAACTTGTCCATTGGCATAAAGTAATTTTTCAATTGAACGTTTCAGCATATTTGATTCTGTTCCGTTCTCGAAAATACATCTTGTCCGTCCGTCTTCTCTTACTCTTGTTCCGTCTGGTTTGTAATGTTCCTTTTTTGTGATTTCAATTTTCTCTACAAAAAATAAAATTCCGTTGTGAACGTAATATGCACCTTGTCTAAGGTTGCCAAGTTTAAATTCAATCAGTTTTCGTTTTCCTTCTTTCAGGTCTTTTTGAACTGCTTTAAAAATCTGTTCGTATTTGCCAAAGTCTTTGCAAGGTTTTCGTCTTGCAACAAAATCAGTTTCTGCTCTGCTTTTGTCGGTTGGCTTTATGTTTTTCAAGTCAAACAAACCTTCGGTTTCATCATCTAATAAACCCAAAGGGTCATTATCCATAATGTTGTCAATAGAAATGGGTTCTTTGGGTTCAATGCTTAATAGCCCATGAATGTCATGGCTTTTCAGCATTTCCGATTTGGTGGCGTTTACACGAATGGAGTTTAAACGTGAATACAATTGATGTTCCTGAATACCGTTGTCGTCTTTTGGTTCTCGTTTGTTTTGTTCAAAAAACTCGTTTATTTCTTGGAAAGAAGCCACAAGCCTTTCATCTTCATTCCTTGCAGGAGAAGTCGAAGGCTTTACGTTCAACAATCCTAACGGGTCGTTGTCCAATAATTCTTGTAGCTTTTTATCCTTGTCCACTTTGCTTTTTTCGTTTTAAATCTTTTAAATAAATGATGGCTTCTGCCATTCGTTTCTCCAATGGGTCAGATGATGTTACACTTGGTTCTCTTTTTTCTTTATCCATAAACGCTTTTACTTTATCAGGATATAAAAGCAAGGCTTCATCTAAAGTCATTTGAATTCTTGTAGATGCTATTACGTCTTGAATCACTTTCAAAACTTTCGTTGTAACATCTTTTGAAATTATTTCAAATGCTTTTTGGAATGGATTGATGCGGTCAATCAAATCAATGTGCAAATCATCAATATTTACAAACTTGTCTGCCATACGGATAAAGCGTTTGTCGCCTACTTCTTTTAATTCTCCGCTTTTCATAATAGAATCAACCACTACATGCTGACGAACTTCTTCCACTTCTTCGGCTGATAGTTCAGGATATTTTATTTGAATGATTTTCGGAATCAATACTTTGTTTATCACTTCGGGGTCAAGATTTCCCGGAATGGCTTTCAATACGGTATCGTCTTGTAAAATGGTTGCTTTTAAATCGTTCAAGTCTGATTCAATAATGTCTTTTACACGTTTTGAACTTGGTAATTTAAACCCTCTGATTTTTACTTCTCCTGCACCTGCTTTGTCGTCATCCGAAAGTTTTGTTTTGAATTTAAAATTGGGTGCAAGCACTTGTTCCATCAATAGCGAAGCGGTAATTGCTTTCAACATATTGTTTACTGAAAGTTTCACCAAATCGTCTGCTGCATCAGGTTGAGCAATCAGATTGGTAAATTGTGCATGAGTTTTATTGTTGCTGTCACGGGTGCATCGACCAATAATTTGAATTACTTCGGTCAATGAACCTCTGTAACCTACGGTTAAAGCATGTTCGCAAAAAGGCCAATCAAAACCTTCTTTTGCCATACCTAAAGCAATTATCAAATCCATGTCGTCCACGGTTTTGATGTTTCGCAAATAGGTAATTACTTTCTCTCGGTCTTTTGGATTATCATTTACTAAGTCGGCAACTTTGATTATTTTTTTATCGCTGTGCCGTTTTAAATGGATGATACCTGTGTCACTATCTACTTTTTTCACTTCACCAATGGCATCTAAAATCGTGTCCACTTCATTGTGTTTGTCTTTGGTGGATTCGCCTGAATTTACATTAGGAATATGAAGAATAGTTTTTTTCTTGGTGTCTAAAATTTCAAGAATGGCAGAAGTGTATTTGCCTTGATAAAAATGGTAGCCAATGCCCAACGATTTTAAATAGTTGTAGCCGTTTAATTGCTCGTAATAGTTGTAAGTTACTTTAGTAAACTTGGCTTCATCCGCTGGCAATAAAACTGGAACGCTGTCGCCTCTGAAATACGAGCCTGTCATGGCTACAATATGAGCCGTTGACTTTTCCATAATGCTGCGGAGCAATTCACCCAAACGGCTGTCGTTGTCTGCCGAAACATGGTGAAATTCATCTATGGCCAATAACACATTGTTAAATTTACTTTCGTCCAATTCTTCAAATGCAAAACGAAGTGTGGCATGGGTGCAAATCAAAATTTCTTCTTTGTTGTCAATGAATTTTTTGAAAGCCTGAACTTTACTTTTGCTTCCGTCCATGCCTGGGGTGCAAAGGTTGTAATCGTCATTGGGTTCCCAATTGGCGAAAAAGTTGTTTTCTTTTTTTAGGTCTGCTTTGGCAAACGAACCTGCAATAGACCTTTCGGGAACGGCAACAATTACTTTTTTTAAACCTTGTTTTCGGATTTTATCTAAAGCCAAAAACATCAATGCTCTTGATTTACCCGATGCTGGTGGAGCTTTAATCAATAAGTATTGACTTTTGCGTTCTTCGTAAGCTCTGGCTGCCATTGGTCGCATTCCGTTGGCTGTGTTTTTTACACTGTCGCCTGTTTGGTGATATTCTATTTTTACTATGTCAGGCATATTTATTTCTTTTTCTTTTTGGGTTTAGCTTCAATTTCAAACAAAGTGCCTTTGCTTTTTTCGTCTTCTATCATTTGCTCATATAGTTTGAATAAATACTCCAAACGTTCTTCGTCTGTTTCAAATGGTTTGGCTCGGTAGCAACTTTCAACAGCAAGGTCTAATTGATGGTGGGCTTCACGCAAACCATCAGGCATTTTGTCGGGGTCGTAAAGTTGTGCTAAGGTTTTTTCAGAATGATTTTCTCTTTCCTCTAATACTTTGTAAACATATTTTTCTAATTCCTTTTTTTGATTTTCTGTAATGTAAGGAAAAGGAAAGCTAAACCAGCACATGCCCACAGAGTAACGAATCCTTGTTTCTAAACGCCCTGCAAATATTTTGACCCAAAGCAGATGTATTTTAGAATTCAAAATACCAAAAATGTATGTATCTGGGTCGTATATAACTAATGCTGAATTTAGTATGATGTAGGTGTCATCAACGAAGCTAATCGGTATATATGTTCTTCGTTCTGAAGAAACAATAGGAATAACTATTTGGGTGCTTTTTGCTGTATTGAGCATGCAAAATTGATGCGGTCTATCAAGGCAAGCTTGTGCATTTTCTGCACCCTGCTTTCGAAATTCAATAACTTTATCGATTCTTTTTTTTATTGGAGGTATTGATAAAGCTAAAGGCTTATCTGCATTTGTTATCCATACACACCAATTTTGAATATCATTTATGAGTTCATCAGAGCCACTGACTTTCTTGAACAATTTACTTGAATTTGGATAGGTATTTACAATTTCAGTTTTTTCTATATCAGTGAATCGCAGATAGCCACTCTCTAATGGAATATTACCTTGATTCATGTCAGGGAGTTTACTTAATGGGTTTGTCCTTTTTTCAACAAAAATGTTTGGAGCATCAATTAAGTAAGCATTTATATTTAAAGCAGAATATTTTAATTCTTTTTCAAACAGATATTTAGGTTTATTACTCTTTTTTCTTAATCCAATAATTGAACAGTAAACACCTGCTTTGTCTTTGGCATTATTTGTCCAAGGGAAGTCTTTGTGGGCAAAGAAAATTTCAACATCATCAACTAAAAGAAATGGCCAAATATCATTTACTTGAGTTCCTTGACAAATGGAATTAGTAGAAACAAACGCAACATAAATATTGTCATCTAAATACTTCTTGGCTAAGTAAAACCAACAAGCTATATAATCTAAATTATTATACTTTTTAAACCCAGCAAAAACTGTTTTTGTATCCTCTTTTTGTTGTGCACTTTGAAGTTTACCTCCTAAGTAAGGTGGATTTCCCAAAATATAAATTTCATCCCCTTTCTCTTTCGGGCAAACTATTTCCCAATCCAAACGAGTTGCGTTGCCATGCACTATATTTCCTGTTTCGGTTAATGGCAAAGCAGGCTTGGTGCGTCCAAACTCTTTAAAGAAAACTTGGTTCATTTGGTGTTCTGCCAGCCACAAAGAAAGTATGGCAACTTCATGAGCAAAGTCGTCTAACTCTATTCCGTAAAAATTACCCAAACTAATATTGCTAAAAGCCAAACTGCCCATTGCTTTGAAAATATTCATTTCCAACTTTCGCAATTCCTTGTAAGCAATAATTAAAAAATTGCCACTGCCGCAGGCAGGGTCAAATATTTTAATGTTCCAAATTCGATGCAGTAATGCGTTTAGTTTTTTGTTGTTGCCTTTGGCTGCTTCAAATTCTTCGTAGAGTTCGTTCAAAAAAAGTGGTTCAATCACTTTCATAATGTTAGGCACACTCGTATAGTGCATTCCTAAACCGCCACGGTGTTCAGGCGTTATCACCGCCTGAATCATTGAACCAAAAATATCGGGATTGATGGCACTCCAATCCAATTCGCCACTGTCAATTACAGATTGTCGGCTTTTACGAGTAAATTTTGGTGCGGTGTGTTTGTTTCTAAAAAGTCCACCGTTTACATACGGAAAAGCAGTTAGGTAATTTGGTAAATTCTTTCTTTTGCTTTGCTCCGTATTCATTACCTCAAACAACTTGTCGAGGTAAGTATTTAGGTCGCTGCCGTCTTGTTGGGTGTGGCTTCCAACGCCCAATGTAAATTGCCCTTTGTCTAAAATGCCTGTGTCTTCTGCAAAAAAGCAAAACAACAAACGTGAAAGAAACACATTCAGATTATGAACTTCGGCTTGTGTTTTTATTGGGTTGTCTTTCTTAATGTCGTCATAGAGTTTTGCCATTTTTTCGGCAGCTCTAACATCAGCAGGATTTTCATTTTGGTGTTGTGCTTTCTCCATGCCCGCCCAAGGCAAAAAGAAATCAAAGTGTTTGGCAATGTCAGTGATAGCAATGTCTAAAGTGTCTTGCGTTTTGGTGTCAACCGCCAAAAGATTTTTGTAATCAGTTACTACCACAAAACGAGGTTCGTGTTTCACGGCTTTATTGTCTGCGGTTAGGTCGGCAATGAGTTCATGCAAGTCAACGCCTTTAACGGATTTAAAAAATAGTTTCTTTTTCCAAGCAATTTCACCGTCCACTTTAGAAAGGTTCAGTCCACCGTCTTTGATGCGTTTTATAGTTGCTTTCGGTTGTCCGTAAGCCAATAACAAATCATAAATGAAACTCTCTTTTTTAAAAGTCTTTATGAGTTGTTGTAAGTTATTTTCTATCTGGGCTATGTTCATTTATTTATGTCTTTTCGCTAAACAATTTAGCTCGTAAAGTTAATATTTAAGAGTCCGATTGTTGTCGGTGCGTTGGCAAAATTGGCTCTTTTGCAAGCTTGGGTTTGTGTGTCGGCTTGTGCGGCTTGCAAATGTGCCAATGTGCGGCTGGCTAAAATTGAATTAAAAAAAATGTGCGGTGGGGAAAATAAAAAATACAGAAGGGTCGGCAATGAGTGTCGGCTTACTCGTTGTCCGTTTGAAATATGGTCTGTATGTCTTTGGTCACCTGTCAAAATGGTTTACTTTTTTCTTGTTTATGTTGGTCTTTGTCTGCTGTGTCGTATCGTTTTACGCTTGCTGGTAACGGTTTGGCCCAACCCCCCCCTTTTGGGTAGGTGCTGTTAGGCGTCTGGCCTTCTTGTCCTGCTTGGTTAAAAGTCGTTGCGTAATACATTGTCAAGCTTGATTAATAAATTTGTTTCAATTTCTGAATGGTCTACCGAAGACCAAAATGGCACATCAACAATTTTGATTTTTATTTCCTCATTTTGATTTGATTTCTGAATTTTGAAAACGTAATCTTCTGCTAATTTTTCAGAAGTGTTCGGATAAATTAGAATTACTTTTTCTGTTCCTCTTCGATATGCATAACTAATCATTTGATACATATCTGTCTGAGAAACGCCTTTTTTATTGTCAGATGATTTTAAATCCCATCTAGGCTTATACTTTGTGTCGATAATTATTTTCTCTTTAGTCTTTTTATTTGTCAATAAAATGTCGTGTTGTAAGTTAAATGTTTTCGGATTTTGATGAAGATATAGTTCCGATTTTTGGGATTCAATTTCAAAGTCCTTGCTAAAATGGTCTTTTAGAAAACCCGAAATGAAATCTTCAAAAACATATTCCATCGGAAATAGCAAACTCCAATTTTTCATTTCATATTCAGCATGAGAATAAATCTGATTTTCAAGAATCATTCTACAGCATTGCATCACATCTTCATACTCGTCAAATAAAGTCGGTACTCTTATTTGATTCAGTTGATTTATTGTACAGGTTTGGTCTTCAACCTCGTCAAGTATATGAATGATTTCATGAAGTATTCTTTGCGTTTCAGGTATTGTCGTTTGTGTTAGTAGCAGTCGAACGCAATGTTTAATAATTCTATTGACTTTATTGTCGTAAACGAAAGGCTCATAATCACAATCAATAAATTGATGTCTGCCATAAGTTAGGCTTGTTGTGTATCTATTGAAATTAATTTTACCTCTTGGAGTCAATAACGCCTCTTCTACTTCCTCATAAGCAGAATAAGGCTTTGCGCTAACAGTTTCGTTGATTTGTTTCCCGATTAAATAAATAATCAATTCAGGGAATCGGTCGATTTCAAAGTTGTCTAGGAAAGATTGGTTAAAGGGGAATTTTATTTTTTTACAATAACTAAACCAAAAGAACAAATGCCTATGCATTAAATCCTTATTTGGATATTGCATATTTTGAAAAACCTTTGGATATATTTCTAAAGAATCATCATTGCAATTAATGAAGCCAACAAAATTATTTGCTTTAGCTTTTTCGCCATCAAAAGAAATAAAAGGTTGATAATTTGAGTTATTTACAATTTCTGTTTCTTGATTTTCATCAACCCAGAGGTTTTTATAATCTTGCCATAGAAAACGCAAGTAACCCTCAAGACCTTTTCTGTCTTTTACGGTAATCTCTTCGCCATATTCAAATAGAGTAAACATTAACTTATCGGTTGAATAATCCAATCGTATTTCTCAATGTCATATTTGATGCTCCACGAACTATTTTTAAATATTTCTTCGACTACTTCAGTTTTACCTGAAAAATATTCCATCAGAAGCGGAATAATTTTGTTCTTGATTATTTTGAATGTATCGAGACCCGTCATAAAATAGGCATGCCCAATTAGATAATCTGCTGATTTTTTACGAGAATATATTTCCTTGTTTATGTGTTTGAGAAAAACGCCATCACTCTCTTCCAACTTACTATAATCAGGGAAATATCCAATAAACTCAAAACGTCTTCTAAGTGCAATGTCGATAAGAGCAATTGATTTATCAGCGGTATTCATAGTACCAACAAGATATAGATTTGGCGGTACGCCAAATTCTTTATCTCCGTTTGGTAATGTAAGTCGTAATTCGTTTTTTGCATCAATTCTTTTGTCTTCTTCCAAAAGAGTGATTAATTCTCCAAAAACCTTAGAAATATTAGCACGATTAATTTCATCAATGATTAATACGAAATTTTTGAGTTTCTCTGTTTGTCCGTTCCCCACTGGCTTTCTTTTTTCTCGGATAAGCTTCGCTAGGGGATTATAATAAACGGAAAGTCCAGATGTAACCTCTTTAATACCTTCAACTACATCTTGAAGTGTTTGAATACTTAAAGTGTGTTGAGTACCGCCTGATGGCTTTGTAAAATGAATAGTTGTGTCGCTTACATCGGTGATTTTATATTTAAGACCAGAAACCATTGTGATTTCAATGCTTTCATTTTTTTCTTCAATTGGTTTAATGATTTCACTGAAAACTTGGTCAAAGGACTTGGCCAAGGCTGTTTGTTCTTTTGAAGCAAAATAATTCTCTCTTGCTTTTTTTGCTATCTCATAAAAAATTCCTCTGTAAGGTTTGAAGCGCAAATGTTCGAATTCAATATCAGGTCGTATTCCAACCATAAAGTCTTCGTAGGAATAGTTTTGATGAAATGTAACGAATTCTATTTGCCCTTCTTTTTTTAATTTGTCGAAGATTACTTTACTGTCTTCATGATTACTTTTAATTCCAGTAACAATTTCAACTGCTTTGTCAATGCTGTTGTAAGTCTTACCTGTTCCTGGAGGGCCAAATAAGATAATATTGTTCGGATGCTTTTGTAATTCCCCTTGCACCTTAATTTTTGTAGCACCTTCGGAAATAAACTCTACTCCAAAATGAGGCTCAAAAATATTTGTGTTTGCCTCTTCTATTTTATCAATCGTAATTTCTGTAAACGTGCTGTTGCCACTTGGATAAATAAACTCTTTGAATGATTTTAAAGGAGAAGGGTCAGGGTTTGTCGCTGATTTAATGTATTCAACTTCTCTATATATCCATCCATTTTCATCAGTTATATCTTCGGGAACATAGCCCCAAGAACCTGCTTTTACTTTTGCAATCGTAAATAACTCATTTCCGCCTATTGTAATGTAAACATAGTCGCCTTCTGTTAAATCATTTTTAAAGGCTTCGGCTTGTCCTTTTCCGGTGTTTTCATGAATTACTATCCATTGATTCTCTTTAAATACATCTCTTATACTTTCATTAGCTTTTGTTTTAAAGGAGCCATGCGATATTTTGTAAAGTCTTTTTTGATTAAGAGGAATAGTCAGTAATTTATCCTTTATCGGCTCATCATCGATTATCAAGTTTTTGTTGTCCGAATACAACTTTATCATCTCTTCAAAATCAAAATTTTCAGGAGACACTTCAATCGGACCTTTTAAATATGATTCGTCTGAATGTCTGTAAACACCGTACTTAATTGTTCCGTGATGAAAGTCAGCAAAAATTTGTAAGCCTGTCGATTGAGTTGCCTGTTTGTTATTGAATATTGCAAACCACAGTCTATCGCTTCCTTGTTGTCTTGCTCCTTGAAAGTCAAAGTATATGTGCTTTACTTTTCCATTTAAGTCAAGGCGATTGATTATTTCAGAAATAAAATCATCAATAAATTTCCTTATTGGATTGTGGCCGTAGAAAGTGATGATTGGAAAGAAAATCGAAAAATAGTTTTTGTAGGCACGATATTGATTCTCTTTTCCTGTCTTATGTTTAATAATGAAGCCTTCAAGTGTCGACAAGTCAAGTTTATTACCTTCTTTAAGAAATTTTAAAACGTCTTTTCTTAAGTCAACAATAACACCTGAACGTGAAGCGTAATAATCGGAAGCCTTTTGTAGTTCGTCCTGTGGGACTGAATTTAATTTTACTACTAAAGCATTATTGTCGGCATAAAGAGTTGCTATTTCTGTCGAAATTTCACAAACCTCCTTAACTCCTTTTTTAATTTCTTGTTCTGTCATATTGTCGGTTTATTTTCTGTCGTTGTCGGTCTCACAGGCTTGCGCCTAACATTTGGGTTCCCGAAAGTTCATTCGTGAGTTTCGTGAATATCGCTTATATGTTTTGGTACTTAAATCATTCATAATGAAATAGTTAATTTGCCATCTTGATCATTTATTTATTTAATATTAATAATATGACTATTCTAAATTAATAAGAAAATTCAATCTATTTAAAATATATCTATTGACATTCATAACATACATTGGATAGAATTGTATTTATAAATCCTTCTAAGCTTCAGAAACATGACCAACAAGATCAATACTAAATTACAATATATTTATAAATATCAGTTCTACCTTCTACATGACAAATATATCAAAACTTATCTGAATATATTGACATTCTTACAAAATAAATTTTTGTAAACTAATTAAGTGGGTAACTTATCTTTTGCTTCAACGCAAAAATGGGTTCCGAATCCAAAGTATACATTGGAATTCAAATTCTTATAGTGTGCTGTTTGTCTTTCTATTTAATTGGTTCATCTATAATAAGAACCAGTAATTCCCAACCCACCGCTGCTCTGCAGGTACTAATTCTTCCTTGGGTCATTTTTGTATTGCTGAATCAAGGGGTTTGTACATGTCTATCATACTTTTTTTACTCAAGAATTAAACTTTTTTTGGATTTTTTTAAAGAATATTTTGCCACGAGTACTCCACGAATATTCCACGAGTTATCCTAGTATAATTCGCATGCTTTCCACTTCTGGGATCTCTTCCTGATAATAATATTTACATATTCAAATTCGTTTTAGCACTGAGAGCAATATGTTTTTTGATCCTGATCAAAAAACATGGTATTTATTTTAACACTAAAAGTTTTTAAGTATGGGACGCCAAATCGGATTAATTAAAATCTCAGGTAAATTCAATGATTTGAGTTTTTACAAAAGCAAGGATGGGTACATCGTTCGCACCAAAGGAGGGGCCAGTAAGGCCCGTATCAAAAAAGATCCTGCATTCGCAAGAACTCGGGAGAATAATCAGGAGTTTGCAGAAATAAATCATTCGGGCAAATGGATTCGTACCTCATTTAGGAACATTACTGGCAATGAATCCGACGCTTTAGTGGTGAGTCGAATGGTGACGCAACTTTCTAAAGTGATAAAGTTGGATACCATTAATTTACGTGGATCTAGAAAAGTAGGGATGGGCTTATCTACTAATGAGGGTAAGAAATTATTGAAGGGATTTAATTTCAATATTGCATCCTTATTGAGTAAAGTGCTTAAAGCCAATTATCAAGTGGATAGTGCAAGTGGGGTGGTGCGTATTCCAGATTTCATACCGCAGCAGGATTTGGTTTGTCCAGCTTCTGCTACACATTGCAGGATTGAAAGTGCTTGGTCTGAAATTGATTTTGCATCGGGTGTGATTCATTCATCCATCAGTTCTGCGGTAACATTAGTCTTGGATCAAACTAAAACTAATGTGGTGTTAACTCCAGCGCAGGCACCGATAGGGTCAGGCATTTTATTTGTTGTATTAAAGGTGAGCTTTTTTCAGGAGATCAATGGGCAGGTGTATTCTTTGAATAATGGATCTCTCAATGCTATTGAAATCGTATCGGTGAGTTAGAGGGATTGATTTAAGATGGGTGAGGACTGGCAATTGGTTCGTATTTAATTTTACCTATTTGAATACCATTTGTTTTATAGATTCCTAAACATACACTTTGATCATTTCAATTAAGTCAGACAGCTAAAAGAAAAATTGAAATTCATTCATTTACATGACTTACGACCATTTTATAGGGTTGAAAATTAGGGCTTTTAATTAAATAAATACCGAAGCTCAAATCCGATATGTCAATATGTTGATAATAATGATATATCATTTCCTTACCATGAAGTATACCGTTTAAATCATATATTTCAATTGGAATAGGTAATTGAACACTTGGATCCAATTTCAAAAAGTGTTGCTTGGATTTGGATAGAACAACAATTTCTTGACAATAGAAATATTTTCAATAGCTGTCACATCACATTTACAAGGTATAGACTGTGTGCTGATGACAAGGTTGTCAAAATAACGTTCTTGTTGCACAGGAGAACCAGCATTCCAATAATTTTCAAAGAATACAGCATTAATATGCATATTAGCAGGATTGGAATTCCATGTGCTATGCCAATCCAGGGTAGTAGCTGATGCTTGTAAGGTGTCATTGATCCAAAATTCAAACACCCCGTTTTTTTGTCCGGGTGTATTCAATTTAACATGACCGACCACACAGAACCATCTACCTGCATTTCTTGTACTAAACATATCAATATTACCCGCTTTAAATCCCAACCATCGCAAATTATTGAAGTCATTGTATTTCGTAGATTTAAGTACACCATCAGTTCCAATGCCGCTAGCTGGATCCATTCCTAGGTATTCATCTTTAGTTCCACCGGACCAGAGATGAGCCATCATTCCTTGAGCCCAATTGCTATTTGCTAAACATAATGCTCTACTTAATTTTGCAGGACCTCCACCAATCCAACCTGCTTGAGCCATTACATCCATCCGCCAATAGATTTCATCAAAGTTTTGAGTAGGTTGTGCAGCATATTTGCCTATATAAGTATCGGGAGTTTTGCCAAAAGATTTAGATAAGGATCCAGCTCCGACCTCACCTTGTTGCCATTTCACACGCATACCCCTAGAATGATCTCGACCCACCTGATCCATTTTAATAAAATCTCCTGATTGTCATTATATTCAAAATACTTTTGATTTAATGGTGTAGCATCTTCAAAATCATCACACCAAATAGTACCTTTTGGCGCGTTTTTACAATTAAAGCATTGACTATGGCCTGGAATTATTTGCAAACCAAAAGCAATGATCAAGACCAAACTTATTATGAATAAGAAATTCAATTTAAACATAATGTATTTATTTAGCTTATTGCGTAACTTAATAAACAAAGATAGTTAATATCGCCTTGATAGTTGACCAAAATTAATATAAGTTCACATCTAAAAATAAATTTGAATAATGAAGCAACAACTTTGCAGCATCCGTAATCAACATACTATATTGCATTTAATAAATACTAGTATGATAGATTCATTTTAATTACAAATGAAAATAATTAAAAAATGAATTGCCACTAAAGTATAATTAAACAATGTATTAATCCAGCAAATTCATCATTAATGTAATCCATAAAAGCATTGAAATTATTACAATTACATCAAATAACCACTTGACCATAATTCAAAATGAAATCATCATCAATTCTATTTTTTGATCACCATTTTCTCATTCATTGAAGCATCTTATGCTCAACAAAATAAATGGCAATTATGGACCACTGGCTTACCTCAGGGTACTTTTCCTAAATTAGCCATTGCAAAAAATCATGATATATATTACGGACTTGTTGGGACATCATCACCTAAAGGTATTATCTATAAATCCAACACCTTACTTGCAAGTGGTCATTTTGAAGCACTGCCTATAATCCCAATTCAAAAAGCATTACAAATAATATTCAGGAAATCATCTGCAATGATAATAATGAACCAATAGTAGGAATATTCAGAAGCGGTATCTCTGAACCGTTTATTTTTAAATATAATTTTTCTAATAATTCATGGTTGCCTGTTAATGTAGATTATCCTCCTGTCCTAGGTGCATTCTGTATGGCAAAATCACCTAATGGAAATATATGGGTTGGTGCGAAATGGTCCTATATATACAAGAGCACAGATCAAGGAAATTCTTTTAAGAAAATTGATGAAACGGCTATCGTCAAAAATAATTATCCCTGCTATTATCCAACTTGGGGTGGGGCACCTTCAGATGGTGCCATCTATAGTGTTAACGTAGATCAAAAAAGGAAGATTATACGCAGGAACCGAAGGCGCTGGAATTATATATTCAGATGATGATGGAACGAGTTTTCATCCTGCAGATTATTTTGCCTGCCAATCACAAGATGCTACCCTAAAGGATAGTTTGAGCCCCATGAAAGCATTATCTTATACTGGAAATCTTGGCGCATTGGGCTTCACAAAAAACGACGACTTGATATTTAATGGCACCAATTTATGGGCGTTCAATTGGAAACAATCTTTAGGTTTTGCTGATATGGATCAACACAAAGTTTATGAAGTGAATGGCTTTTTACCATATCTTATCACTGCAGGATTGCAAGTAACCAAAATAGTAACCACAGATAACGGACATATTTATCTTCACTCAGGCAGTAATTCATCAACTCCTAAGGATAGTGTTGGCATTTACACTTCATTAGATGGAATCAACTGGCATCTTTTTAATGATGGAATATCAAGTGTAATTAATGGTCAATCTCAAGGCGCCCTTGCTGTCGATGGAAATACTGTATTTTTGCTACACTGATGGAAAAATTTGGAAATATGAATCTTCTACAACAACGTCTATTCACCATCAAACAATAGAAAATAATATCAAAATATTCCCAAATCCTGCCAGTACAAAATTATACTTTGATAACCCATTCGATCACAAAGTGATTTCGATTTACAATTCTAATGCTAGTTTGGCACAAGTGTCGACTATTAACAATCAACAAATAGATATCAGTACTTTGTCAAATGGTTTATTTTATTTTAAAATCAATAGTGAAAATAAAATATGGGTTGGCAAATTTATAAAACAGAATTTATAAAATTAGCCATATCTAAACCACAAAAATGAATCATTAATTTATTATAGTAAAGCAAGTTTATGGGAATGTTAAAATTATATTCAGGACCTTTTGGAAAATCAGAAGTATTACACTTACTTCGCAGAACAATGTTTGGTGTAAGCAAAGCCGATCTCCATTTTTTCATGAGTAAAACGCTTAGTGAATCACTTGATATTCTCATCAATACCAAACCCACGACTCCAAATCCACCACTTAGAACTTATTACAATAATACAGATCCATCAAAAGATACTTTTGATAAAATTAATAATAACGGTACTATTGAAACTATTGTAAACTGGGGCGAAACCTGGGTTGACAAACCTGTACAAACTAATTTTTTAGCCAGTTCCAATAGTGCGCGAAGACTCAATTTAAAACAATGGTGGACCGGCTTACAGATACATCAAGACAGAAGTGTCTATGAAAAATGATTATGTTCTATCAAACCCTGTTGGTAACGGAAGATGCAACTCTTGAAAATGCACATATGATGTATGCTACTCAATCGCTCTACAGAAAATATGCATTCGGAAATTACAAACAACTCGTAAAAGATATTACGCTTGATCCCGGTATGCTCCGATATTTAAATGGTGAAAAAAATACTAAAGCTGCACCAGATGAAAATTTTGCTAGAGAATTACAAGAACTTTTTTGTGTTGGCAAGGGCCAAGGTTCTGGATATACGGAGGAAGATGTCAAATCAGCAGCAAGAGTATTGACAGGTTGGTATGTTATTGAACGAGGAAATGTCAATGGTGTCCAAATGAATATTTTACCTAAAAAAGGCATTTAATAAAAATAATCATGACAATGGCGTAAAAACGTTTTCACCATTCTATAATAACCTTACCATTTCACCGGATAGATCTATAACAGATCCAACGCCCTTTGATACCATAGAAGAAAAGCTAGCTTTTTGGAAATCGATCAAATGATTGAAATGATTTTTGCTACTGATGAAGTATCCAAATATGTTTGTCGAAGATTATGGAACTATTTTGGATATTACGACATCACACCTGAAATTGAAGCTGAACTTATCGAACCACTAGCAGAAATCTTTAGACAAAATGTCAATGATCCAGATCAAATGCGGTATGTCATTCACGCCCTTTTTAGTTCAGAAGTATTCTTTAAAAATGAGCACAAAGGTTGCATGGTTAAAAGTCCTATAGAGTTTACAGTCGGCATGATCAGACAACTGGATTATCCAACACCTAAATCCATCCAATTAGAGGCACAATATTATTTTTGGAATATCATTCGTACTCATATTTTCAATCAAGGCCAAGATATTAATGACCCACCAAATGTTGCAGGATGGCCGGCCTATTATCAATCACCATCGTTTCATGAAATATGGATAGATACATCAACTTATCCAATTCGGTTAGGATCCATATCTGCCATATCAAGATCTAATTTTGCATTACCAAAAACAAATACTTACGATGGTGCTAATAGTCCATCTTATGGATACATTACCAAAATGGATTATATTAATAAGGAATTTATAGCTGATCCGAATACAACGGATCCGGTATCCAGAAAGGTGCCTTCCATGCTTCAAGACTTAATACAATATTTAATGAGTTCTGCAGAATTTCAATTATGTTAATCCCAATATATTAATTCAATTATTCCAAATATATGAAAAGAAGATCTTTTATCCAATCCGTACCCATTGCTATTGGAGGAATGACTGTGAATGCATATGCCAACAGTCCATTGTTGTCTGTCTTAAATTCATCATTAGAAGAAACTGATCGGATTTTGTTAATTGTACAAATGATTGGAGGGAATGATGGTCTTAATACTGTAATTCCACTAGATCAATATAGTGCTTTGTCAAAATCAACAGTCCGTCAAAATATATTAATACCTGAAGATAAAGTTCTTAAATTAAAAGGAACCAATAATGCTACTGGATTGCATCCTTCTTTAAACCGATTATACGATTTGTTTAACAACAACAAATTAAGCATCATACAAAGTGTGGGCTATCCTAAATTTAGTTATTCCCATTTCAGAGCCACAGATATTTGGATGACTGGAGCTGATACGAATGAATATTTAAATTCGGGTTGGGCTGGAAGATACTTAGCTAATGAATTTCCTAATTATCCCGTTGGATTTCCAAATCCCTCAATTCCTGATCCATTAGCTATAAGAATAGGAGGCAATGTCGTATTAGCATTACAAAATCAAGGAGTCCCAATGGGAATATCAATATTCAATACCAATGACCCTTTTAATCTTACAAACAGCATACTTTCAGATCCAACACCAAATAACTATTTAGGAAAAGAACTAGCTTATGTAAGAGAAGTACAGCGCCAAACAGACAAATTTGGAGACGCCGTACAAGCGGCAGGATTTAAAGGTAAAAATGCATCTTCTATATATCCAAAATTATCTACAGATCCAGGATACGCTCTTGGAAATCAATTAGCCATAATCGCTCGATTAATTCATGGTGGTATTAAGACTAGAATTTTCTTTGTACACACAGATGGTTTTGATACACATTCTGGACAAGTGAGTTCTTCTGATCATACCATAGGTACACATGCGAATTTATTAAAAGGTGTTTCTGATGCTATTGGTGCATTTATGGACGATGCCAAATTATTGGGATTTGAAGATAGAATAGCTGGAATGACATTTTCAGAATTCGGAAGAAGAATCATTTCCAATGCTTCTGGAGGAACAGATCATGGTGCTGCACAACCGATTTTCTTATTTGGAGGTAAAGTTGTACCCGGAGTTGTTGGATCGAACCCAATCATAGACCCAAATTCTAATGTCAATTCTAATTTGCCTATGCAATATGATTTTCGTTCTGTTTATGCATCCATTTTAGCTGATTGGTTTTGTGTGCAGCAACCCGATTTGGATCAAATACAATTACGAAATTATCAACGATTGCCTGTTTTTGATCCTGGTAATTGCATACCGACATCTATACACGAAGAACACAGAAAGTTAGGTGAAAATTTAGTGTATGCTTATCCCAATCCATTTGTTCAATCTACTAAAATCAAATTTGAAACAAAAGGTGGACATACTTTAGTACAAATAATAAATAACAGTGGTTCCGTAATTAAGACATTAATTGATCAGAATCTTGATGCGGAAAATATGATGTGGATTGTAATCTTGAAGATTCACCATCTGGAATTTATTATGTTCGGCTACAAAACATGGTATTGCAACAAGTGAAATCTATAATGAAAGTTAATGGTTAATGCTAATTGCAAATATTATTATTTATAAAATTCTGATTTTAAACTGAGATACACTGAGCCCTCACTGAGTTACACAGAGTTTTAATAGATAAATTTCTCAGTGTAGCTCAGTGCGGCCTCCTCTTCCTCAGTGTAATTTATATTTCTTACACAGAGATTCACTGAGTTCACAAGGAGTTACACAGAGTTTTAAGAGATAAATTTCTCAGTGCAACTCTGTGTGGCCTCTTATTCCTCCGTTAAATAAATTGCTTACACTGAGATACGCTGAGCTCTCACCGAGTTACACAGCGTTTTAAGAGATAAATTTCTCAGTGGAACTCTGTGTGGCCTCTTCTTCCTCAGTGTAATAAATTGCTTACACTGAGATACACAGACTCTCTCTGAGTTACACAGAGTTTAAGAGATAAATTTCTCAGTGCAACTCTGTGTGGACTCTTCTTCCTCTGTGTAATGTAAATTACTTACACAGAGATACACTGAGCGCTCACAGAGTTTCAAGAGATAAATTTCTCAGTGCAACTCTGTGTGGCCTCTTCTTCCGCAGTGTAAAAAAAAATTAAATTGAGATTCTCTGAGGCTTATTATTCCTTAGTGCGTTATAAATTCAATCCTTCCTACACTACCTAAGTATATAGAAATTCAAAAAATAAGTAAACTTATTCTATTCTTTTTACTTTTGTAAATGAATACTGCGAACAAGTACTATTTATCAACACTAGGAATACTCCTATTACTTCTGATATTTTATTTCATAAATCCTTTAAACCTTGAAATAAAAGCATTAAAAGTAATTGTAGTTGGGCTCTTCATGATTAGCTTATGGATTTTGGAATGGATTCCAATGCCTGTGGTTGCATTAATTCCATTATTTGTTTTTCCAATTTGGAATATTGAAAGTATTCAAGATATTTCAAAACACTATGCAGATCCCATTATATTTTTATTCATGGGCGGATTTTTTCTGGCCTTAGCCATTGAAAAATGGAATCTACACCAAAGAATTGCATTGAATATTCTAAAAAAAACAGGAGGCAATGGAAATCAAATCTTGTTAGGTTTTATGATTTCCACTTTTGTAATAAGTATGTGGATTAGTAATACTGCTACAACAATGATGATGTTCCCCATTGCATTATCAGTACTAAAAGTGATGAGTAGAAATTATGATAAATCAACACTAGGTAATTTCTCAACAGCCATCTTGTTGAGTATTGCATATGCTTCGAATATAGGTGGCCTTTCTACAATTATTGGAACTCCTCCAAATACAGCCTATGTGGGATTTATGGCTGATCATATGAATATTAATATTTCATTTTTCCAATGGTTTCTTTTTTTGTTTTCCTTTAGCTGTGCTTATTTTAATAGCACTTTATCTTGCCTTTACCAAATGGCTATTTCCAAATGATATTAAAGCAAATGCCAAAACAGATTCATTTATAAGCTCGAAATTATTGGATTTAGGTCCATGGACAAAAGCTGAAAAGAGAGTTTTTATTGTTTTTATATGTACCGCAACATTATGGATGACTAAAGATTTAATCGTAAATCTTTTATCCATTCCGATTAATGATACAATAATTGCAATTATGGGGGCATTTGCATTATTTTGTTTACCGTCAGGAATGAAACCAAATACAAATTCAGAAATTAATGTAGATGAAGAAGAAAATGTAAATCATTTTAATAATATTCTGAACTGGAAAGATACTAGTAAAATGGCCTGGGGGATCTTGCTTATGTTCGGTGGAGGATTGGCATTAGCTAAAGCCATGGAGAACGCTGGTGTAATGAAAATGATAGGAGAGGGTATATCCAATTATGCGCCAGACAACCGATTCCTACTTATCATGTTGGTTGCTACGGTTTCGATCTTTTAAGTGAAGTCATGAGCAATATCGCTCAGGTCATTGTAATGGCGCCCATCTTAGCATCATTAGCCATAGCATTACAAATTCCTCCCATTATACTGGGAATTCCAATGACTCTTGCAGCCAGTTGCGCAGGGATGTTGCCTATGGGGACACCACCAAATGCGATAGCCTATTCAAGTGGCTTGATCCCATTAAAATCAATGCTCCGTGCTGGATTAGTTTTAAATTTGTTTAGTATTGTAATCATAAGTCTATTCAGCTATTTTATTATGGACTTTATTTTTTTAAAGTAAAATTCCATTGTAGCGCATCATTCGTTTTACTTCTATATTAAATTCTTTTCTTTTCAATCATTACCTCGATTTCATCTTTGTAATTTTTACCAATTGGCAATTGTTTAATTTGGTCTTTTTCCAAGACTTCTATGGTATTACCTATGATGGCTTTAATGCGATTCAGATTTACAATATAGGACCGATGAGCTCTGATAAAAAGCTCCACAGGTAATTTTTCTTCAAGACTTTTCATGGTTTGAAGCGTTATGATTCTACTTTGATCCGTATGAATTAGCACATAATCTTTCAAGCCTTCAATGTAAATAATTTCAGAAAAATTAATTTTAATGAGTTTCTTATCTGCTTTTACAAAAATATAATCCAGTGATTTTGAATATTCCTTTGAAGACATGGAAGGTTCATATCTAACAACAACTTTATTCACGGCTTTAATAAATCGATCCAATGAAATGGGTTTCAATAAATAATCCAAAGCATTAAGTTCAAACCCCTGAACAGCAAATTCTGGATATGCAGTAGTGAAAATGATTTGTGGAGGATCCTTAAGCGATTTTAAGAAATCAGTTCCAAGCATCATGGGCATTTCAATATCCAAAAACATGAGATCTATATCTTCAGTTCTCAGTACTTCATTTGCCTCTAGTGCATTTGAACATTTGGCTATCAAATTCATATTGGGCATTTTCATGATATAAGCCTCTAGAATTTCGATCGCCAAGGGTTCATCATCAACAATAATGGTTCGGATCATAAAGTTTATTTATTTGTTGTAATATTTAATTGAATTTCATAAGCATCAGGCAAACTATTTATCTCTAATTGGTGCGTTTTTGGATAAATAAGTTCAAGTCTTTTTTTAACATTAACTAAACCTATTCCTCCTACTTTTCTGGCATGTCCATGCCCGGGCAAGTGATCAGACTTTGAATTTTTAACGATGAACTGAATTTCCTGATCTGTAATCAAAAATTGAATATCAATAAAAGCATTGTTCAAACTTGTTTTAATACCATGTTTAAAACTATTTTCTATAAATGGAATAAATAACAATGGAGCTACTCGTGTACTTTGACATTCGCCTTCTATAGAAATATTGATTTCTGCATTTTTACTTAAACGAATTTTCTCTAATTCAATATAATTTTTTATGTATTGAATCTCTTTTTCTAATGGCACTTCCTTTTCATTACACTCGTATAGCATATATCGCATCATGTCAGATAATTTCAACACGACATCGGGAGCATCATCAGATTTTTTTAGTGTTAGTGCATATAAATTATTTAAGGTATTAAACAGAAAATGTGGGTTGATTTGATTTTTTAAAAATTGCAATTCAGTTTGTACATTTTTTGTAATGAGTTCCTTTTTTTCTTTTTGCACGGTCAACCAATCCAAAGGAATTCTAACCAATGATGAAATAGCAGCTAAAACAATCATACTGATGTAGTGGAATTTAGCGTCTGTAATCCAATTTGGACACAAAAGATCCCCGTAACAAAAATGTGTATTAAACCAAATTTTTATGGGTGTAAGCACAATCCCAAGTCCTAACAATGAAGACGTATAGATAATCATGGATTGACTTTGCATGAGCCAGGGCAACAAAAATCTCAGATTGACATTGACTAAAACTATATAAAAACAAGTGTTGATTAAGGTCCAAGAAACGTCTTTGGAATAGCTCCATTCTTTTGGACTAAAATACAACCAAATGGAAATAAAAATCAACCAAAACAGAACTTGAGCTGAAATCCAGCTAATGCTGTTCGTTGGTAATAATTCAATCGATTTCTTATTCTTAAACACGGACGAAAAATAAGCCTAAAAATTACAAAATCTATAGTTTTTCGATATAATGCGAATTTACATGGACTAAAATATATTTCTATCTAATATTGTTAAACATATTGAATTGGAATATCGTTTGCTTAGTGAAATTGGATACTGACGCAAAATGAAAGAAAACCAAACATTAAAAAATGAAGCCTTATCTTCTTACTTTGAGTTGATTATCAAAGGAGTAGGCGAGGATTCAACTAGAGAAGGGCTTGAAAAAACACCACTAAGAGCTGCTAAGGCCTTGGAATTTTTTACACAAGGTTATAGCCAGGATGCTATAGAAGTTTTGAATTCCGCCATTTTTAAAGAAAAATTTAATGAAATGGTTTTAGTCAAGGATATTGAGCTCTATTCATTGTGTGAACATCATATGTTACCATTTTTTGGAAAAGCTCACATTGCATATATTCCGAATGGCAAAATCGTTGGACTGAGTAAATTGCCCCGTGTGGTGGACATCTTCGCTCGCCGACTTCAAGTTCAGGAGCGACTTACTCATGAAATCATCAATTGTATCCAAAATACCCTAAATCCTTATGGCGTAGCCGTTGTAATTGAAGCCAGACATATGTGTATGATGATGCGTGGCGTCCAAAAACAAAATAGTATGACTACAACCTCTGCTTTTACCGGAGTTTTTAAGACCTTTGAGACTCGGAATGAATTTTTGAACTTAATCAAGTAGCCAATTTTATGAAACATATAGCTTATATATTCCCAGGTCAGGCTAGTCAATTTGTGGGAATGGGTAAAGACTTGTATATTAAAAGTGATGAAGCAGCAGCGTTATTCGAGAAAGCCAATGAGATTTTAGGCTTTAGAATCAGTGATATCATGATTGAAGGTACTGAAGAAGAACTTAAACAAACAAACATCACACAACCATCAGTATTCCTTCACTCCATCATCAAATTTAAAACTACTTCTATTGACCAACCTCCATTTGCGATAGCTGGTCATTCATTAGGTGAATTTTCGGCATTGGTTGCAGCCGAAGTCTTAAGTTTTGAAGATGGTCTAAACTTAGTACAAATAAGAGCTTCTGCCATGCAAGAGGCTTGTGAAAACAATCCTGGATCTATGGCAGCCATTGTAGGTCTTGATGATGCACAAATAGAACAAGTTTGTCATTCCATTACAGATCATGTGGTCATTCCTGCAAATTATAATTGTCCGGGTCAATTGGTCATTTCAGGAAGTTTGGAAGGATTGAAAATAGCTGAACAAAAATTAATAGAAGCTGGTGCTAAACGAGTGATTGTCTTAAATGTTGGAGGTGCTTTTCATTCACCATTAATGGAATCAGCAAGAGTTAACCTTGAAGAAGCCATTTCAAAAACGACTTTCAATACTCCTATTTGTCCCATTTATCAAAATGTAGATGCCAAACCACACACTCATCCTGACATGATTAAAATGAATTTAATCAGACAACTTACCGCGCCAGTACTTTGGACACAAACCATGAATCATATGATTCAAGATGGAACTTTATCTTTCATCGAGGTTGGTGGAAATGGTACCGTATTATCCGGATTTTTGAAGCGAATTGATCGCAATTTTCCAATAATCAGTTTATGAGCTCAGATCAACCAGACCAAATACAAATTGAAAATGGTTCCCTTCTAGTCGCGGAGCCCTTTATGTTAGATCCCAATTTCAAAAGGGCAGTGGTTTTGATCGTAGATTACTCTCCGACTGATGGATCCATTGGATTCATTTTAAACCGGTCTACTCCATTAAAACTAAGTGAATTAATTGAAGATATCGATGATTTTGATGCACCGGTTTTTTATGGTGGTCCGGTAGCTGAGAACACCTTACATTTTCTGCATAATGTTGGGTCATTAATAGAAGAATCCGTGAAAATTGCTCCTGGAGTATACTGGGGTGGACATTTTGAGTCATTGAAATTTTTAATCAATCAAAAATTAATTCAAATAGAAAACATAAGATTTTTCATGGGTTATAGTGGCTGGGACAGCCAACAATTACAACAAGAAATTAAAGAACCTTCATGGTTTATTGATCAAATTGATCCAAATTATATTTTTAAATCCAAGCCTGAACATTTGTGGAAGGAAATCCTTGAAAAAAAAGGAGATCATTACAGCGCCATAAGTCAAATGGATGGCGATTATATTTTTAATTAACATTATATTTATATATTTTGATTCGAGTACAAAACCTAGTATTAAGATTTGGAGAAAGAGCTATCTTCAATAATATTTCATTTACGGTAACTCCTGGTGAAAAACTTGCCATTACTGGTAGAAATGGATCAGGAAAATCAACTTTGCTTAAAGTGCTTTCCGAAGCCATTAAACCGGATGAAGGGCTTGTAGAAAAACCTAAGGATGTAAAAGTAGGTTATCTTGAACAAGAGCTACCCACTGACAAAGGATTTACAGTTCGTGAAGAAATCATGTCATCTTTGGTAGAAATCAATGCCCTCCATGAGGAACTAAAACATTGCGAAGATCAACTTTCGAATCCAAACTTGGAAGAGAAAAAGTTAATGTACTATATTGAACTCATGGAAGACATCCATCATAGAATGGATTACATGAATGCTGATAAAATCGAAGGTGAAATTGAAAAAATTCTAATTGGCCTTGGTTTTAAAAGTACTGACTTCGAAAGAAAAACACATGAATTCTCTGGTGGCTGGAGAATGCGGCTTGAATTAGCAAAACTATTGTTGTCAAGACCAAATGTAATGTTACTCGATGAGCCAAATAACCATTTGGACATCTTATCCATTCAATGGTTAGAGAAGTATTTATTAACCTATGAAGGTAGTGTCATATTGATTTCTCACGATTTAATGTTTGTAGATCGTATCGCTAAGCGAATCATTGAAGTAGATCGTGGTAAATTGTATGATTTTGTCGGAAGCTATTCCGCTTTCATAGATTACAAAAAAGAAAGACGTGACATTGAACTCAGTGAATTCAAATCACAACAGAAATTAATCCAACACAAAGAAGTCCTTATTGATAAATTTCGTGCTAAGGCGAGCAAAGCAAGTTTCGCTAAATCATTGCAGTCTGAATTGGCCCGTATGGATGTCATAGAAGCACCAGATGAAGAACAATCATCTATAAGGCTTAGATTCCAACCTTCACATCCTGGTGGAAGAATGGTCATAGAAGCTCGCGAATTAACAAAATCGTATGGCGATTTAATGGTATTGAACAATATCGAATTCTTTATTGAGCGCGGGGAGAAATTAAGTTTTATTGGTCAAAATGGTCAAGGTAAAAGTACTTTAGTTAAACTTATAAGTCAGGTTGAACCACCAACACATGGCGTCATTAATTTAGGTCATCAAGTGAAAATTGGATATTTCGCACAAGAACATACCGAATTAATGGATCCAAATCAGACCATACTTGAAGTCATAGAAAGTGTAAGTCTTCCTTCTGTAAGACCATTGATCAGAAATATTCTTGGGGGCCTTGCCTTCGGAGGAGACGATGTTGAAAAACGTATCAGAGTTCTAAGTGGGGGAGAAAAGTCTCGAGTTCGACTTGCTTCACTGTTGGTTCAAGAACATAATTTTTTAATTCTGGATGAGCCCACTCACCATCTGGATATCTCTTCCAAAGAATCATTAAAAGAAGCTATAAAAAACTATAAAGGAACCGTTATAGTTGTTTCCCATGATCGTGAATTTTTAAGAGGCCTGGCTGAAAAAACTTGTTTCTTTGCAGATCAAAAAGTTCGAATATTTGAAGGTGATATCGATTATTTTTTAGAAAAAACGAATACCGAATCGTTATTGCAATCATTTGAAAAATCCAATAACACTGCAACAGTTGCTGCTGTTAAGCAATCAGAACCAGCACCAAATATCGATCCGGAAGAGAAGAAAAAAGCTGCAAAAAAATCGGCATTCTTGAGAAAGACATTGAAAGGTTAGAGACTAAAAAGAAAGAAATAGAAATACAAATGGGTGTTCCCGGATTTTTCGAACAATCAAATAGTTCAAATATTTTAAAGGAATACGAACTCCTCAAAAGCCAAATAGCTACTCACGTAAAAGAATGGGAACAATTAGTTGAAATGGTATAGCCTTAGAAATGGTATAACTAAGCTTCGACATTCATAAAAATAAAAAAGACTTCTTACAAATGTAGGAAGTCTTTCTTTTAGAGGAATTAAGATAAACCTAAATAAAAATATATTTTCAAACGAAAAACCAAATTTAGTCCTAAAAATTAATTTCCATGAAGGACTACCAGCAATATTCATTGTTAGAACAAATTAATGTTTATTACTTTTTTAGAAAGTGCAAACAACCAAGTGTTCAAAATTCAAAATAGTATAAAAAATCCCTTTTTTATTAACCAAAACCTATTCTCATGCTGGTAGTCCTACAATGGATCCCATTTTTCAATATTCAAATCAAGCTGCCAAATTTTTTAACGTTTTAATCAATTTGACCTTACAAAGATGAGACCTTTTATTAGGCTGTACATCGTAGAAAACACCCATTTTTATAAATTAGGGGTTTTCCCTGAGTTTTGGAATGTTACCAAATTGAAATTTCATGCCCTTAATGTTTGATATCGGTGCATTTTCTATATAAAATAGACTCAAATAATGCAACAAATACAATGCTTTCAAGCTAATTGGCCTAAAATCCAAAAGACGCTTTTACAACTCTGAATAAAGCTTTGTCAGTTAAGTACAACATCAAAATTCACGTAGAATTTGAGATCAAATTTTAGTTAAAATGGAATTGCCTGATTTAAATATTTGACAATATTACCAGAACTTGGACTGGGGCCATCACGACTCACTAGTTGGCCTTTTTGGTTAAAAATTAAGTAGGTAGGAAATTTCAAAATTTTATATTCTTTAAATAAACGGGAAGACTGTTTTTGGTTTAAAAAATAATGATCGCCACCAAGTAGAAGATCTTGAATCACTTTTTGCCAATTCTCAGGTTTAGAATTACAACATAGGTATACGAAAGCAATATTCTTTTGAGCCATATTTTGCTGTAATGACTTTGAATAAGGAATTTCCGCAATACAACCATAACAAGCCGTTGCCCAAACATCAACATAAACCAATCTGCCTTCGTACTTATTATAAATTAAGCAAGGTAATAATTCATCATTCGTATCCAAGGATACATCATGCATCGTTAATTTGCCTGCAGAAGACTTGCTAGCAGAACTATCGATGGAATTTATGGTATTTCCAGCCAAAGTAGGGATCGAGATATTCTTATGGTCATGATTGTTACAATAACAAAAAAACAAAACACATAATAAACATATAAGTCGGATTCTTCTCATTCGCATAATTCCAAATTATACCAAGCTATTTCTAATCTAATATACGTTCCAAATGATGATGGTCAATCCCAAAATATGATTTGATATCAATAATTTTTTGTTTGATCGCAGCTTGGTTGGATTCCTTTTGTACATTTTTTTTACCAACTATCATAACATTTTTATGGGTATGTGCATCAGAAATAAATTCAATAACTTTAGTAGTATACCCAAAATATTCTAAAATCAATGCACGAATTCCATCAGTCACCATTTCTGCTTCGCGCTCCATAAATATTCCATGTTTCAAAAGGAAATCAAGGTCATTACTCACATTATTTTTATTAATTTCTTTGCGAATCTGTTTGTGACAACAAGGCGCTACAACTATTAGATCGGCATGAGCTTTTATTCCCTTTGCAATCGCATCATCAGTTGCCGTATCACAAGCATGCAGGGCGATTAAAACATTTATCTCAGGGATATCAAACGCCTCGATAGACCCTTGTTTAAATTGCAATCCAGTATAAGTTGAATCATGTGCAATTTGATTACAGAGATCTACCAGATCCTTCCTCAGTTCTACGCCAACAACTTCAGATGGTCTTTTTAGGATATGATTTAAATAATCATAAATGGCAAAAGTTAAATAACCTTTGCCGCAACCCATATCTACAACTTGAATTACTTCATGATTTGGAAGTTCTTTCAACAAAGTGCTTAAGATTTCAATGTAATGATTGATTTGCTTGTATTTATCCTGAGCTGACTTATAAACATGACCATTCTGGTCCGTAATATTTAATTGTTTTAAATACAATTGCTGGCTTGCTTCAATGATCCTTTTTTTCGACTTATCATGGTTCATGCTAGGCAATGTATTTTGACTGGGATTGGTCTTTTCCAAATCCCAACGCCCACCTTTCATAAAACTAAGCTGGATATCAAAATCGAGTGTTAATACCCGTATCAGCCTAAACCCTTCTACTTTTACCAGACCTTCGATCCATTGGATAGATTCAGCTAGCGTATAATTTTTTACTATATCTTTAGTTGCATATTGATACGTAAAACTAAGAACATATTCATTTTTAACTAAAGCCTTTCTTATATTTATTCGCTTGAGATTAGCCTCCGTTCCTTTATAATGACTAAGATGAATGGCAATTAATGAGTGCTTGTTAAAACTCTGCTGAATATATTGTAAAATTTGATCTAAATTTTGAATCATATTTATAATTGATAGTAACACCTTTTAAGTAATAGGGTAACACTTAATTTTTGACTAAGTTAATTAAAAACGCATATTTCAGAAAATTAAAAAATATCTAAATCACCAAAGAAAAACTGAAATTTAGTTTCATACAATGATATGTCTTCCGCTAAAGACTTTGACTTAATCATGAAATTCAGTTTATGTTTAAAGGAAAATTCAAATAATGGAGTTGATGGTTCATCATTTATTTGAATTCTAAATAAGCCGAAAAACAATTGCTGCGAACAATACCTTTTACAATGTTTAATCATTTGTGGGAAATGCTTTCTATCGATTGTTATCAAATCCATCAAAATCATAAATGAAAAGCCATATTTTTTTATTGGCTTTAAAAATGCATACCCCAAGAGTTCACCACGATCTTCAATCTCAAGTATGCGAAGTTCTTTTTTAGTATAGCATTTGTAACGCCATAACAAATAATCCATTGATTTGTCTAAAGCATAGTCCAATTGTGTGAATTGCAATTTTTGAATTAAAGAAACATGATCCAAAATTTTGTAAGTCTGCTTTGAAAAGAAATTGGACAAGCTAAACAAACTTAATATAATTACAGGATTGTCACACTTCCTATAACCGAATTTTTGTTCAAATATTGGAGCGCTCCTTTTATTTGGGAAAGCAAATAAGTATTGAACATTATATTTATCTAAACTAATCTCTTCTGTTTTCCAATACAAATCACGAAAGTAGCCTTTGCCCCTTGATGAAAGTGCAATATACTCATTTTGCGGCATCCCTATGAGTAATCGTTTACGATTAAACCAAAAATGGTAATGATTGATTGTCGCAAATCCTTGTAATTGTTCATTTATAGTTACTTTCCAAAAAGTATAACTACTTGTTGGATTTTCAAAATACCAATGCTTTATGAATGCCTTAGATAAGCGGGGATTTCCATCAATCTCTTGAGCTAAATGACTAATGGTATCCAGATCAGATGCTGCTATTTCCGCAAATTCAATATTGTCTTTCAAAGCATTCATTTATTGTTGTGAACGAGCACATTCTGCCATAGTACAACTAGAAAATTGGTATGTAACATTTAAATACTGATAATGCTTTAAGATGGATTCTAAAAATTTAAAATTAGCTTGCTGATGAATTCCAAAATTATGCGGATGCCACCATAGATGAAAGGTCAAATTGTTTTTAGCTGCATGAGTCATAGAAGATAATATTCTTTGAAGACGCATGGATTCAATCCAAGATAAAGATGGGGTATAGGGTCTAAGAAAACGGCTAGCCTGAATATTCTTTATCGAGTCATGCTTTGACCTAATTCTTTCATAACAATGATGCCCTGTAATATTTATATAATGGTCCAATAGACGAATTCCCTTTTTAATCCAAAGAAATGTTTTATTTACATCAGCTTGATAAATCCAATGATTAGGATTTCCTCTATAACATTGTATCCCTAATTCTTCACATAGATTTACGTATGCCTTATTATATTGGTTTCTGGGAAACACAATAGATGTAATGTTGACTTGATATTCCGATGCTATTTTTAAAGCAGCTTCCAGATCATAAAAAAAATCTGTAGCTTGTTGCCCAGGTTCTAAACAGTAATAATGCGAAAAGGTATGCGTAGCAATTTCATGTTGTGAATGATTTTTAATAAGTTGGATCAATTCCGGAGCAAAATAGTATGCCTGTGTCAAATCATCATCCTTCATTTTTTCAATTTGATTTATATATGGAGACAGCTTCTTGTTTTTATATTGAGGCAATGTCTTTGGAAGATGTTCTAATAATTCTTTTTTATTGTGACAAAAAAGAAATCCAACTATTGCAAAAGTAGCTTTAATTTGATATTGGTCAAATAAATACAATAGTTTTGGAATTACAGATTGTACACCCAATATATTACTTTGATAAGCATCAATTGATTTAGAATCTGTGACACCCCAATAAAGTTCAAAGTCCAGTGATATAACCATCTTTCCGCCTCCCATCTTTCTTGAAATTAATTATCGAAACTTTATTGTTAAATGGTTTGATTGTCTTTGAGAATAAATTTTAGCAAACTTAAAATGAACAAAATAAAAATGGTCATCTAATTTTAGAAAATGTTGCAATCCAATATTAGAAATGTAATCATTCATCTGTTTTAATTATCTAAATCCTTCCTTAAGCATAAAAATAGATATCGCAAGGGTAGGAATTACGTGAAAAACAGCAAGCAGCATACTGGACATAAGATTTGCTGATGTCATTTGTCCTTGACTATTTAGCATAATACTGTCTAATACAATTCTCCCCACTGAATAACTGGCCCACACTATAAATATCCAATTGATCCAAAAATTAAATTTCAATAATATACCTGGCATCTCAGTTGCACTAATCTCGAAATATAAAAACACGCCGATAATAAAACACATAAAACCAAAACTAATGAAATTCATAAATACAATTTTAATAATAACATAAACGCTCTATATTTATCTAATGCCAATTGGTACTTTTACCACTAAACAATACAACCCCTAGCCATAGTAAATAGGGTAGTGCAATGAGCAATGGAATCGAACAGACCATAATAGCCATGGTGCCTTTTTCATGATTCTTCAAATATAAACTTATAATGATTATCAACAACATGACCATTAACAAAGATGCCCAAATTCCAATCTGCCTTGTTCCCGGACTGGAATTTCTTCCAAACATCATTAAAAGAAATTCTTGGTGTCCAAAAAGCAAAATAAGGATATCTACAAGCCAGATGATCCAAAATAAAATAAGTGAAGTTTTAGACATAGAATTTACTTTTTATCTTGGTATGAATTAATGAATTGAACACGAGTGCATGGTCTGCTAAAAGCATATTTAATTTCTCCAAAAAATATTAGTTTACAATTTGAATTTTCTTGATTTCATTTCCTTTAGCGCTTTCCAATCTTATGAAATAGGTTCCTGATTTGAGTGGAATTCCATTATTGCCTTTAGCATTCCACTTGATATCCACATCACCTTGTTTCAATAACCCTTGATATATTTCAAAAATTTTATTTCCTGAGAGATCATACAATGATAAATTTCCTTTTTGAGTTTCATTTATCTTCAAGTTTATAATAGCTTTATCATGTATTGGATTTGGATAAATCTGCATAACCCCCGAATTATTACCAACATCTTCAAGATAAGTAGGAATACCAAGATCGAATTTGTACATTGACCTACCATATGTTGCAGCCACAAGCATTCGAGTTGGATGATGAAGTGTGAGGTCTGTAATGGGTACGTTAGGTAGTGAATCGCCCAAAATAGACCATATTCCGGTACTTGAACCTTTATATACTCCAACATCACTAGCAACATAAAGCGTTGAATGATCAATCGGATCAATAACAATATCATTCAGTGGGGCTTCAGGCAGATTCCCTGATAAATCCATCCAGTTTATACCACCATCTATGGTTTTATAAAGATGTGATAGGTATTCGTTTTTTCTAAAACCTGATAATGTAATATATGCAATGGAAGGATTCTGAAAATCCACAGCAATTCTTGTTACCCATCTGACGGGTAAATTGGTTGATATTTTTTTCCAATTCAAACCTCCATCTGTTGTTTTCCAAACATTGCCATCATCTGTTCCAGCGTAAATAACTGAACTATTTCCAGGAGCTACTGCTATACAAGTCAATGTACCAATATTATTGCCTCCATTGCCATTGGTCAAATCAGGGCTGATTACATTCCAAGTCACAGCACGATCTATAGATTTATACATTTTATTCGTTCCATAATAAAGTATCTGAGGATTACTTGGATCAAACACTACAGGTGTATTCCAATTGGTTCGGTCAGAAGTATTAATCCCTGTTTTAGCTTTTTTAAAATTAGTTCCTCCGTCAACAGATTTAGACAATTCACCATACTGACTTTCTGCATAGATATATGAATTATTTATGGGATCAACAAGCACAACAAGACCATCTCCACCAATGATGTCATACCAATCATTAGATTTTCCTGTTGTCGTTCTAATGACATTATTGTCCTGAGCACCTCCGTAATACCGATTTGGATTTTTAAAATCAACATCGCAGGTATAAAATTGGGTAATTGGTAATTGATTCATATGGGTCCAATTGATCCCTGCATTTTGGGAAATAAAAAGCCCGCCATCGTTGCCTAATACTACAAAATTTGAATTTTTTGGATGAACATAAATACTGTGATGATCCACATGGATATTAGCCCCAATTTCCCGCCAAGTCAACCCACCATCAGTAGACTTATGCAACTCATAACCTATGGCAAAAATAATATTTGGATCTTTTGGATCCACACTAATTCTTCCGAACCACCAACCATAGGATGCAAACAAATTACTCAGGCTTGAATCATTAACTCGGGCCCAACTGGTTCCCCCGTTAATTGTTTTATATATCCCTGTAAAATATCCTATTTTATCAGAATAAATGGCATAAAGCACATCCGGATTAGATTCAGAAATAGCCAATCCGATTCTACCTGAGTTGGTGGTTGAAATGGGCAAACCATTGTTGTGTAATTTCCAAGTAGTCCCTCCATCTAAAGATTGATATATATTACAAGATTTTCCTCCATAAGTTCTCCTATTTAATGTCCGCACTCGCTCCCACATGGCAGCATACAAAATATTTGGATTCTTAGGGTTTATTACAAGATCAATTCCTCCTGTTGAATCAGAAACATAAAGTACTTTTTCCCAATGTGCACCACCATCAATAGTTCTAAAAACACCTCGTTCAGAAGAATTTCCATATAGATCACCCATCCCGGCCACAAATACATTTTGCACATTTTTAGGATTGATTACAATACGACCCGTATTTCTAATCTTCTCTAAGCCAACATAAGTCCAAGAGTTACCTGCATCTATCGACTTAAAAACACCTGAGCCATCATAAGTAGTTGAACCACCACCCGCATTGGCTTCACCTGTGCCCACATAAATAACTTTAGGATCTGAAGACGCAACGGCTAAATCACCAATCGAAAGACTGGATTCATTATCAAATATAGGTAACCAACTGGTTCCTGCATTGGAGCTCTTGAATACACCACCAGTTGCTGTTCCAGCATAAATGGTTTGTACATCAGAAGCATGCATTTCAACATCCGTAATTCTACCACCAATATTAACAGGCCCAATAAACTCCCAACTTTTAAGCGGACTGTTGGCTCTATAGTTTTGTCTAAATTGTTTAGCCTGAGTTAATGCTACTTTATAAGCCTCGTAATTGATGTTATCAAATGGGAATGCCCGTTGTTGATAAAACCAATCGGCAGGGTAGTGTTCTGCGGTATTTTCTTTAGGTTTAGAAATCGTTCTTGCAAACCAAAAAATGCCTACTGAAACAATAATTACAAAAAAGCAAAGATAATATTGAGAATAATTGAATTTCATGAGTCAAATTTAGCCAAATATATAAGATATATTGTTATAATTATTTTGAAGCGTATGAGTAAATATTGAATAAATGCACTCAATCCATGAAATTATCAATTCCAAATAATATATTGCACGAAAATTTGAATAACATTTGAACCCATTTTAAATAATATTATAATTAAGTGGCCAAAAAAATCAGTATAATGAATAAAACCTTCTCCATAATTGGCTTCATTTTATTCAGCTACACATGCTATGGTCAGGAGTTAACCTTGTCAAGTTGCAATGATTTAAAATTATTTAAATCAGGATCAATCTATGAAGTGGTACTTGCCGAAAGTCGAAAAACTAAAGCTAGGAGTTCTAGAACATTAATTGGAACATTAAATTCAGTAAACTCTGATAGCATAAAATTTGATGTAATACAATTAAAAACAAAAACAATCTCAGAAAATACAAATATCATAGGAGTCATTCAATATAATAATAACGATTTACAAATGACTATATCTCCAAATGAAATTTATTATTTAAAAAATTATAAATCACATCATAATAGAACCCAGAAAAATACACTTAGAATAGTTGGTAGTTTGTTTATGATATCCAGCATGGCCACCTTTCTAAATTCGATAATCGTCAGTCATGATGCAAGTAGAAATAAATTATTTATATCAGGGGGCATCCAAAGTGGAATAGGTTTGAGTTTAATTATTTTAGGTACTTCCAAGCGATACTTATTTAAGGACACAAAAAAAACTTGGACGATTTACCAATAAATGTATTGCATACCTTAATGATTATAGACTATGAGTAATCCTAAAAAAGAGGAAGGTTTAAAACGCGAAGTTGATGTAGCTGGGCTTACTTTAACCATAGTCAACGGTACTATCGGCGCTGGGATCTTTGCATTACCTGCTATTATAAGTATAGCATTAGGTGCTTTTGGTATTTTTAGTTATTTGTTTTGCAGTATCATGATGGCCGCTATCCTGTTGTGTTATGCTGAAATAGGAAGTCGTATAACAACAAGTGGAGGCTCATATGCTTATGTTGAGGCTGCGTTCGGAACATTTCCAGGTTATATCATTAATTGGTTATATTTTTTTGGTTGGAGTGTCTTGGGAAGTGCTGCGTTGATGAATATAATTGCTGATTCTATGGCTACCATGTTTCCCATTTTTTATAATTCACTGGCACGAGCTTGTTTCTTTTTTATCATCATAGGATTCATAGTATTGGTCAATATTCGTGGCGTCAAACAAGGCGTTAATTTTATTAAATGGATCACGATCATTAAACTATTTCCATTATTCGCTATTATTCTATTTGGTTTTAGTAAGGTGGAGGCAAGTAATCTATATTGGAACGAATTACCATCATTAAAAACCTTTAGTAACACTGCGCTCTTATTATTTTTTGCATTCGCAGGTTTTGAAACATCACTCAGTGTTAGTGGCGAAATAAAAAATCCAACAAGAACCGTACCCTTAGGTATTTTATTTGGAGGTTCAATAGTTTTCATTATTTATGTGTTGATTCAAACAGTGGCACAAGGTGTAATAGGGTTACAAATGGAAGCATTTAAAGCAGCTCCACTAGCAGCAGTTGCGGGACAGTTGATTGGTCCGATAGGCGGAACAATCTTATTGATAACTGCCATCATATCGACTTTTGGAAATGTCAGTGCCGATGTGTTATCAACACCTAGGTTATTATTTGCTGGTGCGAATGATGGTATATTTCCAAAATTCCTAACTAAAATTCACGCCAAATTTTTCACACCACATATTGCTGTAATTACATATGCAAGTTTGATTTTCCTTTTCTCTATAACTGGTGGATTCAAACAATTGGCCAGTCTGGCGAGTGGCGCTATTTTAATTGTATATCTTTCTGTTATATTAGCGGCTATTAAGTTAAGGAGTAATCCAAATGAAGATAATAATAAAAAATTTAAAACACCCGGAGGGCTCATCATACCCTTTATTGGTATTGCCAGTATTATTTGGTTGTTGACAAGTTTAAGTACAATAGAGATGATATCCATCGCGATTTTCATAGCATTAACTTGTGTGAGCTTTCTAATGATTAAACAAATTCAAAAGAAATAAATTAAATTTTAAAATTATGGGGTTTTAAAATTACAAAAAACTTAATGCTTGATATAAAATTAAAAGGAATGATCATTAGGGAAGCACGTGTAGATGATATCGACCAATATATGCTAGTAAGGATGGCCGTAAAGGAGAACATCTTAAGCAATCCTACATTGGTCACTCGGAAAGATAATGAAGATTATTTAACACAATTTGGCAAGGGCTGGGTTTGTGAAATAGATCAGCGAATTGTTGGATTTGCCATTGTTGGTTTAAAACAACACAATATTTGGGCCTTATTTGTGCATCCGGACTTTGAAGGTCAAGGAATAGGTAGACAGCTTCACGACATTATGCTCGACTGGTATTTTGATCAAACGCAAGAAGCTGTTTGGTTAGGAACCTCGCCCAATACAAGAGCCGAACAATTTTATAGAAAATCCGGCTGGGAAGAAATTGGAGTGCATGGGAAAGGGGAGATTAAGTTTGAAATGACTTATGATCGTTGGATTAATAGAATATGATTAATTCTTTTCCTAAAATAAATTAATTAACTTTGAAGAACAATTTGTTTATACATTCTTGATTCCAGTTTTATTCAAATGAATTTATGACCTTATACGATCCAAATATTAAAGAAATTTCATGGCAATCTGTAGTCCGTCAATTATTTATTATGGGATTAATGATCATGATTTATTACTTAACTGGATTTTCTAAGCCATTTATTTATGGCTGTGCCACATACACTCTATTATCTTTTATACTTAGAACCGTTGTTCCTCAAAGTCATAATAAAGGAGTGAGACTTATTAAAAAAGAAAAATATGATGATGCTATTCAATGCTTTCAAATGAGCATCAATTTTTTTAATAAAAATAAATTACTTGACAAATTTGGCTTCATATTTTTGTTAAATTCATCAACAATGACCTACGAAGAAATGGGAGTTTGCAATATAATATATTGTTTGTGTCAGTCAGGTGAGAGAACAAGAGGTGCTGAAATGTATCGGCAATTAATTAAAGATTTACCCAATATAAAGAAATATATATCCTCTAATTTGACTGCAACTAAAGTTAATCTTGAATTATATCAATCTGATTCAATTGAAATTATAGATTCTTTGAATAATACTATCAATGAATCCATTGAAAGAAAAATAGAAGGTGATCTATTTGACACTATTGACGAAGCGCTACAAGTAAGGCCTGAAATTTCGAAAGTAGATTTTTACAGACTCCATGCCATGGAATTTAATTGGATCATTTTAGAACCAATATCGCAGATGGTAACTGACTATAATGAAAGACATACGAAAATATTAATAGATTCAATTAAAATAATTTCAGCTGAACAAAAGTTATTATACTTTTGGTGGTATCTGGATGGCCAAGTAGGTAATGGCGGATTCAGTCAATTTATATATAATGGATATGACCGCTACTTTCCAACAATATTAAATGGTTTAAAATTATTACCTAACCAAAGTTATTACAATTTAGTTAAAAGCGTATATAATTACTATTTAAATTCTGATTTACACAATTTCGATAGAAACAACTTAAACTATTTTGAAGATAAATTTTATGAAAATAGTATATTATCATTGGCAGATTCTAAGTACTACAAACTTAGTAAACAATTATATTCAGACATTGAAGAATTCATTAGACTCAATCAATCAAAATTTATTCAGCCAATTGATGAAGATTTTTCAGGCATTGCTGAATATAGAAAGGGAGAAATTTATGAAACTTTAGAAGTAAAAAATGGAATTGCTAATGGGCAATATAATAAATATGAGAATGGAATTATTATTGAAGATATCACATATGCCGATGGTCAAATAAAAAGGGAAAAAATGTATATCAATGGATTGCTTTCAACTGATTATTATATGGATGAAACAGATTTAAATTTAAAGCATTCTTTTGAATATTATCCGAATGGCAATTTAAAACAATATAGAAAGCAATTAGTATCTGACGAACATAATAGTAATCTTATTTTTGAAGATGTATATCATGAAAATAAAATTATAAAATCTGAACATCGATTAGATAATAATAATGTCATTCACATTAAAAAATATTTTACATCCGGAAAAATTAGAAGTTATAGAAAACTGTATAATAGATATGATCCAAACGTAGAAAGATATGATGAATTTATAATATGCTATAATGAAAATGGAAAACAAATACTATTTGAAGGAAATGGAATTTTCGAAGATTTACATGAATATGAATATGGCAAAACTTTCTATAAACATATATATGTATGCAAAAATTATTTAGCACATGGAAAATCTAAACTCTATAAAAATGGAAAATTAAGTTTAGTATCAAACTATATAAATGGCTTTGAAGATGGAATAACCATTGATTATAATGAAGATGGAAAAGAAGAACAAAGAAGGGTCATGAAAAATGGAAAAATGATAAAAAGAATTGAAAGTTAAAAGCAAAATATTTAAGAAAAAATGATACCACCCATGTTGAACTTTAAATATTTAATTATAAATTTCCTTGTTCTTTTGTCATATTCCGTATTTGGTCAAGAACAAAGCAGAATCTATGTCATGCTTAACTCATATATTGAAAAATTAAAGGCCAACAACATAACAGATATAGGGTATTTTAATGAATCTTGTGCTGGATATTATAGAAACAGAAGAGATTGTGACGATTATGTTATCTATGAAGAAACATTTTTATTTTGGCGAACAGGTAATCAAACTTTTGTGAAGAAATTTGATAGTTGCTTTGAATATGATGACCTATTAGTTACAGATACCTGTTTTTTTGAATATTACAATGCCAATAGAATTGATATTAAGAATGATGCAATAAAACAAATGGAAACTATGATCATTGAAGGGAAGGATACTTTGTATTACATTTCGCTTGTAGATCATACTTGCAAAAGAATTATTTCTATTTTCGATCAATTGGATAATATTGTAAAATACTCAAATGACTATGATTTGGAAAAGAAAAATATTCACTACATATACAATCATAATCTAAAACTAGTGACTTGGGAAAAACAAATTAAAAGATTGACATCAAAATTAAATAGTGAATTCAAAAGAATTAATTAATCAAATGCCTCAGATATTTTATATGATTTAGTAATTATCTGTTGAAGTACACAAGTCGATTTTTCAACATTCAAAGGATAGGGACTGGCTTGAAAATAGTATGTTAACAACAAAAATGTCTCTTTTCAACTCTTTATAAAACAAAGACCTAATATTATATAGCAGCTTAATTATAGCAGTAATCCTAAAAATCTCTAAATTGATATTAATTTTTATGTTTTATTAATATCCATTTGTATATTGTGGTTCATTCATTACCATATTATAAATCAAGCCAAATAAAATCAAGCCAATATGAAAAATAAGAAAATTAAATTCATCCCATCCGCATCCATTTATGCCCTAATTCTACTTTTAATAGTCGTTTGTTCCACTGGACTTTTAGCTCAATCAGGTAATACCTTTGTTGGCTCAAATGTCTTTACTGGCGGTGTAGGTCTTGGAACGGTTATAGCCGTCATTCTATCTTGGTCAAGAAATCAATCCATTTTATGGGCGATATTTCATGGCATTTTGAACTGGATATATGTCATATATTACGCTATTACTCGAGAAAAGAACTAATTTTGACTTAGTCAAGTTTCGATATTAAATTAAAGGAGGTTTACAAGATTTAAAATCACAATAACATGGAACAAAACAACAACCCCACTCAAGAAACCTTAGACCAATGGCACAGTGATCCTGCAAATTGGAAATTAGGCATTTTCTATTATAATAAACAGGACAAAAGACTCTTTCCACCCAAGAGAATCAAGCAACTGGGTTCTACCGTCAATTTCGCCAATCCTAAGTCTATCATGGCACTAATGGTATTAGTGGCTGTTATTTGGATGGTGATCAAATTTTATAAATCAATGTGAATATAATGAAAAATTTCTTGACTTTAATATTAACAACATTCCTATGGAGTGCTTGTGAAAAAACAATTGAACCAAAAGTTATTCCTCCAGATTACTTGATTGGATCCTGGATCAATCCTATTGAATCGGATTCAACCTATACATTTACCAAAGCCAATGAGTTAAAAAACCAAGAATATGGGATTACTTTTAATCCAAAACCATCCTTTATTGAAAGAAAAAATGTAAGTTGGTGTGCCACTCATCCAATTTACTATGGAGATTTTAACGGATCCTGGTCTAAATTGGGAACAACTATAGATATAAAAGTCCCTTTTTGGGGAGGTATTGCTGAATATCAATGGGAATTAGTCTCGGTTGATCAAAATACTTTGACCATTCATGTATTGAAAGAAGATTATCATCGATAATTCAAATCACTTATTAGTATCATTTTTCTTCATGTAACAACCCTAATGCAAAGGAAAATACCAATAATATATTCCATACTGATATTTTTTGCCAATCAGTTTTTGTTTGCACAAGAAATCAAAGTGGTGATTGTTGATTCCTCCGGACAAAGAGATTCAGTTGTATTTGGTTTCAATCCAAATTCAAAAATAGGGGAGGACCCTAATTTAGGAGAAATTAACTTGCATGGCACACCCATGAAACCATTTGAGATTAGAATAATCCAAAGAGATTCTTCAAGTTATTTTAACTGTGATTCAAATTACATTCCCAGAAGAGAAATTTATGCCAGCAATTTCGATTCTAAAATTAATATCAAACCCTTTGACCTTAACAATATTCAATCAAGAACTTTTGAAATAATAATTAAAAGTAAAAACTTAGCGAAAATATCATTTTCAAGTGAGTTGATAGATTTGGGCCTAGGAACAGATTATGAATTATGCCATGATACTTGCAGTGCATGTGTAATCATGGAAATACTTCAATCCACAAAAGAATTTGATCTAATGTCGTTTAACCCTAGATTAATACAATTGCAAAAAATCAAACTCATTTCACAGAACATTAATACAGCTACTAAACTTGAAAAAATTTCTAACAATTACAAGGTGTATCCAATTCCTGCAAAGAATTACTTTTGGGTAGATAATCCTGAATTG